>NZ_BJZP01000005.1 GCF_007992095.1 Paenirhizobium naphthalenivorans
GCTTTTTTGTTGGGCGTCTGGTCTCGGCCATCTTCGGCTGCCGGCGCCTCGACACGGAGACATCATCATGGACGACAGGGTTGATAGCGACCTGGGGCTGCTTGGCCTCGGGCGCGGCGGAAAGGCGTGGCCTTTGGCCGAATGCGCGCGGGCGGCGGGCGCTGCCGTGCTGGAGATGAAGTCGGCGCAGCCGCTGTCGCCGGTCGATCGGCTGGCGGCTCTGCTCGACGACCTGACCCAGGAGATGCGCGAGCAGTTCGAGCTGTTTCGCCAGTTGCGCGCGGCGGCCGTGGCGATCCTGTCCGGAACCGCCGAGGGCGATAGCGATACGTTGGACGAGGCTGGCGCAAGTGGCGTGGACGAGGCGGCGGCGAAGGCGGCGCGGGCCGATGCCAAGGCGGCGACCGACGCGATCGCGCTGATCGTGCGGACGCTGGAAAAGATCGACAGCCTGCAACGCCAGCTGGCGCGAGACCGCGAGGACGCAGCCCTTTCGAGCGGCGAAGGCGAGGACGATGAAGCGATCAAGGCCGAACTCCTGCGGATCATCGAAGCACAGGCGGAATCACGGGCCAAAGCCCGGTTCGAAGCCTGGCGGGCCGATGGCGAAGGGCTTGTCGCCGGTGGCGCGGTGGGAGGCGCCGATGGCGGCGCCATGGACTGCATCGGCGGCGAGCCTGAACCGCCAGCACCGCCGGGCATGGGAAGCGGTTGAGAAGGCGACCGCCGAGAGTGGTGCCAGACAGGCGACCGGAATCCTCGACGGTATGCGGGGTGGAATGGAGCGGATTGGCCGGGAACGCAGCAACGCGATGGGATCGGTCTGGAGGCTGATCGGCGACATGACAGGCCGGCCCGTGGCGAACGTCGCCCTTGGCGATAGCGGCTCCAGCGAGGTAGTGTCCGGCGCGCAAGCCGCTGATGCCGAGGAGCGTTCGACGCCGCGTTCTTTGGACGAACCACGTCCGCCAGTGCCGGCAGAGGGCGAAGGCCCGCCGGCTGGGCGCGACGGGCAAAGCCAGCCGTGGGCCGAACGGAGCGAGGCTCACGGACCGGCCGGGCCGGACGACAATGGGCCGCCGGATGGGACGGACACGGAGGCGGAGGAACGGGCCCGCTCTTCAGCCGAAGCCGATCTGGACGCGCTGCTTTTGGCACGCGGGATCCTGGGCTGCCGGCGGGTCGGGCGGGACTGGGAACTCGCGGGTCGAGCCGAGCAACAGCCACCCAAGGGAGACTGGGCGACCTGGCTGATCATGGGCGGGCGTGGATCGGGCAAGACGCGGGCCGGCGCCGAATGGGTGCATGGACTGGCGCTTGCCGCCGGGCCGCGCACGGGTCTGCGCATCGCGCTGATCGCCGAGACGCTGGGCGACGCCCGCGAGGTGATGATCGACGGGGCCTCCGGCATTGCCCGGATCGCCCGGCGGATGCGGCCGGAGGTGGAGATTTCGCGGCGCCGGATCGTCTGGCCGAACGGGGCGATGGCGCAGATCTTCTCCTCGGAGGATCCGGAAAGCCTGCGCGGGCCGCAGTTCCATTATGCCTGGTGCGACGAACTGGCCAAATGGAAACATGCCGAGGAGACCTTCGACATGTTGCAGTTCGGGCTGAGGCTGGGGGCGCGGCCGCGCCAGCTGATCACCACCACCCCGCGCGCCGTGCCGCTGTTGAAGCGGCTGATCCGCGATCCGGAGACGCGGATGTCGCGGCTTTCGACCGCCGACAATGCGGATCACCTGGCGCCGGGGTTTCTCGCCGCGCTGGAGCGTCGTTATGGCGGGACCCGGCTTGGACGGCAGGAACTCGGCGGCGAGCTGGTCGAGGATCGCGAGGACGCCCTGTGGCGGCGCGACCGGCTGGAGGCGCTGACCGTGCGGCTGAGCGAGCCGCTCGGCCGGATCGTCGTCGCGGTCGATCCGCCGGCCGGAAGCGGTGCCGCCTCGGTTTGCGGCATCGTCGTGGCCGGGCTGATGGACAACGGGCGAGCGGCGGTGCTGGCCGATTGCTCGGTCGAGGGCCGAAGTCCGGCCGACTGGGCCCGCGCGGTGGCCGCCGCCTATCGTCGCTTCGAGGCGGACCGGGTGGTGGCGGAAGTCAACCAGGGCGGCGACATGGTGGCGGCGACCTTGAAAAGCGTCGAGGCCAACCTGCCGGTGACCATGGTACGGGCGACGCGCGGCAAGTTCCTGCGGGCCGAGCCGGTTGCGGCCCTCTACGAACAGGGCCGGGTGGTGCATGCCGGCCGCTTCGTCGAACTGGAAGACCAGATGTGCGACTTCGGCCCTGACGGGCTGTCTTCGGGGCGCTCGCCGGACCGGCTGGACGCGCTGGTCTGGGCGCTGACGGTGTTGCTGCTGAAGGAGGGGAGTGAGCCGCGGATCAGAGGCGTGTGAGGATCAGGTCGCCATGCCGGGAGGCCGCACGCGGCGGCAAAAAGAAACCGGCGCTCGAAGGCGCCGGCGCGATCACAGGGGCCGAAAGCCGCTTACTTGGCCGTGGCAGCGACCGGCTGCGGGCCGGCCAGACGCATCTGGCGCCATTCGTTTTCGAGGCGCTCAAGCACATGGGCCGGAATGGTCGCGGCCGGGGCCTTGGTCTGGGTCGTGCTGTTCACTTGCATCTCTCTACTCCTCACGGCGTTCGTGTGGGGGATGAAACTTCCAATGCGGCGGAAAGTTCCACAGTGTTAAATCTTTGTAAATATGGGCGCCTGCCCCTCTAAACGATTGAAATTCCTTCAAACGATTTAAACACCCAGGAAATTTTCGGCGGTGGTTAACCGCCGGGCCGGACGAACGGCTCCGGGTCAGGTCGAGGGCCACGGCCGGGCGGAAAACAGCACTTTCGACACGGGAGAGCGAGATGGCATTCGACGAGCAGCGATTCTTCAAATCGGTCCGCCGCGACCTGTTTTCCGGTCGGCTGACGGCGGCGCAGGTCTCCGGCATGAAGGCGCTCGTCGCCGGCTGGCGGGCGCTCGGCGACGTGGACGATCCATGCCGTCTGGCCTATTGCCTGGCGACCGCGTTTCACGAGACCGGCGGGCGGATGCAGCCGGTGCGCGAGACCTTCGCGGCCTCCGACGGGACGACCATCGCCCGGCTCGACCGGGCCTATGCCGCCGGGCTGCTGCCGCAGGTGCGCCGACCCTATTGGCGAGTGGATGCCGAGGGCAAGAGCTGGTTCGGCCGGGGGCTGGTGCAGATCACCCACAAGCGCAATTACCAAAAGCTCTCCGAAGCGATCGGGGTCGACCTTGTCGGCGACCCCGGCCGGGCGCTCAAGCTCGACGTGGCGGTCAAGGTTCTGATCGTCGGCATGCGCGACGGTTTGTTCAGCGGGGTCAGGCTGGCTGATGCGTTTGGCGGGGAAAGCCCCGACTGGACCGGCGCGCGGCGCATCGTCAACGGTCGCGACCGGGCCGCACTGGTGGCGGGTTACGGGCGGGCCTTTCTGGCGGCGCTGAGCTAGGCGACGCGGCACCGGCGCGGTTTGCCGTCTTCTCGATCAACAGCAACAGGATGGATCCGATGAAATTGCCGTTCCGTCTGCCGTGGGCTCTCCCGGCGGAAAGAAGCGCCATGTCCGAAACCAAGGCGAGCGGGTCCCAGGGGTTTTCGCTGGTGGCAGGCGAGGGCGAGGCGCGCTGGTCCGGCAGGTCCTATCCGACGCTGTCGCGCGAGGGCTTCATGAAGAACCCGGTGGCCCACCGCACGGTGCGGCTGGTGGCGGAGGCGGCCGCGGCCATCCCATGGCTTGCCTATCGCGACGGACAGGAGGTCGAAGGCCATGCGGCGCTGGCGCTGGTCGGACGGCCGAATGCCCACATGGGCGGGGCGGATTTCTTCGAGGCGCTCTACGGCCACCTGCTGCTGTCCGGCAACAGCTATGTCGAGGCGCTGGCGATCGGCATCCGGCCGGCCGAACTGCATCTGCTGCGGCCCGACCGCGTCTCGGTGGTGGCCGGCGCCGACGGCTGGCCGCAGGCCTATGACTATCGCACCGGCACGGTGAGGCGGCGGATTCCGGCCGAGGGTGGCGAAGGACTGCTGCATCTGAAGCTTTTCCATCCACTCGACGACCACATTGGTTTTCCGCCGCTGGCGGCGGCTCAAGTGGCGCTCGATCTGCACAATGCCGCAGCGCGCTGGAACAAGGCGCTGCTCGACAATTCGGCCCGGCCCTCGGGCGCGCTGGTCTATCAGCCGAAGGAGGGCGGCAACCTTTCCGCCGACCAGTACGAGCGGCTGAAGAGCGAGCTGGACGAGGGCTATTCCGGACCGATGCGGGCCGGGCGGCCGCTGCTGCTCGAGGGCGGGCTCGACTGGAAATCGATGGGCCTGTCGCCCAAGGACATGGACTTCGTCGAGGCGCGCAATGGCGCGGCCCGCGACATCGCGCTCGCCTTCGGTGTGCCGCCCATGCTGCTCGGCATTCCCGGCGACAATACCTACGCCAACTACCAGGAGGCCAACCGGGCCTTCTATCGGCTGACCGTTCTGCCGCTCGTCTCCCGGACGGCAGCGAGCTTCTCCGGCCTCCTCTCCACGCTGTTCGGCGAGCCGTTGCGGCTGGTGCCGGACCTCGACCAGGTGGCGGGGCTGGCGGCCGAGCGCGACGCGCTCTGGGCAAGGCTGGGGGCCGCGGACTTTCTCACCGAGGAGGAGAAGCGGCAGGCCGTGGGCTATTGAGAGCTTGCGGCTTGGTCCTGCGACAAGGGCAGAAGGGGAGGGGCAACCGGAAGGGCGCACTTCAACCTGAATCGGAAGATGAACCGGTTGAAGTGGCACCTGATGTCGCGGACTCAAAGTCTCAGACATCTCGGCCAAGGGATTCAATCGACTCGGAAAATGCCCTGCACTTAAAGCGCCACGCGAAGCTGTCCGGGGGGCTTTCTGGGCCTCCCGCAGGCCGGTGTGGGGCGGCGGGAGGTGGGGCCGACGTCCATCGGGAGCCTTTCAGTCTTCGCGCATTTTAGCGGCGGGAGATTAACAAATGACTGACTTCAGCCATGACGGGGGCGTGTGGAGCGCGCGGGTGATCGGGGCGATCGCCGGCTCGGCAATCTCGCTCGTCTACCTGTTGCCGAAAGGTCGGCGCGAGGCGGCGGTGCGGTTCCTGACCGGGGTCGCCTGCGGCATGATCTTTGGCGGGCCGGCGGGGCTGTGGATCGCGGCCAAGCTCGACGTGGCGGCCGATCTGTCGCCCCAGGAGATCATGCTGGCCGGGGCGACGGCGGCGAGCCTTTCGGCCTGGTGGGGGCTCGGTCTGCTGGTCCGCCTCTTCGCCCGCTACGGCCAGCGGCCGGGCGGGTAAGGGCACTGCGGGCACGGCGTCACCTTCTCCCCGGCGGGGAGAGAAGAGGGAGCGGCGATGCCGCTCGAAGAACCATCCAAGATCACGAGGAGACTGCCATGCACGCTCGACGCGGGCCCGTTTCGCTGACTGAAAAATTCGTCAACCTGACCCTGAAGGGCGTCGAGGGCGACGGCTCGTTTTCGGGTTATGCCAGCCTGTTCGGCGAGGTCGATCTCGGGCGCGACGCGATCGAGCCGGGGGCGTTCGAGCGGTCGCTGGCCATGCGCGGCGCCAAGGGTGTGCGCATGCTCTTCCAGCATGATCCGGCCGAGCCGATCGGCGCGTGGCGGGTGATCCGCGAGGACGCCCGGGGGCTCTATGTCGAGGGACAACTGTCGCCGGGGGTGGCCCGCGCCCGCGAGGTGCATGCGCTGATGAAGTCGGGCGCGCTCGACGGACTGTCGATCGGCTTTCGTACCGTGCGCTCGAGGCGCGAAAGGAAGAGCGGCGTGCGCCGCATTCTCGAGGCCGACCTCTGGGAGATCTCGGTGGTGACTTTTCCGATGCTGCCGGCCGCACGGGTCTCGAACGTCAAGCACGCGCGGTTTTTCCGCGACAGGGATACCGAGCTCGCCCGCGCCATGCGCAAGGCGGCCCGGTCGTTGGCCATGGATGTCTTCAGGAAAGGATGACAGATGAGCGAAGCGATGAAGCAGCAGATCAAGCCGTGCGCCGTGGCAGAACGCGTGGCCCCCGAAGTCAAGGCGGCGCCGGACAGCGTGACGGTGGCTTTCGAGGATTTCATGACCGCTTTCGAGGCGTTCAAGGACGTCAACGATCAGCGGCTTTCCGAGATCGAGCAGAAGCTGACCGCCGACGTGGTGACGCGCGACAAGATGGAGCGGATCAACAAGGCAATGGACGAGCAGGGCCGGGTGCTCGACGAGCTGGTGCTGAAGAAGATGCGTCCGCCGCTATCGCGCGGCGGCGATGCGGACGGACCGGAGACGGCCGAGCACAAGGCGGCGTTCGAGGCTTATATCCGTCGCGGCGACGAGGCGGGCCTGCGCGAGTTGGAGGCCAAGGCGTTGAGCGCGGGAACGCCGGCCGACGGCGGCTATCTGGTGCCGCCCGAGACCGACACGGAGATCGGCCGCAGACTGTCGGTCGTCTCGCCGATCCGCGCGCTGGCGACCGTGCGGCAGGTTTCGGGCTCGGTGCTGAAGAAGCCGTTGTCGCCGGCCGGCATGACCGCCGGCTGGGTGGCCGAGACGGCGGCGCGACCGCAGACGGCGACGGCGCAGCTTGCCGAACTGTCGTTCCCGACCATGGAACTCTATGCCATGCCGGCGGCCAGCCAGGCGCTGCTGGACGACGCGGCCGTCGACATCGAGGCGTGGATCGCCGGCGAAGTGGACATCGCCTTCGCCGAACAGGAGGGCACCGCTTTCGTCTCGGGCGACGGGGTCAACAAGCCGAAGGGTTTCCTCGCCTATGATCAGGTGGCCGACGACGCCTGGGAGTGGGGCAAGATCGGCACTCTGGCGACCGGGGTGGCCGGGGCTTTCGCCGCCTCCGGCCCGTCCGACGTGCTGGTCGATCTGGTCTATGCGCTGAAGGCCGGGCACCGGCAGAACGCCAGCTTCGTCATGAGCCGCAAGACGCAAGGCGAGATCCGCAAGTTCAAGGATGCCGATGGCAATTATCTCTGGCAGCCGCCAGCAAGGCCGGGCGAGAACGCATCGCTGATCGGCTTTCCGGTCGCCGAGGCTGAGGACATGCCGGCGATTGCCGCCAATGCCACGGCGATCGCCTTCGGTGACTTCCGCTCGGGCTATCTGGTGGTCGACCGGGTTGGGGTGCGCGTGCTGCGCGATCCCTATTCGGCCAAGCCCTATGTACTGTTCTACACCACCAAGCGCGTCGGTGGCGGCGTGCAGAACTTCGAGGCGATCAAGCTGGTGAAGTTCGCGGCCGGTTGATCTGCAGATGTTTCGGAAAAGGGCCGCTCGCCAAAGGCCGGCGCTTTTCCGCAGTGTCCAGCACCCGGCGACTGGCCCCAGTCGCCGAAATCCCATTCTCCCCCGTTTGGGGATGAGATGACGCGCGGCGCATTCCGCCCGAAAGCCGAGGACCCGTTTCCATGACCTATATCCAGACCATTCCGCCCGCGGCGGAGCCGCTGACGCTTGTCGAGGCCAAGGCGCATCTGCGCGTCGATGGCGCAGACGAAGACGCGCTGATCGCCGCGCTTGTCACGGTTGCGCGCGAACATATCGAACGCGAGACGGGGCTGGCGCTGATCACGCAAGGGTTTCGGCTCTGCCTCGACGACTGGCCAAGGGACGGCGTGATCCAGATCGTACGTGGGCCGGTGCGCGAGGTGACGGGCGTCATCGTCTATGATGGCGAGGGTGATCCGGCCGCTGTTTCGCTCACCGATCATCTGCTGGACGGGGAGGCCCGACCGGCGCGGCTGTGGCTGCGCGATCCGCCGGCGCTAGGGCGGGAACTGAACGGCATCGAGATCGATTTCACCGCAGGCTATGGCGCAAGCGGCGCGGATGTGCCCGACACGCTGAAACGGGCGATGCTGCTGCATGTGGCGGTGATGTTTGCCGTGCGCGGGGCGATCGCGCTCGACAGCCAGCCGGCGGCGATCCCGCCCGGCTACGAGCGGCTGATCGCGCCTTTTTGCCGACGGGGGCTTTGACCATGGGCCTCATAGACTTCGATCCCGGACAGTTCAGCGCCCGGCTGGTGTTGGAAAAACCGGTCGAGACCGCTGACGGGCAGGGTGGCGCCACCATCGGCCATGAGGTCGTGACGAGCCTCTGGGCAAGGATCGAGCCGCTTTCCGCCAGCGTCGAGGACATGGCCGGCGCGGGGCGCGTGACGATCACCCATCAAGTCTGGCTGCATTCTCGTGCGGACATCGCGGCCGGCATGCGGCTGGGCAAGGGCACACGGCGTTTCGTCATCGAAAGCGCGCGCGATCCCGACGAAACCGGGCGTTTTCTACTCTGCCGCTGTCGGGAGGAGGCGCAATGAGGGCCGCGATCCGTATGTCGCTGGCACACACGGGGGCGGATCTCGGGATCGCCCTGCGGCGGGCGCTGGCCGGAAGCCTGGCGCGGCAGGTGGCGCAGATCCGGGCGATGGAGACCGCAACGGACGGGATACCGGATGCCGGGACGCATGAGGCTCTGACGCAGACAGAGGCGCAATGGCCGAACGATGCGGCGGGTCAAGACCTGCGCGGGGCGAACGGCCTTCATGGAAGAGGAGGACAGGCGCGATGACCAGTCCGGTGAACGAATTTCTGGCGGCGGTCCAGGCAAGGCTTTCCGCCGATGCCGGGCTCGTCGCGCTGGTCGGCGCAAGCGGTCTGCGCGACCGGCGGGCCGACCGGCTCGATCTGCCGGCCCTGGTGCTGGGCACGGTGGAGACGCGCGACTATTCGACGGCGAGCGAGGCCGGTGTCGAGATCCTGATGACGCTGGAGGCCTGGTCGGCGACCAGCCGGCGCGAGGCCGAGGCGATCGCCGCCAAGGCGCGTGTCGTGCTGGGCGATGCGCCGCCGATGCTTGCAGGGGCCGTGCTGGTGTCGCTGCGCCATCGCCGGACGGTGAGCCGGCGTGAGGTCAAGACCGGATTCTTCGCCGCCGAGATGGCGTTTCGCGCGGTGGTGGAGTTGACGGTGGAGTGACAGGGCGACGCCCGGCAATTGCCTTGAGCCCAGGACGCGCTGTCGCAGCGCGTGGGGCTTGCCGACGGCGGACCCGTGAGGGGCGGGCAGGGGGGCGTGCGGGGCATGGGCCATCGTCAGCCGCACCCTGACAGATAGGATTTTTCACGGATCGAGAGGATTTCCAGATGACGGCACAGAGGGGCAAGGACCTGCTGTTGAAGGTCCATGACGGTGCGGATTATGCGACCGTGGCGGGACTGCGGACCAAGCGGCTCGCCTTCAATGCGCAGACCGTCGACGTGACCGATGCGGAAAGCGCCGGGCGCTGGCGCGAGCTTCTGGGCGGGGCGGGCGTGCAGCGCGCCTCCCTGTCGGGCGCGGGCCTGTTCAAGGATCAAGCCTCCGATGCGCTGGTCCGCGGCGTCTTCTTCGCCGGCGAGGTCCTGTCGTGGCAGGTGGTGATTCCGGATTTCGGTACGGTGAGCGGGCCGTTTCAGGTGACGGCGCTTGAATATGCCGGATCCCATGACGGCGAACTCACCTTCGAACTGGCGCTGGAATCGGCCGGCGCGCTCGCCTTCGGTGTCCTGTGATGCGGAGCGCGGGCGAGAGCCTTGTCGGCGTCGGACGAGCCAACCGCCGGCGCGGCGAGGTGGAGGCGATGATCGACGGACATCGGCGGATCCTGTGCCTGACGCTTGGGGCGCTGGCCGAACTGGAGACGTCCTTCGGGGTCGACAGCCTTGCCGATCTCGGCGCGCGCTTCGCCTCCGGCCGGCTGAAGGCGGTTGATCTCACACGCATTCTTGGCGCCGGCTTGAGGGGCGGCGGCAACCGGTTAAGCGACGAGGATCTGGCCGACATGGCGGTGGAGGGCGGATTGGCCGGGGCGGCGGCCGTGGTCCGCGACCTGCTGGTCGTGACCTTCGCACCGGGTGACGGACAACAGAAGGGGGAAGGCTCTCCGGACCCCTGAGGGCCGCAGGCGGCAAAGGCGGCGGGGTGCGCGCCTTCCCCTGGGAGGCGGTGCTCGATGCCGGGCTTTGCCGTCTGCGGCTTGATCCAACGGTGTTCTGGGGGCTGAGCCTTGCCGAATTCACCGCGATGGCGGGCGGTCTTGCCAGGCGTGGGGAGAGGTTGAAGCGCGAGGGGCTCGAGAGGTTGATGTCAGCCTATCCCGATGGATCAAGTGAGGGCGCGAGGCTTTCAACCGCTCCGTGATCCCGCGCCCATATGAGGATCAGGCGGCGGCGAGGGCCGACGCCACGGCTTCCGGCGTCCGAGATGACGCTTTCACGTTCAGGGAGGTAGTTTCCATGACGGGTGAGGACACACTTGCGCTTTCGCTCGACCTCGATGCGGCAGAGGCGCTCAAGGTGCTGGACGATCTGGAGGCGCGGTCGCGGAGTTTTGGCGCGGCGCTGACCTCGGCGCTGAAGGGGGCGACCGCCGGGGGCAAGGGGCTGGAGGATACGCTGAAATCGGTCGGCACGCGGCTTGCCGATCTTGCGCTGTCGGCCGGCCTGAAGCCGCTTGAGAGGCTGCTGGGCAATGCCATGACCGGCTTGATTTCCGGGCTCACGACAGGATTTGGCGCGATCATGCCGTTTGCCGCAGGCGGCATACCGGGGCGGGTGACACCCTTTGCCGCTGGGGGCGTGGTGTCGGCGCCGACCTATTTTCCGCTGGAGGGCGGACCTTGGCCTGATGGGCGAGGCGGGCGCCGAGGCCATCGTTCCCTTGAAGCGCAGCTCGGACGGATCGCTCGGCGTGGCAAGCAGCGGTTCTGGCACGACCCAGATCAATTTCCATGTGACGGCCAGCGACGCGGCAAGCTTTGCCCGTAGCGAGGGGCAGATCACCGCCATGCTGGCGCGTAGCGTCGGGCGCGGGCGGCGGCATCTCTAGGCAGGTCGCCGGCCATCCCGGTGCCGTCCAGACGAGGAGCAAGCCATGAGCAGTGGTTTTCACGAGGTGCGCTTTCCGCTGCGCCTGTCGCTGTCGACGAGCGGCGGGCCGACGCGGCGCACCGACATCGTCGATCTGACCAACGGGCGTGAGGCGCGCAATGCCCGATGGCGCAACTCGCGCCGGGTCTATGACGCAGGCTCCGGTCTGCGTTCGCTTGCCGATCTCTATGCCGTGGTGGCCTTCTTCGAGGCGCGCGGTGGGCAGCTCCACGGCTTTCGCTTTCGCGACCCGCTGGACGGCACATCCGGCGAACCGGGCGAGGCGGTGACACCCTTCGATCAGACGATCGGCATGGGCGATGGCGAGACCGCGCGTTTTACGCTGGTGAAAACCTATGGCGATGCGGGCGGCGAATGGCGGCGGGAGATCGTCAAGCCGGTGGCCGGGACGGTGCGGCTGGCCGTGGACGGCGTGGAACTGCCGGAGACGGGGTTTACCTGCGATGCGACGACGGGGATCATCACCTTTGGAGGGGAATATATTCCCTCTGTCGGGGCGCTGGTGCAGGCCGGCTTTGCCTTTGACGTGCCGGTGCGTTTCGACACTGACCGCATCGACGTCAATGTCGAGGCTTTCAAGGCCGGGCGCATTCCCGCCATTCCGCTGACGGAGATACTGCCATGAGAGAGATCGCCAGTGCGCTCGCCGCACATCTGTCCGGCGACGCCACCACGCTGTGCCGCGCCTGGCGGGTGACGCGGCGGGACGGGCAGATGATGGGCTTCACCGAGCACGATCGCAACCTTGCCTTCGCCGGCACGGATTTTCTCGCCGCGAGCGGTTTTGCCGGGACCGAGGCCCGCGAGGCCAACGGCATGGCGGCGCCGGGCGCCGAAGTCACCGGTGGATTTTCCAGCGAGGCGATCCGGGAGGAGGATCTCGCCGCCGGTCGCTATGACGGAGCGCGGGTCGAGGTCTTTTCCGTCAACTGGCAGGACCCTGAGGGCCAGCATCTGCTGCTCAAGGTGCAGGAGATCGGCGAAGTGTCGCGCGCCGGCGGGGCCTTTAACGCCGAGCTGCGCAGTTTTGCCCATCGATTGTCGCAGGAGCAGGGCCGGGTTTTTGGCCGGCGCTGCGACGCGAGCCTCGGTGACGGTCGCTGTCGGGTGGATCTATCGGCTTCCGGACGGCGGGCGACGGGGACGGTGGCCGCTCTCGAAGGCCGGGATCGGATTCTGGTTTCCGGGCTTGACGGTTTCGAGGACGGGCATTTCCGGCTCGGTACGCTGCGGTTCGACACTGGCGCCAATCAAGGGCTGACGGTGGAGATCGACGGCAATGCGGCGGTTTCCGGGGCTACGCGGCTGACGCTCTGGCTGCCACTGGAAAGTCCGCCTGCTGTGGGCGACGGGGTGACGGTGACGGTCGGTTGCGACAAGGGCTTTTCGACCTGCCGCGAGCGCTTTGCCAATGCCGTCAATTTTCGCGGCTTTCCGCATATGCCGGGCAGCGATTTCGCCTATTCCTACGTGAAGGGCGAGAGCACGCATGACGGGGCACCTTTGTTCGAGTGACGTGATGGCGTCGGTGCGCCGTCACGATTTTCCGCTAGTCCAAACTCCCCCAAGGAAGCACCATGTCCGTTATCGCAGCACGGGTTGTCGCGATCGCCGAGACCTGGATCGGTACGCCCTACCGCCATCAGGCCTCGACCAGGGGAGTCGGTTGCGATTGCCTGGGGCTGGTGCGTGGGATCTGGCGCGAGATCTATGGCGTGGAGCCGGAGCCTGTGGCGCCCTATGCGCCGGACTGGGCCGAGCGCTCCGGCAAAGAGCGTTTGCTGGAGGCGGCGGGCCGGCATTGTGCGGCGGTGCAGCATCTCGGGGAGGCGCTGCCGGGCGATCTTGTGATCTTCCGCTTCCGCCAGCAGTTCGCCGCCAAGCATGCCGGCATTCTCGCCGCGCCGGACGCCTTCATCCATGCCTATGAACAAGCGGCGGTGATCCGTTCGGCCCTAGTGCCGGCCTGGAGCAGACGGATTGCCGGAATCTACCGGTTCCCGGAGATTTGACCGCAGGCGACCGTCGAACGGATATGCGGCGAACCCGCTTGCGCCGACGCAGCGTATTCCGCGTCTGTTGTTGAACAACCTCACTTCTTCCCAATCCAGGCGAGCATCCATGCGGGTGCCGGAGGCGAGCCCATGGCGACAATCCTCTTCCAGGCGGCGGGTGCAGCGCTTGGCTCTGTCTTCGGGCCGCTTGGCGCGGTGATCGGTCGGGCGGCGGGGGCGCTGGCCGGCAATATGGTCGACCGCGCGCTGATCGGCGGGACAACTGTCACCGGATCGCATCTTTCGGCGGCGCGTCTGCCGGGGGCGGCGGAAGGCACGGCGATCCCGCGCCTCTATGGCACGGCAAGGCTTGGCGGCACGCTGATCTGGGCGACTCGCTTCGAGGAGGAGGTGACGACCGAACGGGCAGGCGCCAAGGCGACGGGCACAAGGGTCAAGACCTATCGTTACTTCGCCAATCTGGCGATCGGGCTTTGCGAGGGGAAGGTGGCGGCGGTGCGCCGGGTCTGGGCCGATGGTCAGGAGATCGACCTGACCGAGATCGAGATGCGCTTCTATCCTGGAAGCGAGGACCAATTGCCCGATCCGCTGATCGAGGCGAAACAGGGGACGGGCAGGGCGCCGGCCTATCGCGGCCTTTCCTATGTGGTGTTCGAGCACCTGCCGCTCGACGATTTCGGTAATCGCATTCCGCTGTTGCAGTTCGAGGTGATCCGGCCGGTCGGCGCGCTGGAGAACATGGTTCGGGCCGTGACCGTCATTCCCGGCTCGACCGAGCATGGCTATGCGACCGTGCAGGTCAAGGAAAGGACGGGCGACGGGGCCTCGCGCATCATCAACCGCAACACACTTGTGGCGCACACCGACTGGCAGGCGTCGATCGACGAATTGCAGGCGCTTTGCCCCAATCTGGAAAACGTCGCGCTGGTGGTCTCGTGGTTCGGCACGGACCTGCGGGCCGGCGAGTGCCGGGTGGTGCCGGGCGTCGAGGTGGAAAGCCGGACGCGTGAGAGCCGCAGTTGGCGGGTCTCGGGCGTGACGCGCGATGCGGCCTATCTGGTCAGCTGCCACGATGGCGGTCCGGCCTATGGCGGCACACCGGACGATCGAAGCGTGGTCGAGGCGATCGCCGATCTCAAGGCGCGCGGCCTCAAAGTGACGCTCTATCCTTTCGTGATGATGGATATTCCTCAGGGCAACGGACTTGCCGATCCTTACGGCGGGGCCGAACAGGCGGCCTATCCGTGGCGCGGGCGGATCACCTGTCACCCGGCGCCGGGACGGCCGGGCTCGCCGGATCGCACTGCGGCGATCCCGGCGATGATCGCGGCCTTCTGCGGTTCGGCGGAGGCGAGCGAGTTTACGGTGTCGGGAACGACGGTCAGCTTCGGCGGAGCAGAGACGGGCTATCGCCGCATGGTGCTGCACTATGCGCTGCTGGCGCAGGCGGCGGGCGGGGTCGACGGCTTCCTGATCGGTTCGGAACTGCGCGGGCTGACGACGCTGCGCGATGAAGGCGACGGCTTTCCCTTCGTCACGGCGCTGGCCGATCTTGCGACCGACGTGCGTGCCATCCTCGGTTCCACAACGAAGATCACCTATGGGGCCGACTGGAGCGAATACTTCGGGCACCATCCGGCGGATGGCTCGGGCGATGTCTTCTTCCATCTGGACCCGCTCTGGGCGCATCCGGCGATCAATGCGGTCGGTATCGACAATTACATGCCGCTGTCCGACTGGCGCGACGCCGATCTCGAGGGAGCCAATCCTGACGGGTTTCGCCTCGCCGACGACGGTCAAGCCATGGCGCGCCAGATCACGGCCGGCGAGGGATATGACTGGTATTACGCAAGCGAGACGCATCGGGCGGCGCGTATTCGCTCGCCGATCACCGATGGGCTGGCGGGCAAGCCCTGGGTGTTTCGTTTCAAGGACATGGAAGGTTGGTGGGGCAATCCGCACTTCGACCGGGCAGGCGGCGTGGAGAAGGCGGTGCCGAGTGCCTGGACACCGGGGATGAAGCCGGTCTGGTTCACCGAACTCGGCTGCGCGGCGATCGACAAGGGGGCGAACCAGCCGAATGTCTTTGGCGATCCCAAATCGGCGGAAAACGCGCTGCCCTATTTCTCCAGCGGAGCACGCTCCGACAGCCAGCAGCGACGCTTCCTCGAAACGCACCTCGGACATTGGCAGGACGGCATGGTCGATCCGGCGCATGTCTTCCTGTGGACCTGGGACGCACGACCGCAGCCGGCCTTTCCGCAGGATGTAGATCTCTGGGCCGACGGCACGAACTGGCGCACCGGCCATTGGCTGAACGGGCGACTGGGCACTGGTACACTGGCGGATGTGCTGGCGGCCCTGCTGTCCGATCACGGCTTTATCGACTTCGATGTCTCGCAGGTGAGCGGCGATCTGACCGGCTATGTGCAGGGCGATCTTGCCTCGGCGCGTAGTCTGATCGAGCCGCTGGCGGAGAGCTTCCTGATCGACATCATCGAGGATGGCGCAAAGCTTCGCTTTCGTTCGCGCGGGGCGGCGAGCCTGCCAGCGCTGGACGTTCCGGTTCTCGCCGACCTGAAGGACGAACCGCTGTGGCGCGAAACGCGCGGCCATGACAGCGATTTCGCCGCCGAGGCCTCGTTGACCTATTACGATCCGGCCGGCGATTACGAAGAGGCGAGCGCCAGATCACGCCGGGTCGAGGCGGCGACACAGCGGCAATTGGCGCGCGATTTGATGGCGGTCCTGGCAGGCGAAACGGCGCTGGCGCTCGCCGAAGGCATGCTGCGCGACCATCGCATCGGCCGGCGCCGACTGGAATTCTCGCTCGGGCCGGGGGAGATCTCGATTCAGCCGGGCGACGTGCTGCGGCTCACAGATGGGCCGGAAGGCCGGTTTCTGGTCGGCGAGATCGACGACGGGTTGGCGCGGCGGCTGAGCCTGCGCGAGGTGGCGGGGGCGGTGTCGACAACGCCGGTCAGCGAGGGAACGGGACGCACGCCGGCGAGACCGGCGGCGATCGGCTTCGATCCGGTCATCCAGCTGATGGATCTGCCGCGTTATGCGCCCGGTGGGGCAACGGATTTCGCCAGCGCGGCCGGGCTGACCCGGCCGTGGCGGCGCATGCTGATCTCATCGTCCGCCGAGAACGAGGGCTTTCGCCCGCGCGTGGCGCTGGAGCGACCGGCGACTCTGGGGCGTCTGGCACTGGCCCTTGGGAATGGCGTCTCGGGCCGATTTGACCGGTCACAAGGGCTGGAGGTGGAGCTTTCTTTCGGCAGCTTTTCCTCGGTAAGCCGGCTTGCGGCGCTGGACGGCGCAAACAGGCTGGCGGTACGTGCGGCAAACGGCGCCTGGGAGGTGATCGGCTTTGCCGAGGCGGAGGAGATCTCGTCCGGCCGCTGGCGGCTAGCGCCCCTGCTGCGGGGCCTTGGCGGGACCGAGGATGCGATGCTCGCCGGGGCGCAAGCGGGCGCCATGGCCGTACTGCTCGACGAGGCGGTGAGGCCGCTCGGCCTGAGTGCCGGGGAGGCGGGGCTTTCGCTCGCCTATATCGCCGAGCGGCTCGGCATGTCGGCATCCCCGGCGGAACTTGGCGTCTTTGCCGGCGGCTTGCGGGCCGAGATACCACTCCAGCCGGTGCATCTTTCGGCGCGGCGTGATGCGGCGGGCGATATCGTCTTCGGCTGGATCCGCAGATCCCGTGTCGATGCCGACAGCTGGCTACCGGCCGAGGTGCCGCTCGATGAGGCATACGAGGCCTATCGGGTGGAAATCCTCGATGAAACCGAGGTGCGGCGGGTGAGCGAGGTCGCGGAAGCGCGATTCGTCTATGCGCAGGCTTATGAAATGGTGGATTTCGGCGGGATGCAGACGCGTATCCGGCTGCGGGTTCGCCAGCTCGGGCGGGTCGCGGAAGGGATCGCGGCCGAGGCTGAAATCGCGGTGACGTGAAGTACGGCCGTCGCGGACCCGAATCCTCTCCGGCGCCCATCCGTCAGCCGTCTGCCGGCAATATTGGCCTTTGGGAGGCGAAAAGGGGCGGGCCGAGCTGGCGCGGCGGCGTTTCGCCGGACCATGCGGCCAGATCAATCAACAACCACCAATCAATTCACATCAACCCTTGAAAGGAGCGAGCCATGCTCGACATGAAGCAATGGTATCAGTCGAAAACCGTGTGGGGGGCGCTGATTGCGATGGCGGCGCCGCTTTTGCGACATGCAGGTGTCGAAATGGGGCTTGCCGAACAAGCCAACCTCGCCGATGCTTTGGCGAGCTTCGCCGGTGCGTTCGGGGGCGTTCTGGCGATCTACGGACGCGTCATGGCGCGTGGGCCGATCGATCTAGGCGGCGGCCGCAATTGATCCGGGCATTCATTTGCCATTCAGAAGGCATGCGGTAGATAGAGAGTAATAGTAAGCAGTGGTGCGGAAGAAAAAGCAATGTCATCCATCATGATCATCGCAGGCCTCGCGGTCGGAATGGCGGCCTCGCCTGTCCTGGACGGCGTGGGCGTCGATGCCGTGAACGCTCCGCTCGTGCTTGTGCAGAGCGACGGTGGTGTCGATTGCCGCAGTGCCGCCTATCGTGTTGTCGAGGATGTCGGAGGGCAGTTGCTCTCGGTGCGTCAATCCGGCAATGAATGCGTCATCACGGTCCTGATTCCGGGCAACGGCAACGAACGTCCGCGCAAGGTGACTATGCGGGTTTCCAAGTAATCTCCGCCGCAGCCGTGGCGCGTGACGCAAGAAGAGGGGCGGGATAGATGCGCATTCTGGTCGTCGAGGACGATGTCAACCTGAACCGGCAGCTGGTCGAGGCTCTACAGGAGGCCGGTTATGTCGTCGACAAGGCCTTCGACGGTGAGGAGGGGCATTTCCTTGGTGACACGGAGCCCTACGACGCCGTGATCCTCGACATCGGCCTGCCGGAAATGGACGGCATCACCGTTCTGGAGAAATGGCGGGCCGCCGGGCGCATCATGCCGGTTCTGCTGCTGACGGCGCGCGACCGCTGGAGCGACAAGGTCGCCGGCATCGACGCCGGCGCCGACGACTATGTCGCCAAGCCGTTTCATCTCGAGGAAGTGCTGGCCCGCATCCGGGCGTTGATCCGCCGCGCCGCGGGGCACGCTTCGTCCGAGATCGTCTGCGGCCCGGTTCGCCTCGACACCAAGAGTTCGAAGGCGAGCGTCGATGGAAAGGCGATGAAACTCACATCGCACGAATACCGTCTCCTCTCCTATCTCATGCACCACATGGGCGAGGTCGTGTCGCGGACCGAGCTGGTCGAGCACCTCTACGACCAGGACTTTGACCGCGACAGCAATACGATCGAGGTTTTCGTCGGACGGTTGCGCAAGAAGATCGGCACCGACATGATCGAGACCGTGCGCGGCCTCGGCTACCGTATTCAAGCCCCGCAAGAGGCGAAATGATCCCCGTCTCCCGGTCGCTGACCGTCCGCGTGCTGCTCATGGCCACGCTGTGGTCGGCGGTCTCGCTTATCACCATCGCGCTGGTGATCTCCGCCTTCTACCGCCAGGGTGTGGAGCGCGGCTTCAACAATCTTCTGCGCGCCCAGCTCTACAACGTCATCAACTCCGTTTCGATCGGCGACGGCGACAGTCTTCAGGGCAGTCCGGAGCTCGGCGACCTTCGCTTTTCCCAGCCGGAAACCGGCTGGTACTGGCTGGTCGAGCCGCTCGGCAATTTCGCCGCAGCCCCGCTTGCCTCCACCTCGCTCGGCATGGCCGAACTTGCGGTGCCGAGTCTCGAACAGTTTCCCTTCGATGAGCATTACGAGCGGTTCTATCCGATGGTCGATGCGGTCGGGAACAAGATCCTGGTCGCGGAGACCGAGGTCGTGCTCGATGGCGGCGACCGGGCGGCGCGCTTTCGCGTGTCCGGCAATCTCGACGTGGTGGAAGAGGAGATCGGTTTCTTCTCGACGCGTCTCTATGTCGGGCTCGCGCTGTTCGGCTTCGGCGGGCTCGTCGTCAACGGTCTTGCCATTCTGATCGGCCTCAAACCGCTCGACCGTGCGCGCCGCGCGCTGGAAAAGATCCGCGGCGGCGAAGCCGAGCGGATCGAGGGTGACTATCCGCGCGAGATCCAGCCGCTTGCCAACGAGATCAATGCGTTGATCGAAAGCAATCGCCGCATCGTCGAGCGGGCCCGCATGCAGGTCGGCAATCTCGCCCATTCGCTGAAGACGCCGATCGCCGTGCTGCTCAACGAGGCGCGCAACCTCGACAAGGCGCAAGCCGACGTGGTGAGCAGTCAGGCGGAAGCCATGCAGGCCCAGGTGACGAGCTATCTCAACCGCGCGCGTATCGCCGCCCAGCGCGATTCCGTGCTAGCGCGCTGCGAGGCGGAGCCTGTGCTGGAGCGGCTGGTTCGGGTGATGCGACGGCTCAATCCGCAGATCGATTTCACCCTCGACGTCGCACCGGGCCTGGCCTTTGCCATGGAACAGCAGGACGTAGAGGAGACGGTGGGCAACCTGCTGGAGAATGCCGCACGGTTCGCCAAGGCGCGCGTTGCAATCGTCGCCGGAACGGCAATCCACGAGCTGGAACCGGCGGGCGAGGGCGCGCGGCGCGGCTGGATCGAGGTGACTGTCGAGGATGACGGTCCCGGGCTTGCGCCCGAGGAGATCGGCGAGGCATTGAAGCGCGGCAAGCGGCTGGACGAGAGCAAGCCGGGCACCGGGCTCGGATTGTCGATCGTCAAGGAGATTTCCAGCGAATATCAGGGGGCTTTTGGTCTGTCAGGCGCGACCATCGGCGGGCTGAAGGCGGCGCTCGTGTTGCCTTCTGTGACGCGGGACACTGCATGATCAATTTTGTTGTGAAAAAACAATGACGGCTTTAATGATGCCCTGGGCGGACAGCAGCAGAGCGAGGACAGGCGTGATAATCGATTGTTCCGATGAGCGGACCGGGGCTGGTCCGATGAGTGTTTCCCGCTTTGGCGGCGCGGCAGCGTTGATGCTGGCCGCACTGGCGCTTTCGGCCTGCACGACGACTGGCGGATCGAAGGGTGGTTTTCTGTCCTCGGGCAAGGCCAATCCGTCGGCGCTTTATATTTCGGCGCTTCAGGGCGGCATCGTTTCGCGCTCCGGGCTGAAGTTGACCGACAGCGAGTTGCAGCGGGCGCTCGAGGCCGAATATCGGGCGCTGGAAGCGGCGCCCGGCGGACAGCCTGTCGCCTGGACCGGACAGAGCGTAAGCGGCCAGGTGGTCGCTGCCGCGCCCTATCAGGTCGGTCAGCAGAATTGCCGCCAGTATACCCATAAGTTGAACGCCAAGGGCCGCCAGATCGAGGCCCGCGGTGCGGCCTGCCGCAATTCGAACGGGACCTGGACGCCCTTGACTTAAGCCAAGGCTGCCCATCATCTGCTCTCTCACGGATCGGCTTGCGGCCAAACGCCTCAATTTCGCGTCATCCGTTGTTTGTCTGTGGCATCACGTCTCGGCTTGAAGTAATTGAGCAGCATGTTGTTCTGGATCATATCTGCCTTTTTGACGGTCGCCGTTGCCGTCGCCCTGCTCCTGCCGCTCCTCAAGGGGGCAGGCTCCGCTCCGATTGACGATGCCGGCGAGGCCGCCGTTTATCGCGACCAGCTGAAAGAGCTTGAGCGCGACAAGGCGCAAGGGCTGATCTCCGCCGAGGACGCCGGCTATGCCCGCGCCGAGATCGGCCGGCGGTTGCTCGCGGTGTCGAACGAGGCTGTGGATGCGAGTGGCCGTTCCGGCGCGAAGGGTCTCAACTTGCTGGCGCAAGCCTTCGTCATTCTCTGTGTTCCGGCCGTCGGTCTCGGCCTCTATCTCAAGACCGGCAGCCCGGACATGCCCGCAGCGCCGCTGGCGGCGCGACTGGAGAATCCCGGCAACAATATCGAGCTGCTTGTCGCCAAGGTCGAACGGCATCTGGCGGAAAACCCGAACGATGGCGCCGGCTGGGACGTACTGGCGCCGATCTACTTCAAGATGCAGCGCCTCGGTGACGCCGAACTGGCCTATCGCAACGCCATCCGCCTCGCTGGCACCAGCCCGACGCGGATGAACGGTCTCGGTGAGGTGCTGATCGCCGGCAATGACGGGATCATTACCGAAGACGCGCGCTCGGCTTTCGAGGAGGCGCTACGGCTCGACCCCTGGGACCCGCGCGCGCAGTTCTATCTGGCGCTGGCGCTGGAGCAGGCCGGTAAGAACGCCGATGCGCTGGGCGCCTTCCAGGCGCTCGCCAAGGCCTCGCCGGCGGACGCTCCCTGGCTGCCGCTGGTTCAGCAACATATCGCCGCCAACTCCGGCGGTGCGCCGGTCGCGGGATTGCCGGCCCAGGGTTCGGCCAAGGCGCCGGGCAATCCGACCCAAAGAGACATCAACGCCGCCGCCGGCATGTCCGCGACGGACCGCAATGCGATGATCCGCGGCATGGTCGAGGGGCTGGATGCCAAGCTCAAGGATGACCCGAACAATTTCGAAGGATGGATGCGTCTCGTCCGCTCCTATGCGATGTTGCAGGAAAAAGACAAGGCGATCGCGGCACTGAAAGCCGGCCTTGCCGCCTTCCCGCCCGAGAAGGATGAGGGCAAGCAGTTGATCGCCATGGGCCGCGAACTTGGCCTGCCGGTGGAGGAGGCATTGAAATGACGCGCAAGCAGAAACGTCTGGCCGTGATCGTTGGCGGCATGAGCTTCATCATCGCCGCGGTGCTTCTGGTGATGTTCGCCTTCGGCCAGTCGGTCGCCTATTTCTACATGCCGGCGGATCTGGAAAAAACCGCCGTCGGTCCCGGCACGCGCATCCGCCTCGGCGGTCTGGTTGAGGAGGGCTCGGTCGTGCGTGGCGAGGGATCGACCGTGAAGTTCTCCGTTACCGATGGCACGGCGACCGTCCCGGTCACCTACGTCGGAATTCTGCCGGACCTCTTCCGCGAGGGGCAGGGCGTGGTGACTGAAGGCAAGTTCGAGGCTGGCAGCACCGTCTTTTCCGCTGACAGCGTGCTAGCCAAGCATGACGAGAACTACATGCCGAAGGAAGTCGCCGACCGTCTGAAGAAGGACGGCGTCTGGAAGGAGGAACAGACCCAATGATTATCGAGCTTGGCCATTATGCCCTGGTGCTGGCGCTGGCGGCGGCAATCATCATCGCCATCGTCCCGATCATCGGCGCCAAGCGGGGCGATGCCGCGCTGATGGGTGTCGCGGTCACTGGCACCGTTGCGCAGTTCGTGCTGGTCGCCTTCTCCTTCTCGGTGCTGACCTGGGCTTATGTCGTGTCCGATTTCTCGGTCAAGAACGTCTGGGAGAACTCCCATTCGATGATGCCCACGATCTACCGGTTTTCGGCGGTTTGGGGCAATCACGAGGGGTCGATGATGCTCTGGCTGCTGATCCTGTCGCTGTTTTCCGCGCTGGTCGCTTTCTTCGGCGCCAATCTCCCGGATCGGCTGAAGGCCAATGTGCTGGCCGTGCAGGCCTGGATCTCCTCGGCCTTCCTGCTGTTCATTCTTCTGACCTCCAATCCGTTCACCCGTCTCTCGCCAATCCCGGCCGAGGGCCAGGATCTCAATCCCGTGCTGCAGGACGTCGGGCTGGCGATCCATCCGCCGCTGCTCTATCTCGGCTATGTCGGTTTCTCGGTCTGCTTCTCCTTCGCGATCGCCGCGCTGATCGACGGGCGTATCGATGCGGCCTGGGCGCGCTGGGTTCGCCCCTGGACGCTTGCCGCCTGGACCTTCCTCACCGCCGGCATCGCCATGGGCTCCTACTGGGCCTATTACGAACTCGGTTGGGGCGGCTGGTGGTTCTGGGATCCGGTCGAGAACGCCTCCTTCATGCCCTGGCTTGCCGGCACGGCGATGCTGCATTCGGCGCTCGTCATGGAAAAGCGCGACGCACTGAAGATCTGGACGGTGCTGCTCGCCATCCTGACCTTCTCGCTGTCGCTGCTCGGCACTTTCCTGGTGCGCTCGGGTGTTTTGACCTCGGTCCACGCCTTTGCCACGGACCCGAGCCGCGGTATCTTCATTCTCGGCATCCTGACCTTCTTCATCGGCGGCGCTTTCACGCTGTTCGCCTTGCGCGCCCCCTTGCTCAAGGCGGGTGGTTTGTTCCATCCGATTTCCCGCGAGGGGGCGCTCGTCCTCAACAATCTGATCCTGACGGTATCGATGGCGACCGTGCTGATCGGAACGCTCTATCCGCTGCTGCTCGAAACGCTGACCGGCGAGAAAATCTCGGTCGGTGCGCCGTTCTTCAACCTGACCTTCGGCCTGTTGATGGCGCCGCTGCTGGTGGCGGTTCCCTTCGGGCCGATGCTGGCCTGGAAGCGGGGCGACCTTTATGCGGCGCTTCAGCGGCTTTACGTGGCCGCCGGTCTCGCCTTTGTCGTGGCGCTCGGCCTCTACTACGTCGAGAATGGCGGACCGGTGCTCGCCGTGTTCGGTCTGGCCGCCGGTTTCTTCCTGATCTTCGGGGCGCTCTCCGACCTCTGGTATCGCGCCGGCTTCCGTAAGGTGGCGTTCGGCGTGGCCTTGCGCCGCCTGAACGGCCTGCCGCGCTCGGCGATCGGCACGGTGCTTGCCCATATGGGGCTGGGCGTGACGGTTCTCGGCATTGTCGCGGTCACCACCTTCGAAACCGAGACCGTGGTCGAGATGACGCCCGGCATGACGGCCGACGCGGGTGCCTATACCATCACGTTTGACGGCATGAAGTCGGCCATCGGCCCGAACTACACGGAGGACCGAGGCCATTTCACCGTCAGGCAGGCGGGTGTCGACAAGGGTGACGTCTGGTCGTCGAAGCGGCTCTATACGGCGCGGCGGATGCCGACCACCGAGGCCGGTATCCGTACCTTCGGCGTCAGCCAACTCTATGTCTCGCTCGGCGACCGCATGGACGGCGGCGGTATCGTCGTGCGGATCTGGTGGAAGCCTTATATCTTGTGCATCTGGTACGGCGCGCTGATCATGATGGCCGGCGGTTTCGTTTCGCTCTCCGACCGCAGACTGCGCGTTGGCGCGCCGAAGCGGCGTGCCAAGACGATCGCCGCGGCAAGCCTGGAGGCGGCCGAATGATGCGCTCTTTGGTCCGGCCTCTGCTCCCTCGCGGACGACAGGTCGGAGGGCGAAGTGGATATTTGCCGCGTCTTGCGACGACGCTCCTCTTCGCGCTCCTTGCTGTTCTTCCCGTCCCGGCTTTCGCCGTCGATCCGGGTGAGCGGCTTGCCGATCCGAAACTTGAGCAGCGGGCCCGGGACCTTTCGGCGCAATTGCGCTGCATGGTCTGCCAGAATCAATCGATCGACGATTCGAACGCGGAACTCGCTCGTGATCTCAGGCTTCTGGTGCGTGAACGCATCACGGCTGGCGACAGCGACGAGGACGTGATCAATTATGTCGTGTCGCGGTACGGCGAATTCGTGCTGCTGAAGCCGCGCCTTACGGGCAAGACGATCATCCTCTGGGGCGCGCCGGGCGCGTTAATGATCGGGGGGCTGGCGATCGCCCTGTTCTACGCGCGTGGCCGTGGCCGCGCTGTACAGAAAAAACTGACGGACGAGGAAGAGGCACGTCTCGGCAAGCTGCTGGACGAATGAGCCGCACCCCTGCGTGGGGACCGTCAAAGATTACAAATATTTCATCTGTCGGACAGTTCGCAGTAAGGTGAGGCGTCCTATATCTTCATCGTCCACCGCGTTCGCCGGATTTCCCGGTCTCCAGTCAGAAGAACAGATGAAGGTAAGTTTCATGTCCGCACAAATTGGTCGCTCCAAGCTCAAGACGATCCTCAAGAATTCGACCGCAGCGGGTCTTGCGGCTGTGATGCTGGCCGGCGCGCTTCCGCTCGCCGCAGCGCCCGCCTATGCCGAGCCGGTCAAGGTCGAGGCTGCTCAGGTGCCGAGTTTCGCCGACGTGGTCGCGGCCGTTTCCCCGGCCGTCGTATCGGTTCGTGTCCAGTCGAATGTCGAACAGACCGCCGACAACAGCAATTTTTCCTTCGGCTTCGGTGGCCGGGGCTTCGAGGACCTGCCCGATGATCACCCGCTGAAGCGCTTCTTCAAGGAATTCGGCGGCCAGGGCCAGGATCCGAACGGCAAGCGTGGGCCTGACCGCATGCCGCGCGGTCGCGCCGACGGCAAGGGACATTTGCGCCCGACCTCGCAAGGCTCCGGCTTCTTCATCTCGGAGGACGGCTATATCGTCACCAACAACCATGTCGTCGATGAGGGTGCGGCCTTCACCATCGTCACGAATGACGGCAAGGAACTCGACGCCAAGCTGGTCGGCAAGGATAGCCGTACCGACCTCGCATTGCTGAAGGTCGACAATCCCAAACAGAAATTCACCTATGTTAACTTCGCCGACGACGAGAACATGCGCGTCGGCGACTGGGTCGTGGCCGTCGGCAATCCCTTCGGTCTCGGCGGCACGGTGACGGCCGGCATTATCTCGGCTCGCGGCCGCGACATCGGCTCTGGTCCCTATGATGACTATATCCAGATCGACGCGGCCGTGAACCGTGGCAATTCCGGTGGTCCCGACTTCAACCTCAACGGCGAAGTGGTCGGTATCAACACCGCGATCTTCTCGCCGTCGGGCGGCAATGTCGGCATCGCCTTCGCCATCCCCGCTTCGGTCGCCAAGGACGTGATCGCCAAGCTCAAGGACGGCGGTATGGTGGAACGCGGTTGGCTTGGCGTGCAGATCCAGCCGGTGAGCCAGGACATCGCCGACTCGCTCGGCCTGTCGGAAGCCAGCGGCGCTCTGGTCGTCGCTCCGCAGGAAGGTTCGCCGGGCGCCAAAGCCGGCATCAAGCAGGGTGACGTCGTCACCGCCGTCAACGGCGAAACGGTCAAGGATCCGCGCGATCTTGCCAAGCGGATTGCCGCCTTCGCTCCCGGAACCAAAGTCGACGTGTCGATCTGGCGTGAAGGCAAGGCGACGAGCGTCAAGGTTGAACTCGGCCAGCTGCCGAGCGAAAAGGACCTTGCCGGCACCGATGGCCAGAACGGTGGCGACACTCAGACACCCGCGACAGAACAGGCGCTGGCCAACATGGGCCTGTCCGTCACTCCCGCCGAAGATGGCAAGGGCCTGACGATCGTCGACGTCGATCCGGACTCCGATGCCGCCGACAAGGGCGTGAAGCCGGGCGAGAAGATCACCTCGGTCAACAACCAGGCCATCTCAACCGCCGACGATGTGCTCAAGGTGCTTGAGCAGGCGAAGAAGGACGGCCGCACCAAGGCGTTGTTCCAGATCGAGTCCGACAGCGGCAGCCGCTTCGTGGCACTGCCGATCGCCCAAGGCTGACGGCGCTAACCTGACCCAAACCGGGCGCCGCGGTCCTTCGGGACGCGGCGCCTTTTCTTTTTCCGGGGAAAGGACATTCATCATGAGTACCGGGCGGGGCGACCAGCCACAGTCGGGTGATTCCAGTTGTGCACAGGGCGCCTCCGACGATAATGTCGCGCACATGAAGATACTTGTCATCGAAGACGACCTCGAAGCCGCCGCATACATCACCAAGGCCTTTCGCGAGGCCGGCATTGTCGCCGATCATGCCAGCGATGGGGAGAGCGGGCTCTTCATGGGCAGCGAGAACGGCTATGACGTGATGGTGGTCGACCGTATGCTGCCGCGCCGCGATGGTCTCTCGGTCATCAGCGAATTGCGCAAGCGTGGTGTCGATACGCCGGTATTGATTCTCTCCGCGCTTGGCCAGGTGGATGATCGCGTCACGGGTCTGCGCGCCGGCGGCGACGACTATCTGCCGAAGCCTTATGCCTTTTCCGAACTGTTGGCGCGTGTCGAGGTCCTAGGACGTCGCAAGGGCAAGCCGGAACAGGATATGGCCTACCGCGTCGGCGATCTCGAACTCGACCGGCTGTCGCACGAAGTGCGCCGCGCCGGCAAGGAGATCCTGTTGCAACCGCGAGAGTACCGGCTGCTCGAATACTTGATGAAGAATGCCGGTCAGGTGGTGACACGCACCATGCTGCTCGAGAACGTCTGGGACTATCATTTCGATCCGCAGACCAATGTCATCGACGTGCATGTGTCGCGGCTACGCTCGAAGATCGAGAAGGACTTCGACCGGCCGTTGCTGAAGACGGTGCGCGGCGCGGGCTATATGATCAAGGACGAAGGCTGAGCCGCCCATGAACGCCCGAGCCAAGCTCCTGTTGAAGTCGGCCGCGGTCCGGCTATCGGCCCTCTATATCGCGCTCTTCGCGCTTTGCGCCGCGCTGTTGGTCATCTACGTCACGGCGCTGTCCGAGCAGATCCTCTATGTCCAGACACGCGATACGCTGAAGGAGGAGGTCGAGGAGATCGAGACCGCCTTCCAGCGGGGTGGTGTCAATCGGCTTTTGAGCATGATGGAGCGCCGGGCCAGCCAGCCGGGCGCGAATCTCTACGTCATCGCCGGTCCGAATGGCGAGATCCTCGCCGGCAACGTCGCGTCGGTGGAGCCGGGGCTCTTCGACCATGAAGGTTGGACCGATCATCCCTTCCGCTACGAGCGCTACAATGAAAGCGGTGACGTGCAGCGCCACATCGCCGCCGGCCATGTGTTCTTCCTCGACAACAAGCTGCGGGTCCTGGTTGGCCGCGACCTTGGCGAGCCGAGCAAGCTGCGGCTTCTGGTGCGCCAAGCGCTTATGGTGGCGCTTGCCATCATGGGGCTCGGCGCTGTCATCATCTGGTTCGCCATCGGTCGCAGTGCCCTCAAGCGGATCGATCGTGTCTCGGCGGCGAGCCAGAAGATTATGGCGGGCGATCTTGCCCAGCGTCTTCCTGTTTCCGGATCAGGCGATGAGTTCGACCGCCTGTCCTCCTCGCTCAACGAAATGCTCGGGCGGATCGTGAAGCTGAATGAGGGCCTGCGCCAGGTTTCTGACAGTATCGCCCACGACCTGAAGACGCCGCTGACGCGCCTGCGCAACAAGGCAGCCGAGGCATTGGCGGAGGACGATGAGACGGCGCGTCGTGCCGCGCTCGAAGGCATTATCGCCGAATCCGATCAGTTGATCCGCACCTTCAACGCGCTCTTGATGATTTCCCGCGTCGAGGCGGGCTCGATCGCCGCCGAGTTTTCGGACATCGACCTTTCGGCGATCGCCGCCGACAGCGCCGAACTCTACGAGCCGGTGGCGGAGGAGGCGGGGCTGGTGCTCAAGACCGAGATCGCCCCCGGTCTGTCGGTCCGTGGTAATCGCGAACTGATCGGACAGGCGCTTTTCAATTTGCTCGACAACGCCATCAAATACGGGGCGACGGCAGAGGGCGAGCACAAGATCACCGTCACGGTCGCCAAGGTCGGCGGCGCATTGCAGGTCACCGTGGCTGACAACGGTCCGGGCATCGACTCCGACAAGCGCTGTGACGTGGTCAAGCGCTTCGTGCGCCTCGACGCCAGCCGCTCCAAGCCCGGTACGGGGCTCGGCCTGTCGCTGGTCGAGGCGATCATGGCGCTGCATGGCGGCCGGCTGGAACTTTCCGATACGACGCCTGACGGTGGGGGAGCGCGTGGTCTGACCGCCAGCATGGTGTTTCCGGGGCAAAAGGGCTGACGACGGCCTTGGCCTGACGCCACTCCGGCGTGGTCTCAGTTCCTCAGTCCCCGACCCATTCGAACATGACCTGCGCGGACGAACAGCCCTTCTGGCACCCGCCGCATCCACCGCAAGCCCCGGCGGCGGGTGCTGTGCGGCGCACGCGCCCCTTTTGCTCCCATACCGACAGCATGGCTTCCACCGCGCTGATGTCGCTCTCACTTTGCAGCGACAGGCTCTGGAGTGAGGCGCGTTTCTGTTGACGCAGGATGTCGCGCAACTGGATGAGGCTCGCCATCAGCGCTCTCCTTCCGTTGTGACCGCCAGCGTCCGGTGAGGCCGTGCCGAATTGTAGCGGAGCGTGGCGACGGTCAGGGCGAAGGCGGCAATCACCCCGGCAATCCAACCGGCGGCTTGCAGCGGAGCCTTGTCGAAGGTGGCGATCTGGTAGGCTATGACGGCGGCGCCATAGGCAATGCCGGTCGTCCAGGCGAGTGCCGCCATCATCCAGCGCGCGCCCGCTTCACGATAGATCGCCCCTGTCGCCGCGACGCAAGGCGTGTAGAGCAGGATGAACAGCATATAGGCGAAGGCGCCGGCGGCGCCGGAGAAGCGTGCCTGCATTTCGGAAAAGGTGCCTTTCTCCACGGCCTGTTCGGCGGCGGCGGCATCGGGCGAATTGACATGGCCGATGTCAAGGCCGAGCGGATCGACGGCTTTGCCCGCAACGGCCGCGAGATTTGTCGGGATCGAGGCGAGGGCGTCCTTCAGTCCGTTCCCGATGATCTGAAGCGTCGTCCGCTGCTCTTGCGGGGCCGCGCTTACGGCATCCCGTGCCAATGCGCCATAGAGCGAATCGAGCGTTCCGACGACGGCCTCCTTGGCGAAGACGCCGGTGACGATGCCGACGATCGCCGGCCAGTTGCCTTCATCAAGTCCCATTGGATGAAAGACCGGAGCGGCAGCCCGGCTTGCGGCCGCCAGAAGCGAGGCATCACTCTTCCCAGTGCCGAAATTGCCTTCGGTATCCATGGCATTGACGAAGGAGAGGAAGGCGACCATCAGCACGATCACCCGGCCGGCACTGAGTACGAAGCCCTTCAACCGTTCCCAGGTGTGCAGCACGACATTGCGAAAGCGTGGCAAATGATAGGGAGGAAGCTCCATTACCAGCGGCGAGGAATGGCCCCTGGTGACCGTCATCTTCATCAGGTAACCGGTTAGAATCGCCACGGCGATGCCGGTGATATAAAGCCCGAAAACGAGGTTCTGGCCATTGGTCGGGAAGAAGGCGGCGGCAAACAGCGCGTAGACCGGCAGGCGCGCGCCGCAGGACATGAAAGGTGCCATCATGATCGCGGTCTTGCGGTCGCTGTCGTTGTCGAGCGTACGCGTGCCCATGATGGCCGGTACGTTGCAGCCGAAGCCGACGATCAGCGGCACGAAGGCCTTGCCCGGCAATCCGGCCATGCGCATGAAGCGGTCCATAACGAAGGCGGCGCGGGCCAGATAGCCGGAATCCTCGAGGATCGACAGGAAGATGTAAAGGAAGGCGATGATCGGGATGAAGGTGGCGACTGTCCGGATACCGCCGCCGACGCCATCGGCGAGCAGAACCACGAGCCAATCCGGCGAACCGGCCGAGCGCATGGCATGGCCGAGCCCGTCAACCAGCACCGCGCCGACGCCGATGTCGAAGAAATCGATGAAGGCGGAGCCGACATTGATGGTCCACATGAACATCAGATACATGATGGCGAGGAAGATCGGGATGCCGAGCACGCGGTGCAGCACCACCCGGTCGATGCGGTCCGTCATCGAGCGCGAGGCCTCGCGCGGACGCTCGACGGAAGCTGCGACCGCCTTGCCGGCAAAGGCATAGCGGCGATCGGCGATCAGGATGTCGAGGTCCTCGCCGCACGCTTCCTCCAGATCGGCGAAGCAATCGCCGATCTCTGCGGCAAGGTCGGACGGCAAGGCAGCAAGTCGGGCATGGTCGCCATCGAAGATCTGGATGAGCTGCCATCTGCGATCGACAGAGGCGTCCGGCAAGCGCGAGGCAAAGCGCGTGACGGCCTTCTCGACCGGCGCGTCATAATGGCAGAAACAGTGCGGCACGGCCCTCGATGCGGCGACCTCGGCGATCGCGCGCTTCATCTCCTCGAGCCCCGTTCCCTTGGCCGCGGCGACAGGCACGACGGGGCAGCCGAGGTGCGCGGCGAGGGCATCGACGTCAATGCTGATGCCGTTCTGGCGTGCGACGTCCATCATGTTGAGCACGACGAGCATCGGCACGCGCATTTCAAGGAGCTGGGTCGTCAGGTAGAGATGCCGCTCCAGATTGGAGGCGTCGACGATGTTGATCAACACGTCGGCCGCGCCGGAGATCGCGTAATCGAGCGCTATACGCTCATCAAGCGAGGTTTCGGCCGAGCCGAGCGAATAGGTGCCGGGCAGGTCAACCAGCGTCGCCGGCTTGTCGTCGAGCAGCATGGTGCCGGTCTTTTTCTCGACGGTTACGCCCGGCCAGTTGCCGACCTTCTGCCGCGAGCCGGTGAGCGCGTTGAAGAGGGTCGTCTTGCCGCAATTGGGATTGCCGACAACGGCGGCAGTCAACTGGTTCATCGAATGTATCCGCGTGTGGGGTATAGCGTTCCGGACGGAGCTAGTCGGAAACGGTTGCGATAATTGGCTCGACGGTGATGACCCGCGCTTCCTCCAGACGCAGACAGAGCGCCGTGCCGCGCAGGTTCAGTTCGATCGGATCGCCGAGGGGCGCGCGCCGCGTGACGGTAATGACAGCGCCGGGCGTGACACCCATGGACAAGAGCCGCCGCCGGCACGGGGCGTTTCGATCGCTGTACCCGGTGACGCGCGCAACCGCGCCGACCGGGAGTTCGTTGAGGAGGGGCATGGGCGTTATTTCTCCAGCGGTTCGACGGTCATCTTTTGCGCCATGCCCATGCCGAGACTGACGCGGCTTTCATGCACAGCGACGATCATGGGGCCGGTCATCGGGTTGTGCACGACGCGCACCGTGCTGCCTATGGCCAAGCCGAAATCCGTCAGTCGCTGGTCGACACTGCGCCCGCCTGCAAGCCCGATAATCCTGACCTGCTCGCCGGTTCGCGCCATGGCCAACGGATAGGAAAGCGATGCCGCCGTCATTGTGTTCTCCAGGCTTCAGGCCATTGCAGGAAGGCTCCCGCACCAGGCGCATGATGCAAATGCGTATAATTCCGAACAGGGAATTGGGTGAGACTTGTCTCCAGGCCGATACTCGCTCCCATCATCTTGCAGGTGTATAGAAATATGAGTTCTATGTTCAACAAACAAATTGACGCAGGCCACGGCACCGTGGTGCCTTGATGCGCTAGCATGGCCTTTGCCCGGCAGAAAGCCTAGCTTTCCCTTCAGCCGCGAGATTCGCTAAGAAAGATCTCGCAAGGAGCGCGTGCGGGGAGGCTGGCGATGAATGAGACGGTGATGAAGAGACTTTCGGATGTTGCGGACGGTGTGATCCGACCGTTCAACCAGACGGAACTGAAATCGGCCCTCTCGCTGCTGAAAGATGCCGGTAAGCAACAACCGGCGCTGGCTGCGCTTTTGGCGGGGGAAAGCCCGCTGAAAAGCTTCGTTGCGGCGGCACTCTCGCTTTCCCCATATCTGCGCGACATGGCCTTGCTCGATCCGGCGACACTCGTTCGCGCGCTCGACGAGCCGCTCGAGCCATTGCTGAAAGGGTTCGTTGCCGATGCGCGCGATGCCTGGCGCGGCGAAGAAGGCGGGCCGCCGGCGACCGAAGCGCAAGTGATGACGCGGCTGCGCGCCGCCAAGCGCAAGCTTTCCTTTCTGACCGCACTTGCCGATCTCGCCCGGATCTTCGACGCGCGCGACACGACCCGCTGGCTATCCGAAATGGCTGACGCCTGCGTCGCGGCGGCGATCGACCATCTGTTGCTCGCCGGTGAGCAGAGCGGCAAGCTGAAGCTTGCAAACCCGCAGGCGCCGGCCCTTGGCAGTGGCCTGATCGTGCTGGGCATGGGCAAGCTCGGCGCTTGCGAGCTCAACTATTCCTCCGACATCGACCTCGTCGTCTTTTTCGAGACGGATGCGGGTATCCTTGTTTCGCCCGAAGACGCGACCGAGACCTATGGCCGGATGATGCGCCGTCTCGTGCGCATCCTGCAGGACCGCACCGGCGACGGCTATGTCTTCCGCACCGACCTTCGCCTGCGTCCCGACCCCGGCGCCACGCCGCTGGCCGTGCCGGTCGAGGCCGCCCTGCTCTATTACGAGAGCAGGGGGCAGAACTGGGAGCGTGCCGCCTTCATCAAGGCGCGACCCGTCGCTGGTGATCTGAAGGCCGGTGAGGGGTTCCTGCGTGAACTCGTTCCCTTCGTCTTTCGCAAATATCTCGACTACGCGGCGATCGCCGACATTCATTCGATCAAGCGGCAGATCCATGTGCACAAGGGGCATGGTGCGATCGCCGTCAAGGGTCATAACGTCAAGCTCGGCCGGGGCGGTATTCGCGAGATCGAGTTCTTCGCCCAGACCCAGCAGTTGATCGCCGGCGGTCGTATGCCCGAACTTCGCCTGCGCCCGACCGAAGCGGCGCTTCAAGCGCTGACCGCCGCCAACTGGATCGATGCGACAACCCGCGACGAGTTGATCGAGGCCTACTGGTTCCTGCGTGATGTCGAGCACCGTATCCAGATGGTGCGTGACGAACAGACGCATCTGCTGCCCGAAACCGAGAGCGAGCTTCGCCGCATCGCATTCATGGCCGGCTTTGCCGACACGGGCAGTTTCTCCGCGCGGCTGGAAAGCGTGTTGAAGACGGTCGAGAAACGCTACGCGCGGCTGTTCGAGCAGGAGGAGGTCCTGTCGTCGGCTTCCGGAAACCTGGTCTTCACCGGACAGAAGGGCGACCCCGATACGCTGCGGACGCTGGAGAGCCTCGGCTTTGAGCGGCCGGAGGATATTTCCCGCGTCATCCGCACCTGGCACTACGGTCGCTACCGCGCCACGCAATCGGTCGAGGCGCGCGAGCGGTTGACGGAACTGACGCCGCAACTGCTGATGACCTTCGGCGAGAGCCGGCGGGCCGACGAGGCGCTGCTGCGCTTCGACAATTTCCTCGCCGGTCTGCCCGCCGGCATCCAGCTCTTTTCCCTGCTCACCAGCAATCCGGCACTGCTCGACCTGATCGTCAGCATCATGTCGTCGGCACCGAGGCTCGCCGAGATCATCGCCCGGCGTCCGCATGTGTTCGACGGCATGCTCGATCCAGGGTTGATGGTCGAACTGCCGACCCGCGACTATCTCGCCAGACGGCTTTCCTCCTTCGTCGGCGGCAGTCGCCACTACGAGGAGATCCTCGATCGTCTGCGCATCTTCGCTGCCGAACAGCGTTTCCTGATCGGTATCCGCTTGCTCACTGGCTCGATCGGCGGGGTGCTGGCGGGGCATGCCTTCACCGACCTTGCCGGCCTGATCATCGAGCATGCTCTGAAGGCCGTGATCGCGGAGGTCGAGGCCGTCCATGGCAAGGTCGCCGGTGGCAGGGTGGCGCTTGCCGGCATGGGCAAGCTTGGCTCCTTCGAGCTGACGGCGGGCTCCGACGTCGACCTGATCCTGCTCTATGAACACGACGATGACGCGGGCGAGTCCGACGGCGCAAAGCCGCTCGATCCGGTGCGCTACTATACCCGGCTTACCCAGCGGTTGATCGCCGCGCTGTCGGCGCCGACGGGGGAGGGCGTGCTCTATGAGGTCGACATGCGGCTTCGCCCCTCCGGCAACAAGGGACCTGTGGCAACGAGGCTCAAGGCCTTTGAAAAATACCAGTTCGAGGAAGCCTGGACATGGGAGCATATGGCGCTCACCCGCGCCCGGTTGATCGCGGGTGATGCCGAATTGATGGATGCGACGCGTGCCGTCATCGCCGCCGTGCTGGCCAAGCCGCGCGAGGAGGCGAAGACCGCGAGCGACGTCGCGGAAATGCGGACGATGATCGACAAGGAGAAGCGGCCGAAGGGCATATGGGACCTGAAGCTCATCCCCGGCGGGCTGATCGACATCGAATTCATCGCTCAGTATCTGGCGCTGATCGCCAAAGGGCACGGCGTCAAGGCGGAGGTCAACGGTCTTTCGACCGCGGATGCCCTGAAGCGGCTTGGCGGCGAGCTGATGGATCCGAACGACCTCGACCTGTGCCTCGCGGCGCTGCATCTCTTGACTGAACTGTCGCAGGTGATCCAGCTCTGCGTCGATGGAGGTTTCGACCCCGCAACTGCCCCCGCCGGCCTTGTCGACCTCGTCTGCCGCGCCGGCGACGCGCCCGATCTCAAGTCGCTGGAGGCGGAATTGCGCCGGCTGACCAAGGCGGTCAGGAAGGTGTTTCAGGCGGTAGTGAAATAGCGGGGAGGGGGAGAGTGTCGGAGGCTGGCCGCCGTCGGGTCTCCGTGCTTTCTGAGGCAGTGTTGATTGTGGGCGTGGCCTGCTCGCTGAGCGTACGACCGATATCCCCAGCGCTCTGGGGGCGACTGAACAGATAGCCCTGGAACTCGGTGCAGCCTTCGGAGGTCACGCTCGAGAGCTGCTCGTCCGTTTCGACGCCCTCCGCGGTCGTGACGATCCCCAGGCTACTGCTCAGCCCCACGACGGCGCGGACGATGGCGAGGCTTTCTTCCTTGTGCGGCAAATCTTGAATGAAGGACTGGTCGATCTTGATCTTGTCGAACGGGAAGCTGCGCAGATAGCCCAGTGAGGAATAGCCGGTGCCGAAATCGTCCATTGCGATCCGAATGCCGAGATCGCGGAGTTGATGAAGTATGGCGAAGGCGCTTTCGTTGTCCTGGATGAGGACCAGTTCGGTGATCTCAAGTTCCAGCCGCTTGGCCGGAAGACCGGAAGACACAAGCGCTTTTGTCACGGCGGGAACGAGGTTCTTGCTCTTGAACTGGGCCGGGGAGAGGTTCACGGCGATGGTGACGTGGCTTGGCCACTTGGCTGCCTCTGTGCAAGCCTGCCGCAGGATCCACTCACCCAGCGGCACGATCAGGCCGGTCTCCTCGGCGAGCGGGATGAATTCCATGGGCGAGATCATGCCGCGCTCAGGGTGCCGCCAGCGCACAAGTGCCTCGCAGCTCGTGACCGCCCCGGTCTTCACGTCGATGATCGGCTGATAATAGACCTCGAACTCGTTGGTCACGATCGCCTTGCGAAGATCGAGTTCCAGGCTGCGCCGGGCCTGCATACGCGCGTCCATGTCGAGTTCGAAAAAGCGGTAGGTGCCTCCGCCATCGGCTTTGGAACGGTAGAGCGCGAGATCCGCATTCTTCATCAGGACATCCGGGACCGTACCGTCACCGGGGGCTATCGCGATGCCTATGCTGGCGGCCACCACCACTTGGTGGCCTTCCAGGTCGAACGGAGTGCCGAGTACTTCGACGAGACGGGACGCGAGCGCCGTGACATCGGCCGGATGTTCGGAATCCACCTTAAGGATGACGAACTCATCCCCTCCCAGACGTGCAAGGATATCTTCGCTACGGGTGCAATTGCGCATGCGATCGGCGGCAGCCTGCAAAAGCAGGTCGCCTACGGGATGGCCCAGTGTATCGTTGACGTTCTTGAAGTGGTCGAGGTCCAGGCTGAGGACCGCAAGCGACCTCGATTTCGGTATGCGCCCGACGATGGCGTCCATGCGCTCATAAAAGGCCGCGCGGTTGAGCAGGCCGGTGAGCGCATCATGATGCGCCAGATACTTGATCTTCTCTTCCGCAAGCAATCTCTCGGTGATGTCCTCGAAGGTCGCGACAAAGCCGCCCCTCGGCGTTGGCTGGTGGGTCATGGCAATGCTTCGACCGTCACCGCTCTTGTGGACGGCGTATCCGGACGAGCGTTCGGCTATGAAGCGTCGGCTCAGCCTCAATGTGTCCTGCAGGTCGTCTTCCTTTCGCCCTGCCTGGTGGAAGGCCAGCTCCAACAGTTCCTGCATGGTCCGCCCGGGTCTTACTTCGTCCGGGGACAGCCTGAAGATCTCCGCAAATCGCTCATTGGCGACGACGAGTTTTTCCTGGTGATCGAACATGCACAGGCCTATCGACATGTTCGTTAGCGCCGTATCCAGCCGCTCATTCTGGGTTGCCAGGTCCTTCTGGCTCTGCTGCAAGGCCTCCATCGTCTGGTCGAGCACCCGCAATGGGAAGATCCGAAGCGCGAAATACATGCCGAAACCGAGCAGGGAACTGAGGACTGCGACCAACCCGGCCTCATAGAGAGGGGTGCGGAAACTGGACGTCGCCTCAACGTAGCCGCGCAGTTGTCCGGAAACGATAACCGGCAGACGTCTGGTGATGGTCGGGGCCGTAAGCGGCGCTCCCACCTCTAGGATCAATTGCCCGTCCGTCGTATAGATCCTCTGCTGCAAAGCCGCGCCATCGGCGTAGGGGGCCTCGATCAGGCTCTGCAGATGGAGCTGTTGGTATTGCCAGAGGCTCTCGTGCGAATAGATATATTGCGCCACTCTATTGCCGGCGAGTCCCGCTTTGAGGTCCAGCGTACTTGTCGTGTTGGTATAGGCATCCCAAAGAAAGGCGGCCGGACCGGCGACCGCAGTAACCAGTGCCACCGTCAATCCTATCGTGCTAACCAAGTGACGAAGTTGGGTGGTGGCCATGCTCCCCATCACTCCCCGACCGACAGACTTCCGGTTTCGCGCAAGGCGCTCTGGCCCTGCTCAGAATGAAGAAAGTCAAGCAACCCTTGCGCTATCGCGATGCTTTTCTCCGAATAAACGAGATAGTAGCGCTTTTCGTAGGGGTAGAGCCCTTTCTCGAAGTTCTCCAGTGTGGGTTCCACGCCATCGATCGCGACAAGTCGCACGTTGCGCCTCTCGGTCACGATCTGGCTGAGGCCTGCCTGGACAAGCGATCCTGGCAGCTCTTCTGCCGCGGTGGCATTGTCCTGATCCGTCACTGTGACGGGAATCTCGGGGCGCCGTCGCGCTGCGTCGATGGAAGCCGCCATGCCGGGAAACTGCTCGATAAACAGCGCGGTATCGGTCTCCGATTTGGGCCGCAGGATAATTCGCACGGGCGACCCGTCCGGCCACTTCGGACTCTCCGCCGCGAATATTCCCGGCAGGTCGGCGCTCTTCACACTCCCGGGCGCGCGGCGCGATGTAATCAGTACCAGCGGGGTCCGCGCGAAGGCGGTGGCCATCAATCCGCGCGCGGACTCCTCCGCTTTCAGTGGTCGCGACGAGATTGCCAGATCAATGACATCGTCGCCGGTCGCGCGGATGGCGCCCGAACTGCCGAGGTCGGGCACGATCTCGATGGTGGGACCGCCTTGGGCGGCATAGGCCTTGAAAATACGCTCCGCCATCGGCAGCGCGCCGCCACTGCCGCCTAGACGCAGTGTTTCAGCCGCGCTTGTCTGTCCGGCAAGCAGGCCTCCGCAGACAAGAATGATTAAGGTCAGGCTCCAACATGATCGACGCATTCTTCACCTGCTCGCACTGCTTGAGGGAAATCGCGCAAAAAGGGAACTCGTATCTTACTCTCCCTCTTAATATGTATCAGTAATCTTAAATGAATTCACGTGTGTACGGCGAATAAATACAACTATGGTGAACTTTCGACTGGGGAACAGGCCGACAGGCGAGGCCGGAGCCCTATTCCCGGCGCAGTACCGTCGGCGGCATCCTCGCGTTCCAACCGATCCAGGATCTCGCCCAGCCGTGATAGAAGGGCCGACCGTTGTCGCCACAGCGGCGGATGAGCGCCCCCGAATAACCTCTCACGCCCGTTTACTTAGGACCTCGGTCTCCAGCACATCCGGAATGCGGACCGAAACGACAGTGCCCTTGCCTTCGCGTGAGCGGATCTTCAGGCTGCCACCATGCATGCTTACCAGCGAACGGGAGATGGCAAGGCCAAGCCCAGAGCCGCCATTGCTCTTGGCATATTGGCTCTGCACCTGCTCGAAAGGTTGGCCGATCTTGCTCAGCGCCGCTTTTGGAATGCCGATGCCCGTGTCGGCGATGGTGATCGTCACTTCGTCACCGATCCTGCGGGCGTGAAGCGAGACCCGTCCACCCGGTTCGGTGAACTTCACAGCGTTGGACAGGATGTTGAGCAGAATCTGCTTCATCGAGCGGCGGTCGGCCGTCATGGTCAGACCGGAGGCGACACGCTGCTCGATGAGGACGTTCTTCTCATCCGCCGGGATGGCGGTGAGCCGCAGGCTTTCCTCGATCAGCGAGTCGAGATCAATCGTCTCGCAGCGGATCTTCATCTGCCCGGCCTCGATCTTCGACATGTCGAGAATGTCGTTGATGACGTTGAGAAGATGCTTGCCGCTCTCGTGGATGTCGCGGGCATATTCCGAATATTTCGGCGAGCCGATCGGGCCGAACATGCCGGCGAGCAGGATTTCCGAGAAGCCGAGGATGGCATTGAGCGGTGTGCGAAGCTCGTGGCTCATGTTCGCGAGGAATTCCGACTTCGCCTTGTTGGCGGCCTCGGCGCGCTCCTTTTCCGCCTGGTAATTGGCATTGGCGATCGAAAGCTCGGACTTCTGCTTCTCGAGCTTTCTCTGCGAAGACGAGAGATCGCCGATGGTCGCCATCAGCCGGCGCTCCTGGTCGCGCAGGCGCTCCTGGTGGCGCTTCAGGAGGGTGATGTCGGTGCCGACCGAGACGAGACCGCCGTCGCGGGTGCGTCGCTCGTTGATCTGTAGCCAGCGCTCGTCGGCGAGTTGCACCTCGGTGGTGCGCGACGAGCCGCTCTGGTCGGGATCGGCCACCCGGCGCTGGATGATCGGCCGCTGGGCCGCCGCCTGTACCACGGCGCGCTCGGTTCCCGGCACGAGGATGGTGTCGGGCAGGCCGTAGACGTGCTGGAAGTGACCGTTGCACATCACCAGCCGATCGTTCTTGTCCCACAGCACGAAGGCTTCGGACGTGCATTCGATCGCGTCGGCGAGGCGCTGGTCGGCCTCGGCATAGCGCTGAGCCAACCGATGTTGCTCGGTGACGTCCATGGCTATGCCGATGACATGCATGCAGCCGGTGTGGGAGCAGATCACCTGGGCGCGGGCGCGCATCCAGACATAATGGCCCTGGGCGTGGCGCATGCGGAAAATCTGGTCGATCTGCTTGGATTTGCCACGGCCGACGGCGCGGGCAAGGGCGAAGAGATTGCCATCGTCTGGATGCATGAGCTGCGCCGCGTCGGCAAAGGCAACGACCTCGCTCGCCGGGGGCAGGCCGAGCATTTCATACATGGAACGCGACCAGAACAGTTTGCGGTTGACGAGATCGAAATCCCACAAACCGCAGCGGCCGCGCGACAGTGCCGCCTCGACCCGGATATTGTTTTCCAGCGAGATCTCGTCGGCCTCGCGCGCCCGCTTCACCTGCTGGAAATAGGCGTAGAGAATGACGCTGAGGATCAGTGAAATGCCGGAAAACAGTGTGACATTGAGGGCGATTTCGCTGCGCCAGAAATCCATGGTTGGCAGTAGAGAGTGGGCGGTGAGCACTAGGGCGCCGTCGCTGCCGATCGGGGTGAACACGGCGAAATGGCGCTGTCCGCCGATGTCGGTCTCGACACCGTCTGGCTGATCGGAGAAGCGGCGGATGGCGGCGACCTGCGGCAGGAGATTGGCAAGCGGCAAGCCGACATAGCCGGCGCCAGCCACCGACGAGGCGAATATGCGACCGGACGGCTCGACCATCAGCACGAAGGCGTCGCCGGCGAGACGCTCGGCCGGCAGGAGGGCGGACAGTGTGGCTTCCGCCGCATTGCGATCAGCGGAAAGGAACAGCGCCTCGTGCTCGATGAGGGCGGCTTTCGCGGTGATGGCAACCAGCGCCGTGGTCTGACGCACCGCGCTTTCCAGGCGAGCATGTTCGTTGAGCATGCCGCCGATACGCGCGATTGCCACAACCGCGAGAAAGGCGAGGATCAGAATGGGGATCGACCGGCGTAGCACGGTTTCGAGCCGTCGCGACGAACCGTTTCCGGCTTTTTTTTCCGTAGCCACGCGCTCGCGCAAGCTGTTGAAAAAAGCCACAAAGCCTGAAAAATTGAGTCGCAACCGCTCATCGGCTGCGGTTGCCCGCCGCGCGTTCGACATTGTCCCTGCCTCGATCCCTCGTGCGATCCAGGGCGCCGCTCGCCCGAATCTGACTCAATGAATCATCGCTGATTCGCCTTGTCCAGACGGGTTCGGTAAACAAAAACTTAAGCCCTTAATCCGAATCGGCTTTTTTTGTGTCAGTTTCGCCAAAGGCTTGAATCTGATCGAGAACATTGCCCGGTCTGGCCCGGATCTTCGCCGCCAACCGGCTCATGGGCGCTGAACCGTCGAACGGATAGGAGGCGCCCTGAGGGGAATGAGGAGACCGGCCAGGACCGCAAGCAGGAATGGCACGGCGGGGGATCGCCCCGTGCCGGGGCGTCCCGCTTGGGCTGAGTCAGCCCTTCAGAATCCGCTCCACGATGTCGGCGACGTCGGATGAGAGTGCAGGTGCCCGCTCGATGGACATCAGCGCCTCGCGGGCCTGATCGGCACGGACCGGCTCGAGCAGGCGCCAGGAGCGCAGCGCTGTCAACAGGCGTGCGGCAAGCTGCGGATTGCGCTTGTCGATCGCAAGGATCTCTTCGGCGAAGAAGTGATAGGCCTTGCCGTCCGGCCGGTTGAAGCCTGTCGGGTTGGCGAAGGCGAAGGTGCCGATCAATGCCCGGACCCGGTTCGGGTTGGAGGCGGTGAAGTGCGGGTTCTGCATCAACCGCATGACGCGGTCGAGCGCGCCGTTACCCGGAATGGTGGCCTGGATGGAGAACCACTTGTCGAGCACCAGCGCATTGGCGGCGAAGCGGCTTTCAAAGGCCGCAAGCGCCGCGTGGGTTTCGGTCGCATCGGGGAAGCGGTGCGCGAGCACCGTGAGCGCCTGCGACAGGTCTGTCATGTTGTCGGCCTCGGCGAAGGCTTCCACTGCGCCGGCCGGGCTGTTCTCGCTGAGCGCCAGGAAGCCGAGTGCCGCATTGCGCAGCGCCCGACGGCCCGCCCCCGCAGCATCGGGGCTGAACGGCTGGGAAGAGGCGAGCCCGTCAAAGAGCGCGCGGAAGGTCGCCGCACCAGCCTTGGCAATGGCCGCGAGGATTGCCTGACGACCCTGGTGGATCGCATCGGGGTCGTTGTTGGCGCCCAGCTCGCGGGCGATATCGGACTCGCTCGGCAGGGCCAGCGCCTGGGCGCGGAAGGCCGGTTCGAGGCTGTCGTCGGCGGTGATTGCCAGCAAAGCCTCACACAGCGCGGAGCCGCATTCCACCGGCTTTCCTGCGCCGACAGCTTCCGCCGCCGCGGTGAGGTTCGGCAGCGACAGATCTGTGATCGCCTGCCAGCGGGCGAACAGATCGCTGTCATGGCGGGCGATATGGGCGAGATCTTCCGTGCTTTGGGCGAAATGCAGGTTCACCGGCGCGGAAAAGCCGCGATTGAGCGAAACAACCGGGCGGGCGCCGATGCCGGAGAAGGTGAAGGTCTGGCTGCGCTCTGTCAGGTGCAGGACGTCGCCGCTTACCTCGCCGCCGCTGACTGCGGTCGGCTGCGCCTCTGCACCGTTCTCGCCGATCAGCGCGAACCTCAGCGGAATGTGCATCGGCTCCTTCGCCGTCTGACCGGGCGTGGCCGCAACCATCTGCTCGAGCGAGAGGGAGAAGGTCTTGGCGGCCGCGTCGTAGGAGGACGAAACGGTGATCTGCGGCGTGCCGGCCTGCCGATACCAGAGCGAGAACTGGGTGAGGTCGCGGCCCGTGGCATCCTCGAAACACTTGACGAAGTCCTCGACGGTGGCGGCTTCGCCGTCATGGCGCTCGAAATAGAGGTCCATGCCCTTCTTGAAGCCGTCGCGGCCGACAATGGTCGCGATCATCCGGGTAACTTCCGAGCCCTTTTCGTAGACGGTGGTCGTGTAGAAGTTGTTGATCTCACGGTATTCCGTCGGGCGAACCGGATGGGAAAGCGGTCCGCTATCCTCAGGGAACTGCTCCGAGCGCAGGTGCCGCACCTCGGCGATGCGCTTGACCGCGCGCGAGCGCTGGTCGGCGGAGAACTCATGGTCGCGATAGACGGTCAAGCCTTCCTTCAGGCACAGCTGGAACCAATCGCGGCAGGTGATGCGGTTGCCGGTCCAATTGTGGAAATACTCATGGGCGATGATCGCCTCGATATTGGCGTAGTCCTGGTCGGTCGCCGTTTCCGGGTCGGCCAGCACGTACTTGTCGTTGAAGATGTTGAGACCCTTGTTCTCCATGGCCCCCATGTTGAAGTCGGAAACGGCGACGATCATGAAGATGTCGAGGTCGTATTCGCGACCGAATACCTCTTCGTCCCACTTCATCGAACGCTTCAGCGCATCCATCGCATAGGCCGCGCGGGCTTCCTTGCCATGCTCGACATAGATCTTCAGCGCCACCTCGCGTTCAGACATGGTCACGAAGGTGTCCTCGACCACGCCGAGGTCGCCGGCGACCAATGCGAAGAGATAGCTCGGTTTCGGATGGGGGTCGAACCAGGCGGCGAAATGCTTGCCTTCGCCATAGCCGGCGCCGCCGAGGAAGTTGCCGTTCGACAGAAGCAGCGGGTTGGCGGCTTTGTCGGCGATGATGTTGACCGTGTAGACGGCGAGCACATCGGGGCGGTCGGGGAAGAAGGTGATGCGGCGGAAGCCCTCGGCTTCGCATTGCGTGCAATAGATGCCGTTGGAGCGGTAGAGGCCCATCAGTTGGGTATTGGCCTCCGGATTGATCAGCGTCGTGACGGTGATCTCGAAGGGGGCGGATTCCGGCAGGTCGCGGATTGTCAGACTGTCGGCCGTCTCAGTATAGCGCGCGGGCTCCATCTCGATCTGGTCGAACAGCAGACCGGTCATCTTCAGTTCGTCACCGTCCAGAACCAGGGGCGCTGCCGGATCGACACCTTCGCGGCGGTGGAAGATCAGCCGTGCCTCAACCTTGGTTTCGGTCGGATCGAGTTCAAAAGTAAGATCCACACGTTCCAGGACGAAGTCGGTGGGGCGGTAGTCTGCCAGATTGATTGTCCGGCCAGTGTCTGTTCGCATAGTGTATCCTGATCTCGTCCGTGAGCCGCCTTGCGTGATCGCGATACTCGAACATGCGCCTGCAAGGATATGATTTCGCCGGCGAGACTGGCACACATTTCTGAACGATTGTTAAAAAGCCAAGAAATAAAAGTGCATACAAAGCCATATCGCCAGTGTTCGACGGTGAATATTTACGCTTTTGTTCGGGAATGATTGTGGGCGCCGGGATAGGCCGCAAGCCGAAAATCTTGCCCCTCCGGCTCGCGCGCGCCACCGTAAATGGATTCTTGGCGCCAGGCGTCGCGCGGATGGTGTTGTCATCCTCGCCGCCGACAAGGTCGTCACCGCTCGCGCAGGTTCTCGGGCCAGGTGAGGGGCATCGTCCGCCAGGCCAAAAAATCTCGGCGTTGGATCTTTGATCGATGACCGGGTGAATTGGCCGATCACGAAAAAAATAGACAAGACAGACAATGAACGTGATCGCTCCGACGATTGCGGCTGCACCTTCATTGTGGAATCCGCCCGGCTCAGGGGGCGACGGCTTTGCGTTCGCGCCTTCTTCTTGCCCTTGCCTGCGCTGGCTGGAAGTGCCACTCTTCCAATGGGATTCTGTCAAGTGCATCGGCCGTGGCGTTTCCTTATCCTTTGGCTCGGGGCGTTCTGCGCTCTTCCCGCCGCTCCCGCCCTGACATGAGTCCCCCCATGGCCGTTGTCGCCTCCAGTCCGCTTCGCGGCATCCTGATGAAAGTCGCCTCGGTCGCCGTTTTCGTCGGCATGCAGGCCAGTATCAAGCTCGCGGGCTCCGGCATGCCGGCCGGGCAGATCGCCTTTTATCGCTCCGCTTTCGCCATCGTGCCGATCCTTGCCTATCTCGCAATGCGGGGTGACCTGCGCTCGGCCTTTCAAACCGCCAATCCGCTCGGTCATCTGAAGCGAGGCCTGATCGGCGTCGCGGCCATGGGCATCGGCTTTTACGGTCTTGTGCTGCTGCCGCTGCCGGATGCGATCGCGATCGGCTATGCCATGCCGCTTCTTGCTGTGGTTTTCGCTGCCGTGTTTCTCGGCGAGACGGTACGTGCTTATCGCTGGACGGCGGTTGTCGTCGGACTGGTCGGGGTGATGATCATCTCCTGGCCGAAGCTTACGCTCTTCGGCGAGCAGGGGTTCGGGTCGGCTGCGGCTACAGGCGCAGTGGCGGTGCTGGTGTCAGCCATGCTTGGAGCCGCCGCGATGATGCAGGTGCGTCAGCTGGTCAAGGAGGAGAAGACCGCGACCATCGTCCTGTTCTTCTCTTTGACCGCGTCGCTGCTGTCGGCCGTCACCTGGTTCTTCGGCTGGCAGGTATTGAGCTGGCAGTCGCTCGGTTTGATGGCGCTTGCCGGTTTCTTCGGCGGTCTCGGGCAGATCCTGCTGACCGAGAGTTATCGCCACGCCGATGTCTCCACCGTGGCGCCCTTCGAATACACCTCGATCATTCTCGGCTCGGTGATCGCCTATCTGCTGTTTGACGAGGTGCCGACGATGACAACGCTGGTCGGGGCGGCAATCGTGGTTGGTGCAGGCATCTTCATCATCTATCGGGAACACCAGCTGGGTCTCGAGCGCCGTGCAGCGCGCAAGGCATCGACGCCTCAGGGTTGAAGTACAGACGATCATCCTTGCGATACGCCGCTTTTTCGGCGCGTGAGGGGGATAAAGATTGAAACAGAGGGAAGGTTAGGGCACGTTGGAGGTCTAAACCGATACTTCCGCGGTCGCGGAAGCCAGCATGATCGACGTGAATTCTATGAGATTTTATAGTGAAGTCCCCTGTCCTCGCTGGCGTTGCCAAGATCAGGATGCCGACTTTTCTTCCCCGAATGGCGTGATCATGTGGTGCGGCTTTCGCGCGAACGGGAGGGTTTGTCTTGGCCCTCTCGGTTGATGACCTCAGCGGCAATCCCGCATTCCTGGAGGCCCTCAAGGTCTATTCGGTCGATCTGCGGGGCGAATATGACGACAATCCGCGGCTGGCGCGGCTGCTTACGTCGCATCAGCGCTGGTTGCTCAGTCAATGCGCCTTCGCGCTGCACCTCGAATACGATCCTGCGGCTCCCCGTTCCGGACTGACGGCATCGCGTCTGCGAGACATGATCACCGCCAGCAATGCGGCAAGCCGCAATACCGTCTTGAACTTCCTCGATCAGATGCTGAGCTATCGCTACATCAGCCTTGCCGGAGAGGCCGGGCGGCGGCCGCGCCGCTTCGAGGCGACGGAGGTCAGCCATACCGGCATGATGCGCTGGACGCTGGCCAATCTCGCCACGCTCGACCGGGTCGACGGCGGCGAGCGCGCGGCGACCTTGCTGTCGCATCCGGAGCTTTTCCGTATCATCCAGCCCTATACGGCGCGTCGCTCGCTCGAGCATGGCGGCTGGCGCGAGCCGCCGCCGCTGGTGGCGATGTTTCAATGGACGGAGGCGGGCGGGCTGGTGATGGATGAACTGGTGCGGCGGATCGAGACGAGCGATGCGAGCGCCGAACGCTATGATATAGGCCGCGTCGACGCCCGCGCCTTGGCGGCGCATTTCATGATGTCGCGGACCCATTTGCAGCGCCTGCTACGCCGTGCCATCGAGGCCGGCGGGCTGCAATGGCAGGATGAAACGAAAAAGACCCACCTGTGGTTTATGGCCGGTCTGCTGCACGAATACTGCGGCTGGCAGGCGATCAAGTTCTCCATTATCGACCAGGCCTTCGATCATGCCTGTGTCACACTTCTCCCCTCCGCGCGGCGGGAGGTCCCGTCCCTGGCCGGTCTCAAGAGCTGAACACGCCGCCTATACGGCGGCGGCGCTCAAAGCGGGATGTGAAGGGCGAGGGCGTTCTCGAGGCGCGAAGAGCGCCTGGTCTTTCCGGCGGCCGCCTGGCTGTAAGCCTCGGACACATCGATGGCCATGCCGATCTGGCTGACGGCGGCTCTCAGGCTGCGGAGCGGATGGAACTTCGTGGTCATGGCATTCTCCTTTGCATGTCTTGCATGAAAGCCCAGGGGCGGTTCGCAAGGGTGGTGGGGCTTGTTTCATCGAGTGTAGTGCGGTGCACAAATGCCCAGCCGCACCCGCTGGTGCGGTCACGCCTGTCGGAAATCGGCGAACAGGGCGACAGGACGGGCGATCATGGTCGCGCGGCCAAGGCCAAGCGCGGTCAATTGCTCGTTGGTGGCCGAGCCGAAGCGGTGGTAGGGCTGGCCACTGCGCAGCGGCTCGGCGGCGAGGCGCAGGGTCTCGAACTTGCAGTGCAGCGGGCGGGCGCGAACGATCATGGCCGTCATCCTTGTCTTCCGACTCCTCCCGTGAGTGACAGTATATATCGCAGTGCAGCATAAATGAGGCAAGCGCGCGAACGCGACGCAGCCATGTGAAAAGCGCATGGCGTTCCGCATATTGGTGTCACAAGTGCCGAAAGTTTAGGCGCTCAGCCTTCCGCGAGGCGGTCGGCGAAGGCCTTGAGGTCGCGCCAGGCGAGCGCCTTGCTGGCTGGCGCGGTCAGAAGCTCCTGCGGGTGCAGCGTGGCGATCGCCGGGACGGCATGATTGCCGCAGGCGATGTCACGCCATTCGCCGCGAAGCGCATGGATCGTGCCGGTTTCGCCGAAGAAGAACCGGGCGGTGAAATTGCCGAACAACAGCACGGCCTTCGGTTCGGCAAGCTCGATCTGCCGCTCGATGAACGGCCGGCATATGGCCGCTTCCGGCACCGACGGCGCGCGGTCGCCGGGCGGGCGCCAGGGGATCACGGTGCTGATCAGCACGGTCTCGCGGGCAAGGCCGATGGCGGCCAGCATACGGTCGAGCAGCAGGCCGGCGCGTCCGGAGAAAGCCACGCCCTCCCGGTCGTCATCAGCGCTCGGCATTGGCCCGATCACCATGATGCGGTTCGCCGGCTCACCGCTTGCGAAGATCGTCGAGCGGGCGCTGGTCTTGAGGTTGCATCCGGCGAATGCCGCCACCGCGGTGCCGAGTTCTGAAAGCGAGCGGGCACTCTCGGCGGCAAAGCGCGCCTCGGTGATGGCGTGTTCGTCCGGGATGGCCGGCAGCGCCGAAGGCGAGGCGGTCTTCGGCGGCGGCGGGGCTGACGGCCGCGTACGAGCGGTCGAGGGCTGCGCGCCTTCCGATGCCGCGAGCGCGGCCGCAGCCGGTGCCCGGACATTGCGGGCCGCGCGTTGCTCGGCAAATTCAGCGATCCGGTTGACCGGATCATCCTCCACCAGCCATTCCACGCCGGCTTCGGCGTGAAAATGCAAAAGCGCAGCCAGTTCGGCGGGCGTCATGTCGCGGGCGGTGATCATCGGCCTGTTCTAGTGCAGTGCTTGAGCAAAGGAAACTGATTCCTGCGGGGCGGAAAGGTTGAGCCCGCTTGGGGATTTCGCGCTTTCCTCGCGCGCATCCTTCGGTCTAAGGTCGGCCACGGACTCGATCCCAAACAAAGATCTATTCCTTCCGAATGCGGCTCAGACCGTGGCCTTCTACCGCTACACCGCCACCGGCGAGCGGGTCGACAACATCACCGACTCGGGGCTGAAGCAGTTTCAAAAGGCCTATGGCAAGGACGGGCGGAGTTCTCCTCCTCGTGGGGAGGGGGGCGGCGGAGATAAAAGCCGCGCCCGCCGAGGCCGAGGCGAAAACCCCTCCCGGCCACCCTCCCCACAAGAGGGAGGGCAAAGCCGCCGCCATCACCAAGCGGGACATTTTTCACTATGTCTACGGTGGGCTCCCCTCCCTTGGCGGGAGAGACCCCTCTGGCCTGCCGGCCATCTCCCCCACAAGGGGGAGACTGAACCTCTGTTCGTGGCCGCTCCTCAGGCCACCCATTGCTCGATGTCGTCGCGCTCGCCGATCAGGGCAAGGCCGTGGGCGATCGAGACGAGTTCGCCGCCGGTCTCGATGCGCGAGGTGTCGAAACGGTCGGTGAAGATCTTGCGCACGGCGGGAACGAAGGACGTGCCGCCGGTGAGGAAGACCTTGTCGATCGCGCCGGGGGCGGTGCCGGTGTTGGTCAGCACCTCGTCGAGCGCACCCTCGATGCGGGCGAGATCCTCGGCGATCCAGCTTTCGAATTCGCTGCGCTTGACGGTCTTTTCTCCGGCCTTGCCAAGCGGCGAGAAGCGGAATTCGGCTTCCTCGGCCGAGGACAGTGCCATCTTGGTGGCCGAAACCGCCTGATAGAGCGGATAGCCCTCGTCATGCTCGACCAGATCGATGAACAGTTCCAGCTTGTCCGGCTCAAGGCTCTGGCGCACCAGCGATTTCAGGTCGGCATATTCGCGCGAGGTCTTGAACACCGAGAGCTGGTTCCAGCGCGAGAAGCTGGTGTAGTAATTGCTCGGCACATCGAGCACCTTGTCGAAACTCTTGAACTGGCTGCCCTTGCCGATTTCCGGCGCCACCAGATGCTCGATGATCCGGGCGTCGAACTGGTCGCCGGCGATGCCGACGCCGGAATGGCCGACCGGCACGGCGGAGAGCTTGCCGCCATGGGTCTCGAAGCGGATCAGCGAGTAGTCGGTCGTGCCGCCGCCGAAGTCGGCGACGAGGATGGTCGCGTCCTGCGTCAGGTGCTGGGCGAAGTAGAAGGCGGCCGCCACCGGCTCGTAGACATAGTGGATCTCGGGAAAGCCGAGGCGGGTGAGCGCCGCGTTGTAACGGGTGATGGCGAGTTCCGGATCAGGGCTGGCGCCGGCGAAATGCACCGGTCGGCCGGTGACGATCCGTTTGGCGCCGGAGGGCCAGCCGTCGCCGGCATAGGCTTCGAGACGCTTGAGGAAGACCTCCATCAGGTCCTCGAACTGGAAGCGCCGCGCATGCACCAGCGTTCCCTGGAACAGCGGCGAGGCGGCGAAGGTCTTGATCGATTGCAGAAAGCGGCAGTCGCCGGGATTGTCGATGAAGGCGCGGATCGCCGCCTGTCCGGCCTCGACCTTGAGCGCGCCGGCGCCGAGCTGGCGATCCTTCATGAAGGAAAGCGCCGTGCGCATGCTGTCGCTGACGCCGGCCGGCGAGGTGAAGCTGACCGAATGGGTGGCGCGATCGTTGTCGGCGAGCGCCATCACCGTGTTTGTCGTGCCGAAATCAAGCCCCAGCGCCTCAGCCATTGCCGCGCTCCTTCGTCGTCTTGTCGTTTGTTGGAACCGGGCGGTGCCCGAAGATGAAAAAAGGGCGCGCTGAGCGCCCCCGGAATGAGAGGGGGCCTAATGCCATGAAGGGGACGGGGAAGGCAAGGGCCATGCGGCCCGATCGGACGTGTGTCGTCTTAGCGCGCTGTGCGTCGCGCGATCCAGATCAGCACGAGGCCACCGACCGCAAGCATTGCGCCATAGGCAATCCACGGGCTCTGGTCGATCATGAAGCTGGATGCGGGATAGGGGAAATAGCCGCTGCCCTGCCCGATCCAGACAAGGCCGACAAGCAGTGCGAGCGCGCCGAGAATGGTGAATATCCGTCTTGTCGCCATGATGTGTTCCCCCGCGCGTGATCCGTCCGGATGAAGATAGGGCGGCTCGCTGTTTCGGCCAGACCTCAACGGACCGACATCTCACACTTCGCCGTAATAGCGCAAAACGAGCGTCTCTGACGGCGTCTCGCCGTCCATATCCGCGGGCGAGGCGAAGTCGGCAAGCAACTGGCCGACGATTCGGGCCTGGGCGGCGGTTTGCGACCGGGCGGTGGCGGCGCAAACGGCCGGCGCCGATTTGCGTGAAGCGGCGCCGGCGCGAATCCGGCTCGAATTCCTGGGGACCCCATCGCCATTGGCGTTGATCAGGTCGGGCATCGCTTCAATCCTGTTCGGTCTGTCGAACAGGCTATAGCGGTTGCGCCTTGCGTTTCCGTGGATCTGTTTGTTCGGATTCTTGTAAAAGGCGGTCGACCGGACTGCAGGCCCAGCCGCTGCCGTTTTTCACGTTGTCGGATCAAGGCGATCAGTTTGCCGTCTTGTGTTCCCGGCGCAGGAACCAGCGCGCGCCGATGAAGACGATCAGGCCGAACACGGCGACGAGCATGCCGTTGATCGTCCAGACGCTTTCGTTCGGCATGAAGTCCGTGCCGGGCAGGTGAAAGGCACCGGTGCCGTGCGCGACCCAGGCGATGCCGACGAGAATCGTCAAGGCCCCGACGACGGTGAATAGCTGGCGAATGTGCTCCAATAGTCTCTCCTCCCATGGAACAATTTGTCGCACCCACTATAGTCGAGTCTGAGCCGGACGCCAGCGAAATCCGCTGCCGGTTGCGCGATGGCTAAAATGACGAAAACCCTGCAAACGCAGCGCGTTGCGGGGGCTTCCGGAGCGCTTGCACGACAGCGTGGCGGCCAGTGAGGAAGCGGCCTAGCCGACCGAGCGCGTCTCCTCCGCCATCTCGATCATCCATTCCGAAAAGACCTTCATCGCCGGCGTCGGCGCGCGGGACTTCAACCGGGTCAGCCAGTAGCTGCCCTTGGACACATAGACGGGGAAGGGCTGTTCGAGCGCGCCGGAGGCGAGGTGGCGGGAGAACATCAGCGGCGGCGCGAGCGCCACGCCGGCACCCTGCAGGGCCGTCTCCACCATCAGCACGGAGGAGTCGAAGACGGGACCGGTGATTGGCGGGGGGACGGCATTGGCCGCCTCGAACCAGCCGGGCCATTCGTCGGCGCGGTAGGAGCGCAGGAGCGTCGCGCGTCCGACATCCTCCGGGTTCTTCAGCCGCGCGGCGACGGCCGGCACACAGAGCGCCGACAGCGGCGCCTCGAACAGGGCTTCCGCCTCTGTATCGTGCCAGGCGCCATTGCCGAAGCGGATCGCGAAGTCGAGGCCTTCGGCGGCGATGTCGACACGGTTGTTGTTCGTGGAGAGGCGCACGTCGATGAAAGGGTGGCGAGCGCGGAAGTCGGCAAGACGGGGGAGCAGCCAGCCGACGGCAAAGGTGCCGACGGCGCCAAGCGTCAGCACCTCGCGCATGTGCCCGCCCTCGAAGCGCTCCAGCATGTCGGCCATGCGGTCGAAACTCTCCCTCAGCGTCGGAAGCAGCGCCAGCCCCTCCTCGGTGATCATCAGGCCGCGCGGCAGGCGGCGGAAGAGCGTGACGCCGAGCCGCTGTTCGAGCAGCTTCACCTGGTGGCTGACGGCCGCCTGGGTGACGCGCAGCTCGATCGCTGCCCGGGTGAAGGAAAGATGACGGGCGGCGGCCTCGAAGGCGCGCAGCGCGTTCAGCGGAAGATATGGCCGGACCATCATATGCCCTAGTTCTATTTATGGCTCCCGCCAGTTATCATCGTTTGTCGCTCACTCGCAATCGCGCCTACAACAGGGACGCCCAAACCGAGGGAGCCATACCATGATCATAGAGAGACGCGGCTTTCTTGCCGCCGCTATCGGCCTTTTTGCCGTATTTTGTGCCGCGGACCCGGCATTTGCCATCGATCCGATCCGCTGCACGGTCGTTCTCGACGCGGATAGCGGAGAGGTGATCCATCGGCAAGGGAGCTGCGACCGGCGCGTCTATCCCATGTCGACCTTCAAGCTGCCTTTGGCCATGATGGGTTATGACGCGGGCGTTCTGAAGGACGAGACGACGCCGCGCTGGGACTACCAGGCGAAGTTCGGCGGCCCTGCGCGGGTGAAGAAGGCCTTTGATCCGACCGGCTGGGAACGGGAATCGATCGTCTGGTACTCGCAGGAAATTACCCGGCGGCTGGGCGCCAAGCGCTTCGACGATTACGTGCGCCGTTTCGACTACGGCAACCGCGACGTCTCCGGCGGACCTGGCGATCTCGACGGGCTGACCGAATCCTGGCTGATGTCGTCTCTGGTGATTTCGCCGGACGAGCAGGCGGACTTCCTCCGCCGTTTCCTGAACGGCAAGCTGCCGATCCCAGATCATGCAAGGGTGATGACGCAGGCGATCACGCCACGCTTCGAGGCGGCTGACGGCTGGGTGATCCATGGCAAGACGGGCAGCGGCTGGATGCGTGACGCGAAGGGTGCGCGCGACGGAAACCGCCCGATCGGCTGGTTCGTGGGCTGGGCCGAGCGGCAAGGCCGCAAAGTGGTCTTCGCGCGGCTGCATGTGGCGAATCGCCCCTACAAGGAGCCGATCAGCTTCGAGACCCGTGACGCGCTGATTGCCGACCTGCCGGGGATCCTGGCCGGTCTATAGGTGGCGGGAGAAGCCACATGCGGCGACTGGCGCCGCCACGCGGTCCGCGAACGCCGGCGAAATTCTGTGTCCGTCGCATATGGGCCAAAATGATGAAAACCCCGCACGCATCGCGCGTTGCGGGGGTTTCTCTCTGAAGGACCGTTGGCCCACGGATGGGTTATCAGATCGATTGGGCCGCTCCGCCGTCGACGCGCATCATCGTGCCTGTGACATAGGAGGCGGGCACCGAGCACAGGAAGGCGGCGGCGGCGGCGAATTCCTCGACCTTGCCGAGCCTGCCGGCCGGAATCGATTTCAGCGAAGCGGTGCGCACCTCGTCCACCGTCTTTCCCGCCTTCTTGGCGTTGGCCGCATCGAGTTCGTCGATGCGGTCGGTATGGATGCGGCCCGGCAGGATCATATTGGCGGTGACGCCATAGGAGGCGACTTCGGTCGAAAGCGTCTTGTTCCAGCCGACCAGGGCCGAGCGCAGCGTGTTGGACAGCGCCAGATTGGGGATCGGCTCGAACACGCCGGAAGAGGCGACGGTCAGGATGCGGCCAAAACCCTGCGTCTGCATCAGCGGCAAGAGCGCATTGGTGAGCGTGATGACCCGCACCACCATCGACTGGAAGAAATTATAGAGCTTTTCCGCCGTCATCTCCTCCGCCGTGCCGGGCGTCGGGCCGCCGGTGTTGTTGACCAGGATGTCGATGCCGCCGAGCGTCTGGTGGACGGCCGCGAGCATCTTGTCGACGAAATCGCCGTCCGACAGATCGGCCACGACATAATCGGCCTTGCCTTTACCGGCCGCGTTGATCGCCTCGCAATTGGCCTTCAGCTTGTCGCCGCTTCGGCCGCACAAGAGGACATGCGCGCCCTCATCGGCCAGCGCCTTGGCGATGCCGAGGCCAAGGCCCCGCGACGAGGCGAGCACAAGCGCGCGCTTTCCCGAAATTCCAAGATCCATGTGAATTCCTTCCCTGTTCCTGTGTCCGCCGCAGGCGGTGTCGGGCAAGGTTATAGAGCCGCCATCGGCTTTGGGAAGGGAAAGCATCGGAAAAAGAGCCGCATCAAAGGCTTGGTCAGGCTTGTGTGATGGGGCAATCCGACAATTTGTTTTGCTAAGGGGCGCGGTGGCGGCGGCGACCAGCCGAAATGTCGCTTGTATCTTTCGGTGCCTTGCCGTTGGTCGAGCTAGAAGCGGTTCAACCGATACGGTGCGAGCAGGGGATCATTCGTGCCTTGCGTTATTTCCGAAGACGCAAGTCGCCCCATCAGGGGGGCCAGTATGACGCCGGCGTGCATGACGGAAAGGTACAAGCCATTGACACCGCCAATCCGCCCGATGATCGGCAGGCGATCTTTTGGATAGGGCCGCAATCCTACCTGCACATCCATCAGTTCAACATTATCGCCTCCGACGAGATGCGTCCTGATTTCACCCATTGTCCGTTCCGCCACAGCCCGAGGTCCGTTCTCCTCGGTGTCGTCGATGTAGCTTTCTGCACCCAGCATGACCGTATCCGAGTGAGGTCGCAATTCCACGTATTGGTTGGCGATCACTCTATTTATCAGGCGCTTGGGGGTGCTAAACCGCATCAAGATGGAGGGGGACGCTTCCAACGGTAGGTCCAAGCCGAGTGGCTGGGATAGCTCTCTTGATGCGACGCCTGCCGCCAGCACGACGGTATCCGCCTCGATCCTGCCCTGTGACGTCACGATACCGACTATGTCGGATCCTTTTGTCGCCAGAGAAAGGACTTCGGTCTCGAGGCGAATATCCGCGCCCGCTTCCCTTGCTGCCCGCACCATTAGTTCGGTTGCCGCGACGGGATCTACCGCGCCTTCACTTGCCGCGAACGCGGCATGAACCGGTAAGTTTTTAAGGCATGGTTCCATAACGCCGAGCTGATCCCGTCGAATAAGGCGCATATTATGGCCCATGGCGACCCGTTCTTGGAAAAAACGCTCCGTTTCGTCCGGGTCCGCGTACCAGGTCAAAGCACCCGACCAGTCGATCTGAAGGCGTCCGCCAAGTTCGCTCTCCAACCTGCGCCATTCGTCGACGGCCCTCTTGCGCAATTCCAGATAAATCTTGGGCTGGCCGTAGGATACGTTGATCCATGCGAACGACCGATGGGTAACCCCGCTGGCTGGTTTTCCGCGGTCGACAAGCGTAACCCGTACATCGCGTTTGGCCAGATGATAGGCGAGGGAGGCGCCCATAATGCCGGCGCCGATGATGACGATGCTCGCTCGCCCTGATGCCATTTGCTGCGCTCCGTTGAGTATTCGGATTGATGGCGTGGCTATGCCGGGTCTTAACCCGGTCTGACAGCCGATCTGTGGGAGGTTGCAGAATAAGAGCTTTTACAATTGCCGCAATGGCCAGATTTTGCGCAATTCCTGGGTACTTAAAACGGCACTTTCCCCGGATTGAACACCCCCTTCGGGTCCACCGCCTGTTTGATGACGTGTGCCAGCGCCCGCTTCTCCGGCGAGACATTCGTCTCGTAGCCGTGGCGCTTTTCGACGCCCACGCCGTGTTCGGCGGAAAAGCTGCCACCGGCGTCACGTATGCCGGCGTAGACCGCGTCCTCGACGGCCAGAAGCTCGGTTTGCGGCAGCGGGCCGGGCCTGATTAGCGTGAGGTGCAGGTTGCCGTCGGCGACATGGCCGTAGACATAGGCGTCATAGGTCGGGTCGATCGCCTGCAGCCGCGCATGGAGCCCGGCGACATAGGCATCCAGATAGGTCGGCGGCACGGAAATGTCGAAGGAGGGAGCGCTGGGGATTGCGGCATAGTAGAAGCCGGAGTCCTCGCGCATGTCCCAGAATTTCTTCGCCTGGTCGAGCGACTGGGCGATCAGACCGCCCTTGAGGTCGACCGCTTCCCAGAGCGTCTCCAGTCCGTGCTCCAGCGCGGCCGTCGCCGCCTCCACGGTTTCCGCCGACAGCTCGATGAGAAGCGCCGCGGCGTCGTCTTCGAGCCAGGAGAGGTCAAAGCCCTTGAGCGCCGCGCAGTCGCGGATGTAGCGCGGCCACATCATTTCGGCGGCTTCCAGCGTGACAGCGGAGCGCGTGCGAAAATGTCGGATGACGGCAAGCGCCGAGGTGGCGTCGGTGACGCCGAGCAAGGCGGTGGCCCGGTGCGGGCGCTGCGGCTCAAGCTTCAGCACCACTCGGGTGACAAAACCGAAGGCGCCTTCGCCGCCGATGAAGAGATGTTTCAGGTCCGGTCCGGCGGAAACCTTCACCACGCGGGTCATGTCGGAAAGCACGTCGCCCGAGGGCAGCACGGCCTCCAGCCCCAGCACCTGATGGCGCATCACGCCGTTGCGGAAGGCTAGAATGCCGCCGGCATTGGTCGAGACCATGCCGCCGATGGTTGCCGTACCGCGTGATCCGAGATCGATGCCGGTCGTCAGCCCATGAGCGGCGGCGGCCTGTTGCAGGCTTTCGAGCGGCACACCGGCTTCCACCTCCACCGTCATCTCCTCCGGATGGATGGCGAGGATGCGGTTGAGGCGCGCGGACGACAGGATGACCTCGCCGGCGTGGCTGACGTTGCCGCCGACGAGGCCGCTCAGCCCACCCTGGGGCACGATCGCGACGGCGTTGTCATTGCACCAGCGTATGAGTGCGGCCGCAGCCTCGGTCGAGCCGGGTTGGGCCATGACGCCACAGGCGAGATTGTCCGCGTGTTCGCCGGGATGGCGGCCCGCCAGAGCGTCGGGGCCGAGGATGGTAAGCTCGGCGTGAAGACCTGAAAGCTGTTCCACCAGTTCCATCGCGGTGAAGCGCCGCCATTCGCTCGTCATCGATACGCGTCCTTGATCCGATTGCGGTGCGCCATGCGCAAGATCGGCGCGCCTTTTCCGGGTGGATCTTTAGTCCGGCTCGCGGCTCGGGACAATCCTCGATGCGTGCAGAGACCCGGTCGGGGTCTTGCTGTTGAATTGACGTTAACGTAAACGTTAGATATTCTGAACGGGAATGTCACCCGGCCTTAATTTCGAGCCACTGCGTGTCGCATCGCGGCTCGACAAGGCGCTTGTGTTTTGACAAGGAAGAGGCCGAAGTCTGGGATAGTCCGAGCGGAGAGAGATGATGAGCGAACAACACGAACTGCCCGAACGCGAGAGCATGGAATTCGACGTGGTGATCGTCGGCGCAGGCCCGGCCGGTTTGTCGGCGGCGATCCGCCTGAAGCAGGTCAATCCGGACCTGACCGTCGTCGTTCTGGAAAAGGGTTCGGAAGTCGGCGCGCATATCCTGTCCGGCGCCGTTGTCGATCCGATCGGCATCGACAAGCTGCTGCCGGGCTGGCGCGACGAGGCCGACCATCCGTTCAAGACCGAAGTCAAGGACGACCAGTTCCTCTTCCTCGGCCCGGCCGGCTCGATCCGTCTGCCCAATATGTTCATGCCGCCGCTGATGAGCAATCACGGCAATTACATCGTCTCGCTCGGCAACGTCTGTCGCTGGCTTGCCACCCATGCCGAGGCGCTGGGCGTCGAGATCTATCCGGGCTTTGCCGCTACCGAAGTGCTCTACAATGACGCGGGCGCGGTGATCGGCGTCGCGACCGGCGACATGGGCGTCGAGAAGAACGGCGAACCGGGGCCGAACTACACGCGCGGCATGGAACTGCTCGGCAAATATGTGCTGATCGGGGAGGGCGTGCGTGGTTCGCTCGCCAAGCAGCTGATTGCCAAATTCGATCTCCAGAAGGATCGTGAGCCGCAGAAGTTCGGCATCGGCCTCAAGGAACTCTGGCAGGTCAAGCCGGAGCACCATCGCCAAGGCCTGGTGCAGCACTCCTTCGGCTGGCCGCTCGATATGAAAACCGGCGGCGGCTCCTTCCTCTATCACCTGGAAGACAACCTCGTGGCGGTCGGCTTCGTCGTCCACCTGAACTACAAGAACCCCTATCTCTTCCCCTTCGAGGAGTTCCAGCGCTTCAAGACCCATCCGGCGATCGCCCCGACCTTCGAGGGCGCCAAGCGCCTGTCCTACGGCGCCCGTGCCATCACCGAGGGCGGCTATCAGTCGGTGCCGAAGCTCTCGTTCCCGGGCGGCGCGCTGATCGGCTGTTCCGCCGGCTTCGTCAATGTGCCGCGCATCAAGGGCAGCCATAACGCCGTGCTCTCCGGCATGCTGGCGGCGGACAAGATCGCCGAGGCCATCGCGAGCGGCCGCGCCAATGACGAGCCGGTCGCGATCGAGAACGAATGGCGCGCAACCGATATAGGTACGGACCTCAAGCGGGTGCGCAACGTCAAGCCGCTGTGGTCAAAGCTCGGCACGGCGCTCGGCGTCAGCCTGGGCGGTCTCGATATGTGGACCAACCAGCTGTTCGGTTTCTCCCTCTTCGGCACGCTGAAGCACGGCAAGACCGATGCCGCCTCGCTCGAGCCGGCAGCCAAGCACAAGCCGATCGCCTATCCGAAGCCGGATGGCGTGCTGACCTTCGACCGTCTGTCTTCGGTGTTCCTGTCGAACACCAACCATGAGGAGGACCAGCCGGTCCACCTGAAGGTCAAGGATATGGCCTTGCAGAAGTCGTCGGAACTCGGCGTCTATGCCGGCCCCTCGACCCGCTATTGCCCGGCTGGCGTCTATGAGTGGGTGGAGAAGGATGGCGAGGAGGTCTACGTGATCAACGCGCAGAACTGCGTGCACTGCAAGACCTGCGACATCAAGGATCCGAACCAGAACATCAACTGGGTGCCGCCGCAGGGTGGCGAAGGTCCGGTCTATCCGAATATGTGATGTTCCTCCGCTCGCCGTTCCCGCGAACAGCGGGCAGCGGCGGCGGCAATTTTTCCGAATATGAAGCGCAAAAACACCTGCCGTCCCTCGGATGGCAGGTGTTTTGCGTTTGATCGGGCGAAATGCCGGCCGGGTCTCCCGCCCGTGCGCTGTAGTTTACCTCTCCTTGATGTATATCAATTTCCATATGCGATTATGGATTAAGGTGCGAACCGTCGGGCGAGATCGCGCAGCGGTCCACCGGTTTCTGTTCAAAGCTCTACGCAATTGGAGGAATAAGCTCATGACACCGAAAATGAAGATCCTGCTCTCCCTGACTCTGACGACGGCCCTGTTCGCCGGCGTGGTCGAAGCTCAGCAGTATGGCAATGGTATGGGCTGGGGCCGCGGCGGCATGATGATGAATGGGCCGGGGCGCGGTCGTTTCCCGATCATTGATGCCGACGAAAACGGTGTTGTCAGCGCGGAAGAGGCGGCGTCGGCCGCTGAGGAAGTCTTCGCGGCCATGGACGCTGATGACAATGGCGAATTGACCATGGAAGAATATATGACGGTCCGTATGGGGCCGCAGAATGGCTGGAACAAGGACCGCCAGGCCGCGCGGGAAAAGGAAAAGGCGGCCCGTTTCGCCGAGATGGACACAGATAAGAACGGCAGCGTGTCCCAGGCCGAGTTCATCGCCAATGCCAAGGCTCGCTTCGAGGCGGCGGATGGCGACAAGGATGGCAAGGTTACCCCCTGGGAGTGGCGCAGCCAGCAGTGGAAATAACCCCACCATCGACAGATGGGCCCGGTGACCGGAGGACTGGTTGCCGGCCCCTCGCAAACGAGCCGATGGTTGCCGTAAGCCCCACGCGCGGTCCACTTCTGAGCGAAGCGTAGGCGGTATCTTCGCTCCCTCCGCCCTGTGTCTTGAGGGCAGGCTGGGTCATTGCCGCGATGTCCTTGGACACATCTTCGCCTGCGATGCGGCGTAGCGATCTTTCACAATGACGGCTTGAAAAACGGTGGCCAAAGCGGCAGTTTGCGTGCCACCTTAATGGTCAGCTGAAAGATCATCCCGATGCCATCCACGACTTCGCCGCTTACCTTCGATATCAAGCCAAGCGCCAATCCGTTGCCGGAGGCCGATCGCCTGAAGGCCTTCGAGAGCCTCGGCTTCGGCACACTGTTTTCCGACCATATGGCGGTCATTCGCTGGAGCGAGGGCAAGGGCTGGCACTCCGCCGAAGTGACGGCGCGCGCGCCGTTCCCGATCGACCCTGCATCGAGCATATTGCACTACGCTCAGGAAATCTTCGAGGGCATGAAGGCCTATCGCACCGCCGACGGCCGAGCCGTGCTGTTCCGCCCGGAGGAAAACGCCCGCCGTTTCAACGAGTCTGCCCGCCGCATGGCGATGCCGGAGCTGCCGGAGGCGGATTTCCTGGCAGCGGTCGAGAAGCTGGTGCGCATCGATGCCAGGTGGATCCCGCAAGGCGAGGGCAGCAGCCTCTATCTGCGGCCATTCATGTTCGCCAGCGAAACCTTCCTCGGCGTGCGTCCGTCGAGGGAGTATATCTTCTGCGTGATCGCCTCTCCGGTCGGTCCCTATTTCAAGGGCGGAGCCAAGCCTGTCAGCATCTGGGTGTCTCAGGACTACACCCGCGCTGCACCGGGCGGAACGGGCGCTGCCAAATGCGGAGGCAATTACGCGGCGAGCCTCGTCGCCCAGGCCGAGGCCTACGGCAAGGGCTGCGACCAGGTCGTCTTCCTTGACGCGGCCGAGCACAAATGGGTCGAGGAACTGGGCGGCATGAACGTCTTCTTCGTCATGGCCGACGGTTCGCTTGTCACCCCGCCGCTCGGTGGCACGATCCTGCCGGGCATCACGCGCAAGTCGCTGATTACGCTGGCGCATGAAGAGGGCATCACCGTCGAGGAGAAGCCCTATTCCTTCGCGGAGTGGAAGGCGGACGTGGCCAGTGGCAAGCTCAAGGAAGCGTTCGCCTGCGGCACCGCCGCTGTGGTCGCCGCGATCGGCATGGTGAAATATCCGGACGGCGAGTTCCAGATCTCTGACGGTCAGACCGGCCCGGTCACGGCCCGCCTACGCGATGCGCTGATCGGCATCCAGCGCGGCCAGAGCAATGACCGTCACGGTTGGCTCCATACGATCGCCGGCGTCTGATCTGGCGCTATCCCGATCCCTGTCTATACAAGGGGCTCGTTCGCGGTGCGGACGGGCCTTTTCATGATTTGCGCGGTGCGGACAAATCCCCGCATCGGCTGTGTCTGCTCCCGTAGGTCGCCATCATAACGGGATGACAGGAACGTCAAGAATCTGTCGTATTACTGTCGTCTGACAGGAATACCCACCGAGTGATCGCAACACCCGAGGGGAAAGATTCATGGCCTTCAAGTTTACAAAGATCGCATTTGGCGCCGGTATCGCATTGGCCGCAGCCTCCTTTTCGACCGCAGCATTTGCCGACGATACGGCTTATACGATGGGCCTTTGGGGCGATATGCCCTATGCCAAGGCCGACGATCAGCCGCGTATTCCAGCGCTGCTGGATGATATGAACGCCTCCGATATCGCATTTTCCATGTATGACGGCGACATCAAGGACGGCAGCTCGAAGTGCACCGACGACATCTACGAATCGGCCATTTCGATGTTCAACACGTTGAAGAAGCCGGTGATCTACGTTCCCGGCGATAACGAGTGGACTGACTGTCATCGCACCAACAACGGCGGCTACGACAACCTCGAGCGCCTTGACCATATTCGCAAGACCATGTTCACGACCGCGGACAGCTTTGGCGCCGAGAAAGTCGCTTTGGAACATCAGGGCAAGCCCGGCGAGAAGTTCTCCGAGAATACGCGCCTGGTACGCGGACCGGCGATGTTTGTCGGCCTGAACGTACCGGGCTCCAACAACAACAAGGTCAACGACGACAAGGATTGCACCAAGAAGAGCGCCCGTACTCCGGAGCAGTGCGCCGCCGACAACGTCGAATACGTCGAGCGTGATGCTGCCAACATCGAGTGGCTGCATGGTTCCTTCGAGGCGGCAAAGGCAGCCAATCTCAAGGGCGTGATGCTTGTTCTCCAGGGTGATCTCGGCTTCGACATTCCGGAAACGGAAGACGAGGACGAAAGCCGCCTTCCGGGCCTGGAAGGCTATGCCGCCTTCCTCGACGCCGTCTACAATGAAACCGCAGCCTTCCCGGGCCAGGTCGTTCTGGTGCATGGCGACACGCACTTCTTCAAGATGGACAAGCCGATGAAGGATGCGACCCACATGCTTCCGAATTTTACCCGCCTCGAGACATTCGGCAGCCCGAATGTGCATTGGGTCAAGGTGACCGTGGATGCGGCTAACCGCGACGTCTTCACCTTCAATCCGATGATTGTCGAAGCCAACGCCATGGTTGGCGTCGACAAGTAAGCTTCGGCGACGATCATATGAAGACCCGCGGAAATCCCTTCCGCGGGTCTTCCGATTCCGGCCCTGCGGTCTTCTCGAGGATTCACGTCCATGATCCGAAATGGAGGTCCGCCGGCAGGCAAGTGCCCGCAATCGAGCACTGTCCGCAGCGACCTGTCGTTTCTTTGACGTGTGACGCGACGATGTGGTTGTCGGCGCTCCTTTACCAACAGTTAACCATAAACTCGGTAATTTTCTGGGCGACGCATTTTCAATTCGAGGGGCCACAATGACGATTTCCCGCCGCAGCTTGTTGATCGGGCTGCCCTTGTTGCTTGCTGGATGCCAGACGGGGCCGAGCGCGCAGTCGATGTATGATGCCAGGCCGAACGAGCCGCATCCGCTGAAGAGGGTGCCGATCGACAAGATCAAGCCGGAACTGCGCCGGCAGGAAGTCGCATATGAGACCAGTCAGCCGGTCGGCACTATCGTCGTGGATACGCCGGCTCGCCGGCTTTATTACGTGCTCGGCAACGGTCGGGCCATGCGCTATGGCGTCGGCGTCGGCCGCAACGGCTACGCGCTGGCCGGCGTCGCCTATGTCGGTCGCAAGGCGGAATGGCCGAGCTGGACGCCGTCGCCCAATATGCTGCGCACCAATCCGGAAAAGAACATGAAATATGCCGGCGGGGTTCCGGGCGGCATCAACAATCCGCTCGGCGCGCGCGCTCTCTATCTTTATCGCGGCGGCAATGACACCATGTTCCGTATCCATGGCACCAACCAGCCATGGTCGATCGGTCAGGCCATGTCGTCTGGTTGCATCCGCATGATGAACCACGACGCCATTGATCTCTACGAACGCGTCAAGGTCGGCGGGCGGGTTGTGGTGCTGCAGGCCTGACGGCCCGCGCTGTCGCGCATAGCGCGAGGCATTTGATGTCAGCGACCGGCGCGAGCTGATAGCAGGCCGGTCGACAGTAGCACGCCGGCACCCGTCACCAGCGCCGCGGCGACGGTGACGACGCCCAGGGGCTCACTGAGCAGTAGCGCGCCGCCGATAGCGGCCGCGACCGGCGTGACCGCAGTGTAGGCGGCCGCCTGGGTGCCGCCGAGGCTGCGCACCGCCGTGCCGTAGAGCAGGGTCGCCAGGAGGCCGGACAGCAATCCCTGGGTCACGAATTGAAGTCCCGTCTGGGCAATGGGTGCGGTCAGCAGGTGCGTGCCAAGGAAGGGCATGAGTGCCAGGTTGATGATCGTCGACCAGACGCAGATCAGCGCGCCGCCCTCGAAGGCCGAAAGCCCGGACTTGCGGAAGGCGTGCGTATAAACCGCCCAAAGCGCCGCGCCCGCCGGCAGGATCACATAGCTCATCCACGTCAGTTGACCGGATGAAAGGTTGCTGAGCAGAAGCAGCAGACCACCGGAGAGGATCGCTGCCATGCCGAGCGCGCGCATGCGATCAGGCCTCTCACCCAGCAAAGCAATGCCGATCAGCGCCGCCGCGAGCGGCATGACGCCGGGCAGCAGCACGCCTGCCGCCGAAGCCGGTGTCGACTTCATGCCGAAGGCGACCAGATGAAAAAACGGTGCGCCGGAGCCGAACACCATCAGCACGAGCGCCCACTTCGGTGTGCCCTTCGGCCAGAGCCCGGTTTTCAGCCAGAAGGGCGAAAGCAGGATTGCCGGCACGCCATAGCGCAGCAGGCTGAGGTCGAGGGCGGCAAGCGAGCTGCCGACGCTGTGACGGGTGGAAATCAGCCATGCCGCCCAGATCAGGACGACCGACAGCGCTGAGGCTGCGCCGAGGCCGGCGGAAAGAGGTGGTCTTGTGGCGGGGCTGGCAAGGCTCATCGGGCACTCCTGAAAAGATGAGGCAGGATAAACCTCCGATAGCCAATATGTCCTTGCCATTTACGCCTGAGATGGTGTCAAAATTGGCAGTAAAATGCGCGATGAATCGCAGATTGTGAGAAATATGCCAAAACTGGACAAATTTGATATTGCCATCCTCGATGCGTTGCAGAGCAATGCCAGGGCCACCAATGTCGAGATCGCCGAGCGGGTGAACCTCTCTCCGTCGCCTTGCCTGAGACGGATACGAATGCTGGAGGAGGCGGGCATCATCCGCGGCTACCGTGCCGAGATTGATCGCCGCGCCGCCGGACTGGAGCTGACCGTCTTCGTCGCCTTCAAGGTGGCGCATCATACGCGCGAGCACGCCCACGCCTTCCAGCAGGCGTTGCAGGACCTGCCGGAAGTGGTCGGCTGCTACATGATTTCCGGCCATTCCGATTTCATGGCCGAGGTCGTCGTCGAGAATCTCGCGGCCTATGAGACGCTGCTGACCGACAAGTTGTTGGTGCTGCCGCATGTCATCGACATACAGTCCAACTTCGCCATCCGCAGCGTCAAGACCGGCGGCCCTCTGAAGTTGCCGGCGGCCAAGGGCTGAGGCGGGTTAAACCCGCCTCGCTTGGTCTCAGAAACCTTCCAGCACGATCTTGCCACGGGTTTTGCCCGATTCGATTGCCGCATGGGCTCTTGTCAGGTTTTCGGCATTGATCGCGCCGAATGTCTCGGCCAGCGTCGTTCGGATCTTTCCGCTATCGACCAGTTGTGCGACGTGGCTGAGCAGCTTGTGCTGCTCGATCATGTCCGCGGTCTGGAAGACGGGGCGGGCGAACATCATTTCCCAATGGATCGAGATCGCCTTGCGCTTGAACTTCATCACGTCGAAGCCGGTTTTCGGGTCGTCGATGATGGCAAATCGGCCCTGCGGCGCGATGATTTCGGCGAGGTCTTCGGCATGGCGGTCGCTTGCCGTGACGGAAAAGACGAAGGCCGGCGCGCCGATGCCAAGTGCTGCATACTGAGGCGCAAGCGATGCGGTGTGGTCGAGGACGTGATCGGCGCCGAGCGATTTCACCCATTCGGCGCTTTCGGGGCGGGAGGCCGTGGTGACGACGATGAGGTCGGTCAGCTGCTTGGCAAGTTGGATGGCAATTGATCCGACTCCGCCGGCGCCGCCGGTGATCAGGATGGCCTGGGTCGCGCCGGGAACCTTGTCGTCCACCTTCAGCCGGTGAAACAGCGCCTCGTAGGCGGTGATCGCCGTCAATGGCAGAGCGGCGGCCTCCGCAAAGCTCAGGCTTTTCGGCTTGGCCCCAACGATGCGCTCGTCGACAAGATGGAATTCGCTGTTGGTGCCGGGCCGGGCTATCGAGCCGGCGTAATAGACCTCGTCGCCGGGCTTGAACAGGGTCACGGCTTCACCGACGGCGGTGACGACGCCGGCGGCATCGAAGCCCGGCACACGGCGTTCGCCGTTGGCTGGTGCCATGTTGGTGCGGACCTTGGTGTCGACCGGATTGACGGAAACGGCTTCTATCTCGACGAGCAAATCGTGGCCGCTGGCTTCGGGAGTGGGAATTTCGAAGTCGACAAGCGCATTTTCGGCGCTGATGGGTCCGGCCTTGTCATATCCGACGGCGCGCATGGGAAACTCCTTGGTTCGTTTGCACGCTGTTCAGTTGATCCATATGGTCGCAATATGCAAGAATGCACATTATTGGCATATACCGCACAATAGTGGTGTTAGTATCAAAAAGGATACTGTGATGTCGCGTCCCCGCGCCAAGATGACGAACAACTTTCCCGGTTGTCCGGTGGAGTCGACTTTGAGCCTGCTCGACGGCAAGTGGAAAGGCGTGATCCTCTACCATCTGATCACATCCGGCACGCTGCGGTTTTCCGAATTGCAGCGCAAGCTGAAGAGCGTCACGCAGCGCATGCTGACCAAGCAGCTGCGCGAGCTTGAGGAGAGCGGTATCGTCTCGCGTACGGTATTCGCTGTCGTGCCACCGCGGGTCGACTACAGCCTGACGCCGCTCGGCCGCACCCTTGAGCCGGTGATCATGGCGCTCGGCCAATGGGGCGAGACGCATGTGGTCTGTCAGGACGGCAAGAAATACGTCGTCATGCCGGAAGAGGCTTCCGACCTGGCGAACGAGGAGGCGCTGTCAGCGGCCTGACGTGCGCTTCTCAATCAGCACTGAGATCAGGAAGACGAGCAGGCCAAGGAAGGACAGCACCGCGCCGACAAAGCCTGTGGCGCCATAGCCATAGCCCCAGGTGATCACCAGGCCACCCAGCCAGGCACCGAGCGCATTGGCGATGTTGAAAGCCGAATGGTTCGACGCGGCGGCCAACGTCTGCGCATCGGCCGCGACATCCATCAGACGGGTCTGCACGGCAGGGCAGGCGGCAAAGCCGCACCCCGTCAGAAACACGCAGATGCACAGCATGACCGGATCGGCCGCGGTCAGCGAAAACACGCTCATCAGCACCACATTGAAGGCGAGCATGCCGCCGATCGTGCCCTTCAACGAATAGTCGGCCATACGGCTGCCGACGACATTGCCGACATTCATGCCGATACCGAATAGTGCCAGCACGATCGGGACCATGGTCGCGGGAAGGCCGGCAGTGTCCGTCGTGGTCTTGGCGATATAGCTGAAAATCGAGAACATGCCGCCAAAGCCGACTGCGGCAACCGCAAGTGTCAGCCAGACTTGCAGCCGGCCGAAAGCGCCGAGTTCGCGGCGAATGCTGGCGCCTTCCGCCACCTTGTCCTTCGGCAGGTAGAGCGCGATCAGCATGACCGTCAGCGCGCCGATGGCGCCAACCATGAGGAAGGCCGCTCGCCAGCTCATCATCTGGCCAAGGAAGGTGGCGATCGGCGTGCCGATCAGTGTGGCGATTGTCAGGCCCAGCATGACGCGTCCGACGGCACGCGCGCGCCGGTGGGGCGGCACCATGGCGGCGGCGACCAGCGCCGCGACGCCGAAATAGGCGCCGTGCGGCAGACCGGTGGCGAATCGCAGCAGTGTGAAAGAGAGGAAGTCGGGCGCCAGTGCGCTCGTGACATTGCCGATGGCGAATACGCCCATCAGCGAAAGAAGCAAGGTGCGACGCGACAGCTTCGCGGCCAACACGGCGATGATCGGGGCGCCGATCACCACACCGAGGGCATAAGCGCTGATGACCTGGCCGGCTTCCGGCACACTCACGCCGTAGGTCGTGGCCACCTCCGGCAGAAGGCCCATGATGACGAACTCCCCGGTGCCGATGCCGAAGCCCCCGGCGGCGAGTGCGATCTCGATCAGGATCATCATCAGCGGCGTCAGCGACTGGATGGAGTCGGTCGAGACGATACCGGCTCGGGCGTGGGTGGGAAGCGCGCGGCAATCGGTCATGGCACTACCTTGGTCGACCGCGGGCGGGCGGCCGTGGAGGGGCTAAAATCGGAGCGAAAGGCGAGACGGCCATTGCCGGAACAAGCCTTGGTGCTGGCGGGATTTGACGTTTATCATGCGTTCGTGCGCCGTCGTAAAGGGCAATAGCACGGCAACTTGATTTATGCCGCTGAATGCCGATTTCAGCATAGATAGCGAAACCATTCCCATGCCGACGCGTTTGGTTGCGCTGGTAGTTTGCGGATGCCTGCGACCGACGGAACAGCGGAACGAGGACCCATGAGGCTCAAGGCGGTATTCAACCGAGACGGCGGAACCTTCCGCACCACTGACATGGCCGCCTACAGTGTCCATGCCAAGCAGGTTTTCCAGGAGGCCGGTCACGACATCACCTGTGAAGTGGTCGCGGGTCGCGACGTGGTTCAAGCGCTTGAGGACGCCGCGCGCGAGACGGGTATCGACGCGCTGATCGCCGGTGGCGGCGACGGCACGATCTCAGCCGCAGCCGGCATCGCCTGGAAGGCGGGGATTGCCCTCGGCGTCGTGCCGGCCGGAACGATGAACCTTTTCGCCCGCTCCCTGAAGTTGCCGCTCGACATCCACGCCGCCTTGGCGCCCCTGGCAAAGGGCCGGATAGAGCGAGTCGATATCGCCAGCGTCAATGGCCGGCCTTTCGTGCATCAGTTTTCCGCCGGTCTGCACGCCCGCATGGTGCGCATGCGCAATGCCATGGATTTCGCCTCGCGATTCGGCAAGATGCGGGCGAGCACACGCGCGGCCCTTGGTGTGATGTTGCGCCCCTCGCGCTTTGAAGTCGTTTTCGACATCGATCACGATAGCCGCAACGAGCACAGGATCGTGTCGGCGATTTCGGTGTCCAACAACCCGTTCGGCGATAATCCGCTGTTCTTTGCCGACAATCTGACTGGCGGCAAACTCGGGGTTTATCTCACAGATCCGCTAGAGCCGGTCGGCATGGCCAAGCTGGCGCTCGACATCCTGCTTGGGCGGTTGAAAGAAAATGGTGCTGTCAGTAGCACGACAGCGGAGGTTGTCAGCTTGCAGTTTCCCAAGCATCGCGGCGGTACGCTCTGCGTGGTGGACGGGGAACTTGTCCGCATGCCGCGCGATGTCGAGATCCGGCTGCATCCCGGCGCGCTCAATGTCCTGGTGTCTGCGAAAGCCGAAACCTCTTACCGCCTCTGGGAGCCGGGTCAGTTGGACGGATAGATCACGCCCTTGCGCAGGATCATGTTGGCGTAGAGCGCTGGTTCCCCGGTCTGGACGACCGCGTGTGCCGCCTTCACCCGACTGTAAAAATCCTGGCCGACCAGCGGCACGACGCGGCGCTTCGGCTCATGGCGGGCGCAGCAGGCGATCATCTGCTGATGGATGGGGTCGAGCCGTTCGGTATCGTCGCTGACAGTCGAGCGAAAGACCGCCTCGGGGACGAAATCATCGATCGGCATCACGCTGAGGATGGCGTTGATGACCGCGACGATACCGTGGCCATCGAGCCGGATGAGGCGACGGGCGTGTTCGAGCGCCGGATAATTGCCGTCGACGACGGCAATCTCGTCCCCGTGCCCCATGGCGCGCAATGTCGCCAGCAATTCCGGGCTCAGCAGCGGATCAATTCCCTTCAACATTACCGATTTCCTTGAACAAGACGGTTTGGTCGATGAGGTAGCGGGCGAAGATCGGCAGGCTGGCGCCACCGATCGCCCTTGCCTGGGCGCCGACCGCACCCTCGACGATGTCGGGGACGACGATGCCTTGAAGGTCGAGCTTGCCGATTTCCTCAAGCGTCGCCTTGACGATACGGGTCCTGACCCAGGCGGGGAAGCCGCCGTCGATGATGGCGGCGGAAAAGTCGATGATCGAACTCGCGGCGATGATCGCCTGGGCAAGTGCTGCGGCGCAATCGCGGATCCAGATCTCCAGCGGCTCGCCGAAGTCGATCCAATCGTTGGCCGCATACCACAAGGGCTGAGGATCGACACCGCGCTCCTTGAGCAGCCTTTCGAGGACGAAGATCGAGGCGATTTCCAGCAGTTGCCGCGTCTCGCCGTGCTTGTTGCGCACTGGCAGAGGGCCGATTGCGCCGGCCGTGCCGGTTCGTCCGACGAAAACCGAGGAATTGAGCACGACGCCGCCACCGATGAAGGAGCCGATGTAGAAATAAACGAAGTCGGGATAGCGAGGCCCGACGCCGAACACGAGTTCGGCGCCGCAGGCGCTGGTCGCGTCATTCTGAAGGTACACGGGGTAGGGCAGGTGGGTCGCGACCTCGGCTTGCAGATCGAAGCCGCGCCAGGCCTCCATGGCTCCCTCCGGCGCGCCGACCTCGCGCGCCCAGTTCCAAAGTTCGAACGGGGCGGCAATGCCGACGCCGGCGATCGCGTCACGCTGTGCCGGCGAAAGCTGTTGCTCCATGTCCGCGATCGCTTCCACCAGGAATGCGAGAATAGTCGTCGGGTCGGGGTAGGGATAGGTCAGGTGGCGGTTGAGGCGGATGGTGCCGACGAAGTCCATCAGCACCAGATCGGCGCTACGGCGGCCGATCTTGACGCCAAATGACAGGACCGCATCCGGATTGAGGTGCATTGGCACGGAAGGTTGGCCGACCCGGCCGCGCACCGGCTTGCCGCGCATCAGCAGGCCGTCCTTTTCCAGGGCCCGCATGATGACGGAAACGGTCTGGGCCGACAGCCCGGTCAGTCGGGCGATCTCGGCCTTCGACACGCCGCTGTTGCGCCGGACAAGTGACAGAACGAGGCGCTCGTTGTAGGCGCGCACACGCACCTGATTGGCGCCGCCGGCCGCGGTCGTGAATGGCGATTGCTCGCTAAGCCCCACTGGGGGGTCCGATAGTGCCATGGCCGCTCCTCCTTCGGTCGCACCCGGCGCTCTTATATCTTTCGTTCGTCAGCATGTCATAGGGAATTAATAATTCAACTGGATTTATTAATTGACAATCAGAATTCACTGATGTTCTAAATGGGGCGTGGAGGAATGGCGGCCTGAGGAGGATTGCCAGCCCGGCGTGGGAGCGCTGGGGGAGCCACGCTCACGGTCCGGGGCAACCGGATCATCGATATTCTCGGGAGGAATCACATGAAGAAGTCTCTTTTCGCCGCGTCGCTTGCAGCTCTGGCGCTCGGCACCGTATTCGCCGGTTCGGCCAGCGCCGCAGGCGTTTCGGCCTGCCTGATCACCAAGACCGACACCAATCCTTTCTTCGTCAAGATGAAGGAAGGCGCGACCGCCAAGGCGGCCGAGCTCGGCGTGACGCTGAAGTCCTATGCCGGCAAGGTCGATGGCGATTCGGAAAGCCAGGTCGCGGCAATCGAAACCTGCATTGCCGACGGTGCAAAGGGCATCCTGCTGACCGCATCCGACACCAAGGGCATTGTCCCGGCCGTGCAGAAGGCGCGTGACGCCGGCCTGCTGGTCATCGCCCTCGACACTCCGCTCGAGCCGATTGATGCCGCCGACCAGACCTTCGCCACCGATAACCTACTCGCCGGCAAGCTGATCGGCCAGTGGGCCGCGGCAACGCTCGGCGACAAGGCCAAGGACGCCAAAGTCGCCTTCCTTGATCTCACGCCCTCGCAGCCTTCGGTTGATGTGTTGCGCGACCAGGGCTTCATGATCGGCTTCGGCATCGATCCGAAGGACCCCAACAAGATCGGCGACGAGGACGATGCCCGCATCGTTGGTCATGACGTGACCAACGGCAATGAGGAGGGCGGCCGCACCGCCATGGAAAACCTCCTGCAGAAGGATCCGGGTATCAACGTCGTCCATACGATCAACGAACCGGCTGCTGCCGGTGCCTATGAAGCGCTGAAGGCTCTCGGCAAGGAAAACGACGTGCTGATCGTTTCGGTCGACGGCGGTTGCCCGGGCGTTCAGAATGTCGCCGACGGCGTGATCGGCGCGACCTCGCAGCAATATCCGCTGCTGATGGCCTCCTTGGGCATTGAGGCGATCAAGAAGTTCGCCGACACCGGCGAGAAGCCGGCGGCGACCGAAGGCAAGAACTTCTTCGACACCGGCGTTGCCCTTGTCACCGACAAGCCTGCTCCGGGCGTGGAGTCGATCGACACCAAGGCCGGCAAGGACAAGTGCTGGGGCTAACCGGCGACTTTGCCGTGATCGCGTCGGCAAGGCGGCGCGGGGGAATATCAGGTCCCCCCGTGCCGAGCGATCACGGTTCATGCGACCGGCCCGCCGGGGTGGAGGGCCGGTCGCGCATCTTCGGCAGAGACACGCGCGGGAAATCCAGGGAGGATGAAGCGATGCAGCCTGCAAATCCGGTTTCACAGCCGAGCCAGGAATTCGAGAAGGTATTGGTCGACAGCTCGACCCAGGTCGCTTCGTTCGACGCCCATGACAAGGCGCCCTTGGAGAAGTTGCAGCACTTCCTGCATTCGAGCCCGGCGGCCGTGCCGCTGATCGTGCTGGTGCTATCGATCGCCGTCTTTGGCGTGCTCCTTGGCGGGAAGTTCTTCTCCGCCTTCACGCTGACCCTGATCCTGCAACAGGTGGCGATTGTCGGCATTGTCGGCGCCGCCCAGACGCTGGTGATCCTGACGGCGGGCATTGATCTGTCCGTCGGCGCGATTATGGTGCTGTCGTCCGTCGTGATGGGCCAGTTTACCTTTCGCTATGGCTTGCCGCCGATGCTGGCGGTTGTGTGCGGCCTTGCCGTCGGCGCGTTTTGCGGCTGGATCAATGGCCAGCTTGTCGCGCGCATGAAGCTGCCGCCCTTTATTGTCACGCTTGGCATGTGGCAGATCGTTCTGGCTTCCAACTTTCTTTACTCGGCCAATGAGACGATCCGCAGCCAGGATATTTCCGCTCAGGCGCCGATCCTGCAGTTCTTCGGCCAGAATCTTCGCATCGGCAGCGCCGTCTTCACCTATGGCGTCATCTTCATGGTTTTGCTCGTCGCTCTCCTTTGGTATGTGCTCAACCGCACCGCCTGGGGCCGCCACGTCTATGCGGTCGGCGACGATCCGGATGCCGCAGAACTCGCCGGCGTCAACGTCAAACGCATGCTGGTCTCGGTCTATACGTTGTCCGGCCTCATCTGCGCGCTGGCCGGCTGGGCGCTCATCGGCCGTATCGGTTCGGTCTCGCCGACCGCTGGACAGTTCGCCAATATCGAGAGCATCACGGCGGTGGTGATCGGTGGTATATCTCTCTTCGGCGGCCGTGGTTCCATCCTCGGCATGTTGTTTGGCGCGCTGATCGTCGGCGTCTTCTCGCTCGGGCTTCGCCTCATCGGCACCGATCCGCAATGGACCTATCTGTTGATCGGCGTTCTTATCATCTCGGCTGTGGCAATCGACCAGTGGATCAGAAAGGTAGCAGGCTGATGGCTCAAGAACCCATTCTCACCGCGCGCGGTCTCGTCAAACGCTACGGCCGTGTAACCGCCCTCGACAATGCCGACTTCGATCTCTATCCGGGCGAAATCCTCGCGGTCATCGGCGACAATGGCGCCGGCAAGTCCTCGATGATCAAGGCGATCTCCGGTGCGATTGCGCCGGACGAGGGCGAGATCCGCCTCGAAGGTAAGGCAGTCGACTTTTCCTCACCGATCGAGGCGCGCAAGGCGGGCATCGAGACCGTCTACCAGAACCTCGCGCTGTCGCCGGCGCTGTCGATCGCCGACAACATGTTCCTCGGCCGCGAATTGCGCAAACCGGGCGTCATGGGCAGCATCTTCCGCTCGCTCGACCGGCCGGCGATGGAGAGATTCGCGCGTGACAAGCTGTCGGAACTCGGTTTGATGACCATCCAGAACATCAATCAGGCGGTGGAGACACTGTCGGGTGGCCAGCGCCAGGGTGTGGCCGTGGCACGCGCGGCAGCCTTCGGCTCCAAGGTCATCATTCTCGACGAGCCGACGGCGGCGCTTGGTGTCAAGGAAAGCCGTCGCGTGCTGGAACTCATCCAGGATGTGCGTTCGCGTGGTATTCCGATTGTGCTCATCTCCCATAACATGCCGCATGTCTTCGAGGTCGCCGACCGGATCCACATTCACCGGCTTGGGCGTCGTCTCTGCGTCATTGATCCGAAGGACTACACCATGTCAGATGCGGTGGCCTTCATGACGGGTGCTAAGGAGGCGCCGGGCGAGGCGCTTGCCGCATGAGCCTGACGGCGGACAGCATTGCCACAACCATTGTACGGCGCGCCGAAGGGGCGCGCCGTTTTCTCGTCGCGATCGCCGGACCGCCGGGCGCGGGCAAGTCTACGCTCGCCGAACGTCTCGCCGAGATTCTGAACGCTGCCGGAGAGCACGCGGCCGTCCTGCCTATGGACGGTTTCCACATGGACAACGGCATCCTTGAGGACCGCGGCTTGCTGCTGCGCAAGGGCGCTCCGGAAACCTTCGATGTGCGCGGCTTTGCCGATATCGTGCGTGCGGTGAGGGCAGGGGAAGAGGAAGTGCTGGTGCCGGTCTTCGACCGGGACCGTGAAATTGCCATTGCCTCGGCGCGGCCGATCTCGCCGCATGATCGTATCGTCCTGATCGAGGGCAACTACCTGCTGCTCGATCAGGAACCCTGGGCGGCCCTCGCGCCACTCTTCGACTACTCCGTCTTCGTCGCCCCGCCGCTCGCCGAGTTGGAGCGCCGGCTGACGGCCCGCTGGCAGGGTTACAATCTCGATGCCGCCGGTATCGACCGGAAACTCAAGGGCAACGACCTGCCGAATGTCCGGCTCGTCCTGGAGAAAAGCAGAGGAGCGGATCTGACTGTCGACCGTTTCTAGCGCATGCGGGAAGCGCGATCCGGTGGCCATCGATAACAACAGAGCCGCCTACGCGGCGGCTCTTGCGATTTTCGGGGCGATGCTGGGCGTGATCAGAACTTGAAGTTCACGCCGATCTTGCCGGTGTGGAAACGCGAGTCGACGTTGACATCCAAGCCGTTATCGACTTCGTAGCTGGTGCTGCCGAAGTCGTAATACATGTATTCGGCCTTGACCGACCAGCGCGGCGAGAAGGCATATTCGACGCCGGCGCCGGCGACCCAACCGGTGTCGGTCTTGGTCGTGCTGCCGCTGGTACCTGCGCCGTTATTGGTGCTCATCTCAAACCGGCCGATGCCGAGACCGCCGGTGCCATAGATCAGCAGGTTGTCGAAGGTGTAGCCGAGACGTCCGCGAACGGTCGAAAGCCACTTGGTATCGCTGGAGCATGTGAAGGCAGGGTTCGGGCAGTCCGTGTCACCATCAATGCCGGAGGCCGAAATGTCGGCTTCACCACCGAACACCCAGTTGCCGGACTGCAAGTTGTAGCCCAGCTGGGCGCCGCCGAGGACACCATCGCCCTTGTGGTCTGCCGTCGTTCCACCGACGTCGTAGGTCCAATCGATAATCGACCGGCCACCGCCCAGATGGCCGCCGACGTAAAAGCCGGTCCAGTCGCTCGCAGTCGGTACAGAAAGTGGTGTCGACATGTCCGCCGCAGCCGCCGGCGTTACCATGGCTGCGAGTATAACTGCACTCAATAAATGCTTTCTCATCGCTGGGTCCCCTCAGTAAAACATTCAATATGCTTACATTACGATGAGAAAAAATACAATTCTGCTTCTTATTGTTGGTGCGAGCGTTGCCCAAGAGCAACAGTTGTGTGCTGTGTATTGATGTTTGTCAATTATTGCCTGTCGGCCCCAAGTATTCGGGGCGCAGTAGTGCCGCCCCGGGGGTAGGATTGGTGTGGTGGATGCAGATCAGATCCGTGGCAGGTAGGTCTGGTAGTCGAAGCTCGACACGCTGCGCAGATAAGTGATCGCTTCCTTGCGTTTGGTGTCGCCGTAGATCCGCTGGTATTCGGCGCCGAAGACGTCGGCGATGAAGGGGGAGTTGCGGAACCGGTCGACCGCGGTCAGGAAATCATGGGTCAGCATGTCCGGGTTCTCCGGCGCGCTGTCCGGCGTGGTGACCGGGCCAGGATCGAGGTTCTCGTCGAGACCGAGCAGGATGCCGCCGAGGATCGCGGCCAGAAGCAGGTGCGGATGGGCGTCGGCGCCGGCGACGCGGTGCTCGACGCGGGCCGCAGGGCCTTCGCTGTCGGGAATGCGGATGGCCGTACCGCGATTGCCAAAACCCCAGTCGACCTTGTCGGGCGCGAACGAACCCGGCTGGAAGCGGCGGTAGGAATTGGCAAACGGCGCGAAGATCAGTTGGGCGTCCTGCATGGTTTTCAGCATGCCGGCGGTGATCGACTTGAGCTTGACCGGATCGGCGCCCCTGGCATCGAGAATGTTGCGGCCGTCCTTGTCTATGATGGAGGCGTGGACATGCAGGCCTGACCCCGCGTGGTCGGCATAGGGCTTGGCCATGCACGTGGCCTTGAGCCCATGGCGGCGGGCGGCGAAATCAACGACGCGCTTCAGGTAGATGCAGTCGTCGGCGGCGGCCATGGCATCCGCCTTGTGCAGCAGATTGACCTCGAACTGGCCGGGGCCGAATTCGGCGGTCGTCGCGTCGGCCGGCAGGCCCATATCGTCACAGTAGCGGCGCACCGTCGTGAGGAAGTCCTCCATCGCGGCGGTTGCCCGCATGTCGTAAAGCTGGAAACCCTCGACCTCGCCGTCCATCACCAGTGCCTTTGGTGGCATGGGCTTGCCGGTTTCGCGGAAGTCAGGCTCGACGACGTAGAATTCCAGCTCGGTCGCCATGACCGGCGTCAGGCCGCGTTCCTCGAAACGCTTCAGGACATTGGCGAGGATGGCACGCGGGCAGATGAAATGCGGATTGCCATCCAGCGTGTGCATTGTGGCGAGGACCTGCTTGGAGCCGGCAGGCCCCCAGGGCAGCGTGGTCAGCGATTTCCGGTCGGCGAAGAGGATGCCGTCCGGGTCGCCGAGCGTCAGCGAGATCCTGGTGATGTCGTCATTGTCGTCACCCCAGATGTCGAGCGACTGGGTGGAGGCCGGAAGCCGCACCGTGTTCTTCCAGACCTTGTCCTCGGCTTTGAGCGGGATCATCTTGCCGCGCAGGTCGCCGTTCATGCCGACCAGCAGAACTTCGATGCGCGCCGACGGATCGGCTGCGAGGGTGGCGGCGGCCTGGGACAATTCGGTCATAAAGTGCTTCTCGCTGACTAATCTGGGGGGCGATCTGGCCGCAGGAGCGCACAAATCGACGCCCTTGCCAAACGCATTCGGGAAGGTAATGTTCGTAGCCGATAACGTTCCGCCTTTCAATCAGGCAAGGGAAAGCAGGGCGTCACGGACCAGCTTTGATCAGCTTGTCCGCGGGCGTGTTTGCGAGTGCACCTTGCGCAAGGATCTAATGCCATGACGAAGACCGCAGTCGCCCCTTCCAATCTCGGTGCCATCGACGCTGCCCACCATCTGCATCCCTTCTCCGACATGAAGAAACTGAATGCGGAAGGGACTCGCATCATCAGCCGGGCCGACGGCGTACATATCTGGGACTCGAACGGTAAGCAGTATCTCGACGCCTTCGCAGGCCTGTGGTGCGTCAATGTCGGTTACGGCCGCAAGTCGATCGCTGATGCCGCCTATGAGCAGATGCAGGAACTGCCCTATTACAACACCTTCTTCGGCACGACGACGCCGCCGACCACGCTGCTGGCCCAGAAGATCGCCAGCCATAGCGGCCCGAATCTCAACCACGTCTTCTTCACCAATTCCGGCTCGGAAGCCTCCGACACCTGGTTCCGTATGGCGCGCGTCTACTGGAAGGCGCTGGGCCATGAAACCAAGACCATGGTGATCGCTCGCAAGAACGCCTATCACGGTTCGACGGTTGCCGGTGCCTCGCTTGGCGGCATGAAGTGGATGCACGAGCAGGGCAACCTGCCGATCCCGGGTATCGTTCATATCAACCAGCCCTACTGGTATGTCGAAGGTGGTGATCTTACGCCAGAAGAATTCGGCCTGAAGGTCGCGAAGGAATTGGAGGACAAGATCCTCGAACTCGGCGAGGAGAATGTCGCCGCCTTCGTCGCCGAGCCGATCCAGGGCGCCGGCGGGGTCATCGTTCCGCCGGAAACCTACTGGCCGGAAATCAAGCGCATCGCCGCCAAGTACAAGATTCTTCTGGTTTCCGACGAGGTGATTTGCGGCTTCGGCCGTCTCGGCACCTGGTTCGGCCACCAGCATTATGATTTTGAGCCCGATCTGGCGCCGATCGCCAAGGGGCTGTCCTCCGGTTATCTGCCGATTGGCGGTGTGCTCGTCTCCGAACGGGTGGCCAAGGTGATGATCGAGGAACTTGGTGACTTCTATCACGGCTATACCTATTCCGGTCATCCGGTCTCGGCGGCCGCGGCGATCGAGAACCTGCGCATCATCGAGGAGGAAGGCCTTGTCGAACGCGTGCGTGACGACATCGGCCCGTATCTGAACCAGGCGCTGCTGTCGCTCACTGATCACGATCTGGTCGGAGAAGCGGTAAGCGTCGGTCTGATGGGCGCGGTGCAGATCGCCGCGGACAAGGCGACCCGTCGCCGCTTTTCAAAGCCCGATGATGTCGGCACGTTGGTGCGCAACCAGTGCGTCAGCAATGGCGTGATCCTGCGCGCCTCCGGCGACCGCATGCTGTTCTCGCCGCCGCTGATCATCTCGCGCGGCGAGGTCGACCAGGCGGTCGATACGCTGCGCAAGGGGCTGGACTGGCTGAAGGACAACCACAAGGAATAAGGCTCGGGCCCGGATCGCTGCGGCTCACCCTCTTCCCGCCGGTGGGGAGCGGGTGAGCCTTTCGACATGCACCGGAGGCCGATGACGAATGTCGTCGAGGGCGCCTTATGGCATCAACTGTCCGCCGTTGACGTCCACGGTCTGGCCGGTGATGTAACCTGACAGCATGGCAGAGGCGAGGAAGAGATAGGCGCCGACGCAATCCTCGGGCGTCCCCGTACGACGTAGCGGCACACTTGCCGCAACCTGCTCGAGCTGACCTGCCAGAGCAAAGCGGTCCTGGAAGGGCGTGGTAATCAGTCCGGGGGCAACCGCGTTGACGCGAATGTTATATTTACCGAATTCGAGCGCCATGCCCTTGGTGACTGCCGCGACAAAAGCCTTGGACGAGCCGTAGATACCCGATCCGGCGGTGCCGCCGGAGCGCGCTGCGACCGATGTCGTGTTGATGATGAATCCGCCATCCCTCTTGAGGTGGGTAACGGCGGCCCGGCTTGCCGCGACGACCGAGCGGGCGTTGACGTCCATCACCCTGTCGTAATGGGCGTCGGTCATTTCCTCGTACAAGACGCGGGCGATCATGCTGCCGGCGTTGTTGATGAGACCATCCAGTCGCCCGAAGGTTTGCGCGACGCTGTCGACGGCGGCGGCCATCTCTTCGGATTTCGCCGCGTTCGCCTGGACGAGAGCAACCCTGCCGCCGGCCTCCTCGATTTCGCCGGCAATCGCCTGTGCCGCTTCGACGCCCGAATGGTAGTGAAGGCCGACAGACGCGTCCTGCGCTGCGAAGGCGCGGGCAAGTGCGGCCCCGATACCGCTTGACGCGCCGGTGATCAGAACGGCCTTACCGGCGAGATCGGGGATAGTGAGTGTGCTGGGCATGCTTGTTTCCTCCTTCGAACCAGGAGATGCAATACACGCCGAGCACGACGGTATTTCAAGCGCTTATCCGACGCGCCGGAGATCGGTGTCGCAGGCGCGATGCGGCCTGCTTCTCGATCGCTCAAGCCGCCGTCCAGGCGAACGGCAGCGGCGCCTCACGGAAGGCGAAGCGGTCGAGGTGGTTTGAGACCACGCCTTTCATCCGCTCGAGCACGTCATCTGACGCAGCCTCGATCTCGACGGTGAGCGCCGCATCATCGGCGCTCATGGTCGCCACCGCTTCGGGAAAGCGGACCGTGCCGTCTTTTTCACCGAGTTCGACCTCGAGCTTGTGGCTCCAGTGCTTGCACAGTTGCTGCAGGTATTTCCAGCCGTTCTTGGTCGGTACGACCGCGGTTGCCTTTGCCATGATCAGAGCCTCTCGATCTTGCCGGCGGCCTCGTCGATGAGGCGGGCGACTTCGAGTTGGACCTCGCGGGTGACGCCATCCTGCGACAGGCGGTCCTGCAACGCGGCCTTGAGATTCTGCATGGCGCGGCGGACAGGGGCCGCATCCGTGCTCGAGCTGACCTTGGCGAGTGCGGCAAGCCGTGCCATGGCGGTCGCGACTTCGTCGGCCCGATCGGCGAGGTGCTCGCGGCCGCTCTGCGTGATCGCCAGCAGCTTGCGTGGGCCTTCGCTGGCCTGTTCCTCGGCAAGCCCCATGTCGAGCAGCAGGGTCATGGTCGGATAGACGACGCCTGGGCTCGGCGCATAGGCGCCGCCGGAGCGGTTCTCGATTTCGCGGATCAGGTCATAGCCGTGGCGGGGCTGTTCCTCGATCAGCTTGAGGAGGACGAGGCGAAGTTCGCCGCCTTCGAACATGCGTCGGCGTCCGGGCCCGCGACCGTGCCCCCGATGCGGTCCGTCGAAGCGTCCGCCGAGCCCGCCTTCTCGCATGGCATGCCATGCCTTGCGGCCTTCGCCGCAGCCCCTGCCTTCAAAATTCATGTGTCTCATCTGTTTTCCTTTGTTCAATATCTTGCACTGTATCTAAGATATATCGTAGATCGGTCATTGCAAGGGCAGGCTTGGAATTTCTTTCCTGTGTCTGTGCTGCTGGCAGCGAGAGGTCCGGCTTGGAGAGGCCGGGGCATTGGCCTATCGTCCGGCAACAGACTCACACAACAGGAGAAGGAAGCATGGCAGGGCATCACCACGAATATCGGGTCACGGTCACCTGGACCGGCAACCGCGGCACCGGCACGTCCGGCTACCGCGACTATAGCCGGGACCATGTGATCGGCTGCGACGGAAAGCCCGACATTCCCGGCTCTGCCGATCCAGCCTTTCGTGGTGATTCCGAGCGCTGGAACCCGGAGGACTTGCTGGTCGCTTCGATCTCAGCCTGCCACAAGCTCTGGTATCTGCATTTCTGCGCGGTCAACGGTGTCGTGGTGACGGCCTATGAGGACCATGCCGAGGGGGTGATGGTGACGGACGAAACCGGTGGAGGGCGTTTCACCGACGTCGTGCTGAGGCCGCGCGTGACCATTGCCACGGGTGACGTCGAACGGGCGGTGAGACTGCATGGCGATGCGCACGAAAAATGCTTCATCGCCAATTCGGTGACTTTTCCGGTTCGCTGCGAACCGGTGATCCTTCAGGGCTGAATGGAGGGGAGGCTAGAGCATCACCGGCGAAAACCGAGTCGCCTGCGGTGCTCTATCTGTTTGTTTTTACGCAATTTTTTACGCAAAACCGCTACACACTTTTGCTGGAATTGCTTGCCCCTTCACTTCGCCTGCGGATAGAGAAAAGCATAGGCGAAGTGATAGAGATCGCCTTGACGTCCATAGATATAGGGCACAGCCATGTCATGAGCCTGGGCCGGAGCGGCCAGGCCATGGGCGTCGAGCCATCTGGCCATGCCGTCGGGCAGCTCCGGTGAGGGACGGCCTCGATCGCGCCAGATGGCAAGAACCGGCTGGCCGTCGTCCGCGGTTAAGCCCTTGTCGAGCACCTCATAGCCATCGATTGTCACCAGCAACGCCGGCGCGCTTAACCGTATGTTGCCGGCAAGCTGGGAGTCGATGGTGAGGACGATCGAGGGTTTGGTCGGAGAACTTGCGAGGATTTGGCTGATGGCGCTTGGGTAGTCGACGTTCAGCTTTTCGTATCGTCCGGTCATCCCGTGGATCGGAATACGCACCAGCATGACGATCGGCAGCGCGACCAGCGCAAATGCGGCAACGGGCCAGAACCGGCGAAGATATGGCGCGTCCGCGCCTGTCCCGGCCTCAAGCTTGGTGGCCAGATAGAGCGGCAGGATCAGGTAGATAGGTGTGAGCCAACGATCCTTGATATGGTTCGCGCCGCCGAATACGACCAGCACAATGAGCAGGATCGCCGCAATCGCCATGATCCGGCCGATCAGGCGCGTCCATTGGTTTTGCGCGTGCCATGCCACACGGAACTCCCGCCAATACACAATGCCGAAGATCGCAATCGTCAGGCCGGCAAAGCCGACAAACGACACAAACAGGGACGACAGGCCCGACACGATTTGCTCGACGGGGCTGTGGGTCGCTTCACTGGTCAGCTTGCCGATCGTTTGTTCGGTCGCAAGATCGATATGTTCCAGGAACCAGAGGCCATGGGGCAGGGCAACGATCAGCGCGACCGCGCCCGTGAGAAGAATGCGCCAGTCGAGCAGGCGGGAACGAAACTGCCGATCGAGCGCGATGGCAATCACCGCTGCAGCTGGCAAGAGGACGAAGTTGTACTTCGAGAGAACGCCGAGGCCGATCGCAAGCCCGGTCAGGACATAGCCCTGAAAGCTCGGCGTTTTCAGGGTCGAGAGAAACGCATAGAGAAACAGACAGGCGGCAAAGATCACCGCGACAGTATGCGTGAGATCCCGTTGCGCCTCGAAACCGATTTGCGGGATGGTCAGCAGCGAGAGCGTTGCGACGACGGCGAGGTCCCGTGAGCGCAGGACTGTCTGCGCGGCGAGGCCGAAGCATAGATAGGATGCAAAGAGCGCCAGATTCTTCAGCAACGCGAGCGACAGCAGATCGGGGCCGAGCAGCCGGCTGACGCCGTATTGCACCCAGTTGTAGAGTGGCGGCTGTGAATCATAGCCCCATGCGAACCACTGTGCGAAGAACAGTTGCTGGCCTTCGTCGAGTTCAAGCGAGTGTGGCAGGATCAGCCGGATGACAAGCTGAACCAGGAAGTAGACGGCCAGCAGGACAAAAACCGCGGCCGGTTTCTGTCGAAGGATGGTGATCACCTCAGCCTGCCTTCTGCTCGTAGGTCTTGCGGACGATGTAGCCTTTCGGCTCGTCGTATGAGCGGGTCATCATTTCGGCCACTATGCCGGTGGTGACCATCTGGATCGATGCCAGGAACAGCATCACGCCGATCAGAAGCAGGGGACGTGTGCCGATATCCTGTCCAAGCGCGAACTTCACAAAGCCGAGATAGAGCAGAATCAGGCCGCTGATCACACCCATGAAGAAGCCGATCATGCCGAAGAAATGGCCAGGTCTCTGGCGAAAGCGCATGAAAAACAGAACCGCGCACAGGTCGAGCACGACCCGTGCGGTGCGAGAAATGCCGTACTTCGACTGGCCGAACTGGCGGGCATGGTGATTGACGACCACCTCGCCGATACGACGGCTGGGCGTGACGCTTGCGACCCATGCCGGGATGAAGCGATGCATGCCACCCATGATGCGGACCTGCTTGATGATCGAGGCCCGATAGAGCTTGAGACCGCAGCCATAGTCGTGGATCTTCACGCCGGTTACCGCCCCAATCAGCCGGTTGGCCAGCCACGACGGAATCTTGCGCAGCACGAGCGCATCCTGACGGGACTTGCGCCAGCCGCACAAGAGGTCGAGGTCGCGGTTCTCCAGTTCGGCAATCATCATCGGAATGTCGTAAGGATCGTTTTGCAGGTCGCCGTCCAGGGAGGCAATCAACCGTCCGCGGGCCGCGTCAAATCCGGCTTGCAAACCGGCGGCTTGGCCGAAATTGCGCTGGAATTCGATGACGCGCAGGTCGAGACCTGGGCGGCCGATATAGGACTTGGCGCGGACCAGTGTCTCATCCGTCGAACCATCGTCGATCAGGATCAGCTCCCAAGGCTTGCCGAAATCAGCAAGTGCGCCGACGATCCGGTCGATCATCGGGGCGACATTGTCCTCTTCGTTCATAACCGGAACGATAACTGAGAGCTCGATATCCGGCTGCTCGGTGGCGCTGCTGGATGGGCCCGTTTGAACGGCGACTGTCGGCACAGGAAACTCCGGAAACTGCTGGTTTTGTTCCGGTGGGTGTTATAGGAACCGGCATCTTCGCGCAATTCGGAACTCTTGCCCATGACGCCCAAGGGGGATATCGGCAAACAATCGTGGCTTCGCCGGCACCGTGCCCTGCTGATCTCACTCGTTTCCGTGGGTGGCTATGCCTTCTTCGTCGAGGAAGTCTGGGGCTGGGCGTCCATCGTCGAGCGCTGGTCGTCGGTCGGTTTCGGCCATATCACGCTGGCTTTTCTGCTGCTGTTGTTCACTTATGTCGCCCGCGCCTGGCGCCTTCACGACTATTTTCCGCGCGAAACCTCCGGCCGCTTCGTCGAGCTCTTCCATCTCGCCCAGGTACACAATCTCCTCAATATCATGCTGCCGTTCCGCAGCGGCGAGACGAGCTTTCCGTTGCTGATGCGTTCCGAGTTTTCAGTGCCGCTGCTGCGCGGCACCTCGGCTCTGCTGGTTATGCGCGTACTCGATCTGCATGCTTTGCTGGCAGCCGGTGGACTTGGTCTGGTTCTTGAAGCCGCTGACAAACGTCTTCCGGCAGCGCTCTGGATTGCCTTCCTGATCGCGCCGGTTCCCGCTTATCTGTTGAAGGGCCCGGTCCTGGCGCGAGTGCGACCGAAACTGAAGGGCAAGCTCGGCCGCATCCTCGACGGCATCAACGAAGGCTTGCCGGTAAATGCGGCCAGCCTGGTTCGGGCCTGGTTCGCCACCGCAGTCAATTGGGGTGTCAAGGTTGTCGTTTTCGCCTGGGTGCTTGGCCTGATGGGCGTTTCGCCCCTAGCGGCAACCTTCGGCGGCGCGCTCGGTGGCGAGCTTTCTTCGGTTCTGCCGTTTCATGCGCCGGGTGGTGTCGGCACTTATCCCGCCGCTATCGCAGCTGGCGCGCTTGCGCTCGGTGCGTCGTCCGCCAAGGAGGGTATAGATCTGCTGGGCCGGGCTGCGGTCAATCTGCATCTCATCATCATCCTGTCCGCGCTGATCGGAACGGGAGTATCGATCTTGCTCGACACGTTGCGCAAGCTTGCGGCCGGCCGCTGAGCGGCCAGCCCCGACCTCAACCCATCTCCAGAACGGCCAAGCCTTATTGGAAGGCCGTCTCGAAGAAGCTCCTGAGCTTGCGCGAATGCAGCTTTTCTTTCGGCATGGAGCCGAGTTTTTGCAGCGCCCGGATGCCGATCTGCAAATGCTGGCTGACTTGCGTCTTGTAGAAGGCGGTCGCCATGCCCGGCAGCTTCAGTTCGCCGTGCAGTGGCTTGTCGGAGACGCACAGCAGCGTGCCATAGGGGACGCGGAAGCGGAAACCGTTGGCGGCGATCGTCGCCGATTCCATGTCGAGCGCGATGGCGCGCGACTGCGACAGCCGCTTCACCGGGCCGCGCTGATCGCGAAGCTCCCAGTTGCGGTTGTCGATGGTGGCGACCGTGCCGGTGCGCATGATGCGCTTCAGTTCGAAGCCCTCATAGCCGGTGATCTCCTCAACGGCATCCTCCAGCGCCAGCTGGACCTCGGCAAGCGCCGGGATCGGCACCCAGACAGGCAGGTCGTCATCAAGGACGTGATCCTCGCGGACATAGGCATGGGCCAGCACATAGTCGCCGAGACGTTGGGAATTGCGCAAGCCGGCGCAATGGCCGAGCATCAGCCAGGCATGGGGGCGCAGCACTGCGACATGGTCGGTGATCGTCTTGGCGTTTGATGGTCCGACGCCGATATTGATCATCGTAATGCCGGCGTGGCCCTTGGCCTTGAGATGATAGGCGGGCATTTGCGGCAGGCGCGCGACGGCCGTGCCCTCGCTCGGTTCGCTGTGGCCGGGAAGGGTCACGACATTGCCGGGTTCGATGAAGGCCGTATATTCGCCGCCGCCCTCCGCCATCAGCCGCCGGGCATAGGCGCAGAACTCGTCGACGTAGAACTGGTAGTTGGTGAAAAGCACGAAGTTCTGGAAATGCGCCGCGCTGGTCGCCGTATAGTGCGACAGGCGCGCCAGAGAATAGTCGATACGCTGCGCGGTGAACGGCGCCAGCGGTTGCGGTTCGCCGGGTCGCGGATCGTATTCGCCGTTGGCGATCTCGTCGTCGGTGACGGTGAGGTCGGGTGTGTCGAACAGGTCGCGCAGCGGAATATCCATCAGCCCGCTCGCCGCGGCCTCAACATGTGCCCCTTCGCCGAAGGCGAAATGCAGCGGGATCGGCGTGTCGGATTCCGACACCACCACCGGGACCTGATGGTTGCGGATCAGCAAGGCCAGCTGTTCCTCAAGATAGTGGCGGAACAGATTCGGCCGTGTCACGGTGGTCGTGTAACGGCCCGGCGCCGTCACGTGGCCATAGGAGAGCCTTGTGTCGACGTGGCCGAAGCTCGTCGTCTCCATGGTGACCTGCGGATAGAAAGCACGGTAGCGGCCGGAGATCGTCGCACCCTTGGCCAGGGCGGAGAAACCGTCGATCAGGAAGCGCGTATTGCGCTCGTAAAGTGCGGTCAACGCATCGACGGCGGCCTTGGCGTCCGTGAAGACCTGCGGCTCGAACGGGTCGGGGCTGATGAAATTGATCGGGGAGTGGAAGTGGATTCGCTTGCTCATGAGTCATTATAGTGAAGACTTCTTGACAAGCAAACGACGCTGTACGGCCCTGATCCACAGAGAATTTCGGTCGGACATATGCCGCCGGTACAAGAAGGTCGCGGGCAGCAGACTTAACTCATCGACTGGCGCTGCAGGCTGACGAACAGGACGAGACCGGCGCCGTTCCTGGTCAGCTTGATTTCCTCCGACCGGGCAATGCCGACGGCAACCAGCGGGCTGATGAAGAGGCTGAAGAGCAGCGTGTAGCGAAGGCAGATGGCGGCAAGGGGGATGAAGGCGGCTGCGTGCATGGTTCTGTCTCCGGGCAAATGTTCAAAAGGTGGAGTTGCAGAAGGGGGCGCTCGAGGTCAGGCACGCGACGGAAACAGGCACAGGACGCCCGGCCGCTCCGTTTCCGGCGGTGACCAGGCCCGCGACGAGGATGGCAAAGACCGCCATGGAAAGGGTGAAGATCGTCAATCGTCTTGCTACCTTGGCCACCATCGTCGTTTCTCCGGGTTCGTCGTTTCGATGATGGCGTTATGACGGATCGGCCCTGAACGCGTCCTGAGGTTGCGGTTCATCTGGCATTCAGAAGGGTTAAGGGGAATTCACTTGAACATCGGCCGCCCGTGCCTAAGTCTCCCTGCATCAGCAGCACTCTTTGCGAGAACAGGAGAAGCCCATGACCAAGCCGATCGAACTCTATTACTGGCCGACACCGAACGGCTGGAAGATCTCCATCATGCTTGAGGAGCTTGGCGTTCCCTACGAGGTGAAATACGTCAATATCGGCAAGGGTGAGCAGTTTGCTCCGGATTTCCTCAAAATCTCCCCGAACAACCGCATGCCGGCGATCATCGATCCGGACGGCCCCGGTGGCGAGCCGATCTCGGTCTTCGAATCCGGCGCTATCCTGCAATATCTCGGCCGCAAGTACGGCAAGTTCTATCCGAGCGACGAGCGCGGCCGCGTCGAGGTCGATCAGTGGTTGTTCTGGCAGATGGGCGGTCTTGGCCCGATGGCGGGCCAGGCTCACCATTTCCGCCAGTATGCGCCGGAAAAGATCGAATATGGCATCAACCGCTACACCAACGAGGTGAACCGCCTCTACGGTGTGATGAACAAGCGGTTGGCTGATCGGGACTATCTTGCCGGCGACTATTCGATCGCCGACATCGCCTCGGTCGGCTGGGTCGTGCCGCACAAGAACCAGGGGCAGGATCTTGATGATTTCCCCAACCTGAAGGCTTGGTTTGAACGGGTCATGGCGCGTCCCGCCGTTCAACGTGGTATTGCCGTCGGTCAGGAGAAGCGCAGCAACATTGCCCAGGACGACGACGCCAAGAAAGTCCTGTTCGGCCAGACGGCGCGCTGAACGAAAGCCACTGAAGCAGGAAGGCCCGGCGAAATGTTCGCCGGGCCTTCCGCTATTTTCTATTTGCGCTGGATGAGCGGCCTCAGAGACGCGACCAGGTCTGGCTCTTGCACAGCACCGCCAGCACGCAGCCCTTCATCTTGAGCGAGTTGCCTGAAACCGTACCCGAACCCGAGTAGGTCTTGTCGGCGTCCGGATCGGTGATCGTACCCTTATAGCTGCCACCGGTTCCGGCCATCTTGCCGATCTGCTTGCCGGCATGCTTGCCGGTCTTCAACGTCACGCAGAAGCTGCCGCCGCAAGGCGCGATCTGCGCGGTCGAGCCGCTTGCCGTCTTCCAGTTTCCTTCGATCGGTTCGGCAGCCTGAACGGTTGCCGCCGAAAACGCCAGGGCCGCAGCCGCAGCGACGATGATCATGCGCATTGTGTAACTCTCCTCCCGAAACGAGCCCGAATGCTGATGGACCGGTCCTCTAAAGCCGGTATGCGCGCCAGATTTTAAGGTCACGCATGGATCAGCGAGTGAAAAATATCTTACGCAAACGTAAAGGTAAATAGGTGGCTGTGGGCTTTTGCACGACCGCGAAAACCTCTGCGCGCCGGCTTTCGCACCGATACCGCGAAGGCCAAGTGCTTTTCTTGGTTATCGTTCGGTTTAAATCCAAGTCTGAAACTTTCGTAAATTTCGAGCCAAATCCCTTAAGTTTCAGGCAGGGCGATGCTTAACGAAAAGCCAAGTTTACGAAGAGTTTGTACTTTGTTTTCAGCAAATTAATCATGCATTTTAAGCGCCCGTTGAAAGGCTTTTGGCATAGTTGGGGCATCAAACGAGCAGGGAAAACCCGCCGCTCCGGAAGGACCAAACAGAAGCCGCGACAGTCGGCCAGGGTTCGGAAGGAAGGCCTGAGAGGGCCAAAACAGGGACAGTTTTAACCGTTAGGCTAGACAGGGACAAAACCAATGGCACGCTTTGAAATGCACAATTCCGAAATGGCCACCATGGGTGGCGAAACCCGCGCTGATGTCTTCTGCGACATGGGGCTGATGTATGCGACCGGCCGCGGTTGCCCGATCAACCTCGTTTCGGCGCACAAGTGGCTGAATATCGCCGCCATCAAGGGCTGCGAGCGTGCAGCTGAACTGCGCGCCGATCTGACCCAGACGATGAGCAAGACCGAGCTTGCGGAGGCCCTGCGCTCGGCCCGCGAATGGATGACGATGCACTGATCATCCTGACGAGTTCCCGGCAATGAACCGGGGCGCGAGATAAAAAGAACCCTTGGAGAGGGGAGCGTGGCGGGGGACCTTTGGACGGGGCCTGAGCCAACACATGAGAACCGCGACCGGCAGGAACAAGGCCGGCGCGGTTCTTTTTATTGGGCTATTGCCCGGTCAGAGCGACTTCAGCACCTTCGGAAGTGCTTCCTCGAACAGGTCCATGTCAGCCGGCAGGCCGGTGGAAACACGGATGCAGCGATTGAGCGGGGCGACACCCGGCATGCGGATGAAGACGCCATACTGCATCAGTCCGTCAACGATGGAGCGCGCGTAAGCGCCATCTCGGCCGCAGTCGATCGCGACGAAATTGGTCGCCGAGGCGAGTGGCGACAGGCCGTTCGCTGTGGCAATCGCGGCAATCCGATCACGCGCGGATCTGATGCGCGACACGACATCCTTCAGGTAGGCCTGATCGGCAAGTGCCGCGAGTGCCGCCTCGGTCGACAGGCGCGGCATGCCGAAATGGTTGCGGATCTTGTCGAAGGCGACGACCGTTTCGGGCGTGCCGAACGCATAGCCGACGCGTGCGCCGGCCAGGCCATAGGCCTTGGAGAAGGTGCGTGTGCGAATGACGTTCGGCAGGTCGATCAAGGCATCGGCCGCCGGTGCGGAGCCATCAGGCCCTGTCTCGTTGTAGGCCTCATCGAGAACGAGCAGCGTGGTTTCGGGCAGGGCTCTGGCAAAGGCGACGATGCTTTCGGCATCCCACCAGCTCCCCATGGGATTGTCCGGATTGGCGAAGTAGACGAGCGGAGCGTTCTCCCTCTTCACGGCGGCAAGCAGGCCGCCCAGATCTTCACGGTCGTTGACGTAAGGAACCGAGACGAGACGCCCGCCAAAGCCGGTGACATGGAAATTGAAGGTGGGATAGCCGCCGAGCGAGGTGACGACCGGCATGCCGGGCTCGATGACCAGCCGGACGATCAGCCCCAGCAAGTCGTCAACGCCTTCGCCGACGACCAGATTGGCTGGCGCAAGTCCGAGATGGGCGGCGAGTGCAGCCTTCAGCGCGAAGTTTTCCGGATCGTTGTATTTCCAGATTTCGCCGGCTTTCTCGCGGATTGCGGCTAGCACCGAGGGAGCGGGGCCGAAGTCGCTCTCATTGGCGCCGATACGGGCCTTGACGGGCAACCCGCGTTGGCGCTCGATGGCTTCGGGGCCGACAAAGGGTACTGTTGCGGGAAGGGCGCCAATCAAGGGGGTGAAGCGCGAAAAACCGGACATGCTGTTCTTGTAAATCCTGAAGCGATTGAAATTCGGCACACAATAGGCGCGATTGCGGCCGGCGCAAGGTCGGGATTTACGTGAAAACGGCTAAGCGTGAACAGTTTTTCCGAGGGACTGCCGCATCAACGCTGGGTGCCGGCTGGCTTGTTGACCTTGTCGCCCATCATGAAGTCGGCTCGGACGATGGCATGCAGCACATGCTCAGGGATGGGACAGATGAATTTTACACCGACGCGGTTACCGTTGCGATAGGCTTCGGCGCAACCGATCCTGTCGGCGAGGCCCAGAACCTGCAGATAATAGTGGGAGGAGAGGCCGATGGCGGTGGTGAGTTCCAGCGCGGCCCCGCCCTGCGATATGTCAACGACCTGACAACTGCGCATTGTGATGCCACTGAGGCCGGGGCTGACCGACATGACACGCGCGGGACGGCGGACATAGAACCGCTCCCAGTGGCGTTGGTACATTTCCGACTTCACTGCCGCGAGATGTGTGGCACCCTGCATGGCGTTCCCCCTTGTTTCCGCTGGCTGCGGTTGCTTGAACGAGAGGCTGCGCGAAAAGTGTTGTGCTGTGGTCAATCGAGACATTAGATTTTTAGGGAATTCGAAATTTGGTTCCGCGACGCAACTATCATCGCCTTGAGCGCGGCGGATTTTGGTGTTTCCAGTGTTCGGACGCGGTGCAAAGCTGCGGGTGCATCGCCGAGATGTCCATCGGTTTGGAAGAAACGGCGTGGTGGTCGAGGCTGGACATTTGGCGATTGCCAACCGACCGGCCGTCGCTCGACTTGATCGGGATCAAGGCCACGCGCGCCTTCTTGGCCTAGCGTCGACCCAGTTGGCTGGAGGAAAGTGAGATATTCCGGCTTTTCCGCAGGGTTGGCCATGCCTGGACGCCTTGTTGAAACGCATCATTTTGCAGGGGCGAGTTGCTGGCATCGCGCGGACCGATAGCGATGACGTGGCAGTCGTAATCCAGGCCTCCATGCCGGCGCCCTTGTGGCGAGCGGTTGTCTTGAACCAGGCCTTCGACCGGCCTAGTGTGAATCCGAGGCCTATGTGCCTCATCGATTAAGGGAGAACGACATGAGCCGTTTCGATATTGGCCGCAAATCTTGGGTGATCGTATGCGACGGCGCCAAGGCACTGTTCTTGCGCAATGACGGTGACGCCGATCTCGTCAACCTGACGGTCGTCGACCATCAATCCCAGCCCGACGAGGCGACCCGTGATCTTGGCTCGGACCGGCCCGGACGCGTGTACCAGTCGCAGGGCGCCAGCCGTAGCGCCATGGGCGATACCGACTGGCATGAGCAGGCCGAGGAGGATTTCCTCAAGGATGTGGCCAAGAAGATCGAAGCGCTGGTGGACGCGGACGAGATCAAGGCGATGATTCTGGTTGCCCCGCCCAAGGCCCTGGGAATCCTCCGGGCTCAGTTTGCCTCGCTTCCGGCTGGCGTCATTCGCGCCGAGGTCGACAAGGACTTGGTGAAACTGACCGTTCCGGAGATCGAGCAGCACTTGGCCGCTCTCAAATAGACCGCGACGATCAGCAGATATGCAAGAGGCCTCCGGCGGATCGCCGGAGGCCTCTTGCGTTCACTCTCAGGATTCAGAGTTCGAAGGAGAGCCGCACGACGTGGTGCAGGAACTCGGCATCGATCAGCATGTTGAAGCCGATGGTGACCTTTTCCTCCTCACGACGGATCAGGGTGCAGCCGATCTCGTCGTGAATGCCGAGGATTTCCAGAAAGAAGTTGCTCGGAACCGGCACATGCGGGCTGACCTCGAGTTCCGCGCCGTGGAGCGAAATCGAATGGATCAGGCAGCGCAGGTTGCTCTTCGTGCTCAGGCGATGGCCGACGAAAATGATCTTTCCGGGGCGATCGATTGTGAACTTCTCGTAGACCTGATCCTGCGGAATGCTTTGTTTGGCGTCCGGTATGACCTGCAGCGACATGACCCTCTCCCCAAGATTGTTTTTTAGGGTCCCAATTTAGCGCAACTTCACTCACACTTTCTGAACGGCATCGCTAAGAGTTTATAAGTGTGCGCCCTTCGGTCGCAGCGGCTGGAGCCGTGGCCGTGTCCTCTTGTCCAACCTCACTTCGCCGGCTTGACAGGGGCCTTGCGACTTTCCATATGTGCTCACGGTTCGAGGCACCGGCCGCCCGCAGGCAATATGCCCTTGGTGAAGTCCTCGTTGAGCATGGAATGAACCCTTGTCCTGCGCATGCGCGGTGAGGGCAATGCGGGCCCCTTCATTTTTCTCGCATGCGATGAGAGAAGAGGTTTGCCATGTCCATGGCCACACTGACGATAGATGAACTGAAATCCCAGGCCCGGCGGTTGCGTGAGGCCATGGCCAGCGGCGGCACGGCCGTCACCCATGGCACCGCGCTCGAACTCGTGGCCAAAAGCCACGGCGTGCGGGACTGGAACACGCTGTCGGCGCTCGCCGCCCGCCGTGATAATGCCGAAGTCGACCCCGTTGCCGTTGGCGCCGTGGTGTCCGGCGAGTATCTCGGTCAGCGCTTTCGCGGCCGCGTGCTGGCTTTGTCACGGCTTTCGCAGAGCAGCTATTACACGATTACGCTGCATTTCGATGAGCCGGTCGATGTTGTCACCTTCGACAGCTTCTCGGCCTTTCGCCAGCGCGTCACGGCGACGATCGACGGCAAAGGCATCTCGCCCCGTCACACCTCCGATGGTCGGTCGCATCTCGTGCTCGACCTTTGACCGGACACCCGGCCTGCGCATGGATCGCGCAGGCCGGGCCCTTGCCGCGCCGAGGTTTGCCGTCGCCGTCCTTGACGGGCGAATTGCGGCGCGTTACCCCTTGGCCTTCTTCTCGCGCGAGCCCATATGGCGATCGGCGCGATCTTCCAGAACCGCTATCGGGAGCTTCACGTGACAGGCAGACTGGTCATTATCGGGGCAGGGCAGGCAGCCTTCGCACTGGCGGCAAAACTGCGCGGCCTGAAGGATGCAAGGCCCATCACCATTCTCGGCGCCGAGGACAACCTGCCGTACCAACGGCCACCGCTGTCGAAAAAATATCTGCTCGGCGAGATGGCTTTCGACCGTCTGCTTTTCCGACCGGAGAACTGGTACGGCGAGAACGATGTCGAGATCTGCCTGTCGAGCCCGGTCGAGGTTATCGACCGCGCAGCGAAGACTGTGCGGTTGTTCGACGGCTCAAGCCTTGCCTATGAGACATTGGCGATCGCCACCGGTGCGACACCACGAGGCCTGCCGGATGCGATCGGCGGCAACCTCGAGGGCGTCTACACCGTGCGCGACAAGGACGATGCCGACCGGCTGGCGGTTGAGATGAAACCGGGACGCCGGTTGTTGATCGTCGGCGGCGGTTATATCGGTCTCGAGGCCGCCGCAGTCGCCAACCATCTCGGGCTAGAGGTGACGCTGATCGAAGTGGCCGAGCGTATTCTCGCGCGTGTGGCGGCGAAGGAAACGGCCGACGCGATGCGCGCCATCCATGCGAGCCACGGCGTGACCATCCGGGAAAAGACCGGGCTCGAGCGGCTGATTGGCGACAACGGCCGTGTCGTCGCCGCGCAACTGTCCGACGGCACGCGCGTCGATGCCGACATCGTCATCGCTGGGATCGGCGTCAATCCGAATGATGGGCTCGCTGCGCGTGCCGGGATCGAGACGATGAACGGCATTCTGGTCGACGCCTTCACTCGCACCTCCGATCCGGCCATCTACGCCATGGGCGACTGCGCCGTCTTTGACTGGAAGGGCGAGAAGATCCGTCTCGAGTCGGTGCAGAACGCCGTCGACCAAGCCGAATCAGCCGCCGCCGTGATGACTGGCGCGGACCAACCCTATCGACCAAAGCCCTGGTTCTGGTCGGACCAGTATGATGTGAAGCTGCAGATCGCCGGTTTCAATCTTGGCTACGACGAGACGGTGGTGCGCCCCGGACCGCGTGAGGGTAGCCTGTCGATCTGGTACTATGCCAAGGGTGAGTTCATCGCCGTTGACGCGATCAACGACGCCAAGGCCTATGTCACCGGCAAGAAACTGCTGGAACTCGGACGCAATGCGCCGAAGGCGGTGGTTGCGGATCCGGCGGTAGAGCTGAAGTCCTTGCTGGGCTGATGCTGGGACAGGTTGGCGCACCGCCCGTATTCGGCGTTGTTCGATGAGACGTGCCTTGTGGGGGAGGTGGCTTGCGCCGAGATTTGCGCCGACGAAGGCAGCCCGTTATTTCCCGGCGCGCCGTCATCGGCCGCGCGCCGGTCTTCATTATCTGTCCGATGCGGCGGGCGAGGGAGCCGTTAGGCGCTCGCGGCACGTTCCAGAACGGGTACGCACATTTCCAGATCATGTGATGCCAGATGGGCATAGCGCATGGTCATCGAGAGGGTCTGGTGACCCAGCCACATCTGTACGCGGCGAATGTCTATCCCGCCCTGAACTAGGCGAGAAGCGCAGGTATGGCGAAGGATATGCGGGACCACATCCTTGTCATGGCCAAGGCCGACAACGTCCTTGGCCTGATGCCAGGCGTTCCGGAAACGCTGTTGGTCTATATCCGAAAACGGTCCGGGCTTGCGCCGGTCCGAGGCGGCGATGGCCGAGACCACGCGTTGGGTCAGGGGCACAGAGCGGCTCCTGCCCGATTTTGTCACCCAGAAGGTTGCGCGCTGATCGGTGAGATCACCCCACCGCACATCGAGGCCTTCACTGAGGCGGGCTCCTGTGTCGATCAGAAAGATACAAAAGCGGTAATAGAGATCCGAATGTGCTCTCAATTGGGAGAAAAGAGCATGCTCCTCGTCCTTGTCGAGGAAGAGGATGCGGCCCGCCTTTTCCTTTTGTCGCTTGTATTCGGGTAAGCTGTAAACATCTCCCATCTTATACGCCTTTCGCAGCAGTTTGCTTAAGGCCGCCATCTTTCGATTGATGGTGGCGTTGCTGTTACCGCGTTTGCGCAATTTGCCAATCAGTTCGTCCAGCATCTCCTGGGAAAACGTGGAGAATCCTGGGGAATCCAAGAGGTCGTGCAACTCCCCGATGAAGTTGGTGACGTTGTATTTGTGGCTGCCGTTCAGCCATAGGATGTCGCCGTACTTCTCGAAGAGCGTTCGAAGCGATGTTTCCCGCACTTCGGCGAATTTGTTCGTCGAATTATATTGGTAGTGAACCGAGTACAGCGGGACTTGGGTGTCGCCGCCTAAGGTCTGGAGGGTTTTGGCTTCCGTTTGGTTCACGCGCATGCCTCAACAGTGATAGGGCGCGCCTTTGGCGTCCGTCTGACCTCAAGATAGTTATGATATATAAAAAGTATACAGGCAAACTACACGCAGCGGCGGAATATGCGAAATCCAAGATAAGTGGTGGCAAAGCGGCAACAGCCCGACAAGCCATCACCAATGCCCAATATCTCTAGATATGCCTCACGGGATGCCTTTCCGGATCTGCCCGGGCGGCGCTGAGGCTCGGCCGTTAGGCCGAACCTCCTGTCAAATCCGATGGAGACCGGATTAGAACGAACGCTGCAGACGAACGAAGCCGTTCCACAGGCCGTCTTCATACTTGCCGTGGTCTTCTTCGAGGTAGTTGACCGCGATCTTGGTGGTGAGACCTTCAGCGACCTTGTAGTCGAGGGTCAGGCCAGCCGTCCAAGCGTCGTTGTTATCATCAAACTCGTCAGTGGAGACGAGGCCGTAGTTCCACCAGTACTGGAAGCCGGGGGTCAGGCTCAGCTTGTCGGTGAGCTTGGCTTCGTACTGAGCTGCAACGGTCCATTCGGAAACGTCGTAGTAAGCGTTCGCACCGGAAGACCAAATGGCTGCGACGCCAAGCGTGCCCGGGCCGATGTCGGCGAACAGCTTGCCACGGACGGCACCGTTTTCGGCTGCGAAGTCGTATGCGCCGAGCAGTTCGCCGCTGACGACGCCGAAGGTAGCGGCAACCTGAGCGTCGAGGCCGATGTTGTCGTTGCCTTTATAGAAGTCGTAGCCGCTCGAGTAGGTGCGGGTCAGCTCTTCGACGAAAACGCCAACCGAGAAGGCGTCGGCAGCGTATTCGTAACCGATCGCATTGAGACGGTTCGAACCGAGGTCATCGGTTTCGCCCGACAGGTCGTTATCCCAGTAGTTGTACATGTACCCGACTTTGAAGCCGCCGGCGGTGATGTAGGCTTCATCAATTTCGAGCTTGTTGGTGTCCTTGTCCGTGCCGTCGTTTTCGGCCCAGGTGCGGAACGCGATGTAGGAGCCGATCGTGCCGAGTTCAGAGTCGTTCTTGGCTTCGAAGTTGACCTTGGCGCGGGTACGGGCGTTCCAGTCGAAGTCATCCTTGCCTGCGCCGCGGTCATAGCTGTCGAAACCGGTCTCAAAGCGGACGTAGCCGCTGACCTTCAGGCAGGTTTCGGTGCCGGGGATGTAGAAGTAGCCGGTGCCGAAAGCGTCGCAAACGCGAACGTATTCCATCGGCTCGGGTTCAGCTGCAACGATAGCGTCAGCAGCCTGTGCGCCGGATACTACAGCGAGAGCTGCAGCGGAGCCGAGAAGAAGGCTCTTGATGTTCATATTGACCTCCAGTCAAGTTTCGTATGGGTCTGGGTTCTTTGGCTGAAGGACAGCATTCCCTGCCCCATCCCCGTCGGTTTTCAGAAGACGGACGATCCACCGCCTCGCTTCCGAAGTTGAAAATACAAAACGCCGACGGTGATGCAATCAACAAACCACCGAAAGCATCAAATCCTAACTGCCTTCCCAATGCCCTGTTGCTGAAAGGACACAAACCGGCTATCAAACGGGGGCCGGCGTTTACTTCTCATTAAGAAATCCCTTACGAAAAAGGCACTTAGCGGAGCAAGCAGGCTTCCGGACCGATGTGATTCATCGCATTCATCCCATAACGGAACACCTGAATCCCGGCTTTCCGGGGCGATTCCCGCGCAAGCAGAGGACCAGCCACACATCCTGGCGACGGGGGTTTTTGCTTGTCGCCGGTCACCGGATCAATTTCTGGGCAACGAATCCCCTTCATGCCGCGTCACGATTCGTCAGCCCTTTCGGGAATCACACTCTTCAGTGCCTGGCGTGAGCGGCGGCCGAACGGGCGCATACTTTATAATAGGGAGAGGATGAAGCGGCCTCACACGAAACCGGAGGGTTCTTCCTGCGGCGGTGGAAAACGCACAGATCGGCGAAAAGGCCTTGCATTCGATCAACCAAGCAAATAATCAAGCCCGACCGGAGAGGTGGCCGAGTGGTCGAAGGCGCTCCCCTGCTAAGGGAGTATACCAGAGATGGTATCGAGGGTTCGAATCCCTTCCTCTCCGCCACTTGCCTGAAAATTCCAAATCGCCCCTAGTTGCTGCGCACCTTCCTGGCCGCTGGCTCCGACTGTTTCGCACGTCGCCATGAGCTCTCGCCCCTGACCTTGTTCGTCTGCAAATGCGACGATTTTCTTCAAGCTGTTGAAATAAAACAAATTATTTCATTTCCATCAGGGCTTTCCAGTTATAATTGACTGGAGGTCAATATGAACATCAAGAGCCTTCTTCTCGGCTCCGCTGCAGCTCTCGCTGTAGTATCCGGCGCACAGGCTGCTGACGCTATCGTTGCAGCTGAACCCGAGCCGATGGAATACGTTCGCGTTTGCGACGCTTTCGGCACCGGCTACTTCTACATCCCCGGCACCGAAACCTGCCTGAAGATCGGCGGCTACGTCCGTGCAGAAATCGACTTCGCAGACAATGGCCGCGGCGTAAAAGATTGGGACATGTGGACCCGCGCCCGTCTCGAAGTTTCTGCCAAGAACGACTCTGAGCTCGGCACGATCGGTTCCTTCTTCGCCTTCCAGAGCAAGGGCCTGGAAGACTACACCAATGAAGCCTTCAAGGTTGATGAAGCCTACATCACCGTCGGCGGCTTCAAAGTTGGTTACATGTACAACTACTGGGATACCGGTCTCGCTGGCGAAACCGACGATCTCGGCTCCAACCTGATCAATGCGATCGGTTACGAGTATTCGTCTGACGCCTTTTCGCTCGGCGTATTCGTCGATGAGATCAACGGCACCTATGCTGACTGGACCCCGACCTTCAATGGTTCGTACGGCGACAACGACAGCATCGGTGTAGAAGCTCAGCTTTCCGGCACCTTCGGCGTTGTCAACGCCGCCCTGCTCGGCGCTTACGACTTCGCTCGCGAAGACGGTGCTGTTCGTCTGCTGGTCAATGCTGAAATCGGCCCGGGCACGCTCGGCGTAGCTGGTATCTATTCTTCGGGCGTCAACGCATATTACGACCTGGCAGAATGGACGATCGCGGCTTCGTACTCCGCAAAGCTGACCGACAAGCTGACTCTGACCCCCGGTGCCCAGTACTTCTGGAACTACGGTCTTGCTGACGCCAACGGCGACTTCACCGGCAGCAACGATGCTTGGACCGCTGGTCTGACCATGGACTACGCTCTGGCTCAGGGCTTGGCTGTGAAGACCACTGTCAACTACTTCGATGCAGACAACACCGACGGCGAGTGGAGCGGCTTCGTTCGCCTGCAGCGTTCGTTCTAATAAGATCTCCTGATCTTATAGGGAAAGCCCGGTCGCAAGACCGGGCTTTTTCCGTTTGCGCGGACGGTGGTCGGTGAGCTGTTGCCGGACGAGCGGCGCTAAGCGTCAAGGCGTGCTCGGTCGATCAGCTGCGGCTTGCGGAATCCGCTTTGCTCAAGGCGCGGCCTCGCTCAATTCAACGCGGTTGTGAGAAAGCCCGCGATCCGCGTCGGAATATCGTCCAGATGCAGGATGGGGGCATGTCCCTGGCCCTTGGCGGTGAGCGATACCATGCCGGGGTGCCGTACCGCCATTTCGCCCAGTGTCTCAGGTGAGAGAAGACGGGAGGCATCGCCGCGGATGGCCATCAGGGGAGTGGAGGCAAGAGCGTCGAAGTTCTGCCAGAGGTCAGGAAGTGGCTGTTCCAGATCCGCACCGACAAAATGTGCGGCGATCGCCGGGTCGAAGTCGGCGACGATTCTCCCGTCGGCCTCGCGGTAGATCGCCTGCGCGAGATCGCGCCAGTCTTGCGGCTCTAGCGCCGAAAAGGCGGACCCGTGGATTGCGCGCAAGACAGTGGCCGCCTCATCCAGATCCGTCGGTGGCCGTTGCTCGTGTCCGAGGTAGGCCTGGATCTGTTTCAGGCCTTCTTTCTCGATCACCGGTCCTATGTCGTTGAGGATAACGGCCGCGAGGCGGTCAGGATGGCTGACGGCCAGCAGATGCAGGATCAATCCGCCGCGTGACGTGCCGATGAAGGCGGCGCGGTCGATGCCAAGGTCGTCGAGGACATTTACAACATCCTGCGCCTCTATGGGGAGCGTGTAGTGGCTCTTGTCCGGGTCGCGACCGGACCTGCCGCGCCCGCGTGAGTCGATCGCGATGACCTTGAAGGCGGTATCGCCACGCGAAAGCAGGACGGCGAGTTGGTGAAAGTCGCGGGTGTTGCGGGTTAGACCTGGCAGGCAGACGACGGGTACCCCGGTCAGTTCGTCACCGTAGATACGCACATAGAGCGAAAGATCATCAGTTGTCTGAACGAAGCGCTCGGTGAAACCCTCATTATAGCCTGCCGTCATCACATCCTCCTGCTCGACGAGAGGATGAAAGCTAGCCCAGTTCCCGCTCTGTCCAAAGAGGCTTCAACGACCGAAACGCAAATCGGCGACGATGTCGGTCTTCTGGCCGAGTCGACTCTTGTAGATTTGGTAGTTCTCCATGATCCGCTGGACGTAATTGCGGGTCTCGGGGAAGGGGATGCGCTCGATCCAGTCGACGACATCATCGATCGGCAGTCCTCGCGGGTCGCCGTAGCGGGAAATCCACTCGGGAACACGCTTCGGGCCGGCATTATAGGCGATGAAGGTCAGAACATAGGAGCCGCCGAAGGCGTCGATCTGCTCGCCAAGATAGTGCGCGCCCAGCGTAGCATTGTAAGCGGCATCGCGTGTGAGCTTTTCCGGTGCGAAGGCCAGTCCATGACGCTTGGCAACCGCTTTCGCCGTGCCCGGCATGAGTTGCAGCAGGCCACGGGCATCGGCCGGCGACACGGCCGCCGGATTGAAGGCGCTCTCCTGGCGGGCGATCGCATAGGCGAGTGCCTTGCCCGAGCCGGCGATATTGGCGGTTGCTGGTATCACACCGATCGGGAAGGCGAGGGCAGGCACGTCGATGCCCCGAGCAAAAGCGATCTTGCCGATCTGCAGCGAGAGGTGGTGGTCTCCGGATTTCTCCGCCTTGGCGGTCAGAAGGGCGAGTTCGCCCGGCCGGTCGAGTTGCTCGGCAAGCGCCCGATAGAGACTTTCGGCGCGCCAGCCGTGGCCCGCCGCCTCGAAACGCGCGATCGCCTGGACGGCTTCGCGGGCCGCGAAATTCTGGCGGTCCTCGTTGCTCGGCATCGGGTAGGGGATGTCGAGCCGGTCGTGCTTCAGACGCGCGGCGGCAAGCTGCCCATAGAAGGTGCTGGCGAAACGCGAGGCCTTGGTGAAATAGTCCTGCGCCTTGCCGTCACCGCTGACCTCCGAGGCGCGGCCGAGCCAGTACCAGGCGCGGGAGGCGGAAATCGGCTTGCTCGAGCTTTGCAGAATCTTGCGGAAATGGCCGGCGGCAAGCGCCGGATCGTTGAGTCCGCGCAACGCATACCAGCCTGCATGAAACTCGGCATCGGCCACATCGACGGACGAGGTGGCAAAATGACCGGCAGCTATCTTGTAGGCCGCCTGGAACTCGCCGCGGTCGGCGAGGCCCCGCGCGACAATTCGCTGCTCGTTCCACCATTCGCTGGTGTTGACCAGCTTTGCCGGATCGTTCGGCGCCTTGGCGATCAACTTTGCCGCTTCGTCAAACTTGTCCTGCCTGCGCAATTGTTCGATGCGGGCGAAGAGATAAGCAGGATCGGCTTGCCAGCTCGGATCGACAGCCTGAAGCAGTGCGGCTGCCTTTGACGATCTGGAGAGTACCGCGGACCAGGCGTTGTAGAGCGACTGCGCATTGCCCAGGTTTGAAAAGCGCTTCGCCTGCGTCATCCGGCCACGATAGAGGAGATAATCCATGCGGGCCTTGTGGTCGGCAGGCGTCAGCAGGCCGGCGAATTCATCGAGGATACGGTCTTCCATCGCCGTGTCGAGCACATCCCCGCGCCACAGTCCGCGCAGCAACCGTGCCGCCTGGCTCTTCTCGCCGGTGGCGACGAGCGCGCGCGCGAGGATGACCGTGCCTTCGGTGGTTTCGGGCGAGGTGGGACCGAAGGCGGCGATCACGTCGGCGGCCGGCGGGTTTTCACGATAGAGCGCGCGCTCGGAATTGGCGCGGAAAGCCTTGAGACCCGGCCAGCCCTTCAGTTCGCGTTGCGCGGCGGCGATTTCCGATGAGGGAATGTCCCGCATCCCTGAGACCGCGATCGACCAAGTCAGCATGTGCCGGTCAAGGCCGTCCGGCATACTGTCGCGGATGGCGAGCGCCTCGGCGGCTTTCTTGTCTGATAGCGCGTCGAGCCCCGCCTTGAGCGCTTGGCTTGCCGCGAGGATGGGGGCGGAGCGGGGAATACCTCCGGTCACCTCCGGCGAGGGGGCGGAGGCGCCGACCGAAGATAGGGCGGGCTTGGGTGAGGGTACGGGAACGGTGGCGGGCGCCGCGGCCTGGCCAGCGCTCGACAGCGCCACCAGCCCGAAACCAAAGGTGGATGCCAGAAGAAGGGTTTTCCTCATGTCGATTGCCCGCTGGAAAATGCGCATACCTCCATTAGCCATTCGCGAGATTAACGAAATCTTGCCGAAAGGGCAGAAATACCTCGAATGAAGGGACGCAAAACCGTCATAAAAGCCCGGTACCTCGGCTTGTCGCGCCCCTATGTCCCAAGTATTGTGCGCGCGTTGTAGCCAAGGAATACGGCCGAAGCATGGATGCCGGCCCTGAGGAGTTTTACTGCATGTTCCAGGGATCTATTCCCGCGCTCGTCACGCCCTTCACCGAAACCGGTGCGGTCGACGAGAAAGCCTTTGCCGCCCATGTGGAGTGGCAGATCGCCGAGGGCTCGAGCGGCCTGGTGCCGGTCGGCACCACCGGCGAATCGCCGACGCTCTCCCATGCGGAGCACAAACGGGTCATCGAACTGTGCATCGAGGTGGCGAAGAAGCGCGTGCCGGTGATCGCGGGTGCAGGATCCAACAATACCAAGGAAGCGATCGAACTTGCCGCTCATGCCGAAAGCGTTGGCGCCGATGCGCTCCTGATCGTCACACCCTATTATAACAAGCCGACGCAGAAGGGCCTCTTCGCCCATTTCGCCGCGGTTGCCGATGCGGTGAAACTGCCGATCTTCATCTACAATATCCCAGGCCGCTCCGTCGTCGACATGAGCCCGGAGACCATGGGCGCGCTTGCCAAGGCCCATAAGAACATCGTCGGCGTGAAGGATGCGACGGGCAAACTGGAGCGCGTTTCCGACCAGCGCATCACTTGCGGCAACGATTTCATCCAGCTTTCGGGAGAGGATGCCACCGCGCTCGGCTTCAACGCTCATGGCGGGGTCGGCTGCATTTCGGTGACGGCCAATGTCGCGCCGAAACTCTGTGCCGAACTCCAGGCGGCGACACTGGCCGGCGACTACAAGAAGGCGCTCGCATTTCAGGATCGCCTGATGCCGTTGCACAAGGCGATCTTCATGGAACCGGGCGTTTGCGGTGCGAAATATGCGCTGTCGCGCATCGGCCGTATGAACCGGGTGGTACGTCTGCCGCTTCTGTCGGCCCTCGAGCCGACAACGGAAGCTGCGATCGACGCGGCGCTGACGCACGCTGGCCTTCTCGGCTGAGGCTTTCTCGGCTTTGATACGAAGAGCGCCGGGCGGCATTCCGCCCGGCTTCTTTTTTTGCCGTGGCCACTATATTACATAGGGAAGACAAGAGCCGGACGGATGCCCGCCGCCCGGCCAACAACAAGCATTCCGGGCGGATCGGATCACACTATGGCACCCAGAGGCAGCCAGCGCACCGTCAACAAGATCGTCGCGGAAAACCGCAAGGCCCGCTTCAATTACGAGATCATCGACACCTACGAGGCCGGTATTCAACTGACTGGCACGGAGGTTAAGTCGCTGCGCGAGGGCAAGGCAAACATCGCCGAATCCTATGCCTCGGACGAGGGCGACGAGATCTGGCTGATCAACTCGCATCTGCCGGAATATCTCCAGGCCAACCGCTTCAACCATGAGCCCCGCCGCCGCCGCAAGCTGCTTCTGAACAAGCGTGAGATCAATCGCCTGCGCACAGCGATCAATCGCGAGGGTATGACGCTCGTGCCGCTCAAGATCTATTTCAACGAGAAGGGGCGGGCCAAGCTCGAACTGGCGCTGGCCAAGGGCAAGAAGCTGCACGACAAGCGCGAGACGGAGAAGGAGCGCGACTGGAACCGGCAGAAGTCGCGGCTCTTGAAAACGGGCGGTTGAGCATGGTGGAGTTGCTGAAGGTCAGCGTTGGTCCGTTTGTCTTCACCGCGCGGTTCGAGTTGGAAAAGGCGCCCGAGACCTGCCGGATCTTCAAGACGTTCCTGCCATTCACCAACCAGACGATCCATTCGCGCTGGAGCGGCGAGGCGGTCTGGGTGCCGCTCGGCGATTTCCAGTTCGGCGCCGGCTTTGAGAATCACACTTGCCATCCCTCGCGCGGCGACATCCTGCTTTATCCCGGTGGCCATAGCGAAACAGAGCTGCTGTTCGCCTATGGCAGCTCGTCCTTCGCCAGCAAGATGGGGTCGCTGGCGGGCAATCATTTCCTGACGGTGGTCGAGGGGCGAGAGCAGTTGGAAGAAATGGGCCGCAGGGTGTTGTGGCGTGGCGCCCAACCGATCCGTTTCGAAGCTCTTTGATGGACCGCGCCCTTGGGGCGCGGCCGTTTGACACTGAGAGGGACAGGCTCAGCCGGGGCTTCGCCTGCCGGCCTCAAGGCTATGCGGCGTAGCGCGGACGGTAGTCCTGCGACTGCCGCTGCATGGCGATTTCCTTTGATATGGTGAAGCGCGAGACGAGCTTCGTCAGGTCATGCGAGACCTCAAGCAACGCATGGGTCGAGGCGTTGGTTTCCTCCACCATGGCGGCATTCTGCTGGGTCATCTGGTCCATGCTATTGATTGCCGCGTTGATCTCGCTGATGCCAGCCGACTGCTCCTGCGAAGATGTGCTGATTGCGGCGATATGGCCGTTGATCGTATGCACCTGCTGGCCGATCGTGCTCAAAGCTTCGCCGGTCTTGTTCACAAGCGATACGCCGCGTGCGACATCCTGCGACGCGCGATCGATCAGCGTCTTGATCTCCTTGGCGGCCGCGGCAGAGCGCTGGGCAAGCTCACGCACTTCCTGGGCAACGACAGCAAAGCCACGCCCGCTTTCGCCGGCACGCGCCGCCTCAACGCCGGCATTGAGAGCCAGCAGATTGGTCTGGAAAGAGATCTCGTCGATCACGCTGATGATATGGGTGATCTTCTTGGAGGACGCTTCGATGTCGCCCATGGCTTCGACCGCCTGATCGACGACCTTGCCGGAGCGTACCGCTTCCTCAGCGGAGGCGATGATTGCCACGCGCGCTTCCTGGGTGCGCAATTCCGTCTGCTTGGACACCGTGGTGATCTGTTCGAGCGCGGCTGCTGTTTCTTCCAGTGCCGCCGCCTGCTGCTCCGTGCGCTTGGCCATCTCGTCTGTCGCGGAGGTCAGTTCCCGGGTGTTCGACGCGGTGCGCAAGGCTTCGGTGTAGATTTCCGAGAAGGCGGAGCCGAGAGCATTGACCGCCGAGTTGAAATTGTTGCGCAGACTGTCGAACTTGGGCGCAAGTTCCTTGTCGATTGTCGCCGTCAGGTCGCCAGTGCAGAGCCGGTCGAGGGCCTGACCGAGAGCCCCCAGCGCCACTTCCTGCTCATGCTCCAACTGTTGACGTTCCTCCTCCGCGCGAGAACGCTGTTCGGCCAGAGCATCGAGATAGACCGAAATCGAATAGTCCATGTCCAGCATGGCGGCCTTGACGATCGTCGTGAGGTTCTCCGCGAGCCGTTTTGCCTTGCGCCCCTGCATGAAGCCGCGCAGCTCGTCGGTGATCACGTCCTCCATGATCCCCTCGAGCACCAGCGCGTAACCGCCTATATACCAGCGGGGCTCGAGGCCGAGGCGCGCATGGGTGCGGCCGATGGCGGAGACGGCCTCCACATAGTGATTGTCCAGCTTGCCGGAGCTGATCAGCGACCAGTGAGCCTCCTGCTTCTGCTTGGCATGGGCGATATGCGCATCGCTGGCGAAGAAGCGCGCCGTCTCCGGATGCGACTTGGTCCGCGCATAGAATTTGTCGAGTGAGGGGCCTATGGCGGTTTTGATGAGAGGCTGAAGGCTGGCAAGGCGCTCACGCTGTTCGGTATCGAGGCCAAGGAAATGCAGGCGTTCGTTGAGCTGGGAGGCGGAGCGGTAAAGGTCGGTCATTGCAATAGCCCATAAAATTTAGGGGGGAGGCGGAGCGGTCGTGCAGATAGCCCGCGCCCGGACGAGAGTAAATCGCCGCCGGAGCGCCGATGGCTGACGCGATTAACGGAGCATGAAGTATTAGACGTAAATTGATGAAGGGAATGATAATGATCAAATATACGGCCGTGCGACCTTATAGCTGTCGCTGAGCCGGCAAGGAAAACCGTGCTGCCACGGCCTGCGGCAATGGCGTTTTGTTGCCGGGGAAGTGAACTACCGCAACGTTTCCCAATTGTTGCGTTTTTCCGGCACCGTCTTTCACTGTCTTGAGGCCCCGGATGTGGGCACTGTCAAATGCGGGGCATCGGCGCTCTTTGTGGGGCGCTTCGCGCAATCAGCCGTCCGTGTCGCCGGAGGGCGCTGGCTCAACCTGGCGCACGGGACGCTCGCTCGGATCGCGGCCGATTTCGGCCTTGAGTGAGATCAGGTCGATGAAGTGATCCGACTGTCGGCGCAGGTCGTCGGCGATCATCGGCGGTTGCGTCGCCATGGTGGAGACGACGGACACCTTGCGGCCCTTGCGCTGCAGCGCCTCGACCAGAGTGGTGAAGTCGCCATCGCCCGAGAAGATGACCAGGTGGTCGACTGTCTCCGATTGTTCCATGGCATCGATGGCAAGTTCGATGTCCATATTCCCCTTGACCTTGCGGCGCCCCATCGAGTCGGTAAACTCTTTGGCCGGCTTGGTGATGACCTTATAGCCATTATAGTCGAGCCAATCGATCAGAGGGCGGATCGAGGAGTACTCCTGATCCTCGATCAATGCCGTGTAATAGTAGGCGCGCAGCAGGTAGCCGCGTTTCTGGAATGCCTTGAGTAGTTTGCGATAGTCGATGTCGAAACCGAGGCTCTTGGACGCCGCGTAGAGGTTCGCACCGTCGATGAAGAGCGCGATCTTTTCTCGGGGGTCAAACATCGTGAGAATATCCTTTTGTTACAAAAGTAATTAGTGATAAAAGGCAATCAAATCAAAACCTTGCCTTTTTACTCATGAATATGTCACTTAAATTATGAAATATTCATATAAGTTTTATCTAGGACAGGGAAGTTGATATTCCAAGCACGCATAGGTTGAATATTGTGCCTTTTGAATGTGTTTTGGCTGGTTATGGTCGCGAACGCCGGCCTTAAACGACGAAAAACTTGAATTTGCCTTCCATTGATTGTATCGGGCTGCTAAATCCTTAAATTCCCGAGCGCAAAGGACAGGCAATGGCCCGTGTCACCGTTGAAGACTGCATCGACAAAGTAGATAACCGTTTCGAGCTTGTTCTGCTTGCAAGCCATCGCGCCCGCCAGATCTCGCAGGGCGCTGCGATCACCGTCGATCGCGACAAGGACAAGAACCCGGTTGTCGCGTTGCGCGAAATTGCCGACGAGACGTTGTCGCCCGGCGATCTCAAGGAAGACCTCATCCATTCTCTGCAGAAGCATGTCGAAGTCGACGAGCCGGAACAGGATGCCGGCGCGCTGATCGGCGCTGCTGCCGCCAAGAGCGAAGACGAGGACGAACTGCCGGAAACCGTAAGCTTCGATCAGATGTCGGAAGAGGATCTTCTGGCCGGTATCGAAGGACTCGTGCCGCCGGAAAAGAGCGACGATTACTAATCGTCAAGCAATCGGGCTTTAAAGTCTCGGAAATCAGATCTCGTGCGCCAATCCCTGTCGATTGGCGCGCTTTTCGTTTATGGAGCGCCTTGGCATGATGCGGCAATACGAGCTCGTGGAGCGGGTTCAGAAATACAAGCCCGATGCCAATGAAGCTCTGCTCAACAAAGCCTATGTCTATGCCATGCAGAAGCATGGCAAGCAGACACGCGCCAGCGGCGATCCCTATATCTCGCATCCGCTCGAAGTCGCCGCCATCCTGACGGAGATGCATCTCGACGAGTCGACGATCGCCGTCGCCCTGCTGCACGATACGATCGAGGATACAACGGCGACACGCCAGGAGATCGACGAACTGTTCGGCGAGGATATCGGCCGTCTCGTCGAAGGCCTGACCAAGCTGAAGAAGCTCGATCTCGTCACGAAAAAGGCCAAACAAGCGGAGAACCTGCGGAAGTTGCTGCTGGCGATCTCCGATGATGTGCGCGTCCTGCTGGTCAAGCTCGCCGACCGTTTGCACAACATGCGCACCCTCGAACACATGCGCGACGACAAGCGTGCGCGCATTTCCGAGGAGACGATGGAAATCTATGCGCCGCTCGCTGGCCGCATGGGTATGCAGGACATGCGCGATGAGTTGGAGGACCTGTCCTTCCGCTACATTAATCCGGAAGCCTATGAGACGGTTACCCAGCGTCTCGCCGAATTGTCCCAGCGCAATGAAGGCCTGATCAAGAAGATTGAGGACGAACTGCACGAACTGCTGGTCGCCAACGGATTGCTCAATGCCTCGGTCAAGGGACGTCAGAAGCGTCCCTATTCTGTTTTCCGCAAGATGCAGTCGAAGTCCCTGTCCTTCGAACAGCTCTCCGACGTCTACGGTTTCCGCATCATCGTCGACGACATTCCGGCCTGCTATCGCGCGCTCGGCATCGTCCACACCCGCTGGCGCGTCGTGCCAGGCCGGTTCAAGGACTATATCTCGACGCCGAAGCAGAACGACTATCGCTCGATTCACACCACGATCGTCGGCCCGTCGCGCCAGCGCATCGAGTTGCAGATCCGTACCAAGCGTATGCATGAGATCGCCGAATACGGCATCGCCGCCCACGCCCTCTACAAGGACGGCGAGGGTGGTGGCGATGGCGAACTGCTGTCACGCGAGAGCAATGCCTATTCGTGGCTGCGGCACACCATCGAGGCGCTCGCCGAAGGGGACAACCCCGAAGAATTTCTCGAGCACACCAAGCTCGAACTGTTCCAGGATCAGGTTTTCTGTTTCACTCCGAAGGGCAAGCTGATCGCCCTGCCTCGCGGGGCGACGCCGATCGACTTTGCCTATGCGGTCCACACCAATATCGGCGACACCACGGTTGGCGCCAAGATCAACGGCTCGATCATGCCGCTCGTCACCCGCCTGTCGAACGGCGACGAGGTGGAGATTATCCGCTCTGGCGTGCAGGTGCCGCCGGCGGCCTGGGAGGAGATCGTCGTCACCGGCAAGGCGCGCGCCGCCATCCGTCGGGCGACCCGCATGGCGATCCGCAAGCAATATGCCGGGCTCGGCCATCGCATTCTCGAGCGTACCTTCGAGCGGGCCGGCAAGATTTTTTCGCGCGACGGTCTGCGCCCGGTTCTGCACCGTCTGGGCCAGCGCGACGTCGAGGATGCGATAGCGGCCGTCGGTCGTGGTGAGCTGTCGTCGATCGACGTGTTGCGCGCGGTTTTTCCCGACTACCAGGATGAGCGCGTGACTGTGAAGCCTTCGACGGATGAAGGCTGGTTCGCGATGAACAGCGCCAACGGCATGGTCTTCAAGATCCCGGGCAAGGCTGGACAAAATTTGGCAGACGCGGGTGAGGACGGCGACCGTTTGCCGATCCGCGGGCTGAGCAGCAATGCTGAAGTGCATTTCTCACCGGCCGGCGCGGTTCCCGGCGATCGCATCGTCGGCATCATGGAGCGTGGCAAGGGTATCACCATCTACCCGATCCAGGCCTCCGCTCTGCAGAAGTTCGACGATGAGCCGGAACGTTGGATCGACGTTCGTTGGGATCTCGACGAGGCGAACAAGTCTCGTTTCATGGCGCGTATCCAGATCAATGCGATCAACGAACCCGGCACGTTGGCGACGGTCGCTCAGACGGTGGCTCGGCTCGACATTAACATCCGCACGCTGTCGATGGTTGGCGTCGCGACCGACTTCACTGAAATGGAGATCGACGTCGAGGTCTGGGACCTGCGCCAGCTCAACCAGTTGCTCGTGGAGTTGAAGGGCCTGGACTGCATTTCGACGGTCGCGCGCGTCTACGACTGAGGCCCTGAAGCGAATGGCCGTGCAGCTCGCCGGATCTTTATGGGCCTGCGAGTCATCGCCGGCGGGGAGGGGGTGCCTTCGCGTGGCCGTATGCGTAAACGCGAAATCCGGAACGTTAAACCTTTCTTAGCCGGTCATGCGTCAGCCGCATGTCAGGAAACCGCTTTGCGGACTGGTGCATTGTGCGCCGCACAATTACATGGGGCTAACATAAGAGAAAAAGGATAGAGAAATGTTCAAGCCCCTTCGCAAGATTGCCCATGCCCTTCGTATCCCGACGTCCACCGAACGCGAAATGGCCTATCTCAACGGCGCCCACGACATGGTCGACCTGGAGTTTCGCCAGCGCGAGATTGAACGCGGTCTTTTTCGCAACCGCTTCTGAACGTCTCTAACACATCTTTCGCGGCGCGCAGATACATGCGCGCCTTCGCGCTGTTGCGCGGCCAGACGAATTTCGTCGGCTCCGACTTGTCGAAACGAGGTGGCATCCACTACATGTGGCCTATGCTGTCCCTTGTTTCCCGGGCGAATGCCCATTCCGCCATTTCATTGCGCCAGTGCCTGGTTTCATTTCCGGGCGCAGCCTGGCTGGATGCCTGCCCATGATCATCGGCATTGGTAGCGACCTCATCGACATTCGCCGCATAGAGCACTCGCTCGAACGTTTCGGGGAGCGGTTTACCCAACGCTGTTTCACGGACATCGAACAGCGCAAGTCCGACGGACGCAAGAACCGCGCCGAATCCTATGCCAAGCGCTTCGCGGCCAAGGAGGCGATGTCCAAGGCGCTTGGAACCGGGATGGCCGAAGGGGTGTTCTGGAAGGATCTGGGCGTGGTCAATACGCCGAGCGGCAAGCCGACTATGGCGTTGACCGGTGGGGCCGCCGAGATCCTGAAGAGAATGATGCCGCCTGGCCACGATCCGGTCGTCCATCTCACCATCACCGACGACTATCCGCTTGCACAGGCCTTCGTCATCATCGAGGCCCGCCCGGCGACCGGCTGACCACCCGCGACATCGGGTATTTTCCGCGCCTCGGCCGTTGCCGCAGCGACGCGAACCGACTAGACAAGGCAGGATTTGCCAGAAAAGGAATTGACAGCGTGGAAGCTGAAAAGAAGCAGAGTGCCCTTTGGGAGAACATCAAGGTCATCATCCAGGCGCTGCTCCTGGCTATGGTGATCCGCACGGTCCTGTTCCAGCCCTTCACCATTCCCTCGGGTTCGATGATGCCGACGCTGCTGGTCGGCGACTACATCTTTGTCAACAAATTCTCCTACGGCTATTCGAAATACTCGCTGCCCTTCTCGCCGGATCTGTTCGAGGGCCGTATCTTCGCCAGCGAGCCGAAGCGCGGCGACATCGTCGTCTTCCGTTTCCCGCCGAATCCGAAGATCGACTACATCAAGCGCCTCGTCGGCCTGCCGGGTGACCGCATCCAGGTGATCGACGGCATCCTCAACATCAACGGCAAGCCGGTACCACGTGCCGAGGACGGCCGCTTCACGTCCGATTACAGCCTTGACCCGGGCACTGACGTTCCGATTTTCCGCGAAACGATGGACAATGGTGTCAGCTACGACACCCTCGACCAATCGCCCAACAGCCGTGGCGACAACACGCGGGAATTCATCGTGCCGGAAGGCCACTACTTCATGATGGGTGACAACCGCGACAATTCGCTCGACAGCCGTTTCGACGTCGGTTTCGTGCCGGCTGAAAACCTCATCGGCCGCGCCTCCATGATCTTCTTCTCGCTTGGCAACGACACCTCGTTCCGCGAGGTATGGAAGTGGCCGTCGAACATGCGCTGGGATCGCCTGTTCAAGGTGGTGGAATGAGAAAACCGAAGGGTCTTAGCGAGGAGGACCGGACGCGGATAGAAACCGCGATCGGTCATGCCTTTGCCGAGAAGCAGAGGCTCGATCGGGCGCTGACCCATTCGAGCGCGACGCCGTCGTCCAAGGGCGGCGACTATGAGCGTCTGGAGTTTCTCGGCGACCGGGTGCTCGGCCTGTGTGTCGCCGAGTTGCTGTTCAAGACGTTCCGCAACGCGACTGAAGGCGAGCTTTCCGTCCGTTTCAACCAGTTGGTGAGCGCCGAGGCCTGTGCCGCGATCGCCGACGAGTTGGAATTGCATCGCTTCATCCGCACCGGTTCCGACGTCAAGAAGCTGACCGGCAAGGCCATGCTCAATGTCCGGGCCGATGTGGTCGAAAGTCTCATCGCGGCGATCTATCTCGACGCAGGGCTGGAGGCCGCCCGCGGCTTTGTTCTGCGCTTCTGGGAGCAAAAGGCGAGCCGGGCCGATGGTGCGCGCCGCGATGCCAAGACCGAATTGCAGGAATGGGCGCATGCGAAATTCGCCACCACGCCCGTCTACCGGATTGCCGAACGCTCCGGACCGGATCATGATCCCCTTTTCACGGTGATCGTCGAAATATCCGGCGTTGCCCCTGAAAGTGGGACGGATCGCTCCAAGCGCGCCGCTGAGCAGGTCGCCGCCACGAAAATACTCGAACGCGAAGGCGTCTGGACGAAGTCCGCGGACGCAGGCTGATTGGAAACCATGACCGAAACCGAAAACCCCTCCGTCGAAGGCGCAGCCGTTGACGACAAGCCCACGCATTCCGGCTTTGTGGCCCTGATCGGCGCGACCAATGCCGGCAAGTCGACGCTGTTGAACCGGCTCGTCGGCGCCAAGGTGTCGATCGTCAGCCACAAGGTTCAGACGACCCGCGCGATCGTGCGCGGTATCGCGATTCATGACAATGCGCAGATCGTCTTCATGGATACGCCCGGCATATTCAAGCCCCGTCGCCGGCTCGACCGTGCGATGGTGACATCGGCCTGGGGCGGCGCCAAGGATGCCGACCTGATCCTCTTGTTGATCGACAGCGAGCGCGGGTTGCGCGGCGATGCGGAAGCCATCCTGGAAGGCCTCAAGGATGTGCACCAGCCGAAGATCCTGGTGCTCAACAAGATCGACCGCGTCAGGCACGAGGACCTGCTGAAACTCGCCGCCAAGGCCAACGAGACGATCGCCTTCGAGCGCACCTTCATGGTGTCGGCGACGACCGGCTCCGGTTGCGACGATCTGATGGATTTCCTTGCCAAGCGCCTGCCGGAAGGCCCCTGGTACTATCCGGAAGACCAGATTTCCGATCTTCCGATGCGCCAGCTCGCCGCCGAAATCACCCGCGAGAAACTGTTCCTGCGTCTGCATCAGGAGCTTCCCTATGCCTCGCATGTCGAGACGGAGAAGTGGGAGGAGCGCAAGGACGGTTCGGTCCGGATCGAGCAGGTCATCTATGTCGAGCGCGACAGTCAGAAGAAGATCGTGCTCGGCAAGGGCGGTGATGCGATCAAGTCGATTTCGACCGCGTCACGTAAGGAATTGTCCGAAATCCTCGAGCAGCCGGTGCATCTCTTCCTGTTCGTCAAGGTGCGCGAGAACTGGGGCGACGATCCGGAACGCTTCCGTGAGATGGGGCTCGAATTCCCCAGGAACTGAGGGCCTTCAACCCTCTATGCGGCGGGCGACGAATTTCGAGATCGGCCCGCCGAGCAGCAGCACCAGAAAAAGCCGGACCGTCTGCAAGGCCATGACGAAGGATATATCGACCGGCGTCGAGGCGGCGATGATGGCGACCGAGTCCAGTCCGCCCGGACTTGTCGCCAGATAAGCGGTCAGCGGGTCTATGCCGAACTCAAAGGTCAGCAGTGCCGCGAGACCGCCACAGAAGACGATCAGCACGACGATCGAGGCAAGAATCTGCGGCAGCGCATGGGCCGCGTGGCGCAGGATCCGGCGGGTGAAGCCCAAGCCGATCTTCCAGCCGAGTGTGCCATAGCCGATAGCGAGTAGCCAGGGTGGTAGGTCGATGGTGATCCAGCCCGCCGCATGCAGCGCGGCGGTAGCGATCAGCGGCAGGAGCATGGTGCCGGCCGGGATCTTCAGCCGTGCGCCGACTGCACTGGCAGCGAAGGAGACGGCCAGTGTCTTTGCCAGCGCGATCCAGTCCACGGGCGGAAACCAGATGATCTCCTCAGCGGCACCACCGCGCGCCTGGAACATCAAGGCCGCGACCAGCGAGGCGGCAGAGGCGACGCACACGACCCGCATATACTGCATGAAAGCGACCAGCCGAACATCGCCTCCGTGGGCCTCTGCCATCAGCATCATCGCCGAAGCCGCCCCCGCCGACGTGCCCCATACCGCCGTCGTGCCCGGCAGCGTACCACTGCGCGCCATGAGATAGCCCATGACGCTGCTGGCGCCGATGACAGCAAGCACGATCGCTAGAAACACTGGCCAGTCGGCGGCGAAGGCGTCGATGATCTTCGGGTCGAGCGAGCGGGCGATGACGCAGCCTATGAGCGAATGGGCGGCAATATATGGAATCCGGTGTACCGAAAGCCGGGCGCCTTGCGTGGCCATGACAATGGCCGCGACCATTGGGCCGAGCAGAAGTGAGCCCGGTAGGTGAATGCGCTGAAGCAGGGCGGAAAAGAGAACCGAGACGAAGAGAAGGACGGTCCAGCGCAGCGAAACCGGCAATTGTGTCAGCAATCCCGGATCGGGCTGATGGTCGGCAGGTCCGGCTGGTGATGGCTGCATTGCGGAAGGCCTGATGCTGGGCGGGCGCGGAACAGATAGTGCGCTGAACTATACCGATTCGTTGCGCAGTCGTGCGAAAACTTGGCGAAGATCAGTTCAGGGCTCATTTATGGCGAGGAACCCATGCCCATACCGTCTGTCCGCGCCCTGACAAATCGGCTAGAACAGCACCATGCAATGGACGGATGAAGCGATATTCCTCGGCGCGCGGCGCCACGGCGAGACAAGTGTCATCGCCGAGGTGATGACGCGCGCCCGTGGACGTCACCTCGGAATGGTGAGGGGTGGACGCTCACGAAGCCAGCAGCCGGTCTTGCAGCCGGGCAATCGCCTGGAGGTGACCTGGCGGGCGAGACTGGAGGATCATCTGGGCGAGTTCCGCGTCGAACCGATTACCCAGAGGGCCGCGCGGCTGATGGAGCGCGCAACAGCTGTCTATGGCGTTCAGGCGCTCGCAGCGCTTCTCAGGCTTTTGCCGGAGCGTGAGCCACACCCGCATCTGTTCGAGGCGCTCGACGTCATCCTTGATCATCTGGACGAGCCGGCGACCGCGGGCGAACTGTTCATCCGTTTCGAACTTGCTGTGCTCGACGATCTGGGGTTCGGCCTGGATCTGGAGCGGTGCGCAGCGACCGGAGGGCAGGAGGAACTGGCCTTCGTCTCACCGAAGACCGGAAGGGCCGTCTGCCGGGAGGCGGGTCTCCCCTGGGCCGATCGTATGCTTGCTTTGCCGGGGTTCCTCAATGCGGGTGCCAAGACGGCAGCGGACAGTGAGAGCCTCGCGGCGGCCTTTCGGCTGACAGGATTTTTTCTCAACCGTCACGTCTACGAGCCGCGCGGGCTCGAAGCCGGCGCGGCTCGGGAAGGCTTTTGTCAGGCGGCGCTGAAGACCTTGCGCGCGGCAGATGCCGCGCCGCCATTGGCGGCAACTCGGAACATATCCTGATCGTCCCCTGTTTCCTGGATGTGCTGGTGAATGGCGTTCTGAAGTTCTCCGATATTGAGATAGCTGCCGCCGTCCAGTGCGATGACCGGATATTTGACTGCGATGAACTTCAGCCGATCACCGTCAGGAATGGTGATCCCGACCGGAATTCCGGCGTATTCGATAACTTGCTTTTCCATAACGTTTCCCCGCCCACGCGGTAGCGCAGACATAACATATTGCGTCGATTGTAGAATTCAGAGCTTGCGCAGCGTCACATTCGACAGAAGCGTCGCGCGGGCTTGCACGTCGCCACACCGAGCGAGGATTCCTGCCAGGAGCGGGCGGCATGATGGAAAAGTACACGCATTTCGCTAACCTCCTTATCGGCAAGGGTCTCATCATCGAGACCCGGTTTCTCCCGGTTCGCACCGGTTGCAACAAAGTAGGTTTGCCTGTCTGCGACGTCAACCAGCCTTGAGCGAAAAATAAAATAATATTCTGTGAAGGTTTTAATACGGGTGCATTGCGGCAAAAAATGATCGAAGCTGTGGCGATCGTTGAAAAATGAACCCAGAGGCGGCGGCTTAAGCCGCCGCCGGAATCGCACGTTCCACGGGTTTTTCGCGGATCGGCCAGTGGACCAGGGCGGCAAATAGGCCGAGCGCCACGCCGAACCACCAGACGCTGTCGTAGGAGCCGAGCCGGTCATAAAGGTAGCCGCCCATCCACACTCCGAGGAAGGAGCCTATCTGGTGCGACAGGAACACTAGGCCGCCGAGCAAGCCGAGGTGGCGGGTGCCGAACATGATGGCGACCAGCGCATTGGTTGGCGGGACGGTCGAGAGCCAGAGCAGGCCCATGACGGAGGCGAAGATTACAACCGAAAGCGGCGTCTGTGGCAGAAGCAGGAAGGCTGTGACGGCGATCGAGCGGGCGATGTAGATGAGTGCCAGGAAATAAGGCTTAGAATAGCGCTGCCCGATCACGCCGGCGGCGAGTGAGCCGATGATATTGAAGAAGCCGATCAGCGCCATGGCGATCACCGCATAGCGTGCCTCGATGCCGACGTCGCCGAGATAGGCTGGAAAGTGCGCGGTGATGAAGGCGACCTGGAAGCCGCAGACGAAGAAGCCGGTGGTCAGAAGCAGATAGCTCTTGTGGCCCAGTGCCTCCTTCAAGGCCTCGCCGACCGATTGTTTGAACTGGTTTTGCGACTGGTTGCCGGAATTGGCGTTGCCACGCAGCGGGAAGGCCAGCAGGGGCACGATCAGCATCATGACCGACATGTAAACCAGACTGTCGGACCAGCCGAGATTGCTGATCAGAGCCTGGCTGAGTGGCGCGAAGATGAACATGCCGGCGGAGCCGGCCGCCGTGCCGATGCCGAAGGCCATCGAACGCTGCTCCGGGCTCACATGCCGCGCGAAGGCTGACAGGATGACACTGAAGGAACCGGCGCCGATGGCCGTGCCGACGAGCACACCGCCGCCGATATGCAGCCAGATCGGCGCATCCGCATGGGCCATGAGGATCAGCCCGGCGGCGTAGAGCAGGCCTGACGCGACCAATACGCGGCCGGTACCGTATTTGTCGGCGAGGGCGCCGAAGAAGGGCTGGCTCAGGCCCCAGCAGAGGTTCTGCAGCGCCATGGCGAGGCCGAAGGTCGATCGATCCCAACCAGTGTCGGCGAGCATGGGCAGTTGGAAGAAGCCCATGGCCGAGCGCGGGCCGAAGGTCAGCATCGCGATCAGCGAACCGCTGATGATGATCAGCCAGGGCATGGGGTTGCGGGCAGTCGTGGCCATGAATCGTCTCCTTTGGGGAGGAGTGACGATAGAGTGCAGGCAGGATCGCGAAAAGTGCCTTTTCGTGAAGCTTCGATAAGGGGATTTGATCGAAATCACGGTTCATGACAGAAAAACTGAAAAGGCCGGAGATAAGCCGGCCTTTATTGTCGTTCGGGCGCTGAAGCCTTAGCGGAACAGAGAGAGGATGTTTTCCGAATTCGAATTGGCGATCGACAGCGACTGGATGCCGAGCTGCTGTTGCGTCTGCAGCGCCTTGAGCCTGGTCGATTCCTCGTTCATGTCGGCATCGACGAGGCGACCGATGCCTGTCTCGATGGTGTCGCTGAGATCGGAGACATACTCGTTTTGCGACGTCAGGCGCGCATTCAGCGCACCGAGGTCGGCGCTGACATCTGTCATATCCTGCAGCATGGCATCCACGACAGAGATCATTTCCTCCACTTCGCTGCTTGTCGTGGCCGAGGATAGCGAAATTTCAGTATCGCCTCCCATATAGGCATAGCCGCCGGACGATGCGCCCTGCGACTGGATCAGGACCCAGCCTGTCGTATAGCCGAGGCCAGAGGAATAGGTGTCCGACGTCAATACACCAAACTCGCCCATCGTGCCGTCGGAATTGTCGATCAACGCATTGCTGCGGGGGAATGTCGAGGTATCGATGTTGTCGTAGGTGATGGTGTCGACGGACACAGTTCCATCCGCGTGTCGGGTAAAGGAACCGACGAGCTCGGTGTCAGGCAACGACCACGGATTTTGATCATTGTCCCACTTCAGCCAGTTCTGCCCGCTGAAGTTTGAGGACTCCACGATCGAGGTGATCTGGCTTTTCAACTCCGTTATTTCGGAATTGATCTTTTCTTTGTCGACGCCGGGCTCGCGCGCGGCGACCAGCTTTGCCTTGATCTCGTCAACGACATCAATCGCCGCCTCCATGCCGGTATAGGCTGTGTCGACCTTGGCTGCTCCGAGTGACAGTGCGTCCTGCACGGCGGAGAGTGCTTTGTTGTCGGAGCGCATGGTGGTGGCGATCGACCAGTAGGCGGCATTGTCGGCTGCCGTTTCCACCCGGTAACCGCTTGATACCCGCGACTGCGTCGTGTCGAGCTGGCTGTTGATCGAGCGCAAGGTATCGAGCGCCGCGATGGCTGCGCCGTTGGTTTGAATACTGACCATGGAATACTCGAATTGAGCTGAAAAATCATCGCGCCCGGGCATGCCCGCCGCCTTTCATGGCAGTATCTGCGCAACGATAAAAATGTTCGAATATTCTGAAGTTTCCTTTAATACCCCAAAAAAAGACCCCTCATTAGTGGTAGACTATTTTTGGTATCTGCGTTGCTTGAGCGGCCAGCCGTCGGGACGTGTTTCCACAATGCTGACCTCGTCCCCGACGGTAATGCGACCTTCACTGCGCGGCACCGCGTTCCAGCCGAACAGGGGGCCGGGCACGCGCCGGTCTGCGGACATGCGGATACGGCCCATGGCGGGCATGGGATTGGCCGTGTCGCGCGATCCGCTGTGTTGATCCTGCGTTGTCATGATGCACCGGGCGCACGGCTTGACCAGGTCGAAGCGGATGCCGCCGATGTCGATCGTCGCCCAGCGGTCTTCCGCCCAGGGCTCGTCGTTCTCGATGACGATGTTCGGCCGGAAGCGCTCCATGCCGACCTCGCCTTCGCCGTGCGCGGCCATATCGGCATTAAGCGCGGCGAGGGAACCCGTCGTCGTGACGAGAACCTGATAGCCGTCGGCGAAGGCGACCGGTGTGTCGGGTCCGGCCCATTCGACGCTTGCCGTACGGCTGGCCTGGCCGTCGAAGAAAACCAGCTTCATCTCCCGCCCGAACCAGTCGGACAGGCGTTGATTGACGCTGTCCTCGGCGACCGCCGCGCTGACGATCGACTTCCAGATGGCCACATCCATGCGGCGTTCCGGATGCGGCGGTGCGACCATCATCTCCCGGCCGTCGGCAAGCGCCAGATGGAGGTGCGAGGACTGGGGCAGGGCGGTGAGCGTCGCCAGCGCCGGCAGTTCTCGCTGGGTGATGAAGTGCCCGGACGGATCGACCATCATCATCCGCCGGTCGCCGGAAAGCCCTCGCGCATCGACGGGAACCGCAGGGAGCGGGATGCCACGGGCGCTCTTCAACGGATAGATGTTCAGTTCGCTAATTTGCATCAGGGCCTCAGATCTCGTCGATGAATTGGGCAAGGACCGCGGTCAGGCGGTCGTGGCGTTCGCTGGCGAGCAGGCCGCCCGTCCTAGTCTGGAAATTGCCGGAGAGCGTGAACAGCTTCGCGGCGAAATGGTCGATGGCGTAATTGCGGTCATCGAGGGGACGATGTTCGGCCAGCGGATCGGCGGGGTCGTAGAGGGCCGATCCCATCCGGCCGGCGGTGTAGAAGCAGCGCGCCGCTCCGATCATGCCGATGGCGTCAAGCCGGTCGGCATCCTGCAGGATCTTCGCCTCCAGCGTCTCGGGCGCGATGGCGGCGGAAAAACTGTGCGCCGTAATCGCGTGGGCGACGGCGTCGGTCTCGGGTCTGGCCCAGCCAAGGTCCGTCAAAATAGCGCTCGCCTTTTCCGCCGCCAGCCGCGAGGCCTGCGCGCGCAGCGGTGAGCTCTTTTCGACCGCGACGCAGTCATGCAGCAGCACGGCCGCCGCAAGGATGCGCCGATCGCCACCCTCCTGTTCGGCAATGCGCATCGCGTTTCGGAAGACCCGCTGGATGTGCGCCAGGTCGTGGGATCCGTCGTCACTCATGACAGCATGCGGTAACAGCTGCGCCGCCAGCGCCTCGTGGGGGAGGAAACGGCTCGGATCGGGTGGGGTGGGCGAGGGTATGGTTGTCATAGCGGCATTCTTGGCGAGCGCCAAAGCCAAGGTCAATGCCGGTCGCCAGTCCAGAATGCGACCGCCGGCGCATTTCGTCCACTTTCTTCACCCTTGCAATTTGTCACAAAACTTTCTAAATCAACGCCACCGGCCGCAGCCGGTTTTCTTTGATCCTGTTTTTGCTCAACATGAGTATAAGCAGGCAATCAGTCGGGAGGAATTTGGCATGGCGCATATCAGTCGAGACGCCAACCTTGCGCAGGCGCGCCAGTCGCAGACGGCGGCGGAACGTTTTGGCGTGGTTGAGCGCCCTGATCTCACTTTCACGCCGGCGGTCGCCAGGGAGACCGAGCACCTCTACGAGAAGGTGAAGGCCTTCATTCCGGCCATCGAATGGCCGGTCTTCGCGCCCTATGTGCACGCCATCAACCGGATCAAAAAGGAGCGCGGTGCGGTGATTCTGGCCCATAATTACCAGACGCCGGAAATCTTCCACTGCGTTGCGGACATCACCGGCGATTCGCTCCAGCTCGCCCGCGACGCGACGCGGGTCGATGCCGAGATCATCGTCCAGTGCGGTGTGCATTTCATGGCCGAAACCTCGAAGCTGCTCAATCCGGAAAAGACGGTGCTGATACCGGATAGCCGGGCGGGCTGCTCGCTGTCTGAATCGATCACCGGTGCCGACGTACGGACGCTGAAAGCTCGCTATCCCGGTGTGCCGGTTGTCACCTACGTCAACACCTCTGCCGATGTGAAGGCCGAGACCGATATCTGCTGTACCTCGTCCAACGCGGTTGCCGTCGTCGACAGTCTCGAGTCGGACACGGTTCTCTGCATTCCCGACGAATATCTGGCGATGAATGTCGCCAAGCGGACGAATAAAAAGGTTCTCACCTGGCAGGGACATTGCGAGGTGCACGAGCGCTTCACGGCGGAGGAATTGCTCGAATACAAGGCCGCCGATCCGTCGATCGAGATCGTCGCCCATCCGGAATGTCATCCAAGCGTGCTCTCGGTCTCCGACTATGCCGGCTCGACTTCGGGCATGATCGATTATGTGAAGACCAAGCGCCCCGGCCGTGTGCTGCTGGTGACGGAGTGTTCCATGGCCTCCAACATCCAGGCCGAGGTCCCCGACGTCGATTTCGTCAAGCCATGCAATCTCTGTCCGCACATGAAGCGCATCACGCTGCCGAAGATCCTCGACAGCCTGCTGTTCATGACGGAGGAGGTGACCGTCGATCCGGCGATCGCCGACCGCGCCCGCCTTGCGGTGGAGCGGATGATCAATCTGAAGAACTGACGAGGCCCGGCCATGCGCCGGTGGAGATTGCCCGTATGTCGACGAAACTGGAATCCATGCGTCCGCAGTCCTGGCAGGGGATCGATGACATTGTCATTATCGGCGGTGGTCTGGCCGGTCTGTTCTGTGCATTGAAGCTTGCTCCCCGTCCGGTGACCATTCTGGCGGCGGCCCCGATCGGTCAGGGCGCCTCCTCCGCCTGGGCGCAGGGCGGTATCGCAGCGGCGATGAGCCCCGGTGATACCATCGAGAAGCATCTCGCCGACACGCTGGCCGCCGGTGCCGGCATTGTCGATGAACGCATCGCCCGACTGATGATTTCGGAAGGTCCCGATCGAATCCGCGACCTTCTGGCCTATGGCGTTCCTTTCGATCGCGACCTCGAGGGGCAATTGCTGCTGTCGCGCGAGGCCGCCCATTCCGAGCGTCGCATCGTCCGCGTCAAGGGAGACCAGGCGGGCAGGGCGATCATGGAGGCGCTGATCGCGACGGTGCGCAAGACGCCATCGATCCGTGTCATGGAAGGCTATGTCGTTGAGGAACTGATCTCCGAGGGGCGCTTTGTCTCGGGTGTCATCGCCCGTCCGGATGCTGGCCAGTCGAAGACCCGTGTCGCCTTTCCGGCGCGCGCCGTGGTTCTGTGCTCGGGCGGCATCGGTCACCTTTACCAGGTGACGACCAATCCCGCTGAAGCGCGTGGCGCCGGCCTCGGCATGGCGGCCAAGGCCGGTGCGATGATCGCCGATGCCGAATTCGTCCAATTCCATCCAACCGCGATAGACATCGGCCAGGACCCTGCGCCACTTGCCACCGAAGCGTTGCGCGGCGATGGTGCGATCCTCGTCAACCGGGCCGGCCATCGTTTCATGACCGATCTTCATGTCGACGCCGAGCTCGCCCCGCGCGATGTCGTGGCCCGCGGTGTATTCGCCGAGGTCAAGGCCGGTCGCGGTGCCTTCCTCGACTGCACCAAGGCGGTCGGCTCACACTTCCCCGATCTCTTCCCGACTGTCTACGCCTCGTGCAAGGCTGCCGGGATCGATCCTGTCTCCCAGCCGATCCCGGTCGTGCCGGCCGTGCATTATCATATGGGCGGCGTGCTGGTGGATGCTGACGGCAAGACCACGGTCGATGGGCTATGGGCGGCCGGCGAGGTGACGTCGACGGGCGTTCATGGCGCCAATCGCCTGGCATCCAACTCGCTGCTGGAAGCCGTCGTCTTCGCCGCGCGGATTGCCGAGAACATCAAGGGCATGCTGCCCGAGTCCGCGCACTACGAATGGCCCAAAGACGCTGGCGAGAACGACGAACTGGTCACGCTGGAGGACAGCGCCCAACTGAAGGCGCTGCGGCGGGAAATGTCGGCCAACGCCGGCGTGATTCGCGATGCCGACGGGCTGAAGGGCCTGATCCGCGAGATCGTGCGTCTCGAGAGCGCCAACAAGCGGGTGCGGTTCTCCAACATGGCGACTGCTGCCAAGCTGATCGCAACCGCCGCATTGACACGCGAGGAAAGCCGTGGTGGGCACTATCGCGCCGATTGCCCCGAGCCGGTCGAGGCTTTCCGCCGCCGTACCTTCATGACGCTCAAAGACGCCGAGCGCATCGCTGCCGAAATCACCGGCTGATCAAAGACAAAGGTAACACCGATGACAGAGCCGTTTCGCCCCGTGCTGCTTGCCCTGATGGTCGAGGATCAGGTGCGCGCGGCGCTCCTTGAGGATCTCGGTCGCGCCGGCGACATCACCACCTATGCAACGATCGGGCCGGGCAAGACGGCGGCAGCGAAGCTCAACAGCCGTGAAGACGGTGTGATCGCTGGCATCGACCTGGCGGGTGCCGCCTTCCGGCTGGTCGACCCCTCGGTCCGTTTCGAAGCTCTGGTCCGCGATGGTGACCATGTGCGGGCGGGCGACGCGCTGATCCAGGTCGAAGGTGCGGCGCGCTCCATCCTCTCGGCCGAGCGCGTCGCGCTCAACTACCTGATGCACCTTTCCGGCGTCGCGAGCTATACGGCGCGTTTCGCCGCCGAGATCGCCCACACTCGCGCCCGCGTCACCTGTACCCGCAAGACGCTGCCGGGTCTGCGGGCCGTCGAGAAATACGCGGTGCGACTGGGTGGCGGCTCCAACCATCGTTTCGGTCTCGACGACGCCATTCTGATCAAGGACAATCACATCGCCGTCGCCGGCGGTGTCGCACCGGCCATTGAGGCGGCGCGCGCTTATGCCAGCCATCTGGTGAAGATCGAGGTGGAGGTCGACAATCTTCAGCAGATGCGGGAGGCGCTCGCCGTCCAGCCCGATGCAGTCCTGCTCGACAATATGGGCCCGAACCTGCTTGCCGAGGCCGTGGAGATCAATCGTCAGCATCACGGGCTTTCGAGCGCCGAATATTCGCTGGCCATCGGCCGCGTCGTACTCGAGGCATCCGGCAATGTGAGCCTCCAGACGGTCCGCGCCATTGCCGAATCGGGTGTCGACTTCATTTCCACATCGAAGGTCACTATGGCTGCGCCAACCCTTGATATCGGCCTTGACGTGTCGATCGGCTGATACAAATCAAACATTCAGCTTCGGTTGCAACCACTCTTCCGGCGGTGATATTCATCACATCGCACAGGCATAAACTATTGTTAGCAAGCACTTGTCCTATATTAGGGCGTCGTCAAACTACTTATCGTAGATAATTATTCGCTTTTGACCCTTTTCGGAGAATCTCGTAGCCCGGATGCATGCCGCCGGGTTGTGTCTTGCGTACTGCGGAAACAGACATTTTCAGTCATTATTCCGGAGGTTTTCATGACCAGTGTTTCTTCCTCGTCCGGCGCCAGCTCTTTGTATTCCAGCAGCATCTCCAGCCTGGATACGAACGGCGATGGTGTCATTTCCGCCGACGAATTGGCCGCTGCCGAAAGCGGCAACCAGCGTACACAGAACCCGACTGTCAGCAGCGACAGTGCCGCGAGCGGTCCCATCTCTCAGGTGACTGGCGGTTTCATGGCTTTGCTGCTGTCCGGTGATAATTCCGGCCTGAGCGACGAGCAGCAGAAGTCCAGTTCGGACATGTTTGCTTCGATGGATACGGACGGCGACGGCAAGGTCACCGAAGCCGAGTTCGTGGCCTCTCGCCCCGACGACGTCAGCGAAGAGAATGCCACCGCATTCTTTGCCAAGCTGGACGGCGAAGGTACGGGCACCCTGACCGAGGAGCAGTTCGTCTCGGCCATGGAAGCGAACCGGCCCGATGGTCCTCCGCCATCGCCGGTCGGTGAAGCGTCTGCGAGCGATAGTGAATCCGAAACTGTCAGCCTGCTCGATGTGCTGGCGGAGATGCAGCAGGTTATCGCCGCTTATGCGGCGAATGGCGGGGAGACCGCCGCCGAGACTGCCGACTCCAAGATCACGCTTTGACCCGAAGAGGCATCAACTCCGGGCTTGGCTATCAGGCCTTTTCGCGTTTCGCCTTCTCAGGCGGGGACGTGATCAGCGGTGCGCTGCTGTTATAGGTGACCTGCGGGAACGGGATAGAGATCCCGTTCTCGTCGAAGGCCAGCTTGGCCGCCTTGATCATGTCGCGGGATGTCGGCCAGAAATCGGCCGCGCTCGTCCAGTACCACATGGTCAGCACCACGGCACTGTCAGCCAGTTCGCTGACGAAGGTCGATACCGGCGGATCGGCCAGCACACGCGGGTCGCGCTCGGCAAGTTCCCGCATGAGATTTTGTGCGATATCAATGTCGTCTTCATAGCCGATCCCGATCGTCAACGCGAAGCGACGCGTGCTTTCACGGCTGAAATTGGTGATGGGGACATTCCAAAGGGTTGAATTCGGTGCCAGCCGATAAAGCCCGTCTGGCGTTCTGAGCTCGGTCGCAAACAGTCCGACCTCCTGAATCGTGCCGGAGATATTGCCGGTCTCGATATACTCTCCGACGCGGAACGGACGCAGCACCAGCAACATGATGCCCGCGGCGATATTCTGCAATGTGCCCTGGAGCGCGAGCCCAATCGCCAGGCCGGCCGCGCCGAGAGCGGCGATGATCGAGGCGGTTTGCACGCCGAACTGGCCAAGCACGGCGATGAAGACAAGCAACAGGACGGCATAGCGAATGAAGTTGGCGAAGAAACGGGCGAGAGTCTCATCAATACCCCGCACTTGCAGCAGGCCGTTGTGCGCCCAGCGCCTGACAAGCACGGAGAGCGCCCACCCCACGAGCAGCAGCAGCATAGCGCCGACAATTGAAAAGGAATACTGGACCGCAAGCGCGCTCGCCTGGCTGAGTGCGCTTCGTGTGGCGACGATAAAGTCTGTTGCCTGCTGGTCCATTGATTGGGTCACTCCTTCACGTTCGCATGCGGCAAGGGACTAGATGGAGCGGGGCGAGCCAGGGTCAAGCTCACCGGCGGGTGGGGTGACCCGAAAGATGCCGGGCCTAGCGTCCGCCGAGCTTGAGACCGGGCGCCGGCCGCTCCTCGAGGATCTGGCGCCGGAACCGGAAAAGCGCTGCCGGGCGGCCTCCGGTCGCGAGCATGCCGCCGGTCGGTTCGACCAGTTCCGCGCCCTCCACGAGCCGGCGAAAATTCTGCTTGTGCAGGTGACGCCCGGAGATGGCCTCTACGGTCGCCTGCAATTCGGTCAAGGTGAATTCCGGTGCCATGAGCTCGAAGACGACCGGTCGATATTTGATCTTGCCACGCAGGCGTGCCAGCGCGGTCGCGGCGATCCGGCGATGGTCGAAAAGCATGGCAATGCCGAGCGGTTCCGTTACCCGGCGGACGGAGACCCGGCCGTCGAGCACGGCCTCTTCGACCAGGGCTGCCTCGTACAGCAGTTCGTAGCGCTCCAGCACGCGTTCTTCGTCGAAGGGAAAGTCGTCGAGCCCGAAGGCCAGCTTCAGCCGCGAGCGCCGGGAAGGCCGCATTTCCGCCTTGTCCTCGCTTGGATCCTCCTCGGCCCATTGTGCGAGCGCCGGCAGAATGATCCGGTCGATTACCGCCGGGCGATCGTGGCGCCAGTCCTCCCAGGGCAGGTAGCTGTACCAGTCGCGCCAGTGGGCACCGGCGGCGTCCAGACCAGCCTCGCGCGCCGGATCCATGCGCGTCAGTGCCAGATAGCCGACCGACACGACATGCGGGCCAACGTCACCGGTCATCTTGTACCGGCCACGGTCGCCGAAGGTGTAGAGCTGTTCGATATAGCCCATATGCAATGCCGTCTGCGCGGTGACCGTGGTGCGCAGCGACATTTCCATCGTCCGGTGGCGCATCGGGTCGAACGGGCCGAAGGGCAGGCCTTCAAGCTGGCTGGCCGGGTCGCTGACAACCAGAATGCGTGGACTGCCGCCGCTGACGGCGACGATCGCCGCATTGAGACCGATTTCGACCGAAGTACTCACGGGATGGCATCCTGTGCTGGAGGCAGCGCCAGCGCGAAGGGGGCATTGCCGTCCGCATCGGCACCGCGGCCGATACCCTTCACGGCCTTCACCAGCCGCCCGTTTCGGCCGAGCAGGCCGTCGCCGATTTCGACCAGCCGCGCATTGGGCGTAGCATAGGGCGACGCAGCCCGCAGCCTGAGTGCCAGCGCCTCGTCATCATCCTCCGGCGCCACCGCAAGACTTGCGATGAGGGCCGCTGCCGGCGAGCGCGACACGCCCATCCAGCAGTGGATCAAAAGCGGCGCACTGCGGTCCCAGGTGCGGGCGAAATCGATGATTTGCAGGACATGCCGCTCCTGCGGCGCAATCAGGTCGCCGGTGCCGGCAAAGGTGATGTCGTTCATGCCGAGCTTCAGGTGGCGCTCGGCGGATATGACTGCCGGGCGGTGGAAGTCCTGCTTCTCGGCCATCAGGGTGATCATCTCGCGCGCCTTGTAGCGCACGGCGAGCTCGGCGATGCGCGACAGGGGCGAGACGACGATCAGGCTCATCGGGCCACCTTCTCGCCAAGGCCACGCATAGCCTCGATGGCCTCGAAGCGCTCAATGAACAGCGCCTGCGCCTGATAGGCTGGCAGCGGCTTGATCGGCAATGTGTCGCGGGTGATGCCGCGAGGCTGGCCGAAAAACTTGCGCGCCTCCGCCTCCGAAAAGCCTGCAAGCTCGGTTGCCTCGAAATAGGCGGAGATCGTGTCGGCCTTCTTGATCTGGGCCTTCAGCGTCCGGCCTGGATGCGCCGGCAGACCGAAGCGCAGATGAATTGCCGCCTCGAGGCGCTTCTCGACCAGCTTGTAGCCGCCGCCGACCACGGCCTTGAAAGGTGAGATCATGTCGCCGATCACATATTCCGGTCCGTCGTGCAGCAGCGCCATCTGCATGTCGTCGGCACTCGCCTTCGGGTTCAGGCGGCGGAAGATGTCCTCGACGATCAGGCTGTGCTGGGCGACCGAAAAGGCGTGGTCACCAAAAGTCTGACCGTTCCAGCGGGCGACGCGGGCAAGGCCGTGGGCGATGTCGGAGATCTCGACATCGAGGGGCGAGGGGTCGAGCAGGTCGAGCCGTCGACCGGACAGCATGCGCTGCCACGCCCGGCCGGAAAGGGCTGCTGCCTCCGCCATGGTTCAGACCTCCTCGGTTGCATCGCGGGGAAAGGCAAGCCCCGACCAGCCCGGAAGCGCCACACCGACCGGTGTGTCGCCGGCCAGGATCGGCCTGCCGGTCGCAAGTGCCTCCCCGGTGCGATCGATGCGGACGATCGCCAGCGCGCGATTGCCGGCGACCGTCCCGAGCGCGCCGACCGGTTTTCCTCCGGCGTTGATCTCGGTGCCCGAGGGGGGGAGATCGGACTCGGCCGTCACAAGGACCACCCTGCGCCGCGCTGTGCCGCGGTGCTGCATGCGCGACACCACCTCCTGGCCGACGTAGCAGCCCTTCTTGAAAGAGACCCCACCGGTCAGATCGAAGAGAATGTCATGGGGAAAGGCGTCCTGCAGGGCGAAGTCCGATCCCGACTCGGCGATGCCCGCGAGAACGCGAAGCGCGTGGTAGGCTTGCGAGCCGGTTTCGGCTGAGCCGCCCGCTTTACGTGTCACGCGCACGCCGGCGCATGCGAAGCGGTGGTCGATGAGCCCGCCCGTGTCCGCGTCCTCGCCCCATGCGACGGTCATGCCGGTCGCGTCGACCGGCGCGATTTCGACGGCGGCGCGCAGCTTGTACATCGAAAGTCGCTTGATCAGCGCGTCGCGCTGATCATTGGACGTATCCAGGATGAAAGCCGCTCCGTCGCGCCACACCAGAAAGTCGAACAGGACCTTTCCCTGCGGCGTCAGAAGCGCGCCGGGCCAGGCTTCGCCTTGCGGTAGGTTGGCGATGTCCGTGGTCACCAGATTGTGCAGGAAGTGTTCGGCATCCGTACCGGATACGCGAATCAGAGCGCGGTCGGGCAAGAGGGCTGCGGGCATTGTCGTTCCGTTCCGTTTGGTCGATGTCCGAGAGTTAGAGCATCGCATCGGAAAATGGAATCGATTCCGCTCCTGGGGCCTCGGATGATCCACGGCGAAGAGCGCAAGGACTAAGGGCGCGACAAACAGACTCAATCGCCTGAAGTGAAGAACTTCCAGCGTCCGTCAGGCGTTATGCCCAGTCGGAAGAAATTGTAATTGCCGAGATCCTGCATTTCGGCAACATCGCCGGCGGTGACGATGCGCAGCAGTTCGACTTTTTCCGGCGGGGTCAGCAGCGCGAGTGGCCTCTCGGCGAAATAGGGCCAGACATAGACCTCGTCTGGCGTCCCGGCATCGAGATGCACAAAGCCGGTGGACAGGATGTCGATCAGGATGGCGAGGACTTCGACACCATCCTCGTCGCCGGAGAGTTGCTTGAGCGCGGCGACCGGATCGGCGTCGCTCGTCCCGAGAGCGATCTGGGTCTGGTCCGGGCCGGGATTCAGCAACGGGCGCATGCGCTCGACATCACCAGAAGCGGCTGCCTCGATCAGCAGCTCGCGCATGCGGCGCACCGGTTCGGGCGCCTTGGAAAGATCGTAAATGACCTCAGGCGGTTGCTCGTCGGAATCGCTTGTCGTACTGGCCGGCGGTGGATTGTCGCCCGGTTTCCTGATCAGCGGATCGGGGTCGGGAATGCCGGTCAATCCGGTATCGGGGCGGGTGTCGAGCTTCTCCTTATCCTCCGGCGCTGCTGGATCCTGACTGGAAGCCGGGAGCTGGCGGATGTCGGACAAGGCCAGCGCCGGCGAAGCGCCGATGACGGCAACCGCGAGCCCAACGGATACGGCTCGCAGGAGGCGATCACGCCGCGAGAGCTTCGATCTGCTAAGCATCAACCTGCCTCTGGATCTGGTTATTGGAAACGCCGTTCTGGGGAGAACTCTCCAGCCAGCATGCGGCTGCGCAGCGAATCAAGAATCGCTTCCGCGCCATGCTCGCCGTGAATGCGGATGGTCTCGCGCATGGCCAGCGCGAAAGCAGCGTCGGCGATGATTTCGGGTTCGATGCCGTCCGCGATGCCGTCGGCCCAGGCTTCGTTCTGGTACTCCAGCGCAGCCTGCGTCTTTTCATGTACGATCATTTCGTCGATCTCGTTGCGGCGCGGTTCCATGGTCATTCCCCGAAGCATAGTCCTTACTCAGCTATTAATGACACTATCAGCCTTTTATCAAAACGACACGGCCCGAGACCAAAACAGGTGAATTATTCGTTAATTTCCATAGCGCGCGGCGATTTCTCCCGCCAGTGTTGCGCCTTCGTTACGGTAGAGACTCTCCGCTGCGATCGCCGACGCGGTGCAGGTGGTGTAGACCGAGGCAAAGGAGCGGTAGCTGCGATTGTAGGCGGAGATCATCCGCGCCCGCCGGTGTGGCTCGTCCGCCGTTTCGGCATCGACAAGTGACTGCATGGCCTGACGCCACTCTGGCTCGCCGTCCTTGTTGCAGAGATTGCGCAGGTAGTGAACCGCGCCGATAACTTCGGAGAGGCGCGCCAGCTTGTCGTCGTAAGGGGCCGGCTTCTCCACCGGGCCGGACGCAGCGTCGGGCAAGTCCTTTGACGAATCCACGGTCTGTGCCTTCGCCGGCACAAGCGCGAACAGCAGCGCGACGAGGGCGAAAACTACCTTGGCGGAAGATCCTGTCGCGCGCATGCCCTGCCTTGTCGCTGCCGTAACCTGCCGGCGATCGATACGCCTGAAGCCTTATCTAACGCGCTTCGCGGTCCCTGACCAGTCTCTCGACGCAGGCGCGCACGCTGTCTGGAACGGGCAGACTGGTGATTTCCTCTGGCAGAAACCAATCGGCCTCCAGCGCATCGTCGTCGGCGACGGCGGGCGTTTCCGCTGCGGCCTCGACCTTGAAGACCGATAGCAGATAGTGGCTTTCGGCGACGCCGTCCTCGGGAAAAAGCTCGACGGTTTCGTAAAGTCTGGGTGTGTGGCCCAGCAAACCCGTCTCCTCGAAAAGTTCACGCAATGCCGTCTGCTCGGGCGTCTCGCCGGGCTCGGCGCGCCCGCCCGGGAAGGCATAGAGGTCCGCCGCAGGTGGATTGCGCCGACGCACGAGCAGGAACCGGCCTTCACGTTCGACGATGGCGGAGGAGGCGAGGCGGGGACGGGGCTGCATCAATCGGATTTCCTGCGAGGGGTGAGGGGGGATTGGTCGGCGGATACGGCCGCATGGGAAAGTCTGATCGCCTGATTATCTCCAGTTTCATCAGGTGTCGCAAGCATGGACCGGCTTTGCCGATGGCTTGACCGGCTCGGCGGCAAGTGCGATGGCTGGCCCATGTGCGGACGTTTTTCCCTGACGGCGACACCCGAAGATGTTCGGGATTTCCTCGGTCTCCTGGAGCTCGAGGGCTTTCCGCCACGCTTCAACATCGCACCGACGCAGCCGATTCTGGTCGTCGTCGCTGGTGATCGGCAGGAGCCGGGCAGCAATTTGCCCGATCGCAAGGCCGTCCTGGTCCGCTGGGGACTGATGCCGTCCTGGGTCAAGGACCCCAAGGAATTCCCGTTGCTGATCAATGCCCGCTCGGAAACCGCGATCGACAAGGCCTCGTTCCGGGCTGCCATGCGCCACCATCGGGTCCTGGTGCCGGCTTCCGGTTTCTATGAATGGCACCGGCCGGCCAAGGAGAGTGGTGAGAGATCGCAAGCCTACTGGATCAGACCGCGCCATGGCAGGATCATCGCCTTCGCCGGCCTGATGGAAAACTGGTCTTCGGCCGATGGCTCGGAAGTCGACACCGGCGCGATCCTGACCGTTGGCTCCAACAAAACGATCGGGCGTATTCACGGTCGCATGCCGGTGGTGATCAAGCCGGAGGATTTCGAGCGCTGGTTGGACTGCAAGTCCGGCGAGCCACGCCATGTCGCCGATCTCATGGCGCCGGTCGAGGAGGATTTTTTCGAAGCGATCCCCGTTTCGGATCTCGTCAACAAGGTCGCCAATACCGGACCGGAAGTGCAAGCCCCGGTCGGGGAAAGCCTGGCCGTGGCCAAGCCGGAGAAGAACTCACCCGGCACCGGCCAGATGAGTCTGTTCTGATCTCAGGCCGCAGCCTTCTTGGCCGTCTTGCGCTGCAGCATAAGGGCTGCGGCAATGACGGCCCTGAGGCCGAGCGGCCGGTAGTTGGAGGCGAGATTCTGGCTCGCCGGCTTCGCCTCGGCGGGCGCTTGAGTGGTCATGTCGTGCTCCTGAAGTGTTTCCTAGGTATTCGTCGTCTTTTGTTTTTTTGCTCTATTTGAGCAGATCAAGACAAAAGCGTGGCGCTAACCAAGGTGCAAATCAATTTTGATGAGCTGCGAACATATTTTGCAAGAAAAAGCCTGTTTCCGACACTGGAGTGAGACCCTTTTCGCCGATCCAGACGACTAGAGGCCGCGATCGATCTCCGAGAGCCCGTTTTCCGGCCCCTCCTCGTCGATGGTCAGCGTGCCGTAGCGACGGTGCCAGGAGCGCGCGCCGAAGGGAAGCGAGAGGAGGTAGCCAAGCACCGTCAGCGACAGCACTTCCCACGTGAAGCTCATCAGAAGCGCCACATAGAGTACGACGCCAAGGATCATGGGGAGGACAAGGTCACGGCGAATGCGGCTGGTCTCCGATTTTCCCGACCAGACGGGCAGGCGACTGACCAGCAGGTAGGCGATCAGTATGGTGTAGACGGCGCCGCCGAAAGCGACTGGCGCGCTCGGCGGTACGCCGAGAAAGCCGAGATAGACCGGCAGCAGAACCAGCATGGCGCCAGCCGGCGCGGGAACCCCGACGAAAAATTCCGATTGCCAGGGAACCTTGGTCTCACGCTCGGCCATGACATTGAAGCGTGCAAGGCGAAGTCCCGCCGCGATGGTGTAGATCAGCGCGGCAATCCAGCCGAAGGATCGCGCTTGGTCGAGCAGGAAGACATAAAGGACAAGGGCGGGGGCAACGCCGAAATTGACGATGTCGGCCAGCGAATCCATCTGTGCGCCAAATTTTGAGGTCGCCTTCATCATGCGCGCAATGCGACCGTCGATGCCATCGAGAAAGGCGGCGGCGAGCACCATGGCGACGGCGAGTTCATAGCGGTTTTCAAAGGCCAGCCGGACGCCGGTCAAGCCGGCGCAAATCGCCAGTACGGTGATCAGGTTGGGTACGATGAGGCGCAGAGGTATTTCGCGCAGGCGAGGCCCTCTTGCGCGGTCGTTGTCCTCCTTGTCGTCTGCCATCGGCTCTTCTGGCGTCTGCATGGTTTGCGTCCCTCTTGGGCTCAGCTGCGGCGGCTGATAACGGGGCCCTTCGACGAGCCGAACTCGGCGATCACCGTCTCTCCGGCAATGGCGGTCTGGCCGACCGATACGCGAGGCTCTGCGCCGGCTGGGACGAAGACATCAAGACGCGAGCCAAAGCGAATCAGCCCGAAGCGCTCGCCGGCCGACAGAGAATCGTTCGGGTTCGCCCAACAGACGATGCGGCGTGCGACGAGACCGGCGATCTGGACCACGCCGAGGTTGCCGTGCTTGGTCTCGATCACGAGCCCGTTGCGTTCGTTTTCCTCACTCGCCTTGTCCAGTTCGGCATTGAGAAAGCTGCCTTCGCGATAGACGATGTTGGCGATCCGGCCGCGCATGGGTGCACGGTTCACATGGCAGTTGAACACGTTCATGAAGATCGAGATGCGCAGCATGGGCTCCGTGCCGAGATTGAGTTCTTCCGGCGGAACGGTCATCTGGATCAAGGAAACACGGCCGTCGGCCGGGCTGACCACCAAATCGTCGTCCTGCGGTGTGACGCGCTCCGGATCGCGGAAGAAATAGGCGCACCACAGCGTCAGCACCATGCCGACCCAGAACAGTGGCTCGAAGATCCAGCCAAGAATCAGGGACGCCACGATGAAGATGGCGACGAAGGGATAGCCCTCCTTGTGCACGGGCACGATAGCCTTACGGATGCTTTCAAACAGATCCATGAAAAACCTCGTTTTGCTGCAAAGGATCAAAGCCCGCTGACTACCCCGAAAGCGCGGCGGGGGCAATGGTTGCGCGGTAGGGTTTCGGCGTATGAGGCAAAAGACGTCACAGTGCTCTTCGCACTCCGGCCATTTCTTGGCACGTTCACGTCCGTGCACCTTCCGTCAATAATTGCGCATTAAAGGTGTCTGCAAGAAATCATCTGTCGGCTGTGAAGATATATTTCCGGTTTCACAAAGTGGAAGATCAATTGTCCAGTATTGAACAGGGTTCGATGCCGCGGGGAGCTGCACACGGGGACCGAGAGATTTTCTGGCTTGCCGTCGATAGCCGTCCAGTACCGCCGCTTTTGGCGCAATGCGGCGTGACCGCGCCGCTATCCGTGGAAATTTCCGACAAGCCCGTGGCCTATCTCGTCCCGGTCGAAGCCGTTCGTCTGGGCCATGAGGTCCGAGAGTTGCGTCGGACCCTCGGGGACCACGCCTACATCGTGATTGCCGCCCAGAGTCTCAATGCGGCATGGATCGCGCGGGCCATGGCCCTGGGGGCGGATGACGTCGTGGACTCTGCCTCGGAGGCGGATGTTCTCATCTGTCTGGCGCGCACCCGGCGCGCCCTCGAAAGGGCGCGTGGCGCCTATCATGAGCAGGCGCATCTGGCGCTGGAACGCGACTATCTGCAGGCCTGCATCGACAACCTGCCGGCCCCCATCTTCTTCAAGAATGCCGAGGGTATTTATGTCGGCTGCAATGGCGCGTTTGCCACCTTCATTGGCCAGACCGCGGACGGCGTGGTCGGACGCTCGGTTTTCGAAGTGGCTCCAGAGGCACTGGCAGCCCGTTATCAGGCGGCCGACGACGATCTGCTCGTGCGGGGCGGGACACAAGTCTATGAGAGCGAGGTCTGCCACTCCGGCGGAGTGAGCCGTCATGTGGTGTTCCACAAAGCGGCAATGCAAGGTGGAGACGGGCGTGTTCGCGGGATCGCCGGCGCCATCCTCGACATCACCGACCGCAAGATGCTCGAGGCCCGGCTCATCGAGGCCGCCGAGCGCGATCCTCTGACCAATGCCTACAACCGCCGTAAATTCTTCGAACTGGCCGAACAGATCGTGGACCGGGCCGAAAACGCAGGCAAAACGATGGCGGTCGCCGTGATCGATGTCGACCAGTTCAAATTGATCAATGACCGCCTTGGCCACGCCGAAGGTGACAATGCGCTGAGGGCGATCGCCGCTACCCTGGAGAATGCGATTGGGCCGGGCAATGTCATCGCCCGAGCCGGCGGGGAGGAGTTCTATGCGCTCTTTCCAGAGAACCGCGTCACCGAGGCGGAGCAGATCGCTGACAACATGCGCGCCGCAGTTGAGCGCTCCTGCCGCGAAATGGCGCTGTCGGCCGTTGCGGGCACGGTCAGCATTGGGCTTGCCGATTTCGATCCGCAGACGGAAGATCTCGATGAAGCCCTCAAACGCGCCGACGATGCGCTCTACCAGGCCAAGAACAGCGGGCGCAACCGCATTTGTGTCGCAACCTGAATAGACTTGCAAGCCTCAGTCGAAATCCCGGATAACCCTTAGGACGCCGGGGGTTTGCGCACCACGATGCCGAGTTCGTCGCTCTCGCGGACCTGGCGCAGGTGTTCTTCCGCCTGGGTGGCTTCGCGTTGGCGATTCCACATCGAGGCGTAGAGTCCCTTCTTCTCCAGCAGCGCGGTGTGGGTGCCGCGCTCGGCGATCTCTCCGCCCTTCAGGACTATGATTTCGTCGGCGCCCACCACGGTGGAGAGCCGGTGGGCAATCACCAGCGTGGTACGGTTTTTCGACACCACGTCGAGAGCTGTCTGGATCTCCTGTTCCGTCGTGGTGTCGAGTGCGGAGGTGGCCTCATCGAGAATGAGGATGGGCGGGGCCTTGAGCACTGTGCGGGCGATCGCCACACGCTGCTTTTCTCCGCCCGAGAGTTTCAGCCCACGCTCACCGACCTTGGTCTGGAAGCCGTCCGGCAGATCGTGGATGAAATGACCGATCTGCGCGACCTCTGCCGCCTGCCGGATTTCGGCATCGCTGGCGGACGGACGACCATAGCGGATGTTATAGGCGATCGTGTCGTTGAACAGGACCGTGTCCTGCGGCACCATGCCGATGGCCGAGCGCAGGCTTTTCTGGGTTACGTCGCGCACGTCCTGCCCGTCGATCGTGATCGATCCCTGCTGGATGTCGTAGAAACGGTAGAGCAGGCGCGAGATCGTCGATTTGCCTGCACCCGACGGCCCGACCACGGCGACCGTCTTTCCAGCCGGCACCTCGAACGACACGCCCTTGAGAATCGGTCTTTGCGGATCATAGGCGAAGTGCACGTCTTTGAAGATGATGGCGCCCTGCGCTATGGCGAGATCGGTGGCACCCGGCTTGTCGACCACCTCGGCATCCACTTCCAGCAGGTCGAACATCTGCTCGATGTCCGTCAGCCCCTGGCGGATTTCGCGATAGACGAAGCCGATGAAGTTGAGCGGCACAGAAAGCTGCAGCAGCAATGCGTTGACGAAGACGAAGTCGCCGATCGTCTGCTCGCCGCGGCTGACCGCAAGCGCCGACATGACCATCATCGCCATGGTGCCGAGGCCAAAGATCACGCCCTGGCCGAAGTTCAGCCAGCCGAGTGAGGTCCACACCTGGGTGGCGGCCTTTTCGTAGCGGGCCATGGAGGCGTCGAAACGGCTCGCTTCCATCTCCTCATTGCCGAAATACTTGACCGTCTCGAAGTTGAGCAGCGAGTCGATGGCCTTGGTATTGGCATCGGTGTCGCTTTCGTTCATCGACCGGCGGATACCGATGCGCCAGTCGCTGGCCCGGATGGTGAACCAGATATAGGCAGCGACAGTGACCGCGGTGACGGCAAGATAGGAGAAACCGTATCCCCACCAGAAGATCGTCGCCGTCAGCAGGAATTCAATGAAGGTTGGAATGGAGTTGAGGATGGTGAAGCGGACGATCGTCTCGATGCCCTTGGTGCCGCGCTCTATGATGCGCGATAGGCCACCCGTCTTGCGCTCCAGATGGAAGCGCAGCGACAGCTTGTGCATGTGGACGAAGGTCCGATAGGCGAGCTGACGCACCGCATACTGACCGACGCTGGCAAACAGCGCGTCGCGCAACTGATTGAGCCCGACCTGAGCAATGCGGGTCAGATTGTAGAAGATCACCAATGCCACGGCGCCGAGCAGGAAGGCGGGCAGGATGCCAGCCATGTCTAGCTTGCCGTTCAGAGCATCTGTGGCCCACTTGAAGAAGTAGGGGACAAGGATCAGCACCAGCTTTGAGATGATCAGGAAAACGGTTGCCCAGACGACCCGCATCTTCAGGTCCAGGCGATCGCGTGGCCACATATAGGGCCAGAGATTGACCAGCGTGCCAAGGGGGTTGCTGCTGTCCGCCGAAACCGTCTTCTTCTTTTCAGCCATTCGCATCGCCCCCGAGAACCTATTCAGTGCCAAAAGGCGGCGTCTCTGTCAGAGCCGCCGCCTGCTGGGCAAATAGGCCTTCGGCTTGGCCAATGCAACGTCGTGGCGGAGAAAACTACATCTCCCGCCTTGCTCTTAGTTGATCTGTTCGCCCTTCAGCCGCTTACGATGGATTGCCTCCGCATCGGGCAGGGCTTCTGCCGGTACGGTAAAGACCTGGCCGGGTTCGATAAGATCCGGATTTCTGATCTGATCGGCGTTGGCGAGATAGATCGTCGTGTAGCGGACGCCTTGACCATAGACGCGGCGGGAGATTTGCCACAGCGTGTCGCCGCGACGGATGATAACGCTGTTACGGCTCTCGGTGAGCGGCGCTTGCTCAATCGTCTTCGGTCCGCCGTCGGCTGCGGCCACTTCGGGCGATGTGGCCGGGGTGGGTGGCGCGCTCGCGGTGGCTTCGGCGGCGAGTGGGACCTCTACTGCCGGCGCGCGCGGTGCCAGAACTGCATCGATAAGGGCCGCGATCCGGGGCAGTTCCGCGCCGATGGCGTCGATCTCCCTTGGCAGGGCTTGAAGCGCGGCGAGCGCTGTTCCTGCCTTGGCGGCGGTGGTGCCGACGAAGCGGACCAGCGGTTCGGCTGCCGTGGCGGCCGGGCGGAAGTCGGCGATCGACTTGAGGCCGATCTCGGTTGCCGATCGGGCGGCCGCAAGCTCTTCGAGGGCCGGCTTTTTGCCATCGGCATAGAGTCCCTGCAGCAGGGAGAATGCCTGGGCGAGTGATCCACGCAGCCTTTCGAAGTCCGCCAGATCGACGGGCACCATGGCGCCGCCCCGCCCTGAAGCGGTCTGACTGTCCTGGGCGACGACGGAGACCTGCTCGCCTTCGGGCCGTTCGAACGGGACCGAGGTGCGCACGGCGACCGCGCCGCTGGCGTCAAGCAGTTCTGCCCGGATCACATGCGACCCGACCGAAAGGCTGACCTTGCCATCGACGACGAAGTGTCCGCTCACGTCCGTGACGACGGTTCCGATCAGCGTTTCGTCGGCAAAGCCGCGCACATTGCTGCCGGGCGGGGCCCTGCCTGCGACAAAGATCCGTTCGCCTTCGATCTCGACGGCGGTCACCTGTATTTCCGCCTGCTGGCTCAGGCCGGGCGGCGAGGTCGAGCTGTCTTGTGTCGCTACAGGTTCATCGGCATTCGATGTGGTACCGCTGGCGGCGACGCGCTCCTGTTTGGCGCCCGAATTGATGCTCTCGGGCAGCGTGATCAGGCGGCTTGCCTCACCGGGCTTGGAAACCATGGCGAGCAGCTTGCCAGTCGAGTCGGTGGGAACGGAAATGGTCGCGACCTCATCCGACGTCACCATCTGGCCATCCTTGTCCGTGGCCCGAAGTTGCATGCTATGGTCGCCCGGCGGCAGGGGGGCATCGAGCACGGCGGCGAAATCACCGCTGGCATCGACCTCGAGCGAAGCAATGACCTTGTCGTCGGCGACAATCTCGAGCGTGGAGCCCGGCGCGGCGTTACCGGCAATCACCGTCGAGCCGTCTGGTTCGACGCGCAACACATCGAAGCGCGGCAGGTCGGAGGCCTGGCTCGCCTCGTTGGACGAGGCCGGAGGCACGGCGGTCGTCGGTTCGGGAGCCCCGGTCAGCGCGCTTTCGATTGCGGCGATCAGCCCGGCGGCCTTGGCCGGATCATCGGGAAGCGACTGAATGAGCGTGAGTGCCTTTGCCGCATTTTCGCGTGCTGTCTTCATCGCAGCCTCGAGCGTGGCGTCGATGCCAGCCGGAATGTCGAGGCCAGCCAGGGCCGAGACGGCGACACTGGCCACGCCCTTTGCCGTTGCAAAGGCGTCGGCGGCCGGAGTCCGGCCCTCGGCAAACAGGCCTTTCATCGTCGTGACCGCGGCGGTGGCCTCGCTCGTCAGTCGGCCCATCTTTTCGCTCGCTGACGTGGCGATGTCTTCGACCGTCGCCTGTGCCTTGCCATTCGCGTTCTTGCTTGTGTCAGCAGCCGAGTTGACGGCCTCGCTGGCGTTCCGCGTGTCCGGCGCGATGCGCGGCAGGACGAAGAACACCATCAGCAAGGTGGCAACGCCGAGCACCAACAGGGCCACCCAAACGGCGCGGTTTTTCATCATTGTTGGTCTCCGGGCGGAACAGCCGCTATAATCTAAGAAAATTGCTAGCCTTATCTTGCCGCTTTCACAAGCATTCTCAAGGGATTCGGTGAAGTGGCGAACAGGATTCGGTCAAATTTGTTGACCTCGCCGCCAGCTCATAGTCATGTTTCTGCCATGACTGAAAAAGCATCTTCGATTCGATCCGTCTGCGTCTACTGTGGCTCCCAGCCCGGACGCGATCCCGCCTATATGGCCGCCGGCCGCGCGCTTGGCCGTTCGATCGCCGCCAATGGTCTGCGCCTGGTTTACGGCGGCGGCACCAAGGGCATTATGGGCGCGGTAGCCAGCGGCGTCCTGTCAAACGGCGGTCTGGTTACCGGCATTATCCCCGAATTCCTGATGGATATGGAAGCCACACACCATTCTCTCGGGCAACTGAGCGAATTGATCGTGACCAAGGACATGCACGAGCGCAAGCACGCCATGTTCGAGCGGGCGGACGCCTTCGTGACGCTCCCGGGCGGTATCGGTACGCTGGAGGAGATCGTCGAGATCATGACCTGGGCCCAACTCGGCCGTCACGAAAAGCCGATGGTCTTCGCCAATGTCAATGGTTTCTGGGATCCAATGCTGGAGCTCATCCGCCACATGCGTGAGCAGGGCTTCATCCACACCGCGCACCGGGTCCAGCCCATGGTGATCGGCGAGATCGACGACATCATTCCGGCCATCCTCGAAAAGCTGGAAACCGTCGGTGGCCTCGATGGTGCCGAAGACCTTATCGCCAGGTTGTGAGCCCGCCAGTGAGCCTCAGCGCATGAACCGGCCGCTGATCATCGGCCAGGAATAAACGACCAGCGCGGCCCAGATCAGCGGGAAGGCGACCGCCTTGGCGCCGCTAAAGGGCTCCTTGAACACGTAAACGGCGGTGACGAAGATCATCGACGGCGCGATGTACTGCATGATGCCGATGGTCGACAGCCGAAGCAGCTTGGCTCCGTTGGCGTAGAGGATCAGCGGAATGGCGGTCACGAGCCCGGCGGACGCCAGAAGAATGGTATCCATCGTGTTGCCCATCAGGAAATGCCCCTCACCGGAGAGGGTGAGATAGATGAGGTAGCCAAGCGCGATCGGCGACAGCAGGAGCACTTCGAGCAGAAAACCCTGGTTAGGACCGATCGGCAGTGTCTTGCGAAAGAAGGCGTAAAAGCCCCACGATAAAGTGAGCGCGAGCGCCACGATCGGCAGCCGGCCCGCTTCGACCGTCAAGATCGCCACCGCGACCACGACCAACGCCAGCGCCGCGATCTGGGTGCGCTGCAGCCTTTCCTTCAATAGCACCGAGCCGAGCAGGATCGAAAAGAGCGGGTTGATGAAGTAGCCAAGCGCCGTATCGAGCGCATGATCCGCCCCAATCGCCCAGACATAGATACCCCAGTTGAGGCTGATCAGCGTTGCCGTCACCATTGCCATGCCGAGCATGCGCGGGTTGCGTATCGCCCGCTTCAGGTCATCCGTACGCTTGAGGATGATGAGCAGCAGGCCCGCCACGGGGACGGACCAAAGGATGCGATGCGCGATCACTTCGGCAGGCGACATATGCGCCAGCGCCTTCATGTAGAGAGGCAGAAAGCCCCAGAGAACATAGGCCGAGAGTGCGAACAGGAAGCCTCGGACGCTGTCTTCGTTCTTCTCCGCAGAGGCGATCTGCTCGGTCATGGGCGATCCTGATCTTTGTTTGAGCAGCGGAACTAGCGGATGCCTCGCGAATGGGCAAATTCATTCCGGTGAAGAATGGCTGATTGCTTTTGATGTATGCACCGAACACCCACGCCCGGCCGGGGGCTTCCCGCCCGGGGCGTTCCATGGCCTGCCGCAGCGATGGTTATTCCGCTGCGATCTTGCCCGCCAGCTGTCGGTTTTTCATCAGTTTGTAGACGACGGAATCCATCAAGGCCTGGAACGAGGCGTCGATGATGTTCTCCGACACGCCGACCGTCCACCAGCGGACTCCGGTGTCGTCGGACGATTCGATCAGGACGCGGGTGATGGCCTCGGTGCCGCCGTTGAGGATACGGACCTTGAAGTCGACCAGTTCGAGGTCATCGATTTCCGTCTGGTACTTGCCGAGATCCTTGCGCAGTGCAAGGTCGAGCGCGTTGACCGGACCGTCGCCCTCGGCCACCGACATGATAGGGGTGCCGTCGATGGCGAGCTTGACCACCGCCTCGGACACGGTCTTGAGATGGCCGTTGGCATCGAAGCGGCGCTCGACCATCACGCGAAAACCCTCCAGCGCGAAGAAATCCGGCACCGTTCCGAGCGTTCGGCGTGCCAGGAGTTCGAAGCTCGCGTCCGCGCCCTCATAGGCATAGCCGCCGGCTTCGCGCTCCTTGACGATGGAAATCAACTTGTCGAGGCGCGGATCCTGCTTGTCGACCTCGATGCCGCGGCGCTTCAACTCGTTGATGAAATTGGCCTTTCCGCCCTGGTCCGAGACCATGACCTTGCGGAAATTGCCGACGCTTTCGGGCTCGACATGCTCGTAGGTGCGCGGGTCCTTCAGCAGCGCCGAAGCGTGGATGCCGGCCTTGGTGGCGAAGGCGGAGGCGCCGACATAGGGGGCCTGATGATCGGGTGAGCGGTTGAGCAACTCATCGAAGGCGTGGGACAGGCGTGTGAGCTCAACCAGTTTGTCGGTGTTGACCGCTGTATCGAAGCGCGACGCATAGGTCTCTTTCAGACAGAGCGTCGGGATGATCGTCACCAGATTGGCGTTGCCGCAGCGCTCGCCGATACCGTTCAGCGTGCCCTGGATCTGGCGTACGCCGGCTTCCACGGCGGCGAGCGAATTGGCGACCGCCTGTCCGGTGTCGTTATGGGCGTGGATGCCAAGTGCGGAACCGGGCACGCCGGCGGCGATTACCGCCAGAACGATGTCGCGGATCTCCGGCGGCTGCGTGCCGCCATTGGTGTCGCACAGCACGACCCAACGCGCGCCGGCTTCATAGGCGGTCTTTGCGCAGGCGAGGGCATATTGCGGATTGGCCTTGTAGCCGTCGAAGAAATGCTCGCAATCGACCAAGGCCTCCTTGCCCGCGGCAACCGCGGCTTCGACGCTCTCGCGGATCGAGCCGAGGTTCTCCTCGTTGGTGCAGCCGAGAGCCACCTTGACGTGATAGTCCCAACTCTTGGCGACGAAACAGATCGCATCGCTGTTGGCTTGCAGAAGTTGGGCGAGACCTGGATCGTTCGAGGTGGAGACGCCGGCCCGCTTGGTCATGCCAAAGGCGACAAAGCTGGCCTTCTGCGTGCGGTTTTGCGAAAAAAAGGCTGTGTCTGTGGGGTTGGCGCCTGGATAACCGCCCTCGACATAGTCAAGGCCGAATGTATCCAGCATGGCGGCGATGGCAATCTTGTCCTCGACGGAAAAATCGATGCCCGGCGTCTGCTGACCGTCGCGCAGTGTCGTGTCGAAGAGATAGATCTTTTCGCGTGTCATGCTTTTGTCTCCACAGGCTTTCTGTTTTCCGCCATGAACGCGCTTCATGCGTTCTTCTTGCCGGCGAACCGGTCGGTTGCGCGGATCAGCTGGTCGAGAATGCCGGGTTCCATATAGGCATGGCCGGCGCCCTCGATCAGGTGGAAATCGGCCTTCGGCCAAGCCTTGTGCAGGGCCCAGGCATATTTCGCCGGGCAGGGCATGTCGTAGCGGCCGTGGACGATGACGCCCGGAATATCCTTCAGCTTGTCGGCATCCCGGAGCAATTGTCCTTCCTCCAGCCAGCCGGCATGGACGAAGAAATGGTTCTCGATCCGGGCAAAGGCGATCGCATAGTCGTCCCCGCCGAAATGGGCGGCGTATTCCGGGTTGGGCAGCAGCGTGATTGTCGCACCTTCCCAGGTGCTCCACGCGATTGCGCATTCGAGCTGCTTCTTGCGGTCGGAGCCGGTTAGATAGCGGCGGTAGGCGCCCATCATGTCATGGCGCTCGGCTTCGGGGATCGGCGCCTGGAACAGTTCCCACCGGTCCGGGAACATTTCCGAGACACCAAACTGGTAATACCAGTCAAGCTCGCCCTTGGTTAGCGTGTAGATGCCGCGCAAGACGAGTTCGGAGACCCGGTCCGGATGGGTTTCGGCATAAGCGAGCGCCAGCGTCGAGCCCCAAGAGCCGCCGAACACCAGCCATTGCTCGACGCCCATCAGCGCGCGCAGTCGCTCGATGTCGGCGACCAGATGCCAGGTGGTGTTGGCGTCCAGGCCGGCGTGCGGGGTTGATTTGCCGCAGCCGCGCTGGTCGAACAAGAGTACGTCGTAGAGCTTCGGATCGAACAGGCGCCGCTGTGTCGGGCTGCTTCCACCGCCCGGGCCGCCATGCAGGAACACGGCAGGTTTGGCGCCCTTGGTGCCGACGCGTTCCCAGTAGATGGTGTGTCCGTCGCCGACGTCGAGGAAACCCGTCTCGAACGGTTCGATCTCGGGATAGAATCCACGCAATTCAGTCGTCATGGTCAATCCTTTGCCAGCGGCCAAGCCGCCGTATCATGGTCGGGATGCTGGTGATTGCTCCGGGCGATCCGATTGTTGCCATCCGGCATGTCGGAGCGATCCGTCGCCTTTTCCGGAAGCGAAAAAAGCCTGTCGAAATAGGAAATCCGCGCCTCCACTCCGTCCTGCGATACGGGCATGGTCGCTTCCGGCTTGTCGAGGCTGCCGATTGTCACACTGACATAGGGCGAATCGACGGTCTTGAAGAAAAGCGGCGTGCCACACCGGTCGCAAAAGCCGCGGCGGCAGGGATCGGATGAGGAAAACCAGCGCGGATCGCCGCGTGTGATCTCGAATCGCTCCATGCGGCACCCTGCCAGAGCCATGAAGAAATTGCCTCCGGCCTTCTGGCACATGCGGCAATGGCAGAGATGCGGATAGCCGAGCGTGCCAGCGATCCGGTAGCGAACCGCGCCGCACTGGCATCCACCGCTATGACTCAGCGATCCGCTCATTGCTTAATCCTCTTCGGGCGGCCAGACCGCCGTGTCGTGATCGGGGTGTTGGTTGGAGACCACCGAGGCGAAAAAGGCTTCCATCTCCGGCGACGTTGCAGCCGGTTTCTCGAACAGATGGTCGATCCACGGCAGTCGCTGGTCGTGATTGACCTGCACCTGTGGCTCGAGCAGTGCCGGATGATCAAAGGCGCCAATCGCAAGCTCGATATGCTCGCCAGCATGGTAGGTGAGCGGCGTGCCACACTTGTTGCAGAAGCCGCGCTTGACCTTGGCCGAGGAGCCAAACAGCGACGGCTGGCCGCGTGTCCAGGTCAGATGCGCCTGGTCGGCCGTGACGAGCGCACCGAAGAACGAGCCGAAGGCCTTCTGGCACATACGGCAATGACAGATCGACGGGCGTCCAAGCTTTTCCGCCCTGAACCTGACCGCACCGCATTGGCATCCGCCGGTGAATACACCTTCCATCTCTTGCCTCCTAGTGCAGGGCCACGTAGGCGACGACGCCGGCCGTCACCAGGACGACGAGGATACCCTTGCCGATCAGCCCGTAGAGCAGCCATTTCGGCATCTGCGTATTCGGGTTCCTATCAGTCATCCTTCGTTCTCCTTCGGCCAAACGCCGTCCGTGTCGTGGTCGGGGTGCTGATAGGAGACGATTTCCAGCACGAAGGGTGCGGCTTGCGCGTCGTCTTCCGTACGGTGGCCGGGCAGTTCGGCGAGGTGGTCGACGAAGTCGATCTTGCCCTCGGTGCCGAACTGGATGGTCGGCGGCAGAAGCGACGGATCGTCGAAAGCGCCCGCGGCGACCGCGATCCCGTCCGGCGCCTCATAGGTCAACGGCGTGCCGCAATGGTCGCAAAAGCCGCGCGAGACGAAGTTCGAGGAGCGGAATTTTTTCGGTGTTCCGCGCGTCCATTCCAGCTTGGCGCCCCGTGCCGAAACGAGCGGTGCGTAATAGGCGCCAAACGCCTTCTGGCACATGCGGCAATGGCAGATGGAGCTGTCCTTCAGGGTCCCGGTAACCCGGAAGCGGACAGCGCCGCACTGACAGCCGCCGGTGTAAATAGTGCTCATGATCGACCTCCACAGATTGACGGCGCGGCATCCCGGTCTCCCCCCATGTGGAGGAGAAGCCCGGCAGGACGGAGGAGGGGATGCAGCGGCTGAAGTGCCATCCTAACGCTTGACCTCCCAGGTGGTGACCCGCTCGCCGGTTTCCTTGTCTTTGCCGTCCTTGAGCTGGATGCCCTTGGTGAGAAGATCGTCGCGGATCTTGTCCGCCTCGGCGAAGTTCTTCGCCTTCAACATTTCGAGGCGCATGTCGACGAGGGCCTGGACGGCGGAGGAGAGGTCATCGCTCAACGCCGTCTTTTTCGGCTCTATGCCGAGCAAGGCGGCGCTTGCGGCGAACACGCAGGCCTTTGACGGATCGCTGTTGGCTGCCTGCGCCAGCGTGTGCAGTGCCTGGACAGCCGCCACCGTATTGAGATCATCCGCCAGCGCGTTGAGGATCGAAGCATCGGGTGTCGCATCGCCGGCGTCTGCGAGCGGCCATTTTGCCAGAAGGCGTTCCGCCTCCTCCAGCCGCTTGACCGAAAAGTCGATCGGCTCGCGGTAGTGTGTCATCAGCATGGCAAGTCTCAGAACCTCGCCGGGCCATTTGCGCCCGCCGAATTTTTCCGTTTCCAGCAGCTCATTGATGGTGACGAAATTGCCCTCCGACTTCGACATCTTGCGGCCTTCAACCTGAACGAAACCGTTGTGCATCCAGACATTGGCCATGATGTCCGTGTCATAGGCGCAGCAGGACTGGGCGATCTCGTTCTCGTGGTGCGGGAAAATCAGGTCCAGCCCGCCGCCATGGATGTCGAACTGGTGCGGGCGCGCCTTGGCCTTCGGCGAAAGCCTGTCCTTGATTTCCTCCCACAGATAGCGGTCCGACATCGCGGAACATTCGATATGCCAGCCGGGACGACCGTGGATCGAGACCGTCTCGCCCTCGAAGCGGTATTCGGCGGTCCAGCCGGGCTCGGTATCGGCCGATTGCTTCCACAGCACGAAGTCGGCCGGGTTCATCTTGTGCGCTTCGACCGCGATCCGGGCACCGGCCTGCTGGTCTTCAAGCCTGCGCTTGGAGAGTTGACCATAATCGGCCATGGAGGCAGTGGAAAACAGCACTTCGCGCCCACCAGAGCCGCTTGCCACATAGGCATGGCCCTGGTCGAGCAGCTGTTGGATGATGGCGATCATTTGCGGGATGTTATCGGTGGCGCGGGGCTCGACCGTAGGCTTGAGGCAGCCCAGTGCCGCCACGTCGGCATGGAACTGGCTCTCCGTCTTGCCGGTGACGGCGCGGATGGCGTCGTTCAGCGTCATTGAACCGTTGGTGATCTGCGCGCCGAAATCGCGCAAGGCCCGGGCGTTGATCTTGTCGTCGACGTCGGTGATGTTGCGCACGTAGGTGACGTGGCTCTCGCCATAGACATGGCGAAGCAGCCGATAGAGCACGTCGAAGACGATGACGGGCCGGGCATTGCCAATATGGGCGAAATCGTAGACCGTCGGGCCGCACACATACATGCGCACGTTGTTGGGATCGATCGGTTCAAAATCGACCTTGTCGCGCGTCAGTGTATTGTAAAGCTTGAGGCTTGCCGCCATTCCTGTCTCCCGATAGCCAACACGTCCGGCTGGGCCGGGTCGTTTGTCATCTGGGACTTGGGTCAGGAGACGAAAACGGCCAGGCCAGCGATGCGCTAGCGAATAATGATCCCGCAAATGCAGATGGTCGTTTTCATGGGCGTTGTTATGGCGCGCCGGCCGGGATTGGTCAAGGGGGCGAGGAGGGCCGTGCTCGGTCCGCGCGTGCGTCTATCTTGGATGGACACTGGTGCGGAGCGCGCATTCAGCCGCCGCTTTTTGGTCATGCCGAACGTCATCTCGCGTCGAAAAAAGGGCGGAGTGTCCAAGCCTGCTTTGGATCGAGTTCCCGCGGACGGTAAGGAATTGTAAAGGCTAACGGCTTTACGCTGCGACTATTAGGTCAACGGACGGGCGCTTCATTCCATATGGACCCACTGCTGCATCTTCCGACGATCATGGTGTTCCACGCCTGCTCGACGCTGATCTCCGCCCTGGTTATCGGCAATCTCTGGCGGCAGCGACCGCACAGCACTCTTCTCGGCATTCTGACCCTGGCTGCGGCCATCGCCTTCTTTGCCACCATCATGCACGCCATGCGGTCGATCGTGCCTTTCTGGATGTCGGCCGGCGCGGCGCTCGGCGCCGGCGCCTTGTCGCTCGGCCTATTGTGGCAAGCGATTGTCGTGTTCGAGGGGCGGCGTCCCAATTATCTCCGCGCCGCCATGGGCGCCGTGATCTGGGCCGTTCTCTTCCTCCTGCCGGTCTTCCAGGCATCGATCACGTTGCGCACCACCGTTATCTCGCTGATCATGGGAACCTATTCCATGCTCGCCGGTCGCGAAATCTGGCGCGGAAGACGGCGCGAACCCTTGGCCTCGCGCAAGCTGGCCGCTGGCGTTCATTGCGCCCGCGGCGTGATCTGGTATGCGGTCCTGGCCGCGAGCCTTCTGCTTGCGCCGGCCTATACGGCGCCGGGTCACTACGCCCCCTGGTTCGTGCTCGCGTCTCTTGCCCAGGCGCTGCTGATCATCCTGTCGATCATGACCCTGATGATCCTGGCGCTGGAGCGCGAAGAGCGCATCAGTCGCCTCGCGGCGGCGCGTGATCCGCTGACGAATGTCCGCAATCGTCGTTCCTTTGTGCTCGAGGCTGAGGCGATGCTGGCGCGCAATGGTGGCCCGGCGGCCCTGCTGCTGTTCGATATCGATCATTTCAAACAGATCAACGATACGCACGGCCACGCCACCGGAGACAAGGTTCTCTCCGGGTTCGCCGCCATGCTCGACGCGCGCACGCAGGCGGACTGGCTCTTTGCTCGCATCGGCGGCGAGGAGTTCGCTTGCCTGATCCCGAACCGATCCGCCGAGGAAGGAGCGAACATCGCAGAGACAATGCGACGGGCCGTAGAGGAGCTTCATAGAGAGTTCGACAGCGGTCTTGTGGCCGTGACCGTCAGTATCGGCGTCGCCGCCTCCAATGACGTGGCGGCGGGCCTGGATTCGCTGTTCGCGGCCGCCGACGTCGCCCTCTATCAGGCGAAGGGCGAGGGGCGAAACCGCGTGCGTTGCTTCAGTCGCGATTTCGTATTGCTTGATGACCGGCCGAATGACGGTGGTTATCCGGTCGCTGCCAATAAGGCACAAGTTCCCGCCGCGTTGCCGTTCAGGATCAGTCGTCAGGCCTGATCGCTAAGGCACGTGCGCCGGCGGCAAGTATGCCATCGCAGTGGGGCGAATTGGCCCGCTTTATTCCGGCATCCGGTAATCGACGAGCTTGTTTTCGCGAACGACGAAAAGCTTGCCGGTTTCGGTGAGTGCGGGGCCGCAGAGCGGCAGCAGCTTGGCGGCGACTTCCGAGGGATGTGGAACGGTGTTGGGATCCTCGCCCGGCATGGCTTGGGCGCGCATGGCGGTCCGCGTCGGGCCTGGATCGATCGAGACGATGCGAAGCGGCAGGCGCTGGGTTTCACCTGCCCAGGTCCGGGCCAGTGCCTCGACCGCGGCCTTGGAGGCGGAATAGACGCCCCAGAACGGCCGGCATTTATGGGCGGCGGCGGATGAAAGGATCAGCGCGCGGCCGGCGTCGGATTTTACCAGCAGCGGCTCAAGCGAGCGAATGAGGCGCCAGGTGGCGGTGACGTTGATGGTCATTGTCTTCTCGAACACCTTTGCCTCGATGTGACCGATCGGCGAGATCACGCCGAGAATGCCGGCATTGGCGACGAGGATGTCGAGTTTGCCCCAACGCTCGTTGATCGAGGCTCCAAGCGCGTCGATCGCGTTCATGTCGGCGAGATCGAAAGGCACGAGCGTGGCGGTGCCGCCGACAGCCTTGATTGCGTCGTCGAGTTCCTCAAGGCCGCCGACGGTGCGGGCGCAGGCGATCACGTGGGCGCCGGCCTTGGCGAGCTCCAGCGCGGTGAAATAGCCGATACCGCGCGAGGCGCCGGTGACGAGCGCGATACGGCCCTTCAGATCAACTGTCATCGTATAATAATCCTTGAAGCTCAGCCGTGGGTGGCCAGCATGGAAACCTTGCGACCCATCTTCTCGCCCTCTTTGTCGAGGAGGCGGGTCGGGTAGTCGCCGGTGAAATAGTGGTCGGTGAACTGCGGCGCAGCCGGGTCGCGTGGCTTGCCGCCGACGGCTTGGTAAAGCCCGTCGATTGTCAGGAAGGCGAGCGAATCGGCGCCGATATATTTCGCCATCGCCTCGACCCCGGAATACTGATTGGCCAGCAGCTTATCGGCGTCCGGCGTGTCGATGCCGTAGAAGTCCGGATGAAAGATCATCGGCGAGGCGACGCGGATATGCACTTCCTTGGCGCCAGCATCACGAATCATCTGGACGATCTTCAGCGAGGTGGTGCCACGCACGATCGAGTCGTCGACCAGGACAACGCGCTTGCCCTCGATCATCGCCCGGTTGGCGGAGTGCTTGAGTTTGACGCCGAAGGCACGGATCTGCTGGGTTGGCTCGATGAAGGTGCGGCCGACATAATGGTTGCGGATGATGCCGTATTCGAAGGGAATGCCGCTCGCCTGGGCGTAACCGAGCGCAGCCGGCGTGCCGCCGTCCGGTACCGGCACGACGACGTCGCCGTCGCACGGGGCTTCCTTGGCCAGATTCATGCCCATGGCTTTGCGCGTCTGGTAGACGTTACGGCCACCGACCACGGAATCGGGGCGGGCGAAATAAACGTATTCGAACAGGCAGAGCCGTTCCGGCTGCGGCTTGGCCGGCTTGCGGGCATCGATGGTGATCGAACCATCCGGCTGGATCTCGCAGATGATCACCTCGCCGTTCTCGACGTCGCGGACAAATTTCGCACCGATGATGTCGAGTGCGCAGGTCTCCGAACAGAAGATCGGCTTGCCGTCGAGTTCACCCATCACCAGCGGGCGGATACCGATCGGGTCGCGCGCGGCGATCAGCTTGGTTCGGGTCATGGCCAGCATCGAATAGCCGCCTTCCATCTGGCGGATGGCGTCGATGAAGCGGTCGGCGGTTGAGGAGTGGCGCGAGCGGGCGATCAGATGCAGCACGACCTCGGTATCCGAGGTCGACTGGCAAATGGCGCCGGTGGCGATGATCTGGCGGCGCAACGTCAGGCCGTTGGTGAAATTGCCGTTATGGGCAATGGCGATGCCGCCCTCCTCGAGTTCGGCAAACAGCGGCTGCACGTTTCTGAGCGCCACTTCGCCGGTGGTCGAATAACGGGTATGGCCGATCGCGGACGATCCCGGCAGCTTCGCCAGCGTCGTAGGATTGGTGTAGTGGTCACCGACCAAGCCCATGTGCTTTTCGGTGTGGAATTGCTTGCCATCGAAGGAGACGATGCCGGCCGCCTCCTGGCCGCGATGCTGTAGCGCATGCAGGCCAAGTGCAGTCAGTGTCGCCGCATCGGTGTGGCCCAGAATGCCGAACACCCCGCATTCCTCATGGAGTGTGTCGTCCTCGAGACTCCAATTGGAACCGGAAAAATCAGACTGAGACATGGAAGCAGGCCTTTGCTCGATCGGACAGATGTGCCGGGACGGCTTTAACACGGAAGCCGCCGGTCTGTCCTGATCCGGCGGCGTCCGCTTGTGGATTTCAAGGGCGCGGCCGAAGGCCGCAGCCCGGTCAGTTGTTGGCGGCCGGGGCGTCTTCCGCCGGAGCCTGATCTGCTGGAGCTTCGGCGGCCGGTGCGTCGGCCGCGGGTTCTTGCTTGCCAAGGATGCGGGCGCGGATCTGTGGCTCGATGTCGTCCGGCAGCACAGCCTCGAGTTTGAGAACCAGGGTGTCGAGGAAGGGCTTGGACTTGGCGTTGTTGACCCAGTCCGGGCGATGCTTGACGTCGACCAGCCAGTTCCAGAAAGCAACGGCGACGACGAGAAGCAGAATGCCACGGGCCGCGCCGAACAGGAAGCCAAGCGTGCGGTCGAGCGCACCGATCCGGCTGTCGATGATGAGGTCGGCGATGCGGCTGGTGATGAACGAAATGACGATCAGCGCGATCAGGAAGATAGCGCCGGCCGACCCGGCCATGGCGATGCGGTCGTCGCTGGTATAGTTCTTCACATAGGGAAGCAGGACCGGGTAGAGATAGTAGGCGGCGGCAATCGCGCCGGCCCAGCTGGCGATCGAGAGCACTTCGCGGGAAAACCCGCGCACCATGGCGAGCACGGCGGAAAACAGCACGACCCCGATGACAATACCGTCGAAAATTGTAATGGGCATAAATACCAACTCCAAGACTTGCCGGCCAACGCCCGCTTGATTGCCATCGCGACCGGGCCGTCTTCAGCCGGCCGGGCGCGCCGGATTGGATCAGTCGCCGGCCTCTTCCGTGCGTGCTTTCAGCCGGGAACCGGCGATCCGCGCCACGAGATCGGGCAGGCTCTCGATTTCACTCCACCTTCCCATCGCCCCCTTCGGAAGTTCCGGCGAGGCGGCGGGTAGAACGGCGGACGAAAAGCCGAGCTTTTCCGCTTCCTTCAACCGCTGGGCCGTGTGTGCGACCGGACGCACGGCCCCTGACAGGCTGACTTCGCCGAAATAGACGCAATCGGCCGGAAGGGCAAGACCGGCCAGTGACGAAACAAGAGCCGAGGCGATCGCCATGTCGGCCGCCGGCTCAGAGATGCGGTATCCACCGGCGACATTCAAGTAGACATCGTGCTGTCCAAGGCGCACTCCGCAATGGGCCTCAAGCACGGCGAGGATCATCGCAAGCCGCGACGAATCCCAGCCAACCACGGCGCGACGCGGGGTGCCGAGCGCCGTCTGCGCGACGAGTGCCTGCACTTCGACCAGCACGGGACGGGTTCCCTCCATGCCGGCAAAAACGGCGGCTCCCGGCGCCTTCGCATTGCGCTCCCCGAGAAAGAGTTCTGAAGGGTTGGCGACTTCGCGCAGCCCTTTGTCCGACATTTCGAATACGCCGATCTCATCGGTGGGGCCGAAACGGTTCTTCACCGTGCGCAGGATGCGGTAGTGATGACCACGATCGCCCTCGAAATAAAGCACGGCGTCGACCATGTGTTCGACGACGCGCGGACCGGCGATCTGGCCGTCCTTGGTGACATGGCCGACGAGAACCATGGTGGCGCCGGTCTGCTTGGCAAAGCGGATCATCGCCTGCACGCCGGTCCTCACCTGGGTGACGGTGCCGGGGGCAGAGTCGGCCGTGTCGCTCCACAGCGTCTGGATCGAATCGATGATGACGAGGTCGGGACGCTTGCCCTCGGAAATGGTGGCGAGGATGTCCTCGACATTGGTTTCGGCGGCAAGCAGCACGTCGGTCTCGGCTGCGTGCAGGCGCTGCGCCCTGAGGCGCACCTGGGCGACCGCCTCTTCGCCTGAAACGTAGATGACGCGATGCCCCTTGCGCGACAGGGCGGCGGCGGCCTGCATCAGGAGCGTCGACTTGCCGATGCCGGGGTCGCCGCCGATCAGCACGGCGGAGCCGCGCACGAAGCCGCCGCCGGTCGCGCGGTCGAGTTCATCCATGCCGGTCGGGATGCGCGGCGCTTCCTCGATCTCGCCGGACAGTGAGGTGAGGGTGACCGGGCGCCCCTTTTTCGGCACCTTGCCCGGCCCGGAGCCGATGCCGCCCATCGGGTCCTCTTCGACGATGGTGTTCCACCCGCCGCAGCCGTCGCACTTCCCCGCCCAGCGGGTATGAACCGTGCCGCAGTTCTGACAGATGAATTGGGTCTTCGCTTTCGCCATCCTGAGAATTCCCGCGTCCGCGCGAAGGGCGGAACAAAAAGTGAATATTGATCTCTCAGTTAGGAGAAATCGCGGGAATGTGCAAGGCGCCGGCGAATATCCTACAGCGCGTCGATATAGCGCCGCTCGTAGCGCAGGCCGAGGCTTGTCAGCAATTCGTAGCCGATCGTGCCGGCCGCGCGCGCCACATCGTCGAGTGCCACGTTGCGGCCGAACAGCTCGATATAGTCTCCTGCCGCGATTGCGTTCCTCGGAACGTCTGTCACGTCGAAGATCGTCAGGTCCATGGTCACGCGGCCGGCGACCGGAACCTTGTGCCCGGCGATATAGCCATAGGCGCCGACGATCCCGGTGTTGCGCACGGCAACCCCACTGCCGGAAAGCGAGCGCAGGTAACCGTCGGCATAGCCGGCGGAGACTATGGCGAGGCGACTGTCGCGGGCAAGCTTGCAGGTTCCGCCGTAGCTGACCGTCTCGCCGACCTTGGCGTCACGGATCTGCAGGATGCGGGCCTCGGCCGTTGCGACCGGGCGCATGGGGTTCTTCGCTCCGTTGACCGCCTCACCGCCGTAAAGGGCAATACCGGGGCGGGTGAGGTCGAAGTGGTATTCGGTGCCGAGGAAAATTCCAGCAGAAGCCGAAAGGCTTGAATCAATGCCTTCGAAAGCGTCGCTAACCCTGCGGAAAACCTCCAGTTGCTGGCGGTTCATCGGGGATTCCGGATCGTCGCCGCAGGCGAGGTGGCTAAGGATCAGCACAGGCGAGAAGCTGGCTGGCCGTGACACGTCGTCGGCGAGCGCCAAAGCGTCTTCGAGCGACAGGCCAAGGCGATTGAAGCCGGTGTCGACATGGAGCGCGCACGGGTGGTCACCGCGCTCGGACACCGTCGACATCCAAAATGCCAGCTGTTCCTGCGAGGCGATGACCGGTACCAGATCATTGTCGAAGAAAACATCTTCCATGCCCGGCCAGATGCCGGAGAGCACGAAAATGCGCGCTTCCGGCGCGTAGGGCCGAAGCGTGGCGCCCTCGGCAGGCACTGCGACGAAGAAGTCGCGCGCGCCGGCATGATAAAGGGTCTGGCCGACATCCTCGGTGCCAAGGCCGTAGGCGTCCGCTTTGATCACGGCGGCGGTGCGGGACTTGCCCGAGCGCTTCGCCATGTCACGCCAATTGTCGGCGAGCGCGGAAAGGTCGACGGTCAGCCGCAATGGCGCGGCGAGGAATTCTTCGGAAGCATCAGTCAGATCGAAGGCGGCAGACATTTTGAAATTGGAAACCACATATCAGTGAAGGACTGGCCGGGACCCTAGCACTTTTCTTCAAGACTGGAATGCTTGGCGCGGCTATAATTCTGCAATGCACAACGTTTCGCAGATGGATGCCGCAAACGACATGCCACTGACCGCGGCCGAACGCACCAGATTCTGGCGCGATGTCCGGTTCGGTGGCATGGAGTGCTTGAGCGCGACTTTCCAGACCCATGCCTATGCCCCGCATACGCACGAAACCTTTTCGATCGGAGCGATCGTGAGCGGAAGCCAGATAGCCCGAATCCGCGGTGCGCGCGAACAAACGGGGCCGGGCTGCCTCTACCTGATCAATCCGGAGGTCGTGCACGACGGCGCACCGGGGCCGGGCGGCTATACCTACCGCATGATCTATCCGAACGAGGCGCTGTTTCGCGAGGTGCTGGAAGATGTGACCGGGCGTGCCTGCCGCTCGACACCAACCTTCGCGCGCGAACTGTCGCAGGATTCCGAGCTGGCATTTGCCTTTCATCGCGCTCACCGCGCGCTTGAGGACAATGTCGGCACACTGGAGGCGGAGGAGAGCATGTACGGCGTGCTCACCGCTCTGATCCTGCGCCACGGCAGGGAACAGCGCGCACCGATCGAGGGGCGGGAACGCACCGCGGTCTGGCGTGCACGCGATTACCTTATCGCGAATTTCGCAACGGATATCGGTCTGGAAGAACTGGCAGGGATCGCACGCCTGTCAAGGGCTCACCTGATCCGCGTCTTCCGCAAGGAATTTCACATCACGCCGCATGCCTTTCTCACTGACGTCCGTATTCGTCGGGCGCGCGCGCTTCTGTGCCTCGGTCGAAGTCCGGCGGACGTCGCCTTTGCCTGTGGCTTTGCCGATCAGGCCCACTTCACCCGCCATTTCAAGGCACGCGTCGGCGTCACGCCGGGCCAGTTCCGCAAGCGCTGATCACTTTTGTTCAAGACCGACCGGCACCCGCTCCATAGAAGTCGCGTCAAAGCTCTCGATCGGAACGTGAAATGGCGACAAAACAGACAGCAGCGCAGGAATTTCTCGAAGGGGTGCGGCGCATGGCGCCGCTCACCATAGCCGTCCTGCCCGTCGGTATGGTGTTCGGTGCGGTCGCTGTAACCAAGGGACTTTCGCCGCTGGAGACCACGCTGATGAGCGCGCTCGTCTTCGCCGGCGGATCGCAGTTCGTCGCCATGGATATCTGGACCCACCCGGCGAGTTGGACGGCGGTCGGTTTAGCCGCTCTTCTGGTCAATGTCCGCCATGTGCTCATGGGAGCCTCGATTGCCGGCAAAATGGAAGCCTTCGGCGGCGCGCAGAAGGGCATTTCGCTGCTCTTTCTTGCCGACGAGATATGGGCGATGTCGGAGTTTCGCGCCCGTGAGACCACGCTGACGCCGGCCTGGTACGCGGGTGTCGTCGGACCGTTCTATCTCGCCTGGGTGCTTGCCGGCATTCTCGGCGCGCTGCTTGGCAGCTTCGTTGGAGACCCTGCGGTGATCGGCATCGACTTTGCCTTCCCCACGGTCTTCATCGTGCTGGTGACCGGGTTCTGGAAGGGCAGGGAGACCGGGATCGTGCTGCTCGCCAGCGCTGTGACCGCGCTCGCCGTCCATCATGTCGTGCCGGGCGTCTGGTACATCGCTGCCGGTGCAGCCAGCGGCCTGCTTGCCGCAGCATACGGCGGAAAGTCGGATGGAAAGACCAGATGAGCCTCGATCTTGCGACTTTTGTGGCCATATTGGCGATGGCGACCGCGACCGTGCTGACGCGGCAGGTAGGGCTGGTCGTGTTGAAGTTCGCGACGCTCTCACCGAGCGCGCAGAGGAGGCTTGAAGCCATCCCGCCGGCGGTAATGGTCGCGGTCGTCACGCCGACGGCGTTTGCGACCGGGCCGGCCGAGAGCATCGCCTGCGCAGTGACGGTCCTTGCGGCCCTTAAATTGCCCATGCTGGCGGCCGCCACAGCCGGCGTCGCGACAGTTGCGCTCTTGCGTTTCGCCGGTCTTTGAGACGCCTTACGGTTCCTCGTAGGCGGTGAAAGACGGCTCAGCGAGGTCGGCGAAACGGGTGAACTCCGACTGGAACGCGAGCTTCACAGTGCCGGTCGGCCCGTGGCGCTGCTTGGCGATGATGACGTCGGCCGTACCCTTGACCTTGTCCATCAGCGCTTCCCATTCCGGATACTTGGGATCGGCCATGTCGCGGGGTTCCATGTTCTTCACGTAATACTCTTCGCGGAACACGAAGAGCACGACGTCGGCATCCTGCTCGATCGAGCCCGATTCACGAAGGTCGGAGAGCTGCGGCCGCTTGTCTTCACGGCTTTCCACGCCACGCGACAGCTGCGACAGCGCGATGATCGGCACGTTGAGTTCCTTGCCGAGCGCTTTCAAGCCGGTGGTGATCTGGGTGATTTCCTGCACGCGGTTCTCACCCGCCTTGCCGGTGCCGGTCATCAGCTGGATATAGTCGACCACCAGGCAATCGAGGCCGCGCTGGCGCTTGAGACGACGGGCACGGGCCGACAGCTGGGCGATCGAGATGCCACCGGTCTGGTCGATGAACAGCGGAACCTTCTGCATCATCTGGCTGCAGGCGACCAGCTTTTCGAAATCGGCCTCGGTGATGTCACCACGGCGGATCTTCGAGGACGAAACTTCGGTCTGCTCGGAGATGATACGGGTCGCGAGCTGTTCGGACGACATTTCGAGCGAGTAGAAGCCGACGACGCCGCCGTTCTTGGCCTTGAATGATCCGTCCGGCATGACCTCGGGCTCGTAGGCGGCGGCGATATTGTAGGCGATATTCGTGGCCAGAGAGGTCTTACCCATACCCGGACGGCCGGCGAGCACGATCAAGTCGGAACGCTGCAAACCGCCCATCTTGCCGTCGAGCGACATGATCCCGGTGGAAATACCCGAGAGGTGGCCGTCGCGCTCGAACGCTGCGCCAGCCATGTCGATTGCCTGGGATACCGCGTCGTTGAACGATTGAAATCCGCCGTCATAGCGGCCGTTCTCGGCAAGCGCGAACAGGCGGCGTTCGGTATCCTCGATCTGGGCCTGCGGCGGCATATCGAGGGGGGCGTCATAGGCGATGTTGACCACGTCCTCGCCGATCTGGATCAGCGAACGGCGCAGCGCCAGGTCGTAAATCGCCCGACCATAGTCCTCGGCATTGATGATGGTGACGGCTTCGGAGGCGAGACGGGCGAGATATTGCGCGACCGTCAGGTCTCCCACCCTCTGCTCGGCCGGCAGGAAGGTCTTGATGGTGACTGGGTTGGCGGTCTTGCCCATGCGGATGATTTCCGAGGCGACCTCGAAAATCTTGCGGTGCAGGGGTTCGTAGAGGTGATCCGGCTTCAGGAAGTCCGAGACCCGGTAATAGGCGTCGTTGTTGACGAGGATCGCGCCCAGGAGCGCCTGTTCGGCCTCGATGTTGTTCGGCGCTTCCCGATAGTGGGGTTCGGCCGGCTGGAGGGGGGCGATCTTGCGTGCAGCGTCGTTCATCGCGGGCTACCGTCTTTTCTTCTTGGGAGTGTCCATCGTGCTTTCGATTTGGCGGCCGACGGGCCCCAAGTCAACCGCAATCGAGCGTGTGTGACTTGTCCCCTTTAATCCACAGGTGTCACAGAAAAATCAGCACACCTATGGATGAAAGCGCTTGCGTCGAGGATCGCCGTGCGAATCGCCAAACGAGGCCCGATCATAGCATAGTCGGCGGCCATTTCCGGGCAGCGTTGCGCTGGCACGTCAAACAAAAACGCCCGGGTCGCAAGACCCGGGCGTTTCGCGTTCGGCTTGCGCCAAATCTTATTCTTCGTCGCCGTCGCGGTCTGCGTCCGGATCGAAGAAGTCTTCCGGACGAAGTGCGTCTTCATCAACGCCGTAGATGGCGTCGGCCGAGGTGAGGCTTTCGCCCTTGGCCTGGCGCTCGGCTTCTTCGGCCGAACGGGCAACGTTGAGCTCGACAGTGAGTTCGACTTCGGCGTGCAGGTGCAGCGTTACGTTGTGCAGGCCGATGGTCTTGATCGGGGTGTTCAGCTCGACCTGGTTCCGGCCGATAATGAAGCCTTCGGCGCCGAGAATTTCGACGACGTCACGGGCAGCGACCGAGCCGTAGAGCTGACCGGTTTCTCCGGCCGAGCGGACGACGATAAAGGATTTGCCGCCGAGGACGTCGGCGACCTGCTGGGCTTCCGACTTGCGTTCCAGGTTGCGGGCTTCGAGCGTTGCGCGCTCGGCTTCGAAGCGGGCCTTGTTGGCGGCGTTGGCGCGCAGGGCCTTGCCGAGCGGCAGAAGGTAGTTACGGGCAAAGCCGTCCTTGACCTTTACGGTTTCGCCCATCTGGCCAAGCTTGGCGATGCGTTCGAGAAGGATGACATCCATTTTCTGTTCCTTTCAGTTTGAGTTCACGAATTGGATTGGTCGGTCCCGGCCTTGCGGGCCGGTGTCAGGGCCACGGTCCGCCTGGTGTCGGCAAGTCCGAGGACGAGAATGAAGAAGGCCGGCAGAATCATTGGCGCGGAAATATAGGCGAGCACCAGCACCGGCAAGCGCCAGTCCTTGCCGCGGCTGCGCAGATGCAGGGAGCCGAAGCCCGCCAGCAGGAAGCCCGCGCCGAAGGTGCCGCAGACCGTTGCCCCGATCAGCGCCGGCGTGCCTCCGATGAAGCAGGCGACGATGCCGGCGAGAAAGACGAAGACCGCATTGCGGTTCATGCGCAGCGACGACGGCAGGTCCTCGCGCGGACGAAGCGCTCGGCCCGAAGCGCTGACAATGCGCATGGCGATATAATATGCGGCGAACAGCATCAGGACCCACATGCCGCCCTGAACGATCGGCAGGAGCAGCACCATCGTACGCTTGATCTGCTCGACCGAGGCCGGGTCCGCCACCAGCGTCGGATCCCGGTTGGCGACCGAGGCGAACAGCACGTCGACCATCTGGCCGGTCAGTTCCGGGCCGTAGCCGATCATCACGCCGAGGAAGATGACGGCGAGCGAGACCAGACCGCACAGGTGCAGCAGAATGTCGGAAAGCGGGTACCAGGCCATCAGGTCGTCCGGTCCGCCGATCTCGGACGCCGGGCGGGCGAGATTGGCAAGATGGCTCAGCCAGCCGGCCGGCAGCAGGGTGAAGATCGTCATGGCGAGCGCAAAGAGCGGTGAAATCGCAAGCGCGCCGAGAGCGGCTGCCGTGGCGACCGCGGTGATTGCCGCGACATTGCCCCAGCCGAGGCCGACGATCAGCACGGGCAGGGCCGATGCGGCGTAGAGGATGGACGAAAAGGACGGCTGCGCGTTCGCGCCCAGCACCAGCAGGGCGGCGGTAATACCGGCGATTGCGCCGATCAGCAGCAGTTGTCCATTTACCTGTTTCAAGTTCGCTGTCCTGCCGGTTCAAGCAGTTAGGGGATAGTCCGGATTCAGATCCCGAACCCCGTCCCCAACATGGGATTTCACCTTAAGTCATTCATGCTTCGCTTGAAGCCGTCGACCCTTGGCATGGTTCCGATCCGCGCCCAACGCGGAAGGGATGAAGCCCGCCGGCAAAACCGGCAGGCTTCGGATCAATTAGGCGACCACGTAGGGCAGCAGGCCGAGGAAGCGGGCGCGCTTGATGGCCTGGGCCAGTTCGCGCTGCTTCTTCTGGGAAACTGCGGTGATACGCGAGGGAACGATCTTGCCGCGCTCGGAAATGTAGCGCTGAAGAAGACGAACGTCCTTGTAGTCGATCTTCGGTGCGTTTGCGCCCGAGAAGGGGCAGGTCTTGCGACGACGGTGGAACGGACGGCGCGCCTGAGCAGAGGATGCATCAGCCATTGTGTTTTCTCCTGTTGCTCGAAATTACGCGCGGTCTTCGCGCGGACGACGCTCGAAGCCACCTTCGCGGGGGGCGCGATCCGGACGCGGACCACGGTCGCCGAAGCCACCTTCGCGACGCGGGCCACGGTCATCGCCATCACGACGCGGACGGTCGTCACGGTCGCGCTTCTGCATCATGGCAGACGGGCCTTCTTCGTGGGCTTCCACAGCGATGGTCATGTAACGAAGAATGTCTTCGTTGATGCGCATCTGGCGCTCCATTTCATGGACGGCCGCTGCCGGAGCATCGATGTCCATGAGGGCGTAATGAGCCTTGCGGTTCTTCTTGATGCGGTAGGTGAGGGACTTCAGACCCCAGTTTTCTACGCGCCCGACCTTGCCGCCATTCGCTTCGAGGACACCCTTGTACTGTTCGACGAGGGCATCAACCTGCTGAGCGGACATATCCTGCCGGGCAAGGAATACATGTTCGTAAAGAGCCATTGTAAGCTTTGCCTTTCTTGCGGTTGTCATCACCCGGATCCGGCGCTTAGCCTCAACGACTGCTCCTGTTTGGGAAACCCAAGGCAAGAAAAGCTGTTGTATCGAGACGGTCGAGAGCGGAGACACGGGAGGCCGGAACCTCTCTTGGTTCCTGCGGCATCCTCATCGGAAACCGGCCCTCCGTTCAGCCACCAGCCAGGAGACCGGGTGTTGTGAACGGGGCGCTTATACGCGTCTTTCGAGGAAAAGCAAGGGGCGGGCCAAATTATGACTTGTAAGTCGGTCGAGGACCATGCGGCCCGCTAACCGACTGATTGCCGCATTCAGACAGACAGGCACGTATGCTATATATAAAAGCATACGCTCAATCGTTATGTCGCAATGTGATATTCGGCAGCGCGCGGGGGGGCTCGACCATAGTCTTGCGCTGGAGTAAAGGGCCGGACTGTTCACGGTTGCGTGGTCTTTCCTCCAGCGAGGTCCTCGGCGCTTGGTCGTCAAACCAGCACCAAGGCGACATTATACCCCGCATAAATCAGCAGCATGGTCGCGGCGGTGAGTCGTTTGACGCCGGCGTGTGTGAGCAGGAGGGCCGCAAAGCCGAGAGTCACGGCCAGCATTACCGGAACGTCAAAATTGGCAAAGCGAGGATCGACGCTGATCGGCTGTATGATGGCGGTTGCGCCGAGGATGAACAGGACGTTGAAGATGTTCGAGCCGACAACGTTGCCGATCATGATGTCGGAGTGTCGGCGCAGGGCCGACATGACCCCCGTCGCCAGTTCCGGCAAGGAGGTGCCGACAGCGACGACCGTCAAGCCGATCACCGCTTCGGACACGCCGAACTCGCGCGCCAGGCTCGTGGCCCCACGCACCAGCAGTTCCGCGCCGACGAACAGCGTTGCGAGCCCGCCGGCGATGAGCGTGCCAGTGAGCACTTTGCTCAACTGCTCATGACTGAGGCTCTCTTCCGGTCGTTCGCCAGCGCCGAGACCCCGGATATAGGCGTAGCCGATATAGGCCAACAAGAGGGCGATCATGAACAGTCCGGAGACACGATTGATCGCGTCGAACTGCACGAGAGCCAGCAGCAGGACCGCCGAGCCCATCATGATGAAGGAGTCACGCTTGACGCCTTTGTCCCAGACGGTGATCGGGTGGATCAGGGCGCTGACTGCGACAATCAGCAGGATATTCGCTGTGTTGGACCCGACAACATTGCCCAGCGAGATGTCGGACGACCCGGACATGGCTGCGCGCACCGACACCAGGAGTTCGGGCACGGAGGTTCCGAAGCCGACGATCACGAGTGACACCAGCATGGTTGGGATTGCCATTCTCTCTGCGAGCGCGATCGCGCCACGCAACAGCCATTCCGCTCCGAAATAGAGGCCGACAAGGCCTCCAGCAACCAGAAGATAATCCAAAGGCTTCCCTCTCACTACGGTCGCGCGACGGGCGAGGTTCTGTGAACCGCTTGGCAAGTGGTTGCCGGAGATGCCAGTTTACAGGCCTGACCCTGATAACGTTTTCGTTTGTTCTGCCTGGATCGGACCGTAGTCCGGCCCAGTTGGCTTGCGAAGCCGGATCAGGGCCATGATGCGGCTCAGATGGGCGCTGGGTAGAGCCGATGCACCTTGGCGATTTCACGCAGGATCTCGTCCGAAAGCGTGATGTCGGCGGACCCGATATCGGTCTTCAGCTGCTCCATCGTTGTGGCGCCGATGATGACCGAAGCCATGAAGGGGCGCGTCAGGCAGAAGGCCAGAGCCAGCTGCGACGGATCGAGGCCATGCGTTTTCGCCATGTCGACATAGGCGCGTACAGCGGGTTCGGCGAGCGGCTGCAAGCGCCCGCCCAGGTCACCGTTGATCGTTGCGCGGGATCCCGCCGGCTTCTGGCCCTCGAGATATTTTCCGGTCAGGAGGCCGGCGGCGAGCGGCGAATAGGCAAGCAAACCGACATCCTCATGGTGTGAAAGCTCGGCCATGTCGAGGTCATAATGGCGGTAGAGCAGATTGTATTCGTTCTGCACGGTCGCGACCCGCGGCAGGCCGCGCGCTTCTGCCAGCGCAATGAACTTCTGTGTGCCCCAGGTGGTCTCGTTGGAAAGCCCGATGGCGCGGATCTTGCCGGCCTTGACGCAAGCATCAAGCGCCTCGAGCTTCTCGTTCATGTCGGAAAGCGTGCGCTCCCGATCCTGTTTGGAAGGGTCGTAGGTCCAGGACTGACGGAAGTGAAAATGCCCGCGGTTCGGCCAGTGGATCTGGTAAAGGTCGATATAGTCGGTCTGCAGACGCCTGAGGCTGGCGTCCACCGCCTCTCGGATCGCCGCTCCGGTGATTGGCTTACCCTCCCGGATATAGGGGCGCCCGGCACCGGCAACCTTGGTGGCCAGCACCACGTCCTCGCGTTTGCCGGTCCGCGCGAACCAATTGCCGATGATCGTTTCGGTCAGCGCGTAGGTGTCCGGAGAAAGCGGCGTCGTAGGATAGAGTTCGGCGGTGTCGAAGAAATTGACGCCGTTCGCCAGGGCGTAATCCATCTGCTCGAAGGCCTCTGCCTCGGAGTTTTGCGAACCCCAGGTCATCGTTCCGAGACAGATCTCCGAGACGGAAATGCCAGTGCGGCCAAGTGTATTATATTTCATAAAAGGAGTCCGTGCTGTTTCGCTGCGAAATGGGAGAAGGTCTGGCGGGAATTTAGGCGCCCGGTGACCTTTCGCAAGTGCAAAATGCGGCGCTTTCCAATGGTGGGCAAACGCCGCTGCCCGGAAACCCGGTCTTGACTCACTGGAAAAACACGTCAATTGGAAAGAAAAAACTAGGGAAGAACACGCTCCCGAGAAGGATTGTCCCCATGAACGTTGCATTCACATTCCCCGGCCAAGGCAGCCAGGTCGTCGGCATGGGCAAGGAGCTTGCCGAGACGTATCCGGAGGCCAGAGCGGTCTTCGCCGAAGTCGATGAGGCTCTCGGAGAGAAGCTGTCCTCGATCATGTTTGAGGGGCCGGAGGAAACGCTGACCCTGACGGCCAACGCGCAGCCGGCGCTGATGGCCGTGTCTATGGCGATGATCCGTGTCATGCAGGTCCGCGGCCTCGATCTTGCGTCCAAGGTGTCTTATGTCGCCGGTCATTCGCTCGGCGAATATTCCGCGCTCTGCGCTGCCGGCACCTTTTCCCTCGCTGACACCGCGCGCCTCCTGCGCATCCGCGGCAATGCCATGCAGGCCGCCGTTCCGGTGGGTGAGGGCGCCATGGCGGCGATCATCGGCCTCGAGCATGGAGTTGTCGAAACAGTGTGTCAGGAAGCCTCTGCTGCCGGCCCCTGCCAGATCGCCAATGACAATGGCGGTGGACAGCTGGTCATCTCCGGCGGCAAGGCAGCCGTTGAGAAGGCGGCAGCCCTTGCGACTGAAAAGGGCGCGAAGCGCGCCATCATGCTGCCGGTCTCTGCCCCCTTCCATTCGGCCCTGATGGCGCCGGCGGCGGAGGCGATGCGCGAGGCGCTGGCCAAGGTCGAAAAGCGCAATCCGGTCGTGCCGCTGATCGCCAATGTGCGCGCAGCGCCCGTCTCCGATGCCAATGAGATCGCCGATCTGCTGGTCGAGCAGGTGACGGGCCAGGTGCGCTGGCGCGAGACGGTCGAATGGTTTGGTGCCAATGGCGTCGCCACTCTCTACGAAATCGGCTCCGGCAAGGTGCTGACGGGGCTTGCCCGCCGCATCGACAAGAATGTCACCGGCGTTGCCGTCAATTCTCCGGCCGACATCGAAGCGGCGCTTGCCGCGCTTCTCGGCTGATTGTCTGGATGATCTGGAACAAGGAACTTTGAACATGTTTGATCTGACCGGCCGCAAGGCTCTCGTCACCGGCGCGACCGGCGGCATTGGTGAGGAAATCGCTCGCCAGCTTCATGCCCAGGGCGCAACCGTCGGCCTGCACGGCACCCGCGTCGAAAAGCTCGAGGCGCTGGCCGCGGAGCTTGGCGATCGCGTCAAGATCTTCCCGGCGAACCTCTCGGATCGCGATGAGGTCAAGGCGCTTGCCGAAAAGGCGGAGGCCGAACTCGAAGGCGTCGACATTCTCGTCAATAACGCAGGCATCACCAAAGACGGCCTGTTTGTCCGCATGCAGGACGCCGATTGGGACGCCGTTCTCGAAGTCAACCTGACCGCTGTCTTCCGTCTGACGCGCGAGCTTACCCATCCGATGATGCGCCGCCGCTTTGGTCGCATCATCAACATCACCTCGGTCGTCGGTGTCACCGGCAATCCGGGGCAGGCCAATTACTGCGCCTCCAAGGCCGGCATGATCGGCTTGTCGAAGTCGCTTGCCCAGGAAATCGCCACCCGCAACGTGACGGTCAATTGCGTCGCTCCGGGCTTCATCGAGAGCGCCATGACCGGCAAGCTCAACGACAAGCAGAAGGAAGCGATCATGGGCGCGATCCCGATGAAGCGCATGGGCACCGGCGCGGAAGTGGCGTCCGCCGTCGTCTACCTTGCCTCCGACGAGGCCAGCTACATGACGGGGCAAACCCTGCACGTCAACGGCGGCATGGCGATGATCTGAGCGGGCAAAAGTCGCGGTCGCTCTGCGAGACATCAGCCGCCCTTCCGGGCGGCTTTTTTGTTCGCGCCTAGTGATGCGGATCCCCATGGCGCCTCTCGGACTCGGACACTCCCGCTCGTCTGATTCGACTCTGGGCGCGTGCGGGGTTCTGTCCCGGCCCTTGAGATGAAGCGAGTGGCCTTTGAAAATGCATGTTGAGTGCTGCGCTCGCGGGCATTTTCAGGCTTTGCGACGCGACTAAACCGTGTTAATCGGGCCATGACTGTGAACAGTCGTTCCGTCTCCCAAGGCGATTGCTATGCATTTGATTGTATGGTTGGTTCATTGAGACGGGGCTGAACGGGTTTGCCGGTGGCAACGAAGTGTTCGCCGGTTTGAACAGGGTAGGGAAGTCGTACAGACGGCCCCTGAGATTAAGAAGGTCGAGGAAACCGACATGAGCGATATCGCAGAACGCGTTAAGAAAATTGTTGTTGATCATCTCGGCGTTGACGCTGAGAAGGTCGTTGAAGGCGCCAGCTTCATCGACGATCTGGGTGCGGATTCGCTCGACACGGTCGAACTGGTCATGGCCTTCGAAGAAGAGTTCGGCGTCGAGATTCCGGACGATGCTGCTGACTCGATCCTGACGGTCGGCGACGCTGTGAAGTTCATCGAGAAGGCTCAGCCCTGATCGATTGCAAAAATAGCGGGAAGGCGGCTTCGGTTGACTTTCCCGCCTGGGCCCGCGAACTGCGGGCCTTACTGTTTTCTGGTGGCGTCGATTGTAAGAGTGGGGTGGATTACGAGCGATGAGACGTGTCGTTATCACTGGTACCGGCATGGTATCTCCGCTGGGGTGTGGAACGGAACTGACCTGGTCGAGGATACTCGCCGGTCAAAGCGGTGCCCGCCTTGTAACTGAGTTCGAGGTCGATGACCTGCCGGCCAAGATTGCCTGCCGTATCCCGACCGGTGACGCCGAAGGTGCCTTCAGTCCCGACGACTGGATGGAGCTCAAGGAGCAGCGCAAGGTCGATCCATTCATCATTTACGCCGTAGCCGCAGCCGATATGGCGCTTGACGATGCGGATTGGCACCCGAAAAGCGACGATGACCAGTGCGCCACCGGTGTTATGATCGGGTCCGGCATCGGCGGCATAGAGGGGATCGTCGAAGCGGGTTACATCCTGCGCGACAAGGGGCCACGGCGTTTGTCGCCCTTCTTCATTCCTGGCCGCCTGATCAATCTGGCTTCCGGCCATGTTTCGATCCGCCACAAACTGCGCGGTCCCAATCACGCCGTCGTCACGGCCTGCTCGACCGGCGCCCATGCGATTGGCGACGCGGCGCGCCTGATTGGTTTCGGTGATGCCGACGTCATGGTGGCGGGCGGCACGGAATCGCCGATCAGCCGGATTTCGCTCGCCGGCTTCGCTGCCTGCAAGGCCTTGTCGACGGCCCGCAATGACGATCCGAAGGCCGCCTCGCGGCCCTATGACAAGGATCGAGACGGCTTCGTCATGGGCGAAGGTGCCGGCATTGTCGTGCTGGAGGAGCTTGAGCATGCCAAGGCGCGCGGCGCCAAGATCTATGCCGAAGTGGTCGGCTACGGCCTGTCTGGCGATGCCTACCATATCACCGCTCCGTCAGAGGACGGCGACGGCGCCTTCCGTTGCATGACGATGGCGCTGAAGCGTGCCGGTCTGACGGCGTCCGACGTCGATTATATCAATGCTCATGGCACGTCGACCATGGCTGATACGATCGAGCTTGGCGCTGTCGAGCGTCTGGTCGGTGAGAGTGCCTCGCGGATTTCGATGTCGTCGACCAAGTCGGCGATTGGACATCTGCTTGGCGCTGCCGGGGCTGTGGAAGCGATCTTCTCTGTGCTTGCCATTCGCGACAATATCGCCCCCCCGACGTTGAACCTCGATAATCCCGCTGTCGAGACGGCGATCGACCTTGTGCCCCACAAGGCACGCAAGCGCGAAATCAATGTTGCGCTGTCCAATTCGTTTGGATTTGGCGGTACCAACGCCTCCCTGGTGCTGAAGCGTTATCAGGGCTGAGCGTAGTCGCGAGCAGGCCAAAACTCTGGGGATGCCGAGGCGGAAGCCCGGCATTCTCCTGCTTTTTGCCGTATTGCTTGGCCAGATAGCAGCGATACCGAACTGAAGAGGATTGCCGGTGACCGACAATAACCAAAACAGCGGGGGTTCCTTCGGCCGTGGCGCCGAGTCTGCGAAGGGGCCGATTATTCCGAAGTCCCCGACCGAGGCGCTGCGCCCCGAGCGGGTGCCAGCCCCGCCCCGTCGGTCGCGCAAGGCGCGCAGCCAGCTGGTGATCTTCCTGAACTTCCTGATGACGATTCTGGTGGCGGTCTGCGCGCTCGCGGTCGCCGGCTTTTTCTACGCCATGTCTGTCTACCAGGGGCCGGGGCCGCTGGAGACCAACACCAATTTCGTCGTGCGCAGTGGCGCTGGCCTGGCGGAAATCGCCAACAGCCTGGAGCGTAACGGCATCATTGCCGATGCCCGTATATTCCGCCATGTGACATCCACTTACCTGAACGATGGCGAAAGCCTCAAGGCCGGTGAATACGAGATCAAGGCGCAGGCATCGATGAAGGAGGTCATGGAGCTGCTGAAGTCCGGCAAGTCGATCCTCTATTCGATTTCCATGCCGGAAGGTCTGACCGTCAAGCAGATGTTCAAGAAGCTGATAGACGATCCCGTCCTCGAGGGGGACCTGCCAGCCGAATTGCCGGTCGAAGGCGCTCTGCGTCCGGACACCTACAAATTCTCGCGCGGCACGAAGCGTTCGGAGATTATCAGCCAGATGACCGCGGCGCAGACCAAGCTCATCGACCAGATCTGGGAGAGGCGCGATCCAGACCTCGCGCTGAAGACCAAGGAAGAGTTCGTGACGCTCGCCTCTATCGTCGAGAAAGAGACCGGCAAGGATGACGAGCGCGCACATGTCGCTTCTGTTTTCCTCAATCGCCTTGCCAAGGGCATGCGGCTGCAATCCGACCCGACGATCATCTACGGCTTGTTCGGAGGTGACGGAAAGCCGGCGGACCGGCCGATCTACCAGTCCGACCTGAAGAAGGAAACGCCGTACAACACCTATGTGATCAAGGGATTGCCGCCAGGGCCGATCGCCAATCCGGGGCGCGCGGCGCTCGAAGCCGTTGCTCAACCGTGGAAGACCAAGGACCTCTATTTTGTCGCCGATGGCACGGGTGGCCACATCTTCGCCGCGACTCTGGAAGAACACAACGCCAACGTTCGTAACTGGCGCAAGATGGAGGCCGCGCGCGGCGAGGATCCAGGTGCTGCGGTCGACGCACAGCCGGAGAGTGATCCGGACGCAGTCACCGTCAAGAAAAAGAAGAACTGAACCAGGCGAGGGCAGGGCGATGGCATTGCAATCCATGACCGGCTTTGCCCGGAGCGAAGGTACCAGCGGTCGGTATCGCTGGGCTTGGGAGTTGCGTTCGGTCAACGGCAAGGGCCTCGATATCCGCATGCGTCTGCCGCAGGGCATGGAGGCCTTCGAGAACGAGGTGCGGCGCCTTGTTTCGCAGTTCGTTACCCGTGGCAACTTGCAGGTCGGCTTGACGGTGCAGGTCAGCGAGAATCGCGTGGAGGCCGTACTCAACCGCGATGCGCTCGACGCCGTTCTGAGGCTGCGCGAGGAACTCGGAGCGGATCTGGTCGATCCGGCACCGCTGACGCTTGATGCTCTTATGTCGATCCGTGGGCTGGTCGAGTTCAAGGAGGCGGCCGACGACGCCGAGGCGATTGCCCGGCGCGACGCCGACATTCTTGCCGGTCTGGAGCAGGCCGTTCATGCCTTGATCGACATGCGGCGCGTCGAGGGTGATGCGCTCTGTCGGCTTTTGTCTGATCAGGTAACACGGGTGGAGGAACTGGCGCTGGTCGTAGAGGCCGATCCGTCGCGCCAGCCGGACGAAATCGCCCGCCGCCTGGAGAGCCAGATGGCGGCGCTGGTCGGAGCGGCCGCGACCCTCGATCGTGACCGGCTCTACGCCGAGGCCGCTCTTTTGGCGACCCGCGCCGATCTGCGCGAGGAGATCGACCGGCTCAAGGCCCATGTGACGGCTGCGCGTGACTTGTTGGCCATGGGCGGTCCTGTCGGTCGCAAACTCGATTTCATCGCGCAGGAATTCAACCGCGAATCGAATACCATATGCTCGAAGTCGAACTCGGTGGCGGTGACGTCGGCCGGGATCGAACTCAAGGTCGTCATCGACCAGTTCCGCGAACAGGTCCAGAATTTGGAGTGAATTGATGGCAGAAGGCAAGGGTACCGTCATTCCGATCGCGCGTCGCGGATTGATGCTGGTGATTTCTTCTCCGTCAGGCGCGGGGAAGTCGACGATCGCGCGTAACTTGATGGAGCGGGACCGGCATATCGGCATGTCCGTCAGCGTCACGACGCGACCGCGACGTCAGAGCGAGATCGAGGGTGTGCATTACCATTTCGTCTCCCAGCGCGAATTCGAGCGTATGCGCGATTCCGATTCCCTGCTCGAATGGGCCGAGGTCCACGGCAATTTCTATGGCACTCCGCGCGATCCGGTGGAACTTGCGATGTCGCAGGGCCGCGACATGCTGTTCGACATCGACTGGCAAGGCGCACAGCAATTGCAGGACAAGATGAAGGCCGATGTGGTCTCGATCTTCATACTGCCGCCGACCATGGCCGAATTGCAGTCGCGCCTGCACCGCCGTGCCGAAGATACCGAAGAGGTCATCCAGACGAGGCTTGCCAATTCGCGCGCCGAGATCGGCCATTGGCGGGAATATGACTACGTTATCGTCAACGATGATCTGGACGCGGCTTTTGATGCGGTGCAGTCCATCGTCAAGGCGGAGAGGTTGCGTCGTGATCGACGTCATGGACTGTTCGATTTCGTCAGCACGCTCGTCGCGTCGGAGGGGCGCTGAGTGCGATCTTCGTACTCCGCGCGCCGAACGCCTGGAGAAGATAAGATAGGCCTCGGCCGGGGGCGTTTAGTGCATTCCTTGTGCCCGTAACAGCCATATGGTTGGCTGTCGCACGATCAAGGCGCAAAACACCTGTCGAGGTTACGGGGGCAGCGGTCCCCCGTATTCATGTGTAGGAGCATTTTCTATTCACGAGCGTTTGGTGCGGCGAAGTGGTCGGTCTGACGACAGGACACCGCATTACTCGCCGCGCGGGAAGCGCTGGCTTTCCTCCAGGACGTTCAGATCCATGTGATTGCGCATGTAGCGCTCCGATGCCTTCTGCAGGGGCTGGTAGTCCCAGGGAAAATAGGCGCCGTTGCGCAGCGCCGCATAGACGACGTGACGGCGCGCCTGGCTCTCGCGCACGGCTGCATCATACCGTTTGAGGTCCCACCGCTTGGCAGCGGCCTCGGTGAGGCGTGCGAGCGTCTCCGCATGATCCGGATCGAGTGCCAGATTCTGCAGTTCGTGTGGATCGCTCCCCAGATCGACAAGGATTGGTGGATCCTGATCGCAAAGGGTGAGCTTGAAACGACCGTCGCGTAGTCCGACGAGCGGTGTAACCGATCCTTCAGCGGCATATTCCATGGGAACCGCGCCTCGTTGCGCGCCGCCCAAGGCGAGTGGCATCAAGTCTTCCCCATCCGTCCACGGCTTGAGGGTGGATATGTCGATGCCGGCAAGGCCGGCGAGCGTCGGCGTCACGTCGAGCGTCGAGGCAGGTTTGTCGACAAGCCGGGGGGGAACGCCCGGCGCGTAGAGCATCAGCGGCACCCGCGCCGAACCCTCAAAGAAGTTCATCTTGAACCAAAGGCCACGCTCGCCCAGCATGTCGCCATGGTCGGAGACAAAGAGTATGGCAGTATTCTCGGCCATCCGGGTTCGCTCCAGGACGTCGAGAATGTCGCCGATCTTGTCGTCGACATAGGAGATATTGGCGAAATAGCCGCGTCGCGCGCGCCGGACATCCTCGTTGCTGATGGTGAAGGCCGTGTGGTCGCAGGCATCCATCAATCGTTGGGAGTGCGGATCCTGCTCGATGTAGGGGATTGCGGGAATGTTTGGATCAAGCTGAGGGCAATCCTCATAAAGATCCCAGAACCTGCGCCGTGCCACGTAGGGATCGTGCGGGTGGGTGAAGCTCACAGTGAGGCACCACGGCCGATCATCCTGTCCGCGCGCGAGGTCATAGAGCCGACGCGTCGCATGATAGGCGACCTCGTCGTCATACTCCATCTGGTTGGTGATCTCGGCCACACCGGCCCCGGTGACCGAGCCGAGATTGTGATACCACCAGTCGATCCGCTCGCCTGGCCTGGAATAGTCCGGTGTCCAGCCGAAGTCCGCTGGATAGATGTCGGTGGTCAGTCGCTCCTCGAATCCGTGCAACTGGTCCGGGCCGACGAAATGCATCTTGCCGGACAGGCTTGTCTGGTAGCCGGCGGCGCGCAGATGATGGGCGAAGGTCGGAATGTCGGAGGCGAATTCCGCCGCATTGTCATAAACCCGGGTGCGGCTTGGCAGTTGTCCTGACATGAAGGAAGCGCGGGCGGGCGCGCAAAGCGGGCTGGCCGTATAGGCGTTGGCGAAGCGCACGGAGCGCTTCGCCAGGGACTTCAGGTGGGGTGCGTGGAGGAATTCGGCCGGCCCGTCGGGAAAGAGTGTGCCGTTGAGCTGATCCACCATCACAATCAGGATATTCGGACGTGACTGCACAGTACTGACCATCCTATAGCGCCAGTGCCGACTTGACCGCTTCCAGACCAGGCCTGCCGTCAAAGGTGGTGACGCCGGACAGCCATGTTTGGAGGGCGGAAGGATTGGCCTTGAGCCATGTTGTCGCGGCCTCCCTAGCATCCTTGCCGCCGAGAATTTCGCCCATCAATACATTTTCCATGCTGACCTCGAAGCGCAGTTGCCTGAACAGGTTCGCCGCGTTGGGGCAGCTCTCGGACCAACCCGTGCGGGCAAGCGTATAGACCTTCGCGCCGCCATAGTTGGGCCCGAAATAAGCATCCCCGCCCGACAGATAGGTGATGTGGAAGCGTTCGTTCATCGGATGCGGCGCCCAGGCCAGGAAGACCACGCCCTTGCCGTCCTTGGTCGCACGCTCGACCTGGGACAGCATCGCCTGTTCGCCCGACTCGACCAGCTTCCAGTCCTTCAGTCCGAACTCGCCGGCGTCGATCATCTTCTGGATGTTCAGATTGGCCGGCGCGCCGGGTTCGATGCCATAGATTTTGTGGTCAAATTCGTCGCCATGCGCTTCAAGATCGGCAAAGTCCTTCACGCCGTTCTCGGCAAGCTCTGTTGGGACGGCCAGGGTGAACTTGGCGCCCTCGAGATTCTTGTTGATCACCTCGATGGCCTTGGCCGCGTTGAGGTCGTCGACAAAGGCCTGCTGCGCAGGCATCCAGTTACCGAGAAAAACGTCGATCTCGCCGTTCTTCATCGATTGGTATCCGATCGGTACGGCAAGCGTCTTGACTTCCGCCTGGTAGCCGAGCGCTTCGAGCAGCACGCTCGCCAAGCCATTGGTCGCCGTAATATCCGTCCAGCCCGGATCGGACAGGCGGATCGACTTGCAGGTCTCCGCATCAGCGGCCACGGCCGGGGCGGCGGCAGCCATTGCGATGGCCAGGACTGCGCCGCGGACACTATGTGTGCCGCGCTTTCTGCTGTTACTCATCTGCGTTCCCTCCTTCTTTGATATTTACTATGTTTATTGAAGCTGAAACGCCATTAGCCTGTGAAGCTGGAAAATTCTGATACTTGGTATAGGAGCTGTCTATGGCAGAGACGCCGATCGATCTTGGATGGATGCGGCTGCTGGTCGAGATTAGCCGGCGCGGCTCGCTGTCGGCCGCTGCCCGAGTGTTGGGGCTGAGCCAGCCTGCGGTCAGCTATCAGATCCGGCAATTGGAGCAGGCCTTCGGCATCCCTCTGCTACGTCGGCTGCATCGGGGTGTCGCAGTGACCGATGAGGGGAGGCGGCTGTGTGACATCGCAGAACGCACAGTATCCGAGGTCGATGAGTTGGAACGCAGCATCCGGGCGGGCATCCGCAGACCGGTCATCCGGCTCTGCACTGATTACGCTTTCTCCAGCCTTTGGCTGATCCCGCGCATGCAGGCCTTTCGCCAGTCCCATCCGGACCTGGAACTGCAAATTGTCGCGACGCAGCGTCTCGCCCACCACTGGGAGGAGGACGCCGACATTGCGGTCGCTTTCGGCTCGCGCGGAGAATTCGGGCAGGATGGCGTGCTGTTGATGCCCGAACGTGTCGTGCCGATCTGCACGCCGGCCTTCCTTGAGCGTCATGGTCCGTTCGAGGCTTCCGGTGCTCTGTCGGCCATTCCGCTGATCCATCTGGACGCGGTCGCTCCGTCACCCTGGTTCGAATGGTCAACCTATCTCCCAGAGACCGGAACCGGCCGAAAAGCCGAGGCGGTGTTGGGGGACATGAGTTTCAACACCTATGCCATGGTCATCCAGGCAGCTCTGTGCGGGCAGGGCGTTGCACTCGGCTGGCTCGGCGTTGTCGACCAACTGCTTGATAGTGGGCTTCTATGCCGCGCGGGACCAGTTCTCGAAGGGCCGGAGCGCGGCTATTGGCTGTTGGCCCCCCGGTCTCGAAACACGCGCATTGGCCAGTTGGCTGCATGGCTGGTGACGGAAGTGAGCGGTTCGTCGGCGGCGGTTGACCCAAAGGCGCCGGTTTTCCCGGAAGGGAAACAGGATTAGGCCTGGTGTTTGGCCGCTACAGCAAATTGGCGATACGGCAAAACTCTTCGACCGACAGCGTTTCCGCCCGGCGTGCCGGATCAATCCCGGCTTTGGCGAGCAGCGCCTCGCCGCCAAGCGACTTGAGGCTCTGGCGCAGCATCTTGCGACGTTGTCCGAAGGCCGCCTGGGTGACGCGCTCCAGCTTGGCGACGTCGCAGGCAAGAGGCTCCGATCGCGGCAGCAGATGCACGACGGACGACGTTACCTTGGGCGGCGGCGTGAAAGCCTGTGGCGGCACGTCGAAGGCCATCTGCGCCTGGGTGCGCCAGCCGCACAGGACACCGAGTCTCCCGTAGTGATCGTCGCTTTCGTCGGCGACGATGCGCAAGCCCACTTCCCGCTGGAACATCAAGGTCAGGGACTCCCAGAACGGAGGCCATTTTCTGGGCAACAGCCAGTTGATGAGCAATTGCGTGCCGACATTATACGGCAGATTGGCGATGATCTTGACCGGGCCTTCCGGCGCCATCGCCTCGAAGTCGGTCTTCAGCGCGTCGCCCTCGATCACCTCAAGCCGGCCGGGATAGTAGTCGGCGATTTCTGCGAGCGCCGGCAGGCAGCGGGCATCGCGTTCGACGGCAATGACCTTGGCAGCGCCAAGCGACAGGATAGCCCGGGTTAAACCACCGGGGCCGGGGCCGACCTCAAAGACGGTGACACCCTCGAGCGGTCCCGCCGTGCGGGCGATTTTCTGGGTGAGGTTCAGGTCGAGCAGGAAGTTCTGGCCGAGCGCCTTGCGGGCGTCGAGCCCGTGTCGCGCGATCACGTCGCGCAGCGGCGGTAGTCCGTCAATCGCTGCCATCAGGATTTGGTTTCGCTTGGCCGGCTGATCTCGTCGGCAAGCTTCAGTGCCGCAATCAGACTGTCCTCGCGCGCGATGCCCTGGCCGGCGATGCCGAAGGCCGTGCCATGGTCGGGCGAGGTTCGCACAAAGGGCAGGCCGAGCGTGACATTGACCGAATCGTCGAAGCCGAGCGCCTTGACGGGGATCAGCGCCTGATCGTGATACATGCAGATCGCCACATCGTAGCGCCGACGGGCATCGTCATGGAACATGGTGTCGGCCGGAAGCGGCCCAAAGGCGTCGATGCCCTCTCGGCGCAGCGTCATGATCGCCGGATGGATGGTGTCCTCGTCCTCGTGGCCGATCGCGCCCCCCTCTCCGGCATGCGGATTGAGCCCCGCGACGGCAAGGCGAGGATGGGCAAGACCAAAACGGTTTTTGAGATCGGTTGCGACGATGCGGCAGGTCTCAAGGATCGCCGCCTCGGTAACAGCGCCAGGAACATCCTTGAGCGGAATATGGATCGTCACCGGCACGGCGCGCAGCTTCGGACCGGCCAGCATCATCACCGGCCGATAGCTTTGACCGGTGTGGCGCTTCGCCAGATCGGCGAGGAACTCGGTGTGTCCAGGAAAGCCAAAACCCGCTTCATAGAGCACGGATTTCGCGATCGGATTGGTGACCATGGCCCGGACCTTGCCATCGAAGCAGAGGTCGACTGCGGTCTGGATGGCCGTGATCGTGCCCCGAGCATTGGCCACATGCGGCTCTCCCGCAACGACATCGACGCCAATCGGCACCGGCAGGACAGGAAAGGCGTGCTCGAAGACACCAGCCGCCGAAGCCGCGTCGGTCTCCCGGAATGGGACCTCAAGGTCCAGCTGCCGCGCCCGCACCGCGAGCACCGCCGGGTCGCCGATGAAGAGGAAGGGCGGCAAGTCAAATTCCGCCCGCCTCGTCCAGGCCGCAAGCGCAATATCGGGCCCGATGCCCGCCGGGTCGCCCTGGCTAAGCGCAAGAGGAAGGAAATCAGCGGCGCTCATGCGGTTCTCTGCTCAGTTGAATGTGATCTGTGACTTGGAGCGCAGTTCTTCGAGGTACTTCTTGGCGTTCGGATTGTCGTCCTGTTTTGCCTTGCCGAGATCCTCGGAGCGAAAGACGACCTCTGCGGCGACGTCATCCGATACCTGGCGCTGGTTGCAAATCGCCAGGAACTCGACGCCACGATCGGTAACACGGGTGCCGGTCGTTCCGCCCTTGGCCTTCTCGATCAGCGGTTTCCATTCCGGCGGCAGTTCAGGTTCGAGTACGCGGCCGAGATTGCGGATGGAGACGTCGAGGTAATTCTTGGCGAATCCCATCGCGCCGTCGCAGCCCGGGAACTTGGCGCGCGAGGCTTCGGCTTCCGCCTTGCGCTTGCCGACTATGCCCTTCTTTGCAGCTGGTACCACGAAGATGACCTGTTTCAGAAAATACTCGGTGGTCACTGGCTTTTGCTTGTGTTCCAACAGTCGGGTGACGAACTCCTGGTTCGACAACTTGCCCTTGGAGCCATAGCGGGCGTTGACAAGCCGCGGCCAGCTCATCGAAACGGCGATATAGGATTTGAAATGCTCGACGCCGACACCCGATTGGGCAAGAATCTTGTCCATCTGCTGGGGCGTAAGCTTGTTGCCAGAGGCAAAGCGCTGGTAAGCGGCATCGACCTCGGCGGTGCTGACCGACATCCCGACCCGGGCGATTTCCTGCCGCTTGATGGCCTCTTCAACCATTTCTTCCTTGGCAATCTGGTTGAGATTGCCGCTGCGGCGCTGCAGGCGCAGGAAAGCGACGCGGCGGGCCACGTCGCCATTGGTGATCGCTTGCTTGTTGACAACGGCGACAACCTGGCTCGCCGCTTGCGCAACGTTGACGCCGACGAATGCATCACCGGAAATAAGCGCCAGCGCAAGCGCGCCGGCCACCAGCATCCGCTTTCCCTTGATTGCCATGGCCATCCGTTTCCTTTCCAGCGAGAGCATTAGTGTGCCACGCTCTCGCTCACGTATAGTTCGGTGAAAGTATAAGCTGCCGCACCGATTGCACAATCCATGCGGCGAAACAATGACGCAAAGCCGAAATACCGGAGGGGGGTAGGCTTGCCGGCTCAGTTGAAGCCGGCAAGCTGAGCATTGCCGACCTTGACATCTCCGAGGGTGCGGAAGGTCAGGCGGGCTCCGATCGACCAGTCGCTGGCCGATTCCTCTGCTGGGTCGTACTTGTCGGAGTAGACGAGCGAAAATATAGTGCATTCGTCGGCGTAGGAAATGCCAATTCCCTTGCGGTTGATGATGCTGTCGTCGATGTCCCAGGTGACCGAGCCGAACAGCGACCAATATTCATCGATCTTGATCGAGCTCGCTGACTGGATCTCGTCGTTGCGCTTCGTGAAGCCATATTCCGGTCGAGCGGCGATCTGCGAATAGGTGAGGCTCGTCTGGAGCTTCTCGTTGGAGAAGGAGAGGTTCGCATCGGTTCGGCGCAGGTCCAGCGTCTGCTCATCGAGCCGAACATTGGTTGCCACCGACATGCCGTTCGGCATGTCGATACCTGCCATGCCGACGAAATCCGATCGAGCGGTCTCAAGACCGGAGCCTGAACCGACATTGACGAGGTCGTCGGTCGCGAAGGAGTTCAGCCCTGCGATCTGATAGGACTGACCAAAAATGCCGCGCAGGCCGAAACCGTTGTCGAACGAACCGACATAGCGCACGCCGACATTCGCACGGGTGCCGCCCTCGACCCGGTCATAGCCGGAGAACTTGTCGCGCTCAAAAAGATTGGTCGCGTCGAAAACGAAGCTCTGCGCGTCTTCATTGGGCAGCCGCCCGGCCATTTGCTCGTCGTTACGGGCATAGATCTGGGCAATCGGCTCAATGATGTGGCTGCTGTTATTGGTCGTTATCAGCACCGGATAGCGGGCCTCTAGCCCTGCCGTCAGCATGTAGCGGGTTGCCGTCGCATCGGAGGTGAGGTCGCCAGTGTAACCAGTCGGCGGGGCGAGGTCGAGGCCGTAGGCGTCGCCGCGTGCGGCAAAGAGGGGCGTCAGTTGCAGGCCACCCGGCACGCTCAGCGTTCGCTTCCATTCCAGATCACCGGTCAGTCGGCTCGACGTGCCGTCGATCCCACGGTAACGGGTCAGGTCGTCGATGCCGTCGCCGTTGGTGTCGACGTTGAGTTCATCCGATTTGAAGCGCGACAGGGCCGTGAAGTTCAGGTTGCCGGAAAGCTGGCCGCCTGCGATGGGTTCCGGCGCGTAATAAGCATAGTCGACCGAGGGCAGCACGGTCGGCTGCTTCTTCTCGGCGGTGTTCTCCGTATCGGCGTCCTGAACGTCGAAATAGTAGCCCCGCATGTCGAAGGAGTTTCGTTTGCCTAGACCGGTCAGGTAAACCTGATTGGTGTGGGTCGTGTCGTCGAGGCCATCGAGGCTATAGGTTCTGGCGAAATTGTTGTCGCTCTGGAACATGACGTCCCAGCCGAATGTCCAGCGCGGATTGATCTCGAACTTGCCCTCGGAGGCGATCATGCCACGCAGGTCTCGGTTTGCGTCGCTTGTTCCGGCGTCGAAGCTCTTGCTGTGAAGCTGGTCGATGCCCGCGATGCGCACCGAAGCGGTGCCTTTCTCGAATCGCTGGCGGATTTCGGCATCGATCAGAACGCCCTGACTGGTGAAGCCTGTCGCCTTCACAGTCGCATCCTGCTGATTCGAAATAGCGAAATAATAGGGAACCGTCAGGCCGAAGCCGAGGTTCTGAGAGGTGCGCATCTCGGGGAAAAGGAACCCGGATTTGCGCTTGATGGTATGGTCGGGCACCTCGATCGCCGGAAGGACCGCGATGGTTCGTCCGAACAGCTCGAACCGGGCCTTCTCCAGGCGTACGGTGTGCTTTTCACCGTTCTGGATGACGCGCTCGGCCTTGACTTGCCAGAGCGGCGGGCGTTCCGGATGGTCGGCACAAGGCAGGCAAGCTGTGTAGACGCCTTTGTGGAGAATCATGTCCGTGCCGTTGACCCGTTCGGCGCTCTCGGCGGCCAGTCGGGTATTGTCGGTGGTCTCGATTCTCAGTGCATTGACAAAGCCCTCGGCGAAGTTGTCGGTCACGTCGAGCGTTTCGGCATACATGCGGTTGCCGCTCGGCTCGATCAGTTCGATATTGCCGGTCGCAGTCATGCGTCCGGTCTTCTGATCGTAGACAACCTTGCGGGCGACCATCTGGTAGCCGCCATAGTTGATTTGCACAGCGCCCATCGCCGTCACGCGTTCGGCGTCACGGTCATAGATCAGTTCATTGGCTGCCAGCAGGAGCTTGGCATCGTCGGGAATACCAGCAGTGAGCGGACCGGCCGCCTGGCTGTCCTGGGCGCGAGCGACAACCGCCGGCGACAGTACCGCACACACAGCAACGCTGGTCAGCAGGGCTAATCCTAGCCTTCTGATATTCTCGCGGTCTTTTACCGCCACTAACCATCCTCCTGATGAAGCAGAATTGTCGCTCCCAAGGCCGTCGCCACGACGACTGGGACCCAGGCCGCAACGAACGGCGGTACAACACCGCTGCTTCCGAATGCTTTGACAAGCACGGTCACAACATAAAGCACGAAGCCGGACAGGATTCCACCCAGAATCACCGCACGCGACTGGTTGAACCTGCTGAATTTTAATGAAACGGTTGCAGCAATTAGCGTCATTGCGACCAATAGGAAAGGAAGCGAGAGCAGCGAATGGAACTGCGTCTCGAGCGCCTTGGTCGACACCCCAAACGATTTCGCCACGGAGATTTTTCGAGAAAGATCATAAAAAGCAACGGTCTCCGGCTGCGCGAGACGCTCCTGGACGAACTCTTGTTTCAAATTGGTACTGACTTTGGCTGTGGCGAGCCTTGTGGGTATCTCACCGGGACGGGTTTCCGTCACGTCGGTAAGCATCCAGTAACCATCTTTCAATTTCGCCGACTGCGCATCCTGTCTCAGGATGATGCGCCCGTCGCTGTCGAAGTGGATCAACACGGCACCGACGAGGAAGGTTCCATCCTCTAAAACCGTCTCCGCGCCGATGATGACATCCGTCTTGCCGCTGATCTGCCGCAGCCAGGGCACTGCGTTGGACGAGGGGCGGCTACTGCTTTCGCGCGCGCTGGCCTCGATCTGCAATGCCTGCCGCTGGCCCCAGGCTGCGAGCGGATTGATGACGAAGGACGTGGTCAGCCCGATGAGGAATGCGCCGACCAGAAAAGGCGTCATGAACTGCCAGACGGAAATGCCGGCGGCCCTTGCCACGACGAGTTCGGATTTCCGGTTGAGGGCGATCAGCGTCGTCATGCCGACGAACAGCGTGATGAAGGGAATCGTTTGCTGGAGAATGAGAGGCAGACGAAGCGTCGTCAGCCAGAGCAATCCCCAGACGGAAAGGACGCCGCGCCCGGCCAGTCGTCCGGAGTTCTCGCTGAAATCGATCAGGAAGCCGATAGCGATCACGCCAGCGAGAAACCAGAGCATGGTCGTCAGATACCGGCGGAAGAAATAGCGGCCGAGCGTCAGGATCATGGAGCGGATCCCTTGCCGATTGACTGGCGACGGGGCAGGCGTGAGGTGAGCGCGTGCCACAGCCGCGACATGGCATTGCGGACGGCGCACGGCAGACGCAACTGGTACCCGGAAAACAACAGAAATGCCGAAAGGCCACCACCGAGGAGCGGTACGGCATAGATGAGAGGGACGAAGATCGCATCACTCTCGGTAAGCTTCACCGTGTAGTTCGACAGCCAGTAAAGACCAAGGGCGATGACGAGCGAAGAGGCCATCGGATGCAGTCTGGCTTCCCGGTGAGAGCGCGCATTGCCGCAGATTACCAGAGAGATCAGCGCGAACACCAGAGGCATGGCCCAGGTGCTCATGCGGCGATGCAATTCGCTGCGATACTCCCCACCGTTCCTCTGCACGTCCGGGTCGCTGGGGTCGGGATTGAGCAGGAACGAAAGGTCCCGGTCGATCGCGTGCAGCCGGGCCTGGCTGCGCGTCTGCGACAGGTCGGAAAGGTCGAAAGAATAGGAGTCGAAGCGAACGATTGATACTTCGCCCGTGGGTGTCTTCCGCTGGACCTCGCCATCCTTCATCACCAGGGCCGTGCCGCTTTCGTCGACCGCACCCTCACGCGCATAATAGATGAGCGAGAAGGCCGGGTCGCGCGAATCGGCGACGAACAGCCCGCGCAGCACGCGGCCCGAGAGGCGCTCGGAGATCTGGACGTAGAGACCATCCTCGATCCTGCGGAAGTTCTTTTCCTCGATCACCGTCGACAGCAGGTCTGCATAGGCGGCCGCGATCATTTCGCGGGTACTGACGCGTAGCTTGGGCTCGACGAAATTCGCCATCAAGAATGAGAATACGCTGAGAACCGCGGCGGCGATCAACAGGGGGCGGTTGATCGTGCGGCGCGGCGCGCCGGCAGCATCGATCACCGCCAGTTCCGAATCATTGTTCATCGCCGTCAGCGTCTGGGTAATGCCGATGACCAGGGCGAAAGGCAGAACCGCGGGGACGATGGTCGGCAGGATCAGCGTCGCAAGCTTCATGAACGAGCCGACCGACTGGCCGCTGTCGGTGACGAGATTGATTCGCGCCAGCACCTGCGTAGTCCAGATGATCGCCAGCACCGGCAAAAGCGCGGTGAGGAACATCTGGCCGACCCGCCGCAGGATGTACAGTTCGAGAAGCTTCATGCCATTCCCTGAAGGCGCAGTGATCGGAGCGCGCCCGCGTTAGTGGATTGGCCTTCTCTACGACGCTTGCGGCTTTTTGGCGACAGCAAGATTCCGGTTTTCCGCAGGATCACGTTGTGTTTTTCCGCGCCCGCGTTATTTCGAGCACGGCAACCAGTGCGGCGAAGACGACTGGAGAGGACAGCCAACCGAGTACCACATCGGAAAGATAATGCCCGCCGAAGCTTAGCCGGAAAGCTGGCGTCACGAGCGACGCGGCGATGATGCCGGGCGCCATGATGGCTCGCAGTCTTCCCGGCAGAAGCGGGATCAGGCAGATCAGCCATCCGGCGCCGGCGGCCTCGCCTGACACGAAAGAGCAATTGTTTGGGCATTGGCCTGAAAACGAGCCTGCGGGCATGAACGGTAGTTCTCCGCCGAACAGGTCTGTCTGGTGCGGCCGGGGGCGGCCAGAAAAGCTCTTGAGCAGCAGATTGACCAGAACATAGGGGCCGAGGAAGAACGCGAGCAGTGACAGGCTGTAACGCTGCACCTTGGCTGGCTCGTAGGTCGCGCCGTGGTGTTGCAGGGCCTTGATAAGGGCGATTGCGACCACCACGGCGGCGGCGGATGGTGCGTAGAACAGAACCTTGCGCAGGAACATGAAGAGCGCGTCCAGCCGATAGGGGAAATCGCCACAGATGATGCCTGCCGCCGTTCCCCCCGGGCAGCTGGTTCTCTGGAAGAAGGCAGCACTCGTGGCGATGTCGAGCATTGGGACAAAATGGAAGATCGCCAGCAGTAGCCACCAGAGCGTGAACAGGCAAAGCGCCAGAACGCTGGCGTGATAAGCGTCCGGGTCGCGGCGAAGCGTATCGATCAGGGTGTGATGTTCTGCTTTCGGCAAGGGCGCTTCCATCTCATTCATTCTCCGTTCGCCGGTCTGGCGGGGGAGCGGGCGGAACCTATCCGTAGTCTGCTCGACCTGACAAGGGGGCGGCGATCACGTTGCTTCCATCGGGATTGTTGGTGCCCCGCATCGGTTTTCCTTGCCTTCCGAGCGGAAAAGGAGAAGATCGCGGTCCGTTTCTTCCCTTTCGTCCGCGTCCGATGGAGTGCCCCATGACCAGCAAGATCGACATCACTTTCGCCAAATCTCATTCCGTTACGGGAGGTGTCGCCGTGCTGTTGAAATCGGTCGAGGCGGATCTACCCTCGGGCATTGCGGAAGCCGATCCGGCAGGCGTCTACGCGCGGGCCGCGAAGGTCGGCAAATTCACTGGAAAAGCCGCAGCGACGCTCGACATCGTCACGCCCTATGGATCCCAGGCCGATCGCATCGTCGTGCTCGGGCTCGGCAAGGCCGAGGCATTGTCTGCCCATGACTGGCTGAAGGCCGGCGGCAAGGCGGCGGCCTCGCTCAAGGGGGCCGACAAGGCCACCATCTTCCTCGACGTTCCAGACCTTGAGGTCTCGCCCAAGGCCGCAGCCGATTTCGCCCTTGGTATGCTGCTGCGCGCCTACAAGTTCGACACTTACAAAACCAAAAAGAAGAACGACAATACAAACGGCGACGACGAGGCAAATGACAAGGGCACCAAGGTCACGATCGTCACGGCCGACGCGGGTGCTGCCAAGAAGGCCTTCGCCGATGCCGAAGCGGTGGCCGAGGGCGTTATCCTCGCCCGCAATCTCGTCAACGAGCCCGCCAACGTACTCGGACCGGAAGAATTCGCCGACACCGCGAAGAAGCTCGAAACGCTCGGCGTCGAGGTCGAGATCCTCGGTGAAAAGGATATGAAGAAGCTCGGTATGGGCGCGCTGCTCGGCGTGGCCCAGGGCTCGGTACGTCCGCCGCGTCTCGTCGTCATGCACTGGAAGGGTGGCAAGTCCAAGGACAAGCCCATCGCCTTTGTCGGCAAGGGCGTCGTCTTCGACACCGGAGGTATCTCGATCAAACCAGCCGCTGGCATGGAGGAAATGAAGGGCGATATGGGGGGAGCCGCCGCCGTCACCGGTCTTATGCACACGCTGGCTGCCCGTAAGGCCAAGGCCAACGTCGTCGGCATCATCGGTCTCGTCGAGAACATGCCCGATGGTAACGCCCAGCGCCCGGGCGATATCGTCACCTCGATGTCGGGCCAGACTATCGAGGTTATCAATACCGATGCCGAAGGCCGACTCGTGCTGGCCGATGCGCTCTGGTATTGCAACGACCGTTTCAAGCCGGAATTCATGGTCAACCTTGCCACGCTGACTGGCGCGGTCCTGGTGGCGCTTGGCAACCTGCATGCCGGCCTGTTCTCCAATGACGACGGGCTGTCGGAAAAGCTGCTCGCAGCCGGTCTGGCCACCAACGAGCGCCTCTGGCGCTTGCCGATGGGCAAAGACTACGACAAGATGATCGACTCGAAGTTCGCGGACATGAAGAACTCGAGCGGCCGTCATGCCGGCTCGATCACCGCGGCGCAATTCCTCAAGCGCTTCGTCAAGGATACGCCCTGGGCCCATCTCGACATCGCCGGTACGGCCATGGCCTCGCCTGCGGATGAGATCAACCAATCCTGGGGCTCGGGCTTCGGCGTGCGCCTGCTCGACGAACTGGTTCGTGCCAACTACGAAGCGTGACGCGGGAAAGGCAGGAAACCTTGGCCGAGGTCCTCTTCTATCACCTTACGGAATCAAAGCTTGAGGATGCCTTGCCGCCACTTCTCGAAAAGAGCCTCGAGCGCGGCTGGAAGGTGGCGGTGCAGACCGTCGAACCCTCTCGCCGTGACGCGCTCGACACACATTTGTGGACCTATCGCGACGACAGCTTCCTGCCGCATGGCACCGATGTGAGCGAGGGGGCACAGGGACAGCCGGTGCTGATCACCACCGAGCCGGCCAACGCCAACAAGGCGACCGTTCGTTTTCTGGTTGACGGCGCCGTGGCGCCCGACACGCTCGATTACGAGCGTGTCGTCTTCGTCTTCGACGGGCACAATCAGGAACAGCTCGAAGGCGCGCGCGGCAACTGGAAGAGGCTCAAGGCCGAGGGCCACAAGCTGACCTATTGGCAGCAGACGCACGAGGGGCGCTGGGAGAAGAAGGCCTGATGGCCGGGGGCGCCAGGATGTGGCGCCCATAAGCCTCAGAATGCGGCGGCGAGCATCGGCATGCGCGATCGCGCGTATTGGAGCGTCACGACTTTGTATCCTTCGGATTTCAGTCGTTGCAGGAGCATCGGCAACATATTGACGGTGCGCGAATGAATGTCGTGCATCAGGATGACGCCATTTCCTCGACGATGGAGGGCTGCCATCGTCCGTTCCACGATCTCGGACGGTTGAGATGTGAAATAGTCCTTGCTGTCGATGCTGACGTCCAGCACCACGGTTCCGCGATGCGCGAGTGCTGAGCGCAGTCGCGGCGTGTCCGCGAGATAGGGAAAGCGGAAGAAGCCGGGTTGTACCCCTGCACCGGAGCGTACGGCAAGCTCCCCCTTGGTGATCTGGTTGATCGCCTGGTCGTAGGCGATGCCCTTGAGATTGGGATGCCCCCAGGTGTGGCTGCCGATCGAGTGGCCCTGCTCCGCCACCTTTCTCGCGATCGAAGGATAGGACTTGGCCATCTGGCCGACCATCAGAAATGTCGCCTTGACTCCATAGCGATCGAGGGTCGCAAGAATCCGCTCGGTCTTGCCGGGCATGGGACCGTCATCAAAGGTGAGAACAACTTCGCGAGGCGCCAGATGGATGTCGGAGATCGAAGAAGCCGTGATGGTCCGACCGCCCAACTGGCCGAGCGGCCGGTTCGGGCGCAACCAGGCTGCCGGCTCCATCGGCACCGGCTCATCCGCCTTCAGCCTTTTCGTCGCGGGCTTGTCCGGAGCGGCGACGAACGCCGTTTTCGCCGAGGGGGTGTCAGGCTTTGTCGTAGCGCAAGATGCAAGCGAAACGGCCAGAACTGCGCCGACAAGATTTCTTAAGATTTTCATGAATTCTACCCGAGGCGAAATGACCGGGTAGAGAATTCGTCTTTTATAGTTAAAAACTGATTTAAATCTATTGCTACGCGTAGCACCACGGCCGGCGTTACCCCGCCATCGCCTCTTCATATTCGGCCGACAACTCCAGCCACTGCTCCTCGGCGGCATTCAGCTTCGCTGCGGCCTCACCACGCTGCTTGGCCTTTTCCGCCGCTTTGGCCGGACTTTTTTCATAGAGCGCGGGATCCGCAAGTTCCGCATCAAGGGCCTGAATCAATGTCTCCAGTTTCTTCGTCAGGGACTCGATTTCATTGATCTTTTTCTTCAGCGGAGCGAGCGACGCACGGCGTTCGGCGGCGAGTTTGCGTTGGTCGGCTTTTTTTCCGACCTCAACCGCTACTTCATTTTTTTCTTCTTTTTTTTTACCGGAAGAGACAATCAGATCTCGATATTCGTCCATGTCACCCTCAAACGTGGTGACGGTGCCGTCATTGACCAGCCACAGCCGGTCTACGGTTGCTTCAATCAAGTGCCGGTCATGGGAGATCAGGATCACGGCACCATCATAATCGTTGAGCGCCTCGATCAATGCGCGGCGGCTGTCGATGTCCAGGTGGTTGGTCGGCTCGTCGAGGATCAAGAGATTCGGCGCATGAAAGGCGGCCAGACCCATCAACAGGCGGGCCTTCTCGCCACCGGATAGATCCTTGGCGGCGGTGTTCATTTTTTCTGTGGTAAGCCCCATCTGGGCGACGCGCGCGCGGACCTTGGCTTCCGGCGCCTGCGGCATCAGCCGGCGAACATGTTCCACCGGAGTGTCTTCCGGCACCAGATCATCCAACTGGTGCTGGGCGAAGAAGCCGATCTTCAGACTGGGGGCGAGACGTAGATCACCGCTCTCCGGCGACAGACGACCGGAGATGAACTTGGCGAACGTGGATTTACCATTGCCGTTCGAGCCAAGCAGGGCGATGCGGTCATCAGCATCGATACGCAGATTGAGGTTTTTCAGAATCGGCTTGCCCGGCTCGTAGCCAACGGAGCCACCGTTGATGGCGATGATCGGCGAGGCAGGCTGCTTTTCCGGTTCCGGGAAGGTGATCGGCTGAACATGATCCTCGATCACCGCCGCAACCGTGCCCATGCGCTCAAGCGCCTTGACGCGGCTCTGGGCCTGCTTTGCCTTTGTGGCCTTGGCCTTGAAGCGGTCGATGAAGCTCTGCAAATGCTTGCGGGCCGCGTCATTCTTGGCCTTGGACTTCATCTGCAGTTCGTCGTTCTCGGCCTTCTGGCGCTCGAACTGGTCATAGCCGCCGCGATAGAAGGTCAGCTTTTTCTGATCGAGATGGACAATGGCGTTGACGGCATTGTTCAGCAGGTCACGGTCATGGCTGATGATGATGACAGTGTGCGGATAGCGGCGAATATAGTCTTCCAGCCACAGCGTACCTTCAAGGTCGAGATAGTTGGTCGGCTCGTCCAGGAGCAGCAAATCAGGCTCGGCAAACAGCACGGCCGCCAGCGCCACGCGCATGCGCCATCCGCCGGAAAAGGCAGAGGCCGGGCGAAGCTGGGCTTCCTGATTGAAACCAAGGCCGGCCAGAATACTGGAGGCGCGGGCTTCCGCCGAATGGGCATCGATATCGACGAGCCGCATCTGAATATCGGCAATCCGGTGGGGATCGGTGGCCGTTTCCGCTTCAGCCATCAGGGCTGTACGTTCCTTGTCTGCGGCCAGCACGATCGAAATCAGGCTGTCTTCGGTGCCAGGGGCTTCCTGCGCCACCTGCCCAAGCTTGGCGTTCTTGGGAATGGAGACCGAGCCGGACTCGGGGCTGAGATCGCCGGTGATGACCTTGAACAGGGTCGATTTGCCCGCACCATTGCGGCCCACAAGTCCGGCTTTCGTGCCAGTAGGCAACGAAATCGTGGCGTGGTCGATGAGAAGGCGGCCGGCAATGCGGGCGGAAACGTCGTTAATTGAGATCATGACTGGCGTTTTGGCCGAACTGTCAGGCAAAGGCAAGCGGTCGCCGGGAAGGCAGTCGCCAGGAAAGAGGGAGCCGGTCTTATGGTTGCTTCACGGCAACAGCCCCGACAGCCGGCCTTCCGTCAGGCGACGTGCCATCCAGCAGTTCGGCCGGTAGGTCCCGGGTAGACCGCGATCGGCTGGCGGGGATTGGCGCGGGCGGCGTGGAGCGCCGCTTCGGCATGGGCAAGCAGTTGCATGGGAGCCTCCGCCGTATGGCTGAGGGCAATCCCGACCGAAAGACCGAGCCCGCCCTTGTGCGCGCCTTGCTCCGCAGCGAAAACGAGGCTGTTCTCGATCGCGGCATGCAGGCGCCCGGCGATGGCGTGGGCGTCTTCAGCCGTGACGTCTGAGAACAGGAAGGCGAAGTCGTCGCCGTCGATGCGCGCCAGGAAGTCATTCTTCTTGATTGTCTTGCGGAAGATCGCGGCCATGCGCTTCAGCAGCCGGTTGGCCGCATCCTCGCCGAATTGGTGGTTGATCGAGCGGAAGTCGTCGACATCAACGATGATCAGCGCCGTCGCTGGCGTGGTGCCGTCTTCGGCAAACAGCCCTTCGAGCCGGTTCATGAAGGCGAGGCGATTAGGCAGACCGGTCAGGCCGTCCTTGTTCATCATGGCCTTGGCTGCCTCGGCTGCGCGGTTTGCCGCCTCGATCTGCTGCAGGCCGTTCTTCAGCTTCAGGGCCAGGTCCGTTTCCGCCTCGAGCAGGTCTGCTGCTGAAGCTCCCAGGAAGTCGAGTTCGGCCAGCAGGTCGCCGATGCCGCGTGTCTCGTCCTCGCGGATCGACCGGGTGATGGTTTCCAGGGCTCGCGCAAAGGTTTGCTTGTGCAGGATGCCCAGCCCCACGTGTTCGCCCAGCTTGCCGAGCAGGGCGACGCTTTCGGATTGCATCCGTTCCTCGGCAAGTCCGCAGTGGCTGGCAAGACGGTGCTTCAGCCCGAGCTGGTCGAGGGCGTGCTGCGTGGCGCGCTGCCCAAGGGCGCCAAGGTCGCGGGCCAGCCCGGCATTGTGACCGGTGATTGCCTCGTGAACGAGATGATAGTTGCGCGGCAGCCCGGCGATGCCATGCTTAGCCATGAAGCCCGCAACCTTCTGCAGTGCGTCCGCCCCCGATGCCGGCTTGTGGCTGGTCTGATGCGGGTGAGCTTTCTGATGCGCGATGCTGACGTCCTGCTGCATGTTCTTCCCCTTAGGCCCTGAGGTTCCGGCTTTTCGGGCGATCGTGCCGTTGAATCTTCTGGATTCCGTTAAGCCGGCAACCGATGGCTGGGCACTGATCCGCAACATTGCAGTCTGGGTTAATTTTCGCTTGAGTTCCTGCTGCTGAACGTGGTGGTTCGGGCGCGCCCGATCGCACCGGGCGATTTGCCCGGATCTCGACCACTTATTCCGACGGACCTACTCTTGCCGGTGACCGTCGCTCCGATCTTTCCATGTCAGTCCTTGCGCAACGCCGTCACAGCCACTGCTGCCCCTCTTGGCGGAGGAAGTAGATGAGGTCGAGTGTGAGGGACGGCTTGCCGAGCGCGGTGAGGGTGGCATGTGCCTGGCCGCGATGATGGGTCTGGTGGTTGAAGCAATGCACAAGCGCCGGCCCGAGCTTGTGGGCGATTACCGTGGGATTGGTGATCGGCGTATAGCTGAAGGGAGCGGCGACCCGCTCTTCCGTCAGTGTCGCGCACCAGTCGATGATGCGGCGATCCTCATCCTGACGCGCTGCCGTAAGGTCTGCCAACGCCGCAAACGGTTTTTCGTCAAGCGCGCAAGGGCTGGGGCCTTCGCCCGTGAAGCGGCGTAACCAGATACGGTCGGCGACCAGCAGATGGGTGAGGGTGAGGAACAGGGAGCCGAAGAAAGCGCCGCGATCGGCATTCAATTCCTCCGGCGTCAGTTGTTGCGCGGCGGCATAGAGGCGGTGGTTGGCCCACTCATTGTAGGCGGCAAGCATCTGAAGGTTTTGCAGCATTTCGGGTCTCCTTATCGAGTGGGCAAAGCGCAAGCCTATGGCAGAAATGATGCAGAGGGATTGATATGATCAATGAAATATCTTGATTTGATCGCGAGTGCCTGCCGCCCCACATTGGCCGTCCCCTTCAGCCTTCCGGAGAAACCTCATGTCCATCACCCTCTACTCCCTGTGCGGTAGCGATCGCGACCGTCCCTTTTCTCCGCATTGCTGGAAGGTGGTCATGGCGCTCAAGCATAAGGGGCTTTCCTATGTCGAGCAGCCGATGCCCTTCACCGCGATCAGCGAGATTGAGGGTGGAGTGTCGAAGACCGTGCCGATCCTGCGCGATGGCGATCGGTTGATCGCCGACAGTTTTGCCATTGCCCTCTACCTGGAGGAAACCTACCCGACCCGCCCGTCGCTGTTTGCTGGCGAGGGCGGCAAGGCGCTTTCTCGCTTCGTCGAGGGGTATTCGCAGACCACCATTCACCCGGCGGCCACGCGGATCGCCATCAAGCAGATCCATGACATGCTGGACCCCGAGGATCAGGTCTATTTCCGCGAGAGCCGGAAAGAACGGCTTGGCAAGACCGTCGAGGAGGTGGCGGCTGGCCGCGATGCGGAGATCGAAGCCTTCCCGGAAACACTGAAGCCTCTACGTCACATGCTCAGCCATCAGCCCTTCATCGGTGGCGCGGCGCCCTTGTTTGCCGACTTCATCGTCTTTGGCGCGCTGCAATGGCTGAGGATTGTCAGCGGCTCTATTCATCTGCCGGCCGGAGACCCGGTTGGCGAATGGTTCGAGCGCTGCCTCGACCTCTATGATGGGGAGGCGCGGCGGGTCGCCTGATGTCCTTGTGTGACGTGAGCGTGAAATTCGTCCATCCCCCTTGTTTTCAGGGCCTGACACGGCTAGAAACCGCCCACTTTCCCCTTAAGACAAAAGGACTAGACCGATGGCGATTGAACGCACCTTTTCGATGATCAAGCCGGACGCAACGAAGCGCAACCTGACGGGCGCCATCACCAAGATGCTGGAAGACGCAGGCCTTCGCGTCGTCGCTTCCAAGCGCGTCTGGATGAGCCAGCGCGAAGCCGAAGGCTTCTACGCCGTTCACAAGGAACGCCCCTTCTTCGGCGAACTGGTTGAAGGCATGACCTCGGGCCCGACCGTGGTTCAGGTTCTCGAAGGCGAAAACGCCATCCTCAAGAACCGCGAGATCATGGGCGCGACCAACCCGGCTAACGCCGATGAAGGCACCATCCGCAAGACCTACGCCCTGTCGATCGGCGAAAATTCGGTCCACGGCTCGGACGCTCCGGAAACCGCTGCCGAGGAAATCAAGTACTGGTTTTCGGACACCGAAATCGTCGGCTGAATGAAGCCTTGAGCCGCACCTCCTGCGGCGTCGATGTATAGCGAAAAGCCGGGGTCTAAGATCCCGGCTTTTCTGTTCCTGTTGGTCTGATCAGCGCCACTTGTCACGGGCGTGGTCGTCGGCATCCTTGGCCGAGACCCAGTCGCCAGCCGTCCCATCCTTGCGGTGTTCCTTCTTCCAGAAGGGAGCCGAGGTCTTCAGGTAGTCCATCATGAAATTGGCGCCGTCGAAGGCCGCCTGGCGGTGCGGGGCGGTGGCGATGACAAGTACGATCTGCTCGCCGGGCGCGATCTTGCCGAAGCGGTGGATGGCCGTGAGGCCGAGCAGGTCGAAGCGGGCGATCGCTTGCTCTCCGATGCGGCGGATCTCCGCCTCTGCCATGCCGGGATAATGCTCGAGCTCGAGCGCCGAAAGCGTGCCCGCCTCGTCGCGGCAAAGGCCGACGAAGGAGACGACTGCACCGATGTCGGCGCGGCCGTCTGTAAGCGCGCGGCTTTCGGTCGAAAGGTCGAAGTCCTGATGTTGGACGCGAATGGTGGGGGCAGGGCAGGTCATCGATTTGTCCTCAGCAACGTCTTCCGACCCGTCGCATGGCCTTCGTGCCTGCGATCATTTCACGAGGTGATGGCACTCTCTTCGCAAGAGTGTCTTACCCGCCCGTCATCGGCGGGAAAAGGCCGATTTCGCCAGCGCCGGTGAGCGGTTCGTCGTGCTCGACATGCTCCTGGTTCACGGCAACCCGGATCGCCTGGGGAAACTGTAGCGCGTTCTCGTATTCCTCGCCGAGCGTGGTCAGATAGGCAATCAGATCGCCGGCCGTCTTGACGTGGGCGGGAAGTTCAAGCTCTTCCTCGCCCTTGCCGATCCGTTCGCGCACCCAGGCGAAATAGACGAGCTTGACCATATCAATCGACCATGTGCTTCAGGCCGGCACGGAAATAGTCGTAGCCGGTGTAGATGGTCAGAAGTGCTGCGATCCACAAAAGGCCAATACCGATCTCAGTCGTAAAAGGCAGGACCTTGTCACCGGCGGGACCCGCGAGCAGGAAGGCAAGTGCGAACATCTGCGCGGTGGTCTTCCACTTGGCGATCTGGGTGACGGGAACGCTGACCTTCAGGGCCGCAAGATATTCGCGCAGGCCGGAGACCAGGATCTCGCGGCAAAGGATGGTGATTGCGGCCCAGAGCGACCAGCCGGCAATCGTTCCGTCGGCCGCCATCAGCAACAGGACCGAAGCAACCAGCAGCTTGTCGGCGATCGGATCGAGCATCTTGCCGATATTCGAGGTCTGGTTCCAGATCCGGGCGAGATAGCCGTCGAGATAGTCGGTGATCGACGCGACGACGAAGATGCCAAGTCCGGTCCAGCGGGCGAATTCCGAACTCTGCAATCGCCCCTCGACAAAGAAGCACAGGACGATCAGCGGCACGGCAACAATGCGGGCATAGGTCAGGAGATTTGGAATGTTGTAAGCGCGCGAAGCCATGATGCCCTGTCTGTCGGATGATTTTCGAGTGTAGATGACGGTTTACCGACGCGACCGTCAACACAAGATTTCTTAATTGTCAGTAAGGTGTGGAGACAAGAATGCGTTCCCCCTGACGTCAATCTGCGGCGCTTTCGTGAAAGTGATTGTAAATAAGCCTTGCGACAGCCTCGGAGATTCCCTCTACCGCGGTCAAGTCGGATACCGCTGCGCGAGAGACGGCCTTTGCCGTGCCGAAATGCTGAAGCAATGCCCGTTTGCGGGTTGGGCCAATGCCGGCGATTTCGTCGAGCGGGTTCTTTACCAGCTCTTTCTTGCGCCGTGCCCGGTGCGAACCGATAGCGAAGCGATGGGCCTCGTCGCGCAGGCGCTGGATGAAGTAGAGCACAGGATCGCGCGGCGGCAGTGTGAAATCGGGGCGTCCAAGCGCGAAGAAGCGCTCGCGCCCGGCGTCGCGGTCGACGCCCTTGGCGACCCCGATCGCGATGACACAGTCGGCAATGCCGAGTTCATCGAGAATGGCGCGCACCGCCGTCATCTGGCCCTGGCCACCGTCGATCAGGATCACATCCGGCCAGGCAGGGAAGGTGGTGTCGGCCGAATCGTCCGACGCTGTGCTGCGATCGGGCTTTCCCTCTTCCTTGAGAAGGCGCGAGAAACGGCGGGTCATCACCTCGCGCATCATGCCGAAATCGTCGCCGGGTGTGATGTCGGTCGAACGGATGTTGAACTTGCGATACTGGCCTTTCACGAACCCCTCGGGTCCGGCGACCACCATGCCGCCGACCGCATTGGTGCCCATGATGTGCGAGTTGTCGTAGATCTCGATGCGGCGCGGCACGTAGGGGAGGCCGAAGGTCTCGGCAAAGCCTTGCAGCAAGCGCGCTTGCGAGGCGGTCTCTGCCAGCTTGCGGCCGTGGGCCTCGCGCGCATTGGCGGCGACATGGTCGACGACGTCCTTCTTGTCGCCGCGCTGCGGTACGAGCACCTGCACCTTGTAGCCGGCCCGCTCGGTCAGCGCCGTGGCGAGCAGGTCCTGCTCCTCGATCGTCTCGGACAGGAGGATCTGCTTCGGGGGGGGCTTGTCATCATAAAACTGCGCGAGGAAGGTATTGAGTACTTCCGGCGGCGTCATCTGCGGGTCGGCCTTGGGGAAATAGGCCTGGTTGCCCCAGTTCTGTCCTGCACGGAAGAAGAACACCTGGATGCAGGTGAGGCCGCCCTCGTGATGGATGGCAAAGACATCCGCCTCCTCGACGTTCGCCGGATTGATGCCCTGGTGGCTCTGCACATGACTCAAGCCCGCGAGACGGTCGCGGAACACTGCGGCGCGCTCGAAATCCAGGTTCTCCGCCGCTTCGTTCATAGCCTCGGCGATCGAGGCTTTGACGTTCTGGCTCTTGCCGGACAGAAAATCCTTGGCCTCGCGCACCAGCACGGCATAGTCGGCGTCGGAGATCTCGTGCGTGCAGGGCGCGGAACAACGCTTGATCTGATGGAGGAGGCAGGGGCGGGTACGGCTCTCGAACACGCTATCGGTGCAGGTGCGAAGCAGGAAGGCCCGCTGTAGCGAGTTGATCGTGCGTCCGACGGCGCTCGCCGAGGCGAAGGGGCCGAAATAGTCGCCCTTGCGGCCGCGCGCGCCGCGATGCTTGTAGATCGCCGGCGCCCGGCTGTCGCCGGTGATCAGGATATAGGGAAAGCTCTTGTCGTCGCGCAGCAGCACGTTGAAGCGCGGCCGCAGGCGCTTGATGAGATTGGCTTCGAGCAGCAGCGCCTCGACCTCGGTGCGGGTCGTGACGAATTCCATATTCGCCGTCTCTCGCACCATTCGCGTCAGGCGGTTGGAGTGTAGCCGCCCCTGGGCATAGTTTGTCACGCGCTTCTTCAGGCTGCGCGCCTTGCCGACATAGAGCACCTCGCCGTCGGCATTCAGCATGCGGTAGACGCCGGGACTGTTCGGCAACTGCTTGACGAATTCGCCAATCAGTTCGGCGCCGGTCAGGCCCGTTTCGTTAAGATTGGTGACGCTCCAGTCGACCGCGGCGACCGAGCGCTGCGTGTCGGAAGCGGGCGCGATGTCATCGTCCTCTTCTTCCGTGCCGTCATAGAGAATGCCGCCATCCGGCAGCTTTCCTCCAGTCATTCATTGATCTCCATTGCACCCGGCAGACGCCAGGCAAGATGCTGCCCACCATCGAGGGCAATCATTTGGCCGGTGATCGACGGTGTGTCAAAAAGAAAGCGGATCGTTCTGCCGAATTCCTCGAGCCTGGGTCCGCGACCAAGCGGCAGGGCGTCGATCTGCGCGTGAAAATCCTCTTCCGTCTGTCGGGTGCTCTTCAGCGTTGGGCCGGGGCCTATGCCGTTGACGCGCACCCGTGGGGCGAAGGCCTGCGCCATCGTATGTGTGGCCGCAAGCAGTGTCGCCTTCGACAGGCCATAGGAGAAGAAGCGCGGCGTCGGTGCCAGAACGCGCTGGTCGATGATGTTGACGATCAGTCCGTTCCCATCCTCCGGCAATTGTCGCAACAGGCTTGACGCGAGGATTGCCGGGGCCCGGACGTGCAGGTCGAAATGCTGGTCGAAGATCTCGGCGTCAAAAACCTCGGCGCTGTCGTCCAGGAAGATGGAGGCATTGTTGACCAGAACGCCGATCGGGCCGAGTGCGTCGGTCGCCGCCGCCATGAGGCCGGCCGTTGCCTGCCCGTCGCGAAGGTTGGCTTGCAAGGCGACGGCGCGGCCTCCGAACGCTCCGATCTCGTCGACAAGCGCTGCGGCCTGTGCAAGCGAGTGATTGGCGTGGACGGCTACGGCGAAGCCATGATGTGCCAAGTCGAGAGCGATGGCTCGCCCAAGTCTCGCGGCCGATCCGGTGATGAGGGCTACCTTAGGAATGTTGTCGTTCATAGCAATCCGGCTTGGTCTTCTGTGGTTGTGCTTGGCATATAGGGTGCGGTGGCACGGTTTGCATAGGTATGCGTTAATTCTCTTCTTTGTGTCTTCGGGCGGTATGTTGGCTTTGATTTGAGTTTAACTTTGAAATTTCTATGTATAAATTTGTTTACACACTGTTATGGTTAATGAATTTCCTGTTGCTTTAAAGCAACATCCAATTCTTGTCACTCCGATGACACAATCAATTCACATTTCGGCTCTTTCAAGTCCGCAATTGACGTCCATCTTCAGCTCGGAACGGGCAGGGAATTACATCGATCGTTCGAGCCGCCGCTGTTTAGATTTGACGCGGCTCTGAACTGAAAGGAGACAAGTATGCGTACCCTCACTATGATTCTTCTGGCATCCGCCACGGCCTTGATGGCCTCCCAGGCTGCCAGAGCCGCCGACGCTGTCGACCAGATCCCGGAAGCTCCGGTCGCCACCGAATCCTACGCCGCTCCGGCGGGCAATTGGACGGGCGCCTATGTCGGTGGCGCTGTGACCTACGACTGGGGTCGCTTCGACGGCAGCAACTCTCGTGATGCCGATGCTGCCGGCGGTTCGCTCTATGGCGGCTACAACATGCAGAACGGCCAGATTGTCTACGGTGCAGAAGCCGACATTGGCTACAACGGCGAAAAAGGTTCGGCCGGTGCCGGTCTCGAAGGCAAGCAAGGTGTCAACGGATCGCTGCGCGCCCGCGTCGGTTACGACATGAACCCCTTCCTGATCTACGGTACCGGTGGTATTGCCGCCGCAAACCACAAGATCGAGAGCGCGACCGACAAAGACGAGAAGGCCGCAGTTGGCTATACCGTCGGCGCGGGTGTCGAAGCGCTGGTGACCGACAATATCATGGCCCGCGTCGAATATCGCTACACCGACTACGCCTCGCGTGACTTCAAGATTGACGGCGCAAATGTGTCGCGTGGTTTCGACGATCACTCGGTCAAGGTCGGTATCGGCATGAAGTTCTGATCCGCCCGATATGCGGATGTGGAAAAGCCGGGCGGAGACGCCCGGCTTTTTTGTTGTCGGCGCGAAAGCGGCGACGCCGTCGCTCAGGCCTGCGGCCGAAGATCGGGGTAGGGCTTGAAGCGCTCGGTAAATTTCCCCGGCCAGGCCGCCAGCCGGGTACGGCCGTTTTCCCACTCTCCTGGAAAGCGCAGCATCAGGTAGCCGAGCAGTGCCGCCAGCGCGAAATGGCCGCCGTGCAGCGATTTGCCGAACTTCGGCATATGCGCTTCAAGATGGTCGAGGCTGCGCTCGACCTTCGACCATTGCCGGTCGATTGCATCCTGGCTGACCAGTTCCGGTGCCCGGAAACGCTTCTCATAGACGATCACCAGCAGGCAGTCGCATATGCCGTCGCACAGTGCTTCCAGCACCTCCGCCTCGGTGCGCTTCGCGTCTTTCTTCGGATAGAGCCGCTTCTTCGCTGTCCGGTGCAGGTAGTGCATGATCGTCCGGCTGTCGAAGATCGCCCGACCCTCGTCGGTGATGAGGGTCGGGATTTTACCGAGTGGGTTGCTTCCGGTCAGTTCGATCGGATCCTCGCTGGTGTTGACCATCACTTCCTCGAGCTCGACCCCGAGGTGGCGGGCGGCCATGCGGACCTTGGAGGAATAGGGGGAGGTTGGCGAGCATAGCAGTTTCATCGATATGGTCCTCGTGGAGCTGTGGAAGTCTGTTCGCCGCAAACCTAATTCTGCGGCGGAACGGAAATCAATCGTTGGCGGCAACCGTTTCTGTCAATCTCGGGGCATTTGCGGAACTGAAGGTCCTTCGTCAGGCAGATCCGCACCTCGTCCAGTTTGCCCGCCTGGCAGGTGACGGCGACCCCCTGCGGGCTCAAGTCGGGATTGGCGCGAATGATCTGCCGTTCCAGCTCGATGGGAGAGATCCGCGTTTCCCGCGCGGATCGCTTCAGAGGCGTGGGCAGTTGCACACGCTCGAACGCGGCACGGATTGTGGAGAAATAGTCTCCCTGGCTGAGGCCGGAACAAGTGCCGTGCTTACGCCATTCGTGGCCAATGAGACCCATCGACGGCATAATATCCAAATAGGCCCGGCCAAGGCTTGATGACACGCGTTGTGGCTGGTCGGTCGGGCAGGATTGCGGATAGCCGCGCTCGTATTGCGGCCAGAGCCCGTGCACGACCAGGCCGTAATGGCGCAAGGTTCCGCACTGTTCGCGATTGCGCGCGCCGTCCGGCGATGCACAGAAGGTCGGAGACCAGGAAAGAGAGAGGACGTAGAAATCGAAATCGCGCGTCTGTGCTCTCGCGCCTGTCGCCTCAAGCCAGGTCCCAACACTGAACAATAGTATCATTCCGACGCGCAGGGATTGAAGCATTAACTCTTCATCCCCAGACTAGGGCGGTCGCCGGCAAGGTGGTGACAGCTTGTTCTGTTTCGAGGAGAAAAGATCGGCAAGACTGGATGACCCTGAAGAAATTTTTCTGGCCGGTGATCGGTGCTGCAACGATAGCGGTTTCCGGCTGGCTTCTCTACAAGGAATTACGCGGGCTGTCACTTGACGACCTGCATCATAGTTTGGCGCAGATACCTGCCCACGGTTGGGTGATGGCTGGTCTTTGCTCGCTGGTGGCCTACGCAGCACTTGCCGGCTATGACCGCATCGCGTTGATGCATCTCGAGCGCAAGGTCGGCTGGTTGTTCATCGCTGTCAGTTCGTTCACCGCCTATGCCCTGTCACACAATGTCGGTGCTTCGGTCCTTTCTGGCGGCGTGGTGCGTTATCGGGCCTATACGTCCAAAGGGCTCAGCGCCCGCGAGATTGGTGGTCTGATCGCCCTTTGCTCCTTTACCTTCCTGCTCGGTGCTTTGCTTCTCGCTGGCCTTGTGCTGGTGCTTGAGCCCGATATTACCGAACGATTCGGTGACCTCTTGCCGATCGGCGCTTCGGCTGCGACCGGCTATGCCATCCTTGGCCTTGTCGGCCTTTATGCGCTTGCCAGCCTGCTGCGGCTTCCTCCGTTGCGCATCGGTTCGTTCCAGATAACCTATCCAGCGCCGCGTGTGGTGCTGCCTCAACTGCTGGTCGGACCGATGGAACTGATCGGTGCCGCCGGCATCATCTATTTCGCCCTGCCTGAGGTGGGTAATCCCGGCTTCGTCGTCGTCCTTGGCATTTTTCTGGTGTCGTTCTCTGCGGCCCTGATCTCGCATGCACCGGGCGGGCTTGGCGTGCTTGAGCTCGTCTTCGTCATGGGGTTGCCGGATCTGGAACAGGCGGATGTGATCGCCGCGCTTCTGGTGTTCCGGCTTTTCTATCTGCTGATCCCGCTGGCAATCGCGCTCATGGTCGTTCTGCTCTTCGAACGCACGCAGTTCCACGCCGACCAGGAGTCTTAGGCGTCGGGAGGCGAGTGCTTTTCAGCGCAGTGATTTGCAGCGGGCGCCATAGACGTGCCAGGGGTCGAGACCGCTGACGCAGAATTCGACCGACGAGCCGAGGCCGGCGAAGCCCCAATTGTTCTCGATCAGATACCAGACTTGGCGGCGCGCGCCGTCGGTCGTGGTGATCTTCGCATGACAATAGCGCCGCTCCACCCGATGGGTTCCGTCACGCGTCTCGAGCCTGTTCTCGGAAATCATGCCGTATTCGGCAATCGACAGGTCGAGACCGAGGAAGCCGCGCATGTTCGCGGCAAACCGCCCGGAAACGGTGCCGGTCACCTGCTCACAGGACGGTGTGCCGGCGAGGGCCTGACTTTCTATGGCAAGAAACAGAAAGGCGGCGAGCGAAAGCGTGGTGCGGATCAGCAGGCGGGTGGCCATGGATGCTCTCCTTCTTTGCCGTCAGAATGTTGGCAAAGCCGTGCGAGGTCAAGCGCGTGGTGCGGAGGCTCTAGTCGCGCTGCCGCTCCGCCTCGGTGGTCTCACCCCTTAGCCAGAAGCACCGATGCGAGGCATAGCGATCCTGCGCCATCACACGCTTCAGCTCAGGAAGGGCCGCATGCAACTCGTCCTTCAGCGTGAAGGGCGGATTGACGATAATGAGGCCGGTGCCGGAAAGCCCCGTCAGGTCGCGGTCGCTTTTCACCGAGAGTTCGGCGCAGAGGATCTTCGGGATCTCCAGCGCCTTCAGGGCTTCGTGGAACGCGGCGATCGGTGCGCCCCTCTTGATCGGATACCAGAGGCAGTAGACACCGGTCGAGAAGCGGCGATAGGCGCGGGCCAGCCCGTCCACGATACGTTCGTACTCGCCCTCCAGTTCGAAGGGCGGATCGACCAGCACGATGCCGCGCTTCTCCTTCGGCGGCAGATGGGCACCGAGCGCCAGCCAGCCGTCGAGTTCTGTGACGCGCACCTGGTAGTCGCCCTCGAACAGACGGGCAAGCCGTCTACTGTCGTCGGGGTGAAGTTCCATGGCCGAAAGCCGGTCCTGTGGCCGAAACAGCATGCGGGCGAGTTTCGGCGATCCGGGGTAAAGGGTGATTTCCCCCTCGGGGTTGAGGCTTCTGACGGCGTCCAGATAGGGCGCGAGGATGGTGGCTACAGGGGCCGGAAGCTCCGCGTCGAGCAGGCGGCCGATTCCGTCGCGCCATTCGCCGGTTTTTTGCGCCTCCTCGGAGGAAAGGTCGTAAAGGCCGATGCCGGCATGGGTGTCGAGCAGGCGGAAGGCCTTGTCCTTCTGCTGCATGTAGACGATCAGCCGCGCCAGCACCGCATGCTTGAGCACGTCGGCGAAATTGCCCGCATGGTAGATGTGGCGGTAGTTCATCTGTCGTCCTGATGGGTTTGATGATTTGTCTGAATGGGGCTTTTGAGCCGTCCGGCCATGCAATATACAAAGGCCATGAACATCGCGAGCCCTATCCGAACCACTGGTCATACGGTCTGTCCGCATGACTGTCCATCCGCCTGTGCGCTCAATGTCGATCTGGGGGGCGACGGGCGGATCGGCCGCGTCCGTGGCGCCGCCGATAACAGCTACACGGCCGGCGTCATCTGCGCCAAGGTCGCCCGCTATGCGGAACGCCTCTACCACCCGGATCGCCTGCTGACGCCGAAGCGCCGCAAGGGCGCCAAGGGCGCAGGTGGCTGGCAGGAGATTTCCTGGGATGACGCGCTGGACGAGGTCGCCGAGGCCTTCGTCAAGGCGGAAGCCGCCCATGGTTCGGAAGCAATCTGGCCCTATTTTTACGCCGGTACAATGGGACAGGTGCAGCGCGACTCGATCGAGCGCCTGCGCCACGCCAAGCGCTATTCCGGTTTCTTCGGCTCGATCTGCACCAATATGGCCTGGACCGGCTATGCCATGGGAACGGGCACGCTGCGCGGACCCGACCCGCGCGAGATGGCCAAGGCTGACTGCGTCGTCATCTGGGGCACCAATGCGGTTGCCACCCAAGTCAATGTGATGACCCATGCGATGAAGGCCCGCAAGGAGCGCGGGGCGAAGATCGTCGTGGTCGATGTTTACGAGAACGCGACGATGAAGCAGGCCGACCTCGGCCTGATCGTTCGGCCCGGCACCGATGCGGCTCTTGCCTGTGCGGTCATGCACATCGCCTTCCGCGACGGCTATGCCGACCGCGCCTACATGGCGCGGTATGCCGATGACCCGGCCGGGCTTGAGGCGCATCTGAAGACCCGCACGCCCGAATGGGCGGCGGCGATCACTGGACTTTCTGTCGAGGAAATCGAGGCCTTCGCGCGGCTTGTCGGCGCGACGAAGCGCAGTTTCTTCCGCCTCGGCTACGGCTTTGCCCGTCAACGCAATGGCACGGTCGCCATGCACGCCGCTCTGTCCATCGCCACGGTGCTCGGTTCCTGGCAACACGAGGGGGGCGGAGCCTTTCACAGCAACAGCGACATCTTCCGGCTCAACAAGGCCGAGCTGCTGGGCACGGGGTATCTCGATCCGGAAATCCGCATGCTCGACCAGTCGCAGATCGGTCGGGTGCTGACTGGAGACGCCGAGGCTTTGCGTCACCGTGGGCCCGTGACGGCACTGCTGATCCAGAACACCAATCCGCTCAATGTCGCGCCCGAACAGCGTCTGGTAAAACAGGGCTTCGACCGTGACGACCTGTTCGTCGCAGTGCACGAGCAGTTCATGACGGAGACCGCCGAGGTGGCCGACATCGTGCTGCCGGCCACCATGTTCGTCGAGCATGACGACCTTTATCGTGGCGGCGGCCACAGTCACATCCTGCTTGGCCCAAAGCTCGTCGAGCCGCCGGAAACGGTGCGCACCAATCTCTTTGTCATTGAGGAACTGGCCAAGCGCCTTGGTGTCGCCGATCGCTCAGGCTTTGGCCTGAACGAGCGTGAACACATCGATCGCATGCTGTTGCCGAACGGTCTGCCCGGCTACGACGCCCTGCGCGAGGATCGCTGGATCGACTGTCAGCCGGATTTCCGTACCGCCCATTACCTCGATGGCTTTGCCCATGCCGATGGCAAGTTCCGCTTTCGCCCGGACTGGGAGAACGGCAAGGCGCCGAACAAGCCGCCGGTGCGGCTCGGCAATCTTGGCCCGGTCTCCTCGCTTCCGGTCTATCCCGACCAGGTTGATCTGATCGAACTGGCCGACGCCGCGCATCCCTTCCGCCTGACGACCTCACCGGCCCGCAATTTTCTCAACTCGACCTTCACCGAGACGCCGACCTCGCGCGAGAAGGAGGTTCGTCCGGAGGTGATGGTCAATCCGGCCGATGCCGCACGCCTGTCGATCGCTGGTGGCGACATCGTCCGTCTTGGCAACGGGCGGGGCTCGCTGCGTATCCATGCGCGGGTCACCGATGCGGTCAAGCCGGGTGTCCTGGTGGCTGAAGGGATCTGGCCGAACAAGGCGCATCTCGACGGCGAGGGGATCAACGTGTTGACCGGTGCCGACTCGCCCGCACCGCACGGCGGGGCCGCGTTCCACGACAACAAGGTGTGGCTCGAGAAGGTCGCGGAATGAGCCGCTTCGACAAGGTTCGCATCGCCATCCTCAAGGATGAGACGCTATGGAAAGGCTGGAGCCATTTCCGTCGCATCGTCTTCGACTACATCCGCCCGGACGACAGCAAGGTCAAGTTGACGTGGGAGGTCTTCGATCGAGGCGAGGCGGTGGCGATTTTGCTCTATGATCCGCAGCGCCGGGTCGTCGTCATGGTTCGTCAGTTTCGCATTCCCGTCTATCTGATGGGGAGCCATCCCTTCCTGCTGGAAGTCCCGGCCGGCTCGATGGAGCAAGGCGAGGATGCGGCCGAGACCGTCTGTCGCGAGGCGATGGAGGAGACCGGTTATCGGGTAGACCAACCCCGACATTTGTTCAGCGCCTATACCTCGCCCGGCGCAGTGACCGAGAAGGTGCATTTCTACTTCGCGCAGATCAATGCCGAGCAGAAGGTCGCCGACGGCGGCGGGCTTGCCGAGGAGCATGAGGATATCGAGATCGTTGAGGTTTCCCTTGATGCCGCGCTAGCGATGGTCGGAGACGGCCGCATTTGCGACGCCAAGACCATCATGTTGCTGCAGTGGGCCGCTCTCAATCCGGCAGCACTATCGGCCTGAAACAGAAAGGGTCGCGGGCGCGCAAGAGGGGGGCGTCCGCGACCGTGCAGACAGCGTTGTCAGCTGTCTGCGGGGGGCTCTGCTTATCAGAAGGTGCCCTTCAGGCCGAAGGAGATCGACATCGCCTGATAGGTCGCGCCAGCGGAATCCGACGAATGAGAATCGGCGCTTGCACCCGTGGTGTCGACGATCTTCATGTCGCCGCGTTCATGGAACACCTTTTCGAACGACCCGGTGACGAATAGCGAGGCCATCTGGCTGATCTGATAGTTGGCGGTGATGTTTGCGCCGAGCATTGGCGCGATCTTCATGCTGTCGTAGAAGCGCAGATCACGCATCCAGTGATCGTCGATGTCGTCAATGCCGAAGCTCAGACCACCCTGCAATCCGCCGCTCAGGGTCAGGGCGCCGATCGTGTGGGAGCCGTTTACGGCAAGGAAGCCGACGGGGATCTTCTGCTGGTAGCTGATGCCGCGCTCGCCGTCAGGGAAGCTGCCGACCGTGTCGCGGAAGCCGCCGCCGCTGTAGATATAGGAGCCGCCATAGGCGGTCCACTTGACGTCCGTATAACGGAAGCCGGCGCCGACATCGAAACTTGTGGTCTCGTTCTCGTAAATACCGCGATCGACCTCGATCGAGCCACTGAAATAGTGGTCGAGTTCGGTGTCGGGATGGATCGAGCGATCGGTCCAGTCTGAGATGCCGTAGTCCATCCAGTCGTAGTCGACCATGTGACCGTTGCCGCCGGTACCGACGTTGAAGGCCGCCCGGACTTTCCAGTTCTTGTCGATCTGGGCATCGGCGCCGAGCGTGTAGAGCGTCATGCCCTTGCTTTCCCAGTCGAGCTGGCTGAGCTTGTGGGAGCCGTCATAGACGAATTCCTCGGCCTTGATATAGGCAAGGCCGACGCCACCATAGACCGAGAAGGCGCCGTCCGGCGACGTGAATATATCGTCCGCTGCGAAAGCGAAGTTCGGAAGGCCAAGCGCCATCGCACCAAGCAGTGCGGTCGTGGTCAACAATCTGGTCATGCGAGAAGTCCCCATTTCGGTAAGATCGTTCAATGACCGCGACAGTACGAAAAAATGTAATGACCTCAATGGGTTGGAGAGACCACTTCTGGGCCTAGTGTCGGCCAAAAAAGGGCCCAAAAAAGGTCCTCTCTTGTGACTGTTGTGCAAGAAGCGGCAAGCACGACTTCGCTGGCCTTACGGGCATCTCTTGCGGGGGGCGGTGTTTTTCCCGATGATCACGGCCGTGATGAGGGAGATGTTGATGGCGAACGAGCGCAAATGGGCATTGATCACTGGTGCGACCGGCGGGTTGGGGCGGGCCTTTGCCGGGGCACTCGTCAGGCGCGGCTACAACCTCGTGCTGACCGCCCGCAAGGCGGATGCCCTTGAGGCCATGGCGACTGAACTGAGAGGGGAGCATGGTGCAGAAGTGGTTGTCGAGGCCGTGGATTTGGCCGAAGCGCTTGCCTGCACGCAGCTGAAACAACGGATCGATAATCGCGGCATCTTCGTCGAAACGCTGGTTGCCAATGCCGGTTACGGCATCCAGGGGCGTTTCATCGCCCGATCGCGGGATGACGAGGTCGGCATGGTCGACGTCAATGTGCGCGCGTTGACGGAGCTCTCCCATATCTTCGCCGGCGACATGGCGGATCGCGCCGGCGGGCATATCCTGCTGGTTGCCAGCACAGCCGCCTTCCAGCCTATTCCCGGCTATGCCGTTTACGCCGCGTCCAAGGCCTATGTGCTGGCCTTTGGCCATGCGCTCCATCGCGAACTGGCCCGCCGCAAGGTCGTGGTCAGCGTCACATGCCCGGGCCCCACGCAGACGCCTTTCTGGGAGCGGGCCGGACATCGGCTCAACCCGATGGCGGCCGCGGTAATGATGACACCGGAGGCGGTGGTTGAGGCGGGTCTGAACGCTCTTTACGCTGGGCGGCCGAGCGTGGTCCCGGGGGTAGTCAACAAGCTGATCACGCTGTTAACGCGCCTTTTTCCCCGCAGCCTTCTGGCGCTGGGTGCCTCATTCTTCATGAGCAACGCCAAATAGGCCCTCAGATCGAAATCAGCGTTGCCGCGGGGTCGCTGGCATAGCCGGTTCGCTCGACGCGGCCATCGGCGCCTATGCGCACCGTTCCATCGGCAAACAGACGCAAGGCCAGCGCATAGCTACGATGTTCGACGGTCAGCACGCGCGCCGCCAAGGTATCGACCGTGTCGCCGGGCAGGACCGGCACGACGGACTGGGCAAGAACCGGCCCTTCGTCCATGCCTTCGGTCACCAGGTGAACGGTGCAGCCGGCCACCATCATTCCGGCATCAAGCGCTCGCTGATGGGTGTGCAGACCGGGAAACAGCGGCAGCAGCGAAGGATGGATATTGAGGATCCGCCCTTCGTATGCCCTGATGAAATCAGCGCTCAGCAGCCGCATGTAGCCGGCCAGGCAGATGATGTCGGGCGAAAGCGCGTCGAGCGCGACCAGAATCGCGGCCTCATGCTCGGCCTTGCCGGCATAGGCGCGTCGTTCGAACGTGTAGGTCGCGATTCCGCGCTCGGCGGCCTTTACAAGCCCGCCTGCCGCCGGTTTGTCGGAGAAGACAGCGATGACCTCGGCCGGGAAATCGGGCGCGGCGCAGGCATCCGCCAGCGCCGCCATGTTCGAGCCGCCGCCGGAGATGAAGACGACGACGCGTTTGCGGGCCGTCGTCATAGGGCGAGCTTGCCTTCGTAGCGGGTTCCGGCATCACCCTCGGCGCGGGCGATCATCCGGCCAAGCGTCACGACCTTCTCGCCTTCGGCGGTGAGAACTTCGGCAACGCGGGCGGCATCCTTTTCGGCAACGACGACGATCATGCCGACCCCACAGTTGAAGGTGCGCAGCATCTCGTTCTGGGCAACGCCGCCGGTGCGCGACAGCCAGGAGAAGACCGGTGGGACACTGATGGCATTGAGGTCGATCGCGGCGGCGAGGTGTTTCGGCAGAACGCGCGGAATATTCTCGGGGAAGCCGCCGCCGGTGATGTGGGCAAGCGCCTTCAGGGCGCCGGTCTCGCGGATGGCCTTCAGCAGCGGCTTGACGTAAATGCGGGTCGGCTCAAGCAGGGCCGCTCCGAGCGACTTTTCTGTGTCGAAGGGCGCTGCTGCGTTCCAGTCGAGGCCTGACAGGCCGACAATCTTGCGCACCAGCGAAAAGCCGTTGGAGTGGACGCCGGACGAGGCGAGCCCAAGGATCACGTCGCCTTCAGCGATGTCGCCCGCCGGCAGAAGCCTGCCACGCTCGGCGGCGCCGACGGCAAAACCGGCGAGGTCGTAGTCGCCGCCCGAATACATGCCCGGCATCTCGGCGGTTTCTCCGCCGATCAGCGCGCAACCAGCCTCGCGGCAGCCAGCCGCGATGCCGCCGACGATCGCTGCTCCCTGGTCGGGGTCGAGCTTGCCGGTGGCGAAATAGTCGAGGAAGAACAGCGGCTCGGCGCCCTGGACGACGAGATCGTTGACGCACATGGCGACGAGGTCGATGCCGACCGTATCGTGGATGCCGGCGTCGATGGCGATCTTCAGCTTGGTGCCGACGCCGTCGTTGGCGGCCACCAGAACCGGATCGGAGAAGCCTGCGGCCTTGAGATCGAACAGGCCGCCAAAACCGCCGATCTCACCGTCGGCGCCCGGGCGGCGGGTGGAGCGCACGGCCGGCTTGATCTTCTCGACCAAGAGGTTGCCGGCATCAATGTCGACGCCCGCGTCGCTGTAGGTCAAACCGTTGCGTCCAGACTGGCTCATCTCGTGCCTCCGATGGGTGTCGATATTGCCGGTGGGAATTGCATGAAGAACCCGGATTTGCAAGCCGGGAGACAGGAAAAGCACGGTTTTCCGGCGTTTTTGCCGTGAGTGCCGACTGCTGTCTTATGGACGCCCTTGACCGTCCCCTGTGGCCTGACCTAACTGAGCTTTCCTGCTAGAAGAGCCGCCGGGACAGGTGGCACGGCAAGAAAGAGGACATCGCGCAATGGTTAAGCACATCAGCGGAAGCGGGCTTCGGCGGCAATTGCTTTTCTGGCTCGCCGCGCTCGCAGTCTTTGTCTTTTTCCTGATGATGTTCCGCACCATCCTTCTGCCGTTCATCGCGGGTATGGCGTTGGCCTATTTCCTCGATCCGGTTGCCGACCGGCTGGAGCTTCTAGGTCTGTCGCGCATGTGGGCGACAGTGGTCATATTGATCACCTTTATTGTCGTTTTCGTGCTGTCGCTCATGATCATCATTCCGGTCCTGGCGAGCCAGCTCAACGAGTTCATTCAACATATTCCGGGTTATGTCACGCAATTGCAGGCCTATATCACCACCTCGAACGCCGCATGGCTGCCGGGATGGCTGAGCACCCAAACCGACACGCTCAAGGAGAATTTCTCCAAATATCTGTCCGAAGGCGTTGGCTTTCTCGGTACGCTGCTGGCGCAGATCTGGAATTCGGGTAAGGCGCTCATCGATATTGCCTCATTGCTGGTCGTCACCCCGGTTGTCGCCTTTTATCTCCTGCTCGATTGGGACCGGATGATCGCCAAGGTCGACGGCTGGATCCCGCGCAATAACGTCGCGACGGTGCGTGAGATCGCAACCGAACTCGACAGCACAATCGCCGGTTTTGTGCGCGGGCAGGGCTCGCTCTGCCTGTTCCTTGGCATTTATTATGCTGTTGGCCTGTCGCTGATCGGCCTGAACTTCGGCTTGCTGATCGGCTTCCTCACTGGGCTGCTGAGTTTTATCCCCTATGTCGGCTCGACCGTCGGCCTGGTGCTGGCCGCCGGTGTGGCGCTGGTGCAGTTCTGGCCGGATTATGTCCACCTGGTCATCGTTGTCCTGTTCTTTTTCTCCGGCCAGTTCATCGAGGGCAATATTTTGCAGCCGAAATGGGTGGGCAAGAGCGTCGGGCTTCATCCGGTCTGGCTGATGTTCGCGCTTTTCGCCTTTGGCGCATTGTTCGGTTTCGTCGGCGTTCTCATCGCCGTGCCGGCCGCGGCCTCCGTCGGCGTGCTTGTTCGCTTCGCCCTGTCGAGGTATCTTCAAAGCGATCTGTATTACGGGCAGGCGCCGACTGTTGAAGGCGAGCCCAAACCTGGTGCTTCAGAGAATTAGATGCGTGAAACAATGAAGGCGGTGACTCGTCGCAAGACGGGCGAACAACTGCCGCTCGTCTTCGATCATGGCGTAGCGACCGGCCGTGACGACCTTCTGGTCTCCGACCGTCTGGCCGCTGCCGTCGCCTTGATCGACAGCTGGCCGCAGTGGTCCTCGCCGGTCGTCATCCTGTCGGGGCCGGCCGGATCCGGGAAGTCCCATCTGGCCAGAATCTGGTCGGAGCAGGCCGGAGCGACAGCGATTGATCCGGTGTCCGGCGCAAATGCGGCGCGGCAGGCGGCTGCAGGTCCGGTTCTACTCGAGGATGCCGATCGTGCCGGCTTTGATGAAGTCGAACTCTTCCATGTGATCAACAGCGTGCGCGAGCACGGCACCAGCTTTCTGATGACCTCACGGAGCTGGCCGCTGTCCTGGCCGGTGGCGCTTCCCGACCTTCGTTCGCGACTGAGGGCCGCGACCATGGTCGAAATCGGCAGTCCGGACGAGGTTCTTCTTTCCCAGGTCATCGTCAAACTGTTCGCTGACCGCCAGCTTAATATTGACGACAAGATCGTCGACTATATCGTGAAGCGCATGGAGCGCTCTTGCGCCGCAGCGCAGGAAGTGGTCGATCGCATCGACCGGCTGGCCCTGTCGCGGCGGACGAAGATCACACGGGCGCTTGCGGCGGAAGTTCTGGGCGAACTCTACGAGCCGGACGGCGTGGAGTGAACGTCACAGGATTGTCGTCAAACTGTTATAATTGCGGGTGCTCCGGTAATTGAGGGATGGCAATGGATTCTGTGGTGACTGAGACGAAGACCCTCGAGGCGATCATGGCGGAGGCGCCGGAAGATCTGTCCAACAGCCCCTTGCGCTTCATCAATCGCGAGTTCTCCTGGTTGCAGTTCAATCGGCGGGTGCTTGAGGAAACCCTGAATACCGCCCATCCGCTGCTGGAGCGGGTGCGTTTCCTATCGATTTCCGCCACCAATCTCGACGAGTTCTTCATGGTGCGCGTCGCAGGCCTCGAAGGTCAGGTGCGCGAGGGGATCACCATCAAGAGCCCGGACGGCAAGACGCCGGCCGAACAGCTCGACGATATCCTGAAAGAGATCGACAACCTGCAAATGGAGCAGCAGGCTTCGTTGGCTGTTCTTCAGCAGTATCTCGCCAAGGAAGACATCCTGACTGTCAGGCCGGCGGCCCTCTCGGAGGAGGACAGGGTCTGGCTGGAGAGAGAGTTCGAGGAAGCAATCTTCCCCGTACTGACACCGCTTTCGATCGATCCTGCCCATCCTTTCCCGTTCATCCCCAATCTCGGCTTCTCGATGGGCCTGCAACTTGAAAGCCGGCGCGCCCACGAACCGATGACGGCCTTGCTGCGCCTGCCGCCGACGCTTGACCGGTTCGTTCGCCTGCCCGACGACAAGTCGACGATCCGCTACATCACCCTGGAAGACGTGGTCGGCATGTTCATCGACCGTCTCTATCCAGGCTATGAGGTGAAGGGTTTCGGCACCTTCCGCATTATCCGCGACAGCGATATCGAAGTGGAGGAAGAGGCGGAAGACCTGGTGCGCTATTTCGAGACAGCGCTCAAGCGCCGCCGCCGCGGTTCGGTAATCCGGATCGAGGTTGACTCCGAAATGCCTGTCGCGCTCAGGCAGTTCGTTGTGCACGAACTGGCCGTCCCGGAAAACCGCGTCGCCGTCCTGCCCGGCCTGCTCGCCCTCAATACCATTTCGGAGATCGCCAAGGCGCCGCGTGACGACCTGCGTTTCGAGCCTTACAACGCGCGCTTCCCGGAACGGGTGCGTGAGCATGCTGGCGACTGCCTGGCGGCGATCCGCGAAAAGGACATGGTGGTTCACCATCCCTACGAAAGCTTCGACGTCGTCGTGCAATTCCTGTTGCAGGCGGCGCGGGATCCCGATGTTCTGGCCATCAAGCAGACGCTTTACCGCACCTCCAACGACAGCCCGATCGTGCGCGCGTTGATCGATGCTGCCGACGCAGGCAAGTCGGTGACCGCGTTGGTCGAGCTTAAGGCGCGCTTTGATGAAGAGGCCAATATTCGCTGGGCACGCGACCTCGAGCGCGCCGGTGTGCAGGTCGTGTTCGGCTTCATCGAATTGAAGACCCACGCCAAGATGTCGATGGTGGTGCGACGGGAGGACGGCAAGCTCAGAACCTACTGCCACCTCGGCACTGGCAACTATCATCCGGTGACGGCGAAGATCTACACGGACCTGTCCTTCTTCACCTGCAATCCGAAGATTGCCCACGACATGGCGAATGTCTTCAACTTCATCACTGGTTATGGCGAGCCGGAAGAGGGCATGAAACTTGCCGTTTCGCCGTATACGCTGAGGCCCCGCATCCTGCGTCACATCGAGGAAGAGATCATCCATGCGAAGTCCGGCAGACCGGCGTCGATCTGGATGAAGATGAACTCGCTGGTCGATCCGGAGATCATTGACGCGCTCTATCGGGCCAGTCAGGCCGGTGTCGAGATCGATCTTGTCGTGCGCGGCATCTGCTGCTTGCGTCCGCGTGTGCCGGGCCTGTCGGAAAACATCCGCGTCAAGTCGATCGTCGGCCGCTTCCTCGAGCACAGCCGTATCTTCTGCTTCGGCAACGGTTTCGGCCTGCCATCCGAAAAGGCGCTCGTCTATATCGGCTCGGCCGACATGATGCCGCGCAATCTCGACCGTCGCGTCGAAACGTTGGTGCCGCTTGTAAACCCGACCGTCCATGAGCAGGTTCTTTCACAGATCATGCTGGGTAACTTGATTGACAACCAGCAGAGCTACGAGATATTGGCCGACGGGACGTCGCGGCGCATGGAAGTGCGGCCCGGCGAGGAGCCTTTTAACGCGCAGCACTATTTCATGACCAATCCGAGCCTTTCGGGGCGGGGAGAATCGCTGAAAGAAAGCGCGCCGAAACTGATTGCCGGCATTATTTCCGGCAGGAAACAATAACTGGTACTTCATGACAAGATCAGAAGCGCAGGGGCGACTGCCTGGCATAGCCCCTGTCTCCGTCGTCGACATCGGCTCGAACTCGATCCGACTGGTCATTTATGAAGGCCTGTCGCGGGCTCCCACCGTCTTGTTCAATGAGAAAGTGCTTTGCGGACTGGGCAAGGGGCTCGCCACCACCGGGAGAATGGATGAAGAGGGCGTCTCGCGGGCGCTGGCGTCGCTGCGCCGGTTTCGCGCGCTTTCAGAACAGGCCCGTGCCACCGCCATGTATGTGCTCGCAACCGCTGCCGCGCGCGAGGCGCAGAACGGCCCGGATTTCATCGAGCGGGCGGAGAAGATCCTCGGCCACGGAATCGAAGTCCTGACAGGTGAACAGGAGGCGCTCTATTCGGCGCTCGGCATCGTCAGCGGTTTCCATGAACCCGACGGTATCGCCGGCGACCTTGGGGGGGGGTCTCTGGAGCTCATCGATATCAAGGGACGCGAGCTCGGGACAGGAATAACCCTGCCGCTCGGCGGTCTGCGTCTGTCGGAGACAGCCGGTGGCTCGCTGGAAAAGGCGACGGCCATCGCTCGCAAGCTTATCCGTCCGGCACCCATGCTGCCGCAGGGCAGGGGGCGGACGTTCTATGCGGTCGGCGGCACTTGGCGAAACATTGCCAAGCTGCACATGGAAACGCGCGGTTATCCGCTGCACATGATGCAGGGTTACGAACTGCCCCTGGCCGAGATCACGCGCTTTCTCGACGAAATCATAACGGGTGCCACGTCCCGCGATGCATCCTGGGGTGCGATCTCGAAAAGCCGCCGTGCGCTTTTGCCATACGGCGCGATCGCAATGCGCGAAGTGCTGGAGGTGATGAAGCCCGCCGCTGTTTCCTTCTCGGCCCAGGGCGTACGCGAGGGATATCTCTACTCGCTGATGTCGCAGGATGACCGGGCACTCGATCCGCTTCTCACAGCCGCCGACGAACTGGCGATCCTGCGGGCGCGTTCACCCGAACACGCGCGCGAGCTTGCTGCCTGGACCGGGCGGATGATGCCATTCTTCGATGTGGTCGAGACGGAGGAGGAGAGCCGGTATCGCCAAGCGGCCTGTCTGCTTGCCGACATCAGTTGGCGCGCGCATCCGGACTATCGCGGGCTGCAGGCGCTCAACATCATCGCCCATTCCTCCTTCGTCGGCATCACTCATCCGGGTCGGGCCTTCATCGCCCTTGCCAATTACTATCGTTTCGAAGGTCTGCGCGACGATGGTCAGACCGGACCTCTTGCCACGATCGCGACCGAGCGCCTGCTGGAACGCGCAAAGCTGCTCGGCGGCCTGCTCCGCGTTGTCTATCTGTTTTCGGCATCCATGCCGGGGATCGTCCACACATTGGGCTTCCGCAAGTCGGCACGTCCCGACCTCGATCTCGAGTTCGTCGTTCCGCACGCCCATCGCGATCTTGCCGGTGAACGCCTCGATGGCCGCCTGCAGCAACTGGCGCGGCTGACGGGCAAGCGGCTGACCTTCCGGTTCGGGTAGGTTTTCGCTAGGCGCTCCGATCGCTCCGCCGTCGGCGAAAAGCGACGCGGGCGTTCCATCATTTTGTCTCGATTTCGTTTAGGGCCTCTTAACTGTGTGCTTTCACAGGCAGAATAGGCCCAGATGCGGTCGTTGAGTTTGCCTTCTTTGGATGTATTTTTCCGGTATTCAACATCAAGAGGCGCAATATTATGACGACATACAGCGTGAATATTACGAACAATACGAACAACACCGGCAACTATGCGATCTTTCAGAAGCAGCCGCAGGCGAGCGATGTGTCCAGCATTGCCTGGAGGACTGGTGGAACGGCAGCGCCTCAACAGAATTCCTGGGTCGTAGACTATACTGACGCCGCTTTTCTGGCGAAAATCCCTCGGACGGAGCCAGCCACAGGCGGAAGTACTGCGTCGAATTGGTCTGCCGACGGCTTTGTGGTCTACGATCGGACTGGCGCCGGACAGTCCCTGGATGGCGGTTCAAGCACCGCATTCTATCTCTGACAACAAAGGCCAGCGACACGGATGCCGCTGGCCTTCTGCTTTTTACTTCGCGGCGAGGAATTCGCCGACTTCGAGCAGGACGAACTCATTGTCGTCCGCCTTGTCCAGCGCGCGGCCGGCGGAGAACGGCAGGTTGTTGTCATTGCCGACGACGATATGCGTCGCGTCGATGACATCGACGTCTTCGATGGTGACGAACGGCATGTCGTAGAAACCATCGCCGCCGCCCTGGCGCTTCTTGTTGTCCGGATCGGCGATCTTCATCAGGTCGATGTAGCCGATCTTGCGGGCGGCCTTGCCGACGTTTTCATCGGTCATCTCGATCTTGTAGATGCGCTTGTGCTTGGCCGGGGAGGCAAAGCAGGTCGTTTCCGGCTTCTTCGGGTCGGCGCAAGCCTTGTCGGCCGTGCCTTCGCCGTTGTCGCGCTCGATGACGAGAGCGGTCGTGTCATCGATCATGTTGAAGTCGCCGATCGCTTCGCCACCTTCCGACAGCGGATAGAGCCACGAACGACCGGTCCAGGACTTGGAGGCCACGTCGAGTTCAATGATGCGGAGGGCGCTGAGACCATCAACCTTCTCGACCGAACCGTCTTCTAGGAACAACGGACCTTCCAGCAGACCGTAGAGCCTGCCACCGTCCTTGGACATGGCAAGGCCCTCATAGCCGCCGGAGCGCTTGAGGTTGAAAGCCGGCATCTTGGCCGTTGGATTGGCCGGAACGACGAGGGTTGGATTGTCCGGCGACTTGACGGGGGTTTCGCCGACGGTCGTCGGGATCACGTCGGTGAGCTTGCCGTCCTTGGTGAATTTCAGGATGTAGGGGCCGAACTCTTCACCCACCCAGAAACCGTCAGCCGTCGGCTGGATCGACTCGACGTCGAAGTCAGCGCCGGTGAGATAACGCTGTTCTGCACCTTCCATGACGATCGGGAAGGGAGCCTTCTTGTTCGGGTCGGAGAGGAACACGGTTTCGAGGTGTTCAACCTTGCCGGCGTCCCAGTCGAACTTGATGTGATGCAGCATAAGCATCGAGTCGCTGGAGTTGATTTTGGAGCCAAAACCATTGTCGGACAGGCTCCAGAAGGTGCCGTCCTCCATCGTCTTGATGCCGGAAAAGCCCTGCATGGCCTGACCGTCGAAGGGCATGGAAAGGCCGGTGGCGCGAACGCCATCCTTGCCGGGCAGGGTGCCGATGCCTTCGGCGCGCTTGCGGTCGGCGGTGGTGAACTTGGCCGAGGTCTTCAGATGGGTCGGTGCATCGGCCGGTGCGGCAATGATCGTATTGGCTGGCAGGATGGCGTGGGAAACCAGCTTGGCCGGAAAGACGACCTCTTCGGCAAAGGCTGGAGTTGCGAGAAGAAAAAGGGATACGGAGGCAAAGAGATGATTTTTCATGGCGTCACCATTTATGTGAAAGTTCAGGACGCGGCATGGTTAGAGGCGGTTGATGTCGACCGGATTGCTGTTGCGTGAAGTTTCGGTGACGTTCGTCAATTGCGCAGGAGAGCCAGCCAGCGACCTGGCGTGATGCCGTAGGCGGCCTTGAAGTGGCGCGTGAAATGCGCCTGGTCGGCAAAGCCGGAGGCGATGGCGGCCTCTGCCAGCCCGGTCCCGCTGTGCATCAGGCGGCGCGCGAGCTCGATCCTGCGCATGACGAGATACCGATGCGGACTGGTGCCGAACGCGCGGCGGAACTGGCGGGCGATCGTATAGCGGTCGAGACCGGCGATCGCCTCGAGTTCCTGCGAGCCGACATCGCGGGTGCAATGGACAGACAGGTGATCACGGCAGGCAGCGATCCCTGCCGAAAGGCCGCGATCTGCGGTGAGCGGACGAACATCGGAATGGCATCTCAGCCCATCCGCGATCATCGCGACGATCCCCGAAACCGCGAGTTCGGAAGGCGCGTCGTCTAGCTGGACGAGTGCTTCCCCGAGACGCGCGCGAAACTGTCCGTCGCTGACGACCGGGTCCGTGACAAAGGGGAGCCCGCCCTTGATACCCTGGGCCTCGGCGATCCGCTCTGGCGCAACATAGATCATCCGATAGACGAGGCCCGTTTCGGTGCCGGCGGCTCCATCATGCAGTTCGTCTGGATGCAGCACGATGATGTTACCGGGTAGGCTGGCGCGTAAGGCGCCCCGATAGTGGAAAATCTGCACGCCCGAGAGCGTCACGCCAATGCCATAGGTGTCGTGCCGGTGCGGCGCAAATCCCTCTCCGGTGAAAGCAGCCTCGATATGTTCCAGCCCCGACAGCCCGCCAAGCAGGCGCAGACGGTCGTGGGTGACTGACATGCACGATCGTTCAAGACCGTTCGCCGTATCCTTCGCTATTGGCGAGGTCGAGGCGGAATCGCCTTTGAAACCACGAAGGGAATTGTCATTCATGTTCGATACCAAGATCGTCATTGTCCTGCGCGAGGATTTGGCCAACTGGCAGAAGCTCAACGTCACCGCCTTCCTGACGAGCGGCATTGTGGCCCAGGTACCGACGGTGATCGGCGAACCTTATCGCGATGCTGTCGGTAACGTCTACAATCCGTTGAGCGTCCAACCGATTGTGATACTCTCCGCCGACCAGGCGACATTACGTACCATCCACCGTCGTTCGTTGGAACGTGGCGTGACCAGTTCGCTCTATATCGAGGAGATGTTCTCGACCGGGCATGATGCCGCCAACCGGGCCGTTTTCGCCGAGTTTGCGCCGGACAGCGCCAGAGTAGTCGGCATCGCGCTTCGCGCCGAAAAGAAGATTGCCGACAAAATCACAAGAGGCTCGGCGTTGCACTCATAAATTCAAGCCCCGCACCCATCCAGATCGGCGTCAGCGTGACCAGGGCGCTGACCGGGTTGGCTGACCCTATAAGGACGACGGTCATCAAGCTTGCCAGAAGATAGACTCCCCAGGCGATCCTGTGCCGAGTCCTGAGGCCGGCAACGCCCAGCGCCAGATTGGCAAGGGCAAGCGAACCGCCGATTGCAAACGCCTTCGAGGATTCGAGATGGCCACGCTGGTGAAGCTCACTTGCAGCCAGCGCCAGAACCGTCACCATCGCCAGGAACATGAGAAGCTTCTTCGTACGTATGAACCCTGACAGCTACGCCTCCATTGCCAGCACGGCGAAACTGGCCAGCCAGTGTTCGCCCATATAGTCCCCTGTCACATGCGAGAGCGCCGCTGCGAGTGACGCTCCGCGATGACAGACATTGAGTGATACCGAGGGTCTCCAGTCGGGAGCGACTTGGCCAGCGACCGCCAGCACCAGGCGCGCGACAGGTTCAACCCGTCGAGGTGGGCAATCTTGCCGTCGCTGCGATCACCGACGGCAACAGGCGTGAACAGGTTGGCCGGCCGCTCTGCCGCAAGCCTCGGCAGGAAGCAATCGAACCAGATGGAGAAGTCGCCCGCCGGCAATAGCCGCCGCATGCATTCCGCCTCGATCAGCGTCGAGGACAGGAAGTCGTCGCCGGAGGGCTCACCCCAGGCGGGGCAGTCACAGTCTTCGCCATACCAGCGCTGGGCCGTGTCCCTCAGCAGTCGCCGAAAGGTCCCGTCGCCCGCCGTGTCGGCATAATCGGCCGCGAGCCGAAGCGCAAAGGCGGTGTTGAAATGGGTGCCGACCCGCACCGGATAGGCGGCCAGCGGCAGGAAGTCGCGGAACCGCGCGACAATCCGGTTCGTGAGGGGTTGCAAGGTATTGGCGAAGCGGCGGTCGTCGGCAAGTTCCAGTTCTGCCGCCAGTTTCAGTAACCAGCCCCAGCCATAAGGGCGTTCGAAGCCGCGGTTCATCGGTCGTTCGAACAGGGCGCATTCGCCGGCGACCTTGCCGGGCGTCAACTGGCGGATGAAGAGCGCACGGATGTCATCTGCGGCACGCATCGCCGGAAAACGATTCAACAGCCGGGCCAGCATCCAGTAGCCGTGGACGCAGGAATGCCAGTCGAAGCTGCCAAAAAAGACCGGATGGCTTTCGCGCGGGCTGTGCACATCGCTTGCCGAGGCAAGCACATGACCGGGCTTGTGCGGGTACTCTCTCTCGACATGGCCAAGGGCGATGCGCGCGAAGCGTTCGGCGGTCGCGACATCAAGCTCAGTCGTCATCGCCGCCATCCCTGACTTCCGGTTCAAAGGCGTCGCCCCAGTCGGCGCGACGGGCCGCTTTGAACACGGCGCCGTCGCGGCGGCTGATCGTCAGTTCCTCGGCGCGACCATCAGAGAGACAAAGCTTGAGCCTGGCGAGCCCGCTCGAGCTGCGCGGCGGCGCAAGCACGCGGGCGGCCGGGGGCGACGCGGCAAAGCGGGAAGCGGCGATAAAGATGTATTTCTCGTCCTCCCACGGCACCTCGGCGCCCTTGGAAAGCCGGTGCAGCCGCGAGCGTGCGACGCGCCGCGAGAAGTGACACCAGTCGGGCTCGACGATCGGGCAGTTTTTCGCATGCGCACAGGGTGCCACGAGCTGCGCTCCGGCCTCGATCAGTGTCTGCCGGGCGGCGATGATGCGCCGCCAGCCGGCCGGCGTGCCGGGCTCGACGATGACGATCGTATGGGCGGTGAGGTCCCAAAGCCGCCGAACGACATTCGGAATGGCCGTCCCGGCAATCTCGTCAAGTACGTAAGCAAGTGTGACGAGGTCCGCCGGTTCGAGCGGCGGAATGGTGCCGGTGATGTCGCCCGCGAGCCAGCCGGTTGCCACGTTCGAGGCCTTCGCCAGTGCCTCGCCGACCGAGCGGATGGCGGGACTTGCCTCGACGAGGGTCGCGCGTCCAAGGTCCGGCCATGCGTCGGTGGTCGCCCAGAAAACAGTGCCGGGACCCGCGCCGAAATCAAGAAGGCTCGTTGGATGGAATTCGGGGGAGGCCTCCTCAACCATCGAAAGGGCGGCGCGGACGGCGGCATAGGTGGCCGGCAGTCGGGTGGCGAGATAGGCCTTGGCGGCCAGTTCGCCGTCGAGATGGAACTTGCCGTCGCGCACTTCGCGGCGATAGCGGTCGGAGAGTTTTTCGCTGGCACGGGCAAGGCGCTCGATCGGCTCATGCGCCAGCATTTGCTCGACGGCGGCTTTGAGGGGCGCGGGAAGTTCCATGGATAGGCCTTAAATGTGCGAGGTCCATTCTGGCCGCAGGATCGACATCATGACGAGGTCCGTGCGACGACCGTCGGGCATGACCGCCGATTCCCGCAGCGTGCCTTCTTGCTTGAAACCGGCCTTGCGATAGACGCTGCTGGCCCGGGTATTTTCCTTCACCACATCCAGCCATAACCGATGGACTGGCGTGTTCTCGAACGTGTGTTCGATGATGGCCAAGAGGAGGTGTGAGCCATAGCCCTTGTCCGGTGTGGCGACGGCGAGGCGCTTGAGGCACACATTGCCATCGCGATTATCGAGGCCACTGAGGATGGCAAAGCCGACTGGCAAGTCGGTCCCATGCTCGCCGATGAAGTATAGGAACGCCGGATCGTTCAGTTGTCGCTGGTGTTCGTTCTCGTCGAACTTGCCGATGAAGCTGTCATAGCCGGGTAGGCGTTCCGTCCGCATGATAAAGCCGATGTCGTCCGGGGTTGCCCGCCGAAGCGTCACGGCTGCCATGATGTCAGAATTCCACCGCTTCGACGCGCTTGTCGACGAAACGCAGGCCGACACCACCGGCGATCAGCTTCAGCGCCACATCCCCGAACAGCTCGCGTCGCCAGCCCTGCATGGCCGGCACATCGGCGTTTTCTCCCTCGGCGGCGATCTTTTCCAGATCCTCGGTATTGGCGATTACCTTGGAGGCGACGCCGTGCTTTTCCGAGGTGAGGCGCAGCAGCACTTTCAGCAGTTCGACGGCGGCCTGCGCGCCCTCCGGCGCATGGCTGTGGCGTTGCACATGCGGCATGTCCGTTTTCGGCAGGTCCAGCGCGGCATTGACCTGTTCGACAATCGCCGCACCGGAGGCCGAGCGTTCCCAGCCCTTCGGTATGGTGCGCAAACGAGCCAGGGCCTCGGTGTCCTTCGGCTGCTGCTGGGCGATCTCGTAGATCGCGTCGTCCTTCAGCACGCGCGAACGGGGAACGTTGCGGCTACGCGCCTCGCGCTCACGCCAGGCGGTGACGAATTTCATCACGGCCAGTTCCTGCGGCTTGCGCAGCCGCATTTTCAGCCGGTGCCAGGCATCGTCGGGATGCAGGTCGTAGGTTTCTCGGGATTCGAGGATCGCCATTTCCTCGGTCAGCCAGCCCGCCCGACCTTCGCGCTCCAGCTCTTCCTTAAGCTTCAGATAGACGTCGCGCAGATGGGTGACGTCGGCCAGTGCATAGTCGAGCTGCTTTTCCGACAGCGGCCGGCGGCTCCAATCGGTGAAGCGCGATGTCTTGTCGATATGGACATTCTTCACTTTCTGCACGAGCTGATCATAGGAAACGCTGTCGCCGAAGCCGCAGACCATGGCCGCGACCTGAGTGTCGAAGATCGGGTGCGGGATCAGGTTGCCGAGGTGGAAGATGATTTCAATGTCTTGGCGCGCCGCATGGAACACCTTGATCACAGAGGTATCGGCCATCAGCGTGAAGAAAGGCGCCAGATCAATGCCCTTCGCCAGCGGATCGACGATCACCTCGAGATCCGGGCTCGCCATCTGGATCAGGCAGAGCTCCGGCCAGAACGTCGTTTCCCGAAGAAACTCGGTATCGATGGTGATGAAATCCGATTGGGCCAGCTTGAGGCAGGCTTCTTCTAATGCGGCAGTGGTCTCGATCATTGTGGCTCGGTCATGAAATAGAGTTGATCAACCTTAGTTCCCCTTTCGACCGGCGATGTCAATACAAGGAGGCTTTTGCGCGATGCCGGCGGCCTTTGCTCTGCGGCATTCCGGTCGAACGCCGGGGTCAGGCGTGATCCGCGCCAATGCCATGCGCCTGCCGGACTTCAGCGATGTTGGCCCGGTGGACTGTTTCATACGGTTCGAAATAGATGATGTGGCCGGCGGCGGTGTCCTGCGCCACGAAATCGCGAAGGGTCTGTTTATCGAGCGCAGGGTCTTCCACTTGACCGAGCAGGCGTTGCAGATAGTCGCGATTGGCATCGATCAGGCTTGGCGCATAACCGCCAGAGGCAATCCGTTCGCGTTCTCCGTGATCGGGCAGGATGCGACGGATCGGCAGGGTTTTCAGGCGGTCAAGCTCAGCGATGTGCGTCGCGATATGTTGCGGCTCAGAGATATAGGTGATCGGGTCTTCCAGCGTGTCGCCCGCCAGCAGGATGCCTTCGTCGCGGAGAAACAGAACAGTGCCGTCGGCGCTGTGAATGTCGAATTGCAGAAGTTCGACCGTCCGCTCGCCGAGCTGGAGCGTCATCTGCCCCTCAAACAGGCGGTTGGGCATCACCACCGGATTGATCGGCGGCGTCTTGTGGGCGAGCGTCTTGACGTTTTCGATCAGTGTCCTGGCCGTCAGCTTGTTGGCGATGATCTCGCAATCGGCGAAGATCGCGTTGCCGGCGATATGGTCGGTATGCCAGTGGCTGAGCACGAGGCGGATCGATATGACACCCAGCCCCTCGAGATGATTACGCACCGCACGGGCATGGTCGAGCGAGGTATGGCTGTCGTATAGCATCGCCTCATGGCCGGAGACCAGCGCATAGGTGGCGATTCCGAGCGAATAGGCGCCATCGTCGAGCCAGTTTTTGGCTTCGGAATAAAGTCGTTTTCCCGGGATCCGGCCATCGTAGTAGGCATAGAGACCGGGGTAGGGCTCGAGGACTGTCATCGTGGCGGCGAGATTGGGCACTGGATTGTTCCTCATGGGGGCTGCGGCTTGACTGGCCGCCTATGACCATATCCCGCGCGATGCTGTGCCGCTTGTCAACGTCATGTTCCTTTCACGCGACCCGTAGGTAGCCTGTCATGCCGGTCTTTTGATGCTCGATGATGTGGCAATGGAACACCCAATCGCCCGGATTGTCGGCAACGAGCGCCAGCTGCACCTTTTCGTCGGGCAGGATCAGATAGGTGTCGGACACGAGGGGCAGGACCTGCCGGGTGGACGATGAAACAACCTGGAAATTCATCCCGTGCAGGTGGATCGGATGGGCGTGCGGTGTGACGTTTTCCAGATTGAGCAGATAGGTTTGCCCGAGCTTGAGCTCCGCGATGGGGGCGGTCGGATCTTCAGTGTCTCCGGGCCAGGGCTTCTTGTTGATCGCCCAGAAGGAATAGCCGAGCGAGCCGCAGATCGAGTCCTTGGCCGCGTTTTCAGCCGTGGCGCTCAGGACCAGCGGGATTTCGGTGGCGCTTGAAAGGTCGGCCTCCACCGGCGGGTTGGGGGCAAGCGGCGGCACGTCGTCAAGGCTGCGCCTCAACGATGCGCCAATGCTGCGGAAGCTCGCGACCGTCTTGGGCGTGGAGGGGCGAATGTCCTCGAGCTGAACAACCGTTCCCTCGCTGTCGGGCATGCGTACGACGAGATCAAGTCGCTGTCCGGGCGACACCACGGCAAAGTCGAGTGGCATGGCGACGGGAACTGGCTGGCCGTCGATCGCCACGATCAGCGCGTCGGCGCCCTCAAGCTGGAGATTGTAGATACGGGTGACGTCCGTCACCGCGATGCGAACACGCACCAGCCCGCCCGCCGGCGCATCGTAAACCGGTTCGACCTGCCAATTCGCGGTCCGAACCGTGCCATAGGTGCCGGCCTTGGCCGCGTCGCGGGCCTTGAACTGCTCGATGAACTGGCCGTTGCCGCCAAGCCGCCAGTCGCGCAGGTTGAGCGCAATTTCCGCATCGAAGACCGGATCTTTCGGATCCTCGACGATCAGAAGGCCGGTGAGGCCGTGCCCCATTTGCGTCAGCGTATTGCAATGCGGATGATACCAGAAGGTGCCGGCATCCGGTGGCGTGAACCTGTAGTCGAATGTATCTCCGGGATAGACATAGGGCTGTGTCAGGAAGGGTACGCCATCCATGGCGTTGTCGATCCTCATCCCGTGCCAGTGGATCGTTGTGGGCTCATCGATCGAATTCTTGAGCTGCGCCGCAAACGGTTCGCCGCGTTTCAGCCGCAGCGCGGGGGGCATGACGCCGGCGCCGGGCAATGATGCCTGATAGGTCAGAACGCCTTGCGTCGCTGCATTGCCGGTAATGGCGGCCTCCCGCATGACCGCTTCCAGCAGGGTCGGATCACCGGCTGCCTGCGCCGATCCGAAGCGCCCCGCAAAGCCAACACCCGCGCCGTAGGCGCCGGCGACAGCTGTTGCCTTCAGCAGGTTGCGTCGGGTGAGCAAAGCCATCTTGGCCTCCTGTCGTTCAGAATGTCTCCGAGCTCTTAAACCTGATTGTTACTTTCATCAATCAGTGCCGGTCCTCCATCTTGTCGCAGACCGGCGTCAATGACCCTTCGGCTTCTTCTGCTGCGGGCCGGCAAGCTTGGCGAAGAAGGCGGAGGTTCTGAGCAGAGAGCGGAACCGCATGCTACGCTTCTCGGTCGGTACACCCTCGCGTACCATCATGCGGCTCAGCGTGTATGCCATGAAGCCGGCCAGCACGACGACCATGTAGACGAAAAGCGCCCTCGGGCCGAAAAGGTCGAGCATGAAGGAGGCGAACAGCGGGCCGATCACCGCGCCCAGAGACCAGAAGAACAGCGTGCCGGCCGAGACCAGCGCATGCTGGCCAGGTGCCGCGTGGTCATTGGCGTGGGCCGAGCAGAGTGAATAAAGCGGCATGGCGAAGGCGCCGAAGGCGAAGATGCCGGCAAAATTGAGCCATTGATTGGTGCCAGCGACAAAGGCGAGGAAAAGCCCGGCGGCAAAGGCGCCGAATGTCGCGACGAGGATGATCAGGCGGCGGTCGAGCTTGTCGGAATAATGCCCAAGCGGATATTGCAGCACGACGCCGGCGAAGATCCCGACGCTCATGAAGGTGGCGATCTCGGTGATCGACATGCCGATTCCGTCGGCATAGATCGGCCCGAGCGAGCGGAAGCTGGAATTGGTCAATCCGACGACGATGCAGCCGACCGTGGCGAGTGGTGATACTTTCCACAGCACGCGGATGTCGAAGCGGACGTCCTCCGGCGCTTCGGGGCTGGACCGGTCGGTCAGGGAGATCGGCACGAGCGATAGCGTCAGCGCCATGGAGATGATGACGAACAGCTCGAAGCCGCCTATGCCGACGGCTGGAATGGCATATTGCGCGAGCGTGACGGCGCCGAGGTCGACGAAGCGATAGACCGACAGCGTCCGGGCGCGGGTCGAATTGGTGACCTTGGCGTTCAGCCAGCTTTCCACCACTGCGAACAGCCCGGCGAAGCATACGCCTTGGACCAGCCGCATCAGGAACCAGGCGGTCGGATTGATGAACAGCAGCATCAAAATGGAAGCGGCCGAAGCGATAGCGGCGAGCGCCGAGAAGGTTCGGATATGCCCAGTCGCTCGGATCAATCGGGTGATGTAGATACAGCCGAGGGCGAAGCCGATATTATAGCCAGTACCGACCACGCCGATCATCGAGGTCGAGAAGCCCTCTTCGAGTGCTCGCAGCGAGATGAACGTGCCTTGCAAACCGTTGCCGCCGATCAGGATGCCGGCGGTGGCGAGCAGGGGAATGAGTGGACGGATCGACGACATGGAGGGTGCATCCCGGCTGGTGCGGCACGACTCGGATCCTCCCGGGCGCCAATATTCTTGTATCTGCGCCGGTGCGGCGATAACAGTTCACGTCGTGAATGCAGTCATCACCGAAATCGATTGTCCGAAGATCCCGTGGAGCCCGAACACGCCTTCAGCCTTGACAAATCGGGCCTGCCATGCGCTTGTCCGCGCGATTTAAAGCCCGAGAATCCGTGCCGTTGCCGGAACTCCCTCAATGAATATGCAGGATAAAACCATGCACCGTTACCGCAGCCACACCTGCGCCGCCTTGAAAAAATCCGATGTCGGCTCGACCGTCCGCCTGTCAGGCTGGGTCCACCGTGTCCGCGACCATGGCGGCGTTCTCTTCATCGACCTGCGCGACCACTATGGCATCACCCAGGTGGTGGCCGATCCGGATAGCCCGGCCTTCAAGATGGCCGAAACCGTGCGCGGCGAGTGGGTGATCCGCATCGACGGCCTCGTCAAGGCCCGCACGGAAGACACGGTCAACAAGGCCATGCCGACTGGCGAGATCGAACTCTATGCCCAGGATATCGAGGTCTTGTCGGCCGCCAAGGAATTGCCGCTGCCGGTCTTTGGCGAGCCGGACTATCCGGAAGACGTGCGCCTCAAGTACCGCTTCCTCGACCTGCGCCGCGAGACGCTGCACAGGAACATCGTCAAGCGCACGCAGATCGTCTCCGACATGCGTCGCCGCATGGGCGATATCGGCTTTGCCGAATACACGACCCCAATTCTCACGGCTTCCTCGCCGGAAGGCGCACGTGACTTCCTCGTGCCGAGCCGAATCCACGAAGGCAAGTTCTTCGCCCTGCCGCAGGCCCCGCAGCAGTACAAGCAGTTGCTGATGGTCGCCGGCTTCGACCGTTACTTCCAGATTGCGCCGTGCTTCCGTGACGAAGATCCGCGCGCTGACCGCTTGCCGGGCGAATTCTACCAGCTCGACCTTGAAATGAGCTTCGTCACCCAGGAGGACATCTGGGAAACCGTCGAGCCGGTCATGACCCAGGTCTTCGAGCAGTTCGCCGAAGGCAAGCCGGTTACCAAGCAGTGGCCGCGCATCCCTTACGACGTGGCGATCCGCAAATACGGTTCCGACAAGCCGGACCTGCGCAATCCGATCGAGATGCAGGCCGTTACCGAGCATTTCGCCGGTTCCGGCTTCAAGGTCTTCGCCAACATGATCGCCTCCAACCCGAAGGTCGAGGTCTGGGCGATCCCGGCCAAGACCGGTGGTTCGCGTGCTTTCTGCGATCGCATGAACGCCTGGGCGCAGTCGACCGGACAGCCGGGCCTCGGCTACATCTTCTGGCGCCAGGAAGGCGCCGTCCTCGAAGGTGCCGGTCCGCTTGCCAAGAACATCGGCGCGGAGCGCACTGAGGCTATCCGCACGCAGCTCGGTCTGGAAGAAGGCGACGCCTGCTTCTTCGTCGCGGGCGAACCGTCGAAGTTCTACAAGTTTGCCGGCGAAGCCCGAACCCGCGCCGGCGAGGAACTGAACCTCGTCGACCGCGACCGTTTCGAGCTTTGCTGGATCGTCGACTTCCCGTTCTACGAATGGAGCGAGGAAGAAAAGAAGATCGACTTCGCCCACAACCCCTTCTCGATGCCGCAGGGTGGTCTGGAAGCGTTGGAAAGCCAGGACCCGCTGTCGCTCAAGGCCTATCAGTACGACGCGGTCTGCAACGGCTTCGAAATCGCCTCCGGTTCGATCCGTAACCAGTCGCCGGAGCTGATGGTCAAGGCCTTCGAAAAGGTTGGCCTGAGCCAGGCCGACGTGGAAGAACGATTCGGTGGCCTCTACCGCGCCTTCCAGTACGGCGCGCCGCCGCACGGCGGCTGCGCCTTCGGTATCGACCGTGTGGTCATGCTGCTCGTCGGCGCGAAGAACCTGCGCGAGATCTCGATCTTCCCGATGAACCAGCAGGCGCAGGATCTGCTGATGAACGCGCCGTCGCCGGCAACGCCGACTCAGCTACGGGAACTGGCGCTCCGCGTCGTGCCGCAGCCGAAGAAAGACTGATCCGGCCTGCAGGTCGAGAAATCGAAAAGCCCCGGAAAGCTGTCGCTTCCGGGGCTTTTTGCAAACCGGTCTATCAGGCTTTCGGCAAGGCGTTGTCGAGGAAGAACCACTGGTCGAGGTGCTCGCGGATTACCGGCTCGATGGCGTCATTGAGCAGCTGGATATCGTCGAGCAGGCGGGCACCGGACTTGGCCTCCGGCGGCAGAACGATTGGCGGCAACGCATAGGCCTCGAACCGGAATCCCTCGGTGCGCAGATTGTACCACGGGCAGATTGTCGCCCCGGTCATTCGCGCAAGCCGGATGGTCATCGCCAGATTGCCTTCAAGATGCGGTGGCCGGCCGAACAGCGGGCCACGGATCTTGCCGTTTACACCCTCGTCGCAGAAAGCCGAGACAATGCCGCCCTTCTTCAGCACGCTGACGGCGGGGCGGATGCCCTGCAGGCCGGGTGGCAGAAAGTTGAGCCAGTTCTTGCGCCGGACGCGCTCCGAGATCCAAGCCTTGGCCCGTCCCGGTGGCGGCGTATAGTTGATGTAGGGCACGAGCCCGACACGGTGCAGCACAATGGGCCCGATTTCCCAATTGCCGAGATGCATTCCGACAAAGATCACAGGCCCGCGCTTGGCCGCGTCGACAACCCATTCGACATTGTGGATCCCGATTCGCTCTGGATGCCGGTTCAGGCGGTTTATCACCGAGAACTCGGTCATCAAGCGCCCCTGCGTGCGGCAGTTCTCGAGAAAAAGCGCGTCCTGCTCTGCGGCGCTCAAGTGAGGGCAGAGCTGGGCGATCGTGGCCCGCGCCCTCTTCTCCGCAGCCTTATGATAGCGCGGAATGGCATAGATGCCGAGCCGAGCGCCAAAGTGCGAACAGGCATCCATAGGCAGGAGTTTCAGGCCGAAGTGGCCAAGAAGGTGCAGGCCATTCCAGATATTGTCGTTGATCCAGTAACGAAGGAAAGCCTTGCGCCTGTCGCCGCCGGCCGCGAGGTCGGAGAGACCGGGGGCTTCCGGTGGGCGGAAACGCCAAGCCTTGCGTTTGGCAATAGTGGTCTTGGCGGGAATCTTGTCGTCACTCATAGCATCATGCCTCCCGTCGATGGAGCGTCACCGGCAATCCGCCCTTGGGGCGCAGCGTCAGCCGGCAGAGTGGTTCGACCTTGTGTCCTTGGCGCAGGCGCAGGCTGAACTTCTGCGCCAGAATGGCGAGGCAGAGGATGGATTCGGTTTGGCCGAAATGCATGCCGGGGCAGATGCGCGGTCCGCTGGCGAAGGGAATATAGCTGTAGGGTTTCGGCCGGTTGCCGCCGAGGAAGCGTTCAGGCCTGAAGTGATGCGGCTTGGGAAACAGGCTGGGCGTCCGGTGCAGCAACCATGGCACAATCAGCACCAGCGAGGCAGGCGCGATGTCGACAGTTCCGATCCTGTCCTTCTCCTTGGCCTGGCGGGCGAGGATCGGCACCGGCGGATAGAGCCTGAGCGTTTCCTCTATCACAGCGCGGCACCAGTCGAGTTGCGGTACGTCATCGATCGTCGGCACGCGGTCGCCGCAGACGCGGGCGATCTCGTCATGAACTTCCTTTTCCACCCAGGTCGCCTGCGAAAGCAGATACCAAGCCCAGGTGAGGGTGGCGGCCGTCGTCTCGTGCCCGGCCATGAAGATCGTCGCCGCCTCGTTGCGCAGGGCGACCATGTCGAGATTGAGCTCCGGATTGCGCTGCTGGCGACGGATCAGAAGGTCCACCATGGAGCTGTGATCGCCGCGGCCGGCGAGGTGATCCTCAACCACCTTGTCGATCAGGTCGTGGATGCGTTTGACCGATCGTTTGAGTGAAGGGGTGCGCAGCACCGGCAAGCCCTCGTCGAAACCGATGAAATAGCCAAGATTGACCGAATCGATCAGCGACTGATAGCTCGAAAAACTGTCGGTGATCGCATCGGCGCTTTCATGGCCGAGCTGATTGCCGAAGACGCTGCGCGAGATGATTTCGGCGGTCAGTCCGGCCATTTCGTGAAGTGCGTTGATCTCCGCTCCATCGGCCATGGAACTCCAGCGTTCGACCATTTCGCTCGCTGTTTTTTCCATTACCGGCCCAAAGGTCGGCACCCGGTTGCGGTGAACGATGTCGTTGACCAGCGAACGGCGCTGTTTCCATGTCTCTCCGTCGGAAATGAATAGGCCATCGCCCAGCAGATACTCCAGCGCGCGCCGCATTTGCGGCGACTTGCGTTCGAAGTTCTCATGACGATTGACGACGACGTGGCGGATCATGTCGGGTGAATTGATCACCACGACCTGCCGCCCCATGATCCTGAGCGCGCTGACCTTCTCCTTGAAATCGCCGACTCGCCAGACCGAAAGGAAGTCGGTGCGGGCCTGCAAGAGGAGGTGGAGAGGGCGATTCGGCGCTCCGGCATAATAGTCGGCATGGGCCGGCTCGAAGTCGTGTCCTTCAAGCTTTTCGGATATGGTGACAGGGCGCTGTAGCCAGCCGAACATGATCGTCCGTTTCGCGATTTGAGCCGACGAGGCGATTGAACCGGGCTTTAGCCTTAACGGAAGTCCCGCTCGGGTCAATCCTCCGGCATGAGTTAGACTGTCGCGCCCGGCGGTTGCTGGCCGGGCGCTCTGATCGTTTGTCGATAGTGTCAGTCGTTGGCGGAAACGCTGACGCCAAGCAGCGTGGGGAGGCTTTCTGGTGCCCCCATGGCCGCGCCCATGATCATCGGGAAGGGGACCTCCTTTTCTGGCTCCGCGGTGATGGTAATGTTCTGCGGATCATCGATGAAGGTGTTGACGGCCTCTGAGATCTCGTTCTGTAAGGCGCCGAGCTTGGCTTGGGCGAGCAGGATCGGAAGCATGCCCTTGACCATTTGGCCCATCTGTTCGCCACTCGACCCCTGTTGCTTGCCGGCATAATCGAGGCCGCGCTTGGTGATCCCGGCGTCTTCGATGCTGATCCGCGCGCTCTGGAAGGACATCTGCTGCATCAGGCCGAACATCGCGATGCCGGCGGCCTGCTGGGCCTGCTCGTTGTTCGGGTCGGCCTGCATGGTGCGGGCGGTTTCCTGCAGCTGCTTGACCAGATCCATCGTGTAGCCGGTGAAGGCGAAGGACAGGGAAAGACGGCCGACGTGGTTCAAATCAATGGCATATTCGTCCAGGTCGATTGTTCCGGAGGAGGGGTCCCAACTGCCGCTGACGTTGATCTCGCCGGTCACAGTCTGCAAACCGAGCGCGTCGATCGCATCCTTGCTCTTGGCATCCTCGACGCCGGTGAGGTCGGCCTTGATGCCGGTGACGCTGCCGTCAAAGGAGAGCGCGCTTTCATCGTCGGAAAGGGCCATCGTGCCGCTGGCTTCCTCGAGTGAGAATACCTGCTTGCCGTCGGCGATGACGGTGAGCGGACCACTGTGGGCTTCCTCGTAGAGCATCATGGAGGCAAGGCCTTCACCGGCCGTATTGCCCGGGACCCGCACCCCGGCCAGGTAGAGATCTTTGATTTTGACGCTGTTTTTCTCTTCGGTCAGGTTGACCTCCGGGAACTCGATGCGATCGATATGGTAGGCGCCGTCAGCTTCTTCCGTCACATCCTGCAGATTGAGATTGCCGAGCAAGACCGATTTTTCGTGCGGCCCGGTGGCGGTGAAGGTCGTGCCCTTCAGCACGACGTCATTGCCGTTGACCTCGATGGCTTCTGCTTTCAGCACACCGCTTCCGGCGGCGTAGGCGGCGTTGATCTTGGTCAGGAGGTCCTGGCCATCGAGTGCGAAGGCATGGCTGGACAGAGCCGCGAATGTGGCGCCGGTCAGCAGGAGCCTTTTGGTGCGAAGTCGGATCATGAGACTGTCCTTTCGTGGGATGGGGGATTTCCGCGCGGCAAATTTGTTCCGAACCTTATATGGGCAAGGACGAAAACTTCCACTGCTTTCCAACGAACGGCGACGGTTCGCGCATGCTGCCGTGACTGTTGTCACACCGTCGGTAATCCACAGCCGGAATGCCAGGATTCCTTGCTGTTTGCGGTGTTCTCGTCTAGTTGAGAACCATGGGGAAAAGTCTTATTCCGCCCGGCGACGATGGCGACAACATTCAACCGATCGATCTGAAGGCGGCGCTCGAGGAGCGCTATCTCGCTTATGCCTTGTCGACGATCATGCATCGGGCGCTGCCCGACGTGCGCGATGGGCTCAAGCCGGTGCATCGGCGCATCATCCACGCGATGAGCGAGATGGGTATCCGCCCGAACTCGGCGTTCAAGAAATGCGCCCGTATCGTCGGTGACGTTATCGGTAAATTCCACCCGCACGGTGACCAGTCGGTCTATGACGCGCTGGTGCGTCTCGCGCAGGACTTTTCCCAACGCTATCCAATCGTCGACGGGCAGGGCAATTTCGGCAATATCGACGGCGACAGCGCAGCTGCCTATCGTTACACCGAAGCGCGCATGACCGATGTCGCGGCGCTGTTGCTCGAAGGCATAGAGCAGGACGCCGTCGACTTCCGTCCGACCTATAACGAGGAAGATGACGAGCCAGTCGTCATGCCCGGCGCCTTCCCGAACCTTCTGGCCAATGGCTCCTCGGGCATTGCCGTCGGCATGGCAACCTCGATCCCGCCACACAATGCCCACGAGCTTTGCGATGCGGCCCTTTACCTGATCAAGAATCCCGGCGCGACCGTCGAAGAATTGCTTGCCGATCCTGCTAATCCTCAGCGGGGCGGTATAGAGGGACCGGACTTCCCGACCGGTGGCATTGTGGTCGAAAGCCGGGAGAGCATGCTGGAGACCTACCGCACCGGACGCGGTGGTTTCCGCGTCCGTGCCAGATGGGAAACGGAAGATCTCGGCCGCGGCGGCTATCAGATCGTCGTCACCCAGATCCCGTTCCAGGTGCAGAAGTCGCGGCTGATCGAGAAGATCGCCGAATTGCTGATCGCGCGCCGCCTGCCGCTGCTGGAGGATATTCGCGACGAGTCGGCCGAGGATGTCCGCATCGTGCTGGTGCCGAAAAGCCGGACCGTCGATGCGACGCTTCTGATGGAATCGCTGTTCAAGCTGACCGAACTCGAGAGCCGAGTCCCGCTCAACATGAACGTTCTGTCGCAGGGCAAGGTCCCGAAGGTGATGGCGCTCAACGAAGTGTTGAGCGAATGGCTCGATCACCGCAAGGACGTTCTCGTTCGCCGTTCGAAGTTCCGCCTTGCGGCGATCGACCGCCGCCTCGAGATCCTCGACGGCCTGCTGATCGCCTATCTCAACCTTGACGAGGTGATTCGTATCATCCGCGAGGAGGACGAACCCAAGCCGGTGATGGTCGCGAAATGGGATCTGACCGACAACCAGGCCGAGGCGATCCTCAATATGCGCCTGCGCAATCTGCGTAAGCTTGAGGAGTTCGAGATCCGTAAGGAGCATGAGGCTCTGTCGGCAGAAAAGGCCGAGATCGAGTCACTGCTCGCCTCCGACGACAAGCAATGGCAGACGGTTTCCTGGGAGATCGGCGAGGTCAAGAAGAAGTATGCCAAGGCGACTGAACTCGGTCGCCGCCGGACCACCTTCTCTAATGCGCCGGTCGCCGACGTCGAGGCGATCCAGCAAGCGATGATCGAGAAGGAGCCCATTACCGTTGTCATCTCGGAGAAGGGCTGGATCCGCGCACTGAAGGGCCACATATCCGACACGTCGAGCCTGACCTTCAAGGAAGGCGATGGATTGCGCGTCGCCTTCCCGGCGCAGACGACCGACAAGATCCTACTGATCACCACCGGCGGCAAGGTCTACACGTTGGGCGGCGACAAGCTGCCGGGCGGTCGTGGTCATGGCGAGCCCTTACGCATCATGGTCGACATGGAAAATGACCAGGATGTGCTGACTGCCTTTGTCCATGATCCGAGTCGCAAGCTGTTGATCGCCTCGACGGCGGGCAATGGTTTCATCGTTGCCGAAAGTGAGATCGTCGCCAATACCCGCAAGGGCAAGCAGGTGATGAATGTCGGCATGCCGGATGAAACGAAGCTGGTCGTTCCTGTCTTGGGCGACCATGTCGCTGTGGTCGGTGAGAACCGCAAGATGGTGGTCTTCCCGCTGGCTCAGATCCCGGAAATGACACGTGGCAAGGGCGTACGCCTGCAGCGCTACAAGGATGGCGGAGTCTCCGACATCAAGTGCTTTTCCATCGCTGACGGCCTCACCTGGGAAGACAGTGCGGGTCGGGTCTTCACCAAGAACAAGGATGAACTGGTCGAATGGCAGGGCGACCGCGCCGCTGCCGGCCGGACAGTGCCGAAAGGCTTTCCCCGCAGCGGCAAGTTCTCCGGCTGATCTCAATCCGGGCAGGAGAGCATAAGAGTATGATCGACGGGGATGCGTGCCGTCCCCGTTGATCGCTTTTCACGCCTTCTCGCGCTGGCACCAGTTGCAGCCACCCGATGCGTGAAGCTGCGCCACGCAATTGATCCCCGTCAACGCGTCGTTGTTCCGCCGCTCTATGCTCCATTATCGTACCTGAGGAGATGGCCGATGCTGAACCGACGCGGGATACTGATAGGAGGGGCTGCTGTTCTTGCAGCTGGCGGGGCAGGGGCGGTGCTGTCAACCAAGCTTGCGACGGAGCGCTATGCCGAGTTCGCGCGGCGTTTGCGCAAGCCATTGACGCAATCGGCTGGCCCCAGTGAGCTCATCCGCTATGCAACCCTGGCTCCCAACGGGCATAACACGCAGCCATGGCTGTTTCGCCAAAGCGCAAGAGGCATCGCGATCCTGCCGGACGTTTCGCGGCGCACACCGGTCGTCGATCCGGACGACCACCATCTTTATGTCAGCCTTGGTTGCGCGATCGAGAACCTCGCCGTCGCGGCAAGGGCGACGGGGCAGTCTGGCGACGTGGTGATCGATGGCGAGGAGGGAGCGAGCTTCTCTTTCTCCGCGCTGCCCGGAACGGTCGATCCGGCAACCGCGGAACTCTTTCAAGCCATTCCACTGCGCCAGTCGACCCGCAGTCTCTATGACGGAAGAGCGGTGGCCTCCGACCATCTCCGCAGGCTCTCGCAGAGCGCTGTGATGGATGGTGTCGACGTAGCCCTTGTCACGGAGCGGTCCACGATTGATCGCGTGCGGGACCTCGTCATCGCCGGTAACGATGTTCAGATGGACGATCCTGCCTTTATGCGGGAGTTGAAGGACTGGTTGCGCTTCAGTCCATCGACGGCGATGACAAGGGGAGATGGGCTTTATGCGCCGACAAGCGGCAATCCCGCGCTTCCAGAATGGCTAGGGTCCATTGCCTTCGATCTGGCGTTCAAGTCCGCCAGCGAGGCTGACAAATACGCGCGTCATATGGATAGCTCGGCCGGTGTCGCTGTTTTCTCGGCCGTCGATGAAGGGCCGGCTGGCTGGATCGCCGTGGGACGCGCCTGCCAGCGCCTCTGCCTGATGGCAACCGCGCTCGGTCTCAAGACGGCCTTCGTCAACCAACCGGTCGAGGTCGCGTCCCTACGCGGTGAGATGGCAAGCCTTGCCGGTTTCCCCGGTCGCAGACCCGATCTGGTCTTGCGCTTCGGACAGGCGCCGCCAATGGTCTACTCGCCCCGCAGACCGGTCGATGCGGTCGTGACGACATCCTGATTGTTGGCGAGTCCGGACTGGGAGCGCTTTCCGGGGCGGTGTCCGTCCGGGAACGGGCTTTCGTCGTGGCAAGAAATAGGCGCTCTATGACCGTCTGCTGGTCAGGATTCGTCGTCTGATTGCCCGGCCCTGTCTTGGCCAATATCGTCCTGACCGGCCTCGTAACGCTCCCATCCCTGATTGGTCAAATGCTCCTGCGGTTGGAAGCGGGTCTTGTAGTCCATCTTGTGCGAACCCTTGACCCAATAGCCGAGATAGACATGCGGCAGGCCGAGGGTCTTGGCGCGCTTGACGTGGTCGAGCACCATCATCGTGCCGAGGGACCGCTTGGTCAGGGCCGGATTGAAGAAGGAATAAACCATCGACAGACCGTCGCTCATCTGGTCGGAGAGCGCAACCGCGATCAGTTCGCCCTTCGGCTGCAGGGCGAGCCCGTCGCCGGGGCTGCGGAGCCTGTACTCGATCAACCGTGTCTGGACATGTGTGTCCTCCACCATGATGGCATAGTCGAGCGCCGACATGTCGGACATGCCCCCTTCCTGATGGCGATGATCGAGATAGGTGCGAAACAGCGAGAACTGCTCTGTGGAGGGCTGGGCGGGAAAAACTGTCGAGACCACGTCCTTGTTGGCCGCTGCCACGCGCCTGAAGGCTCGGCTCGGCTCGAACTCGTCCACCAGGATGCGGACAGAGACGCAGGCCCGGCAGGCTTCGCAGGCCGGGCGATAGGCGATGTTCTGCGACCGGCGAAACCCGCCATGCGTCAGCAGGTCGTTCATTTCGGTGGCGCGCGGTCCGATCAGATGGGTGAAGACCTTCCGTTCCATGTTGCCCGGCAGGTAGGGACACGGCGCCGGCGCCGTGAGATAGAACTGTGGGGAGGGAGAGGCCTGGGTATTCATCGTTCGCCGGTCGGAAGCCTTTCGTCACGAATATTCGGGACAGCATGGCGCAAGATTGGAAAACGTCAACACTCTGTCACAAAACGATACGAGCAAAGCCGGGTAAGGCTGTATCTGGAGAAAGGCGGCGGGCATCGCCGCTACCAGCGTTTCAGGCCGTCCGAATGATAGCCGTACCGAGAAGGAGATCGTGTACCAGTCGCGACCGTTCGGTAAACAGGCCGGCGAGCAGGATGAGCGGAGTCAGCACCGAGTTGAGGATCCAGAACAGCGCCAGATGGGCGATCGCCAGCACGAAGTCGATGCGCCGGCCATCAAGGCGGACCATGGCGATGCCCATCGCCTTCATGCCCGGCGTCGCCTGCGACGGGCCGGCCAGCGACATGCCAAAGTACAGGCCTGCGACGATGAAGAACAGGATCGGGTAAAGCAGGAAGCCGAGCCCCAGCGTCAGCACACCCAGGAAAAAGACCAGCACTGCTGCGGGAATCCAGAGTGCGGCGATAATCAGATAGTCAATCAGGAAGGCGAAGACTCGGCGCGACAGCACGCCGCTATAGGCGCGCCAGTCGTCCGGTGCGGCATAGATCGGATTCGGATCGAGGGTCATGTTTGGCTCCCGCTGGTGTCTTGAGCATTTGATATGGGACGGTGCCGAGGAAATACAATCCGGGCAGTCCGATCCTTAGCCCTGTTTGGCGAGATATTTCGCCACGTCCATGGCAAAATAAGTCAGGATCCCGTCACAGCCCGCTCTCTTGAAGCAGAGCAGTGTTTCCAGCATTGCGCGCTCACCGTCGATCCAGCCGTTGGCCGCCGCGGCCTTGATCTGCGCGTATTCTCCCGAGACCTGGTAAGCGAAGACCGGAAGGCCGAAGGCCTCCTTCATCCGCCAGCAGATGTCGAGATAGGGAAGGCCGGGCTTGACCATCAGCGTGTCGGCGCCCTCCTCGACGTCGAGGGCCGCGTCGCGCAGGGCCTCGGTGCCGTTCGCCGGGTCGATGTAATAGGTCTTCTTGTCGCCCTTCAGCAGTCCACCGGTCGAGATCGCCTCGCGGTAGGGACCGTAGTAACAGGAGGCGAATTTGGTGGCGTAAGCCATGATGCCGACCGACTGGTGGCCTGCTGCGTCGAGGCCGCGACGGATCGCACCGATCCGGCCATCCATCATATCGGACGGCGCGATGATGTCGGAACCGGCATCGGCCTGAAGCACCGCAGCCCGCACGATCTGGTCGACCGTCTCGTCGTTGACGATTTCATTGCCGCGCAGGATCCCGTCATGGCCATGGCTGGTGAAGGGATCGAGCGCCACATCGGTGATGATGCCGATATTCGGCACGGCCTTCTTGATCGCGGCTGTCGTCCGGTTGATCAGATTGTTGGCCTCGAGGATCTGCGATCCGGTTTCGTCGCGCAGGTTCATCTCAACATTCGGAAACGTGGCCAGTGCCGGAATGCCGAGGTCGGCCGCTTCCTTCGCTGCCTCGACGGCCTTGTCGACAGTCATGCGGTTGACACCCGGCATGGCGGCGATCGGCTCGACGATGTTTTCACCCGGAATGATGAAGATTGGCCAGATCAGGTCATCGACAGTGAGCCGGTTCTCCAGCATGAGCCGGCGCGTCCAGTCGGCCTTGCGATTGCGACGCATCCGGCGGTGACCGGTGATGTCGTCGACCAGATGTGTCTTGTCCTGCATGGCGAAGTCCTTGTTGATGTCGCGTGATTTGTGGCTGGATAGCACTTAAGGCAGGTAATGCCAAAGCGGAAGGCGACGCTTGGTCGCGCTGTGGCTGGCGGGGAGATGGTGCTTGCGGCTATCCTTGCCGCATGGAACCTGATTCTCAAAATGGACCAAGGCGCAGTCTGACCGAAATCCTCTTCGTGGTCTTTCTGCGTTTGGTCGCTGTTGCCTGCCTGTGGTTCGCGCTGCAATACTGGGCCATGTTGGTCGGCTATTCGCTCAACGGTCAGTCACGGTTCGACCTGCTTAACCTGCCCTGGCAAGTGGCCGCCGTCAGCCTTGCTGTGCTTTTCCCGGTTGCCGCCCTTGGACTGTGGATGGCCGTCTCCTGGGGTCCGGTCATCTGGGCGCTCGCGGCGATCGCACAGATCCTGATGTACTGGGTGTGGTCGGATATATTCGGCCTGAATAACTTGGTGGTGACCATGCATGCTGTGGTCGCGCTGGTTTATATGGTGTTCCGCTTGGCGCTCTGGCTCGAAATGCGCCACAAAGGCGAGGAGATAAGGGTTGATTTACCCTGATCGCAGGAGCGCACTTGGTAAGCCTCTGTTAAGCCTGCGTTTTAAATAGAATTTTATGCGCATTGGATATGGTCCTCACTAAGGCGGGAGAAAACAACAGCCGCCACCCAAACAGTGAGGCAGACCGATATGAACACCAAGATGAAGCCGCAGCCGGCAACGCTCGATCCTCAGGAAGACGCGATCCGGAACCTCTATCTCGAATCCCTGCATCTCGTTGAACGCCTGCATCGCCGTCTTCTCGACGTCATCAAGGACGAGTTCGACCGTCAGGGCCGCAATGACGTCAATGCCGTCCAGGCATTGCTTCTGTTCAATATCGGCAATTCCGAGCTGACGGCCGGCGAACTGCGCTCGCGGGGCTACTACCTCGGTTCGAACGTCTCCTACAACGTCAAGAAGCTGGTCGACCTCGGCTTCATCAACCATCAGCGCTCGCGCATCGATCGCCGCTCGGTCCGTATCAGCCTGACCGAAGCCGGCCAGGACGTCGCCGAAACGGTCGCCAAGCTTTACGAGCGCCACATCGGTTCGATCCACAAGGTCGGCGGAATTGGCTCTGACGAGTTCACCCAGATGAACAAGCTGCTGCAGCGGCTCGATCGCTTCTGGAACGACAGCATCATGTACCGTCTCTAATCCACGAGAGACCTCATTCTGCCGCACTCCCTCCAGTCATGCGGCAGCACGAGATGGCGCCAGGCGGCAGCAATGTCCGTCATGGCGCCCGCTCGCGTTGCGGGAAACGGCCGCGCGCTGTAGGTTGCTCGGATCGGCATTCGCGGCCCTTGATCTGGTCCGTCCATATGACGTGTTCGTGAAATGGTGTGGGTTACCGAGCCACGAATTGGCCATATTGATATGGGACCGGCCAAGCATGCAGAGATGCATTCTTGCCGTGGTGGAAGTTTATCCCGTGCCACGGCGCGGGGCGTTCATCGCCTGTTTATTAACCATGCTATCCTATGGGATAGCGTGAGACGTTGAATATGGAAACGGTAGGAAAAATGTCGAACAAGTCTGGAATCGTTGCCTTGTCGCGCCGCGCACTGCTGACGGGGGCTGCTGCCGCAGCCGGCGCTGTCGCCATTGCTGGCCAGGCAGTTGCTCAGACGGCCATCGATGAGCTGATCAGCGCGCCGAAGCGGGGCAACTGGGATGACCAGTTTGACGCCAAGGCGTCGCGCACAGCGGCTGCCGTGACGTCCAATACACCGATGCTGAGCGCCAACAATTTCATCTACATCCAACAGGCGATCACCGAGTATCAGGCTATCGTTGCGAACGGCGGCTGGCCGCAGGTTACTCCGTCGGTCAAGCTGAAGATCGGCGTGATCGATCCGTCGGTGCAGCAATTGCGCCAGCGCCTGATGATCTCGGGCGACCTGCCACGCTCCGCCGGCATGTCCAATTCGTTCGACTCCTATGTCGACGGCGCGGTCAAGCGGTTCCAGGCCCGCCATGGCCTGCCGCAGGACGGGGTTCTCGGAGAATTCACCCTGAAGGCGCTTAACGTTCCGGCCGACACTCGACTGATGCAGCTCAACGTCAACCAGCAGCGCCTGCAGGCGATGATGAACAAGCCGCTTGAGCAGCGCTACATCGTTGTCAACATTCCGGCCGCTTATGTCGAGGCGGTCGAGAACGATCGCGTTGCGCTGCGCAACACCGCGATCGTCGGTCGCATCAGCCGTCCGTCGCCGACGCTCGACTCCAAGGTCAGTGACGTCATCCTCAATCCCTACTGGACTTCGCCTCGTTCGATCGTCGAGAAGGACATCATGCCGCTGATGCAGAAGGACCCGACCTATCTGGCGCGCAACAGCATCCGCCTGATCGACGCTCAAGGTCAGGAAGTCGCTCCGGAGACCATCGACTGGTTCGCCCCCAAGGCGCCGAACCTCATGTTCCGCCAGGACCCGGGCAAGATCAACGCCATGTCCTCGACGAAGATCAACTTCCCGAGCGCCGACGCGGTCTACATGCATGACACGCCGACTCAAGGGCTGTTCAACAAGCTGATGCGTTTTGAGTCCTCCGGCTGCGTTCGTGTCCAGAACGTCCGCGATCTGGTCGTTTGGCTGCTGAAGAACACGCCCGGCTGGAGCCGCCAGGAAATCGAACGCGTCATCGCCACTCGCGTCAATACGCCGATCCCGCTGGCAGACGAGGTCGGCGTGCACTGGGTCTACATCACGGCCTGGTCGGCCAAGGACAACATTGTTCAGTTCCGCGACGATATCTACGCAGAAGATGGCAACGCACAACTCGCGCTCCAGACCAATATCGGCGTGGAGAAGCCGGCCGGCTCCGTCGAGGATGACATCCTGCCGCAGTGACCGGTGCGGTATCAGGCCGACCGTCGATCTTGCGGCATAAGGTCACCCGGCGGGCGACGCATCCGCAGAGTGGTCGGCATGGATTTCGCCTTTCGCGCAGGTTCGGCCCGATCGGCACTCGCTGGTCTTGGGTGGTTGCCTGGCGGGGTTTCGCAGGCCAGGGCAGGCGGCTGACCTGTGAAGAAAACGCGGCTGCGCTGTTTGATGCGCAAATGTCGCGTCCTGTATTGCCCTAGCCAAGATGGAACGTTAAGACCCCTTGGCATCAACCCGTCAGGAGCCCGCAGTCATGTCGAATACCGATGCTTTCTTTTCCCGTACGCTTGCCGACACCGATCCGGAAATTTTCGGCGCGATCGAGAAGGAACTGGGTCGTCAACGCCACGAGATCGAACTGATCGCCTCGGAAAACATCGTCTCTCGCGCCGTTCTCGAGGCGCAAGGCTCGATCATGACCAACAAATATGCCGAGGGCTATCCGGGCAAGCGATATTACGGTGGTTGCCAGTACGTTGACATCGCAGAAGAATTGGCGATCGAGCGCGCCAAGAAGTTGTTCGGCGTGAACTTCGCCAACGTTCAGCCGAATTCCGGTTCGCAGATGAACCAGGCCGTGTTCCTTGCGCTGCTGCAGCCGGGCGACACCTTCATGGGGCTCGACCTGAACTCCGGGGGGCATCTGACCCACGGTTCGCCGGTCAACATGTCCGGCAAGTGGTTCAACGTCGTGTCCTACGGTGTTCGCGAAGGCGACAACCTGCTCGACATGGATGCGGTCGCCGAATCGGCCCGCAAGCACAAGCCGAAGCTGATCATCGCTGGCGGTACCGCCTATTCCCGTATCTGGGACTGGAAGCGGTTCCGTGAGATCGCCGACGAAGTCGGTGCTTACCTCATGGTCGACATGGCCCACATTGCCGGTCTCGTTGCCGGTAACCAGCATCCGTCGCCGTTCCCGCACTGCCACGTCGCCACCACCACGACTCACAAGTCGCTGCGTGGTCCGCGCGGCGGCATGATCCTCACCAATGACGAGGCCCTGGCGAAGAAGTTCAATTCGGCCGTTTTCCCGGGTTTGCAGGGCGGCCCGCTGATGCACGTCATCGCCGCCAAGGCAGTGGCCCTCGGCGAAGCGTTGCAGCCGGAATTCCAGGATTACGCTGCCCAGGTCGTCAAGAACGCCAAGGCGCTTTCCGAGACCCTGGTTTCCGGCGGCCTCGACATCGTGTCGGGCGGTACTGACAACCATCTCATGCTGGTCGACCTGCGCAAGAAAAACGCCACCGGTAAGCGCGCGGAAGCCGCTCTCGGCCGCGCCTACGTCACCTGCAACAAGAACGGTATCCCCTTCGATCCGGAAAAGCCGTTCGTTACCTCTGGCGTCCGTCTCGGCACGCCGGCCGGCACGACCCGCGGCTTCAAGGAGGCCGAGTTCCGGGAAATCGGCAATCTGATTGTCGAGGTTCTTGACGGCCTGAAGGTCGCCAATTCCGACGAAGGCAATGCCGCCGTCGAGGCTGCGGTGCGCGAGAAGGTCGTGGCTCTGACCGGCCGCTTCCCGATGTACCCCTATATGTAAGGAAAGCGCATGCGCTGCCCGTTCTGCGGTTCGGAAGACACCCAGGTCAAGGATTCGCGTCCGGCGGAGGATAATACCTCCATCCGCCGGCGGCGAATTTGCCCGGATTGCGGAGGGCGTTTCACCACGTTCGAACGCGTGCAGCTGCGTGAGCTCATGGTCGTCAAGAAGACCGGACGTAAGGTCCTGTTTGACCGCAACAAGCTGGTGCGCTCGTTCCAGATCGCGCTCAGAAAGCGCCCGGTGGACAGCGAACGCATTGAGCGTGCCGTCTCCGGCATAGTCCGACGTTTGGAAAGCTCGGGTGAGTCGGAAATCTCCTCCGAGGCAATCGGCCTGCAGGTGCTTGAGGCATTGAAGAGTCTCGATGATGTCGGCTTCGTCCGCTACGCTTCCGTCTATCGAGACTTCTCCCATGCAGAGGATTTTGAGAACGTTATCGCCGAGATCAACGCCAAGATCTCTCGCGATAGCGGCATGGAATAGGCCATGTCGGGGGCGGCAGACGATGCGCGCTTCATGGCTGCTGCCATCGAACTGTCGCTGAAGCATCTGGGACAAACCTCCACCAATCCTTCCGTCGGCTGTTTGATTGTCAAGGACGGAGTGGTCGTCGGTCGCGGCGTGACTGCCAAGGGCGGGCGGCCACATGCCGAAGCGCTGGCGCTGAACGATGCGGGGGAAGCGGCGAGGGGGGCAACGGCTTATGTCACCCTCGAGCCCTGTTCCCATCACGGCAAAACCCCGCCTTGCGCCAATGCACTGGTAGCGGCGGGGATCGCCCGTGTTGTTGTTGCCGTGACCGATCCAGATGAGCGCGTATCCGGCCGGGGGCTGAAAATCCTGCGCGACGCCGGGATCGAGGTGACGAGCAGCGTGCTGGAGGAGGAGGGCCGGTGCGCACTTGCTGGCTACCTTACGCGTCAGACGAAGGGCCGGCCGTATGTGATTCTGAAACTTGCCGTTTCTGCCGATGGCATGATCGGTCGAAGGGGAGAGGGGCAGGTTGCGATCACCGGCCCAATGGCCCGCAACCAGGTGCAGCTTCTGAGGTCAGTGACGGATGCGATCCTTGTCGGTGTTGGCACTGCAATGGTCGATGATCCAGAACTGACGGTGCGTCTTGAGGGGCTGGAGGATCGGTCGCCGATCCGCATCGTCCTCGACCGGCGCCTCGAGCTGCCGATCGGTTCAAAGCTTGCCAGGACGGCGCGGGAGGTCCCGGTGATTGTCGTATGCGGTGCGTTAGCGCCAGTCCCGGAAGACAGGGTTTCCGAAGCGGCTGGGCCAGACAATCGCGCCGCGCGCAAGGCCGCGCTCGAGGCTATGGGTGTTGAGGTGCTCGAAGCCCCGGATCTTGATTGCCTATTGCTGGGCTTGGCCAGTCGCGGGATTTCCTCCCTGCTCGTCGAGGGAGGTGCGCGCGTCGCAGCAGATTTCCTCGCGGCCGATCTGGTCGATGAGATCGACCTCTATCAGGGTGACGTCTCGGTGGGCCCTGATGGCATAGCCTCGCCCGTGACTCGCGAAACCATTCCGCAAACTTTCCGCCCCTTGCGCTCTCAGCACCTGGGATCCGACCGCCTCGATATTTTCGAGCGGGTACGTAAGGACTGACGGAAAAGGTCCGGCTGCTGTCTCAGCCGTATCCGTTGCTATGGTCGGCCGGCGTGCGCGAATTTGCCCGGCTGGAAGTGCCAATAGGCGGATATGCGGAAAAACACTTGCCAAGCCCGGTGCGCCGTGGTTTGACCGCCGTCTGTCCGGCTTTGCGCCGTATTCTCCTGAAAACCGGGGTTCCGATCATGTCGAAGAAGAAATCTGCACCGCATCTCCTGATCGTTGAGGCACGCTTCTATGACGACATGGCCGATGCCCTGTTGGACGGGGCCAAGACGGCTCTCGATGAAGCGGGGGCCACCTACGACATCGTCACCGTTCCCGGTGCGCTGGAAATTCCGCCGGCCATCTCGATGGCGCTCGACGCTGCCGACGAGGAAGGCGTCGAGTATGACGGTTTCGTCGCACTCGGCATGGTGATCCGTGGCGAAACCTATCATTTCGAAATTGTCTCGAACGAATCCTGCCGCGCGCTGATGGATCTCGCCGTTTCCGAATCGCTCGCGATCGGCAATGGCATTCTGACTGTCGAAAACGAGGCGCAGGCCTGGGCGCGCGCGCAGCGTTCGGACAAGGACAAGGGCGGTTTTGCGGCTCGCGCCGCATTGGCGATGATCGCGCTCAAGAAGAAACTGGGTAACTGAACGAACATGTCGACGGAAGACAAACAGCCGATCAAGACCGCCAATCAGCGCGGCGCGGCGCGTCTCGCTGCGGTGCAGGCGCTTTATCAGATGGATATTGGCGGCACTGGTGTGCTGGAAGTGGTCAGCGAATACGAGACCCATCGCCTCGGGCAGGAAGTCGACGGCGAGACCTATTTGAAGGCGGACGCCTCGTGGTTTCGCTCGATTGTTGCCGGCGTCGTTCGCGATCAGAAGGCGATCGACCCGATGATCGCCGGCGTACTGCAGGACGATTGGGCGCTGTCGCGCATCGACAGCACGGTGCGGGCCATTCTGCGCGCCGGCACGTTTGAACTGCTCGAGCGCAAGGATGTGCCCGTTCCGGTCATCGTCACGGAATATGTCGAGATCGCCCGCGCCTTCTTCGAGGACGAGGAGCCGAAGCTCGTCAACGCCGTGCTCGACCGGATCGCCAAGCAGGTCCGCAGCCCCGCCAAGAAGTAATCTCAAGGAACAGGACATGGCCGCTCACGAGTCGCAAGGGTTGGACGGCCAGCTGCGCGCTGCCAAGCGCAACGTGTCGATCCTCACTGTCGCGCAGTCGATCCTCGGGTCGGCGGCTCCCTTGAGTTTTTCGGTCGGCGGCCTGGCCGGATTTCAACTGCTCGGCGCCGACAAGTCGCTGGCGACCGCACCGCTTACCGGTTTCAATGTCGGTGTGGCACTGGGTGCCATCGTGGTCGCGGCGGCATCGCGTTTCCTTGGCCGTCGCGAGAGCTTCATGGTCGGTGCGCTGATGGGCGCGATCGGCGGAAGTGTTGCGGCGCTGGCGCTGTTCCGCTCCGAGTTCTGGCTGTTTGCTTTTGGTCTTCTGTTGATCGGTCTCTCAGGCGGCTTTACCCAGAAGATTCGTTTCGCCGCCGCCGATGCCTCGCCGACCTTCTTCAAGGGCAAGGCGATTTCCTGGATCCTCGCCGGCGGCATCGTTTCGGCCATCGTCGGTCCGCAGCTGGCGATCTGGCTCAAGGATTGGATGGCGCCGGTAACCTTCGCCGGCGCCTTCATGGGCCTGGTTCCGCTTATGCTTCTTGCCATCGTCGTGCTCGCCTTCCTCAGGCTGCCCGATACCTCGTCCAAGGCAGCTGGCGGCGAACCGGCACGGCCGCTGCGCGAAATCGTGGTGACGCAGCGCTTCATCACCGGCATGATATGCGGCATTAGCTCCTACGCCCTGATGACCTTCATGATGACGGGCGCGCCGCTTGCCATGGTCGTCGGCTGCGGTTTCTCCTCTGATCTTGCCACGCTCGGCATCCAGTGGCACGTCATCGCCATGTTCGCGCCAAGCTTCTTCACCGGCATGCTGATCTCCCGCTTCGGTACGGAGAAGGTTGTCGCAACAGGCTTGATCATCCTGATGGGCTGCGCGATCGTCGCCCATATGGGCGTTGATTTGTGGAACTTCTGGCTTGCCCTCGTCCTGCTTGGCATCGGCTGGAACTTCGGCTTTATCGGGGCGACGGCGATCGTCGCCTCAAGCTACCGCCCGCAAGAGGCAGACAAGGTCCAGGGCTTCCACGACATTGTGCTGTTCGGCACCGTGGCGCTGTCGTCCTTCTCGTCCGGCAAGGTCTTCTCCGCTTTCGGCTGGTCGGTGATGAACCTCGTCATATGGCCCGTGGCCATCGTCTGTCTGATCCTGGTAGTCCTGCAAATGCGCGCCGCCGCCCGCAATGGTCGCGTCTGATCGCCGCGGGCTGTGACCCCACCGGGGGTTGACGTTAAGGAAACCGCAACGCAATCTCACCGCAAGTCCGGAGACCTCTGGAGGAGGGGCCAGACCGGACGTCACCGCCCGCGGGAAGTGAGGCGCGGGCAATACGGGAGGTATTGCGAATGACAGTGCTTTTAGGCGTCATATTCTGCGGTTTGCTTTCGGTGGCTTATGCGGTCTGGGCGACGCGCTCGGTTCTGGCCGCCGATCAGGGCAATGCCCGCATGCAAGAAATTGCCGGTTATATTCGTGAAGGTGCCCAAGCCTATCTCGCGCGCCAATACCTCACCATTGCCCTTGTCGGCGTCGTTGTGTTCATCGCTGCCTGGCTATTGTTGTCCGTCACCGCTGCTATCGGCTTCCTGATCGGCGCGGTCCTGTCCGGCGCCGCCGGCTTCATCGGCATGCACGTCTCGGTTCGCGCCAATGTCCGCACGGCCCAGGCTTCGTCCCAGAGCCTTGCCGCCGGCCTGGACATCGCCTTCAAGTCCGGCGCGATTACCGGCATGCTGGTGGCCGGTCTCGCCCTTCTGGGGGTGTCAGTCTATTTCTATGTCCTGACAGTTGTGCTGGGTCATGAGGGCGGTTCGCGCGAAGTGATTGATGCGCTTGTCTCGCTCGGCTTCGGCGCTTCGCTGATCTCGATCTTCGCCCGTCTCGGCGGCGGCATCTTCACCAAGGGGGCGGACGTCGGCGGTGACCTCGTCGGCAAGGTCGAGGCCGGCATTCCGGAGGATGATCCGCGCAACCCGGCGACCATTGCCGACAATGTCGGCGACAATGTCGGCGACTGCGCCGGCATGGCCGCCGATCTGTTCGAGACCTATGCGGTCTCGGTCGTCGCTACCATGGTGCTCGCCGCAATCTTCTTTGCCGGTTCCGCTGTTCTGGACGTCGCGATGATCTATCCGCTCGCCATTTGCGCGGCGTGCATCATCACCTCGATCATCGGCACCTTCTTCGTCAAGCTCGGCACGAACGGCTCGATCATGGGCGCCCTCTACAAGGGCCTGATCGTCACCGGAGGGCTTTCGATCCTCGGCCTCGGAGCCGCGACCTCGCTGACCATCGGTTGGGGTTCGATCGGCAATGTCGCAGGCATGGACATCACCGGCTGGAACCTGTTCATCTGTGGCATTCTCGGCCTTGTGGTCACCGCACTGATCGTTGTCATCACCGAATACTACACCGGCAGCAATAAGCGGCCGGTCATCTCGATCGCCCAGGCTTCGGTCACCGGCCATGGCACCAATGTCATCCAGGGGCTTGCCGTCTCGCTGGAATCCACGGCGCTCCCGGCGATCGTCATCGTCGGCGGCATCATCTCCACTTATCAGCTGGCCGGTTTGTTCGGCACGGCGATCGCCGTGACAACCATGCTTGGCTTGGCCGGCATGATCGTCGCACTCGACGCCTTCGGACCTGTCACCGACAATGCCGGCGGTATTGCGGAAATGGCCGGTCTGCCACCGGAGGTTCGCAAGTCGACCGATGCGCTCGATGCGGTCGGCAACACGACCAAGGCCGTGACCAAGGGGTATGCGATTGGCTCCGCTGGTCTCGGCGCCCTAGTGCTGTTCGCGGCTTATTCGAACGATCTCGCCTATTTTGCCGCCAATGGCGAGACGTATCCATACTTCGCGAACATGGGCGATATTTCGTTCAGCCTCTCCAACCCCTATGTTGTCGCCGGCCTGATCTTCGGGGGGCTTATCCCCTATCTGTTCGGCGGCATCGCCATGACTGCGGTGGGACGTGCGGCTGGCTCGATCGTTGAAGAGGTTCGCCGCCAATTCCGGGAAAACCCGGGCATCATGCTCGGCACGGTCAAGCCGGATTACGGCCGCGCGGTCGACATGCTGACCAAGGCTGCGATCCGGGAGATGATCATTCCCTCGCTGCTGCCGGTGCTCGCCCCGCTGGTCGTCTATTTCGGTGTGCTGCTGATCTCTGGCTCCAAGGCCTCGGCCTTTGCCGCGCTTGGCGCCTCTCTGCTCGGCGTTATCGTCAATGGCCTGTTCGTGGCGATCTCGATGACCTCCGGCGGCGGTGCCTGGGACAATGCCAAGAAGAGCTTCGAGGATGGCTTCATCGACAAGGATGGCGTCAAGCATCTCAAGGGCTCTGAAGCGCACAAGGCCTCAGTCACTGGCGATACGGTTGGCGACCCTTACAAGGATACGGCGGGACCGGCGGTCAATCCGGCGATCAAGATCACCAACATTGTTGCCTTGCTGCTGCTTGCCGTTCTCGCCGGGTAGCGGTTGGAGCCGCGGAGAACGCAAAAAAGAAAACCGCGGAAGGCGACTTCCGCGGTTTTGCTTTTGAAGGATAGGAAGCCCGACTGGGGCTTCCGGAGCGGCGGTCAGCCGCCGAGCATGTTCTTGATGCTGTTGGCCGCGCCGCCGCCACCGGACAGGATCTGCTGCAGGAAGGTCAGATCCTTGCCGCCCGTCGGGGTCGTGCGCGAGATCATGTCGAAGACCTTGCCGTCCTTCATCGTGTAGTTGGCGCGCTGCGCAACCACGCCCTGCTTGTCGAAATAGATCGCCAGGACCTGCTGTTCGACCAGCTTCTGTTTCATGAAGGCGACCGAACGCGTCCGTGTCTGGGAAATATAGTAGAAGACCTCGCCGTCGAACGTGGCCGTGGTAGAGGGCGTGCCGAGCGACAGCAATACCTGTTCACGGCTGGAGCCGACTGGCACGAGCTCAAGCGCGTCCTTATCGACCACATAGCCGTTATGGAACACTTCGGACGTGGTGCAGCCGGAAAGACTGGCGACCGAAAGGGCGAGGGCGAGGGCCGTGCAGCCGAGAACTTTTCTGTTCGATCCGAGATACCGCATTTCCAACGACACGTCTCCAATGACTCTAATCGACCGCCCGGAGGGCGCGGCCACCAACCTGATGCGCATACCATTGTGGCGTTTCCGGGGACGGAGCTTCGACCGCATCACCCTTCTCTCGGGCGGGTCGGAAACTCACCGGCGACGGCCCGGAGGTTCGGACCGGGCGGCAAAACGGCATTGCAATTCACGTCTGCTTCGGTAAACCAGCTTTCGCAATCATGCAACACGACCCGGAGCGGGCGAGCCTGTTCCTTGGGTTCTTTTTGGTAAAATGAATGCTATTCGGATTCTTCCGGCAAAAAAAACATAATCGGATTATCGTCGAGCGCCAGTATGCGGCCTTGACTGCTGCGGCCCGTACGCCCGTGTTCTACGCCGAACTCGCCGTTCCTGACACGGTCATGGGCCGTTTCGAAATGCTGTCGCTCGTGCTGATCCTCTACTTCCGACGGACCCGGCAATCGGCGCGAAGCGGTCAGGAGATCGCGCAGGAGATCGTCGATGCCTTCTTCGAGGACGTCGACCACTCCATCCGTGAGCTGGGGATCGGTGATCAGGGCGTGCCGAAGCGCATGAAAAAACTGGCCGGGATGTTTTATGGTCGGCTGGAATCCTATTCGGTGGCGCTTGATAAAGATGATCGCGTGCTGTTGGCGTCCGCCCTGCGGCGCAATATATATCCGGAAACGGGTGAGGAAGCGCCAGAGATGGAAGGTCTCGCCGGATGGATGGTGGACGCCGAGCGCAAGCTCAGCGCCGTTGACGAGGAGGTCGTCGTAACCGGCAATGTCCGTATCGCCCCTCCCGGAGGTTCGCTCTAGAATGAGTTCGCGTAAAAATAATGTCGGTGGTCCGGCTTTTTCCTATCTGGTAAAGGTCGGCCACGTGTCGGCCAATCCGGTCCAGGTCCATGTCGAAGCGGATGAGCGCGAATGCGCTGCGCTCGCCGAGCTGTGGCAGGTGGAGGCAGTCAACCGGCTTTCCGCCGATCTGCAGATCAACCGGTGGAAGAGGGACGGCATCCGCATCAAAGGACGGGTCGACGGTGAAATCGTGCAGGCATGCGTGGTAACGCTCGAGCCTGTGGTCGGACAGATCTCGCAGGAGATCGATCAGATTTTCGTACCCGAAGGCTCCAAGCTCGCGCGTATCGTCACCGATGAGGCGGGTGAAATGGTGCTTGATCCGGAAGGGCCGGATCTTCCGGAAACCTTCGTTGGAGATACGATCGACGCGGGTGCGGTCGTGGCTGAGTTCGCCGCGCTCAATATCGATCCCTATCCGAAGAAGCCCGGAGTTGAGTTTTCCGGCCATATCGAGAGCGGCGAAGACGATGATCGTCGTCCGTCCCCTTTTGCCGCGCTGAAGGACTGGAAAAAGGACTGACCGCGGCCAGGGCATCGGCGAATTGGGTTGTACGGCACGGTGAAAACGGTATTTTGGCCGAAATTTCGCCCGGCAGAAGGATCAGGCTTAGGTGATCAGAATTTCTCTTGACGTCATGGGGGGCGACTTCGGCCCTGAAGTCGTCATCCCCGGTGCTGCCAAAGCGCTGGAGCGGCATCCAGACATCCAGTTCGTGCTGTTCGGTCAGCAGGAGCGGTGCCTTCCGCTTATCGCCCAATATCCGAAGCTGAAGGAAAAATCGGTCTTCCATCACTGCGACATAGCCGTCGGCATGGACGAGAAGCCAAGTCAGGCGCTGCGTCGCGGTCGGTATGTCTCCAGCATGTGGCGCTCGATCGAGGCGGTGAAGACAGGGCAGGCCGATGTTGTGGTGTCTGCCGGCAATACCGGCGCGCTGATGGCCATGTCCAAATTCTGTTTGCGCACGATGGCGACCATCGAGCGCCCGGCGATCGCCGCCATCTGGCCGACGCTCTCGGGTGAGAGCATCGTTCTCGACGTGGGCGCGACGATCGGCGCCGATGCCCAGCAGCTTCTTGACTTCGCCTTGATGGGCGGCGCCATGGCGCGTGCCCTGTTCGAGGTGGAAAAGCCACTCGTCGGTCTGCTCAACGTTGGTGTGGAAGAGATCAAGGGGCAGGAAGAGGTCAAGGAGGCCGGGCGGATGCTCCGCGAGGCTGGCCTCGACACGATCGACTATTACGGTTTTGTCGAAGGCGATGACCTCGGCAAAGGTACGGTGGATGTAGTCGTGACCGAGGGCTTCACGGGCAATATCGCGCTGAAGACGGCAGAAGGCACGGCTCGGCAGCTTGCCGAATATCTGCGGGCGGCCATGTCGCGCACACTGCTGGCCAAGATCGGCTATCTGTTGGCCAAGGGCGCATTCGACCAACTGCGCGAGAAGATGGATCCGCGCAAAGTCAACGGTGGTGTCTTCCTTGGCCTGAACGGTATCGTGATCAAGAGCCACGGCGGGACCGATGCCGAGGGCTTCGCCGCAGCCATCGATGTCGGTTACGACATGGTGCGCAACGGCCTGACGCAAAAAATCGAAAATGATCTGAAGAAATATCATGCCCGGCATCCGTCCTCGGCGGGACCGGAAGCTGCATGATCGACGAGGCAAGGAAGACAATGATCCGTTCTGTAGTTCGCGGTTTCGGGGCAGCGCTCCCGAAGCGGGTGGTGACCAATCGCGAATTGGAGGAAACGGTTGATACCTCCGATGAGTGGATTGTCCAGCGCACCGGCATTCGCCAGCGTTATGTCGCAGGCGAGGGGGAGACTACGGCGTCGCTCGGTGCTGAAGCCGCCCAGAACGCGCTCGACAATGCCGGGCTGACAGTTGCCGACATCGACTTGATCATCTGCGCGACTTCCACGCCTGACAACACATTTCCGGCGACCGCCGTCAATATTCAAAACCGCCTCGGCATGCACCACGGCTTCGCCTTCGATCTGCAGGCGGTCTGTTCGGGCTTCGTTTTCGCGATGTCGACCGCCGACCTGCACATCCGCTGCGGCATGGCCAAGCGGGTTCTGGTAATCGGCGCCGAAACCTTCTCGCGCATCCTTGACTGGACGGACCGCACCACATGCGTTCTGTTCGGCGATGGCGCTGGTGCGCTGGTGCTGGAGGCAATGGAGTGTGAGGGTAGCGATACCGATCGCGGTGTGCTGACGTCGCAACTGCGCTCGGACGGTGCGCACAAGGACAAGCTCTTTGTTGACGGCGGTCCCTCGACCACCGGGACGGTCGGTCACTTGCGCATGGAAGGTCGTGAAGTCTTCAAGCATGCGGTCGGGATGATCACCGATGTAATCGAGGCGGCCTTTACCGCGACCGGCACCACCGCAGCCGATATCGACTGGCTGGTGCCGCATCAGGCCAACCGTCGCATCATTGACGCGTCGGCCAAGAAACTCGGCATTCCGCTGGAAAAGGTCGTGGTCACGGTTGACCTTCACGGCAATACCTCGGCGGCCTCGATTCCTCTCGCCCTTTCGGTCGCGGCTGCCGACGGGCGCATCAAGCAGGGCGACCTCGTCATGCTCGAGGCCATGGGCGGCGGTTTCACCTGGGGCGCGGTGCTGCTGCGCTGGTAGTTGCGGGATGCGAAATAAAGGATTTTTAACAAGCGCTTGACCGTCAAGCCCAAGGGCAATACTCTCTGGCCAATTCAACAAGATCATTGATTTAGGCGGACGGAAACCATGGCCGGTAAGACAGTGACGCGAGCGGATTTGGCGGAATCGGTCTTTCGCAAGGTGGGGCTCTCCCGCACCGAGTCGGCGGAACTGGTCGAAACGGTGATCGATGAGATCTGCAATGCCATCGTGCGCGGCGAAATTGTCAAGCTTTCGTCGTTCGCCACCTTCCAGGTCCGTAGCAAGAACGAACGAATTGGGCGCAATCCCAAGACCGGCGAAGAAGTGCCGATCTCGCCGCGTCGGGTCATGACGTTCAAGGCGTCCAATGTGCTCAAACAGCGGATTTTGCGCTCACATTTGCAGCGCAAGGCGAAACAGAAGCCACAGAACCCAGCCGCCTGAGCCGCGAAAGCCGTGGACCGTTTGGCGCGCCCTGCCGTTGCACTTGAATTCCTGACTGTAAATCGTTGAAATAACCGGCGAGTCGCGGCACATGCCGCACGATGCCCGTGCAGGAGCGGCAAGATGCAGTTGGACAAAAGCCCGGATGCCTTTCGCACGATCAGCGAGGTCGCGGATGACCTTGATCTGCCACAGCACGTCTTGCGCTTCTGGGAAACGCGCTTTCCGCAGATAAAGCCGATGAAACGCGGCGGCGGTCGCCGCTATTATCGCCCCGATGATGTGGAGTTGCTCAAAGGGATCCGGCACCTGCTTTATGATCAGGGCTATACGATCAAGGGCGTGCAGAAGCTTCTCAAGACGAATGGCAACAAGTTCGTCATGGCGGTTGCCAGCGGCGATGTGGCGACCATGGAAGCGCTGGTTGCTGCTGGGGCTGCCAAGACGGATGAGCCGACGCTGGGGCCGCCGGAAGACGACCAGATTGTCGGGCGTGCCAAGGCAAAGACGAGCGGTCGCTTCTTCGGCTTCGGCGGTGGCGACGACGACATGCCGGAGATCTCGGTCGGTAAGGGAAGTTCGGTGGGCAAAGAAGATCGTGCCCTGTTACAGGAAGCCCTCTTTGATCTCCTGGAGTGCAAGCGCCTGCTCGACCAGGTACGCTGATCGTTATCTTAGGCCTTCGGGAGGAGAGCTACAGCCTGGCTCACTCAAATGAAGCGGACGGCCCTTGGGGCCGCCCGCCTTGACGTGTCTCGTCAGGCCGCTACGCTCAAGCTGTAGGTCCCGGCATCACTGAAGGACAACGACGGGGTGTTCGCCGTGGCGTCATCGGCATCGCCATCGTTTACTTCGCTGCCGCTCGGGCTTTCGTCTCCATCCGGAGTTGCTGCCATGTCCGATCCCTTGGAGGCGGAGGAAAGGATCAGGTCGCCGTAGCCGGAAAACGACTGGCTCGCGCTTGAGACGGAGACGCTTGGGGATGAGATCTCGCTGGATGCACCGGCCTTTGTCGGTGCTTGTGGCTGGGCTGGTCTGGTCGCCGCATAGGCCGCGACAGAGCCGGCAGTTTCAATTGCATTCATTGTCAGTCTACCTCTCCCGGCCTCAGCCTCATGCGATCGGACGGGACGTTTGACGCGACGGCCTCATCCCGACGCAAGCCTTGTCGCAGCAAGCGCCGAGGGCGAGGCTGCCACGGCGCCGTCCGCCGGGCCCTCAAGCACTGGGAGCCACCATGATCCGTCGATCATAATTGCTCGTAGCTGACGAATGGCTGACGGTGCGGGAGTTTCGTCGCTCACTGCAAAATTTCTCAATGCGCGCGTTTTTTTCTGCCTTCGTTTTTTACCACTTGCGCACTGCGATCGGAGCGACTATTGGGAACAGGCTTTCGAGCAGGTCGGGGCGTAGCGCAGCCCGGTAGCGCACTTGACTGGGGGTCAAGGGGTCGTCGGTTCAAATCCGGCCGCCCCGACCATTAAAATCTTGATATCCCAGCAAAATAGTCAATTCACCGGAATAAGAGGAACATCGCCCGCCGGGCGCTTCGTTCAGTCTTGGCGCTTTCTGCCCTATAATTGCTGCGTCGCAGCACTATATACGCAAGATGTCCGTCGGTTGGGAGCCGGAGCGAACGACGGATCTCCAAGGGGAGTGACACTTCGAGTTATCGAAAAGGAATTCCTTTTTCATGCGCCTCAAGATCCCCATGCCTTGGTCCTTCGTCCTTGGCCAGCAGAAAAAGCTACAGAAGAAGCTCTTGAAGACCGTGCCGTCCCTTCCGCTTGTTGAGCCGGCGAAGCCGAGGAATGTGCGTGTCTTGCGCCCACGCTTACGGGAAGTGGAGGGCTTTGGGACCAATCCAGGTCATCTGCGCATGCTGGAATATGTGCCACCGAAGGCGCGGGTGGGAGCGCCCTTGGTCGTCGTCCTGCACGGCTGTCTGCAGACGGCGGGGGATTTCGACAAGGGAAGCGGTTGGAGCACGCTGGCGCGCGAGCACGGGTTCGTGCTGCTCTATCCCGAGCAGCGCAAGTCGAACAATCCCAATCTTTGTTTCAACTGGTTCCGGCCGAGCGCCGTGGCGCGTGATCGCGGCGAACTGATGTCTGTGCGCCAGATGATCGAAAACGCCTGTGTTCGGCATCGTGTCGATCGCAAGCGGATCTATGTCCAGGGCCTGTCGGCAGGCGGGGGCATGGCGTCGGCGCTGTTGGCAACCTATCCGGAACTGTTCGCCGCCGGCCAGATCGTCGCCGGCGTTCCTTTCGGCGCCGCGCGCGATGCCATGTCGGCCTTGTCGGTGATGAAGTCAGGGGTCAATCGCACGCCCCGCGAATGGGGGGACCTCGTGCGTGCCGTTACGCCCGAAATCAAGAAGCGGCCTCTGGTGTCGATCTGGCATGGTACGGCCGATCAGGTCGTATCAGTCGTCAATGCGCGAGCGACGCTGTTGCAATGGCTGGACCTCTATGGCCTCGACGAAGCGGCCGGAACGTCGAAGACGATCAAAGGTCACACCGTAATGACCTGGTATGACGCAAAGGGCAGGGCGTTGGTTGAGTTCTGCCTGATCGATGGCCTCGCCCATGGTCTGCCGATCGCGGCACGGCGCACAGCGGCGATGACCAGCAGCATGCCCTTCATGTTGGAGGGCGGTCTCAGCGCGCCGGCCCATATGGTGCGGACTTTCATGGCCCTGCGCTGATCGAGGCGCTGTTTTCTCGCCACGACAAAAGAAAGCCCGGGATGACCCCAGGCTTTCTTTAAAAGTTGCATTCCGCTTAAGCTGGCTAAGTTACCTTGCCGCCGAATCGTGAACTTATTTCTGCTCTATGGAAACGCCATCACGACCGATGCTGAGTTCCACGCCCTGCGGTTTCGTCTCCTCGCGGTAGACGTATATCCCCAGCCCGATGACCACGACGGTAAGTGCACCGATGACGAGGTAGAGGCCGTTGTTCCGATTCATGCGTTGCTCCTGTCGGTATTTCACAGGCGCATAACGCGGCAGAACTTTCTTTGTTCCCTTGCCGCAGACAATCAGCCGTCGTTGGTGGCGTTGAGATTTTCCGGCCGCAAACCGTCGTCAGTGTCATGGCGCGCGGCAAGCCTCACACCCATGCCGCCGGGCGGGCAGTCGCCATCGCCAACAAAGCTGATCCCTGCTTTCTCCAGTCCGGCACGCAGGGCAAGAATGACTGCCGGTTCGATCGTGGCAGATGTCTCACCCTCTACCTGCAAGATCATAAAGGCGGACACGCCGCTTTGCGCCGAGACCTGGTCGACGGTTAGACCGAGAAGCGCGCGGGCGGCGCGAACTTGTGCTGCTGTGATCATGAAAAGGAATATGGCGAATATGCACGAAAAATCAATCGCTCGTTCAGCCGACTATTGACCGTCGGTAGATGTCGAGGGTCTGCTCGACCATGGTATCCACGCTGTAGCGGCCACTGCGTTGCCTGGCCGCATCCGCGAAGCGCGCTCGTGTGGGACCGTCTCCGAGCCTCCGCATAGCCGCCGCGAGGGGCGCTGTATCATCCGCATTCGGCACGACAATCCCGTTGACCTCGTGATCCAGCACGTTGGACGTGCCGCCAACATCGGTAAGGATGAGCGGCAGTCCGGCCGTAGCAGCCTCCAGCATGACGTAGGACATGGCCTCGTAGCGGCTGGTCATGACCAGCGCGTCAAAGGCTTGTAGCGCTTCCGCTCCCGGTAGATCAGCGTCGATGACGACACGGTCCGCGATGCCGGCCGCACCGATCTGCTGTCGCACGTCGGTCTCAAGCTCGCCGCTTCCGATGATCAGCAGGTGGGCTTGCGGCATCTCGCGGGCGATGGTGGCGAAGGCGGAGATCAGCCGTTCCGGAGCCTTCTGGGCGGAGAGCCGGCCGATGAAGCCGAAGACCAGTGCGTCTTGCGGCAAGCCGAAGCGGTCACGTATCGCCGAGCGCTGTCCTGTCGGCATAGCCGGAACCCCGTTGACGACAACCTCGAGTTTGCGGGCCGGAATGCCGAGGCTGAGTGCGTGGTCATACTCATTCTGCGAAACGCAGATCAGCCGGTCGGTCAGGAAGCGGCCGAGAAAGCCTTCGATGGCGCCGAAGAGGATGCGTCCCTTCGATGAGAGGTTGGGGTCCATCGTGCGGAAGGCGTGCGGTGTGTAGATGCGCGGGACATGCGGGCCGGGCAACCGGAGACGGGTGAGCGCTCCGGCCTTGGAACTGTGGCCATGGATGATATCGAACGGGCCTTGGTCGTGGATCACCCGGCTGAGGGTGATCCACGCGCCAAGGTCCTTCGGCCCCACCGCCCGCAGCATCGGCAGGGCGATGACATTGCCGAGGTTTAGTGCGGCAAGCTCGCGCACGAAGCGCTCCTCGGCCCGCACCGGCGAATAGACTGCCACCACGCTATGGCCGCGGGCCTTGAGGCCCTGGCATAGGTCGATGAAATGACGGCCTGAGCCGCCGCCGCTTGGTTCGAGCACTTCGAGAATGCGCAATTGTGACTCGTTTGCTTGCATGGGGGTCAGCCCGGCCTGCCGGCGCGACGAAGCGCCCGCTGGTGGCGCCATTCGAGAGCGCCGCAGCCCCAGATGATGCCGAGCAGCATATAGAAGTGGCGCCAGTGATCAGTGTCGATGACATTGCCGATGATCATGTGGCCGATGATGACGATCCAGGCGATCATCAGATAGGGTTGCCATGGACGGTTTCGCAGCAGGTATCGGAAGCCGATCGAAAGTGTCCAGGCCATCATTGTTATGTAGCAGACGAAGCCGAGCCAGCCGTAGGTGGTCAGCGATTTAAGCCAGATATTGTGTTCGTCCTCGGGAAAGAGCCTTTTGCTGAAGACCATTGGCCCGATACCAAGCGGGCGCTCCATCATCATCAAAAAGCCGAGGCGGTGGCGGGCGAACCGGCCGAGATGGCCACTGTCATAGTCCTTGGCCAGGGTCGTGCGATCGAGAAACAGACTGCGGACCTGTTCGAATTGCAGAGCGATTACGACAACCACGACGAGGACCACGATGGCGGTCAGCGAAAGGAGCAGAATTTTCAGTCGAAAAGCGCCGGTACGCTCCTTCAGGAGCATTATGAATACGAGGGCTACGGAAGAAAACAAAAACAAGGCCCAGGCTGCGCGGGAAAAGGAAAGGAAGACGCCGAGCGCGATGACGAGGAGGCCTGCCACCCTGAACGGCGCTACGAACAGCTTTCCGGTCAAAAGGCCATGCATCAGATAGAGGGCGGGGGAGATCAGGAACGGACCGAAGACGTTCGGGTCCTGGAATGCACCCTTGGCGCGATCATAAAGGGTGAAAGCCTCCGCGCCGGGGAAGGCGTGGAAATAGCCGAGGATGCCGAGAAGGGCGGTGATGATCGCGGCGGCTACCCATGCCTGGAATATCAGCCGTAACCGCTCATGGCGATCCTCGATGATTGCGGCGTAGAATACCGCGGTGAGCGCGAGAAAGAGCGATACCGCCAGATACATCGGCCCGGTGTCGAGATCCTGCATCATCGTGAGGGATAAGATGCCGCCGACGTTGAACGTGAGCAGGAGAGCGAGAAGTGGCGCGACTGCGCGAGAGATCTTCAGCCCGAGCAGAAACCAAACCGCGACCTGAACGACCATAAGCAGTTCATAGGGGGCGGGTTCTGAGATGACGAAGCCGGAGAGGAAGACGCCGCAGGCGACCAAGGCCGAGCCGAGCAGCGTCAGAACCGCGAGTTGCGGCTTGAATGGCACTGTCGAGTGGGCGCCGATCGTGCTCAATAGGCGTTCTCCGTATTAAGCAGGCGGAACGGCGTGAGGAACAGGATCTTCAGATCGAACAGCAGTGACCAGTTTTCGATATAGTAGAGGTCGTATGCCGTGCGGAACTTGATCTTGTCATCACTATCGATCTCGCCGCGCCAGCCGTTGATCTGGGCCCAGCCGGTCACGCCGGGTTTGACCCGGTGGCGGGCAAAATAGCCTTCGACGACTTCCCCGTAGAGCCGATCATGAGTCTGGGCCTGAACCGCATGCGGGCGCGGGCCGACCAGGGAGAGATCGCCACGCAAGACGTTGAATATCTGCGGCAGTTCGTCGATCGAAGACTTGCGGAGGAAGCGCCCGACCGGGGTGACGCGCGGGTCCCCCTTGGTGACGGCAAGCCGCGCAGTGGGATCGCTCATCTCGGTGTACATCGAGCGGAACTTCAATACGTTGATGACCTCGTTATTGAAGCCGTGCCGCTTCTGGACGAAGAAAATCGGGCCTTTGGAGGTCGCCTTGACGGCGATCGCCGCACCGATGAAGACTGGCCAGAGTAGCAGTAGCGCGACGAGACTAAAAAAGATGTCGAAGCCGCGCTTGGCAACCGAATCCCAGTCCCGGATCGGACGGTCGAGAATGTCCAGCATCGGTACAGCGCCGATATGCGAATAAGAGCGTGGGCGAAAACGCAAGCTGTTTGAATGTGCCGCAAGCCGGATGTCGACCGGCAGCACCCAAAGCATCCTCAATAGCTGTAGGATTCGGGCCTCGGCCGAGAGCGGTAGCGAAATGATCAGCATGTCGATATGCGCAAGGCGGGCGAACTCGACCAGTTCGGCGAACGTCCCTAGCTTGGGATAGCCGGCCACGACGTCCGGCGAGCGGGTCGAACCCCGATCATCGAAAATGCCACAGATGCGGATGTCGTTCTCCGGTTGCTGTTCCAGTGCGCGAATCAGGTCCTTTGCCGGTTTGCCACCGCCGACCACCACGGCGCGGCGCTCCATAATACCGTTGCGTGCCCAGCGGCGAATACCGAAGCCGACGAGGTTGCGTTCGATGAAGAGAAAGGCAAGGCCGCAACCATACCAAGTCACCAGCCAGTCGCGAAAATCGAGGCCGCCCGGACGAAAGATGAAGAGAGCGAGAGTGACCAGGGCTGCCGCCACAGTCCAACTGCCGATAGTGCGTGGCAGCGCACGAAGTGGGGCGCGCAGGGCCGAAATCTGATAGCTGTCGGCTATTTGGTTGAACAGCACAGCGAGGATGGACCCCGTCAGGGCGATCATGAGGTCGATAAGGGTGCGCGTCACTGAATTGTCGAACAGGAAGTAGTGTATGGCAAGCCCAAGAACGAACAGACCGGCGAATTCCAGCAGGCGCAGTTGACCGGTGATGATCGTCGGCGAGTAGTTTTCGTCGCGAAACTGCTTGGCGATCTGCTTCGCCAGCGGATTGATCTCAGCTTCTTCCCTGGTGCCAGGCGCGGCCGCCGTGATAGGGTCTAGGCTCTCCGAGACTTTGCGGCGCAAGGCATCGATATCGAATTGTTCGGGCTTTTGCGTCTGCTTCATTACCATATTCCGCTCATTGACGCGGGAGGATAACCGCGACTTGCTAAGAAACGTTTGAGAATGAGATGTCGGAAGCCCGACTGGGGGCCAAGATTGATCCAATTTGGCACAAATACGCAGGCGCCGGAATTCGTCTTAGTTTGACAGGGATCACGAAAGCGTGAGACGGATCGGGTTGAGGAGCGGCTTTGTCAGCTGGTTGGTGCGCAACAGGATACATGCCTATGGAAAAAAAACACGTCTTTAACTTCAGCTATTTCTTTTTCGCTTTTGCCATGTTGATAGCCTTCCAGGCGTGGATCGGCTATCGCGATTATGCTCAGCTCAGCTACAGCGACATGATGCGGATGGTCGACGAAGGGCGTATCGCTTCGGTGACCCTGACGGAGAGCAAGGTCCAGGGGGAATTCAAGGATCCGGTCGATGGACGCAAGTATTTCATCGCCAACCGGGTCGATCCCGCGTTCGCCGCCCTGTTCGAGAAGGCGGGCGTCAAGATCACCGGCGCAAGCGACAGCAACTGGCTGACCTCGGTGCTTTCCTGGGTGTTGCCCATCATCGTGTTCTTCGCCCTTTGGTCATTCTTTTTTCGCGGTTTTGCCGACCGCCAAGGCATGGGCGGACTGATCAATATCGGCAAGTCGCGCGCCAAGATTTACGTGGAGCGCCAGACCGGCGTGACCTTCGACGACGTCGCAGGCATCGACGAGGCGGAAGCCGAGTTGCAGGAAATCGTCTCCTTTCTCAAAGACAAGGACCTCTACGGCCGGCTCGGCGCCCGTATTCCGAAGGGTATCCTGTTGGTAGGCCCCCCCGGCACGGGGAAGACGTTGATGGCGCGGGCCGTCGCCGGTGAGGCAGGCGTTCCCTTCTTTTCGATCTCAGGATCGGAATTCGTCGAGATGTTTGTCGGCGTCGGCGCCGCCCGCGTCCGCGATCTGTTTCAACAGGCGCGTCAGGCGGCCCCTTGCATTATCTTCATCGATGAACTCGATGCGCTTGGCCGCGCGCGAAATTCATTCGGTGGCTTCGGCGGCAACGACGAGAAAGAACAGACGCTCAACCAGCTGCTGGCTGAACTCGACGGCTTCGATCCGCGTGTCGGTATCGTATTGCTGGCCGCCACCAACCGTCCCGAGGTCCTTGATGCCGCTTTGACGCGCGCCGGTCGCTTCGACCGTCAAGTGATCATCGACCGACCGGACCGTAAGGGCAGGGCGGCCATCCTCAAGGTCCACGTGAAGAACGTGACCATCGCGCCGGGCGTGAGTTTAGACGAGATCGCGGGGCTTACCCCCGGCTTCACCGGCGCCGACCTCGCCAACCTGATCAACGAGGCAGCGATCCTTGCCACCCGTCGTAAAGCGACAGAGGTGGCGATGCAGGATTTCGTCGCGGCCGTCGAGCGCATCATTGCGGGTGCGGAACGCCGCAGCCGTATCCTCAATGTCGAAGAGCGCCACCGCGTCGCTTATCACGAAATGGGTCATGCGCTTGTGGCCGCCGGGCTGCCGTCGGCGGATCCGGTGCAGAAGGTGTCGATCATCCCCCGTTCGATCGGCGCGCTCGGCTACACCTTGCAGCGGCCGACAGAGGATCGCTTCCTGATCACATCGGGCGAGTTGAAAGACCGTATGGTCGTGTTGCTTGCCGGGCGCGCCGCCGAGGATCTGGTGTTCGGCGAGATCTCCACAGGCGCTGCCGATGACCTGGCGAAGGTGACGGACATCGCCCGCGAGATCGTCACCCGTTTCGGCATGGACCCTTCAGTCGGTCAGGCTGTGCTTGAGCCACAACGCCAGCAATGGCTGGACGAGGGCCAGTTCCGCACACGGCCGAAGGACTATTCCGAGGCGACGGCACGAGAGGTTGACCTGGCTGTCCGCAAGATGATCGCCGAGGCCTATGTCGCGGCCAAGCAAGCGTTGGAACAGCGCATGGAGGAGCTGGAGACCGGAGCGAAACTTTTGCTTGAGCGGGAAACGCTGACGCCGGACGACTATGCGCCGTTGAGGCGGGTTGAACGGGTCGAGGCGAAGGCGGCTGAATAAGCTGTGGGGCGAACGCCGCTTCTGTCGCTCAATGCGGCGTCAGGTGCTCCCGATAGACGGTCAACGTCTGATCCGCCATGGCTGAGGCGGAAAACTTGGTCTTGAAGGCCTGGCGATCTGGCATGGTCGCGCCATGCCAGTCAGGCGCGGTAACGGCCCGCGCCATGACGTTTGCCAGGTCCTCGGCATCGCCGGGCTCGACCAGCGCATCGCTGTTGGCACCGAGAACCTCGGGAATTCCTCCGACCCGTGTGGCGATCACCGATTTTCCGGCCGCAAGCGCCTCCAGCACGATGTAGGGCATAGCCTCGGCGCGGGACGGAACGACGACAATACTAGACATGGCAAAGGCTTCCTTCACCGGCATCGCAGGGAGGAGCGCGATGCGGCGTCCGAAGCCGCGTTGTTCGATCATGTCCCTGTACCGGTCATGGTCCGGCCCGTCGCCGATGATCAATGCGCTCAAGGGGTGTCCCACCTTGCGCTCGGTGCGGGCAAAGGCCTCGATGAAAACGTCCGGTCCTTTCAGGTCGCGCAGCATGCCGACATAGATGAAATGGACGCTGTCCGAACGGGTTGGAATCGCAACAAAGTCTCGGTCATTGATGCCGTTATAGATCATCCTCTGGGCGCAGCGCGGTACGCCGATCTTTGCCTCATAGGTCTGGCGCTCAAAGTCGCAGACGAAGACGATCGCGTCCGTCAAATGCTCGAGCAAGCGCTCGGCGGCAAAGACGCCGCAACCGGACAGGGAGGACCGGCTAAAATGCAGACTGCCTCCGTGAGGGGAATAGATGCGGGCAACGCGATACCTTTTCGCCCGCAAGGCTGAGCCGATGATACGCGCCACGACGCCGCCCTTGGCGCCGTGACCGTGCAGGACATCCGGCCGCAAACTTTTGATTTTCTCGAAACTTTTGTAGAGTGCCAAGGCGTCCCCAAAGCCAACTGACCGAGCGATCGGCGTACGGTGAAGGCCAAGCGACAGATAGGGGGTGATCTGTTCGAACAGTCGGTCTTCATGGGCGCTGCCGGTCATGCTGTCGCATAGGAATCCGACTTGGTGGCCGGCTCGGCTGTGCTGCTCGGCGAGGTCCCGCACGTGGCGGAAAATGCCGCCTACCGGCGAGCGGAAGCAATGGAGGATGCGAAGTGGCGACTCATCCTGCATGGATCAGAACAGCCGTTCGCGGACGTAAATTGTGTCTCCGCCGAGGATCGGATCGGTGATCGGCACGCGGCCTGTCATGATGTTCCCGTTGACATTGCGGGTGACATCGACGTCGCGCTGGTTGGCACGGGTCGAGAAGCCGCCGGAGGCCGCAATGGCGTTCATCACGGTCATGCCCGGAACGTAGGAATATTGACCTGGTTGCCCGACTTCACCCATGACGAAGATAGAACGATAGCGGTCGATCTCGACGGTGACATCCGGATCGCGCAGATAACCTTGCTTCAATTTGCGGGCAATGGCCCCCTCAAGCTGCGGGACCGTGGTTCCGCGCGCGGCCACCTGGCCGACCAGCGGGAAGGCGATATAGCCGGCCTGGTCGACGGTATAGGTGTTGCTCAGGTTCTGCTGCTCGAACACAGTGATGCGCAGCCGGTCGCCGCTATCGAGGCGGTACGGCTGAATCGTCGCTTCATGAAAGACTTCCGGCGCCGGCCGGTAGGTCGCACAGCCGCTCAGGGCCGCGGCAATAGCCACGACAAAAAGCAACATTATTCCCCTGATACCAGCCGATAACATGCGCCAACGCGCTCCCGATGCAAGCTTCGATAGCCCTTGTTATCGTTCAAGTAAGGTTAACGGGCGGTAAAGGGCCATGCCGACCCTTGATCTTTCGGTGGCTCCGATGAGGTGGGCAAGCAATTGGGTCATTTATTGCAATTAACGCTTGGGTTACCATGATCCTTTACGGTCTCGTGAGAACTGTACCGGGAGTTAAGTATGTCGAGCGTGAGCAACGATCAGCAGGATGTGGATATCGATCTCTCGCAGCTGTTTCGCGCTGTATGGAATCGCAAGGCGCGTATCCTTGCCGCGACGGCGCTTGTCGGCGCCCTGGCTTTCGTGGGCGCCAGCATGATTTCGCCACAGTATAGCGCCGAAACGCGCATTTTGATCGAACCACGTGAGCCGATTTACACGACGCAGACGAACGTGCAGGCGCCCACGGAGCAGCTTTCCGACGAACTCAACATCGCCAGTCAGGTCCAGATTCTACAATCGGTCGATCTCATCAAGCAGGTGGCGCGCGATCTCAAGCTCTATAAGCTCAGGGAGTTCGATCCCGATACCAGTCCCTCGGCCCTGTCTGATCTTCTTGTCATGCTGGGGTTGAAGGAAAACCCGCTTGACATGGCGCCCGAGGAGAGGGTGCTCAAGACGTTCCAGGAGAATCTGCAGGTCTACCAGGTGGAGAAGTCGCGAGTCATCGGTATCCAGTTTACCTCCAAGGATCCGAAGCTTGCCGCCGAGATTCCCAATGCAATCGCCACCGTTTATCGCTCCCTGCAGAGCGGCGCGAAACTCGACAGCAATTCGCAGGCAGCGCGCTGGCTGGAACCGGAGATCGCTAATCTGCGCGAGAAGGTGAAGGAGGCTGAAGGAAAGGTGGCGGAATACCGCGCCTCTGCCGACCTCATGCCGATCAACGAGACAACCAATTTTTCCTCCCAGCAGTTGAGTGATATTTCTGCCGAACTGGCGCGTGTCCGCGGTGAACGTGCAGATGCCGAAGCAAAGGCCGAGAATGTCCGCAACGCGCTGAAGGCCGGGAAATCGACAGATACGCTGGTGGCCATCACCGGTAACGAATCCATCCAGCGGCTGAAGGCGAGTGAGTCGGAGATCCGCAGCAGGATAGCAGACCTGTCGACGACCCTGCTCGATGGTCATCCGCAGATGAAGGCTTTGCGCGCGCAGTTGGCCGGCATTCACGATCAAATTACCGCCGAATCCGCGAAGATCGCGAGTGGCCTCGAAAATGAAGCCAATGTCGCGCGGGCCCGCGAGACGCAGTTGATCCAGCAGTTGAACACGGTGAAGGCCGACACGGCGCGAGCCGGTAACGACGAGGTTGGCTTGAAGGCGCTGGAGCGCGAAGCGACGGCTCAGCGGCAACTGCTCGAAACCTATCTTGCGCGATACCGTGAAGCGACAACCCGGCTTGACAAGGGGGCTAGCCCGGCGGACGCACGCGTCATATCCAAGGCTGTCGAACCGCGCGAGGCGAGCTTCCCAAAGGTCGTGCCGATCACGGTCGTCGCGGCACTGGCGACACTGATCCTGAGCGCGGTTATCGTCATGCTGTCCGAGCTTTTCAGTGGTCGGGCCCTGCGCCCGGTCGATCCGGGTTTGGGGCCCGCAAGACCCGAACCGGGCAACCGTCGCGAGCCACAGGCGAAGAGCGACGGTTTCGTTCCGGTTTCATCCCCAGGGCGCGGGGCGGTCGCGGCCGGTAATGTAGTTCCGGCGAGTCTGCTTGCCGTCGAACCGGATGAAGAACTGGCCGCGTCCATGGAAGAGGGCCTGATACTGGTGCCGGAGGCAGAACCCGAAGTGGACGAGGACGACGATGAGTTCTCGATCGAGTCGGTTGCCGCCTACCTGATCGATTCGGGTGCGCGTATCGCCTTTGCCGTATCGCCCTCGGGCGACGATGGATCCACAGCGTCCGTGATGCTCGCCCGTGAGCTTGACGCGCGTGGACGCAAGGTCGTGCTGATCGACATGACAGGTTCTGCTTGCCCGACCAGGCTGATGGCGGCGGGCAAGGATCTTCCCGGCATCACCGATCTCCTGTGCGGTGAGGCCGGAGTCTCGGAGGTCATCCATCCCGATCGGTTGTCGGGCGCAGACGTGATTCCGCAGGGCAATTCCGACGTTCGTCAGGCAATGCGTGGCGCTTATCGCTTCTCAGCGACTGCCGAAGCGCTGGCGGACGCCTACGACTTGGTGCTGGTGGAGTGTGGACCCGCGAATGCCGAGAGCGTCTCGCGACTGAGCCACAGCGGTGCACATGAGGTCATTCTCTCCGTGCCGAGGCCGGATGAGCAGGATCTGGTGGAGATCATGGCCGCTTTCGAAAAGGTCGGCTATGTCGATCTGGTTCTGATGTGCGGCGGAGCACCGAACATCCACAAGGCGCTCAATCGAAGCGCAGCCTGATCAATCGTCCGCGCCGGAAGCGCGCGGTAATTCGTCGACGCGCGCCCTCAGTCGCTGGACGGCGGCATAGAGCTTCGGATTACTCTTGATCGCGACTTTGGCCCGGGTCACACCGCGCTGAGCCAGTCGGGCCAGCCGGCCGATGATGCTGATCGGCAGCAGGATGTCGTGCTGTATTGTCTCCAGCGTGCACCAGCTACGCTTGTAGCTCTGGTCCCCGACGCCGAAGTCGAAGAGAGCCGCCCCTTCCTTGCAGGCACGCTCTATCATCAACCAGAACAGCAGTTCGCCCGGACTTGCATCGGCCATAACGCTTTCGTCGATCGAGCAGAACTGGCAGATGACATGGTCGCCCTTACGCGACAATCCGGCAATTGCCGCGATCCTGCCGTCGAATTCACCTTTCAGCCGGATGGCGTGCAACTCAAGCGGCGTGTTGTGGCCGCTGCCATGGACGTCGAGCAGAAGGCGAAAGAACGCCTGTGTCTCGGGCGCGTGGAAAACGTTCGGGAGGCCAAGAGCTTTGAAGCGGATTGCCTTCTGCTCGAAGAAGGTATTGAGCAGCGCGTTTTTTTCTGTCGTGGCGTTGGCGATGATGTGGTCGAAACCGCCAGCCGCATCGAGCTTGCGACACTGATTACGAAACTTCTTGCGCCGCCGCTTGGCGTTCAACTGACCTATGGTCTGCTCGAAATCGGCCAGCAGCGGCAACTGGAAGGCATGGTTCTGGTTCTCAATCGCGGGCAGGGGGGAAAGGGGATGACGTTCGCCGCGCCATTCGAACGGAATGTTGGTCAGATTGACGAGATCCGCCTTGCCGCGGAGCAGCGTGATGAGCGCGCGGTTGATCTGTTCCGCCTCAGCCATGCCCGCATTCGCCCGAAAGGCTGCGGAGAACAGTCCGCTGTTGATGTTGTTAAATCGCGCCGCGATGAACTGCGCGTTCTTCACCATGCCGTGTCTGAGGATTTCAAGCGGCAGGATAAAGGCAACCTCGCCATTGCGACGGCCGAGGACGATCGCCAGCGGGTTGTGGTGGGTCTTTGCCCAGGCCGCGCACCAATCATAAGCTTGGTGCAGAGAGTTTGTATTGTCGGTCTCCAGCTTACGCCAGTCGGCTTCTAGCGGCTCCATGCGCTCGAACAAGTGGATAACCAGATCCTCGGCCTTGGCCATGCAGCCCTCCCTCGGGCTCACAGGTATTTCCGCCCGACATTGGCTTCCGACATTCTCCTGACGCTGTCAAAGTCCAGCTGCGATACCTGCACGAGTGCTTCTCCGGTGAACAAAATGGTGAGCTCACTCTAGTGAAGACAGAGGGAAAAAACGGTTCGCTCAGGCACTACCTTGAGGAATTCTCTCAGGATGCGGTTATCGGCGGGTTAATGCGTGCAGCCGATGGTACCGGAAGTGCTGCTACTTCTGGACCGGACCTGCCATCCACTTGATGATCGCCATGGCCGGCAGGACCCAAAGAAGGCCCGATAGGAGGAAGTAGAGGAAGTGTACCCACCAGGGCGACGTGCCGAGATAGGCGGAGGCAATCGACACGGCGAGAATCGCGTATAGCAGAACAAGAAAGATGATGAGGATGGTGCCGATGAATTTGCGCAACCTGAGAGGCATCGTCTATCTTCCTGTTCGCGATACGGCGGCTGCGCCCGAGATTGGGCGCGACCGCTTGCCGCTTCTTTCCGGGCTTGTTTTGCACGGCCATGTCATGCAAATCAACAGCCGAAACGAGGATTGACGAATGACAAGTGCAATGTCCGCCGACGAAACAGCCGTACGCCTGCAGGTCGACCGCCTTGAGGGCAATCGCCGGGCAATCCGCATCTGGCTGGGCGTCGTACTTCTCACACTCTTCTGTCTCGTGCTGCTGGGCGGGGCGACGCGTCTGACCGATTCCGGCCTGTCGATCACCGAATGGAAGCCGATACACGGTGTCATTCCGCCTCTTTCGGCCACGGAATGGGAAGAGGAGTTCGCCCTCTATCAGCGCATTCCCGAGTATGAGCAGATCAACAAGGGCATGACGGTCGAAGAGTTCAAGGGGATTTTCTGGTGGGAGTGGGCTCACCGCTTGCTGGCGCGCAGCATTGGTCTCGTCTTCGCCTTGCCACTCCTGTATTTCTGGCTGTCCGGGCGCGTCGAGCGGCGCGTCAAGTTGCCCTTGCTCGGTCTTCTGGCACTGGGTGGTTTTCAAGGCTTCATTGGCTGGTGGATGGTGTCGTCCGGCTTGGCCGAGCGGGTTGATGTCAGCCAGTATCGGCTGGCCACCCATCTCGTTATCGCATGCCTGATCTTCAGCGGTTGCATGTGGATCATGCGGGCGCTTGCCCCGCACAGCCATGATCCCGTGCCGTCGCAGACGGCGCGCCGCTGGGCCGCAGCCCTGGCGTTTCTCGTTCTCTTCCAGATCTACCTCGGTGCCCTCGTTGCCGGTCTGGACGCGGGTCTGTCCTACAATACCTGGCCGTTAATGGACGGGGCGCTGGTGCCCGGCGATCTTTTCGTGCAGAGCCCGGCCTGGCTTAATCTGTTCGAGAACCCGAAGACGGTACAACTCGTCCATCGCCTGGGTGCCTATGTGCTGTTTACTGTGGCGCTGTGGCACATGATCCAGTGCCTGCGGCAGGCGCCAGCGACCACCCACGCCCGCCGCAGTGTCGTTCTTTTCTTGCTGATCACAATTCAGGCCGGGCTTGGCATCACCACCCTTGTCTTGCAGGTGCCCCTACACGTGGCGCTCGCCCATCAGGGCGGGGCGCTGATCGTGCTCGGCTTTGCCGTCGCCCATTGGCGTGGTTTTCTTGGTGCCTATCCGCCGGAAGTGTTGGTCGTGGAGCGTGACTGAACCTCAGGCTCAGCCGAACCGGTACCCAGAATAGGGCTTTCCGCGGAATTCTCCGCGGAAGACATGCTGGCCAGCGTCGTCGCCCGCCGCGCCCGCTGCCACGAACAAGGGAACGAGATGGTCATGGTCAGGCACATGGCAGGCCTGCGCGTCGGGGTTCTTTTCCCATAGGGCGAGCCGTTCCGCCCGCTCGTCTGGATCCTTGATCGCTACCGCTGCGCTCAGCCAGTCGTCGAAGCGCACCGCCTGCTGCCGGTGCTCGGGCGTGTCGTGGAAGAACATTCGCATGTTGTGATAGCTCATGCCGGAGGCGAGAATCAGGATTCCCTCGTCGCGTAACGGTTCGAGCGCCTTGCCGATTGCCACATGGCTTTCGACGTCGAGTGTGTTCTTGAGCGACATCATTACGATCGGCACATCGGCATCCGGATAGGCCACCATCAGCGGTACGAAGACGCCGTGGTCAAATCCGCGCCTCTCGTTCTCGGCGGCGGGAATGCCGGCCACCTCGAGTAACTGCTTGGCCCGCCGGGCGACTGCCGGCGCTCCCGGAGCCGGATAGGACAACTGGTAGGTCTCTGGCGGGAAGCCGGAATAGTCGTAAAGCATGCCTGGATGGGTGGCGGTGCTCACCGTCGGAACCGGTTCGTTGTGCCAATGACCCGAGACGATCAGGATGGCTTTCGGTCGGCGACCGACGCCTGCCGGCAAGGCTTTCAGGAATTCCGCGAGATCCGCCCACGGCTTCTTGCCGTCCGGACCTACCGGAAAATCCATGAATGGCCAAGGGCCGCCGCCGTGAGGGATGAAATAGACCGGAAAACGTTCGCTGTTCATATCGTGCCTCATCTGTTTCTCAAACAGATATAGCGCGCCAGCAGGGGCATGACGATCCGCTGTCCCAGCAACGAACCGTTCGACATTGTCGAACGTCAACCCTGCTTGTATTGGGGGAATGGCGAACAGCGGGAGCGATCCCTCTCGACGGCTTACTCCGGCGTGTGGCAGACCGCCTCGATGTTATGGCCGTCCGGGTCGAGCACGAAGGCCGCGTAGTAGTCTGGATGATAGTGCGGCCGCAGTCCCGGACCGCCATTATCCCGTGCTCCTGCCGCAATTGCCGCTGCATAGAACGCGTCTACCGCCGCTCGGCTCGGCGCGGTGAAGGCGATGTGGACTTGTCCCTTGCTGTGGTCGCCGGAGCCGATCCAGAAGGAGGGCTTGCCGGCAAGGCCATAACCGGAACCCTCATAGGTGCCGCCGGTTTCCTCAGCGGTCATCGCCATCACACATTCGGCGCCGATCGAAGGCATCACGGCGTCGTAGAAGGCCTTCGAGTTTGCATAGTCTGAAACGGAAAGACCGACATGGTCGAGCATCGTGGACTCCTTCTCGTCGTTGCTATGCCGGCCGGCAACTTCACGCCGAGAGCATCAGATCCATATTTTGTACGGCAGCACCCGAGGCGCCCTTGCCGAGGTTGTCGAGCACGGCGACCAAGTTGACATGCGCACCGCCCGGCGTGCCGAATACGTAGAGTTTCATCGTGTCCTGTCCGACCAGTTCCTCGGCATCCAAACGCGCCAGCTTGGCGCTCTCCTCCATCGGCACGACATGGACGATCGACTGGCCTGCATAATGGGCGACGAGCGCCGCATGCACGTTCTCGACGGTCTGGTATCCGCTGGCGAGGTCTTCGAGGAAGAGCGGCACCTGCACGATCATGCCCTGCGGGAAGCGTCCGACGGAAGGCGCAAACAGTGGTGCGCGGTCGAGCTGTCCGTGGATCGTCATTTCCGGCACATGCTTGTGCTTCAAGTTCAGGCCATAGAGGAAATTGTTGGCGCCGAGATGGTCCGGATGGCTCTTGTCTTCCATCTGTGCGATCAGCTGCTTGCCACCGCCGGTGTAGCCCGAGATCGCGTTGACCGTGACGGGGTAGCCGTCCGGCAGGATGCCGGCGGCCCGCAGTGGCCGGATGAGGCCGATGGCGCCCGTGGGATAGCAACCGGGATTGGCAACAAAACGGGAGGAACGGATCTTGTCAGTCTGCGCCCTGTCCATTTCGGCAAAGCCATAGGCCCAATCCGGCGCGACGCGAAATGCGGTCGAGGTGTCGATAATCCGCACCTTGTTGTTGCCGGAAACCATGGCGACGGCTTCGATCGACGCTGCGTCTGGAAGGCAGAGAATGGCAATGTCGGCGCTGTTCAACATGTCCTCGCGCAGCGCCGCATTGCGCCGCTCCGCTTCCGGAATCGACAACAGTTCGACGTCGCGGCGGTCGGCCATGCGGGTGCGGATCTGCAATCCCGTGGTGCCGTGTTCGCCGTCGATGAAGATCTTTGCTGCCATTTTATCCTCTCCTGTCAGGAGCTTGGGTCAATTTCCGGAATCGGATTGTCAAACGTGTGAAACAATATCTCAACGTCGACGCGCCAGACGCTCGGCGTTGAGGCCCAGCATATACATCGCGACCGTTGCTCCGGCAATGGCGGTGATGTCGGCATGGTCGTAGGCTGGCGCGACCTCAACCACGTCGGCGCCGCGAATGTCGAGTTGTTGAAGCCCGCGCAACACCGAAAGGATCTTGGCGCTCGATGGGCCGCCTGCGACCGGCGTGCCGGTGCCGGGCGCAAATGCCGGGTCGAGGCAGTCGATGTCGAAGGTGAGATAGACCGGCATGCCACCGGTATGGCTGACGATCAGGGAAGAGATGTCGCCTGGTCGCATCTCCTCGACTTCATGGCCGTAGACGATGCGGATACCGCAATCGTCAGGCGCGTGAGTGCGGATGCCGATCTGGATCGAGCGATCCGGATCGATCAGGCCTTCGCGAACGGCTCGGCCGACGAACGAGCCGTGGTCGATGCGCTTGCCATCATCGAACCAAGTGTCTTGGTGGGCGTCGAACTGGACGAGGGCCAGCGGTCCATGTTTGGCAACATGGGCCTTCAGCAGCGGCCAGGTTACGAAGTGATCCCCACCGAGCGTCAGCAGAAAGTCTGCGTCCGCCAGGATCCTGGTCGCCTCGGTCTCAATGGTCTCCGGAGTCTGCCAGTGGTTGCCGTAGTCGAGCAGGCAATCGCCGTAGTCGATGACCGCCATGTCGGCGAAAAGATCGCGCTGGAAGGGATATTGCGGGTCGTTGTCGAAGATCGCCGAGGCGCGCCGGATCGCCTGCGGTCCGAAGCGGGCGCCGGGACGGTTGGACGTTGCCGCATCGAACGGAATGCCCCAGACCACGGCGTCGACGCCTTCGAGCGACTTGGTGTAGCGGCGGCGCATGAAGGAAAGCACGCCGGCATGGGTCGGATCGGTCGCGGTCGATTTGAGGTCGGTTGCTGTGATGGCGTGGTCGATGGTCTTCTCGGCCATGGAATGGTCTCCCCTGCGGCTAGGACTGCCGGTGTTGCGGCGCAATATTACGGTCGGGACGGTCGATTGCCAGAGGTTTTTGCGATGGGAGGAAGGGATAGACAGCTGTGCGGTCGATAAACGCGAAACCGCGGAACTTGCGTTTCACGGATTCGGTACGTCTTGGACGCGACGGTCAGAACTTGTAGGTCAGCTTTGCCGCGATGGTCGAGACCTTGCCGTCCATGTCCTGGTTAGATGCAGCATCGCCATTGAGGCTGCGGAAAGTGTATTCGGCACCGAGCACCACATTCTCAGTCAGGGCAAAGTCAATACCGCCGCCGATATTGTAGCCGTGCAGGTCAAACGCATCACCATCTTCATCGAAGCGCGCGAAGCTGTAGCCGCCCGAAACATAGAACAGCGCGCGGTCAGCGGCATAGCCCGCCCGCACCTTGACGTCGACGAGGGCTTCATAGGTGTAGTCCGGCCAGCCGCTCTCTTGCATATGACCGAATTGGCCGACCAATTCAGCGCCGACGACGAAATTTCCGAGTTGGTGGTTGTAGCCGATGACGCCGCCACCGAAATCCGCGCCGTCGAGGTCGTAATGTCCGTCAATCGACCAGTCGTCCTTACCGAACCCGTAGGAGCCGACGCCGCCAAGGTAAACCCCGCTCCAGTCGTAGGCTGTGGCTATCTCCGCCGCCGGGTCTGCGGCCTGGGCGTTGGCCGCTCCGAGGCTCAGTGCGCCGACCACGCCAAGAATCTTCAATACAGCGTTCATCGCACCCCTCTCGAATCCGCAGTCAGCTGCGACAATGCAGCCGTGTTAATTTACATACTCGCGATGTGTTCACGAAGGCATTTCTGGGGGAGCAGTGACTGACGGACAGCCAGAAGCGCATGTGTGTGGAAAGTCGGCATCACAAATTGGCCGTGTGGCTTGGCATGCGCCCTGAAATAAAAAAAAGGCGACGCCGAAGCCCCGCCTTTTGCAAAATTCCGGAAACCGGAAGCGATTAACGCTTCGAGAACTGGAACGAACGACGGGCCTTGGCCTTACCGTACTTCTTACGTTCAACGACACGCGAGTCGCGGGTCAGGAAGCCACCCTTCTTCAAGACGCCGCGAAGGCCCGGCTCGAAGTAGGTGAGGGCCTTGGAAACGCCGTGGCGCACAGCGCCGGCCTGGCCGGAAAGGCCGCCGCCGACAACGGTCGCGACGATGTCGAACTGACCTGTACGGGCAGCAGCAACAAGCGGCTGCTGCAGGATCATCTGCAGGACCGGACGGGCGAAGTAGGTGCTGAAGTCACGGCCGTTGATCGTGATCTTGCCGGAGCCCGGCTTGACCCATACGCGGGCGATGGCGTTCTTGCGCTTGCCGGTCGCATAGGAGCGGCCTTGGGCGTCGACCTTGCGGACGTGAACCGGAGCAGAAGCTTCCGGAGCTACCGTGCCGAGATCCTTCAGGGAAGAGAGGTCAGCCATTATCAGGCGCTCCTTACGTTCTTGCTGTTCAGCGATGCCACGTCGAGAGCGACGGGCTGCTGGGCTTCATGGGGATGGTTGGAACCGGCGTAGACGCGCAGGTTCTTCATCTGGCGACGGCCGAGCGGGCCGCGCGGGATCATGCGCTCGATGGCCTTCTCGAGGACGCGCTCTGGGAAGCGGCCTTCGATGATGGCGCGTGCGGTGCGCTCCTTGATGCCGCCCGGATAACCGGTGTGCCAGTAGTACTTCTTGTCGGAATACTTCTTGCCGGTGAAGACGACCTTCTCGGCATTGATGACGATGACATTGTCGCCGTCGTCAACGTGGGGGGTGTAGGTGGCCTTATGCTTGCCACGCAGGCGCATGGCGATGAGGGAGGCGAGGCGACCAACAACGAGGCCTTCGGCGTCGATGATGATCCACTTCTTCTCCACCTCTGCAGGCTTCTGAACGAAGGTAGACATGGGGGATACTTTCCGTTTGGGACCCGGCTGGCACGAAGCCTGCTGAGCGTTTCTTGTTGCTTTGTTTCATGCACCGGAGCGCCTGAAATAGAATGCTGACCCGAAAGTCGCAGACTGGCTGCTGTATAAGGCGAGCCCCTTGCAGGGTCAAGATCGGCGCTATTTGCATTCTTTGCGAAATATAGTTTAAAAACAAGCAGATAGATGTGTGGTGTTATTTTACCTCAATTTTGAAGCCCCAAAACATCGTGGCAGGTAGGATTTCGGGTGGAGAGGCCTTCTCGTCAACGGGGCGGAATGGAATAGGTCGCGGTCGCCTGGGCGACCGGATCATCGCTGTCGCCCTGCAAAAGGAGGGCGTCGACGACCGCGAGGCGCTTCCCGAGCTTCAGGACGCGACATTCGCAACGTATCAGTTGCGCCTTCGGCAAGCGCAGAAAATTGATGTTGAGGTTGGTCGTGAAGGCGAGCGCAACGGGGCCGATATGGGCCAGAACGGCAGCATAGGCTGCGACGTCGGCGAGCGTGAACATGGCCGGACCAGAGACCGTGCCTCCGGGGCGCAAGTGTCGCTCGGCCGGATCGAAGGTCATCGTGACACGCCCGGCCGTCACCTCGGCTACATGGAAAACCCGCCCATCCGTGTGGATCTGCGGGAAATCCGTATCGAGGAAGGCATTTATTTCGGCGGCGGTCATGATCGGCTGCATGGCGACATCTCTGTTGGAATGGGCTTTCAAAGCGTGCCCGTTTTATGGCAGGCTTTGAGCCGAGTGCAAACGCCAAGGGAGATGGGTGATGGCGGAAGTCGTTTCGTTGAACAGGGGGCCGATGCTGTCGTCGCTCGACCATGGCGTATTGCGCCTCACGCTTGCCAATCCGCCGGCCAATGCTCTGTCCATCGCGCTGATGGAGGCGCTAGTGGCAAAACTTGCCAAGGCCGAGGAGGATCCTGACGTTCGCGTTGTCGTGTTGGCTTCTGCGGGTAAGCTGTTCTCCGCCGGTCATGACCTGAAGGAGATGACCTCGCACCGGGGGGACCCGGACCGTGGTCGCGCCTTCTTCGAGAAGACCTTACGTCTCTGCTCCCACCTTATGCTCCAGATCACCCGCTTGTCGAAGCCCGTGATCGCCGAAGTCGACGGGTTGGCGACTGCGGCCGGTTGTCAGCTCGTCGCTTCCTGCGATCTGGCAATCTGTACCGACACCTCCACCTTCTGCACGCCCGGGGTCAACATCGGGCTGTTTTGCTCAACGCCCATGGTGGCGGTCAGTCGCGCCGCCCATCGCAAGCAGGCGATGGAAATGCTCTTGACCGGTGAAGTCATAGACGCCTCGACGGCGAAGGACTTCGGCCTCGTCAACCGTATTGTGCCGAAGCAGTATCTGACCCAGGTTGTCGATAAATATGCGTCCAATATCGCATCAAAATCACCGCTGACGCTGAAGATCGGCAAAGAGGCCTTCTATCGTCAGGTCGATATGCCCCTCGAGGAGGCCTATGGCTACGCCGCCCGCGTCATGGTGGAGAACATGCTGGCGCGCGATGCGGCGGAAGGCATCGGGGCTTTCTTGGAAAAAAGGCATCCGACCTGGACGGGTGAGTAATCCTCGTGGCGCTCTCGGCTGAATATCGGGATCAAATCGCGCGCAAGAGTGTTAGCTTCACCCTAAAATGATTGTATTTTACGTCAATGCAATCATGAGGTGATGCTGATATTGACGTGAACGAACGGATTTCATAGCGTGAACAAAAGTGGTTTTACTCCTAATTGTGAGGGCTAGGCATGTCGCTTGAGAGGCGCGTATCAATCATCACGCTCGGCGTAGCTGACGTCGCCTCAAGCACCGCCTTCTATGAGCGGCTGGGCTGGAAGAAATCTTCCGTCTCCCAGGACGAAGTAACCTTTATTCAGATGAAGGGGACTGTATTGGCACTTTTCGGCCGTGAGGCTCTGGCCAGGGACGCCGGCGTCGATCAATCGTCGCCGGGCTTCTCCGGTGTCACGCTCGCGCATAATGTCTCGAGCCCGACAGGCGTCGATGCGGTGATCAAGTTCGCGGTCTCCTGCGGTGCCAGGTTGGTCAAGGCGCCGCAAAAAGTAGCCTGGGGTGGCTATTCAGGCTATTTTGCCGATCCGGACGGTCACTTGTGGGAAGTCGCCCACAATCCCTTCTTCCCGATGGACGAGCATGGGCACGTGGTCCTGCCGGACTAGGCGTGCCAGACGCGCTTGCGACAAAAGCACAGCATTTGCCGCTTTACCTTCATCTTCATTTAAGATGGGTCTTATATAGCTGTTGCTGGAGCGAAGGCTGGGGCATTCATCCGGCTTGACCGGGAGGAGGACTTCATGGCGCACGACAGCTATTCCAATGCCTATATTGCTCAGATTCTGGGGCGCGTTCGAACGGTTGCGGTCGTCGGCGCCTCGGTCCGGGATAGCCGGCCCAGCCATTGGGTGACCGGCTTTCTTCTTGGTAAAGGCTATCATGTTTTTCCGGTCAATCCGGATCACGCCGGTGAGAGAATTTTGGGCCAGGTTGTCCATGCCCGATTGGCGGATATTCCCGAAACGGTCGATCTGGTTGACGTGTTTCGCCGCGCCGAGCATCTAGCCGAAGTGGTCGAGGATGTGTTGCGCTTGCCGAAAATGCCGATCGCGATCTGGGGCCAGCTTGGCGTGCGCGATGAAGCCGCAGCCGCGCGCGCCGAGGCGGCCGGTATCAACGTCGTGATGGACCGTGCGCTGGTCAGTGAATACCCGCTGGTCTACGAACTGACCCACGGCAATGCCGCCGGAGGGGCGCTTCCGGGGCGCGGATGGAACGCTACCTGATAAGAGTTTTTGCATCCTCCGAATTTGGTTGGCTGGCTCGACGGCCCCAATCCGCGACATGGGAAGTCTTGGCCCCTGAGGAGCCCGCAGGCCAATACTGGACAAGGCAGACTATCATCGGCGTGAAGGTAGGTGCGGGCCACGTGTTCGTGAGAGTCGCATGGCGTTGGTGGAGAAT
>NZ_BJZP01000006.1 GCF_007992095.1 Paenirhizobium naphthalenivorans
ATATATGAGCGGCGGGCCTGATCATGTCGTTTACACGGCCCACTCGGTGGTGCGTGGTCCCGACGGTGAACTCTTCGACATTACCCCGCTTTATCACAACGACGATCCGCGTGGACGATTTATAGTCCATGTGGGCGACGATGCGACCTTCCTGACGATGAGGACGCTTAACCTCAATATTAGCTGTCAGGGAAATTGTCCCGCTCCGCCACTCGACCCTATCTGGGCGCTGCAGCAACACGCACACGTGCTGGAGGAAGAGCCGTGAACCAGATTAAATACTGAACAGCGGCGGCTTAAATCGCGCCTTCTTCAGTAACGAGTTCCTGATGTTTTTCGTCGCTTGACCAAAGTTCTTCCGATCTCTCAGCGATCTTGTCCCAACGAAGTGATCTCCCGACCCTTTCCACTCCAAGAGTGTCGACAAGCGCAAAGCCAACGGGTGTGGCTACCGAAGGTGAAAATGCGACGCGAACAAGCACCAGCGAACCCATTCCGGGAATGTGAAGGACTTCGAGACTTGGGCTGATGTGTCCTGCTGGAGCAACAAATCCTTCGTCAAAAATTCGATCGAATCTCCTTGGATGCTCCCTTTTTGCGACCTGTGGCACTATCAGTTTGGTCCGGAAGCGAATCTTTCCATGCTTGCGTGCAATGGTACTTTTAATAGCCGAGAGAGCCTGCTGGACGTCAGGCGTGACCCCCCAGTTCGAGCCACCTGGTCGGAACCAGAGGATATCGAGGCCATTACCGTTTGCACCGATCCCAGACGGAAGCTGACATCCCTCAAGCAGCTTGATGAAAAAATCAATATTTCGGCCGAGATACGAGGCACCGATTAAGTTCTGGCGATTGGCAACTCGATTGGCGGTATTAAGAGATAGCCATTTTGAGAAATCAAACACCCCTTCTGCAGTGTGAGCATCAGACACTGTTGTTTCAGACAACATCCGGCGGAACTCAGCGAGACCTGACGAGGAAGGTTCAGAGCCCGCCAACGCGCGGTAGGCATCGTTCATCGCGTTAGCAAGCGGCCGGTACCGCATAAGGTTCTCAGTCTCGACATCTAATAAATTAGGCCTGAGCCGCGGATGCGGATCGAACACGAGGTCCTCGGAACCACGAAGCACGACTGCGCCGAACCTTTCCGGCTCGACATCGGATACCGAGTATAATCCGAAACGATCGGGATTGGCGATTTTCCGGACTTTTCGAAGATACTCCGCGAAGTTTTCCTCAAACGCTTTTCGAGCGAAAGTTACCGGCAATTCGCGTGCAAGACCCTCAGCTTTGATATCAATCAAATTTCGATTTGGACGAAGTTTCTCGGGTGCCATCATATTCCGGCTGACGAGGTCAAACCAAAGTCTGTCTATCCATGGATCAACATCGACAATGCGAGGCACTCCGTCTTCCGCTCCGCGAAAATGCGCATGGGCTGATGGATGCAGTTCAACAGCATGTTCTCGGATGACTATCAACCCAGCCGAAACAAGGTCTCCCAGAACGGCTTCGGCCTCCGCTTCTGTAAGTCCTAGATATGTTGCAATGCGCCGAACCGATAGCTGCTCGGTGATTTTTAACAGACGAAGCACAAACTCATCGACCACCGGGAGACGCCGATCTTTCGTTACGTTTGCTCGTATTAAAAATCGGCGGCAAGGAACATTAAAGCCGTATGTCCCGACAGTAATCGGATCCTTAGCGTCAGACTGCATTTTGCAGCTCCCCCGCCGAAACTGTCACGGCATCAAAACTACCGGTACCGATATGATCTAAAACCTGACGCATGGGAGACTTTTTCGGCGTATGAACCCACATCCTTCTCGCGCCTACAATGATGAGTCTTTCTTTCGCTCGCGACAACGACACGTTGCACCGGTTCGGTATTCGGACGTGCCCTTGATCAAAGGCATCATTGGACCGAACGAGGGAAAGGATCACAATCGAGTTCTCCTTTCCTTGATAGGAATCGACTGTCTCGATGCGCACAAGTTTGCGAAACTGCGAGTCCCAAGCTCGTCGTGAAAAAGCCTCCTCAATTTTCACCTTTTGCGCGCTGTACATGCAAATGACGCCGATGGGGGCCTCGTGACTGCCCTTCACCAAACCAGCGACAAGGGTCGGCTGTTTGGCGATGCACTCCAGCACATCCATCACGGCCTCGACTTCGGCCGGATTCCAGTACGTGTTTTTGTCCCACTTTGCAGCCCGTTCACTGCTGTCGGGACTTGATGACGTGTCCACCCAGGTGATTGGTTTCGATAGAGGAGTGGCAAGGTCAACCTCGAAGAGAGGGTCGGGTTTTCGTCTAGTGGAAGTCTCGAGGAGTACGCCGTGCGGCTCGTAAAAAACTGCGGACACCAGGCGACATATCTCAGGCGTCATTCTGTATTGCTCGGTGAGAGTTCTCCCGTAGTCTCTGCCGTACTTCGAGGAGAATACGCGCTCAAAGTCACTGCGTAAGAATTCCTCGGGGGACGCGTCCGACATCTCCAAACGAAGCCGCTTCAAAACCGCTCGGTCAATCATTGGAAGCAGTTGTCTGTGGTCGCCAACCAAGAGAACCCTCCGACCAACTTGGATTGGAACTGCCAGCTCGCCCGGAGTGCACCGGGCGGCCTCGTCGACAATAACCCAATCGTAGGTCTTCGTGTCCACTCTGATCTTGGTTTGCCCAACGCCGACACAGGTGGCCGTGATCACAGCTCTCGTCTTGACAAGAAACTCTTCGAAATTTCGGTGCGGGGACGCTAGCGCGGCAGTCCATTCCCGGGAAAGCTCGATAATCTGCCTTGCTTTTCGGAGATCTGATGGTGAGACGTCAGGATATCTTACGAGAAGGATTTCAAATGCATGATCCAGCTCTTCATCCAGCCTTGAGGGATCTACCTCTCGATCAAGAATTTGCCGACCCGCTGAAAGGAATGCTTCCGTGGCGATCCGTATCGCCGTATCTCGCTGACGTCTCTCAGCGGCAGGTGCCCTTGCGCTTCCGGACTCCCCTGCGTGCAGGATACTCAGTCGACGGACGCGCTCACCAAATTTGCGATCGATCTCAACGGCATCAACGACCAGTTCCCTTCTCAGGCCAAGCGCCGATCCGATCCCTGAAATGCGGTGCTTAAACGCAGCTTCGAAACGCGCTTGAAAACGCTCGCGAATAGAAGTCGTGTGATATGGCCTGATTTTTTCGGTGATGCCTTTCGACCCGATTCTCAAAAGGCTGGGTCGAGCGCCACCAATCTTTTTATAGAGATCGAGTAACGCTTCGATGACGTTATTGACTGCTTCATGAGACTGGCTTGCTACAAGTATCTTTCGAGCGCCCTTTTCGGTAACAAGCCAATGCACCAAGGCGGCGATGAAATGAGTTTTTCCTGTTCCTGGGGGGCCCTGCAAAAGCCCGACTGGCCCATAACGAGCCACATGACGGAAGGCCCCGCGCTGGCCTTCATTGAGACCATACCGATCAAGGACCTCATCAGATATGTCCTCTTGGAAGTCCGTGGCTTCAACCTGGCCACCGGGTACAAAATACTCAAGCAGGTCAGGCACTGCTGCGCCGTCATCCAATAGGCGCTCAACTGCCTTCATCCGCCTGTCAAACGATGTGCGCGCCCGTCGATCAACGAGATTAACTCGGTCGCCGGCAACTAGACGTCTGTCTGAGTTCTCAACGACCAGAGTTCTCGCGTCGGTTTGGTCAAGATTAACTTCGCCAACTTTGCGACCAGTGGGGAGACGTACCTCCACGGTACTCCCGATGTCGAAATCGAAATCCAGACCAAGCCTTTGATACTCGTAGATGGCTATAGGGCCTTTTGCTGGCCCTACATCCTGGAGTATTTCAACTTCAGGCTGGAGGGCCCCTTCAAGCTCCAGGAGTTTGCGCCAATAGCGTCGAACATCGAAGCTCGTAGGCAAATCATCATGAGGCAGGTCGTCGGCGTCGGCCGTCGACGGAGGCGCAACCAACGGCTCGATGAGTGCAAAGAGTTCCTCGAACCCCCCATCGGGACCGTCTTCAAATGTAATGTCAAGTTTAACGGGCACGCCGTGCTGTGAGGCATGAGCCAGACTGGTGAAACTCTCATCCGCCCAGGTCAATCGCTCGAGCTCTCCCCGAACCAACTCGAACATAAGTTTCTTATCGATACCCGTGATGCTGTATTCGATAATATCGGCGTTTATTCTAGCGGCTCGCACGTAGTATTGCCCCCCATCGGATTTGAAAAAATCGGCCGATGTGTTGGGGGATGACACCGTCAGCTTTGGCGGCTTTGAACCCAAAAGCTTTTCCGCAGCGGTCTTCAAAGACGCGATTATCGGTTCCAGTGTGTCTAATGCAGGGCGCGCCAATTCACGTTCTGTGGTCGCGGATACGTCGGCAATACATTCACCTTCGACTTCCTTGAATAATTCGGAAATGATTTTGGCGACGGCATAGTTATCGATCTGTTTCTCGGTGAGGTTTTCCGAATTCGGTGGGCAATAAGACGGTGTCCTAATGATTCCATCACCCACCTCACTTAGGTCGAAAAGGTCGAGCAGCTGGACCTCGGACTTGCCTTCGCATAGCAGGATGTTCTTTTTGGAAATATCTCCGTGGAAAATTCCAGCGGCGTGGATCGCTTGCACACACGTCGTAATCGATGTTGCAATGTGAAGGACATCCTCGTCGCTCAAGGGGCCATCAGTCACATCAAGGGTGGTCCCCTCCTCATGCCGATAAACGACGAACGGGCCGGCGGCCGATAGCCCAGTTCGCACGAATTGTGGGACGCCTGGCATGGGACTCGCTATTAATCGGCTGACACCGTCGAAAAGGCGAGAAATAGCTGCGTCAGTTGCGTTTGTTACTCCGCGCCTAGTGCCAAGCCAGATTTTTACTACAACATCGTTTTGCTCGGGATCCTTGCTCCGGTAGATGTGGCAACGTCCCTCCTGCTTGATATTTGAGGCAATTTGCCAGAGCAAATAAGGAAGATCCGTCGTCTCATGGCGATCAATAAGCGTCTGGTCGATGGTTACTGCGTGTGATTGCTCGACAATTCTAGCAAATTCGTCCGCCATCTCCCGACCATCATTGTAACGACCGTTGGGCTGGACGGATGTCGAGCGTTCAAACCACTTTGCGAGGTCAGGAAACTCAGCTGATAGCTGCGGCGCATCTGACAATGCCAAAGTTGGATCGATTGCCTCGCCGCTCAGTATCCGATATGCCAGCCTTCCGAGCGCATATACGTCGCGCTGCCGTCCGCCACTGGCCGTAGCTGCTTTACCCTCGGGTATTTCCTCAGAGTATCCCCTTAGCGTCGTCGCCCAGTCGCCAATTGAATCTTCATCTGGAAGTTGGCACCCCATTAGACCGCTCAAGGCAATTTTTGTAGGCGAGCCTGCCCAAATTGATCTGACGCCTAAATCTCGATGTGCGATGTCGTGAGAATGAAGATCTGCGACAGCTCCGAGAAGGGTTCCCACCGCGGTTATTCGTTCATCTGGTCCGAGGATTTGTCGACCTTTTTCAAGATAGCGGTCGAGTGTGGTAAATGCCCCGTTGAGTGAACGAAGCTCATGGTGTTGCGTAAGGATTTCATCCTTGTCGTCCGCGAGCGGCATTAAGATGCCACCGTTCTGGACCAAACTACTTCCAAGCGCGTGCAAACGACCGATAGCTCGCTGTTCGCGTTCGGCGACGAAGCGGCGTTTCTCTGGACTGTTCAAGCCCGCCGGTAATTGATCAAACGCCCAAATTCGAAGAAGCGCTTTGTATCGGCTATCGCGAATTTTCTCGGCGCGATGCTCGCGCCAGATATTTTTAGGATGAACAAAGAAATCCTCCTCTATGACACGATAGCCGTCCCATTCCGCTTCAAGGGGACCAAACATTCGAGCATTCCTGGTTACGCGCTCGAAGTCAGCCTCAAATTGGTTGGGGCGCTTTAATTGGAGTTTGGTCGTCTGAAGAAGGGCGTTTCGGGCGGGCCGTTGTGCTATCGAGATCGCTTCCTGCAACGACCAGACTTGTGACTGATCCTGAGTTGGAAGATTTTGTTTGGTGGCTGTCCCGGTGAGAATGACACGCGAGTCCACATAGGTTTGACCAAAGCCAGGGATGGCCTGAGAAAGGAAGCTTTTGACCTTCCGAGCTTTCATGCTCAGCAAATCAACAGGTGAGCGAAAGCGCCGCTTGTTATTGTGTACCCATTGATCGCCATTAGCGCCAAGTGTGCCCTGATAATCCTTGATCTCAAGAAGTAGCACCCGATCGTCCATCACGACCATGGCATCCAGCTCGATCGGTGGTTCGTTGGGGGGGTAGCATTGAAGTGACGTGTAGAGGAGCCAATCGGCAGGATACGCCTTAGCCAGCTCAGTTATTCCTGGGATCTCACGGCGATGGATGCCCGCACTACTTAGATAGCGAATTCGACAAACCATGAGATCCCCAATTTGCTTAGCACCACAACTTTGAGGAGCTACGTAAATTTTGACCATGCCGGCGTCGGCGTCAATGAATCACGCGAGCAAACAGACGAGAAATCCAGTTATACACCGCATTCCATGCTGGGTGCCGCGTTGTGGTAGACCGTCCTTACGATTGGCGTTCCGCGCGGGGTGGCTCGCTACGGAATATTCCGTTTCGGAGCTTACGAGGTGGTGAGAGCGCATCGCTCGCGTGAGGGTGTTTTCCGGAAGGATATTCGAAGCAAACAGCATCGATCGGGGTTGTTCAGTCTTCAGTTTGGATGCGTGTCAGCAGGAGGAATAGAGAAAATGGAGTTCGAGCCGGGAAAGATCGACGCATTGTGGCGGGCATTGCAATGCCCTGCGCCTAAGCCGCGCTCAATCCCTAAGGGCGCCGAGGACCGTTTGGTCGCAACCGGATGGGTGTCGGACACGGAGCTTGAAGACATCTTTCTTGCCTTGGATCTCAGACTGGATCCTCCCGTGATTGTTGATCTGGCGGACTTTGCTTCGAAATTCGATATTCCGCACCGGATCGTCTATCCTCGTCCACGACGCCGCAATGACGATGTGATGGGATTTCGCCAACTGGCGGCGGCTGATGCCGCGGCACTTTGCATCTGGCTCGAACGGCTAGGTTTTAGCCTCGATGTATCGTCCTTATGCAGCCGCCTGCGGCTTCAAATACAGGGGCGGTCACATCTTACCAACGAGGAAATCTCCGTCCTGTTTTATGAGGGCAACCGCCACCGCATGTCGCCGGTGACCCTGTCCGCGCCGCACCGGCCCTGGCGTGGTATGAACATCTCGAAATTCAAGACCGACGGCAACTACCGGGTCGAGTATAGGGCAGACGACGATGGGGTCGCGATGTCACTTACCGTCCATGCGCCCAAGTATCGAAAGCCGCCGGCGACCCAATCCATCGAATGCCCCGGCTGCCGTTTGACCTACGTCAAGGGTTCGCCCACAGACGAGCGAGAACATCGCAAGGTGCACCGACGCTGGTCCTCGGTGATCGATCCAAAACCACATCGTAAGTTTGCAGACTTGCTTGAGCGCGACATCGACGCGGCCTGGGTTGGTGCCGACGCTCCTACATGGAAGCGCAAGGAAGTCTACGAGCGCGCGCGAATGTTTCGACGCGAGTTCGGATATGACTTTGTGCAGTGGTCGGTCGAAGATGATACCGATGCTGTCGGGTTCCTGTTTTCGGACGAGGAGGGACGGATCGTGGGCGCATGCGCGTTCCGGCCGCAGCAGGAAGGCATGGGTCGCGCGTGGCGGCTCGACTGGATCTGGCTCCGGCCGGGCTCACGCAGGTCAGGACGGTTAGGCAGGCAATGGGAACGGTTCCGCCAGCGCTTTGGAGTTTTCGATATAGAACCACCCGTATCAGAAGCGATGAAGGCATTTCTGTTGCAGCGAGGCTGTGGCGATCTGATAAGGTAATCGTTGTTTGATAAAGCCGTCGGGAGGACACGCTAGTGAAAATCGAAAGGGCCGAGATCGAGAATTATGGCGTTTATCTCAAAGACAAGTCGAGGCCGCCGAGCCGCGGTGGAAACAAGAAAGCCTGGCACCAGCATGTGATGACGATTGGCGGGGAGAACTATTCATTTCTTGCTGCTTGGTCCGGCAAATTCGTCTTCAAGGGAGAGACCGTCACTTTCGACTGGGATTGGGACAGTACCCAGAAATATCGCAACGTCGATATCGCCACGGTCGTAAGCTTCGACAAGCAGGGGAACGAGAAGCGACGTGGCCAGCGGGGGCCTAAGCCTTGGCGCACGGCGGATACACGGCCGCCGGGCCGCCGAAGCGAGTGGGACGATTGAACACGTGTCCGACCGACCCCGCTTTTTTTCGCATCTCATTGCTCAACAAGGGCCTCGCCTACGCCCCTTAATAATCCCAGGAGTAGCGGGAGGACGGGAACACGGCAGTACGGGAATACGGGGAGCACCACGGAACAACGATAATTCATTGATTTAAAATATTTTTTCAATCTTTCTCGCGTCATTTGGCGCAATTGAGCCTTCTCAGATCCGACATACTCGACTATCTCAGATGACCTAGACTGCTACCGAGACGCCCGAAAGGTGCGTATTGAGGAGCGTAATCCCTCATTGCTGATCGGGAGCCGTTCGGACATTGTGGGCTCAAGAATGAACGACAGGAATTGTAGCAATGGCAAACGGGCGGCAGTCATCGGTCAAAAGACTGAAAATGGCGGAACGGGCGCAGCAGCAGTTGGAGCTGCATTTTCCAGGAACGCCAGCAACATTTTTGTGGCATCGCAAGACCAATGATGGTTTCACCACCGTTGCGAGGACATTGCCGATCGCGATGCAGGTAATCGACGCACAGACGAAAGGTAGCCCAGCGGGTCACACGTTATTCGGCCTCTGGGCCCGTGCCCCCGATTTTCCGTTCGTGACGATTGAAAATCCTGCCACGTTCGCAGCCGAAGCGGGCTTCACCGGTGAGAGAGCCGTCGATACCTGGCGCAAGCGGATGAAGGCGCTTCGGGATCTTTGGTTCATCGCCTGCAAAGGCGGACCATCGGGTGATTTTCACTATGTGATGTTGATCAATCCGAACGTCGCGGTCGAGTACCTAAACGGGCAGGGAAAAGTCCAGGCTGGGCTGTATGCCCGCTTCATTGACCGTGTGATGGAGATCGGCGCTTACGGCGAGATTGAAGGTTTCCGCGAATACATGGTCGCTTTGGATACCTATAATAAGGCGCAAGCCGAGGCCGCGCAGACTTCAGCCGCAAGCGGTTCTGTTCAGCCAGAGAACCGCAGTTCCGTGGAAGAAGACGCCGGGGCGCCGGTATGATGGAGACCAGAAACGAGAAAAGCCCGCCAATGGCGGGCCTTTCCCTTATATCGTATGACGATGAGGGTGGTGTTACCCCGCGACCTCACGCGCCTTTCAACAATGACTCTAGGCCAGACCAACCGTCGCTGTCAATGAACGTGTCGGCAATTCTATAAGGAATCACAGGATGCCGTTCACACCAGACGAAATTCACAGGCTCCCGACAGTCCTCTCAGCGCCGCGCTTTGCAACCTATCTGGCGGAAAAGGCGAGCGACAAAGAGGCCGCGCTGGAACTCTACCAGTGGAACATGGAATTGTCGGCGGCCTTTTTCGTTCCGCTACAGATATGCGAAGTGAGCGTCCGCAATTCAATAGTTACGGGCATCGAGAACACTTACGGTCCGAACTGGCCTTGGGAGAAAGGTTTCCACATCAGCCTTCGTAATCCTCAGTTTGGCTACAGCCCCCGCCGCGACCTGACTGGGTTGAGCAAGCTGCCGACTTCCGGAAAGATCGTCGCCGAGTTGAAGTTCGTTTTCTGGGAGCGGATGTTCACCAAGAGCCACGACGCCGCTATCTGGAATCATCAGTTCATGACGGTATTCCCCAACGCGGACCCCGCGAGATCGATCCAGCAGCTTAGAGCCGAGGGGTTTGACCGGCTTGGAAAGATCCGCGACTTGCGTAACCGCATCGCCCATCACGAGCCGATTTTTAGGCGCAACATCCAAGACGAGTACGATAGGATCAGGTCTATAGTAGCCTGGACGGATGAAACAGCGGCGGACTGGCTCGACAAGGTCGAAAGAGTCACTGCGATGATCACGTCAAAGCCTTAGGTGTTTTTCGACACCCGTTCACGGCGCCGCCGACAACTTTATAGGTAGCAGGCGCGAGAGCCGCATCGAGACGCCTTCGGTCTTCGAGTGCTTGGGATCGATGTTTCCCTGTGTTTCGCCAAGACCCAGAGGGCAGCGGGGCTTGCCCTTGCGAACTGGTAGAGGCATTTTGCCAGTTCTCGGTGGTCGCCTTATGATTGGGGTCAGGCGTGAAGCATAAATCAATCGATCTCGCGGCTGAGGTGAAGCGGGCAACATTGCCCGATGGCCTCCACGGGTTTCTATTCCCCTTGTATGAGGCCGTTTCCAACTCGCTCCATTCCATAGAGGAAAGGTGGGGAGATGATCTGGAGGAAAAGGGCAGGATCGAAATTGATATCGATGCTGATCAAAAGCGGATCGTTGTTGCCGACAACGGTGTTGGCTTCGATAGGAAGAACCTAGACGCCTTCCTTACTCCATTGACCGGCAACAAGTTCGAGCGCGGCGGCAAGGGCTTCGGACGTTTCATCGCGTTCAAGATTTTCGGGGAAGTTTTCTATTCATCGAAGCAGATCAGTGCCGATGGCTGGAGCGGCGGTGGATCTTATCGCTACGAGCCTTTTGCCGTCGACGATAATCTAGTTGATATCACACCAGAGGCGGGAGCCGGGACACATCGTTTCGAGACAGGCCTGACCGCGTTGATGCGAAAACCTGTGCCAGCCTCAGAGAGTTTCTTCGACTTTGAGGGTGAGCACTACTCCGGAGGTGACGCAAGTGATGCGATCGTGACTGCGCTTCTGGACCATTTCCTCATCGAATTCATTCAGCGGAAGGTCCCGGAAGCATTTGTCCTGACCATCCAGGGCCTACGCTTCAATCTCCACGACTATTTCCATAAATCGCTATCGACCGGCGGTTCGAAGACGGAATACCTCGAAATCGGAAATGAACAGCGCAAATTCGAGTTCAATTATTTCAAGGTGGGCGAGGCACAAGCCAAGAAGCACCGCCTCTATTTCTACTCGAACAACCGGGCTTCTAGCGATCTCGAAAGCATTTCGTCTGGCTTGAACGATAAGCCGTTTTCGGAGATGACGGACGACGGGCCGCGCAAATATTTCTACCTCGTCGCGGTATCGAGTGATTTCTTTGTCTCCTCGCAATCACGAGATCGCATTACGAACCTGCATGGCAAGGTGGAATACGACGGTAAGAGGAAGAGCATTAAAGACCACTTGGTCGCTATGGCAAAGCTGCATATCCTCGATCTGGAGAAATCCTATACTACCGAGCGCCGCAAGAAGATGGAGGAGGAAGTCGAACATTTGATCGCTGTCGACCCTCTCCTTCGGCGGGGCCTTGGTGAGAAGTCGGCAGCTGAGTTCGTGCAAAAGCGCTCGATTACGGAGACCCGCGAACAGCTCGCACAGGATCTGTTCGTTGAACGTTTCCGCAAAAAATTCGATTTCACAAAGCTGGATCAGAACACGAGCGTCGAGGACCTTGTTCACATTGTCAGGACCAAGATTCCTGAAGACGCCAAGGAAGCGTTGGCCGTCTACGTGGCCTACAGGAACCATGTCATCAAGATTTTCCGAGAACTACTAAAGAAGCAGGCTGACGGCTTGGCAACGGAGGACAAGGTCCATGAACTGATCTATCCGCGCTATAAAGACAGCGATGAGGTGGATTACAGCTCGCACAATCTTTGGCTGCTCGACGATGATCTCGCCTATGCCCAATATATATCAAGCGACCGTACGCCTGACGGAAGCCATCGCGCGAAGGGCCAATACGCACACGATATCCTGATCAACAATGAAAACGAGCTGATGGTCGTAGAGATGAAGCGACCGCAGAAAACCGGATATGCGGCAGACAGTGACAGTACGACGAATGATCCTGTCGATCAGCTTAAAAAGCAGATTTCTGACATCCGCAAAAAAGGTAAGATCAAGACGTCGATGGGACGAGAGATCGTAATATCGCCAGACACCATGGTCCGTGGCTACGTTTTGGCCGACTGGAACGACAACCTTCAGGTCTACCTCGAGATGGAAGACTTCATGATCACAAATTATGGTGGTCAGATGGCCTATCGCTACTACAAGGCCCTGAACCTTATGCTTGAAGTGGTGGCGTTCGACAGACTGATTGACCGCGCAAGCAATCGTAACGAAGCATTCGTACAGATGCTCGAAGGTCGTTCGACATACGATCGGAAGCCGAAAGGCACCCTCCTCAGTTTTTCCGGACAGGTTATATCTCCCCCCAAAGCCGTGACAGCGGCGGGAGATTGATTTCCGTACCAGACCGTGGTCGCTCTCATGCGGCGGCGCCACGCGCCTTTTGATGTTTTCTGCCTCGGCAGGGAGTCGGATTGCTGCTATCGCAGAAACTGGGAAGAACCTGAAATTAGGTCCTAAACGGCACCGCTGACTCGACAACCGGAACCTCTTGGTACCGTTCAAAGCTTTTAAGAAAGAGCTCAACGCTCTGCAACGTTATCTTCATGTCCTTGCCGGGTCCAATGCGTACCTTACTGATCGGCAAGCCCGATGCCATGTTCAATTTAATATACGGCGCCTCAATCCAAATGCAATGATTGTGTCTGTTGGCAAATAGCCCATTTCGCAATTCTCTGCATCATTAGTCTGGCCATACCGCGATTCAAGGCTGACCAGTAACGGTGGGGACCTAGTCTCCTACGTTGATCCATTCGAGCCCGACGCTGCGGGGATTGGAGTGGAGCTCCTCTCTGTTTTGAGTGTCGCGCTGGCGATCTCATTTCGTTAAGCTTTAGACAAGGTTTTGATGAGACGATGAACGCAGATGAGGTCGCTCGCCATGGAGGATCACTTGCGTCAGGAGATATTGAAATTTACCATCGCATTGGTCGCGCTTCTTTTTGCGATGGCGGCGTGGTGGTTTATCGGCGGTCAAGCAATACCGCTGGCGGCTTTGACGATGGTGGGAGCGCTCTATAACCAGACCCCGTGGGGAAAATATGAAAAAGATCCTAGTGGCAAGTGACGGAGATCTTCTGATCGACGATTTGGCTGAGCTATATGCAGCCTCCAAAGGCGTTGCTATTCATCGGACGAAGGATGCTACAGACGTAAGCGCAGCGATAATTGATGACGACGTGCTATGCTTGGTAGCTGATCGTAACTTCCATGCCTTTAAAACCCTCCAGAATGCCGTCGGCAACAAAAAGATTTTCCTAGTTTTTGACAAGGATCCTGGTGTGCAGAGACTTGAAGAAGCGGTCCGAGTCTTTAATGACCTCTTCGTGGGAGCGATTTCCCAGAGTGACATGGTCAAGATCCTTCACAAGCATTGTTCAACTTCCTTCAAGCCAGCGCCGTCCGAAAAAGTATTGGAACTCGACGGATTTACGCTGAGAGTGGCGGACAAATATTTAATCGAGCCTTCGGGAAAACGTGTAAGTCTCTCTGAAAGAGAGTTCGATTTCGTGAGATTTCATTTCGAAAAGACACTAGGCAATGAGGTATTGGAGGAGACTGAAAAGAGCATTATTGAAATGGATCGGAAAGACGCACTGGTATATAAGTTAAAAAAGAAAATTTCGGGCGTCCGCTTTATTCCGACACCAGACAAAAATTACAGAATGCAACTCGACTAATAGGCGGAAAGGTTAAAGCCAGTAAGCGTTCTAATAAACCCTCGCTGAAGAGACAAGAAAACGTTGAGTTTACCTCTCAGTCTCACATCTCTTCTACCGATGAGAATCACGCCTCGCCAAAACATACATTAGACAGCCCTGTTCTCAATCACCCGCCATAAGTGTAATTTCTAATCCAGCTGCTGGAAGAAATAAGCACGCCCCATACCCGTGTTTGACCATGGGTTGGCCGCAGAAGCTTATCGCGGGGATCTAGCTCTGCGGAAGGCAAGCAAGGAGGCAACGCACTTTTTGAGGGGGCGGCATGACTGTAGTTCGGCTACTAGAAATTGTGAACTTTCGCACGATTAAAAAGCTTCGATGGCTGCCAGGCCCCGGTGTAAACTGTCTGGTCGGCCCAGGTGACAGCGGGAAGTCGACCATTCTCGACGCAATTGATTTATGCCTCGGCGCGCGACGATCGTTGTCCTTCACGGATGCGGACTTCCACGGGATCGACTTCGATCAGCCTATCCGCATTTCCGTAACCCTTGGCGCCCTCGATGATCCGCTCAAGAACATCGACGCGTATGGCGACTTCCTGGTGGGCTTCAACGCGGTGACAGGAACCGTGGAGGCGGAGCCAGGTGCCGGGTTGGAAACGGCGCTAACCCTGCAACTCACCGTGCAGAGCGACCTCGAGCCGGAATGGACGCTCGTGTCGCCGCGCGCGCAGGCAGCGGGGCGAACGCGCAACCTCAGTTGGGCCGATCGCACCCGGATTGCGCCGGCGCGGCTTGGTGCGGCGGGGGACACACACCTGACGTGGCGCCGTGGCTCGGTGCTGAGCAAAATCACGGAAGGAAAGGCGGATACATCGAGTGAACTGACCCGGCTGGCGCGAGAGATACGTGACGCTTTCGACCAAAAGGAACTCAAGGAACTGGAAGGTTCGTTGAAGCTCGTTACCGCGGCTGCAGGTGAGATGGGCGTTCCCGTCGGCGCGGCGGTGCAGGCCCTGATCGACGCCGGTTCGATCAGCTTTACGGGCGGGTCGATCTCGCTGCACGACGAGAGCGGTATTCCACTGAGGTCGCTCGGTTTGGGATCGTCGCGTCTTTTGATCGCCGCTCTACAGAGGAAAGCTGCAGACAAGGCGACGACCTTCCTGATCGATGAACTGGAATACGGTCTTGAGCCGCACCGCATCATCCGCTTGCTCGGGGCGCTCGGTGCGAAGGAAGAAGTTCCTCCGATGCAGGTGTTCGCGACCAGCCATTCACCAACGACCGTCACCGAACTAAGCGCTCACCAGCTGCACATTGTCCGACACAAGGATCACGAACACACCGTGACCCGTGCCAGTGACGCAGGCGACGTCCAGGGGACCATCCGGGCTCACGCCCACGCCCTCCTCGCCACCTCCATCGTTGTGTGTGAAGGCGGAAGCGAGATCGGCCTTATGCGCGGGCTGGATCAACATTTTACCGGAACAGGTGAATTATCTCTCGCCGCCTTCGGCGCCACGCTCGTCAACGGCAATGGCGATGAGACGTTCAGCCGCGCCAACGCGTTGCAGTCCCTTGGGTACCGCGTCGCCATCCTGCGCGATAGTGACAAACCCGCGCCTGTAGCCGCGGAGGCGGCTTTCCTCGCCGGCGGAGGGCAGGTTTTCGCCTGGGGCGGCGGGCGGGCGCTGGAGCAGGAGCTGTTTTCTGCCTTGTCAGACGCGTCCGTCGCGCAACTTCTTGAACTTGCGGTCGAAGCAAAAGATCGTGCACTCATCGACGCGCATATCAAGACGATTTCGAACAGCTCGACGTCTCTGATTGTTCTTGAAACCGACGCTTTGATTAATGGCTTCGATGCCGCCAGCCGAACGCTCCTGGGGAACGCTGCGGCGCGGTTCGGCTGGCTTAAGACCATTACAACTATGGAGACCGCTGGACGGACCATCGTCGGACCTTCTTATGCCGCCGCCAATGCCAGTCTGACGAGCGTGATGGATGGCGTGTTGGATTGGGTTGAAGATGGCAGCCGGTGAAATCGACCTGAATGCAATCGGGCGGGGACTTGTCGTAGCGCCTGCTGGCTGTGGGAAGACGCAACTCATTACGGACGCGCTTGCGCGGCATAGCGGCGCGAAACCGGTTTTGGTGTTGACGCACACGAATGCCGGTGTTGCAGCCCTGCGTGGGCGGCTCGAAAAGGTCGGAGTGAAACCCAGCTCTTATCGAGCAGCCACGTTGGATGGTTTTGCCATCCGACTGATTTCAACATTTCCGCAGCGCGCGGGGCACGATCCGCGGATCATAACCGGTGCCCGGCCGAATTATGAGGCCATCCGAGATGCAGCGGCACGGCTCGTCGCAGCCGGGCACGTGCACGACATCCTGGCCGCCAGCTACGAAAGGCTGTTCGTCGACGAGTACCAGGACTGCTCGATCCGGCAGCACGTGCTCGCGACCTGGCTCGCCCAGAGCCTGCCAACGGCGATCGTCGGAGACCCTTTCCAATCCATCTTCGGCTTTGGGGCCGACCGTCTAGCGGACTGGAATTCAGAGGTTCTGGCGTTTTTTCCGGCGGTAGGGGAACTAACTACTCCATGGCGGTGGAACAATGCCGGAGCCGCCGAATTGGGGAGTTGGTTGCTCTCTCTCCGACCCCAGCTCGCTAGCGGCACGCCGATCGATCTGCGAATGGCACCCGCTGCCGTTCAGTGGATTGAGCTCGATGGTCGGCGCGATGATGCGCTTCGTCTCGCGGCCGCCGGCGTACAAGTCCCGAGCGACGCAAAGGTGCTGATTATCGGCGACAGCACCGACCCGACCGGGCAGCGCCGGTTCGCACGTCAGGTCGACGGTGCCGTCACTGTAGAAGCCGTAGACTTGCGCGACCTCACGGAGTTTGGAGCTACGCTTGATCTCAGCCGCCCGGAAGCGCTGGCCGTGGCTGCTGGATTTGCTGAAAACCTCATGAGCAATTTTTCAGCCGATGACCTTGTGCGGTCGATCGCTGCCGCCCGGGCGGGCAGCCTTGGCCGTGCCTTGTCCGACATGGAACAGGCGGCCGTTGTGTTCGAGCAGGAGCGAACGCTAAGCGCGGTTGCAGACCTTTTGGTGTCTATCAACAGGGCGGGCGGGGTGCGGTGTTATCGTCCGGCGGTGCTTGCCGCAGTACAGCGCGCCCTGCAGCTCGCCGCCTCCCCAGGGGGACCATCCTTCCGGGAGGCGACCGTTGCGATCCGCGAGCAGTCGCGGTTGGTTGGGCGGCCGCTTGCCCGACGCTCGGTCGGCAGCACCTTGCTACTCAAGGGCCTTGAAGCCGATGTCTCCGTTGTTCTTAACGCTGGTGCCCTCAACGCTCGAAACCTCTATGTCGCGATGACGCGTGGATCTAGCCGGGTGATCGTTTGCTCCTCTTCCCCGATACTCAATCCTGTCTGGTGATCAGGGGACTCATGGTTCGACCCAGGAGACATGGCCAGCCGACATGTAAACGACGGCCCCGCGTTCAGCGCCGGTCACGCTCAGATAGTCACGGAGCTGTGCCGCGTGTGCACCCTGCGCAGTCGCATCCGGATTCACATCCGATTTCCAGTCTATGACCAGGGCGATGCGATCACCGTCGATCCAGGCGGCATCCGCGCGGCCGGCCAGATAGCGTGGCGGGGCTGCTGCCCATAGCGGAATTTCGGGCACGAGCCGCGCGATGAACGGCTCAAGGTCGGGCATGCGCAATGTCCGCAGTGCCGTTCTCCCCATCTCCAAGGGATCCGGCCTGCGTTCGTTGGGATCGTCATCCACAACTGCTTGCAGCTGGTCAAGCAGTTGGGCCGCGCGCCGAATGACCTCGTCCTCGCCATCAAACAGTTCGCCGTTGAGAAACTCCTCCATAAGCTTGTGAAGAACGTTGCCGCGGAGGGCGCCTGCGCCGACGATCCGCTGGCCGTCGGTCGTAATATCGACGACAAAGCTGTCGGTTGTGTCTGCGCTGCGGTCTGGATCGCGCTCGCTTGGGCGATCCCAGAGGATGGGCTCCGAGGCCGCATCGATGCGCTCGCGCTCGGCGAGAAAAATCGCGTCGGTCTGCTCGTTGACGAGGACATCAGTATTGGTCACTTCGGACGCAGGCAGCATGTCCGTTCGAAGCTCACTCAGGCGCTTCTGTCCCAAATCCATGACCCTGGACCACGAGCGCGACGAGGCTCCTGGCAGATCGGGGATGACGAGCAGATCGCGGGCACGCGTCGTCGCGACATACCACAGCCGTTCACGCTGCCTCGCTTCACGAAACTCTTCCTCGCTGCGGGCGGCTGCCAAGTCCGGCGGCTCAATGCCGCCGACGATCCAGTGAAGGGTATCGTCTGATTGGCGATAGACGAACTGGTCCTGAGGCTTGAAACGAGTTGACGAATTCACCGTGATGACGACAGGCCATTCAAGCCCCTTGGCGCTGTGCATCGTGACAATTTCCACCGCGTCTCCAGAGACATCCACCCGTCCCTCAGGGTGGCGGCGTTTTCGCTCCCACCCCCGCTGGAGGTCGAGCGCAAACGCTCGCAAGCCAGCGACTCCGTAAGGCCAGGCGAGCTCGACAATTGCATCGAGGTTCGCCAGTGCTCGGGCGTTGCGTTGGCCATGACGCGCTGCCATCACCACCCGGAGGTTCAAGCGTTCGATAGCGTACGCCAGCAATTGCATGGGCGTGAGTTCCGCCGCGAGACGGTGCAGACCCTGGAGTTTGACGAGAACCTCACGAGCGAGGGAGTGTACAACATCGTCAGCCACCGTCCGCAACTGAAATCGGCGGCGCCCGTCCGCGTCAGGCTTGAGCGCCGCGGTAATGTCGAGCAACTCTTCATCGCTCAGTCCAACAACAGGGCCGCGCATGAGGGCGCCAAACGCGAGTGTGTCCAGGGGATCGGCCAAGGTTCGGACCAGAGCCAGAAGATCTTGCAATTCCTGCCGCCGGAAAAGTGCGTTACCAGCCTGAGATGCAACGGAGATCCGGTGTCCTTCAAGGGCGCGCTCGTAACGCCATAAATCGGTATGGGTGGGCGCGAGCAAGGCAATGTCGCCTGCGCGAAGGCGCCGCTCCGTGCCGTCTGCCCTGGTGATCGTAAGTGCCCCTATCAGGCGTGCGCAAAGCTGGGCCACTGCCTCCGCCTCCGCCTCGCGCTGCTCCTCTGCGCGGACATCGCGCGGTACGTCGATCGTGAGCTTCGCCGCGGCCGGAAATGGCAGCGGCGGCGGGCTCATCGTGGCCGTCAAGGCTACGAAGCCGGGCTGTCCCGGCTGAGCAAGCACCTCCTGAAAAACCTCGTTGACATGTTCGAGCACTTCCGCCCGGGACCGAAAATTGGCTGTAACGGCAAGCAGGCAGCCATTCGTTGATTTTGCGATCACCGACTTTGCCACCGCATAAGCTTCGATGTCGGCCCCGCGAAACCGATAGATGGCCTGTTTAGGATCGCCGACCAGAAACAGCGCGCCGGGCCGAAGCTGAGCCTGTTCCCAGCGGGTGGGAGGCGCGGTTGCCGCGATGAAAAACAGGATCTCGGCCTGCAGCGGGTCAGTGTCCTGGAATTCATCGACGAGGAGATGCGAGTAGCGCCACGCGAGCCATTCGCGGATTTCCGTATGCTCGCAGACAAGAAGGCGCGCCTGAAGCAGAAGGTCATCGAAATCCAGCACCGCAGCATCACGCTTGCGGAGGTCATACGCGTCGATCACTTCGCTCAAGGCTGCAGCAAGTTCGTGCACAAGCCTCTGGGCAATCGACCCAATCATGGTTCGATATGCCGCGGTTACCTGCTCGTAGCGGGCGGACGCTTCGTCACCGCGACGCTGGCCCTCGGCGGCTCCGAGGACACTCTTCCAGGCGGCCATTCTGCGATAGGGCTGTAGATCGATGGACCGCGGCAACATTGCTTCGATGCGTGGAGGCTGCGTCAAGCGCCAAAGCTCTGGGAAAGCGGTATTCGCCAGGGTCTCGTCATAGAATGCGGCGAGATGCTCCAGGTCATTGATCAAATCCGCTGTGCCAGCCTCGGCTGGACCGGCGGCGTGCCAGCGGGAAAACGCCACGACGGCTTCGTTGAATGTCCGGTCCGGCCGGGATGAAAAATCAGGTGCAGGAGCGCTCGCGGTACGATGGTCGCGGCGCAATATGGCAAGCTTGCGAACGCGCTCGACAACGCCAAGCGGGTCGTCCTTGGCCAGAGTAGCGATCGCTCCATCTTCGTCGGCGCTGTCCGCCAGTTTGTCCTTCAGCCACTCGGCGAGCACTTCGTCGAAGAGGGCCTCGGCGACCGTCGCATCAACCACTCTGGATCCGGGATCCAGACCCGCGGCGAGCCCGTGCGAGCGGATAATGCCTTGGCAGAAGCCGTGGATCGTCGTCGCCGTGATCTCATCGAGTCGCGGAGCCGCGGCCTCGAGACGAGCAAACGCATCCGCGTCTAGCGGCTGAGTAAGTATTTTCGCAAGCGCCGGCGGGATCTTTCCGGCCCGGAGCTCCGCAATCGTCCAACGAATTCGCGCTTCAAGGTCGCTTGCCGCTGGTTCGGTGAAGGTGATCGCGGCAATCTTGGAGGGTTCAATCCCGCTCGCTATCATCATCGCAACACGGGCAGCCATCAAGGACGTCTTGCCGGTGCCAGCGGCTGCCTCGACCAGGATGTTGGATTTGAAGTCTGTCAACGCGCGTCTACGAGCATCTACGTCAGCGGTCACGGGCTGCTCCAAAGCTTGGATAGCGGGCTATTCACCTGCGCGAAGGGACGTTGCTTGGTACGACGATAGACTTCTAGGTCGGATGGAAGCGCGATCGAAATCGGGTCGAAAAACTCTGGCTGGGGACCCGGCGCAATCTGCCCGGTCTTCTGAAGTTCGACACCAGCGGCTGTGAAGGTGATCGCTTCCTCAATTGCAGCTGCGAGTTCGTCGTGGACCAAGCTCAATGTGCGGGCGGGCTCATGTCTGAGATAGGTCAGCCGAGACTCGACGTTCCGAACCTCCGGCAGCAACGATCTGGCGGCCAGGGCATAGAAAACGCGTTGGAGCTCTGTTCCTCGATTGAAAACGATAGTCTTCTTCCGCTCGGGCGCTGCACCTGCCTTGTAGTCGGTTATGATAGCCGTACCTCGAGACCCGTCCTCGTCGAGCCGATCGATTCTGCCGCGAAATGCAACACCGGTCGCTCCCACAGAGACGGGCGAAAGCGTCGTCCAAGGATGAGGCTCGGCGATGGGCTCGCCGAATGTAAGTTCGGTCCAACTCGTGCCACGAGGTTCTCCTAGAGCATCCCTCAACCCGCGGGATGCGCGTTCGCGGGCCACTGTCATGGTATGGCGCCATAGCAGACCCGGTGGGACAGCACGTGCGATTGGCCACGCATCGCCCAATCGCCTGGCTTCATCCGCTAGACCGATCTCGATCTCATCGGTATTCCTCGGCGCACCGTTGCGGAGAACGCCTCCAATGAGGGCGTGGACGAGTTCTCCAAACGCGCGATGGTCAAGCGCCAGCGGCTGGGGGTCCAGATTGGGCTCACGCCAGTGAAGCGCGTACTCCCAGACAAACCCGAGCGGATTGCAAAGGAGGCGATCTATGGACGTCGTGGATTGCACCTCCGCGAGTGCATCCAGGATCAAAGGATGGTCGGCCCGAACCAGCCCGTCGTGCATGGTATGCCGCTCGCTGTCCTGCCAAGCCCGCCAACAGGCGCGGCTGGACCGAACCTGCAGTTGCTTGCCTGCATCGGGAGGTCTTGCATACAGGCGATCGCTTTCGCTGAAGGCATGCCTAGGGATGCCGCTCCGGCTCACGATCCGCTCCTGATCGCGGCGCCATAGCGTGCTCGCGGCTTGCAGCGCACCCGTCGCACTTCTGTGTCCGCGTGAGAGCGCATAACCGTCAGACTGACATACGATGAGGTTGTGCATCCTTCGGTCCTCGTCGGCTATATCAGCTGATGGAAGCCTAATCTTCCCGAGTAGATGCTGCGGCAGCAACGGATCTTCGATCGCCTGGCGCGGCCAGGCGTTTGCCTCGAGGCCAAGAAGCCGGACATGCTTGCGAGAGGCGCCGGCTAGATGACGAGCCGGTCCCCACACGACGCTGCTGCCGGGCTCTTTCCCGTCATCGACTCGGAGTGCCTGGAGCGAGAGCTCCACTGCTTGGGGAGGCGCCATGCGTAGGGCATCCTGCCACAAGGTGAGCGCCGGCCCATGCAACAGAAGTCGTCCCGCTCGATCCGCCTCAAGGAGCCCGCGAGCGAGAAGCTCGATAACCGGTAACAACGCATTTTCGGCAGCATCTCCATCGGCCCGCTCGGCCCGTGCTTGCCTGAGGGCGTGCCGCCAGTGCTGCGCGGTCGAGAGAGCAGCGCTTCGCCTTAAACCCTTGGCCCAGTCGAGAGGGATATTCTGACGAGCTGGAGAAACCCGGGCGAACAAGAGGCGCACGCGTTCTTGCGAGAGGCCCCTCAGTAGAACATCAGCCAACGCGGCACAGCTCTGTCCCTCGCGTGTCGCCAAGGCGGGGATGCCATGGCTAAAATGCAGTGGAAGCGCAGCCTCGCGCGCAAGCACCAAAAATGTATCGTCCCACGTATTCGGCGAAGTGGCCGTGATCGCGATTTCACTCGGAGATATGCCGTCTTCCGCAATGAGCGCCCGCGCCCAGCGCAGCGCCTCTCGCACCTCGCTTCGCGGATCGGCGCAGAGATCGGCGGCGGTGATCTGGCTGCGGCCGGCCGGCAAAGCTTCCACCGTTCCCGCGAACCAGTTCCGCTGGCAATGAGCCGGAGCGACCCATCGCACTGGAACAACATCGCAGAGCTGTACAATGAGCTGGCGCCAGATGGGCTTGATGTCGGGGATCTCTTGAAGCGTGACGGAACCCAAGAGTCTTGGAGCGTGGTGCAGGCGCTTCAGTGCCGCTTCAACGAGGTCTGGCGGGGCAAGTGTACCCGCAGGCAATGCCTCTCTCACACGCCGTTCCAGCATAGTGAAGTCACGAAGGCGGGGGTTGTCCGCAATTTCAGTTAGGATGCCGGCGTCCCACCAGCTTCGGAGTGAGGTGAGTACAGCAGATGGCATTCCGGGCAGGTCGGAGACCTGTCCGATGTCTTCGTACATCCCAGCGGCAAGAGCCGCTCGTATCGCGGGATACAAGTTTTCTTGTGAAGCTGGAGCTATGAAGCCGCCCGCGAGCCGAGCAGCTAGAAGGGGAAGCGTTAGTATCTGGCGCCCGATCGCGCCTTCGCGCGCAGCAGTGAGCCGTTGCATCCGCAATGCAAGGGGGCCATCGACGATCACGGTATGAATGGACATTTCTCCGCCCCCACATCTTGGCCTCGCGCAGTCACCTATCCCGGAGTTTGCCATGCAGGCACCCAACAATGCCTCACCCGTTTGTGCGCCGCCGGACAAACAATCCCTCAAGGTGGGCGACCATGTTTTCAAGGGCGCTACCCAGCTTATCAAGATCTACTTTACTTATTGTACGCTCTCGACCGTCGTGATCGCGACCGTAACGGTGGACGCAATCATGCCGTACAGGAACGAACTCCATAAGTACTTTTTTCGTCGCTTCATCGGGAAATATCGTAGAGCCGAGCGCACTTCGATAGTATTGATCGATCTTCACGAAGTTGTGGTACATCAGCTCGCGCAAGCGCGTGTGCACCCAGTCGCGAAAAGCATGTGCATTTGATGCAAGCTCAACGACACTAATCTTTTCGCCGGCCCATTCCTTGTTGCCGATAACGAGTGCTGCCAAGGATTTGGGATTGTCGAGCACCAGGCGGATCAGGCGGTCGCTAAGATACGCCTCGATCGCGGAAAAGTATTGGACCAGCAACATGCGGTTCAGCGCAGCAACCGATCCATGGCCTCCGCTCTCCACCTCGCCGGCAATAAAGTCGATGTCGTAGGTCGCAAACTTAAAGATCTGCCCAGGGTCATTTGGCAGGTTTTCGCGCTGATAGGCTTCAGTATCCCATTCGTCATCTGGACGCTGAGTGGGATCATCGATCACTTCAACCGGTGTGTTTTCATCCTGGAGTGCGTCTACCAAACCTGCGCCCGTATTTCTGATCCCAACGGAAAGCTGTCGATCACACTCGGAGCACTCAACGGCTTGTTCAACAAAACCCTGCGCGTCTGATTCGCGATCCGCCATGAGGTCGTAGGCCGGCACCTCCTCAAGGACTGTGTGAATAGTAGCCCCACATCCGGAGCACACGAATTTTACCGCTGGTAAAGTAGACGCCATGCCTCCCCTTTCGTTTTACTCAAGTGTCACCTATCGCGTCCGAAAGCTATTTGCGCCAGCTCGTTTTGGAAAGAACATACGGCTTCGAGACTCTCTGGCAGGTTAGAGTATCCCCCACGCCCGAAACCTCCCCCTCCCCGTCATCTCGCGAAGGCCCAGTTCCAAAACAATCCGCCGCGCCGCCTGCGGCGTGACGTCGAGCGTCTTCGCCACCATCCCGGCCGACACGAGCGGTTTCGCCATCACCAGCTCGACCAGCTCCGGCAGTTTTGAAGATGTCCGGCGTCCGTACAGTTTTCGGTCCATCATTGTCTTCGCCAGCGCCAGCCGGTCATGTTCCTTCATGCCGATCTCGGCGGCAGCCAGCAAACCGTGGGCGATGGCCAGCAATCGGGTTTCCCGATCACGATGCCGGCGCCGATCGACGGGAATGGTTTTGAGGCCGAGATTGACGGCGGCGAGATGGGCGCCTGATGTAATGCCGGCCTCTCGTAGGATCGATGCGGCAAACAGCCGGCCGAGCCATGGCGCATGCTGAAGGACGGCAAGCTCGTTCCAGGCGTCGAGGGCGATGATGGCTTGTAACGCCGCCGGCAGATGTTCGACCTGGCACAGCACGCCGCGCCATTCGTCGAGCCGCGAATCCTCGTCCCAGTCGAGATCATAGACGAGAGGGTCTCGTTCGCGAGTATCGGCCGAAGCCCGACCGGGCTTTCTTGCTTGTTCAATCGCCGCCTCCGACCGGGCCAGCACCGCGTCGATCGCGGCGTAATCGACACCCGGAAGGTTCTCGACGACCTCGACATCGTCCCCCTCCCCTTCCGGATTTTTTGCAGCGGCCGCGGTCCGCTTGACGCCGGCCGGCTCCATCGCCCCGGCGCCGATCGGATTAATGTCCCACGTCTGTCGCAAAATTCGGATACCCTCTGCGGACAAGGCCCAATCCGGCGACTGCGCAGCGATGCGCCGGCGGGTGCGTAATACGTCGCGGGCGATGGTGAGTTCGTGGGTCGGGGTGCGGATATCGCGGGTGGCGTCGTGGAGGACCAGGTCCTCGAGGTGGACGAGTTCACCGTCGATCCACAGCGAGGCACAGGCGTCTGTGAATTGGGATCGTTCGATCCAGCCCGGACCGACCGGCGAGCGGCCGACGCGCTCGTCGAGACGCGTGAGCGCGATGCCGGCGTCGAAAGCCGGCCGCATCAAGGCTGTCATGCTGATTTTCGAAACATCGTAAGCCATTGAAATTATGGTAAACGAAATCCTAAACGAACTCTATATGAATACTTGAGTTCGCCACATGGTATGATTACTAGTTGGCGCTCTAACCATCGATAAGTATCCCTTATCGGTGGTTAGAGTAATTTGTTTGATTTCAGTAACAAATTTACAAACTCTATAATATGATAGCAACTTTTGTATTTACCGATTTCAACTTTAGAACATTGTCGAGACAACAAAACTCAAACATTTCTTAACGTAGGCACGTGGGCCCCTGCGGATATCGGTGGCATGTCACCATTGTCGACATTCGCTTTGTCGAGTGCATCATTTGTTAAACAGCAATTTCTATCTCCGCTTCCCTTCGGCAGTGGTGCCGATTGCAACGGAATAAGAGCATGCCAAAACAAGATTTTTCATCACGTCATTTTCAAGAAAAAATCTCAAAATTCTGCGATATGCGCATAGCGCCGGTCGCGTCGAAACGGGCACTGGAAAACATCAAGCCCTATCTCACCAGCCTCATCATCTACCGCAAATCACCGCCCTTGCTAAACGGGCGTATCGACTGGACCGCGATCGTGGATGCCTGTGGGATTGGTGACGAATTGACCGCCGATTTGAAGAAGCAGTTCCGCATTGCGTTGGATGCGATCATCCGGTGGCTCGGAGCACCACCCGTGGCCGAAGACACGATCCTCTCAGGTCGGAGCACGCGATCGAACGTTCCTCACCAGCGCGGATCGATGATCAACTCGCCCTCCACCAGAAAGCCGCAGCGAAGAGGCAATGACGCTCTCAATGCCCAACCCAGATCAGCGCCGAGAGGGCCGAAGCCAAGACACATCCAGCCGTTACCGGACCCGTTGTTCGAAGCCAGCGAAGATCCCGCGGGATTTCAGGATGCGCTCGTGTATCACATGCGCCGGTTCGGCGAGAGCTACTGGCCCCTTTATCGCGCCGTCGTTCGGCTAGATGAGACGTTCGACCACAAGACGCTGCTCTCCTGGATCCAGGGCGATCGCGTGCCGCGATCGGTCGCAAGCTTCAAAATCCTCGCCCGCATCGAACAGCGATATCGATTGCCAGAGGGATATTTCAAGTCGAAGCTGCCACACCAGACCCGCTCTCTCCATGGTCACGATCTTGGTGATATTAGCCCAGCCGAGCGGCGCCGGATTTCACTGCACCTTCCCGACGATTTCAACAAGCTGCCATTTAGCAAACGAGAAGAAATCGTCGACTGGGTGCGCCGGGTCATTGTGTCGGGTTCGACCGACTATCGGCGCTACCAGGCGGCAGCCAGCAAACAGCGTTACGCCATTCGCTTTCCAGGCGTCACCTATGGCGGTGGGTCGCTATCGCCTCGATCGACCTCGCTATCAGCCAGCGCCAATCCAGATGCTACGGAGGCCGCCGAAGATCCCGACCTCCTGTCAGGAGTCGTTGACGCGCCGCCTCGGCTGTCAATGGAAATGGCTGATCTGATCCGGTTCAAAACCTCGACACTGACGGCGATCGGCTTCCAACGGAACGGGGTATGGGGCGAGGAGACCGCGTCGCAGAAAATCGAGCACCTCGGCCTGATGTTCGGGGCATTGGCAGCCTCCCCCGCCGGTCCTGTTAAAGGACGCGGTGTCCCGCTCAGCCAGTTGACCTTTGGTTTGCTTATCTTCCCCGGCGTCTGGGACTGGTACCTGCAATGGCGGGAGCAACGCCGTGGCTTCTATACCAGGTGGGAAGAGGACATGTTGATGATCGCTCAGGCAATGTCGCGCTCCGAGGTCGGCTGGATCCGTCAGCATCCCGAACTCTTGAAGAATGTCAGGCCGATCGAAGGATTGATCGCGCCGGAGGAAATAGAGTTCGCCTCCCAGGACTGGGATGGCGCCTGTGATGCGTTTCATCGGCACGCCGCCAACCGTTCCAAGGAGATCCAGCGGGTGATGCGCGTGCATCGCGATCCCTTCGAACCGATCATGGTGGTTCTGGAAGCGGACAGCCCACTGGCGGAGTATCGCAAGATCACTGACGAGATTTTGAAACGCATCCCGGACGAAGACCTCTATCCCCGAGCGGCCGCGGAAGCAGTACGCTCCTTCCTGTTACTTCGAATCGGCCTGCATCTGGGGCTTCGGCAGAAGAATCTGCGCCAGCTTCGCGTCTGCCCGCGCGGCCATTTCCCGACGTCCGAGCGCCGCCTTGAAGACATGAAATGCGGTGAGTTGCGATGGAGCGACCGCGAGAGCGGATGGGAAGTGCTCATCCCGTCGGTTGCATTCAAGAATTCCAGCTCGTCGTTTTTCGGACAAAAGCCGTTCCGGCTAATCCTGCCGGACCTGCTCGATCTCTACAAATATCTTGAAGCCTATATCGATCGTCATCGCGGCATGCTGCTCGGCCCGGCAAAAGATCCCGGCACGTTGTTCGTCAAGACCGTGAAGACAACCAGCCTGGACGCGGCATACGACTCTGCCAAGTTCTACGAAGCGTGGCGGACCGTGATCCAGCGCTATGGGATCTATAATCCCTATACCGGTCGTGGCGCCATCAAGGGCTTGCTGCCGCACGGCCCGCATAATCTTCGCGATATCCTGGCCACCCATATCCTCAAGCAGACAGGATCTTACGAGCAGGCAAGCTATGCGATCCAGGACACGCCGGACGTGGTGCAGCAGCACTACGGCCGGTTCCTGCCGCAGGACAAGGCCGCGCTTGCTGCCCGAATTCTGAATCAGGTATGGGAGGCGGCATAGCTCTCCCTTTCAAATCTTGATGGATGTAGCACTTAGTGCTATATAAACCGATGTCAGAACGAGTGTTCAAAACAGCGTGGTTTGCCAAGGCGGCGAAGAAGGCGCGCATCTCCGACAAGGCGTTGTCGAAGGCAATCGGTCAGGTTGCCCTTGGACAGGCCGACGATCTCGGGGGAGGCGTCTTCAAGAAGCGGCTCAACGACAACATGCATCGTTCAATAGTTCTGGCAAAGGCCGGAGAGTTCTGGGTATTCGCCTTTCTCTTCGCCAAGAAGGATCGGGCGAACATCGATGACGACGAGCTTCTGGCCTTCCGGAAGCTCGCCGACCTCTATCGTCAGAAGACGAAAGCCGACCTCGAGGCAGAAATCGAGATCGGCGCCCTGTTGGAGATAGACCATGGCGACTAAGCGCAAGTTCAAGAGCGACGCCTTCGAGGCGATCCACAGTGCGGTCGAAGGCATGCTTGCGGCCGGGACCATCGACAAGGAAACGATGAGGACCTTCGACGAGGACTGCCTTGTCATTCCACAGGAACTGACACCTGGCGAGATCAAGGCGCTGCGCGAGAACAATCATGTCAGCCAGCCGGTCTTTGCCCGCTATCTCAACACCAGCGAGTCGACAGTCCAGAAATGGGAAACTGGCGCCAAACGCCCGAGCGGACCGGCGCTGAAGCTCCTTTCGCTCGTGCAGAAGCACGGGCTGCAGATGCTTGCCTAGCGGGATCTCAACTTCGTGGGCAAAAGCCTACCTCTTGAGCCGGTTGTCTCGGACGTATGGCCCCAACACATTTGAGCTGCCGGGTATTCCTGATGACAAAGCACCCCGTCCAGCATAGCTTGCCGGGATGAACGCTGAAAATTGGTCCGATCAGGAAAACGACGCCATCGTCGCTGTCTACTTCAAAATGCTGAAGGATGATCTGGCCGGTCGCGCCTACAATAAGGCGATGAACAACAGGGCCCTGCAGCAGTCCCTTGGCCGATCCAAGGGCTCGATCGAGTTCAAGAACTGCAATATCTCGGCCGCGTTGGTCGGTTTCGGGTTACCGTATATCAACGGCTATCAACCTCGCTTCAATTTACAGATGGCGCTGGCGGAGGCCGTTTCACGATGGCTTGCGAAGAACCCGTCGTTTGAGGCGTCAAGTGCAACCGAGGTTGCCCAGGGTTTTGCTAATGCGCCGCCCCTGTTCTTTGGCGTGCCGCCGACAATGCAGAATGCTCCCCCTCCGGCCGAACTGTTACAGCTTGAGGCGATCGCTCGCAGATTTGACGTAGCGGGAAGGGATGAGAGAAACCGCTCGCTTGGAAAAGCCGGCGAAGAGCGTGTTTTCCATCATGAACGCGCGCATCTTCAAGCCTCAGGCCGAAGGGATCTGGCAGCGAAGGTCCGTTGGGTTTCTCAGGAAAACGGTGATGGCGCCGGTTATGATATTGCCAGTTTCGCGCCGAACGGATCGCCTCGCCTCATCGAAGTGAAGACGACGAACGGGTGGGAGCGCACGCCTTTCTACATCTCGAGAAACGAGCTGGAAGTCGCAAATGCCCGAAGGCATGAATGGAGCCTGGTGCGGCTGTTCGACTTCTCCCGCGAAGTGCGCGCTTTCGAGCTCCGTCCGCCTCTCGAAGCCCATGTCTCGCTAATGGCAACGCAATATCAAGCGGCCTTCAACTGAATGCTGCTTGATATTGCGTTGCCGATAAACCGCTGGCACTAGCGAACCGCAGGGTAAAGCCGCGGAAGCCAGCGCTCTATGATGTCTATAGGGAAGCCGAGACGGACCTTTCCCTTTGCGCTGGCCGATGTAAGGACGCCACAGTTCAGCAAGCTGGATAGCACCGTTCGTGCCTGTCGCTCCTGGTATCCCGTCAGCGCCTGGACTTGCGACCGCGAAAACTCCCCGCTGAGGACGGCCTCGCGCAACAATGGCCAGCTTCCTTTCGGAAGCCGTTGCATTTGGACTTCCTCGCTGCACCAGATTTCGATGCGGTTCAGCAACTCCTCTGGTTTGAGGAGTTCCTCCATGAACGCAACCTGGTCAAGGCAACACGACAAGAAGAAGGCGGTAAACTCGCTGAGACCCGCTTGCGTGAGGTTGCCCCGTCCATCGAGATCACCGCGCCTGGGCTGATCGGCTTGGGACAGCAAGCGTTTGTAGTCTGATTCATTTCTGGCAAGGCCCCGCGAGACTGACCAAAGTTCCGAGCCGATCCCGAGGTCTCGCAAAAGGGCATGCGAGAACAGTCGCGAGACACGTCCGTTGCCGTCAAAGAACGGGTGGATCCATGTCAGCCGGTGATGAGACGCGCCAACGCTGATGATCTTTTGCAGCTTGGAAAGCATTTTGAGGGAATAGCCCTCGACGAACCGCTTAAGGAGCGGCTCGATCATGTCAGGCTCCGGGGCTATATGCTCACCCACCTTGACATGGCGCGTTCTGAGCCTGCCGGGGACCATTTTGATTTCCTCGCCCGTGTCTGGGTTGCGGACAATCAAAAGATCGTCAGGCAACCGTCGGCAGAACTCCCCGTGTAGCCAACAAATACCCTCAAGCGACAGAACCGGAAACGGCATTTCGCCGCTGTCGATGAGCTGCTGGACCTCAATATGGGCGCGAGCCTCAAGCTGTAGATTGCGTTTCTCCGGTTCCTGCGCAAAATCGCCCGCCATTGCCCGATCGATATCGATCGGGAGCGTGTTATGGCCTTCGATGAGATTTGAGTAGTAGCAGTTCATTGAGCGCACCAGATCGCCGACCGAAGCCCGCATGATGGGATGCAGGCGTGCTGCGAAGCGACTGGCCGCGGAGGTCAGTTCTATCGCGAGATCTTCCAAGTCCCGGTTGCTTTCGGGTAGTAGGGGTTCCATGCTCGCCAAGCTGACCATATTTTGCCGATCTTTATGCCGTTAAATTCTTCTTTCTGAACATAATGATAGTTAGAAGATGAAACAATCATTTTGCCGGTTTTAGTGCCGGTCTCGGTCGCCGACAGATTTCTGAGTTAACAACCAGGCCTTTCGCACCACATGCATCGCCTGGAGCGCCGTGATTGCCAGTCTCGCGAAGCGTGGCTCTGTCGACGTGACATCGCCTCAAACTCACTCATCCTCAAGGGGCTCTGGGTCTTGTTCCCTGACGGAATCGTCTTCAATGCGCCGGCTGAGCAACCCCGCATCCTCCAATGCTTCGATGTCGGGTAGGGCGCGCAACGTTTCCATGCCGAAAGCGGAGAGGAAATGTTTCGTCGTGACATAGGTGTAGGGAGCGCCGGCTGTCGGGCTGCGCGGTCCAGAGGCGATGAAGCCTGCTCCGCGGAGCGAACCGATCGTATCGCGGCTGACCTCCTTGCCAAACATTTTCGACAATTCGGCACGCGTGACCGGCTGGAAATATCCGACCGCCATCAGCACCATCGCCTCGAACTCCGACAGTGCCGCCGCCCCTCCCCGCGTCGGCGCCGCCGAGGCACGGATGGCTTCGCCAAAACGCGAACGCGTTCGATGCTGCCAGCCGCCGGCGACGGACACCAGCTCGTAGGGCCGGGAACTTAATTCCTCGCGCAGATCATCAATCAACAGATCGATGCTGCAGTCCTTTCCCACAACCCGCGCCAGCGTCTCTCGTGTCACCGGCTCGCTCGACGCAAAGATCACCGCCTCGATGCGCATCATCCATTCCCGCCAGCGCAGCTCCGGCGGCAAATCTTCCAGCTCCCGGTCGAAGAGAATTTCATCCTCCGACCTCCGGCTGCGGCCCCGATCCGTTCTGGCTGTGCTTGATCCAGCCATTGTCACAACCCGTAAATCCGGAAGGAGGGGCGGCCCGACAGTTCGCGGACGGCGCCGAAGCCTTCCAATCGTTCGAACAGTCTCGTCGCGGCCCAGCGGGAGAGATGGCTACCGGGCGCCGTCGCCGGCACAGCATCCTCTTCGAACAGCCTGCGTATCACGGCGTCGCCCCCCTTCGTTCGAACCTTCGGCGCCACGGCCAGAAGCGTGTCCCCACGCCGGGCAATCTCGTTCGCCGAGCGCAAGGCCGCTCCCGTCCCTTCGACCAGCGCCAGGCAGACCGCGCGCGGAAAGCCAGACTCCCCGGGACGCACGCGTCCCCTGCCGCCAAGCGTCCGGAAGGCAGGACCGTAACGCTCGGCCATCAGCAGCGGCACGGGCCGGTCCCATTTCAGCAAGGTGGCGATCAGCATGTCGGCGAGCGGCCAGGCGAGTGGTTCGGCATCCGGACGGACGGCAAGGATCGCGGTCACAAGGTCCGCCACGGCGAAGGGTGCCGCCCGTCCGGACTGGACTATAGAGTCGACCAGATCGGGGATGGAGGCAAGGCCGTCGTCCCAGGCCAATCCCAAAAGGTCGACCAACTCGGCGACCGCCTTCGAGGAAAAACCGGGTTTCCGACCCGCGATCCATTTGTAGGCCAAAAAAACGCGCCCGGCCGGCCCCGGATCGTCACCAGCCGTGGTCAGCAGAACCGCATCGCGAAGCGCCGCTTCATCCTCATTGCGGCCTATCAGACGGATAGCCGTCGCGGCGCATTTCAGCGCTTGGCGCTCTCGCCAACATCCGGCCCAGACGGGTTCGCCACGAACAAGATCATCTAGTGATTTCAGCGCGATACCAGCGTAGAAGCCAGTGTCCGCCTCAGTTATATCGCGGCGGCGCGGAAGCGCCCAAGCCGGCAACAAGGCCGGTGGTGCGGTCGTAGGAGCAGAGTTAACAGCAAGCGAATCCATGGCTGCAAAGCTACATCAGGAGAGCAGTTTATGCTAGTTATGTCGGCCAAAACCGCACAGCTTGTCTTTCTTATATAATGACCGATAATCTTGCATTATCGTTCATTATGCTCTTTATGTTGAAAATGACCAAAATCATCGAGCAGAACCCCGAAAACCGCGTTCAGGAGAACTCAGCGCCGCCTCTCGGCACGGGGGAGAATGGTGCGGTTTCGCCGGCGGAGCTGTCGGTGCCGACCGCCCCTCCCCCGCTGGCCCATCTGCAGGATCTGACCGAGCGCGCCCGCGCTTACGTCGAGGCGGCTTCCTCCGCCAATACCCGCCGGGCCTACGCCAGCGACTGGAAACATTTTGCGGCCTGGTGCCGGCGGCAAGGTCTGGCACTGGTGCCACCCGCTCCCCAGACCGTCGGGCTCTACATTACCGCCTGCGCGTCGGGGACAGCCGAGAAGGGCATGCGGGCGAATTCAGTCTCGACCATCGCGCGTCGCCTATCATCGCTGTCGTGGAACTACGCCCAGCGCGGCCTCGCCCTGGATCGCAAGGACCGCCATATAGCCACCGTTCTGGCCGGCATCCGCAATCGTCACGCCGCCCCGCCCCGTCAGAAGGAAGCGGTGATGCCGGAGGATCTGATCGCCATGCTGGAGACGCTCGATCGCGGCTCGTTGCGCGGGCTTCGCGACCGGGCCATGCTGCTGATCGGCTTTGCCGGGGGGCTACGCCGCTCGGAAATCACCGGGCTCGATCTTGGCCGGGACCAGAGTGAGGACGGACGCGGCTGGATCGAAATCCTCGACAAGGGAGTGCTGTTGACCCTGCGCGGCAAGACCGGTTGGCGCGAGGTGGAGATCGGACGCGGTTCGTCCGATGCCACCTGTCCGATTGCCGCCGTCGAAACCTGGATCAAGTTCGCCAAACTCGCCAAAGGCCCCCTCTTTCGCCGCGTCACGGGCCAAGGCAAGGCGGTCGGCGCCGACCGCCTCAACGACCAGGAGGTGGCGCGGCTGGTCAAGAAGGCGGCTCTTGCCGCCGGTGTGCGCGGCGATCTGCCGGAGGGCGAGCGGGCAATGAGGTTCGCCGGCCACTCGCTGCGTGCCGGCCTCGCCTCCTCGGCCGAAGTCGATGAGCGCTATGTCCAGAAGCAACTCGGTCACAGCACGGCGGAAATGACCCGGCGGTATCAGCGACGTCGAGACCGGTTCAGGGTCAATCTCACCAAGGCCGCCGGGCTTTGAGAGCCTCCATGCGACAGCAGCCGTTGGCGAAGACTGCGAGGTCGAGATTTCAGCTTACCACTGCGACAGAGGCTCACAAACATGGCTCGGTTGTCTGAACAGTGTGCGGTGTTGCGCCAAGCAGATTTCCGCCTTGCTTATGCCGCCGCCATCATTGGTGTCAGCGCGTTGAAGCAAGCCTGATCCGGCGCCTGCCGGTCGGGCGGAAGAATGTGGGCATCGGGTGTTGCAAACTCTCATTTAGCAGCCAACTTGAACGTGCTTTGGTAAACGTGGAGATAGACCCTCTCATATTTGATCGGCCGTCAGAGCCGCTCGGAGAAGATATTGTCCCGCCACGCGCTCTTGCCCGTCCAGCGAGATCTCGATTTCGGCTTTCTTCGATACGGCAGTGAAGTCGATGGAGGGGAACCGGTGATCATCGTCCGACTATTCATATCGAAGACGCCCGACTTGACATATTGGGCTGCGGTCCCTCGAACTCCTCATCAGCGTCGTGACATCAAGCCGCTCGGATGGCGGCAAGTACCAGTTTCGCCTCGAAAGCCAGTTTGCGGTTGTGGTTGCGGCGCAGTCGGCTCCTCATGGTCGCCCCTGTTTCCAGCATCCGAGCCAAAGTCGGTCAGGGACTCCGCTTATCTCACAACCCGATCTGTCATCACTGAAACGCGCGCCTTGATCGCGCTGGTATCAACGCTTATATTGCAATCATTGATGACAGGAGGCTCAGATGGCCAGCGTTACCATTCGCAATCTTGATGACGGACTGAAGCAGCGGTTGAGGGTGCGCGCGGCGACCCGTGGGCACTCCATGGAGGAAGAGGCACGCGACATCCTGCGCGTTGCGCTTTCGGCCGAGAGCCGGAATGGAAGCGATCTGGCCGAGACGATCCGGCGGCGTGTCGCCGCGCTCGGAGGCGTCGAACTCGAGATCGCTCCGCGCGAGCCGATCCGCGAAGCGCCGGCCTTCGGCGAATGATCGTCCTCGACACCAATGTCCTGTCCGAGCTTCTGGCGCCGGCCCCTGCCCCGGCGGTCGTTGCCTGGCTTGCGGCGCAGCCTGCGGCTTCCGTTTTCACCACGGCCGTGACCGAGGCGGAGATTCTCTATGGGCTTGCGCTCCTTCCTGAAGGTCGCAGGCGCCGGGCTCTCGAGGCCGCCGTCAAGCCGATCTTCACCGAGGACCTCGCCGGACGGGTTCTCGCCTTCGACCGTGACGCGGCCGAAAGCTATGCGGCCATCGCCGCCCACCGTCGGGCCATCGGTCGACCGATCAGTCAGTTCGATGCGCAGATCGCCGCGATCGCCGTCTCGCGTGGCGCCTCGGTCGCCACCCGCAATGTCGCGGATTTCGCCGAGACTGGCGCCGTCATCATCAATCCATGGGATCACCGTACCTTCGACTAAAGCCCCGCTCAACCAGTGACCCTGAGCCGTGGATAAGAACGTCGGCGCGGTCAAGGAGCCAAGGCTCGGGGCGTCTGCGGATCGGTGAGATCTTCGTTGCTGCGCGGGATGGAAGGGGCGGACCGGATCCCGTGCGACCGAACGGGGAACTTGCTGGCAAAGGGAAGGCTGCTTGGCAGACAGCCGCGCGACACGACGAGAGTCGAGGCGGCCGTCAAACGCATCGAAGCCAGAACCTCTCCTGCCGAAGCGGCAGAAAAAGCTCGAGCTTGGTCGTTCAATGATCTATCGGGCAATGTGGCGGCTGGGGATTCTGCGGCCCGGTTTGGAAGGCGATAAATGATCATTTTGTGTCTCCACGGCAATGGCGGATCGGAACACGATTGGGGCGATTTTCCCGAAGAGGTCGCACCTAACGCGGACGTGATGCGATGGAGAGGGAGCATCCCGTCGGGGGGCGGGTTCACTTTTTTTCGAAAGGGCCCCAGGGCAAGCTGATCGATGCCGAAATATTGGCTCGGTGCGACGAATTGCACGTCCGTCTGGTTAAGCAGTTGCCCGCTCGGCGCCAGGTCGTTCTCATGGGGTATTCCAGCGGTGCAACGATGGCCGCCGCCCTGGCTTTCCGTCACCCGCAAGTCGCTCGGGCCGCGATGCTTCTCCGCCCGCAACCACCTTTCTCGCAAACGGTCGCCCGAGATCTGTCTGGCTTGCCTGTGCTTATCATTGCGGGAAGCGAGGATCCCCGCCGGACGCCCGAGGACGCGCCGAGACTGGCAAGCCAATTCACCGCAGTAGGCGCCGCCGTCGAATTCCACCTGCTTCGGACCGGCCATGGTTGGGAACAATCGGGACTGGATCGCACAATCACAAAGGACTGGTTGGGGCGTTCGATCTCCCAGCCGGAACTGTGAAAACACCTACCGTTGTCTAGAGCACGTCCACTTTACTCGGGGTCATATCCGCAGGATTTGAAGTAGTTGGCGCATTCTTGGGGCTCGAAGAGGGCGACGATCTGGCCGACCGCATTCCATAATCCGTCGACCGTTCGCTCGGCTTTGGCGCGCAAGACAGCCTTGAGCTTCGCAAAGGCCTTCTCGATCGGATTGAAATCCGGACTGTAGGGATGAAGGTAGAGCAACCGGCATTTCGCGCCTTCGATTGCGTGACGCACTCCCTCCGCCTTGTGTGCGGGCAAGTTGTCCATGATGACGATGTCGCCCGGCGCCAAGGTTGGAATGAGGACCTGTTCGACATAGGCCTGGAATGCGACCCCGTTCATCGCACCGTCGAGGACCATGGGCGCGGTCATACCGGATAGCCTGAGTGCTCCGGTAAACGTCGTCGTCTTCCAGTGCCCGTGTGGGACCGGAGAGCGGCATCGCATTCCGCAAGGAGCCCGTCCGCGAAGCCGAGACATCTTCGTGCTCAGGCCGGTTTCATCGATGAAGACAAGGCGCGCCGGATCGAGGTCAAGCTGGCCGTCGAACCAGTCCTGGCGACGCTTCAGGAGGTCTGGGCGCTCCTGCTCCAGTGCATGTGCGGTCTTTTTTTGAATGTCCAGCCGCGCTTGCGGAGCCAGACGTCAAGCGCGCTGCGGCCGATGAAAACGGCTCTCTCTTCACGCAATCGCAGAACCATCTCGTTGAGCGTGATGTCCTTTTCCTCTTCGATCATGCCGATGATGAAGTCCTCGTGGACATCCAGCCGTGAACCACCTCGCCGACCCTGTTTCGCAGGCGTCAACCGACCAGCGCGCGCACTCGCAATCCAGGCGATGGCTGTTGAAATCCCAATCCCAAATCGGGCCGCCGCTGAACGCGCCGACATGCCACCCCGTGACGCAGCCAGCACGCGGCTACGCAGATCATCGCTGAAAGCTCGGGTCATATTGCCTCCGACCAAATCACCGGTTAGAGCGATGGAATCAGAATTCGGCAGCCAGGGAAATCCTCAACACGATTCCGCGTTCAACGGACGCGCTCTAGCGGGAAGCCGGCGCTACATCCTTCGTCGCGGCACGGGATGGGCCGTGTTGACAGCTGTCAACAGCGGCTGGATTGCCCTCACCTCACCTCACCTCACCTCACCTCACCTCACCTCACCTCACCTCACCTCACCTCACCTGCCGGACTTCGTAACGAGACATCGGCACGGCTGGTCGTGACAGGCGCAAAGGAAGTGGTGTCACGGGACGAGCGCGGCGTCGCTTCCTGGAGTTCTGTTTCATCACCATCTTGAATCGGTTCGGCCCGACCGATTCCGATTAGTCGTTGGACCGTCGCGCGCCGCCTTGCCATTCTCCCTGTCATGATGTCCAGCCAATCACCACTCGTTCTCACCCGCACCGATACCACCCGCAACATGGCGCGCTTCTATGTCCTGTCAGTCGAGCCGGCGCTCTTTGCCGGAGCGGCGCTCCTGCGCCAATGGGGGCGGATCGGCACGCGCGGTCGCACACGAGTCGAGCTTTTTGCCTGCGAGGCGGAGGCGTGGCAGGCGCTGTCCCGCCTCGCCGCGGCCAAGACTCGCCGGGGCTATCGGCCGGTCGCCTCTGGTTGACAGCTGTCAACACCTTCTCTGGTGGCGCTCTCGGACCTGGCAAAGGGACGTGCAGGCGCAATGGCAGGGTCCGGCAGGGATCTCGTCTGGGAACAGCTCGGTGTCGAGGCGGTCGCCGAAAAATGTCTCAGCCTCGAAGATCGCGCGCACAGCGCGGGCAGGCCCCGTGCGTGTCATCCTGGCAGATGTCGCTGGCCCTCCTCCATGTCCCGATAATCTCCAATGACGCGCCTGCCCGCGTCAGGCGCTCATCAAAGAAGGAAGGCCGCAGTGACAAGAGTCTGTCGGCCTCACGCGGGCGAACCATCCTGCCCGGGCACCGGTGCGGAGCCGGTCCGCTACCATTGAGGCACGGTCCTGGACACGAGATCCGGTCGCGGACACAGCCACCCGTCCGGCGTTCTTCTTGGGATGTCATCTACGCGAGCGGCGGGGCGCCGGCGGACCGGAGGGTTACGTCGCGACAAATCCGCAGGAGAGCGTCGCTTTGATATTCACAAGACTGAAATGGGTCTAGCGCCGGGGCGCTTCCAAGTTGCGCGCCAGGTCGGCAGTCGAGCGAAGGGTGTTCGATTTAGCGATCGGGGAAAGCGCAATAGCCATTGCCGTTTCGATGGTCTGCCCGCGCCGCAAAACGCCTTTGCGCCCGACATCGAGGTTCCTGCTGGGCGGCGGCTCGCGCGCCGTCGCAGCGGTGCGCCGTTGTTTGAGGCCTTCGGGTGCACACGATCCTCCCAATTTGGCGAAACGGCTTCGACCGGGGAGAGGTCGAGATTGGTGTACCGATTCTATGCCAAACCAGGCGCTTCAGCATCGGCGCGTAATGCACCCGGCGATCCGAATAGGAAGGCAAATCTTCGCGATAGCCATCGATCAGAAACCGCGACCCCGTGGACCCAGGCCATAGGCCGTCGTCGCTGTTGACAGCTGTCAACACGGCCCGGGCGGTCTGATTGAGCACGAGCGCAGGACGGACCGAAAGGTAGGGAATGACGAGGCAGCGGAGCGGGGGGACGGAATACTGGGAAGAACTTTACCGAAAGCGCTTGTGTTTCAACCGAACTGGCTCGCATTTCCCCGCTTCGCCAAGTGCGGTTAGGCTGTTTCGCAGGGCAAAGCCGCTTGCGGGAGAGCGAGTGGTGGGCGCGAAATGCGTTAACCTGTTCTTAACCAAAAAGCCTCTTGACGCGACTCGGAGGCTCCCTCACCCTGTAACGGAAAGAGGCGGATATTTTCGTATTATGCGTAAGCGAGAACCGGGTCTGTAAGTGACGGCCAGCAGCGTATAAGATCCGCCAAGAGAATCGCAGGCCGGGCGCACGACGCGTCCTTGATGCGGGCGCCAAAGACAGCGCCGAGGATCACTGGAGAGTAAAGACGATGGCGTCCATGACGCAAGACAATCTGGCGCAGAAGAACACGGCATCGACCCCGCCGGCGGCGGATCTGGCGATCGCCGCCGATGCCCGCGCGCTCTCCGAGCAGCTGAAGGCCATGCGCGAGCGGCTCTTTCCGCCCGCGTCGATGAAGACGCTGCGTGCTTTCTCCTCTGGCGAGGCGGCCAAGCTGATCGGCGTCTCCGATGGCTATCTGCGCCAGCTGTCGCTGGCAGGGGAGGGGCCCCAGCCCGAAACCGGCGCCGGCGGCCGACGCTTCTATTCGCTGTCCGACATTAATGCGTTGCGTGAGTATCTCGCCGAGCAGGCGCTCGCCAAAGGCAATGCCGCCAAGGCGCGCGCCTATCTGCCGCGCCGCGACGCCGCTGCGGGTGAACATGTGCAGGTCATCTCGGTGACCAATTTCAAGGGCGGATCCGGCAAGACGACGTCCGCCGTGCATCTGGCGCAATATCTGGCGCTGACCGGCCACCGTGTTCTGGCCGTCGACCTCGACCCGCAGGCCTCGCTCTCGGCGCTGTTCGGGTACCAGCCGGAACTCGACCTCACCGGCAATGACACGCTCTATGGCGCGATCCGCTATGACGAGGACCAGCGCCCGCTGTCGGAAATCATCCGCAAGACCTATTTCCCCGGTCTTGATCTGGTGCCCGGCAATATCGAGCTCCAGGAATTCGAGCATGTGACGCCGCAGGCGCTCGCCCGCCGGCAAAGCGGGCAGGATGCCGGCCCGTTGTTCTTCGCCCGCATCCAGGCGGCACTTTCGACCGTTGAGGACGATTATGACGTCGTGGTGATCGACTGCCCGCCGCAGCTTGGTTACCTGACGCTTTCGGCGCTCTGCGCCTCGACCTCGGTCATCGTCACCGTGCATCCACAGATGCTCGACGTCGCCTCGATGAACCAGTTCCTGTTCATGACCTCGGATCTCTTGTCGGTGGTGCGCGAGGCGGGCGGCACGCTGAACTTCGATTTTCTGCGCTATCTCGTCACCCGCTTCGAGCCGAACGACGGGCCGCAGGCGCAGATCGTCGGCTTCATGCGTTCGCTGTTCGGCGACCGGGTGCTGACCGCGCCCATGCTGAAATCGACGGCGGTCTCTGACGCGGGCCTGACCAAGCAGACGCTTTACGAAGTGGGGCGCGAGAATTTCACCCGGGCGACCTATGACCGGGCCGTGGAAGCGATGAACGCCGTCAATGGCGAGATCGCGGCACTGATCCATGAGGCCTGGAGGCGCTAGGACTAGGGAAGGACGATTGCCATGGCGGTAAGCCGGAAGAACGAATTGAAGGCATTGTTCGGTGGCGGGCTTGCGCCGGCCGCGCCCTCTGGCGTTCGCGCGCCGGAGGTCAAGTCCATGCCACCGCAGGCGGGCCAGCCGGACGAGGCGGGTCATGCCGGGGCAGGGCAGGGGGAGCCCGCCCCGCGCAGCGCCTCCAGCGCCGTCAAGGCGATGGGACTGTCGCTCAATGCGATCACCCGCGAGGCGGAGGAGGCCCGCGCGCTTCGTCAGGCGCTGCTCGAGGGCGAGCGCGTGGTCTCCGTCGATCCGGCCCGCATCGAGGCCTCTTTCGTCGAGGACCGGCTGACGATCGACGGCGCCGACGATGCCGATTTCGCCAGCCTGGTTGAGAGTGTGCGGGAAAGCGGTCAGCAGGTGCCGGTGCTGCTTCGCCCGCATCCAGAGCGGGAAGGGGTCTTCCAGACCGCCTACGGGCATCGCCGTGTGAAAGCGGCCATTCGTCTCGGGCGCGAGGTCAAGGCGATCGTACGGCCGTTGTCCGACGCCGAGCTGGTGTTGGCGCAGGGTAAGGAAAACGCCGAGCGACGCAATCTGTCCTTTATCGAACGCGGCCTGTTTGCCCAAAACCTCGCCGCCCGCGGCTTTGACCGCAAGGTCATCGGCGATGCGCTCGCCGTGCAGAAGAGCGAACTGTCGCGGCTGTTGCAGGTGGTGGAGGGCGTGCCGGAGCGTTTCATCCGCGCGATCGGCCCGGCGCCGAAGGCCGGACGTGATCGCTGGATGAAGCTCGGCGAAATTCTTAAGAGCGAGGCCAAACAGGTAATTGCGGTCGATGTGATCTATTCGGAAGCCTTCAAGGCGGTCGATAGCGATACGCGGTTCCAGATGCTGTTTTCCCGGCTTGACCGGCGGGCAAAGCCGGAAGTGCCAGCAGCCGAGGAACTGAAAGACGGCAAGGGCCGTGTTTTCGCCTGGCTTCGGCGCGACGGCAAGGCGCCACGCATCGAGTTTGCCACCGGCACCGATGCCGCCTTCGTCGATGAGGCTGCGGGGCTCCTGGCGCTCCGTTACGATGAATTCCTGCGCAAGCGTGAGGAGAATTGACGGCCTCTGGCCGCGCCAACCTCAAGGCAAGCGCAGAGACGGCCGCGAAAGCGGCGAGACGACTGGACTGAACCTCGAAAGGAAACCACGAGAGCAAGAAAAAAGGCCCCCAAAACGTCACCGTCCTGGAAGCCCTCTTCAATCTAAGCAGTTCTAGAGAATCACTTCCGACGGCCAAAGTCAAGACTCGGGCGGGTTGCACCGCCTTCGGGATTGATTTCTTATGGCTGTATGCGTGCCGTATCCGGGCCGGACTTGCCTCCGGAAGGAGACGGAAAGATGGAGAGACTGGCAACGACGCCTTTTGGCGGCGCGCCTGTTCGCGCGCGTGATTTCGCCCTTCGTGCCGAGATGGCGCGGCGTCAGGAGAGACTTGGACGGGGCGAGGGCGGAAACGAGACCGGCCGGGCGGAGAAATGGCGGCTGATTCGTGCGCTGACCGAGGCGCGCGAGGCTTATAGCCTGTCGGATCGTTCGATCGCCGTGCTCGAGGCGCTGACCAGCTTTCACCAGGAACGTGAGCTCGACGGGCGCAGCCCCATCATCGTCTTTCCCTCCAATGCGGAGCTGTCGATCCGCGCGCGCGGCATGTCTCCGGCGACCCTTCGACGCCATCTGGCGGCATTGGTCGAGGCGGGGCTGATTTTTCGCCGTGACAGCGCGAACGGCAAGCGCTTCTGCCGTCGCGACGACCATGGTCAGGTCGAGACGGCCTTTGGTTTCGATCTGGCGCCGCTGGCGCTGCGTTCTGCCGAGATCTTTGCAAGAGCCGACGCCGCCCGCGAGGAGGCACGCCGGATCGCTGTCCTGCGGGCCGAGATCACGCTGCACCTGCGCGACATTTCCAAGATCATCGAGGCGGGACTTTCCGAGCAGCGTGCCGGTGACTGGCTTTCGCTTGCCGAGCGCCTCGCCGATTTGTCCGGGCGCGTGCAGCGCAACGGCGCCTTTGCCGACCTGGAACGCCGCCGTGACGGACTGATGCGGTTGCGGACCGAGGTGGAGAACAGCTACCTCAATTCGCTGACTGAGGAAGAAATGAGCGCCAATGAGTCCGATAATGAGCGCCATATTCAGAATTCAAACACAGACCCATCTTTTGATATAGACGGCCAAAGAATTAATACAGGTGCGGCGGCGACCGACAACGAGAATATGAGGAAAGCACCGGAGCGCAAATCCGTGGGCATCGGGCTCAAGGAGTTCCTCAGCATCTGCCCACAGATCGCCGATTACGCCAAAGGTGGAGTGAAAACCTGGCGCGATGTCGCGATCGCCGCCGAAATCGTCCGCACCATGCTAGGCATCAGCCCGAGCGCCTGGGAAGCGGCGCGCGGCGCCATGGGCGAGACCGCAGCGGCGATCACCATCGCGGCCATCCTCGAACGGGCCGAGGCGATCCGCTCGCCGGGCGGTTATCTCCGCGACCTGACCCGTAAGGCCGAACAGGGTAGGTTCTCCGTCCTGCCTATGTTGAAAGCATTGCGGCCATGACGGGGAGGGGAGGCGCACGCTGTCGAACTGCTTGTTGCAATATCCATACTTCCGGGCACAATGCTTGAGGGATTTGGAGGAGGAGACAAGAGTGCTGGAACATGCGCTGCTTTATGACGCGCAAGGCCAACCGCTCCTGAGCGGAAGACTGAATGCTTCGCGCGAGTGGGCAGAGGTCAACGCATTCTGCAATCGGGTCTATATGCCCCTTGCCGCGCGGCCGCTTGTCGAGGGCGCAGATCCGAATGCCACGCTGCGGACATTGTCGATCGGTAGAATAATTCTGAGCCGCTTCTGTTTCGGCGTGCCAACGAAGGCCGATGAGTTCGATTCCTCCTCGGGCAACATCATCGTCGTGAACACCATGCGGGGAAGTGTGCGCCACCCGCTTTCCGATGGCGCCAGTGTCGATACGCGACCCGGAGACAGTTATGTCGTCGATTGCAGCCGAACGGATTACTGGAACGTTGCGGATGGACACGATCTCCAGTTCAACCTGACCATACCCCACAAGCTGATGGAGGAAACAGCCCAGCGATGGTATGGCTTCGTGCCTGAGGACGATCTCTGGAAAAGGCGGTTGGTTTTCGGCTGCGGGCATTCCGCCTGGCTGTCCCTTCTGGATTATGCGACACGATCCGTCGACGCCCAGAGCGACGGTATCGCCAGTCCGCTGATGGAAAAGCGGATGGAGGAAACCCTCTGTCTGGAATTGTTGCGCGGCTGGGCTGAATGTTCCGGACTCAACTTGGAAACTGGTGCGCGAAGTGCCGCACCGCGATACGTGCGTGAGGCGGAACAGCTGATGAAGGAACAGGCGCATAAGGCACCGACGGTCACCGACATCGCCTCGCAACTCGGGATATCCGCGCGCAGTCTTTCCGAAGGGTTCCGCCGGTTCCGCGGCATTACACCTCACGACTACCTGACCGCGCAACGGCTGGACGGTTTGCGAAGGGCGCTGGAAGAGGCCCTTCCCGGTGAGACGGTTTCCTCGATCGCGGCGGAACGGGGTTATGTGAACCTGACCGCGATGACTGCCGGCTACCGTCGGCGCTTCGGCGAGAGCCCTTTCCAGACGTTGCGCAATCGTCCGGCGCGTCTGTGACGCCGATACGTCGGAACTCGACCGAATTTGTCTAAACCCGCTCCATTCTGGAGGAGAAAAACCCAGCGCAGTGTGGTTTGCTTCCTGTTTGGATCAGTGTTTTCCGGTTTGGATCAGCGTTCGGCCTGCGCTGGTTCCATCCGTTCCTCTAAGGTCGGCCCGGGTGTCATCTCGCACTCCGCTACCCGGACAGGAGGCCGGTTTGTGTAATCTTTGCAACATCATGCTGAAAGGCATGCCCCCCATGGAGGATCTTATGAAAGCACTTGTCTACAAGGGACCGGGCCAAAAGGACTGGGTCGAAAAGCCGAAGCCGGTTGTCCTGGAACCGACCGACGTGATCGTGAAGATCTCGAAAACGACGATCTGCGGCAGCGACCTGCACATTCTGAAGGGCGACGTGCCGACCGTGGCCGAGGGACGGACGCTCGGCCATGAAGGCGTCGGGATCGTCGACGACGTCGGCAGTGCGGTCCGCAATTTCAAGAAGGGCGATGCCGTCCTGATTTCCTGCATCACCTCCTGCGGCTCCTGCCCGAACTGCAAGCGGCAGCTTTATTCCCATTGCGACGACGGCGGCTGGCAGCTTGGCCACACGATCGACGGCACGCAGGCCGAATACGTCCGCATTCGCCACGGCGACAACTCGCTTTATCCGATCCCGGCGGGCGCGGATGAGGAGGCCCTGGTCATGCTCTCCGATATTCTGCCAACGGGTCTTGAAATCGGTGTGCAGGCAGGCGGGGTCAAGCCCGGTGACGCGATCGCCATCGTCGGTGCGGGACCGGTGGGCATGTCGGCGCTGCTGACGGCGCAGTTCTACTCGCCCGGCAAGATTATCATGATCGACATGGACCCGGCGCGCCTGGCGCTCGCCCGGCAGTTCGGCGCCACCGACACGCTTCAAGTCGGCGCTGACGATGTCGTGGCCGGCGTCATGGCGATGACGAACGGTCAGGGCGTCGATGTGGCGATCGAGGCGGTAGGCGTGCCTGCGACCTTCGACACTTGCCAGAAGATCGTCTCGGCCGGCGGCAAGATCGCCAATGTCGGCGTGCACGGCAAGCCGGTGGAACTGCACATTGAGGATCTCTGGATCAAGAACATCAACATCTCGATGGGGCTTGTGAACACGAACACCACGCCGATGCTGCTGAAGACGGTTCAGGCCGGCAAGTTCGACCCGAGCAAGCTGATCACCCATCGCTTCACGCTCGACCAGATCCTCGAGGCCTACGAGGTGTTCGGCAATGCCGCACGTGAAAAGGCGATGAAGGTCATTCTCGCCGCCTGAGGATTGAAAAGCGTCGTATGCAAAGGCCACCGGGTTCCGACCGCGAACCCGGTGGCCTTTATTTGTCTCGGTTCAGCGACCCATCATGGTTTCCGGCAACCAGGTGACGATCGCCGGGAAGAGGAAAATCAGCGCGATCGTGAACATTTCCATGACCACGAACCATAGAGCGCCGCGGAAAACGTCGGAGAGGGAGGTGTCGCGATCAATGCCGGCGATAACGAAGCAATTCAGCCCGATCGGCGGGGTGATCAGCCCTATCTCGCACATTTTCACACACAGAATGCCGAACCAGATCGGATCGAAGCCCAGGCCGGTCACGGTCGGGAAGACGATCGGCAGAGTGATGACCATCATCGAGAAGGCATCGAGAAACATGCCGAGCGGTATGTAGAGCAACAACAGGACGCCGACGACGAGATATGGCGGCACGCCACTTTCGACGATGGCTTCGGCCACCATCTGCGGAATTTGCACGAGGGTCAGGAAGTAACTGAAGATACCGGCCCCGATCATGGTGAATAGGATCATCACCGTGGTCGTTGCGGTCGAGCGGAAGCTCTCGAGCAGGTGGGCACCCAGTTGGGCCCTGCCGGACCGTGACAAGAGCAACATCAGGAACGCCGCCAGCGCGCCGATGGCCGCCGCTTCTGTCGGCGTCACCAATCCGAGATAAATGCCGCCAAGAACGAGAAGAAACAGCACCAGCACCTGCCACGCCTGGCCGGTGGCCCGCATGCGTTCTCCCCAGCCGGCACGCGGGCTGCGGGCCGCCTTGTTCATGGTGGAGGACCCGAGAATGGCGACGCCTCCCATGAAGACGAGGGTGGTGAGAATACCCGGTATGAAACCGGCGATCAGCATCTTGCCGGCGGAGACCTCGGTCAGAGCGGCGTAGAAGATCAGCAGCACCGAAGGCGGAATGAGAACGCCAAGCACGCCGCCGGCGGCGACCGATCCCGCAGCGAGGCGCGAATCGTAGCCGGCCTTCTTCATCTCCGGAATGGCGACCGCGCCGACGGTGGCGGCGGTGGCGACGGACGAGCCGGAGGTGGCGGCAAAGCCCGCCGAGGTGAGGATGCCTGCCATGGCGAGGCCGCCCGGCAGATGGCCGACCCATTTGTTGGCCACATGAAACAGTCGCTTGCCGATCTGTGCGTGATGGGCGAAGGCCCCCATGAGGATGAACAGGGGAATGACCGTCAGTGAATAATTGGCGGCGGAGGCGAAGGAAAAGGACTTCAGCCGGTTCAGCAGAAAGGTCAGGCTTTCCACCATGACGATACCGAAGGCACCAGACAGTGCCAGAGCAGCAAAAACCGGTGTACCGAGCGCCATGAGAGCGAAGATGAGGCCGACGGCCAGTAGGGTGATGACGTAGGTGTCCATGGAGTTTCCTGAAACGCTGTCGATCCGCGTGGCTTGCAGCCAGATAAAGGGAACCGGGGCCGTAACCCCGGTTCAGACGGTTCAGTGAAGGGCGTTGCCGGTTCGCGACGGTTCGGGCGGACAGCCGGTCGCCGTCAGTACCGCGCGAAGCAGGGCCTGTAGCGCGGCAAACCAGAGGCCGGCGGCGACCGCGATCTTCGCCCACCAGATCGGCATCTGGAACGCGCCCCAGCGAAATTCGCGGATCGCGAAGGAATAGGCCGCTTCCGCGCTCGCCGGCCAGGCCAGCATTGCGAAAGCGAGCGCGGTCAGCGCGAAGGCGAGTGCCGTCGACAGCCTTGCGGCCTTGGGCGGCAGCTGGTCGGTCACCATCGTCACCCGGATATGGGCGTCATCGAGAAGCGTGACGCCCAGTCCCATGAAGACGACCAGCACCATGGACATTTCCGACATTTCGAAAAGTCCCGGCACGGAGCGTCCCGCAACCGCCCGTGCGACGACGTCCACCGAGATCCCCACCATCATGAAGGCGAGGAAGGCAAGCGCCACCCAGCCCGTGACGACGGCGATGCGCGTGAGGAAGCGGTTCACAACCAGCATGACCGCCTCACAGCGCCGCCGCGATTTCACCCGGACGTTTCAGCCTGCCGGAAGGCGCGTGCCTGGCGATCGAAGCCTCGACCAGCTCCTGCATGGCGACGCCATCGACGCCGTTCGGCTTCGCCACTTTCTCGATCCACTGGTCGACCTCAGCCGGCTGGACGCGTGCGCGGGCCTTCGCCTTCTCCGCATCGGAAAGGGACGTGAACTTCACGCCTTCGGAAAGCGCCTTTTTCACGTAGTCGGTCAGTACCGTCTCGTAGATCTCGGTGAATTTGCCGGCGTAAAGCTCGTCGGCGAGATCAGTGCAGATCTTCTTGCTGGGGTCGGAAAGACCTTCCCACACTCCCCGGTTCATGACCGTTACGGCCGGCGCGTGCGCACCGTCGCCGATGTCGTAGAAATTCGGCGCGATCTCGTGCAGCTTGTAGGCCACCGCCGTGACGAAGTCGAAACCGTAGACACCGTCCAGGACGCCGCGCTCAAGCGCCTGATAAACCTCGCCGGCCGCCATCGGGACGGCGATGCCGCCGAGCCGTTCGATGACGTCGGTCGCGACGCCGTAGCCACGGATCTTCTTGCCCTTGAGGTCCTCGATGGAATTGATCGGTTCCCGCAGCACCAGCGGCGCATAATTCCAGTTGGTCCAGTAGAGCACTTTGGAACGATGCCGCTGTTCCCATTCCTGCCGCAAAGGCTCGAACTGTTCGTAGACGTCGCGGCAGACGAGTTGCAGGGTATCGGCGCGATCGACGCGGTAATACCATTCCAGCCCACGCGTAACCGGCACTTCGGCCTGATAGTAACCGGGCGAAATCAGGGTGATTTCGGACGTGCCGTCACGCACCGCGCTCAGGTGCTCACCGACCTTGTTGAGGCTGCCGGCCCAGTAACGCTTGATCGAGACCTCGCCATTGGTGCGCTTCTCCAGCTCATCGAGGAACCAGCGGTCGATCCACGAGGGTCCGGCGTTTTCCGTGACATAGCTGTCGAACTTCATCGACGTTTTGGCGCGGGCGCCGAGTGGCAGGCCGCCAGCCATGAAACCGGCCCCGGCCAGCAGGCCGGTATTCTTCAGAAAATCGCGTCTTTTCATAGATTATCCTCCCTTGTTGTCGCCGGGCTCCTCCGGCCCGGCGGTAATCATTGCGCGCTGGCTATAGTCCCCGCGCGAATTTCGGTTTTCAGGATCTTGCCGTAACCGTTCTTCGGCAGATCGGGCACGAAGACGTAGCGTTTCGGGCGCTTGAAGGCGGCAATCTCGTTGCGGCACCAGAGGTCAAGATCGCTCTCGGCCGCGCTTCGACCCGGTTCGAAGACGACATAGGCGACAACCTGTTCGCCCCATTCCGGTTCGGGTTCGCCGATCACCGCCACCTCGAATACGGCGGGGTGGCGCAGGAGCGTCTCCTCCACCTCACGCGGGTAGATGTTGGTGCCGCCAGAGATGATGACGTCCTTCGAGCGATCGGTGAGGTAGAGAAAGCCATCCTCGTCCATGTGGCCGAGATCACCGGTGTGAAGCCAGCCGTCCCGCAGCGTTTCCGCCGTGGCGTCCGGATTGTTCCAGTAGCCGCGCATCACGGTCGGGCTTTTTACGCAGATTTCACCGGTCTCGCCCGGTTCGAGCTGTTCTCCGCCCGGTCCGAGAATGCCGAGCGTGACGCAGCCCTGCGCGATACCGACGGAAGCGCGGCGTGTCCGCCAGCGCGGGTGAAGCGCATCCGCCACCATGTCGCGCCGCAGCACCGAGATCGTCATCGGCGTTTCGCCCTGTCCGTAGATCTGCGAGAAACGGGGGCCGAACAGCTCCAGCGCCTCGTCTATGTCGCTGGCGTACATCGGTCCGCCGCCATAGATGATGGTGCGGATACCCTCGCCCCGGTAAGCGCGCTCGCGGGCGGCGGCCACCAGACGTTTCACCATGGTGGGAGCGGCGAAGAACACCAGACCACCCCGGCTTTGCGCCAGAGCGATGATCTCGCCGCAATCGAAGCCGCGCGAGGCCGGTACGATATGGGCACTGCCGGCACGGATATGCGGGAGCATGTAAAGCCCCGCCCCATGCGACATAGGCGCGGCGTAGAGCATATGGTCGCAGGCGCGCGCCTCATCCACATCCAGCGTGTAGCACAGCGTCATCTGGCGGAGATTGTCATGTGAGAGCATGACGCCTTTCGGTTTGCCCGTCGTGCCCGACGTGTAGAACAGCCAGGCGAGCTCGTCGTCATCGAGAGCCAGCGGCGGTGTCACCTGCCCGCCTGTCCCGGCGGACGCCGTCAGCGCCAGTTCCTGCCGGTCGGGACGGGGGGCGAAAGTCTCGCCCTTGTCAGTGAAGACCAGCGACGCTTCGGCATTCTCCACGATCCACTCCGCCTCGCGCGGATGCAGCTTGCAGTTCACCGGAACGGCGATGGCGCCGATCCACCAGCAGGCGTGCAACACTTCGATATAGTCCGGCGCGTTCTTGGCGAAGATCGCCACGCGGTCGCCCTTGCGGATACCGCAGGCTTCCGCGAGATGTCGGGCCCGCAGGCAAACCGCCGCCAGCAATTCGCCATAGGTGCGATGGAGCCGATCGCCGTCGTAGACCGCAGGCCGATCCGGCCAGACGAGGGCTGTCTGGTAAAGCCAGTGGGCGATGTTCATGGCGTTTCCTCAGGCCCGGTCGGCGTGCAGGATCGTGGCATAGTTCGCCACCGCCGCGCCGCCCATGTTGAAGGCAAGACCCCATTCAGCGCTCTTGCGCTGCATGGCACCCGCCTGTCCCGTCAACTGCCGGAAGCCGAGCGCCAGCATGGATACGCCGGTCGCGCCGACCGGATGTCCCTTGGCCTTCAGCCCACCGGAAAGGTTGACCGGTGTACGGCCCTCCGGCATCACCGTGCCGTCGTCCAGCGCGGCAGCACCCTTGCCCTTCGGCGCCAGCCCCATGGCTTCGTAGATCAGAAGCTCGGCGGGGGTGAAGCAATCGTGGACCTCAGCGAAATCGACGTCTTCCACCGTAATGCCCGCCGCCGCATAGGCGGCGCGGATGGCCCGTTCCGGCCCCTCGAAGGCGACGAGATCGCGGCGGCTCATCGGCAGGTAATCGGAGACATGTTCGGCGGCGGCGATGCGTACCCGGCGGTGTGCATCCCTTGCCGCGCCCTCGCTGGAGGACAGCACGATGGCCGCCGCGCCGTCCGTCACCAGGGAGCAGTCGCTGAGGCGAAGCGGCGGGGCAATCAGCGGGTTGCGCTCGCTCACCTCGCGACAAAATTCGTAGGGCATCGGCTTGTGCATCTGCGCCAGCGGATTGTTCATCGCATTGGCGTGGTTCTTGGCAGCGATGCGGGCCATGGCATCCATCGGCGAGCCGTAACGCTCTCCATATCGCTCGGCTGCAATGGCAAAGACCTGCGGGAAGCTGAGCGACGCCTCGAAGGGATCGTTCTGGTAGCCAGCGCCGGCCAGGGCCTGCGTGACTTCGGCCGTCGTTCGATGGGTCATCTTCTCGGCACCGACGACCAGCACGGTGCGGGCCTTGCCGGCTTCGATCAGGTTCAGCCCGCCGTGGAAGGCCGCCGCTCCAGAGGCGCAGGCGTTCTCGCAACGTGTGGCCGGCTTGAAGCGCAGGTCCGGATAGGCCTGATGGACAAGCGACGAGGGAAAGCCGTCGGCAACCAGGCCGGAATTGAAGTGGCCGAGATAGACCGCGTCGATTTCCGCGGGGTCGATTGCGGCCTCCGCGACGGCTTCCCGAACGGCCTCGACGATCAGTTCCTCAAGGGTCTGTTGCAGCTTTCCAAACTGTGTGTGGCCGCTGCCGATGATGTAACTGCTGGATTTCATGTGCATTCCTCCCATGCCCACAATGTTCCGGCGGACGGTCTCTGGAAACAATGCGGGAAAATACGTAGGTATCTACGTAGAAGTTACGTAGAAGCGAACGCAGCATGGGGGGAGCGCGCCTTGGAGGACTATGCGACACTGTCGGAGGAACTGCTCAATCTCACAGGCTTCATGGATGCGCCCATCGGTATCATGATCCTGTCGGATCGGCGTATTTTGCGCGTGAATACCGAGATCGAGCAGATTTTCGGCTGGAACCGCGCCGATCTGGAAGGGCAATCTATCCGGGTGCTATACCCCTCCAGCGTTGACTACGAGAAGACCGGCAGTCGCTGGCATCGCTGGCTGGAAAGCGGTCCGCGCTATGAGGACGAGCGCTTCATGCAGTGCAGGAGCGGCGAGATCATCTGGACACGGGCGCGCGGGCGCACGTTGACACCTGCCGACCCGTTCCATCTGATGGTCTGGACCTTCGAACATTTGCGGGACCGTCCGCCAAGTTCGGCGGCGTTGACCGCAAAGGAGCGTGAGGTCGCGCGCTATATCGTCAACGGTTATACCAGCAAGGAAATCGGTCAGGCGCTTGGCATTTCTCCGCGTACCGTCGAGGTTCATCGCGGCGCGATCATGAAGAAGCTCGGCGTCCATAATGCCGCCGAACTGGTCGCGCGGATGATCGTCGAACGTTAACCTTCCCTCTTCCGGACGGAGACGCCGCGCAACCGTCCAGAAACCGGACGCCCCAACGTGGGGACGCCGTGCCGCGTTAGGCGGATCTCGAAAATAAACAAATTTTTTCAACCGCTTGACGGAATCTCTCCCGCTGCGCCGCTGCGTGGAAGGGAACTTGCTTCACTTGTTTCTCGGGACAGACGGTCCGGTATCGCGGGGAGGAGCCAGCCGCGCGCCGCGACCGCAAAGCCCGGCGCGAAGAACGCGCCGAACGGGCCGCAAGGCCCGCCTGACAGGAACGGGAGGAGAAATGCGCGATGGCGTTGCAAATCAACATCGATAATGGCGGCACGCTGACCGACGTGTGCATCATGTCGGATGGCGGTGTAAAGAAAACCAAGGTTCTGACCACCCCTTACGATCTTTCAAAGTGCTTCTTCGAAGGGCTGCAAAAGGCATCCGAAGTGGTCTATGGCGCGGCGGACGTGAAGAGGCTTCTCGAAGAGGTCGATCTCATCCGCTATTCCACGACGCAAGGCACCAACGCCATTTGCGAGCGTAAGGGGCCGAAGCTGGGCCTCATTCTCGACAGCGGTTCGACGACGCTTCCCGCAGCGTTGAAGGCGCACGATCCCGAGGTGTTCGAGGCGCTGGTGGGCGACCGCGTCAGCTTTATCGATCTTGCCAAGCTCGATGCGCCGGAAGCGGAGGTGGAGGTCGTCAAGGTCATCAACCAGCTCGCGGCGAGGGGCGCGAACCGCCTGGTTATCGCACTCGGCGGTGCGGGATTCCTTGAGGCTGAAGAGCGGGTGAAGAAGATCGTGCTGCGTAAATATCCGCGCCATCTTCTGGGGGCCGTTCCGGTTCTCTATACGTCGGATCTTACCTCCGACCGCAATCCGGGTCGCCGCGCCTGGTCCGCGCTCATCAATTCCTTTCTGCATCCTTCGATGGAAGCCTTCCTCTACAACGCCGAAAACCGGTTGAGGGAGTTCCGCACCAAGAACCCGCTGCTGATCTTCCGCAATGACGGCGATGCCTCGCGCGTGGCGAAGACGGTGGCGATCAAGACCTATTCGTCGGGTCCGCGTGGCGGCATGGAGGGCGTTAAGGCTTTTTCCGCGCTCTACGGTTTCCGTGATGCTGTGTCCATCGATGTCGGCGGGACCACAACCGACATTGGCCAGTGCACGGACGGCAAGGTCGCCGAAATCCGGCGTGGTCACGTCGAGGGTATCAGCGTTTCCTTCCCGCTTTGCGAGATCATGAGCGCGGGGGCTGGTGGCAGTTCTATCTTCAAGGTCAAGGACGGTAAGATCGCCATCGGTCCGGAAAGCGTCGGCGCCCTGCCGGGGCCGGCCTGTTTCGGACGCGGCGGCAAGGAGGCGACGATCACCGACGCCAGCCTGCTCGCTGGCCTGTTCGATCCGGCTTCCTATTTCGGTGGCGGCATGGGGCTGGATCTCGCCCGCGCCGAAGCCGCCGTTCGTAGCAATATCGCCGAGCCGCTGGGCGTCGATCTCGATACGGCGATCCTCGCCATGTCGGATGCCTTCGAGGCGAAGATTGCCGAGGAACTGCACCGCTTCACGCGGATCGGACCGGACACGGTGATGCTGGCCTTCGGTGGTGCTGGACCGCTCAATGCCTGCGGTGTGGCCGAGAAGGCAGGCATCCGACGGGTTGCCGTGCCGGCCATGGCGGCGGTGTTTTCCGCCTATGGCATCGGTTCCTGCGATGTTTCGCAGGGCTATGCGGCGACGCTTGAGGACCGCTCGACGGCAGGGCTCGCCACAGCCCTCGACGCGCTGAAACGCAAGGCCGCCCGCGACATGTTCGCCGAAGGCTTCGAGGAGGGCAGTTATGTGGTCTCGGCCCGTCTCGTCACCGAGACGCCGGAGGGCGAGAAGGTCTTCCCGCTGGGCGACAAGCCCGAGTTTCCGGCCGCGCTGGCAAGCGCTTCAACGGTCGAACTGGAGCTGACGGCGGTGAAAAGCCTGCGCCAGGACGAGACGCGTCACGTCGGCTTCCCGCGTAAGGCCGAAGCGAAGGCCGATGGCCAGCGCAAGGTTCTGGTGGTCGACAAGGGCCGCATCGAGCTGCCGGTCTATCGCCTCGCTTCGATGGCGCCGGGCGACCATGCCGCCGGTCCCGCCATCCTCGAGGAGGACTATTTCACTGCCCGCGTGCCGGCGGGCTGGGGCTTCGTCGTCTCGGAGGCGGGCGACATCATTCTGGAACGGGAGGACTGACCATATGAAAATTCCGATGACCGAATATCTCCGCATCGATCTCGAGACGGAGAAATGGGAATGCCGGGTGTGCGATCACGAGATCGCACCCGCTGAGGGCAACTACAAGGAAGGGCTGCTGGTTCACAACCGCGATCCGCGTGAGATCCATCCGCCGATCATCGACCCGGATCGCTACCGCTTCACCTTCAGCCCGGACCCGGAATGGGTGCGCATCCTCGAATTCTGCTGCCCGAACTGCGGCACGCAGGTGGAAACGGAATACGCCATTCCCGGCCATCCGCCGCTGCACGACATGCAGGTCGATGTGCCCGCGTTGAAGGCCCAATGGGCGAAGCGCGGCCCGGACATGCTGCCGGACGCCGGCCCTGCCGTCGTGCCCGGACGCGGCCACGGCCACTGATGCCGGCGCCCCGCGCAATGGGGTGCGGGGGTCAGAATATTCTAAGGGGCGCGCTTGCCGGGGAGGGCGGCGCGGTCCCCTTGAGAAAGATAGGGAGCGAGAATGAAACGCGTATCCGTTGATATCGGTGGCACCTTCACCGACTGCTTTGTCGTCTGGGGCCAGCAATATATCGAGACCAAGGCGCTGACGACGCATCACAATCTGGCCATGGGCTTCAACGAGGCCCTCGGCAAGGCCTGCTCCGTGCTGGGGCTGGAACTGGAGCAGATCCTGCAATCGGTGGACAGCGTGCGCTATGCCACCACGCTCGGCACCAACGCGCTGATCGAGCACAAGGGGCCGAAGATCGGCATGCTGGTGACGGCGGGTTACGAGGCGACCGTGCCTCTCAGCCGCGCCCGTGGCTATGGTGAGGGTCTCGACAATCTCGGCCAGCAGGACATGCCGAACGCCCAGCGTCCCGATCCGCTGGTCGAGCCGCATATGATCCGCGGCATCCGCGAGCGGCTTGATTTCCAGGGCGAGCTTGTCATGCCGCTGGATGAGGAGGACGTGCGCCGCCAGCTTCGTGAGCTGGTGGACCGTGGCGCGCAGATCATCGTCGTGGCGTTGGTCAATGCCGTGGTAAACCCGGAGCACGAGCAGCGCATCGAGGAGATCGTGCTCGAGGAATACCCCTCGCATCTGCTTGGCGCGATCCCGGTGATCCTGTCGCATCAGGTGGCCGGCCGAAAGGGCGAATATGTGCGCGCCACCTCGGCCATTGTCGACGGCTATCTGCATTCGACCATGTACCACGCGCTGTCGGCGCTGGAGCAGAACCTGCGCACGCACAAATACGATAAGCCGATGCTGGTCATCCACAACTCCGGCGGCATGGCCCAGCTCAACTCCACCGATGCGCTCCAGACCATCCATTCCGGTCCGGTCTCGGGCATCGGCGCGTCCGAGCATCTTGCCATGCAGGCCAGCCTCGGCAATGTCGTCGCCACCGACATGGGCGGCACGTCCTACGACATCGGCATCGTCGTCGAAGGCGGGGTGAAACACTACGACTTCAATCCGGTCATCGACCGCTGGCTGGTGTCGGTGCCGATGGTCCATCTCGTCACGCTCGGCGCCGGCGGCGGTTCCATCGCTTCCTATGATCGCATGTACAAGACGGTGAAATGCGGCCCGGAAAGCGCCGGCTCCGATCCGGGCCCGGCCTGCTATGACCGCGGCGGTCTGCGCCCGACCGTGACCGACGCCGACCTTCTGCTCGGTTATCTCGATGCGGCCAATTATGCCGGTGGCTCGATCCCGCTCAATCCGCGCCGCGCCAAGGCGGCCATCGAGGACGCGCTGTGCGACGAACTCGATTGCTCGGTCGTCGAGGCGGCGAAGCTGATCCGCGAGAAGGTGGACGACAACATGGCGAACGGTCTCTTCACCGAGCTGCGTGCCAGGGGATACGACCCCAAGGACTTCACCATGCTGGCCTATGGCGGCAACGGGCCGCTGCATTGCTGCGGCATCGCCCAGAACCTCAATATCGACCGCATTCTGGCGCCGCCACTCTCGTCCGTGTTCTCAGCGGTCGGCGCGGGCAATATGCACCAGCTCCATATCCATGAGCAGTCGCTCTACATGGTGCTCTACGACAGCAACACGCGCCACATCTTCGACGATTACGATCGCTTCAACACCATCGTCGCTGAGCTGAAAGAAAAGGGCCGTCAGGATCTGCTGCGTCAGGGAGTACCGCTGGAAGACATCCATCACGATCTGGAACTGGACATGCGCTACGGCAACCAGCTCGTGCAGACCACGGCGGTTATTCCCAAGCATGAGGTGTTTGGGCCGGGCGATGTCTTGTCGATCATCTCGCAGTTCTCGGCCGACTACGGCAAGCGCTTCGGCGAGGGGTCGCAGGCACCGGAAGCGGGCATCCGCATCAATACGATCCGCGTCGCTTCCTATGCCCGGCATGAGACGGTCCAGTTCGAGGACATCAAGCCGGTTCCGAAGCCCGAGCGCACAGCGCCGCCCGCGCCCTCGAGTCATCGCACCTGCCATTTCGTCGGTCATGACGGGCCGTTCGAAACACCGGTCTGGGCGCGCAAGGATCTGGAGCCCGGCATCGAGATTGCAGGTCCGGCGATTGTCGCCTCGGAGGTCACGACCTTCCTCGTCAATCCCGGCTGGACCTATGTGACGGCGAAGCAAGGGGCCTCCTGGTTCCTGCGCAACGAAAGCGCCGTCACCCGCCACTGAAAGGCCAGCCCGGCGCGGGAGGAGCGCCGGGCCCAACGCCCAACCCGACTGGAGGAGAATTCCATGAACAAGATCGACATACGGGCCAAGACGCCCTCACTCGAAGAGATGAACCTCATCAAGAAGTTCCTCGACGACACCACGCTGTTCCTCGGACCCGATCCGGAGATCATGCAGAACCACGACCTGATGCCGCGCACCGCACAGGAAAACGAGGCCATCACAAAGGTCTCCGACAGCCACATCGTCGCCAAGATCCGCGACCGCATCCAGTCTGGCTGCGATGAAGGCTATGAGATGGTCGAGCAGATGGGCGCGGCCCCCGGCGCCAAGTGGGGCGACGTCATCACCGGTGTCTATTCGGCGTCCGGCGACCTTGCCATCGCCTCGGCCGGCGGCGTGCTGATCTTCTCGGCGCTCGTTCACCACCCGATCAAGTTCATCATCAAGAACTGGATGAACGACCCGACGGTGGGCGTGAAGGAGGGCGACGGCTTCATCCACAACGACAGCCGTTATGGGAACGTCCACAACACCGACCAGTCGATGATCCTGCCGATCTTCCATAAGGGAAAGCTGGTCTGCTGGGTGGCGTCGACCGTGCACGAAGGCGAAAACGGTGCCATCGAGCCGGGCGGCATGCCCTCGATGGCGGAAAGCCCGTCCGACGAGGGGCTGAAGATGTCGCCCTTCAAGGTGGTCGAGAACTATCAGATCAAGCGCGACATTCTCACCTTCCTGCAAAATTCGGTACGTGAACCGAAGCTGCAATACGAAGACATGAAGGTGAAGCTCTTCGCCTGCCTGCGCATCAAGCAGCGCATCGAGGAGACGCTGAACTCCGACGGTCCGGAAGCGCTGGTCTCGACCCTGCGTCTGACGATGGAAAACGTTCGCGCCGAAGTGAAACGCCGCATTTCCGAATGGCCGGACATGACGGTGAGAACCTACATCATTCAGGATTCGACGCTGCGTGAGAACTGCGTGGTCAAGATCAACTGCAAGCTGACCAAGACCGGCGACCGGCTGATCTTCGACTTCCGGGGATCGTCGCCGGAATTCACCAACCGCGCCACCAATACCATCGTCGCCGGGCTGAAGGGCATGCTGGCGCAGGTCTTCCTGTGCTACGTCTGGCCCGACCTGCCGCGCGGTCAGGCGGCCTTCGCGCCGATCGAGGTGATCACCGACCCGCATTCGATCGTCAATTGCTCCTATGACGCGCCGAACTCACAGTCGTTGATGTCGATCTTCACCGGCTTCACCGCCGGCCAGCATGCGGTGGCGAAGTTCCTGTATTCCTGCCCGGCGAAGTACACCAAGGTCCATGCCCCGACCTTCAACATGATCAACACCTTCATCTGGGGCGGGGTCAGCCAGCATGGCGAAACGCTCGGCAATCTCTGCGCCGACCTGAACGGCATGGGTGCCGGCGCGCGGGTGGACCGTGACGGCGAGCATGCGCTGGCGCCGATCTTCGCCACCATGGCCGATATCGGCGAGCAGGAGCTGAATGAGGAGGAAGTGCCCTTCCTCCAGCTCGTTTCCAAGAAGATGACGCGCGACGCCATCGCGCCCGGCAAGTATCGCGGCGGCCAGGGCTACACGATGATGGTCGCCACCAAGGACAGCGAGCAGTGGGGCTTCATGACCACCGCCGAGGGCGCGAAGATCCCGCCGCTTCAGGGCCTCTTCGGCGGCTATGCCTGCGGCACCTATCCGCTGTGCAAGGTGCAGGATGTCGACGTCTACGACGTGCTGCTGAACGAGCCGGAGAAGTTCCGCCACTCGATCGAGGAGATCATGAATGAGCAGCCCTTCGACGGGGCGAAATACACCACCCATCACATGGGCATGGGCTTCGACATCTCGAAGCGGGGCGAGCTTTACATGATCAGCCAGGGCGCGGGTGCGGGTTATGGCGACTTGCTTGAACGCGATCCGGTGGGTGTCATCCGCGATATCGAGGAAGGTCTCATGTCGCCGGAGGTGGCAGCCCGGCTCTACAAGGTGGTCTTCGATCCGGCGACACTGGCCATCGATTTCGATGCGACGGAGAAGGCTCGCGCCGACGAGCGCAAGGCGCGCATCGCCCGCTCCGTGCCCTATTCGGAGTTCGTCAAGGGGTGGAACAAGCCGAAGCCACCGACCCATCTCCAGTATTTCGGTTGCTGGGGCGATGACGTCGGCACGCTCTATATGGGCTCTCCGGAAAAGACCCGGCGCGGCGACGAGCCGAGGCCGAACTACATGACGCACCCCAAGGATGTGCGCATTGCCGAGCTGGAATCGCGTCTGGCCGCCCTTGGTGCGATGGGAGGCGAAAAGCAATGAGCATAAGCCTCGCGGATATGCTGCCCGGAGGTCCGGGCGCGAACCGTCTGCGGGTCTGGCTGGAGTCGTCGGGCTATGCCCGGCGGCTCCTTCTCGGTCCTGAGGGAGATCCCTGGGCGGAAGGGGCGGCGAAATATCTCTCCTTCTTCTCACAGGCGCGCGGCCTGCTGCGTGATGATGTCGCCGTCGTTCCCGTCGGCGATCTTTACCGGTCATGGATCGCGCGTTATCCGGGGCTGGCCGTGGAGATGGCCGCCAAGAAGCGCGCAACCTTTCCGCTCCGCCGCATGCTGGAGGAGGAGGGGCCGCGCAAGCTTCTGGACGAGGTGGCGGAGGCGGTGGCGGCCAATCTTCAGGGGCAGGTTCCCATGGTTCTCGCCATGCCGTCGCCTGCTGTCTGGCTCGATGAGGCGCAACGCATGGTCGGGCGTGAACCCGAAGAGCGCGACGACGACGCGGTGGAGGACGCGGCGATGTATATCGCCGATTTCGTCCGCTGCGTGGCCGCGCGGCCGGTTGGTGGCTTGCTGATCGAGGAGGCCGAGACCGCGCCCGGTCCGGCGGACCGCTATGCGCCGGTGTTCAATGCCGCCCGCCATTATCGTTGGGCCGTGGTCGGGCGCGGCGTTCGTCCGGGGCAGGAAGCCCTGTTCGATGCGGTGATCGGCGGCGGCGATGGGGTGCAGGGCCAGGACGTCAGTGTTCCGCTCTTTGCCGGTGGTGAGCTGCCGGAAGACGGCGCCGCGCAATTTCGCTATGCCCGCATTCCGCCCGGCCATCCGCCGGAAGCTGTGCTCGACGCGCTGGTACGGATGCGCGCCTGACGTTTCCTCCACCGTCACGCGCGTAGGAAAGCCGGGACCGCAAGGCCCCGGCTTTCCTGTGTCTGCGGTCGGCTTGTCAGTCGACGATGGTCGCTTGGGTGGCGGCGCGAAGCTCGGCCTCGCTGATGCCGTCTGCAAGCTCGACGATCTTCAAGCCGCCTTCGACCACGTCGAGCACGCCGAGATTGGTGATGATCCGGTCCACGACCCGCGTGCCTGTGAGCGGCAGGGTGCACGCCTTCAGCACCTTGGATTCGCCTTTCTTGTTGGCGTGTTCCATCAGCACGACGACGCGACCGACGCCGGCGACGAGATCCATCGCCCCGCCCATGCCTTTGGCAAGCTTGCCGGGGATCATCCAGTTGGCGAGGTCGCCGGTTTCGCTGACCTCCATTGCCCCGAGGATCGCCATGGCGATCTTGCCGCCGCGGATCATGGCGAAGGATGTGGCTGAATCGAAATAGGCCGTGTTCGGCATTTCCGAAACCGTCTGCTTGCCGGCATTGATGAGGTCGGCATCCTCCTCGCCAGCATAGGGGAAAGGTCCGATGCCAAGCATTCCATTTTCCGATTGCAGCGTCACCGATACGCCTTCGGGAATGAAGTTCGGCACCAGGGTCGGAATGCCGATGCCGAGATTGACATAGGTCCCGTCGACGAGTTCGAGCGCGGCGCGTGCCGCCATCTGGTTGCGGTCCCAGGCCATCAAGCATCCTCCCTCTGACGAACCGTGCGTTTTTCGATGCGCTTTTCGTGCGCACCCTGAATGAGGCGCTGCACATAGACGCCGGGCAAATGGATGTGATCCGGATCGAGGCTGCCAGTCGGCACGATCTCCTCGACCTCCATCACGCAGACCTTGCCGCACATCGCCGCTGGCGCGTTGAAGTTGCGCGCTGTCTTGCGGAATACGGCGTTTCCGGCCTCATCCGCTTTCCAGGCTTTGACGATGGCGAGATCGGCGACCAGACCCCGTTCCAGGACATAGGTCTCACCGTCGAATTGTTTGTGCTCCTTGCCTTCGGCGATCACCGTGCCGACGCCCGTTTTCGTGTAGAAGCCGGGAATGCCGGCACCGCCGGCGCGCATGCGCTCGGCCAGCGTTCCCTGCGGGTTGAACTCGATTTCCAGTTCGCCGGCGAGATATTGCCGCATGAATTCGGCGTTCTCGCCCACATAGGAGGCGATCATCCGGCGGATCTGCCGGGTGTCGAGCAGCTTGCCAAGACCGAAATGATCAACCCCGCAATTATTGGCGGCAACAATGATGTCCTGCACGCCGCTTTCCACCAGCGCATCGATCAGATGTTCCGGAATGCCGCAGAGGCCGAAGCCGCCTGCCGCAATGGTCATGCCGTCGAACAGGAGCCCATCGAGCGCCTGCCTCGCCGAGCCATAGATTTTTCTCCCGCTTGCGGGTCGTGTCATGTCCTTCTCCTCTCTTTCATACGATCCGCCGCGCCCGGAAACCCCGCCTCGCGGCGACGATTGGTAACGGTCCGGCGTGAAATGCGAATGCCTCGGGCGTCGAGAGCCTCGGTTATGTCGGTGTCGGTCAGCGGCCTGTCCTTTGGTTCCGTCGCAATGAGCTGTGCGATCAATGTCGCGATCGCCGGGCCGGGCACCCCTCCGCCATCGGCGCGCGCCGTGCCGCCGCGCGCGAAGAAGGCCGAGAGCGGCAAAACCCGCGCCGGTGTCTCGACCGTCAGGCCGGTGCGGATGCGACTGACGGTCGTTTCGTGGCAGCCGATGGCTGCGGCCACCTCACCATTGGTCAGTGGCTGAAGCCTCGCCGGGCCGTGTTCGAGGAAGTCTCGTTGGACGTCGATGACGAAGGCCGCGACCTCCAGGATCATGCGGTTTCGGCGTTCCACCGTGCGTTCCAGCCAGCGCGCCTCGGCAAGCGCGTGTGATCCGCGCTGCCCGGCGTCGGGGTCGACCGTGATCTTCGGCAGGCTCTCGCGGTTGAGCGTGACCTGCCACCCATCGCTCTTGTCCCGTTCTACCAAGAGGTCCGGCGGGCGGCGAAAATCGGGTGACGCCTCGAAGCGTACGCCTGGTTTGGGGTCGAGGCGGCGCAGTTTGGCGACCATCGCGCCGAGCTGCTCGGCGCTCACTGCGCACTGGTCGGCAAGCGCCGCCATGTCGCCGCGCGCCAGCAGCGGAAGATGGTCGAGGAGTCTTCGCATCGGCTCGGTCAGCGCACCCTGATCGGCGATTTGCAGGCCGAGGCATTCGCTGAGAGAGCGGGCGAAGAGCCCGGCCGGCTCCATCTCCTGAAGGCGCGCCAGCACCTGCGCCGCCTCGGCCGGGGAGCAGTTGGCGCGCGTTGCTATGGCCTCCACCTCTATGCCGAGCCAGCCGCTCGGCTCCAGTGCCTCGGCGAAGACGAGAGCGATGGTGCGTTCCCGCGGGGTGCGGAACAGAAGCCCGATCTGGGTGGTGACGTGGCCATAGAGGCCGGCGGCTGGCGCAGCCACCCGTTCGCTTTCCCCTTCCGCCGCGCTGAACGGGGAGGGGCGCCAGCGCGGCGGACCGCCGCCGGTCTTCGGCGCGGGAAAGGGTAGTTCTATCCGCAGGCAGGGATTGGTCGCCGCCTCCCGGGCCAGGGCACCGGCCAGTTCCGCATTGTCCATCTGGAGCAAGACCATGGCGCGCTGCATGACCTGCGTCATGCGCAAGGAAGCGGTTTGCCCCAAGGTTATTGCGTTCGTGCCGCGCATCCCTCAGATCCGCGCCGGCATTTCGCCGAGAATGCGCGGCTGGATTATGAAGGCGTCCGAGACGAGGCCGGGCCGGGGTGTGAGCGGCATGCGTTCGCCAAGCCAGATGCGCGTCGGCAATCCCACGACGGTGGCCCGGCGAAGCGCCTCGCGGTCGCCGGGCAGAGCTGCCAGCCGGGCGCGGATGTCCGCCTCGACGTGAGCGTCGAGGTCCTCACCGATGAAAACCAGCCGGCCACGCCGATCCGCCAGGGGGCCGGATTCGGGCCAGGCGGCGAGCCGCACCGGCGCATAGGCGGCCTCGTCGACGCATTGTACCGCAACGGGTTGATCGAGACCGGCGACGGAGACGAGGCCCTTCACCCTGAGCAGCCGCCCGGCCCAGCGCGAGAGGATTTCGCCCATTGTCACCGCAAAGCCACGCCACCCGGCCGCTTCGTCCAGCGTGACGACGAAGCTCGAGACCTTTCCGGAATGCGGCTCGCAATGGAAGACGCTCTTGACCGCGTTGCGCTGGCCGGAAAGCCAACCGGTTACAGCGGTGGGTGTCTGGCCGGAAACATAGAGTCCGCCTCCGAAGAGAACCTCTGGATCGGCCTCGCCATGGTGGAGCACAAAGCGCGGTGCCGTTGGGTTCAGCGCTTCGAGTTCCCGCTCCAGCGCGGTTCGCTCGGCGTGGCTGGCGAGATCGCATTTCGACAGCAACAGGCGGTCGGCGAGGCTCACCTGCACGCGGGCCTCCCGGTGGCGGGCGATTTGCGCGCGGGCGCGCTCCGCGTCGACCACGGTCAGCACGCCATCGCAACGAAAGCGGGCGGAGATCAGCCGATCCTCCATCAGTGCCCGTACTACGGGGGCGGGATCGGCAAGGCCGGTGGTCTCGATCAGCACCTGGCTCACCGGCGCGATCTCCCGTCGCGACATGCGCTCATGCAGCCGCATCAAGGCTCCGATCAAATCACCCTGAACGGTGCAGCAAAGGCAGCCGGATTCGAGAATGACCAATGTGTCGTCCACGCGCTCGACGAGATGGTGGTCGATGCCGACATCCCCGAACTCATTGATGAACACGGCGACGCCCGCCATGTCCGGGCGGGCTGTGAGCGCATTGAGCAAGGTCGTCTTGCCGGAGCCGAGAAAGCCCGTCAGAATCGTCACCGGCACCCGGCCACAGGCATTTTCGCCGGAGAAATCGCTTTTTTTGTCCATCATTGTCAGTCCTCCCGAATGGGAAGAGAAGCAGGATTCTTGCCACGTTCCGCGCAGCAGAAAGGTTGAGGCAGGAACAAGGGCTTAGCGAGAACATCGCGGACAGGCCGCGTTTCGCGATCGTCCGGAAACCGGACGGTTGGCGTTCGGAGTGCGGCCGGTGGCCGGTGCTGTGGCGCCGGGCGGAGGGCGAAAGCCGCGAAAAATGAATGCAATAGGCGCTTTTTTGGTGTTAAACCTCTCTCATCGGTGGCGTCATGGCTTGGGAGAGCAGGCGGCTGGGGACCGTTCCGGGGAGGGAACGTTGGCCCTTGAGCGCTTTGGGGCCGCCGCAAAAGGGAGGAATAGCGACGATGACCGGCAAAGGTTCGCACCGGACATTTTCACGTCCGGAAAACGACGGCAAGATCATGTCTTCCTGGGAGCGTTTCATGGGCGGGCAGGATCCGGCCTCGGATGCGCTTAGAAGGCTGATCGACGACTCCTGGCGGCGCTGCCATGGCATTGTCGATCCCGGACGCTCGCATGCGCCTGACCCGGTGGTCGAAGAGACGCTGCACGGCATACTCGGCGATAACCGCGACCTTGTCAGAGCCAGCACCCCGGTCATGGCGTCCGCGCGCGACTTTCTGTTTGAAACCGGCACGGTCATGGTGCTGACGGATGCGGAAGGGGTGGTTCTGAGTGTCGAGGGCGACCCCATCTTGCGCGATCCGACGGAGCGCATTCGCCTCATGCCGGGCGCGAACTGGAGCGAGGCCGTCTGTGGCACCAACGCCATCGGCACGGCGCTGCAGATTGGCCAGCCGATCCAGATTCATTCGGCGGAGCATTATTGTTCCGGGATCAAGCGTTGGTCCTGCTCGGCGAGCGTCATCCGCGATCCGGTGAGCGGTGCGACACTCGGGGCGATCGATATTTCCGGCCTGAGCGAGAGCTACAGCCGCCACAGCCTTGCGCTGGCTGTGGCCGCCGCCGGGCGGATCGAGAACCGTTTGGGACAGCGGGAGATGAAGTTGCGCTATCGGCTTCTCGATCATTGCCTCGAGCGGCTGCGCGCGCCAAGTGGCGATGGTTTGATTGTTTTCGACCGCTCCGGCCGGGCGATCAAGACCAATGATCGGGCCGCCTCGCTGATGGCAGAACTGGCCAAGGGGCGGGGCAGTCCCACGAGCGCGATCCGCGATCTGACGCTGCCCTGGCGCGAGGGGCGCGTCGCGCCGGAAAACATGCCAGACTGGATCGACCACGACTGGATCGAACCGGTTCTGCTGGAAGGCGAGCGGTTGGGGGCGGTGCTGGTTCTGCCGGGTCGCAGCGCCGTCGTGCGTCGCGCCGGCCTGCGGGCCTTGCCTCGCAGCGCTCCGGCTTGCGCCGATCCCTTCGACCGTCTGACCGGCCGCTCGCCGGCCTATCTGGAGGCGGTGCGGCGGGCCCGCCTGTTGGCCAAGAGTCCGGTGCCGGTTCTCCTGCTTGGCGAAACCGGTGTCGGCAAGGATGCCTTCGCGCAGGCTCTGCATGCCGGCGGCGCGCAAGGCTCCGGCCCCTTTGTCGCCATCAATTGTGGCGGATTCTCCCGTGAACTTCTGACCAGCGAACTGTTCGGCTATGCCGAGGGCGCCTTCACCGGCGCACGGCGCGGCGGCATGACGGGCAAGATCGAGGCCGCCGATGGCGGTACGTTATTCCTCGACGAGATCGGCGAGATGCCACTTGATCTCCAGCCGCATCTTCTGCGCGTGCTCGAAGCCGGAGAGGTTTACCGCATCGGCGAAAACCATCCGCGCAAGGTCAAGCTGCGGCTGATTGCGGCCACCAATCGCGATTTGAGGGCGGAGGTCGAGGCGGGCCGCTTTCGCGCCGACCTTTTCTACCGGATTGCCGTAACGACGTTGAGGCTGCCCTCCCTGCGCGACCGGGCGGGCGACCTTCCCGCGCTGGCCGAGCATCTTCTTGCCGAGATCGCCCGCCGCTACGAAATACCGGCGCCGGACATGCAGCCGGAGGTTCTGGAAGCCTTCCATCACCATGATTGGCCAGGCAACATCCGCGAATTGCGCAACGTGCTGGAAGGCATGCTGCTTGAAAGCGGCGGCGAGAGCCTTGCGGCCGGCCACTTGCCGCCGGAGCTTGCTGGCGCGAACGGGGCGGACATGGCCTTCCGCCCGCCCGCAGCGGCCATAGGAACACTTGAGCGCGCCGAAAGCGAGGCCATCCTTGCCGCCATCCGTCGCCACCAGGGCAACCTGACCTCCGCTGCCCGTGACCTCGGCATCGCCAAGAGCACGCTTTATGTCCGGATCGAGCGGCTCGGCTTGAAGGGAAGCGTGGGCCTGATGCGGGGGTGATCGCAAGGGGCAACGCGCCGGGCGTATCCGATCAATCCTATGTCCGGCGCAGCCCCGGGACACCATAGCCGGTTCTGCCCGCTATGATCTGTGATCGTCTGCGGCCCGGATCGTTGCCGCCACGCGCGCGTTGGCGGCTCGGGTGAACAACGAACTGGGCAAGAACCGTTCACCGGAACGGCCTATACCGCCCAAAATCCGATCGTCGCAACACAGCCCTCTTATTGATCCCGGACCAAAAGCACGGAGAGGCCGTACCCGGCGGAATGCATATCGGCATAGCCATTTGCAAAATCGAAGAAGTAGAACATGCCCGGCATAGCTTCCGTCGACGTCCAGAAATTCGCACCTTCCCCATAATCGGAACTTTTTATGTCCGGGAACGCCGAGTTGTCGATTTTCAGTCCCTCACATGTATCGAGAAGCAAGGTTTCAAGTTCCTCTCCCGTCGGCACACGCCAGCCTTCCCCGGCATTTTGCGCCGCCTTTTGCGCCGCTTCCTGATTCAACCCGTCAGGTTCACCCGTGCAACGCTTTTTGTCGGTATTCCATTCCATGCCAACCGCGCATCTGTTCCAGACGAGGCGTGACTTTCTATCGGTTGCGACCCCCTCTTTCACGACGAAATGGCTCTTTGCATTCTCGACGCATGCGGCAAAAGCCGGGATCGGGGAGCATAAAAGAACTGATATTGTGAACATGGAAATATGACGCATTGAAACCTCAGAGCAGGATATGACAATCCAGCGCCTACCATCCCTGTTTGGCTGAATTTCGCCGAACCAATGCTATACACAGTATAATATGATACCGATGGGCGAGGCTGGTTTCGCAAAGCCGGACGACGCGATTGCCAGCGGCGTTCACCCATCGTCTGCCCAAGATCGTGGTTGCTGATCCCCTAGCGGCAGGACCAGGACACCGCTGGCAGCATGGCCTCGCCGTCAAAGTGGCGTCACTTGAGATCGCGCATCACATATCCCGTTCAGACCCTCTGTGACGCTTTCCGGTTGGGGAGACGCATTCTCATGCAGTCTCCGCCGGTTGCGGTTGCTCGCCGGCGGAAAGCTCCGTCAGCAGGGTCCGCAGCCAGTGGTTGCCCGCATCAAGCGTCACGTTCTCGTGCCAATACAGGTACACGTCCAGCGGCGGAACCGGGACGGGGAACGGGTGGATTCGTGTCTGCAGGCCGCGGTTGACGATATGGGCATATTGCCCGGGCATGGTAAGCAAAAGGTCCGTCTCCGCGACCAGCCGGCAGGCGGCGTAATATTGCTGACAGCGCAGGACAATGTGGCGCTGGTGGCCGATGCGGGCAAGTTCCACGTCCTCAAATCCCATACCCTTGCGCCTCGATGACACCAGAACATGGTCCTGCGCCAGGTAGCGGGCGAGGTCCAGCCTTTCGCGCAGGGCCGGATGGTCGGCGCGAGCGACCACAAGGATCTCGTCACGGGTCAGGAGCGTCCGCCGCACATGGTCCGACACGGGGGCCAGAACCTCGATCGCCAGATCCAGCGCGCCGCTTGCCAGATCGGCTTCCAGTTCGCTGCGCTCGGTGCGGACGGAGGCGATTTCCACGCCCGGCGCGTCACGGGCGATCCGCATCATCAACGGTTGCAGGATATGCGCTTCCAGCACGTCCCGGCAGCCGAGGGAGAAGGTCCGCTGGGCTCTTGCCGGATCGAAGGTTTTCGCCCCCTGCACGCTGGCCTGCAATGTCTTGAGCGACTGGCGCACCGGCGCCATCAGCGAGCGGGCGAGTGGTGTCGGCACCATCGCGCTGCCCTGCCGCACGAAGAGCGGGTCGTCGAACGTCTGTCGCAGGCGTCGAAGCGCATGGCTGATCGCCGGCTGGGTCAGATTCAATGTCGCGGCGGCGCGGGTGACGCTGCCCTCCGCATAGATTGCGTCCAGCACGACGAAGAGGTTCAGGTCCAGGCGGTTTATATGCACGAAATTCATGATCCATAATTCACATCAATCATTTGATTTATTGGCTCACGATGCCGCAAGATTTGCAAGACCGCCGCGATGGCTGTCTGTTTCAGCAAATGGGATTGTCATGGATTTTGCATTTTCTCCGCGCGCGAAAGACTATATCGAGCGCCTCACGGCCTTCATGGAGGAGCATGTCCACCCCGCCGAAGCGGAATATACCCGCACGCTCAAGACCGGCGAACGGCCGTGGAACGTGCCGCCCGTCATGACGGAACTGAAGGCCAGGGCCAGGGCCGAGGGACTTTGGAACCTTTTCCTGCCCGAGTCGGAATACGGGCCGGGTCTCAGCAATGCCGAATATGCGCCGCTGGCCGAGATTACCGGCCGCTCTCCGATCGCGCCCGAGATCTTCAACTGCAATGCGCCCGACACCGGCAACATGGAGGTGCTGGTGAAATATGGCTCGCCGATGCAGAGGGAACGCTGGTTGAAGCCGCTTCTGGACGGCTCGATCCGTTCGGCTTTCTGCATGACGGAACCCGATGTCGCCTCTTCCGACGCCACCAACATGCAGGCGACAGCAATGGTGAAGGGCGATCGCATGGTGCTGAACGGCCGCAAATGGTGGAGCACGGGCATTGGCCATCCCGATTGCCGGCTGTTGATCTTCATGGGCCTGACCGATCCCGAGGGCCCCAAGCACGCTCGCCATTCGATGGTCCTCGTTCCGATCGAGACGCCCGGTGTCCGGATCGAACGCATGCTGCCGGTGTTCGGCGCGCTGGATGAGCCCTATGGCCATGGCGAGGTCAGCTTCACCGATGTCGAAGTGCCGCTGGAAAACGTCATCGCCGGGCCCGGCCGTGGCTTCGAGATCGCCCAGGGCCGGCTGGGGCCGGGTCGCATCCATCATTGCATGCGGGCGATCGGCGCATCGGAGAGGGCGCTGGAGCTTCTGTGCCGCCGCGCGCTTACGCGCATCGCCTTCGGCCAGCCGCTCGCCTCCCTCGGCGGCAATGTCGATGTGATCGCCAACGCCCGTATTGCCATCGAACAGGCGAGACTGCTGACATTGAAGGCGGCGTGGCTGATGGATACCGTCGGTGTGAAAGGTGCGATGAGCGAAATCTCGCAGATCAAGGTGGTCGCCCCCTCTGTCGCCCAATCCGTCATCGATGCCGCCATCCAGATCCATGGCGGCGCCGGCGTGTGCGACGACTGGGGACTGACCGCACTCTACGCCTACGCCCGCGTGCTGCGGATCGCCGATGGTCCCGACGAGGTGCACCGCGCGCTGATTGCCAAGCTTGAACTGAAGGCCCAAGCGGCCCGTGTCGGAATAGACATCCGCAAGACGAGAGGCTGACATGACCGAGACCGCAAGAACTGAAGGTGCGACGGCGGCCGGTATGGTCGATCAGCCGGGACGGGTTCGCGCAGGCGAGGAACTGGACGTCGGGCGGATCGACGCCTTTCTGAAAGCGGCGGATCCGGGATTGCGTGGCGTGCCTGAGGTGCTGCAGTTTCCGGGCGGCGCCTCCAACCTGACCTATCTTCTGGCCTATCCCGAACACGACCTGATCCTGCGGCGACCGCCTTTCGGGCACAAGGCCAAGAGCGCCCACGACATGCTGCGCGAAGCGCGCGTGATGCAGGCCCTGCGGCCGATCTATCCTTACGTTCCGCAGGTGAAGGCGATCTGCGACGATCCGGACGTGCTGGGCTGTGACTTCTTCGTGATGGAACGCATCCGCGGCATCATCCCGCGGCAGGATATGCCGGCCGGCCTGTCACTCACCCCGCAGGAAACCCGGCGACTTTGCCTTTCGGTGATCGATCGGCTGATCGAGTTGCATGCCATTGACCCCGTTGCCGCCGGACTTGGCGAACTCGGCCGTGGCGATGGTTACGTCCGGCGCCAGGTCGAGGGCTGGAGCGATCGCTATCGCAAGGTCCGAACGCCGGATTCTGCGGATTTCGAGACCGTCATGGGCTGGCTTGCCGATCGAATGCCGGCGACCGAGACGGCGATCCGCATCGTCCACAATGACTTCCGTTTCGACAATGTCGTTCTGGACCCCGACGAGCCGATAAGGGTCATCGGGGTATTGGACTGGGAAATGGCGACGCTGGGAGATCCGTTGATGGATCTCGGCAACAGCCTTGCCTACTGGGTGCAGGCCGATGACGATCCGACCTTTCTCGCGCTGCGCCGGCAGCCGACCCATTTGCCGGGAATGCTGACGCGCGCCGAAGTGATCGCCTATTACGGCGAACGCACCGGCCTGCCGGTCGATGACATGGATTTCTACATGGTCTACGGCCTGTTCCGCCTCGCCGTGATCGTGCAGCAGATCTATTACCGTTATGCGCAGGGTCAGACCTCCAACCCGCAGTTTGCCGGCTTCGGCAAGATCGCGCGCTACCTGGAAAAGCGCTGCCTCGCCGCGATCGGTTCGTCATGAGCGCCGGCCGTATCACGCTCGTGCGGCACGGACAGGCCAGTTTCGGCGATGCGGTCTATGATCGCCTGTCGCCGGTTGGCATCAGGCAGGCCCGGCTTCTGGGGGAATGGTGGGCATTGCGCGCGGACCCGCGGCCGGTGGTGGTCTGCGGCAGTCTCCGCCGCCACCGCGAGACCGCCGAAGCTTGCCTCGACGGCTGGGGTATCAGTCCTTGCGAGATTCATGAGGATGGGGGTTTCGACGAATTCGACCATCAGGAAGTGCTGGCGCGGCATGCGCCGGACTTCGCCCGACCCGAAGACCTCGTGCGATTTCTGGCTGAGCAGCCCGATGCGCGGCGGGCCTTTCAGCGCCTCTTTGCCGATGCGGTCGCCCGCTGGGCAGGTGGTGGGAATGACGGCGAATATCGCGAGAGTTGGCCGGGCTTCAAGGCGCGATGTGTGCAGGCCCTTGCCCGCGCCGCCGCCCTGCGTGACGACGGGGGACCGGTCGTCGTCTTCACCTCCGGCGGGCCGATCGGGACGGCCGTGCAGCATATCCTGCAGGTGCCCGACAGCCACGTTTTCGACCTTTACTGGGTGTTGCAGAACGCCAGCGTCACCCGGCTGGACAACCGGCGCGGGCGGTTGACGCTTTCCAGCTTCAATGGCGTGCCGCATCTGGAGGCGGCAAGCGACGCCGCGCTTATCACCTATCGCTGAATGGAATGACGGGAGGGAAACATACCATGGCTCAGGACAACACATTCGACCTTAGCGGCAAGATCGCGCTGGTGACGGGCGCCAGTCGCGGCATAGGGGCGGCCGTGGCCACACGTCTCGCCACCCACGGTGCGCATGTCATTCTATCCAGCCGCAAGGCGGAGGCCTGCGAGCAGGTGGCTGAAGGCATTCGCGCGGCCGGCGGTTCGGCCAGCGTGCTTGCCTGTCATATTGGCGAGATGGAAGCGATTGCCGCGACCTTCGAGGCCATCACGCAGCAGTATGGCCGTCTCGACATCCTGGTCAACAATGCCGCGGCGAACCCCTATTTCGGTCCGATCACCGAGACCGATCCGGGCGCCTTCCAGAAAACGGTCGACGTGAATATCCGCGGCTATTTCTTCATGTCCTCCTATGGCGCCAGGCTGATGGCCACCAATGGCGGCGGCTCGATCATCAACATCGCCTCGGTCAACGGTGTCATACCCGGTGACCTGCAGGGCATCTATTCCATCACCAAGGCCGCCGTGCTGTCCATGACCAAGGCCTTCGCCAAGGAATGCGCGCCGCAGGGCGTGCGGGTGAACGCTGTTCTGCCCGGCGCTACTGATACGAAATTCGCCGCCGCCCTGGTCCACAATCCGTCGATCCTCAAGGTGGCACTTGAACACATTCCGATGAAGCGCGTGGCGCAGCCTGACGAGATCGCCGGGGCGGTGCTCTACCTCGCATCTCCGGCCGCGAGCTATACCACCGGGGCGGAAATCAACGTCGACGGCGGTTATCTGACCGTCTGAGCCAAAGGGAAAGATATGGAGGCCGGCCCGGGAAACAGGGCCGGCCAAATCCTGTCATTTCTGCGTCAGACGGTTGCCGCCATCTCGGCGGCCATCTTGCGCAGTTCGGGTTTGAGAATCTTGCCGATGCCATTGCGAGGCAGGGCGTCGAGAAAGATCACGGCCTTGGGGCATTTGAAGTGGGCGAGGTGGCTGCGGCAATCGTCGATGATGTCCTGTTCGGCAACAGCGACGTCTGGCTTGCGCACGGCGAAGGCGACCGGCACTTCGCCCCAGCGCGGATCGGGCCGGCCGACGACCGAGACCTCGGCAATGCCGCCATGGGCAAGGATAACCGCCTCGACCTCGGCCGGGTAGATGTTCTCGCCGCCACTGATGATCAGGTCCTTCAGGCGGTCGACCAGATAGAGGAAGCCGTCTTCATCGAGATAGCCGACATCGCCGGTGGCGAACCAGCCGTCGCGCAGGGCGGAGTTGGTGGCGTCCGGGTTGTTCCAGTAACCGGCGAAGACCACCGCCCCCTGGCACATGACCTCTCCCGCGACCCCTGCCGGCACCGGTTTGCCGGTTTCGATGTTGGTGATCTTGAGGCGATTGAGGAAGGCGGGCTTGCCATGCGAGCCGGCCTTTGACGCATCCATCCCGGCCTTCCAGAAGGAAAGCGCCCCGGTGACTTCGGTGAGGCCGTAGACCTGCTGGATACTGACCCCCATCGCCACCCAGGCTTCGATCAACGGTTTCGGCACGACCGAGGCGCCGCAGGTGATGTTGACGAGGCTCGAAGCGTCGGCTTCGACCCTCGGCGCGATCGCCAGCAGCGCGTTCAGCATCGCCGGCACTGACATCATGGTGGTGATCTTCTCATGCCGGATGACATCCCACACGGCGACGGGATCGAAATCCGGGAGGAAATAGACGGTGCTGCCCTTCTGCACGCTGGTGGTGAGCGGCATCAGCCCGCCGATGTGGAAGATCGGGGCCACCAGCAGGAAGCGATGGCTGTCGTACCAGTCTATGGTGCTTGATGTGCCATGGCCGGCGGCGAGGAAGTTGTCATGGGTCAGCATGGCCCCCTTCGGCTTGCCGGTGGTGCCGGAGGTATACATGATGATGGCGGTGTCGCCGCCTCGGCGCACGGCCGCAGGTCCAGGCGGCAGGCTTTCATCGGCCACGATGCCGGCATAATCCGGGTCGGTGGCCGAGACTCCGTTGCAGATGAAAATCTCAAGCCCGGTGCGGTGGCGCAATTCCTCCACGACGGGGGCAAAGGCGGCGTCATAGAACAGGGCCCGGGCGCCGCTGTCGTTGAGGATATAGACGAGTTCCTCCACCTGCAGGCGCCAGTTCAGGACGACGGCGATACCATCGGCCTTGGCGGCGGCGAAGATGGTGGTGGCAAGGGCTTCGGTGTTCTTGCCGTAGACGGCGATCCGGTCGCCGGGCTGAAGACCCGCCTGCCGCAGCCATGAGGCAAGCCGCTCGCAACGCCGGTCGACCTCGGCATAGCTGTCGATAGTCCGGGCCGATGAAGCCTTCGTGGCGTGGGGCCAGATAGGCCCGGTGTGCGAGCATTTCGCCGAGATTATAGGTCAAGCGACTCCTCCCAAAGCGTCGAGACTGGATTTAAATGAAGGGGCCGCCGTCCATGGACGACGGCCTCAGGATCAGGCAGCCGCGCTGGCGCGCTCGATCAACCGCGCAACCGGCGCATCGGGGCCGAGCGTACCAAAGGCAAGCCCATGCTCGCCTCCCAGCCGCGAGCGGCAGAAACAAGCCGCAATCGGCGCCTCGGCCGATTTGATCAGGATCGAGGCCTGCAACATCAGCGCCGTGCGTTCGACGATGAAGCGGCTGCGATATTCGACCGTTTCCATGTCGTCGAAGGCATGGCCCAAGCGAGCGAGTTCGGCGTCGTAATGCTTGTCCTGACTTTTGGCGCCGGCCAGTTCGGCAAACAGCGCGTCGCGCGAGGCGGGTTCCTTTCGCAGCGCCCGCAGCACGTCCAGGCACTGCACATTGCCGCTGCCTTCCCAGATCGAATTGAGCGGAGCCTGCCGGTAGAGCCGCGGCATCATGGTCTCCTCCACATAGCCGATGCCGCCCAGGCACTCCTGTGCCTCGTTGACCTGCGACGGTGTGCGCTTGCAAATCCAGTATTTGCCGATCGCGGTGGCGATGCGGGCAAAGGCGGCTTCGTTCTCGTCGCGACCGGAGGAATCGATGGCGCGGGCGATGCGCATGGTCAGCGCGATGGCCGCCTCGCTTTCCAGCGCAAGATCGGCGAGCACATTGCGCATCAGCGGCTGGTCGATCAGGTGTTTGCCGAAGGTCTGGCGCTGGCGGGTGTGATTGAGGGCCTGCACCGTCGCCTGGCGCATTTGCGAGGACGAGCCGATCATGCAGTCGAGCCTTGTCAGCGCCACCATTTCGATGATGGTGGCAACGCCGCGACCTTCCTCGCCGACCAGTTCGCCGAAAGCGCCCTGGAACTCCACTTCGGAAGAGGCATTGGCCCAGTCGCCGAGCTTGTCCTTCAGTCGCTGCACTTCGACCGCATTGCGGCTGCCATCGGGACGGAAGCGCGGCACGAGGAAGCAACTCAGGCCCGCTTCAGTCTGGGCGAGCACCAGGTGCGCATCGCACATTGGTGCGGAGAAAAACCATTTGTGGCCGACCAGTTCATAGGTGCCGTCCGGCTGGCGGATGGCCCGGGTGGTATTGGAGCGCACATCCGAGCCGCCCTGCTTTTCCGTCATACCCATGCCGATGGTGCAACCGGTCTTCTGCTCCATCGGCAGGCTGCGCGGATCGTATTGGGTGGAAATGAGTTTCGGGATCCATTTTTCGGCAAGCGTCGGGGCGTGGCGCAGTGCCGGAATGGCCGCATAGGTCATCGACATCGGGCAGCCGATACCCGCTTCCGCCTGCGAGCCGATATACATCACCGCCGCGCGTGCCACATGGGCGCCTTCCCGGTTGGCGTTGCGCCAGGCAAAGCCGTTCATGCCGTATTCCATCGCCGCGGTCATCAGCGCGTGATAGGCGGGGTGGAATTCCACCTCGTCGATGCGGTGGCCGTAGCGGTCGAAGCTTCGCAGCTTCGGCTTGTTCTCGTTGGCGACAAAACCAAGGTCGATCAGGTCGCCGCCGGCACGCGCGCCATACTCGCCCAGATGCTCGCCCGCCCAGGCCGCACCCTCGCGCGTCACCGCCTCCCGCAGCGCGGTATCCGTCGCCCAGACATTGTAGTTCTTCAGCGCTTCCGGCTGATTTTGCACTTCGTGGGTCGAGAATTGGCTGGTAAGTGACATTTTTCCTCCTCGTGCCGGCTGCCGCCTTGTGCGGTTCGGCACATGCTGCAAGAATATTACGTATGACGTCAGAAATTGTCAAACAGAGTAATTTTGAAGATTCACCGGCTGCGACGCCGGAGATGCCCAATGCGCGGCGGCTCATTCTCAACCTGCTGGGCGTCGCCGAAAGTGGCCGGCTGACGGTTGGCGAAGCACTCGCAGCCTGCGCGTTGTTCGACATTTCGGAAAACAGCGTCCGCGTCACGCTGGCGCGGCTGGCGCAGGCCGGACTGGTGGAGCTGGCCGAGCGGGGCGTCTACCGGCTGGGGCCGGAGCGGCGGCGCATCCAGGAGGAGATCGCCGGCTGGCGGGCGACCGAAGAACGGCTGATCGCCTGGACCGGCCAGTGGATCGCCGCCTCGACCGGTGGCCTGCCACGCAGTGATCGCAAGCAGCTTCGGGCGCGCGAGCGCGCACTGTCGATGCTGGGCATGCGTGAGCTGGACCACGGACTCTATATCCGCCCCGACAATCTGGCCGGCGGCGCGGAAGACGTGCGGCAGCGATTGACAGCACTGGGACTCATTGAGGCGGCGGCGGTGTTCCGCGTAACCGACTTCGACAGCGCGCGGGAAAAGCAGGCGCATCGCCTTTGGGAAGGGGCCGCTCTGGTCGAGGGGTATCGACAGGGGGACGAGCGCCTGGAAGCTTGGCGCAGGAGCGCGGGCGGGCTGCCTCTTGATGTCGCCGCCCGCGAGAGCTTCCTGCTGGGGGACGCGGCGATTCGCCAGATCGTGTTCGACCCGATGCTGCCGGCGCCGCTGGTGGACGAGGCGGCGCGCCATCTGTTTATCGAGGCTGTGAAGCGGTTTGACGACGAAGGCCGGAAAATCTGGATGACCTTTCTCGGAAAGATCGGTGCCTGATCATCCCTGCGGTCGCCGGACGCAGCCCTGGCGCAAGCGGACCGGGGCGCGGCTTTGCCTCGACGGGTAGGTCGGACGGCCGGGCTAGGGCATGGGCAATCATGTCGGCAGGAAATTGATGGCGACGATAAAGGGGATCGTGGGCACGTCTGGTCATGCCGTCAGATCCCCGTCTTGATCGGTGACCGGCAATGTCACGGCGCCGTTGCGCAGCGGGCGGGAGGTCCTCCCGTCCGCTGGCGGCTTTCAGGCTTACGGCAGGCAGTCCATGTAGCGCTCGTGATCCCAGTTGGTCACTTCCTTGAGGAAGCGCTTCCAGTCGTCACGCTTCATCAGATCGTACAGCTCATAGAGCCGCCCCGGCATGGCTTCGAGAACGAGGTCGTCCTTCTTCAGCGCGTCCAGTGCTTCGTTGAGGTTCAGCGGAATGAGATCGACATGGCCGCCGGCCTTCATCACCTCCACGACGTTGCGGTCTTCCGGCGCGCCGGGATCGATCTTGTTGGTCAGACCGTCATCCAGCGCCTTGACGAGCGCGGCGCAGAACAGATGCTGGTTGACCATGGCGTCGACGGCGCGGAACTCGAAGCGGTCCGGGGCGGAGATGCGGATGGTGCAGGAGCGGTTCTGCAGACCCCAGTTGGCGCCGATCGGTGCCCAGAGGCCGACATCGGCGAAGCGGCGATAGGAATTGACCGTCGAGGCGCCGATGGCGGTGAGCGCGCCGATGTGCTTCAGTGCCCCGCCCAGCGCATGATGGCCGAGTTCCGTCGGCAGCCAGCCGCCTTCCTTGTTCTCGAATTCGTTGACGCCGCCCTTCGTATAGGTGAACACCTCCTCCATGCCGGGCAGTTCGCCTGACACGAGCTGCTGGACCTGCGGCTCGCCGCCGCTCCAGATCGAGCAATTGTGGTGGCAACCATTGGCCGGAACGCCCATCATCGGCTTGGCCATGAAGCAGGCGATGAGTCCGTGCTGGCGCGCCACCTCGTTGCAGATCTGGCGATAGGTGGTGAGGCGGTCGCAGGTCCTGACGGCGTCGTCGAAGGCGAAGTTGAGTTCCAGCAGGCCTGGCGCGTCCTCCACGTCGCCCTGGATCATGTCGAGACCCATGGCGTGGGCATACTCGTAGACCTGCTTCCACACCGCGCGGGCGGATTCGAACTGGCCGATATGATAGGCATAGGGCTCGGTGATGCCGGAATAGGGGGTTGGCGAACCTTCCGGGTTCTTCTTCAGCCACAGCATTTCCGGTTCCATACCGACGCGCAGGTGCAGGCCGTTATGCTTCTCGCGGAATTCGCGGTCGAAACGCTTCAGGTTGCCGCGCACGTCGCATTCGAAATAGCCGCCTGGGTTCTTGGCGTCCTCCAGACCATAGAACAGCGTGCAGAACACGCGGGCGATGCTCTTGTCCCAGGGAAGCTGGCAGAAGGTTTCCGGGTCCGGCAGGGCCAGCACTTCGCCGTCGTTGGCGGAAAAGCCGTAGAGGCTGCCGTTCATGTCGGTATCGACATTGGTGACGCCGCCCATCCAGGTCTGCACGCCCTTGCGGGCATTGTTCGCCCAATGGCGGGCCGGAACGGCCTTGCCGAGCACGCGGCCGGTGATCGAGACATACTGGTAGTAGATATATTCGATGCCGAGCGATTTGATCTTTTCGGCAACGCGGGCGACGCGCTCAAGCCGCTGCGGATCGTTGAGTTCACGGAAAAGGTCGCAGTCTTCTTTGAGTGCCATATGGCGTTCTCCTCTTTTGGTTTTTGGGTTGGTTTTTTGTTATTGGATGGGGGTGGCGTCAGCCTTCGAGGTAGCGGGCGAGTTCCGCCGCGCTGACGGCGCGCGCCAAGGCGGCATGTTCGACCTCGCAGGCGTGGGCGAAATGGGCGGTGAAGGCGGAGCCGAAATTGCGGGCCGCGAGTGCGCTCGCCTTCAGCCGCTCGGCTGCGTCCAGGAGATCCCGGGGCAGACGCGTCGCTCCGGGAGGAATGTCGTCCGGACCGCCATAGGGCGTCGCCTCGGGGGGAGTGAGCCGTTCCTCGATGCCGTCAAGCCCTCCGGCGAGCGCCAGCGCCAGCGTCAGATGCGGGTTGCAGTCGGCGCCCGGCAAACGGAACTCGAGCCGGGCGCTGTCGTTCGCGCTCGGAACGGAACGGACGGCGGTGGTGAAGGTATATTCGGCCCAGGTCACCGATTTCGGTGCCCAGGACCCTGGCGCGAAGCGCCGGTAGGCGTTGACGGTGTGGGCGCAGAGCGCGAAGGCCTCGGGCACGAGCCGTGCCATGCCGGCGATGAACTGGCGGGCCTTGTCGTTCGTCGATGATGACGGATCGGAAAAGACGTTGCGACCGGTCTTCTTGTCCCGGAGCGAGAGCGTGACGTGTCCGCCGATCCCGGGAAAGCTGCCACCCATGGAGGCCATGAAACTTGCGGTCATGGCGCGTGAGCGGGCGAAGCTGCGGGCGGCCAGACGGAAGAAGGCGGCGTCGTCCGCGGCCTTCATCGGCGTTTCGGCGGCAAGCGTTGCCTCGAAGCAGCCCGGCCCGAGTTCGCCGGCGACCGCAAACAGCGAGATGCCGTGATCGAGGATCACGCGTTCGAGACCGGCGACGAAGGCCGCCTGGTCGGCCGCCGTCTGGCCGGACCAGCACTTGTTTTCCGGCATGAAGGTGGCAAGGTCGGCAAAGCCCTTGTCTCTGAGGCTGGCGGCCGTTTCCTCAAGGAAGATCACCTCGAATTCGAAGGCGGCCCGCACCTCGAAGCCCATGGCTTCAGCCCGCTCGATCTGACGGGCGAGCACCGCCCGCGGCATCAGATCGCGGTTCGGCCCGGCATAATCGGCGATGACCGCCGCGGCATTCGGCTCGAAGCCATAGGGGCGCAGTGATTGCGGGTCGAGGGTCAGCGCCTCGGTGAGATAGGGCCCGCTGCCGAACAGGCTGTCGGCGGAATCCCAGTGCGGCAGGGTGTTGGAAAAGCGCGGATCGCGCGCCCAGGCCAGGAATTGCTCGCGCCGCAGCCGGCGCTCCCGGAAGATACTGGCATAGTCGAACAGTCCCACATGCAGGACCTCGATGCCGTCCTTTTCGAGGCGTTCGGCCAGTTGGTTTATATCGGTCATGATCGCTCCGATTGCGGGCGGCGACGCCGCCCTCTGTTCGAGTGACGGGAAGGTTCAGTAGACGTCGCGGGCGTAGCGCTTTTCCCTGCGCAGCCGATCGAGATAGGCCTCGGCCGTATCGGCAGAGTGCCCGCCGGCCGATGCGATGATGTCGAGGAGGGCCGCCTCGACGTCTGCCGCCATGCGGGTCGCATCGCCGCAGACATAGAGGTGTCCGCCGTCCTCGAGCCAGGCATAGAGTTCGCGGGCGTTCTCGCGCATCCGCTGCTGCACATAGATCTTCTCCGCCTGGTCGCGGGAAAAGGCGAGGTCGAGCCGGGTCAGCAGGCCGCTTGCCTGCATGCCTTCAAGATCATTCTGATAGAGGAAATCGCTCGCCTGGCTGCGGTCGCCGAAGAACAGCCAGTTGCGACCTTTCGCGCCGCGGGCGCGGCGCTCCTGCAGGAAGGCGCGGAACGGCGCGATGCCGGTGCCGGGACCGATCATGATCATCGGCGCGTCGTCGTTTTCCGGAACCCGGAAAGCGCGATTGGGAGAGAGGAAGATCGGCACGGTCCGACCCTCGCCGACGCGCTCTGCGAGGAAGGTCGAGGCCACGCCTTTGCGATCGCGGCCGTGGGCATGATAGCGCACCGCCGCGACGGTCAGGTGGATGCTGCCCGGATGCTCCTTCGGACTCGAGGCGATCGAATAGGCGCGGTGTTGCAGCGGTTTCAGCAGGCCGAGGAGCTCACCGAGCGGCAGGGCGTCCTTCGGCATCATGCCGAGGAGATCGAGGATGTCGCGGCCATACAGCCAGGCATCGAGCGCCTGGCGGTCGTCGTTTTCCAGAACGTGGCGCAGTTCCTCGTCGCGTGAGCGGCGGGCGACTTCGGCGACCAGCTCGCGCGACGGCGTGCTGATCTCATAGGCCTGCGCCAGCAATGTGCCGAGCGGCCGGTCTTCGCCGGCAACCGCTTGGTGCGCACAGGTGGCGTAGTGTTCCAGGAAGGCGTCGACGAGCGCGGGATCATTGGTCGGAAGGACGCCGATGCAGTCGCCGGCCTCATAGGCGAGGCCGCTGTCGCCGAGGTCGAGTTCGATATGCCGGGTGTCCTTTTCCGAGGCCGGCCCCGACAGGTGACGGTTGGTCGTCATGGTCGCGGTGTAGGGATTGCGCAAGGTCCACTTGGAGCGGGTAACGGTAGCCGCCGCCAGATCGTCCGTCGGCGCGAGGTTTTCCTCGCCCTCCACCTGGCGGATCGCGGCGAGCGCTCGGTCGGCCCAGGGAAAGGCAATCGCCGCATAGTTCACGTCGCAATCGACCCGTGGTTCGATTGTCCGGGCACCGAGCGCCTGCAGGCGGGCATCGATGGCTTGTCCGGCTGCGCAGAAGGTCTCGTAACCGGAATCGCCCATCGACATCAGAGAGAAGGAGAGGCCGGAAAGGTCGGGCGCATTATCGGCTGTCAGCGCCTCCCAGAAGCTGCGGGCGGTATCCGGCATCTCGCCCTGGCCATATGTCGAGGTGACGATCAGCAGTCGTTTCAGTCCCGCAAGCTCGGCCAAACTGATGCCATCGAGGGGAATGACGCGGGGGGCGAAGCCACGATGCCCGGCGATGCCGGCTATGTCGCTGGCCATCTGCTCGGCATTGCCGGTCTGGGTGCCATAGAGAATCGTCAGCGAGACCGGTGCGCCGACGCCGGTTTCCGGCTCAACCTGCACGGCCTGGACAGGCACCGCCGCGCTCGGTGGAATGAAGGCCTTGCGTTCGCCGCGCTCGAAAGCGATCGGCAGGGTGATCGGCCCCGTATTGCCGCTGTCGGCCAGGAAGCGGGCTTCGCCGTCGATGCGCGGATTGCGGATACGGTGGGCGAGGATCGCCAGCGCCTCCGTCATGTCGCCACGTGCGATGAAGTGGCCGAGGCAATGATGGGCGCCGCCGCCGAAGCCGAAATGCGGCTTGCGTTCGGCGGTGATGTCGAACGAGGGGTCTGGGAAGGCGCGCGGATCCGAGGCGGCGGACTGGCCGAACAGATGGATGGTCGTGCCGCGCTTGATCTCGAGCCCCTGATAGGCGAAGTCCTCGACCGCCTCGCGCGTCACCCAGGTAATGGTCGGGCGTATGCGCATCACCTCTTCGACGGCGGCCTTGCCGAGCTCCGGGTCGCTGCCGAGCAGCTTCCACTGTTCGGGATGGCGGATGAAGACCTCCATCGCCAGGCCGAGTTGGTTGCGCGTGGTGTCGATGCCGCCGAAGATGGCGAGCACGATCATGTCGTAGAGTTCCTCGTCGGACAGCGCATCGGCGCTTTCCATGTTGGTTTTCACCAGCATCGAGAGGAAGTCGTCGCCGAGCGGCTGGCCGCGCATGTGCTCGACCAGCGCCATCACGTAGCCGAACATTTTCTGCGTGGCGGCCTCGACGGTCTCCAGGTCCTGCTTGAAGGTGACACCGAGCGCCAGCCCCATGTCGGCGGCAATATCGGCCAGCTCGCGCCATTTGTCGTGCGAAAGGCCAAGCAACATGCAGATCACGCGCGTCGCATAGGGCTCGGCGAAATCCGCCATGAACTCGCAGGAACCCTTTTCGATGAACTGGTCGATCAGTTCATTGGCGAGCTTGGCGAATTCGGGGCGCAGTCCGATGACCAGCTTCGGTGAGAAGGCGGGATTGGCAAGGCGCCGCAACCGGGCATGATTGGCGCCTTCCTGGCTGAGCAGCATGCGCTCCCACCAGCCGGCGAAATGGCCGGTGACGCCGTTGAGCTTCGGCCAGGCATAGCTACCCTGACGAAGTCGTGCGTCGCGCATCAGCTTGTGCACCTCGTCGTAGCGCAGCACCGCCAGTCCGTAATTCGTTCGCGCGCACCAGCTTCGTTCACGCGCGGCATTCACCTCGTCGGATCGGATCGAAAAGTCCGGATCGGTGATATCGAGATAGGGCAGGTTTTCGACATCAAGCAGTTCTTCGGTGATCATCATGTCCCCTCGTGGCTTCTTGTGTTGGTTGATAAACAGGGTCAGCAAAAGCCGTGCCAGCTCGCAGACGTGTTGTAACAATTTGAAATTACATGATATTTTTTGGAGTTGATCTGTCGGGCAAACGAAACAACCGGAACTGATGCGTTTTCGCCAGGGGTAAAAGGCTGCAAACCTGCAGCGTTTTGGTGTCGCCAGTTCTGTTGCGCCGCGAAGACGGTGTAAGGCGGTTTTGCAGGTGCCATTGAGGAGCGCGGATCAGGAATGTGTTTGCCGTCAGCCGGGCCCAGGCGATAGCGTCGCTAGAGCGCTGCAAAAATGCCAATTATTCCTGCAGGATTGCAGCGTTGCGGTGCGGAATGTCCTGCAAATCATTGTTTTTATGTGGGTAAATGGATGGCACGAATATTGCTCGGGGTCCATTGATAGCCGTCCGCCGGACGGTCCCTAGCCAACGGATGAACGATGACCAGGAAAACCCTTCTCTTTATCTCGCAGTTCGCCGAACCTGGCAGCTATTCCAGGTCGACGTGGCGCCGGATCTATGGCGGTGACGACGAGACGGTGATGGTCGAAGCGCTTATCGATCACCTCGGGATGTTCGACCGGCTGGATTATCGCGGCGTCAAGGCGCATGAGGGCGAGCCGCTGCCGGCCGATCTCGATGCCATCGACGGCGTGATCCTTGGCGGCAGTTTCGCCTCCGTGTCGGACAATTACGACTGGCAACGGGAGATTGGCGGTTGGCTCGCGCGCTGGCGCGAAACGGGCAAGCCGCTGATGGGCATTTGCGGTGGCCATCAAATGATGTCGACGGTATTGGGCGGCAGGGTCGAGAAGATACCGGCCGGCCCCGAAGTCGGCAGCCTGGCGGTCACGCGGACCGAGGCCGGACAGGGGCATTACCTGTTCGATGGCTTCGACGATACGTCGCCGTTCTTTTTCGGCAATTTTGACCGGGTCATCGAGGTGCCGCAGGGAACGACCGTGCTTGCGACCCGCCCCAATCTGCCGGCGGCGGCGCTTGATCACGGCGGCAACTGGGTTTCCGTGCAATTCCATCCAGAGATGACCTGCGATCGCATGGCGACCTGCTGGGCGGAAGTCGACCCGGCCCAGTCGGCCCGCTACAGCTTTATTCCCGGTTGCGAGCGAATGGTTGGCAATTTCATCGCTGGCAATGGGCTGGCGTGATCCGCCGACTCGAGACGGTGCGTGTTTACAAGGTGGCGGGCTGGCGGTATCGCAGAGGGCTTGCAGTTTAAGAGGTGAGAACGATGGCGGAGATGGAGGCATTGGCGGAAACGCTTCAGTCCAGCCCCGGCCAGTCCCTGGAGTCGGATCTTCTCGTCGACGTCATTTCGCTCGACGGGCGCGTCCTGTGGTTTAGCGACAGCCAGGCAGAACTGCTGGGCACCTATGATCGGGATGTCGCCGGCCTTGACGCCGGAGCCTTCTACACATCGGAATCCTTTGCGGAAATCCAGCAGCTCCTGCATCGGCGCAGCCGAGGTGAGCATGCCGCCGCCATGGAACTGACACTGCTTGCCGGCGGGGGGAGGCCGATCCGCACTCTTGCGCGCGCCCGGTTCATTCGCTGGCGCGGTGAGATCGCCCTCCGGCTGGCGAAGATGGACTATGGTCCTGTCGGCAATCGCTACCGGCAGCTTGAGGCGGATTTTCGCACGCTGTCGTCCATGCTTGAAACGTCGAGCGAGGCCCATTGGAGCATCGTCTTCTCCGAGCCGGTCGACACGACCCTGCCGAAGAGCGAGGTGGTTCGTCAGGTCTTCGAGAACCAGTCCGTCTGGCGTTTGTGCAACCCGGCGATGGCGCAACTCTATCAACTGCCGGAATCGCTCGATTTCAACGAACAGGACGTGCGCCTTTACTGGCCGCGCAGCGCCGCCAATGAGCGTTTCGTTGAGGAGATCATCAATTCCGACTATGCGATCGACAATGCGCTCAGCATCGACCGTCGTCACGATGGCACGCTGCAATACATTCTGAATGATGTTCGCGGGGAGGTCGTCGATGGCTTCCTTTTGCTGCTGTGGGGCAATTGCCGCGACGTGACCCGGCAGCACATCGCCGATGACGTCAAGGCCAGTGCGTCCAAGCTGACGGCGCGGGTGCTCGACGGTATGGCCGATCCGGTGATCATTCTGGATGATGAAGGGCAGGTTGTCAGCCGCAACAAGGCCTTCGCCGCCAGGTTCGCCGGCAGCCGCACGATCGAGAACCTGCTGATTGCCCATGTGCGCGGCCGCCCCAGAGCCTCCGGCTGGTCCCTCTTTGCCAATTCCGGCGGTGCGGGCGTCCTGTTTGACGTGCATACCCGCAAGGTCACCGGTGTGGACAGCGGCAAGTGGACGGTGATAACTGTCCGTGAGCGAGGTGCGGATGGTGCAAAGCGAACGACCCGACAGCCGAGACGGCCATAACGCATGAAGACGCCGGGTGACATTCCTCAGTTCTATCTGGGTGTCAGAAACGCCGAAACCCTGAACCGCGAGGGTTGGGAGCAGAATTTCCAGAGCCCGCAATTCCGCAATTTCGCCAATCTGCTGACCGATGCGATGATCGTCGTCGATCCGGACGAGCTGGTGGTCTTCCTCAATCTGGCGGCGGAGCGGGCGGCCCGGCTTTCCAAACCGTTTGAAAGCCAGAAGCTCGCGACATTCCAACGTTTCTCCGATTTTGACATGGACGAATTTCTCGCAGCGGCACAGCGAGGCCAGACCCAGGGGTTCGTCCGCTCCAAGGTGTCCGGAACGGTCTATCAGGCGAACCGGCGCATGCTCTCCATCGCCGGTTCCGCCACCGGATTCACGGTCTATTTTCTCCGCGACCCCGAGAATATCGAGCGCTCGAAGCGGGGGGTGCAGGGCCGGGCCATTTCCGCCAGCGATCGGAAGGAAACGGCCCGGCTGTTATTTCCCGAGCGGCTGAAGTTGCAGATCGAGCAGGCGACGCGTGCCTATGCCCGCGGCTTTCGCATCCTGCTGCTGGGCGAATCCGGGGTCGGCAAGACTGCGATTGCGCGCCACATCCATCTGACGGCGGGCGATAAGGGGCGCCCCTTCATCCATGTCAACAGCGGCTCCATCCCCGAGACCTTGTTCGAATCGGAAATGTTCGGCTATGAGCGCGGGGCGTTCACCGGAGCCTTGCAGGCCGGCAAGCGCGGCTTTATTGAAAGTGCCGGAGGCGGAACACTCTTTCTCGACGAGATCGGCGAGATTCCGCTGTCGTCCCAGCCAAAGCTCCTGAATTTTCTTGAGGATGGAACGATCCAGCCGGTCGGCTCCTCGGTTGCGAAGAAGATCGAGACCCGGGTCATAGCGGCGACGAACCGCGACCTGTCGGACATGGTGCGCAACGGCAGCTTCCGCAAGGATCTGCTCTACCGCCTCTCGACCTTTCCCGTCGAGATTCCGCCGCTGCGCAACCGCACCGACAAGGCCGAAATTCTCGACATGATGCTTGAACGGGCAAGCGCCGAACGGGGCGCTCCGCTGAAGCTGTCGCCGGCCTGCCGGTCGATCCTTCTGCGCCATTCCTTTCCCGGAAACCTGCGTGAGGTGAAGAGTGTGGTCGACTATCTCGACATCGTCGCCGACGATGTCGCGGCTCCGGAGCACCTGCCTCCCTCCTTCGGGCATGGTCCGTCCGCTGCCGCCGAAGACGTCCAGTCTGCGCTGGAGCTATCCGGCTCCGGCCTTACACTCAAGGAGATGACTCGGGCGTTCGAAGAAAAGGTGATCAACGAGGCGCTGGACCGACTTGGGTCGAAGCGGGCGGCTGCCCGGGAACTCGGCGTCGATATCGCCACGATCGTGCGCAAGACCAACCGCGCCAACGATTGAGGCCCGGCCCTTTCGAGCCGGGCCGCTTGTCAGTTTTTCTGCCGTAGCATGCTGACCGAACTCAGGATCACCACAAGCGACACGACGACGATCAGGGTGCCGATGGCGTTGATCTCCGGCGTGATGCCTCTTCTCAGCGTCGAGTAGATATACATCGGCAGCGTGATCTCACGCCCGGTCAGGAAGTAGGTGACCGGAATCTCGTCGAAGGACAGCGTGAAGGACAGCAGTGCCGAACCGATGATCGCCGAGCGAATGTTCGGTAGGGTCACGTAGAAAAAGGTCTCCACCGATGTCGCTCCCAGATCGGAACTGGCCTCCGACAGGTTGCGGTTGACCTTTTCCAGCCTAGCAAGAACCTGGCTGACGACGATACCGGTTAGCGCCGTGGCATGGCCGATGATGACCGCTCCGAGGCTCTGCGGTAAGCCGATCTGCTTGTAGAAGTTCAGCATGGCGATACCGGTCACGATGCCCGGCAGGGACAACGGCAGCAGGATCGTGTTCCTGAACAACTGCTTGCCGATGAACGGGTAGCGGTCGAGGGCAAGGGCCGCCGGCACGCCGATGACGATCGTCAGGACGGTGGCGGCGGAGGCGACCATGAGGCTGTTGCCCAGTGCCCTGATCAGATCGGCATTGGCGAACACCTTCTGATACCAGCCCCAGGTGAAGCCGGACAGCGGGAAGGATGTGACGGGACTGTCGTTGAAGGAGAACAGGATGAGGATCGCGACGGGCACGTAGAGAAACAGGAGCGTTCCAATTGCCACACCGACCAGGCTTTTCTGCCACCAGATGAGTTTGTGCATTCCGCCCTCCTTAACCCATCGAGACTCGACCGGCACGGTCAAGTCTGTTGGAAACCTGCAGTACGACCAGCACGAGGGTGAAAATCACCACCGCCAGCGCCGAACCGAGCGGCCAGTTGAGTGCCGCGCCGAATTGGCTTTGCAGCACCGTTGCCACCATCGTTCCACTGGGGCCGCCGACCAGCACCGGTGCGACGAAGTCGCCGAAGGACAGGCAGAAGGTCATGGTTGCTCCGGCGACGATGCCGGCTGTCGACAGCGGCAGGATCACCCTTAGGAAGGTCTCGAAAGGCCCGGCGCCGAGGTCCTGGGAGGCCTCGATCAGGGCCGGCGGAATCCGTTCCAGGGCGGTGAAAATGGGCATCACCATGAACGGGATGAAGATATACGTGAGCGTGATGACCATCGCCGCCTGATTGTAGAGGAAGATGTCGAGCGGTTCCTTGATGACGCCGAGCCACAGCAGCGCGGAATTGAGCGCTCCGTCGGTGCCGAGGATGATCTTCCAGGTATAGGCGCGCAGCAGGTAGGAGACCCACAGAGGCACGACGACGCACATGTAAAGCAAGGTCCGCAGTTTTTCGGAGCGGATCGTGAACACCAGAAAATAGGCGAGGGGATAGCCGAACGCGACCGAATAGACGGTCACCAGACTGGCGATCTTCAGGGTTCTGAGGATCACGGCCGAATATTGCGGATCGATAAACAGTTGCAGGTAGTTGCCGAACTGGAAATCCGCGACGAAAAGCGGGAACTTCCGGCTCCAGAAGCTCATCATTCCCATTGCGCCGTAAGGCAGGATCAGGAAGATCACGACCCAGGCGAGAGGCAGGGAAAACAACAGCCAGAAACCGACTGTCTGGCGGGTCTTGGCCTTCATGCGTCCTCCTCCGCAGCGTAGACGAGAACATCCGGCGGGGCGACGCCGAGAGTGATGCGGTTGCCCGGCTGCGGCACGGTGCCGTCCGCGACGACGGAGTTGCGCGGGATCTCGATGAAGAGGGGGGCCGCCGCGCCGTCAAGGACGAGTTCGAGCTGGAAGCGGCCGCCGTGGAAAAGCTGGTCGGTGACGGTTGCGTTGATCGCCGAGCCGCCGTCCGGCACGCCACTGGTCTGGAAGCGTTCGGGGCGGATGGCGATCAGGCAGGCGTCGCCCGGCTTGAGCGCCTTTGCGTTTTCCGCCCTGTGGCCGGAGACGACGGTGTCGTCGGCAAGCTTCACGCGGGCAATGTTGCCCTCTTCGCCGAGATAGGTGCAGGCAATCAGATTGGCCGCGCCGATGAAGTTGGCGACATAGGGCGTCGCAGGCTTGTCGTACAGTTCCGACGGTGAGCCGATCTGGGCGATGCGACCGCCCTTCATCACGGCGATGCGGTTCGACAGCACCAGGGCTTCTTGCTGGTCGTGGGTGACCATCAGGAAGGTAATGCCAAGCTTCTGGTGCAGATGTTTGAGTTCGACCTGCATCGCCTCCCTGAGTTTGACGTCCAGCGCCGACAGGGGTTCATCGAGCAGCAGGACTTTCGGCTGGCGTACCAGCGCCCGGGCCATGGCGACGCGCTGGCGCTGGCCGCCGGACAGTTGCTGGGGCATGCGCCCGGCCTTGTCGGCGAGACCGACCATGGTCAGGGCCTCCCTGACCCGCCGGTCCCGCTCCTCCTTCGGGCGGCGGTTGGCGCGTACCGTCAGACCGTAGCCGACATTCTCGGCGACGGTCATGTGCGGAAACAGCGCGTAGTCCTGGAAGACCGTGTTGATGTCGCGGCGATAGGGCGGCTCTTGTGTCACGTCGGAACCGGCCAGTGTGATCCTACCCTCGTCGGCGGTCTCGAAGCCGCCGATCAGTCGCAGGGTGGTCGTCTTCCCGCAGCCCGAAGGGCCGAGCAAGGTGACGAATTCTCCCGCTGCGATTTCAAGGTTGATGTTGTGGAGCGCGGTGAAGGTTCCATAGGATTTCACCACGTTTTCCAGGGTTACGATTGGTTGCACGGCCATGAAGGAGTCCTTGGTCACATGGGAATTGAACAGCAGGGATCACCGCCGGCATTGCCGGCGGTGATCGGATTTCTGCACATTGCAGGCTGTCAAGGTGCCGCTTTCACAGCGTTCCAGGTTTCCAGATACTTGTCGAGGCGTGCCGGCATTTGCCACATGACCAGGCTTTTGACGAACTCGATATTGTTGACCTTCTTGGCTTCGGCCTCGGCGCCGGTAAGGCAAGCGGAAACCGCATCGGGATTGACGGGAAAATAGCCGGTCGAGCCGACGATGCCGCACTGTCCGTCGGCATTCAGCATGAAGGAGAAGAACTTGTAGGCGCATTCCTCGTTGGGTGTGCCCTTGACGAGCTGCATGGAATCCATCCAGCCCTCGGCCTTCTCCTTGGGGGTGAATTCGACCACCTGAAAGCCCTTGTCGAGGGCGTTCACTTCCTTGCTCTGCAGGCCGGTCCAGGTATTGGAAACCCAAATCTCCTGGTTGGCATAGAGTTCTGTCAGTTCACCGGCGGTCGCCCAGTATTTGCGGATAAGCGGTTTCTGCTCGATCAGCTTCTGCTTGACCGTTTCGAGCTGTTCGTCGGTCAGGTCGTAGATATTGTCATAGCCGAGCAGGCGGGCCGTCCAGTAGAGCGATGACTTGTCGTCCCACATGGCGATCTTGCCCTTGTATTTCGGATCGAACAGAACGCCGATCGAATCGGGCGCCGGCTCGATCTTGTCGGGGCGGTACATCAGCGAGATCGATCCCCAGACCAGCGGCACTGACCATGTCTCGCCCTCGGCAGCCACATCGGTGGCCGTGGAGAATTCCGGATAGACATTTGCCCAGCCTTCGATCTTGCTGGTGTCGATCGGCTGGACGAAGCCTGCCTGGCGCATCAGGCCGATCGTGTCGATCGAGGGGACGATAATGTCGTAGACACCGCCGCCCGCGGCGAGCTTCGGCGCGAAGTCGTCGTTGGAGCCGACATAGGTCGAGGTCGTCTTGCAGCCCGAAGACTGCTCGAATTTCTCGATGAAGGAGGGATCAGCGTAGCCTTCCCATGTGAGGATGTTCAGTTCGGCGGCATTGGCAAAGGACGATTCAGCGACCATTGCGGCTGAAATCACGGAAAGCCATACCCGGCCCCGGCCATGAGATTTCGTCATTATGTTCCCTTTCTGGTTTAGCGGTTTCCGCTGTTCGCACGCCCGTTTCTGTCGACGGTGCTGACGAACACGACCTGGTTGATCGTAGCATTCAGGTGTAGCAATGATCGTGCCACCTGGCTGGGCGCCAGAATGATGATTTTTTCCAATACGTTAGTCGCGGCGTATGCGTCGTATTGCCTTGGCTGATGCAAGATTGCAGCAATATCGGGGAAAAGATCATCAGTGGCGGGTGGCCGCAAGGTGCGGACAGGGCCGCTCGGCCGCGCCGGGGGACGAACACAGGTCGCAGCCCTGGCGTGTGGGCGCCCTTGATGGCAGCGGCCGATCCCCATGTGGTTGCCGCCGGCCGAGAATGGCCGGCGGCGGTTTTGTCAGGCGGCGCGTGCCGCGCCGGAACGTTCTCAGCCAGCCGAGAAGTCGTAGCCGGAGATGCCCTTCGACTCGAGGAATTCGTCGATGCCCCAGACACCACCTTCGCGGGCGCGGCCGGATTGCTTCACGCCGCCGAAGAAGGAGCCCGCGCCGCGCGACTTGCCATTCATTTCCACCATGCCCGACTTGAGCTTGAGCGCCAGCCGGTTGGCACGGGCCTGATCGCCCGTCTGGACATAGTTCGTCAGGCCATAGGGAGTATCGTTGGCGATCCGGACCGCGTCCTCTTCGTTATCGAAAGGGATCATCGCCATCACCGGTCCGAAGATTTCCTCCTTCTCGATGGTCATGCCCGGCTTCACGTCGGCAAAGATGGTCGGCTTGACGTAAAAGCCACGATTGAAGGTTTCCGGCAGCCCGAGACCGCCGCAGGCCAGGCGCGCGCCTTCATCAATGCCCTTCTGGATATAGCCCTGGATCTTTTCCCACTGGCTCTTGTTGACGACCGGGCCGATATGGTCGCCATGTTCATGGGCGGGGCCGACCTTGATCGATTCCGCTACGGCAACTGCCTTTTCAACGGCCTGCTCGTAGATGCTGCGCTCGACCAGCATGCGCGACGGGGCGTTGCACGACTGGCCGGAGTTTTCCATCATCCGGCGGACGGATCGCTCGATCGCCTTGTCGTCGGCGTCGGCGAAGACCAGGTTCGCACCCTTGCCGCCCAGCTCGAGCACCACGCGCTTGAGCGTTTCGGCGGAGGCCTTCGAAATAGCGATGCCGGCGCGGGTGGAGCCGGTGAACGAGATCATCGCCACGTCGGCATGGGTCGTGAGCTGCGAGCCGACGCCGACACCATCACCATTGACCAGGTTGAATACGCCCGCCGGCACGCCGGCGTCATGGCAGAACTCTGCAAACATCATGGCATCGAGCGGTGCTTCTTCGGAAGGCTTCAAGACGCAGGTGCAGCCGGCGAGCATGGCCGGGATCGCCTTCAGCGCGATCTGGTTGACCGGCCAGTTCCATGGCGTGATCAGGCCGACAACGCCGATCGGCTCCATGGCGACGGCGGATGTCGGTGCCTGCGGGCCGAGCGGACGGATCCATTCGATCTCCTCGAAGGCCTTGAGGAAATTGCTCGTGTGCCAGGGAAGGCAGGTCGCCTGATCGGACAGTGCGAAATCGATCGGCGCGCCCATTTCCACCGAGATCGCCTCGGCGAATTCCTGCACCCGTGCCTCATACTGCTCGAGGATGCGAGCGACGATGCGGGCACGCTCCTTCGGCGGGGTTGCCGCCCAGGCGGGGAACGCCGCCTTGGCCGCGGCAACGGCAGCGTCCGTGTCCGCCTTGTCGCCGAGAGAGATGATCGCGCAGGGTTCTTCGGTCGTCGGGTTGATGACCTGATAGTCCCGGGCGTTTGCCGGCGCCACCCACGCGCCGTTGATGTAGAAATCACGCTTGATGATCATGGAAAATCCTTGTGGGGCTCGGTTTGTGAGTGAGATCTGCGGTGCCGCGAGGGCGTGGAGGATGCCGATCGGGGTCAACGGAATATCGCATTCGGGCGAAGCCGTCGATGGTGACCGCTCAATCTCGTCGGATTTTGTGCGGGCCGCTGTCGCCATGGAAGCATGACGCCAAATCGTGTTCTGTCGTTAACGTTTCGCCGGATTTGCAGCCGGATTGATCATGGCATAAGTCCGGGGTGGGAATGCGCGGGCGAGTTTCGGTTGCCGATCATGGTCTGCGTAGTAATTCGCTGCACTCGCCGCATATATGTGTCCAGCGATAATCATTTCTGCGACATTCCCATGAATTTACGACAGAAGCAGGAAAACGCGCCCTGCGGAAATGGCGGTGTCTCGACATGACAGGCGCCAGCAACGGGAGATAACATGGCACTTTCACTGGCCCAGATGCGCGCGGTCGACGCGGTGGCCCGGCATGGGCAGATTTCGCGCGCGGCGCAAAGCCTTGGCGTGTCGCAACCGTTGATCTCGAACCAGATTCAGGCGTTCGAGGCGGCATGGCAGATCCGCATCTTCGACCGCGACGGCTATCGCATCACTGTTGCCCCCGGGGCGGAAGCCCTGATGGGGCGCATCCGCCTGGCCGTCGACCTGCTGGCCGAAGTCGAAAGCGCCCTGACTGCACAAAGCGCCGACGAGGCCCGCCAACTGGCCCTCGGTTTCAGCGCGCACCGGCTGGTGATGCCGGCGCTGACCGAATTCGTGCGTCTCTTTCCCAATGTCACACTGAGCACGCTGGGGGCGCCGACGATGGACCTGCTGGCCGCTTTGAAGCGGGGCGAGATCCATCTTGCCTCGGTGTCGCTGCACGCGCCTGAACCGGGGTTTCATGCCGTCGAATTGGCCCGTCGGCCGCTTGTCGTCTATGGCCAGCGGGGGCACGCCTTGTTGCAGGGGGACCCGGTGGCGCTGAGCGCGTTGCACGACCAGCCGATGGTGCTGTGGAACCTGCAATCGGGCAGCAGGCGTCGCTTTGATGCGCTGTGCAGCGCGGCCGGGGTCGCGCCGCGTGTCACGCTTGAGGTCGATACGCAGGACGTGGCCTATGCGGCCGTCGCGGCCGGCATAGGCCTTGGCACTGCCATTGAGGGCGAGGTGCTGCCTGATGCGTATATCGACGTGGTTCCTCTTGTGGCGCCGGGCGCCGAGATTGGCCAGTTCCTGCTGTGCCTGAAGGGTGCCGAGATCCGCCACCAGGTCGCCGCCTTCATCGAGATCGCCCGCGCCATGACGCCGGGCGCCGATTATGGTATATAATACAATGTTATAGATTTTATAATTCATAATTCTGTCATGGAGGCGCCCTAGTTCTGTCGCCGGAACAGTTACCGGAAGGGCATATGGAACAGGGTTACGACATCGCCGTTGTCGGCGCGGGAATCGTGGGCTTGGGTGTGGCGCTGGCTGCCGCGCGCAAGGGCCGCAAGGTCGTGGTGATCGACAGAGACAGCCGCGCCAACGGCGCATCAATTCGCAACTTCGGCTTTGTCACCGTGACCGGCCAGCGCGCCGGGGCACATTGGGCGCGCGCGCGCCGCAGTCGCGACATCTGGGCGGAAATCGCCCCGCAGGCCGGCATCGCCGTGTTGCAGCAGGGGCTGATCATGCCCGCCTACCGCCCCGAGGCCGCCGCGGTGCTGCATGCTTTCCGGCACACTGAAATGGGTGCCGAATGCCGCTTGATCGATCAGGCCGAGGCGCTACGTCGTCTGCCGCCACTGCGCACCGAGGGGCTGAGCGACGTGCTGTTCAGCCCGCACGAACTGCGCGTGGAAAGCCGCGAGGCGCTGCCGCAGCTCGCCCGCTGGCTGGCCGAAGCGCAGGGGGTGACCTTTTGCTGGAACACCACCGCTCTGGCGATTACCGCGACCGGCGTCGTCACCAGCGCGGGCCTCATCTCCGCCGAGGCGGTGGTAGTCTGCCCCGGCGATAATTTCACCACGCTCTTCCCCGAGGTGATCGCCCGCCACGACCTCAGAGTCTGCACTTTGCAGATGCTGCGCCTGTCGGGCGAGGGTGTGCCGCGGATGGCCTCGGCGCTGATGTCCGACCACTCGTTCGCCCGCTACGAAGGTTTCACTGGCCTGCCCGAGGCTAGGGCGCTCGAAGCGCGACTGGATCGCGAAACTCCCGCGATCCGGGAGGCCGGCATCCACCTGATCGCGGTGCAGTCGGCCGACGGCTCACTGGTGGTGGGCGACAGTCACACCTATGGCTCCACGGCCGATCCCTTCGCCCCCGCCGGCGTCGAGAAGATGATCCTGTCTGCCTTCGACGAGGTACTGGACCTGCCCCGTCGCTGTGTCAGTGAGCGCTGGACCGGCAGCTACGCCTCCTCCCTCACGCGCACGGTTCTGGTGGAACGGCCCGAGCCGAACCAGCGATTGGTGATCGTCACCGGCGGGACCGGCGCCTCGACCGGGCTCGCGCTTGGCGAGCAGGTGGTGGCCGACCTCTATGACCCAAGTGCCGATATCGCGGAGGCCCTGCAATGACCGAACTTCAAGCTGTCGTCTTCGACTGGGCGGGAACGCTCATCGACTTCGGGTCATGCGCGCCGATGGGTGCCTTTGTCGAGGTGTTCGGGCGCTTCGGCGTCGAGATCACGGTTGCCGAGGCCCGCGCCCCCATGGGGCGGGCCAAGCGAGACCACATCGCCGCTATTCTCGCCGCCCCCCGCATCTCGGCCGCCTGGGTTGCCGCCCATGGTGCCGCCCCGACTGATGCCGACATCGACGCGATCTACGAAATGTTCGTGCCGATGAACGCCGAGGCCGCCGTGCACCATGCCGATCCCATTCCCGGCGCGCCCGGCGTGCTGGCCGAGCTGCGCGCACGTGGCTTGAAGATCGGCTCGACGACCGGCTACACGCGCGAAATCATGCAACGCATCCTGCCTCTGGCCGAGGCCGCGGGCCTGCGCGCTGACAGCCTGATCTGCGCGGGCGACCTGCCCGAAGGGCGGCCAAGCCCGCTGGGCATGTTCCGGACCTTCATCGACCTCGACATCTGGCCCGCCTGGCGTGTGGTCAAGATCGACGACACCCCCGTCGGCATTGCCGAGGGCGTCAACGCCGGCTGCTGGACGGTCGGGGTGACGCTTTCAGGCAACGAGGCGGGGCTGTCCGAAGCCGAGCTTGCCGCCTTGTCTCCGGCAGAACGCGACGCCCTGCGCAACCGCGCCGGCCGTGCGCTGTCGGCCGAGGGGGCGCATTTCCTTGTCGACAGCGTGGCCGATCTACTGCCCGTACTCGACGAAATCGACCGCCAACTGGCGGCTGGCGCGCAGCCTTGACGGCCGCCGCTCTACCCACCCTGACAGGAGCTGAAACATGACCGCACTGCCGATGAACCGCCGCCACTTGCTGCAACTGGGAGCCGCCGCCGCTGGCGCCGCGCTTCTGCCGCGCCTTGCCGTTGGCGCCACCATGGACGATTGGGCCAAGCCCGCCGATCTGGAGGCCGCTCGCCGCGAGGCCGAGATCTACACCACCTATGGCATGCCTGACACCTGGGCCAACTATGGCGAGGTGTTTCAGCGGATGGCACAGAAATACGGCTATACCTCGCAACACGTCGATACCGACATGAGCTCGATGGAAGAGATCATGAAGTTCGACGCCGAAAAGAACAATCCGGTGGCGATCTCCTCCGACATCGGCATTCTGTTCGGCCCGGTCGCCGACGCGCGCGGCGTGGTGCCGCCCTACATGCCGCCCTCGGCCGAAAAGCTGCCCGCCGGACTGAAGGGCAAGGACGGCGGCTGGGTCGCCACCTTCACCGGCGTACCGGCGATGGTGGTCAACACCGACCTCATCAAGGACGTGCCCCGCAGTTGGGACGACCTGCTGCGCCCCGAGTTCAAGGGCAAGGTCGGAGCGATCGACGCCTCGGGCATGGGTGGCACGGACATGGCGATGTTCATCGCCTGGGCCTATGCGCATGGCGGCTCGGTCAGCGATCTGGCGCCGGGCGCGGAGTTTGCGCGCAAGCTTCTGCCGCAGATGGCCTCGGCCCCGCAAAACACCCAGACGCTGGAACGCGGCGAAGTGCCGATCCAGCTGAAGTACGACTTCAATTGCATCGCCTCGGCTGCGGCAATGAAGGCCAAGGGCGTTAACGCGCAGGTTATCATCCCCGAGGGCACGATCTACGCTCCCTCGGCCACGATGATCAACCGCTACAACGTGGACAAGATGAACATCGCCAAGGTGTTCCTCGACTTTGTGCTGTCGGATGAGGCGCAGATCGCCTTTGCCAAATTCGGCGCCCGGCCGATCCGCTGGGTTCTGGGCGATCTGGAACTGCCCGCCGAGGCTCGCGCCAGCTGGCTGCCCGACGAGGACTACGCCAATGTCCACAAGATCGACGACTGGTCGGCGATTAACGTGGCGGATCTGGCCCAATACTGGGTCGAAGAAGTCACCGGGGGCTGAGCCGATGCGCGTGCTTAGGCATCGCGCGGGCGGTCGGGGGCAATCAGCCCCCGCCGTTGCGGCCCGACGCTGGCTGACCGACTGGGGCCCCGCACTTCCGCTGATCGGGTTGGGCCTTGGCGTATTGGTGGTACCCTGCGCGGTGATCTTGCGTGCCAGTTTCGCCGAGCCTGCCGGCGGCGGTGTGACGCTGGCGAACTGGATCTCGGTTCTGGGTGGCCGTTCTGCCCGGACGGCGATCGGCAACAGCCTGGCGCTGGCGGTGGTGGTGGCCACGATCGCGCTGATCGTCGGCGGCCCGCTGGCCTGGAGCCTGGCCCGCATGGCGCGGGGCTGGCGTGCGCTGAATCTCGGGCTGCTGACGGTGGCCAATAATTTTTCGGGCATAGGCCTGGCGTTTGGCTATGTGGCGGCGCTTGGCAGCTACGGAATGATCACGCTCGGGCTGAAGGCCTTGGGGGTCGGCGCAACGCCGCCTGCGCCCACAAGCTTCTGGGGGCTGGTCATCGCCTATGAATACGGCATTGTGCCGATGTTCGTGCTGTTGACCCTGCCCGCCATGTCGTTGATCCGGGAGGAGTGGTGGGAAGCCTGCCAGTGCTGCGGCGCAGGTCGCCTGCAGTTCTGGCGCCACGTCGGGCTGCCGATGCTGGCGCCATTCCTGGGAGCGGGCTGGCTTCTGTGCTTCACCTGGGCCGTGGGGCTTTATGGGCTCCCGGTGGCGCTGCTGGGCTCAAGCCGTCCAACTTATCCGCTGATCACCATCGACATGAGCCGGACAATGATGGGCTCGCTTTTTGGCAGCCAGCGCATGCCGGTGCTGGCCGCGGTGCTGATGATCCTTGCCGTCGGCTCGCTGTGGCTCTACCGGTGGCTTCTGAAACGGGGAACCAATTGGCTGTGAAACACTGGTCCCGTACGACTTTCCTGCTGCTGGTGGCGGCCTATATCGTGTTGCCGATGGCGGCGACACTACTCTACTCGCTGGCCACCCGCTGGACGGCGCACCTGCTGCCTGACGGCTATACCCTGGCCCACTGGGCCGAGGGCTTTGCCGATGCGCGTTTCCGCGCGGTGCTTGTCCGCTCGCTGCTGCTGGCGCTGGCCGTAGCCTTGGCCGAGATCGCGCTGATCGTGCCCGCGCTTTACTGGCAAAGGGTCCATAACCCGGCGATCCGTGGCGTGCTGGAGCTTTTGGCGGCGATCCCCTTCGCCATCCCGGTTCTGGTGATCGCCTTCGGGCTGCTTCGGGCCACGGGCGACTATCTGCCCGGGCTGCAGGGGACGGTGGGGCTACTGTTTGCCGCCCATGTCGGCATCGCCTTTCCGTTCGTCTACTGGACGCTGGACAGTGCCATGGCCGCCGCCCGTGTCGAACACCTGTCCGAGGCCGCGCGCACCTGCGGCGCCTCGGCTTCGGCGACGCTGTGGCGGGTGATCCTGCCCAATATCGGCCCCGGTATTGCGGCGGGGCTGCTGATGGCCTTCGGTACCTCGTTCAACGAGATCGCCCTGGCCCAGATGCTGACCGGCAGTCGTTTTGAGACGGTCCAGCTCTATCTTCTGAATATGTTGAAAAGCGCTGACGCTGATTACAATCTGCTGGCGGTGATGACGATCATCAACTTCGCCGTCACGCTGGCGCTGTCGGTTGGCGTCGTATGGCTGAACGGCAATCGCATTGCCACCGGAAAGGACAAGGCATGAGTACCCCGATCCGCATTCGCGGCATCACCAAGGCCTTCAACGGCAAGCCCGCGCTGCGGGGCATCGACCTCGATATCGCAGCGGGCGAGATGATCGCGCTGTTGGGCAGTTCCGGCTGCGGCAAGACCACCCTGCTGCGCACCATCGCGGGGCTCACCACGCCGGATGCCGGACAGGTCCTGTTCGGCGATACTGACGTAACCCCCTTGCCGGTGCAGCAACGCCACATCGGCATGGTGTTTCAGGGCTACGCGCTGTTTCCCAACATGACAGTGCGGCAAAACATCGGCTTTCCGCTGAAGATCGCGGGCGAGACACCCGCCCACATCACCGCTTGCGTCGACGAGCTGCTGCACCTGACCGGCCTGACCGAGCGCGCCGACCACCACCCAAACCAGTTGTCGGGCGGTCAGCAGCAACGCACCGCGCTGGCGCGGGCGTTGGCCCCCAACCCGCGCGTGCTGTTGCTGGACGAACCCCTTTCCGCGCTCGACGCACTGGTGCGTGACCGGCTGCGCGACCAGATTCGCCGAATCCAGCAGCGGGTCGGTATCACCGCCATCCTTGTCACCCACGACCAGGCCGAGGCGCTGGCTGTCGCCGATCGGGTGGTGGTGATGCAGGGCGGCGAGATCGAGCAGATTGCCCGTCCGGAAGAGCTGTACGACCGCCCCGCCTCGGAGTTCGCCGCACGTTTCATCGGCGCGCGCAACCGCATCACCCTGACCCCGCGCGAGGGGCGGCTGCGACTTGATCCGTTCCTGTCCCTGCCGGTCGAGACCGGGGGGCCGGTGAACCTTTACATTCGTTCCGAGGATCTGGTGCTCTGCCCGCCGGGTGAGGGGCTGCCCGCCCGGATCGAGGCGCGCCTGTTTCAGGGCCAGACCACGCGGCTTTACGTCCAGGCCGAGGGGCCGGAGGGCGCGCTGGAGCTGCGCCTCGACGCGCCCAGCAGGGATTTGCGCGGCCTGCGGCCGGGTGAAACCGTCCATGTGAATTTTCGCCCCGAGGATGTCCATGTCTTTGCCTGATACTGCGCCGACCCATTCGCCCGCCCGCCCGAATGTTCTGTTCATCACCGTCGATCAGTGGCGGGGCGACCTGATGCCCGGGGAGGGGGGGTGGTTTTCCACCCCCAACCTTGACGCGCTGACGGCTGAGGGCGCGCGCTTTGCCGCCCACTACTGTCAGGCCTATCCCTGCGGGCCGGCACGGGCGGGGTTGGTGACCGGGCTTTACCCGCACAAGCACCGATCCATCCAGAACGGCACACCGCTGGACGCGCGCCACCGCACCATCTTTCAGGCGGCGCGCGCTGCGGGGTATCGGCCGGCGCTGTTCGGCTATACCGACACCACCCCCGATCCGCGATCCCTGTCCGAAGGCGATCCGGCGCGGGGCGAATACGAAGGCATCGCCCCGGGGCTGGACGCGGGCTGTCTGCTGACCGAAATGGCCCGCCCCTGGATCGCGCATCTGCTGGCGCGGGGATACGACATCGCCAATCCCGCGGCCGGCCGGCAGGGGGTGTTCGCCCAGGCCGCCTTTGGAGAGCCTGCGATCTTTGCCGCCGAGGATTCCGAAACCGCCTTTTTGACCGATCGGGTGTTGGGTCATCTGGCCACGCAGGGGGCTGAGCCCTTCTTCCTGCATCTGTCCTATATCGCGCCGCATCCACCCTTTGCCGCCGCGCGCGACTGGCTGGAGCAGGTAGACCCCGAGGCCCTGCCGCCGCTCATGTCGCGCCGGACCAACGAGACCGCCCATCCGCTGCTGGCGGCCTATCGCGACTGGCTCGACCTGTCCTCCTTCGCGCCGGGCCTGTCGGGGCCGGTAGCCGATGCGCCAGATTCGGTCGTGCGTACGATCCGCCAGGCCTATGCGGCGATGGGAGCCGAGGTGGATCATCACATCGGCCGCATCCTCGACCGGCTCAAGGCGACCGGCCAGTGGGAGAACACCATCGTCATCCTTTCGGGCGATCACGGCGAGCAGATGTTCGAGCACGGCCTGCTGGGTAAGCTTGGATGGTATGACGGCTCGGCGCGGATCCCGCTGGTGATCCGCACTCCCGGCGGTGTGGCCGGGCAGCGGGTGACGCACTTCACCCAGTCGATCGACATCTTTCCGACGCTGGTCGACCTGCTGGAGCTGGAAAGGGATGCAAACCTCGACGGGCAAAGCCTGTTGCCCTTCCTGCGCGGAGCCGATCCCGTGGAGTGGCGCGACGCGGCATTCTGGAGCCACGATTTCCGCAACCTGCGCGACCAGACGGCCGAGCGTCGCTTCGGCCTGCCGTCGCGGCTGTGCAACCTGCACGTCGTGCGCACCGAACGGTTCAAATACGTCCACTTCCCCGCCCTGCCGCCGGTGCTGTATGACCTGACGCACGATCCGGCTGAGGAAATCGACCTTGCCGACGATCCTGCCGCCCGGTCCTTGCGTGCCGAGGGAGTGGAGCGCTTGCTGAACCTGAGGTTGAGGCATGAGGATGAGACGCTGTCCTGTCTTCAGGCGATTGACGGAACACTGTATGGCAGCCGCAGCTGAAAGATCGCCGCCGCGGTGACCGCCCTGCCGTCTTTCAAACGGCGACCCGCGTCGTGCCGGTTTCTTTGATTATGATGAGATGGATCGGCGATGCAGACTTACCGGCTTCGGGCCAAGGATAGGGCCCGAAGCCGGCGATCAGGCCACCTGAAGATGGGTGATCTCGCTCCGCATCCGCATGCCGCATGGTCGGCGCTTAGCTTGTCGGAGGGCCGTGACGCGGGGCGAGAGCCTTGTCCTTTCAGAAGCTTTCAGATCAAGCTGCCTTGCGGCCTTGGTATTGCGGCGCCTTTGCGCCAGAGCGTGAAGGGCGAAGCCATACTGACTGACGGCTCGCAAACCCGCTTTCGACATGCTCAAGCGTGCAAGACCAGCAATATCCGTTCCTCGAAAGCGAAAGCGCTCCGCATGGTCCGATGAATGCGCCAGGTCAACCTTCGGCCGAAGGCGATCGCCCTGGACACAACCCAGCCTTGATCTGGGTCAATACCGATGGTAGCGTGCTCGTGTCGAACAGCTAGTCGAGCAGGCTGGCCGCGCCAGCCGGCTAAAACGCTCGGAAGGGGCCGAATATGGAACCGCAACCTCACATACGGAGCGGTCAATCCTGCGCCCCAGACGCACGTGAGGCAGTCCGCGCCTTTCACGCCGCTGTGCAGCAGCCGAATGTGGCCTTCGTGCTTTTCTTCTGCTCCAGCGAATACGATTTGTCCGAGATGGCTGAAGAAATGCGGCGGCTGTTCGCGGGGGTCCAGGTCGTCGGCTGCACGACGGCTGGTGAAATCGGGCCGGCGGGATATAGGGACAACAGTCTCTCGGGCGCGAGCTTTCCGGCCGGAGATTTTCGCGTCGCCACCGGACTTGTCGAGCGCCTGCAGGACTTCGACTCCATACAGGGCAGGGCTTTCGTGACGGATGTCCTTGGTAGACTGGAGGGCGCCGCTCCGCAGGCGAATGCGGCCAACAGTTTCGCACTGCTGCTGATCGATGGCCTCTCCGTACGCGAAGAGCCCGTGACACATGTTCTGCAGAGTGCGCTAGGCAGCTTGCCACTGGTCGGGGGATCGGCTGGCGATGGCCTGAAGTTCGGCCGGACGCAGGTCTATTTTGATGGCGCTTTTCACTCCGACAGTGCCGTTCTTGCTGTAGTCACCACACCTCTACCCTTCAGGTTGTTCAAGACGCAGCATTTTGCCGCGACAAACGAGAGAATGGTCGTGACCGCGGCGGACCCCGCGCGGCGCATCGTCATGGAGATCAATGGTCGGCCGGCGGCCGAGGAATACGCTCGTATCCTGCGCCTTGATGCCAATGGCCTCGACCCCATGCGCTTCGCGGTTTCACCGGTCGTGGTGATGATCGATGGAACCAGCTACGTCAGATCGATCCAGAAGGCCAATCCCGATGGCAGTCTGTCTTTCTTTTGCGCCATCGACAACGGGCTGGTTCTACGGGTGGCCAAGGGGGTCGATCTCGTCAGGAATCTGAATGAGCAATTGGCTGAGATCCGGGCGGAAATCGGCGCCCCTGAGATCACCGTCGGTTTCGACTGCATCCTTCGGAAACTGGAGATTTTCTCCGGCCCCTCGAAGGACTGTATTTCCGAGCTTTTTAAGGAGAACCGGGTGGTCGGCTTCAACACCTATGGTGAACAATTCAACGGTGTGCATGTCAATCAGACGCTGGTAGGCGTTGCCATTGGTGCTGCCGCGGAGGGAAACAGCCATGCCTGAGCCCGAGGCGGTCGCTCCAAGCGCGAACGAGTTGGCGCTTGAGAAAGAAGTCGCGCGTCTGAACAAAATTATTTTGGCGCTGATGGACAGGGCCGAGCGGAGCGCCAGCGCCCAATACTCTGAATATGGACAGTTCCAGACGACAGTCCTGCTGGAGGACCAGATACGCCTGCGCACCGCAGAATTGACGGCGGCTCTCGCTGAAATCGAGAAGGCCAATCGTGCGCTCAGCTTTTCCGAGGCCAGATTTCGCGGGGTGGTGAGCCAGTCCATCGTCGGCATCGCCATCGTCGAGGATGGAAAGTTCAGCTACACCAACGCCAAGTTCAACCAGATATTCGGATACACAGCCGACGAGATACGACAGATCGCACCGGCCGACACGGTTTCGGTGGAGGACAGAGCCGCGGTCGCGGAAAGTATCCGTCACAGATTGACCGGCGAGCTCAATGAGGCCGACTACGGATTCCGCGGCTTGCGCAAGGACGGCGCCATTATAGATTTGGAGATGCACGGCAGTGTGCTGGAGGTGGATGGCAAGCGTTTGCTGATCAGCGTGCTTCTCGATGTCACGGATCGCGTTCGCGCCGCACGCGAACTGGAGGCTCTGCAGGAGGCGCTGCGCGAGCAATCGATCCACGACAGCCTGACGGGTCTCTACAACCGCTATCATCTCGAGGATTTTCTGGATCGGGAACTCACCGCGGCCGGGCGCGCCGGCGGTTCCGTCAGCGTGGTCATGATGGATGTTGATCACTTCAAGGCGGTGAACGACCACTACGGACACCTTGCCGGAGACGAGGTTCTACGGGCATTTGGCGATGTGATGAAACAGCATGTACGTGGCAGCGACATGTGTTGCCGCTTCGGCGGCGAGGAATTCCTGCTGGTTCTGCCGGGAAGCAGTCAGGACGTCGCGGCGCAACGGGCCGAAGGACTGCGTCGCGCGTTGGCCGCAACCCGTGTCGTCTACAATGGAGAACCGATCTCCGTGACCGCGTCATTTGGTGTCGCGACCTTCCCGCGGGATGGGGCCACCCTTGACCAGCTGGTCGCCGCCGCCGATGGCGCCTTGTACACGGCCAAGGCCACTGGGCGCGATCGCGTCTGCATCGGCAAGACCACGCGTTCGGGCGATGACTTGGAACCGGGTCGGGGGCATCAGACCAAGGCGGCAACGCCCTAATCGGCCGCTGAACACCAAGTTACATGTTGCGCGGTCTTGGTGTACGGACCAAATTTCAACGTTTTGCATCTATGCGGTGTTGGTACGGGAGATCATCAGTCAGATGGGCTTTGTTGCAGCGATCTCGAGTTTGCTGATATCAGGCGATCGTTTTTGGTCGCAGGAAATTTTGGATGCCGCATAAGCTCAATGAAGACCGTCGGCATAAGATACCCAAACAGAAATTCAAGGTCACGAACTGGGCTGCGTATAATGAAAGCCTTCGCCAACGTGGTGATTTAACCGTCTGGATAAGCGATGAGGCACTTTCTCAATGGTCAGCGTCGCGCCGGACGTCTCGGGGCGGCCAGCCGAAATATTCGGACCTGGCCATTACGATGTGCCTGACCCTGCGTGTTGTTTACGATCAGCCTTTGCGTCAAACCCAGGGCATGATGTGCAGTATCGCGAAACTGATGGGCGTTGAAACTGCCGTACCGGATTTCTCCACTTTGTCGCGCCGGGGCAAGGGGCTGGTATTGCCATCAAGGAGGCGGGGAACCATGCTGTCGGGGCCGGTCCATCTTGTGGTCGATAGCACGGGCCTGAAGGTGTTCGGTGAGGGCGAATGGCTGGAAAACAAGCACAAAATCAAAGTGAAGCGCAAGAGATGGCGCAAGCTTCACATTGGTCTTGATCTTGTTAGCGGAGAAATCATCTGCTCCGATCTGACCATGGACGATGTCGGAGATCCCACGGCCCTGCCAGGTCTCCTCGGCCAGATTGAGGTTCCCGTGGAGCGCTTTATCGCTGATGGCGCCTATGATGGTTCACCGAGCCGCAATCTGCTGGAAACACGCCTTGACGAGATCGTGGAGATCATTATTCCACCGCCCAAGACGGCAGTTCAAAGCCAGCAAGCAGCGCACAATCCAACGGTTCGCGATCGCCACATTGCCGAAATCGAGACCAGGGGCCGAATGACTTGGCAGAAATCCACCGGCTATAATCGACGTAGCCGGATCGAGACCCAGATGGGCCGATGGAAAACCGTCATCGGGCCTAAACTCAAGGCACGGAACTTCGACAATCAGACGACAGAAACAAAGATCGGCGTTCGTGTTCTCAACCAGATGTCTGAACTCGGCCGTCCGGAATTCAGGCGCGCGGCCTGAAGAATCCAACGGGTAGGGTTATCTCGTCTGCGGTCTGATCGCTGCAACACGGCCCCCTTGAAGTCATCGACGCTTTCGATCTTGAAATTATACCAACCGCCAGCCTCGCTATCCATCAGGCCGCAGGGAATGGTGACGACGCCCTGCTTGGCGTAGATCTCGCTCCAGATTTCACGGCCGCCGCCGTCATACATCCAGCTCGTATAGGTGATGGCGTCGGGGCCGAAGGGAACGCCGCCGAAAAGCTGTACGGCGGGAAAACGGCCGGCGACATAGAGGGGCGAGGTATAGCCGGCATCAAGCGTTCCCTGCTGGACCGCGTCGAAGATCTGCAGCGGCGGCACGAGTTTGCCGGCGGAATAGACCTTGACCTTGAAGGCGCCGCCGGAGGCCGCGTTGAGCTGTTCGCCGAGGAATTCGGCATTGGTGCCGCTGGCGGGCATGGAGAGCGGCCACGCGCTCTGGATCTCGAGCTTGACGGTGTCGGCCTCTGCCGGCGCGGAAGCGGCAAGGCAGCCGAGCAGGGCGCCCGCCAGGGCGATGGTTCTGTTCACCGATGTCATATGATGTCCCCTTTTTTGGATCGAATGCAGTCGCGCCGACCCGCGATACGGCTTCGACGACGGGTGATGCGGTGAAGGCCACGGAGGGGCTTGCGGGCCTAGCGCAGCTTCGCCGGACAAAACGAGAGGGGCAGGTTTGCATTTGAGGACGCGGGCAGACAGTATCGGGTCCGCAAAACAGTTTTCCAGCGACGGCAAGGATGGAGGTCGCCTGGATGCGTGGTCAGGCGTTCTCGTCGCCCGGGGTGTCTGCCCGCGGGATAACGCCCTTTGCCGCCTTGCGAGGCGCAAGGCCGGTCCATTCCTTGAAAGCGCGGGAAAAGACCGCGCTGTCCGCATAGCCAAGCGCCTGGGCGATGTTCGACATCCGCGCGCCGGGCCGCTCCAGCAGGTTGACGGCAACTTCCTCGCGATGGGCGCGCATCAGGTCCCGGATCGACAGGCCTTCCTCCTCCAGCCGCCTTTGCAGCGTGCGCACCGAGATGCCGAGTTCCTCGGCCAGGAAATGCGTGGTGACGGGGCGTCTTCCCATGTAGAGCTGGATGAGAAAGCGAACCTTGTCGGAAAACACCTCCTTGGCCTTCACCTCGTGGATCAGGTCCTCGAGGTGGTGCTCCAGGATCATGGTCAACTGCGTGTCTTCGCTGCGATAGACGCGGTCGGCATCCTCGACCGCATAGACGAGGCGGTTGCTCGGCTGGGAAAAATAAAGCGGTGCCCGGAACAGTCGGCGCAGTGGCTCAATGTTTTCCGGCCGGTCGTGCTCGAAATGGACTTCGAGCGGATTGAGGTTCGTCTTGAAACAGGTGCGCGCGAGCTGGCAGGTGGCGGCGACCGAGTATTCGGCGTCCTGCCTGCGCGGCCAGATCGAACGATCAGAGATACGATAGCTCCAGACGAGAACATCGTCTTCCTGCGTCAGACTGGAACTCGTCGCGCTCTGCAGGGAGTTCACATATTTGGAAATGCGTTCAAAGGCGACGCGGACGGTCGGCGCCACGGAGAACAGAATGCCCATCGGGCCGATATCGGCCGGCTTGAAATGCGCACCGAGCCGGGCGCCAAAGGCCAGATCACCGGTTGCCTCGGCCGCGTCCTCGAGAAAGGCGACGAACCGATGGAGCGGAATGACCGAATAAGGGTCGCTCAGTTCGCTCGTCAATATCCTGTGGCGGGCCAGCAGCGGCGGCAGGAGGATGCCAGAGTTCTGCAGATGCTCGACGAATGGCGTGATCGCCGCCACCCGGATGTAGGTGACGGATCGTGGACCGCCGACACTGTCATTCGGTGTGTTCATGGCACCAAACCCTGCTTTCGTGGCGCAAATTATCAAATTGCAGTCACAAATTGCAATATGCTCCGAGCAAAGGCTCCCTATTCTTTTAACAATAAATAAGAAACCAGTAGGGGTTCACATGACTATGATTACCAGCGAGCCGACGCCTGATGGGCGTCTGGCCAGAAATTCCGTGGGCATCGCTCATATCGTCTTTTTCGTTGTCGCAGCGGCAGCGCCGCTGACGGCCGTCGTCGGCGCCACGCCGCCGGCCTTCGCGTTCGGCAATGGTGCCGGCGTTCCCGGCGCCTTCGTTCTCGCCGGGCTTCTCTATCTCATCTTCTCGGTCGGGTTCACCACAATGAGCCGCCACATTGGCGGGGCCGGGGCCTTCTATACCTATATCACCCAAGGCATCGGCAAACCGGTCGGGGTTGGCGGCGCGTTCATGGCGCTGCTCACCTACAGTTCCGTGCAGATCGCGGTCTACGGGCTGCTCGGCTTGTTCACCGAAGGGGCGGTCGCTGGCCTTGGTCTCGACCTGCCGTGGTGGGTCTGGTCGCTCGCCTTCCTGATGGTCGTGCATTTCTCCGGCCAGCGCAACATCGCCTTTTCCGGCGCCATCCTCGGCGTTTGCATGCTGGCGGAAATCGCCATCCTGCTGCTTCTCGATGTCGGCATCGTGCTGGCGGGCGGCGGACCGGAAGGCCTGAGCTTCACTTCGTTCGCGCCAGCGACAGTGTTCACACCCGCCCTCGGTGTCACCCTCGTCTTCGTCGTCGGTTCCTTCATCGGCTTCGAGGCGACAGCGATTTTCGGCGAGGAAACGGAGCATCCGGAGAAGACCATTCCGCGTGCGACCTATGTCTCCGTCCTGCTGATCGCGGTCTTCTACGCCTTCTCGACCTGGGCGATCACCCAGCATTACGGTCCATCCAAGGTGCAGGAAGTCGCGGCCGGCGCGCTGGATACCTTCTATTTCGACGCGGCGGCGAATGTGCTCGGTGGCTGGTCGGCCACCACGATGAACGTGCTGCTGATCACCAGCCTGTTCGCCTGCGTGCTGTCCTTCCACAACACGCTCAACCGCTATTTCTTCGCGCTCGGCCGCGAAGGTCTGGCCTTCAAGGCGCTTGGCAAGGTGCATGTCGTCCACGGTTCTCCCTACGTGGCGGGCATGCTGCAGTCGGCGACGGCCGCGATTATCATCGCCGCCTTCGCCTTCGCCGGGCAGGATCCCTTTGCCGTGGTCTTCTCCTACATGTCGGCCCTGACGGTTATCGGCATTCTCTCGGTCCAGGCCCTGGTTTGCGTCGCGATCATCTTGTTCTTCCGCAAGGACAAGCGCGGGCATGGCGCTTGGCAGACAGTGATCGCACCGGCGCTTGCGCTTCTCGGCCTGATCGGAGCGCTGTTGCTGGTGGTCTCGAACCTTGAGCTTCTGGCTGGTGCATCCAACATCGTGGTCGATTCATTCCCCGTCCTCGTGGCGCTGACCGGCATCGGTGGGATCGTTTTCGCCCTCAGGATCAAGAAATCAGACCCTGCCCGCTATGAGGCGCTCGGCAAGGTCTTCGAGGAATAACGAAGCCAACGGATTGGACCTGCCCGGGGCAAAACAAGAGCGCCGGGCGGGTCAGCATCCCAAATTCCATAGTGTTTTTCCGTGGCGAACTGCACTCGCCGCGTACCCTTTGTCGCAACCTATCGAGAGCCCATGCAATGACTGAGAATACACGGATCGACTTCATCTACCTGTCGGAGCAGGACATGATCCGCGCCGGCGTGACCGACATGCCCGCCTGCGTCGACACCATGGAGGAAATGTTCGCGCTGCTTTACCATGGCGATTATCGCATGGCCGGCGCCAACAACGATTCCCACGGCGCCATGATCATGTTTCCGGAAAACTCGCCGTTCCCGACCATGCCGAAGCCGACGGCCGACCGCCGCTTCATGGCGATGCCGGCTTATCTCGGCGGCCGTTTTGGCACGACCGGGGTCAAGTGGTACGGCTCCAATATCGCCAATCGCGAAAAGGGCCTGCCGCGCTCGATCCTCATGTTCACGCTGAACGACACGGATACGGGCGCGCCGCTCGCGCATATGTCGGCCAATCTGCTCTCCGCCTATCGCACCGGCGCGGTGCCGGGCGTGGGCGCCCGCCATCTGGCGCGCAAGGATTCGAAGGTTGTCGGCATTCTCGGGCCGGGGGTCATGGCCAAGACCTCGCTGTCGGCCTTCATGGCGGCCTGCCCGTTGATCGACACGGTGAAGGTCAAGGGCCGTGGCCAGAAGAGCCTCGATTCCTTCCTGTCCTGGATCGGCGAGACCTTCCCACAGATCACCACCGTGCAGGTGGTCGACAGCATCGAGGCCGTGGTGCGCGACAGCGACATCGTCACCTTCTGCAATTCGGGTGAGGTTGGCGATCCCTCCACCTATCCGATGGTCCGGCGCGAATGGGTGCGGCCCGGCACCTTCCTTTCGATGCCGGCGCTCTGCAACATCGACGAGGGAATGGAGCGGGCCGAAATCCGCAAGGTCGTCGATAATACCGGCCTCTACGAGGCATGGTTCCACGAACTGCCGAAGCCCGCGCATGTCCATGTCCCGATCATCGGGGTCAAGTTCATGGACATGATCGCCGAAGGCCGGATGGCGAAGGACGAGCTAGAGGACATCGGCAAGATCGTCGCCGGCGATGCGCCCGGCCGCCGCAACGACGACGAGATCATCCTGATGTCGGTCGGCGGAATGCCGGTCGAGGATGTTGCCTGGGGCACGGTCGTCTATCGCAACGCTATCGAGCGCGGCATCGGCGTCAAGCTCAACCTCTGGGACGTTCCGGTCCTGCGTTGACCCGGCAAGCGCGGAGATGGGGTCCGGCGCTCAGTCCCCCCCGTGCGGCCTGCAAGAATATCGAATGACAAGACGGAAGATGACATGACCAATATCCTCAAAATCAAGACCGGCTCCAAGTTCGAGGAGCATGGCAGCTATTCGCGGCTGGTGGCCGTCGACAACTGGATCTTCGTATCCAATACGGCCGGTCGCAATCCGCAGACCAAGGAGATCCCGGAAGACGTCACGGAACAGACGCTGCAAGTCTTCGCCAATATCGAGGGCGCGCTCGCCGCCGCCGGCGCGGGGTTGGCGGATGTCGTTTCCTCCCGCGTCTTCATCCAGAACCCCGAGGATACCCAGAGGGTCATGACGGTGGTCGGCGAGAAGTTCCGCGGTATCGACCCCGCCAGCACGGTGACCTGCCCGCCGCTCGGATCGACCGTCTACAAGGTCGAGATCGAGGTGACCGCCTATCGCGGAGCTGGGGCGGCCAAAACCGAGAAGCGTCTCATTTCGCTCTGACGCAGTCGAGCACGATGGCTGGCGTCATCGCGCTCGGGACGGAAACATCAACAAACTCCAGGTGACAGCCATGGCACCCGCATTGCCTCCCGTGAATTCATCGTCCACCTTTCCCGCCTCGACCACCGTCGTCGTCATCGGCGCCGGCATTGTCGGGTTGACCGCCGCGCTGACGCTGGCGGAGCGCGGCGTTCCCGTCGTGGTGCTCGAAAAGGGCCGTGCGGGGGCGGAGCAGTCCTCCCGCAATCTCGGCTGGGTGCGCAAGATGGGCCGCTCGGCGCCGGACGTGCCCATGTCGCTCGCGGCCGACAGGCTGTGGGCGCAGATGCCTGAGCGTGTCGGGACAGATGTAGGCTACCGGCAGGCGGGCATCATGTATCTCGCCCGCACCGAGGCGGAAATGGAAATGCACAGGCAATGGTTGACAGCCGTCAACCAGCTTTCGCTCGATTCCCGGCTCCTGAGCGCGAGTGAGATCAATGGTATTGTGCCGGGAGGAGAGGGGCGTTGGGCGGGCGGCATCCATACCGCCTCCGACGGGCGGGCAGAGCCGACGCTCGCACCGAGCGCGATCGCCAATGCCGCGATCCGCAGGGGAGCCGTGATCGTCGAAAACTGCGCGGTGCGCACGCTCACCTTCGCTGGCGGGCGGGTCGATGGCGTCGTGACAGAACGCGGCGAGATCCGCTGCGAGCATGTACTGCTGGCGGGTGGCCTGTGGTCGCGGAAATTCCTCGGTAATCTCGGTGTTTCCCTGCCGACGCTGCCGCTGATCTCCTCCGTCATTCGCACCGCGCCGATGGAAGGGCCGACCGAGATCGCGGTTGGCGGCCCCGATTTTTCCTTCCGCAAGCGCCGCGACGGCGGCTTCACGATCACCCAGCGCGGCGCGCTCGGCGCGCCCCTGTTGCTCGATCATCTCCTGATCGGGCTGCGCTATCTGCATATGCTGCGCGGGCAGCGTCAGTTGCTGCGCATCAATCTCGGCAAGGACTTCCTCAACGATATCCGCTTGCCACGTCGCTGGGGGCCGAAAGGACCCTCACCGTTCGAGCGCATCCGCGTCATGGACCCGAAGGCCGACGCGGCGATCAATGCCGAGGCGATGGCAAACCTGACGGCGGCCTGGCCCGTCTTTAAAAACGCGATCATCGAGGAGGTCTGGGCCGGCATGATGGACATCACGCCGGATTCCCTGCCGGTCATGGGAGCGGCGCCGCGCCTGCCGGGACTGACGCTGGCGACCGGCTTTTCCGGCCATGGTTTCGGAACCGGGCCGGCGGCTGGGCAGCTTGCGGCGGATCTTGTGATGAATGTCACTCCGATCGTCGATCCCACGCCCTACCGGCTGGAACGCTTCTCCTGACCCAAACCACGAGGCCGCCATCCTTGGCGGCCACCTGGCCGGATCGGACTTCGCGATCCGGCGTGCCGATCATATGCGTGGGTCGAGGTCCCTCACGATCCGCACGGCATCCTTCTTCTCGGGCAGGAACTCGAGCAGGAGACCGTCCGGCAGCTCGAGCCAGTGGGCGCCCTTGGCCGTGGTTTTCGCGCCGTTGGCGATGGCCGCCTCGATGGCAGCCGGAACATCGGCGCAGACGATGCCGAGGTGCGAACAGCGACCTTCGGGGCCGACAAAGGACGAATCCTCGATCAATTGTATTCCGCCCAGCAGCCAGACCTGCCGTGGCGCGGCTGGATCTCCGTCCAACTGGGTAATCGTCATGTCGAGCACGTCGCGGAAAAAGGCGATATGCGGTGCGATATCGCGGACGTGGATGGCAACGTGTTCGAGATAGGCTTGTGTTGCTGACAAGGGATCAATCCTGTGGGTAGGGAAGGCCCGCTCATGGCCAGGCCTTCTGTCAGGTGGCGGGGTGCAGGGCGAAGCCCTTACTGAACGGTCCGGTCGGGTTGGCCGGTCCAGTTTCGTTCAAGATCGTTTTCGCGGAAATGCATGACCAGCGCGTCGATAAACAGGCGGGTTCTTGCGGGCAGGTGCGTTCGTGAGGGAAAGACGACATTCATCGTCAGTCTGGGAAGCGTCCAATTCTCAAGCACCGGGACGAGCCGTCCGGCGGCAAGGTCATTGTGGACGACATAGGCGGGCTGGACCAGGATTCCCATGCCATCCAAAGCCGCCCGGCGGAGCAACTGCCCATCGTTGGACGCGATTTCGGGTTTCATCGGCAGGCGTTTGCGCACGTCGTTGCGGGTGAATGTCAGATGGTCCCAGTCGTCGGAGAGCGTATAGAGCAGGAGGGCGTGGCGCTCCAAATCCTCCGGCTCCGCCGGGGTGCCGTTCTTCTCGATGTAATCGGGTGAGGCCACAAGAAGACGAGGGACTTCAGCCAGCTTTCGGATCGTGACGCTGCTGTCGACTTCGGAGAGACGGGTCCTGATGGCGACGTCCAGACCGTTCTCGATGATGTCGCAATAGCGGTTGGAAGCCTGCAGATCGATGCCCACCATGGGATAGCGTGCCTTGAATTCCCGTATGACCGGCATCAAGTGCAACAAAGCGAACGAAAGGGAGGAACCTATCCGCAAGGTCCCCCTCGGCTCGGCGGCGACGAGGCTGACGCTCGCTTCCGCCTCGTTCAGGTTAAAGAGAATGTCGCGCGCGCTACGTGCGAAGCGCTCACCCTCCGAGGTCAGCGAAAGCTGACGTGTGGATCTCTGCACAAGCCGCACGCCGAGCCTGTTTTCCAGGCCGGCAAGGCATCTGCTGACACCGGATACGGAGAGCCCCAGCTCTTCCGCGGCGCGGGTCAGATTTGCTTCTTCGGCAATGCGTGTGAAGATCTCGAGTTCGACAAAGCGATCCAAGGCCGTCCACCAGTTTTTATGTTCCCATTTTTATAACGGTAATATTCATGTAATTTTACCTTTGATCAAGTCGTTATTGCGCGACCGGTCGTCTTTTTTGCCCCTGGCGCAAGAATGTTTTTCAAATTACGTGATTTATCACGCAACCAGACAATGACAGGTTTGTGGGAGCAGAAACCGAAGCCGACCACATCGGAGACTTCCCATGCCGCACGACGTCGTCCGTTCAAGTCCCGTCCATCACATCGTCATGTGGAAGGTTGCGGGAGATGCGCAGTCCAGCAAACAGGACGCGATCGCCAAGGTGCGTGCGGAATTCGAGGCCCTTCGCGGCCTGATTCCCGGCATGACGCGGCTGGAGATCGGCGTCGATCACAGCCGTGTCTCCTATTCCTGCGACATGGTTCTCGTGACCGAGTTTGAAAGCGAAGGCGCGCTGCAGGCCTACGCGACCCATCCGGCGCATCTTGCGGCACGCGACCGGCTGGAGGGCCTGCGTATTGCCCGACATCAGGTGGACTATGTCGCCACAACCGAAGGAGCTCGCTGAGATGACACAGCGCGATTTCGTCTACACCAGCCACCCGGCGCGGGTGATCTTCGGTTCCGGCACGACGGCTCGCTTGCCCGACGAGGTGGCGCGACTCGGCGCGCAGCGTGCGCTGGTGCTGTCCACTCCGGCCCAGAAAGCGCAAGCTGAAGAGCTGGCCGATCTGCTGGGCGACAAGGCCGTCGGTGTCTTCGCCGGCGCGGTGATGCATACGCCCGTCGACGTCAGCGAAAGGGCGACCGACGTCGCCCGTAGCCTCAAGGCCGATGTCCTCGTCGCGGTCGGCGGCGGCTCGACAACCGGCCTCGGCAAGGCTGTCGCTCTACGTACCGACCTGCCGCAGATCGTTCTGCCGACCACTTATGCCGGTTCGGAGATGACGCCCATCATCGGCGAGACGGAAGGCGGTGCCAAGCGCACGCAAAGCACGTCGAAGGTCCTGCCGGAGGTGGTGATCTACGATGTCGACCAGACGCTCGATCTGCCGCCCGGAATTTCCGGCACCAGCGGCATGAACGCGATCGCCCATGCGGTGGAGGCGCTTTACGCCCGTGAGGCCAATCCGATCATCTCGGCACTGGCGTTGCAGGCGATCGGGGCGCTGGCCCGCGCGCTTCCAGTGATCGCCAAAGAGCCGCGCGACATTCCGGCACGTTCCGACGCCCTCTATGGCGCATGGCTGTGCGGCATTTGTCTCGGCTCCGTCGGCATGGCACTGCATCACAAGCTTTGCCATACCCTGGGCGGGAGCTTTGATCTTCCGCACGCCGAAACCCATACGATCGTGCTGCCGCACGCGCTCGCCTACAATGCTCCGGCGATCCCGGGCGTGATGAACGATCTGGAGACTGTGCTCGGAGGAGAGCCGTCGAACGCCCTTTACGATCTCGCCCGCGCGATCGGCGCGCCGGCGGGGCTTTCGGAGCTCGGCATGCCGCCGGAGGGCGTTGCGGCCGCCGCCGACAGCGCCCTTGCTAATCCTTACTGGAACCCGCGTCCGCTGGAGCGCGAGGCGATCGCGGCGTTGATCGCCCGCGCCCACGCGGGCGAGCGTCCCCTTGTCGAATGGAGGAAATCGACATGAGCTATTTTACCGAGCAAACGTCTGCGGAGGTCGTCAACGGCCGGATGGGTGGACCCGTATCGCCCCGCCTGCGGCAGATCATGACGGCGATGGTCAATCACCTGCATGCCTTCGTGAAGGAGGTGGAACTCACCGAGGCGGAGTGGGAGTTTGCGATCGACTTCCTGACCAAGACCGGCCAGATCTGTAGCGATACCCGCCAGGAGTTCATCCTGCTTTCCGATGCCCTGGGCGTGTCGATGCTCGTGGATGCCGTGAACCATCGCGCGCCGGACGGAGCGACGGAAACCACCGTCTTTGGTCCCTTCCATGTGGAGGGCGCGCCGGAGCGGGAGATGGGCGACAATATCTGCCTCGATGGCAAGGGCGAGATCTGTCTGTTCCAGGGGAGGGTGCTCGATCTGGAGGGCAATCCCATTGAAGGCGCCCTGATCAGCGTCTGGTCCGACAATGACGAGGGCTTCTACGACGTCCAGCAGCCCGACATTCAGCCGCCCTTCAACAATCGCGGCATTTTCCGCACCGGACCGGATGGTCGCTACGCCTTTCGCGGGATCAAGCCGGTCGCCTATCCGATCCCGGACGACGGGTCCGGTCGGCAAGATGTTGGCGGCGGTCGGGCGCCATCCCTGGCGCCCGGCGCACACGCATTTCATGGTCACGGCCGACGGTTTCCGCAGGGTTATCACGCATGTTTTCGTGGCGGGCGATGAATATCTCGCATCCGACGCAGTCTTCGGCGTCAAGCAGTCGCTGATCATTCCATTCGAGCGGGTCGACAGCGCAGATGAAATGTGGCGCGCCGACTTCGACTTCGTGCTGTGCGCGACCGGGGAGGCGAAGGGATAGGCAATTCCTGTGCGGCCGAATTGTCGCGGTGCGATAGTTTTGCGCTTGATAAATAGCAAATTCACGTGAACGATCACAAAAAATCGCGCAAAGCGAGGAGGGTGAACACCATGAAAATCGCGCAACCCGACAGTATTGTCGAAGAGGTGTCCGCCGAGGTGACGGCCTTTTTGGCCGCGCCCAAGGCGTTGATCGCCGGCAAGTCTCATGGGGCTGCATCGGGCGAGACCTATCCGGTCTACAACCCCGCGACCGGAGGCGTTCTGACGCATGTGCCCGCTTGTGGAGCGGTCGACATAGACCTCGCGGTCACGGCCGCGCAAGCCGCCTTCGAAGGTCCCTGGTCGAAAATGCTGCCGGTTCAGCGGCAGGGGCTGTTGCTCAGGCTCGCCGACCTGATCGAGGCTCATGGCGAGGAGCTTGCCCAGCTCGAAACTCTGAACCAGGGCAAGTCGATCATGCTGTCGCGGCTGATCGAGGTGCAGTCCTCGGCCGAGTATTTCCGCTATATGGCCGGTTGGGCGACGAAGATCGAGGGTTCCACGCTCGACGTGTCGATCCCGATCCCGCCCGGCATGAGCTACCAGGCTTTCACCCGCAAGGAGCCGGTCGGTGTCGTCGCGGCGATCACGCCCTGGAACTTCCCGCTCAACATGGCCAGCTGGAAGGTCGCCCCGGCGCTTGCCGCCGGTTGCACGGTGGTGCTCAAGCCCGCCGAGGAAACACCGCTCACCTCGATCCGCCTTGCCGAACTCTGCCTCGAGGCGGGCTTTCCGGAGGGCGTCGTCAACGTCGTCACCGGCATGGGCGAGACGGCGGGCGCCGCGCTTGTTTCCCATCCGGGCGTCGCCAAGATCACCTTCACCGGCTCGACCGAGACCGGAAAGCTGATCGGCATTCAGGCGATGAAGGATATGAAGCGCGTGACGCTGGAACTCGGCGGCAAGGCGCCGATGGTCATGTTCGATGACATGGACCTCGACCTTCTGGGCGCGGCTGCGGGTATCGGCAGCTTCTTCAACACTGGGCAGACCTGCTGCGCGGGCGTGCGCATTTATGCGCAAAAGGGCATTTACGACAAGGCGCTGGAGGTGATCGCCAACGTGACACGCAGCCTCGCTATCGGCTCTGGTCTCGATCCGCGCAACCAGATCAACCCGGTCGTCTCCGCCCGCCATCAGGCTCATGTGAAGGCCTGCATCGCGCGCGGGTTGGAGGACGGAGCAAAGCCGGTGATCGGCGCCGAGGCGCCGGCCGAAGGCTTCTTTGTCGCGCCGGAACTCTTCATCGACGTCCGCCAGGACATGGCGCTGATGCAGGATGAGGTCTTCGGCCCGGTCATCACCATGACGCCGTTCAGCGATCCGGACGAGGCGATCGCCATGGCCAACGACACCCGCTATGGTCTCGGCGCTTCCATCTGGACGAACGATCTCAACAAGATGATGCGCTATGTGCCGAAGATCCAGGCCGGTACGGTCTGGGTCAACAGCCACAACATTCCCGATCAGAACATGCCCTTCGGCGGCGTCAAGCAGTCGGGGATCGGGCGCGAACACGGGCGCGGAGCACTCGACAATTACCTTGAGACCAAATCGGTCTGCGTGGCCTATCGATAATACGAAAAGGGCGGTCCTGACGACCGCCCTTTTCGTTTCCGCTGGGGACGAGGCCTTCGCGGCATCCCGTCATGTGGGGTAGGGCTCAGGGCGCGGCGACATGATGCGCCGCGCCGACCTTGATCAGGGCTTCAGCAGAACCGACTTCGATGGATAATCGGAGGCCCAGGTTGGCGACAAGGGCGCAACGAAAACGTTTTCGGTGCGGGTGCGGGTAATCCTCCACACGCCATCGGGCTCCTTGCGGAAGGTGTTGTTGAGGCGCGAGGAGCGCAGCAGCGCCTTGCCGTCGGAGAAGAGCCAGGGCTGCATGTGCACCCACTGGCCGTCCGCCGTGGTTCCGTTCTCGTGGACGTGAATCTGTTCCGATGTCAGGTAGTGGCAGTTGAGGATCAGTGCCGGATCCTGCTTGCCGCCCCAGAATCCCTGAAAGTGCTTGCGGATCGCGGCGGCGCCTTCGGCTCGGCCGAACTGGTTGTCGTAGTATTCGCCGACACCCTCCCAGACGGCATCCTCAGTATAGAGCTGCATGATCAGGTCGATCCGCTCCATGTCGTCCTTGACGCCATATTCCGGAATCGGCGTATCGCAGAGGAACATGTAGCGGGCCTGAATGCGGCGGATATCCGCTTCGGCTTCCAGCGTTTCGATGCGGCGAACCAGGGCCGCGATGTCGGTTTCAGTCGTCATAGAAGTTCCCCCGTTCGGAAGCGTCATCAGCCACTTCCGTCGTTCTGGTCAGTGTTGCGCTTTGGTGCGGCTGCACGGTCGCGTCATGCGCGTTGCCCGGCTGTCAGGCGGATAGAAGGGTAATACCGGACCTTCTTCGGTCAAGCGGTAATATTCACGTAATTTCTCCAATACTCCCGACGGGCGCCTAAGTGCTTGTTCCGCCGCATGTCCGACTTGACGGAAAACAGTTTTGCGGACGGCGCAAAACTGATGCGTGACAATTCATGTTATAGCTCCCGCTGGTAAGTCGACCCGTCGCGAGTATGGGTCCAGCACTTCGCATCGCGAGAATTACTGTAACGGCTCCGCACCGGTTGCGAAGCCGCGATTTCCTTTTTTAAGCATTTGATTTTTAACGATAAAAATAGACGTTCTTGCGAATTCTCGATTGACAACGTCCTTTGTTACGGTAATTTTCACGTAAAAGGGGACGGGAGAAATCTCCCGCTAAGAACAAGATGACGACAGACATGCAGCCCTTGGCCGGGGATACGGCCTTTGTCTCGACATTCGCGCTTGGCGCCGAGGGCGGTCCGACCGTGGCCGTGAAGGATTGCCTCGATATCGCCGGCATGACGACGCGGTGCGGATCGGCGGCCTATGCCGGTGCCGCGCCCGCCGCAACCAATGCCGTCGTCATCGACCGGCTGCTTCAGGCCGGATGCAGGATTGTTGGCAAGACGCGCATGCACGAAATCGCTTACGGCATGACGGGCGTGAACCTGTTCGAGGGCACCCCGGTCAATCCGAAATGGCCCGATCGCATTCCCGGCGGCTCGTCCTCCGGTTCCGCCACGGCGATCGCCGCAGGTCTGGTCGATTTCGCCATCGGCACCGATACCGGTGGTTCGGTACGTCAGCCCGCCACGTGCTGCGGCGTCATTGGCCTGAAGCCGACCTTCGGCCTGGTCGATCGCACCGGCGCTCTGCCGGCCGAGAGCTCACTCGATTGCATCGGCCCCTTCGCTAACGGCATGACGATGATCGAACGCGCTATGGCGGCGATCGCTCCGGGCTTCAAGGCGGAGATCCTTGACCGCGCTCCGCGTTTCGGACGTCTGCGCATCGACGCAGGCGTCGCGCCGGAAATGGCCGAAGGGCTGATGGCGCTGAGGGTGCTCGAGAACGGCATTATCGCCGACGTTGATCTGCCGGCGCTGGACGTGGCGTTCCGGGCCGGCATGACCATTATCGCCCGCGAGACCCTTGCCGCCAACCTTCAATTGCTTGAGGAGGGCGCGCCGTTTGGCGACGATATCCGCAAACGTCTCGAGGGTGCCCGCGCGGTGAGCGATGCGGACATCGAACAGGCGGAAGACGTGCGTCGGCGCTTCACGGGCGAAGTCGATGCGCTGGTCGACGAATTCGACGCAATCATAACACCGGCCTTGCCGAGCGCCCCGCCACTGCTGAGCGAGGCGGGGGATCCGTCCAAGGTTCTGCCGCTCACACGTTTTTTGCGGCCGTTCAATCTTTCCGGCCATCCGGCGATCGTCCTGCCCACCGTCACCAGGGGTGGGTTGCCCTCCGGTGTCCAGATCGTCGCTCGCAAGGGTGACGATGCCCGGCTCTGCGCGATCGCCCGCTGGCTTTGCAAAAGCAATCCGATTTTCCAGGTAGAGGAATAACGAGATGAATTCTCATATAAATGTGATCCCGGATACAGCGCTTGAGGCGCTGAAGGCCGAGATCAGGCAACGGCAGAGCGAATTTCAGGCGCTCCGCCATATCCCCATCGACATCGTCAGAAAGTTCCAGGAGATCGGCGTCTACCGCGCCTTCGTGCCGACACGCTTCGGTGGCGACAATCTCACGCCGCAGGCCTTCTGTCGCCTGATCGAGGACATCTCGACGGCGGATGCCTCGGCGGGCTGGGTGGCAAGCTTCGGGGTTTCCGCCACCTATCTGGCGGCACTTCCGCCCGAAACCTATGCCGCGATCTATACTGCTGATTCCAATACCGTCTTTGCCGGTGCGATGTTCCCGCCGCAAATTGCCCGCAGGACGCCGGAAGGTCTAGAGGTATCCGGCCGCTGGCCTTGGGGCTCAGGCGTCATGGGGGCCTCCCTTGTTGGTGCCGGCATCAAGATCGAGGGCGAAAGCAGCCCGCTACCGCGCACCGCCGTGATGCCGCGTGAAAAGGTCATCATTGACGAGACCTGGGATACGGTCGGCCTGAGGGCGACGGGCAGCCACGACATCGTCGTCGACAAGGTGATCGTGCCTGATGAGTGGACCTTCATTCGTGGCGGCAAGCCGCAGCTCGACGACCTGATCTTCCGCTATCCGGCCATGGCGCTTGCCGCTCAGGTTCTTGCCGTGGTCGCGCTCGGCGCCGCCCGCGCCGCTCTTGACTGGCTGCGCACCGATGCTCTGGCCCGCGCCTCGATCACTGGTGCGCCGAGCCCAGCCGCCCGCGCCTATGTGCAGATCGACTATTCCCGTGCCGAAGGGTTGCTGCTTGGTGCCCGATCCGCCTTCTACGACGTGATCGAGGAAGGTTGGCGGCAGATGGAACGCCAGGGCGAGGTCGATCGTCCGACCCAGATCCGGTTGCGTCAGGTCGCCTCGAAGGCGGCCCAGGACGGGGCGGAAGCCGCTCGTATGGCCTTTGTACTTGGCGGATCGGACGCGATGACCAACGGCCACCCGCTCGGGCGTTCGATGATCGATGCCGCCTGTGTCGCCCAGCATGCCTTCGTCAACGTCGGAAGCTGGCAGGCGGCCGGCGCGGCGATGTTCGACCAGCCCACGCCTCCCGGCTTTCCGTGATTTTCCTGAGGTCTTTTTGAAAGGAACAATGATGTCAGAACCGACACCGATCCGCACTCTGCTCTGCTTCGCCATGCAGCCGGCCTTCTTCGATCTGCCGTTCGGCCAGATCGGTCCGGTGTGGAAGGCGACCCAGACCCTGATGGCGAGCATCTCCAAGCTGGAAGGTGTGGCGATCATCGGCACGCTCGACGACGATCAGACGCAGGTGGGCACGTCGCAGACGTTCCCCTGGACCTGGTACATGCTGTGCGACTTCCCTGATCGCCAGGCCGTCATCGCCGCCTGCAACCTTTTGCGCACCATCGTTGTCGACGAAGAAGACCACCGGCTTTGGAAATACATGCGTGTCGAGGCCCGTATGGGCCGGGCGCTCACCATCCCTGAACTCTGAACCCATTCGAGGAGCAGACAATGTCGCATCCTATGCCGAAATTCAGCGATCTCGACGCGCTCTATTCGCCCGAAGCGAAGGTCGCCACGTCGATGTACGAGGACCCAGAACTGTTCAAAGTGGAGATGGAGCGGATTTTCCACCGCACTTGGGTTTGGGTCGCCCATGAGAGCGAGGTGCCCGAAAAGGGTTCCTTCAAGCTCTCCAATGTCGGCCTCGAGCCGGTGATCGTGGCACGTGACCGCAAGGGCGTACTGCATGTCATGATCAACCGCTGCCGCCACCGCGCAGCGACGGTATGCGAGGTCAAGAAGGGCAAGACCTCGTCCTTCCAATGTCCTTATCACGGCTGGGGCTATGGTCTCGACGGTTCGCTCAGGGCGCTGCCTTACCCGGAACAATACGGCGACGACTTCAGCAAGGAGCAGCATGGCCTGCAGCGCCTGCGCACCGAGAGCTATCAGGGCATGGTCTTCGCCACCTTCAACGAGGAGATCGAACCGCTCGAGGACTTCCTCGGCCCGCAGGTGCGTCACTACATCGACCTGTTCATGAAGCAGGGCGGCGGCTTCCCGGTGAAGGTGCTCGGCGAGCATCAGTTCTCGGTGCCGATGAACTGGAAGGTCCAGCTCGAGAACACCACGGATGCCTACCATTTTCCGGTGGTGCACAAGAGCTTCATGCAGACGCTCGACGGAGCGACCGAGGACATGTTCGACTTCCTCGACAAGGGCAAGGGTTGGGTCGAGGATCTCGGCAACGGCCATTCGATCATGATGATGATCCCTGAGCTCGAAGATCTCGACGCCGACCTCGATGCGCCGATCCCCGATCGTTTCGCGGATCTCGCCGAGGAATTGCGCGGCGAAGGTTATCCGGAGGATCAGGTGCGCAAGATCGTGCGAGCCGTTGGCGGCGCGGGCTTCAACCTGAACCTCTTCCCCAATGTCTCCTTCTCGCTCGCCTTCTTCCGCGTGCTGACGCCGGTCGCGGTCGACCGCACTGACATCCGCCACATCGCCATCGGCATGGACGGCGGACCGGCCGCCGCCAATCGCGCACGCATACGCCTGCACGAGCATTTCCAGGGGCCGATGGGCTTCGGTTCGCCCGATGACGCCGAGGTCTGGGAGCGCGTGCAACGCGGCACGCAGGGCGGCGAACAACTGCCGATCCTCGTCAACCGTGGGATCGTCGATGAAGAACCCGGTACCAGCGGTCCGCGCGGGCATATCAGCGCCGAGACCGGCATGCGTGCCGCCTACAAGATGTGGAAGAGGATGATGTCGGTATGACCATGGCGAACACAATCGACGATCTGACGTTGCTGCAGAAGGTCAGCGCCTTCATCTGGATGGAAGCCGACCTGCTCGACGCCAAGGACTACGACACCTGGCTCGATCTGTGGTTGAGCGATGGCATGTACACCCTGCCCATCGGCGATACCGAGGACTTCGACAACGCCGTCAACCTCTGCCACGATAACGCGAAGATGCGGCGCGACCGCGTCGGCCGTTTTCAGCAGGGTTTCTCGATTTCGTCCGCGCCGCCGGCCGAAACCGTGCGCACCGTTTCCCGTTTCGTCATCACTGCCGTCGATGGCGATGAGGTGACGGTCAAGAGCGCGGAACACCTGATCGAGGACAAGTTCGGCCGCCAGCGTATCTGGGCTGGCAATGTCACGCACAAGCTGGTCGTAAGTGGCGACAGCTTCAAGATCCGCACCAAGGTCGTGCGCCTTCTGAACTCGGACGGGATGCTGAATTCGTTCAGCTATTTGTTCTGATGGCGGCGCCCTTGCCAGAGAAGATCCAGACCGCCGTGGTTACCGGTGGCGCGCGCGGTCTCGGAGCCGAGATCGCGCGGGCCCTGCACCGCGCCGGCTTCCGGGTCGTGATTTCCGACGTCGATCCAGAACCGGCCGCCGCACTCGCCTCCGAACTGGATCTCGCCGGCGAGACGGCCGTCACGGCGACGCTCGACGTTACCAAGCCGGAAGATTTCCAGAGCGTGCTCGACAAATGCGTCGAGCGCTGGGGTTCGGTCGAGGTGCTGGTCAACAACGCCGCGCGCACCGCCGTCAAGCCGGTGCTCGAGATCGACCCGGCGGACTTCAACGCCATTCTCGCCACCAACGCCGGCGGAACCTTCGCCGGCAGCCAGATCTTCGGCCGTCATTTCAAGGAACGCGGTTATGGCCGGATCGTCAATCTCGCCTCGCTGGCGGGACAGAACGGCGGCACGGCCACGGGCGCGCACTATGCAGCCTCCAAGGGCGCGATCCTGACACTGACCAAGGTCTTCGCCCGCGATCTCGCGCCCTTCGGCGTGACCTGCAACGCGATCGCGCCCGGCCCGATGGACACGCCGATGGTGCGCTCCGTCATCACGCCGGAGAAGATGGCGGCGGCGCTCGCCAACATTCCCGTCGGCGAACTCGGTGATCCCGTTTTCGTTGCTGAACTGGTTGTTCTTCTGGCCGGACCGAAGGCCGGCTTCGTCAATGGCGCCTGCTGGGACGTCAATGGCGGCATCTACATGCGGTGAGGCTGACAATGGCGGACAAGACCCTCACTCTGACAATCGCCGAACGGCATGACGAACCGGGCAATATCGTGCGCCTGCGTCTCGTCGATGCCGGCGGCGCGGTGTTGCCGGCCTTCGAAGCCGGCGCCCATCTCGACCTGCATCTTCGGGACGGTTCGACCGATCTGTGGCGGCAGTATTCGCTGTGCTCGGACCCGGCCGAGACCGGCTTCTACGAGATCGGCGTGCTGCTCGATCCGAAGACGCGCGGCGGTTCGGCGGCGGTTCACCGCCTGGCCGTTCCGGGCGCAACGTTCGAGGTCGAAGGCCCGCGCAACCACTTCCCGCTGAGCGAGGAGGCCACCACGACGGTTCTGCTCGGCGGCGGCATCGGCGTCACGCCAATGCTTGCCATGGCGCGGCGTCTCCATGCGATCGGACGTGACTTCGTGTTGCATTATTGTACCCGAGGCGAAACGGTGACGGCGTTCAGGGCGATGATCGCGGCTGAACCTTGGGCGAAAAATGTCGCCTTCCATTTCGACGATCAATCGCCGGAGCAACGGCTCGATCCGACCCGCGACCTGCCGGCGCCCTCAAGCGGCACGCATATCTATGTCTGCGGCCCGCAGGGCTTCATGGACTGGCTGATCGGCGCGGCCGAGGCGGCGGGCCATGCCAGCGCCAACGTGCATCGCGAGTATTTCTCCGCCGATGTCGATACCACCGGCGACAGCTTCGAGGTTGAGGCGCAGCGCTCCGGCATCACCGTCAACGTCGGTCCCGATGATACGATCGCCAAGGCCCTGGCGCGGGCAGGCGTGAAGATCGAGGTGAAATGCGAGGAGGGGGTCTGCGGCACCTGTGTCACCGACGTGCTCGAAGGCATGCCGGACCATCGCGACAAATTCCTGACCGACGAAGAGCGCGAGGAAGGCACGATGATCTGCGCCTGCTGTTCGCGTGCTTGCAGTTCAAAACTCGTGCTGGACATCTAAGGAGAAAACGGATGACGGTTTGCGCACCTCAAGACGCCGCACTGGCTTTTCGCGAAGGCATGAGCCGCCTTGGTGCGGCGGTTACGCTCCTGACGTCGGATGGCGTCGCCGGACGCCAGGGCATGACGGCGTCTGCCGTCGTGTCAGTCACCGATAGCCCGCCGACCCTGATCGTCTGCGTCAACCGCAATATCCGTTGCCATGACCTCTTCCTCAAAAACGGGGTGCTGGCCGTGAATGTTCTGGGCGCTCGGCATCAGGATCTGTCCGGTCGTTTCGCCGCCAAGGACCCGGGTGATCGTTTCGCTTCGCACAAATGGATCACCTTGAAGACCGGGGCGCCGGTTCTTGAAGATGCCGAAGTCGTCTTCGATTGTCGGATCGTCGACCAGCGGCCCATCGGCTCCCATTCGGTGCTGACATGCGAAGTCGACGATGTCCGCCTGCTCGGTGAAAAACCAGAAGGACTCATCTGGTTCGGACGTCAGTTCCATCATCTGCAGGTTGGTGCCAGCAGATGAATGGACAACTGCTCTCAGAGCCGATTGAGCTGACTGAAGACCTTTTCCAGAATTTCGTTCAGGGTCGCCATCTCGTCGCTGCTGACGTTCTGGAAACTGATCTCGAAAATGTCACGGGCTTCCTTGAGAGCGAGCGCCCGCAGCCGATCGCCTTCCGGCGTCAGGCAGGCTTCGGTCACCCGCGCGTCAGTGGGGCGCACGCGTGTTGTCACCAGACCGTCGCCGATCATGCGCTGGACCACCTTGGTCGTGGTGTTGAGCCGCATGGTGGAGAAGTCGGCAATCTCGGAAATCGACAGATAGGTGTCTTCATAGAGCGACATGAGCACGCGCCAGCGCGGCACGTCGATGCCGATCGGCTTCAGCCGCTTGTCGAGCACCTGGACATAGCGCGCATCGGCGCGGCTGATCCAGTAGAAGGGCCAGTTTCTTTTGAAATGCTGGTTCGTGTGCTTGGCGTTCACGGAGGTCTCACTGTGTCGTCAGTTGGTTTTCCGGGGCGTTTCTTCCGGCCGGGCGCGCCCGGTCGGCGCTATCACGGACCTCGTCCGTCTGTCTGAATCACTCAGTCCAAAAAAGGGGAATAAGGTAAAATGAACGTAATTTATAGACTATCCGGCGCGATTTTCGGTGCGATGTTGTGTGCCGGAACGGCAAGTGCCCAAACGGTACTGACACTGTCCAGCTGGGTTCCTGCGACCCATCCACAGGTCGCCAATTTCATCGTGCCGATGGCGAAAGACATCGAACGCGTCACTGACGGCCGGGTGAAGGTCAATATCCTGCCCGCGCCGCTCGGCCCGCCGTCCGCCGCGTTTGATCTGGCCAAGAACGGCGTCGCCGATATCACCTATTCCGTCCAGGGCTACACGCCCGGCCGCTTCAAGACGGCCGCCATCGGCGAGATGCCCTTGCTCAGCGACAATGCCATCGCGACCTCGGTCGCCTTCTGGCGCGTCTACGAGAAGTATCTGGCCGCCGCTCATGAATATGACGGGGTCAAGGTCATGGCGATCTACACCCATGGACCGGGCGAGATCTTCTCGTCCAAGCCGATCAAGGCATATGGCGACATCGCCGGTCAAAAGATCCGTGTTGGGGGTGTGGTGGCCCATGACATCGTCAAGAGCATCGGCGCCGTTCCGGTCGAGGGGCCGTCGTCCAAGTCCTACGAACTGCTGAGCCAGGGCGTCGCGGACGGCATCTTCTTTCCCTACGAGTCCGTCAACTTCTTCAAGCTGATCGATCTGGTCGGCAACAGCTACACGGTGCCGGGCGGGCTCTACAACACCGCCATGTTCGTCGTCATGAACCAGAAAAAGTGGGACAGCCTGCCGGCCGAGGATCAGGCTGCGATCAGCACGATCATCGGTGAACCGCTGGTCCGCAAGGCCGGTGAAATGTGGAACAAGGCCGATGCGGAGGGCCGCGAGGCCATGAAGGGCAAGGTCACCTTCCACGATGCCAGCGAGGCGGACATGGCGACCTTGCGCGAAAAACTGCAGCCGATCATCGACAACCAGATCGCGGTGGTCTCGTCCGCCGGTGTGGACGGTGAGGCTGCCTACGTGATGCTGAAGGAAGAAATTGCCAAGGTGGAAGCGGAGTCCGCACAATGAGCGGTGGTTTCCACGTTCCTGGCACGGAACCGGAAGGGGGCGGCCTAGCGGCCGCCCCGCCGATCGCCGGTCTGGTTAAACGGTCGATCGCCTGGATCAGTGCCATTCTGCTCTGCGCCATGATGCTGCTAACCGTCGTCGACGTGATCGGTCGTTACGGCTTCAACGCGCCCCTTTCCGGCGCGACGGAAATGACGGAACTCCTGCTATCGGCGATCATCTTCATCGGTCTTCCGGCCGCTACGCTCGATCGTGATCATGTGACGGTGGATTTCCTGACCGATCGTCTTTCCGGCGGCATCGAACGGATCCGCGTGCCGTTTGTCGCGCTGGCGGCGAGCGGCGTCCTGGCCGTCGTCGCCTGGAGACTCTGGGTGATCGGCGAACAGATTGCGGGCTATGGCGGGGTGACGGTCTCGTTGCAGATCCCGATTGCGCCCGTCGCCTATCTGGCGGCGTGCCTCACGGGAATTTCTGCTTGCGTCATGCTGGCCATGGCCGGCCTTGCCCTCCGGAGACGTTGAGATGCAGCATTGGGAAATTGGAATGATCGTTCTCTTCGGCCTGCTCCTGGCCGGATTGCCGATCTCGCTCGCCCTGACTGCCGTCGGTGTCCTTGGCACTGCGATGATCATCGGGTGGGAGCCGTCGCTGTCGTTGCTCGGTCAGACATTCTTCGACAACAGCCGCAGCTATTCGCTGTCGATCCTGCCGCTGTTCCTGATGATGGGCAACTTCGTTGTGCAGTCGGGCGTGGCGCGCGATCTCTATGAAGCCGCCTATGCCTGGCTCAGGCATCGCCGTGGCGGGCTTGCTGTTGCCACCATCATCGCCTGCGGCGGTTTTTCCTCGGTTTGCGGCTCGTCGCTTGCCACCGCCTCGACCATGGCCAAGATCTCGATGCCCTCGATGCGGCGCTTCGGTTACCCCGACGGTCTTTCCACCGCCTCGATCGCGGCGGGTGGCACGCTCGGCATCCTGATCCCGCCTTCCGTTATCCTGATGTTTTACGGCCTGATGACCCAACAGGACATTGGAAAACTGTTCATCGCCGGCATTCTGCCGGGTCTGATCGGCATCTGTCTGTATGTACTCGCGGTCCGGATGTCGATGGCCTTTGGCCGGATCGAACTTCCCGTGGAGCCCAAGCTGCCACTGAAAGAACGCATTGCGGCGCTGAAGAGTGTGTCGGGTGCTCTCGCGCTCTTCCTCTTCGTCATGGGTGGCATCTACCTCGGTGTATTTACCCCCACCGAAAGCGCCGGCATGGGCGCTGCCGGCGCTTTTCTGTTGGTGGTGATCCGTGGACGGATGAAACTCGATGAGGCGCTGGCCACGCTCTACGACACGGCCAAGACCACGGCGATGATGAATTTCATCCTGTTCGGGGCGCTCACCTTCGCCAATTATGTGAACCTCTCTGGCATGACGACGGACATGCAGGCGATCCTGACCGGTTTCGGTGATCATCCGCTCGGCGTGATCCTGATGATCACGCTGATCTATCTGGTACTCGGTTGCGTGCTCGAGGGTCTCTCGATGATCACGCTCACCGTGCCGATCTTCTACCCGATCGTCGCCCAATACGGCTTCGATCTCGTCTGGTTCGGGATCTATGTGGTGATCGTAACCGAGGTGAGCTACATCACTCCGCCCATGGGTCTCAACGCCTTCGTCCTGCGTTCGGTGGTCAAGGATGTGTCGCTCAGCACCATCTTCAGGGGGCTTTCCATGTTCCTGGTGGTGGATGTGGCGCGGCTGGCGCTGATCCTGCTTTTCCCGTCCATCGTGCTGCTGCTGCCAAGCCTGATGTGAGGGGCGAGGCACGGTTCCATCGCAAGTCTTCCGGTCGCCTTTCCGCCTCCGTGACCATGTGGTGGATACGGTCTGAAGAAGACGGGGGAGTGCTGTAACGTTGTGTGACTAAGGTCAACATTGAGCAGCAGGCCCACCTTTAGGCCAGCATCTCGATCTCGGCTCGCCATTCCACCATGACCTTGAGGTGATGGATATGGATGGCGAGCGTCGAGTTTTTGGCGTGCGGCGTGACCTGGCGTCTTGCCGCTCCATACGGCCCCGTCTATCCGTCATGCTGCGCTTTGGTGCAGGACCTTGCTCCCTTAAGCTCCCGATCTACAATCTCTTGGCGGCCTTGGTGTCGTGGCGGGTCTGCGCGATTTCATCGAAAACACAATCATTCCGGTCCACCAGCGCGTTTCGCCCGCCGATGGTCAGAAGGCCGTTAGAAAACGCGGAAGGCCCTGCAGAACAAACATTGGCGCAGGTCTCGAACGACGGTCAGGCCAGTTTGCGTCCCCGGTTTTCCGCTTCCGTCAGGGCATTGGTTCCGGCCAGCGCCTGCGCTCGCAACAGCGCCATGTACTCGCGGCCTTGCGCCAGAAGCGGTGCGGCTTCCGCCGGGTCAAGTCGGGGGGCCATCCACGCCTTGAACGCCCGCCAGGCGGCGTTCAGATAGGCGTTTGCGCCATAAAGCGCTCCCGGTTCACCCGCATGGGCCGCCATGGCATCGGCAAGCTCTGCGAAGGCTTCGATAATGGTGCGCGCTTCCGGCCGATTTTCGGTTTCCGCCCGCGCGCGCGTCAGAAACACGTCGAGCCCGCGCCGGTCGGCCCAAAGCCGCCGGATCAGAAGATCGAGCGCTTGCATGCCGGTGGTGCCCTCATAGATCGTCAGCACCCGCGCATCACGTACGCCCTGTTCCAGCGGCCATTCCTTGGTATAACCCGCACCGCCCAATACCTGAATTCCGATATCGGCAACCGCCGCGCCGGCGGCCGCGCCGAAATTCTTGATGAGCGGCAGCAGGAAGGCGGCCAAGGCTGCGGCATCGCTGTCACGGCCGTCGATCCGGGAAAGATCGAGTGTGATCGCCATTTCCAGAACGGCGGCGCGCAGAGCCTCTGTCTCGCTGCGCATTTCCGACAGCATGCGGGCCACATCCGGATGGTGCGCGATGACAACGGGGCCAGCGTCGGGCCTGCCGCCCTGGCGGCGCTCTTCGGCGTAGGCTTCCGCGATTTCGCAAGCCATCGTGGCGATACCGAGACCCTGACAGCCGGTCTGCAACCGCATCAGCTCGATCATGGTAAACAATTGTGGCAGACCGCGTCCGCGCTCGCCGATCAGGATCGCCTCAGATGTTTCAAATGCCATGGCGCAGGTCGGAGAGCCGTGCATGCCCATCTTTTCTTCAAGACGCTGAATGGTGATGCCGTTGGAACTGCCGCAGGCGCGGGTGGAGGGTACGAGAAACAGGCTCAGGCCTCGTGTGCCGTGGCGATCTTCGGAACGGGCCAGCACACAATGGCCGATGCGCGCGACAAGATCGTGATCGCCAAACGAAATCCAGATTTTCTCACCGGTGACGGACCAGCCGTCCCCGGTCTGTTCGGCGCGCATGCGGATGCGCCCGACATCGGAACCGGCATCGGGTTCGGAGATACAGATGGTCGCCGCCCATTCGCCACTTGCCAGCCGTGGCACCCATGTATCGGCGGTTTCCCGGTCGGCATGTTCCGCCAGGAGGTGGGCGGCCGCCCGGGTGGCTCCCGCCGCCATCATGAAGGCCGTGGCGTGGCGTTCGCAAAGCGGCAGCATGGCTGCCTGTAGGGTGAGCGGCAGGCCGGAGCCGCCGAATTCCTCAGGCAGGTCGAGCGCAAGCCAACCGCCTTCGGCGTAGGCGGTCCATGCCTGCCGGTAGCCGTCCGGCGTTTTTACCCGGCCCTCTTCGAGACGGCAGCCCTGCTCATCGGCGCGCGGACCAAGGGCTGAGAGGGTGTCTTCGGCCATCTTCCGAGCCGCGTCGAGAATTGCCCCCGCCGTTTCCAGGTCGCAATCCGGCCTTGCGGCGCAGAGGGTCGTCCAACCCGGTGTCGCTTTCAGCAGCCGTAAGGTCCGTTCTGCCTGATCCAGAGACATGGCGGCTCCTATTTCGGCTGCAGCCGGATGCCGCCGTCGAGGCGGATCATTTCGGCATTGAGATATTGTGTTTCCACGGCAAAGAGCACGGCGTCAGCAAACTCCGCCGGATCGCCGAGGCGGGCGGGGTAGGGAACCGACGCGGCGATGCTTTCGCGCGCCTCTTCCGGCAGCTCGCCGAGCAGGGGTGTATAGAAGATGCCTGGGGCGATCGTATTCACCCTTATACCGAAGCGCGAAAGTTCGCGGGCCACAGGCAGAGCCATGGCGACAATGCCGCCTTTGGATGCGGCATAGGCGGCCTGGCCGATTTGCCCGTCCTGAGCCGCCACGGAGGCGGTGTTGACGATGACGCCGCGCGCGTTGTCCTCAAGTGGCTCAAGTGTCGTCATCCGCGCCGCCGTCAGCCGCATCACGTTGAATGTGCCGATCAGGTTGACGCGGATCACCCGCTCGAAATCCTCAAGCGGCTGGGCCCCCTCGCGACCGACCATCCGTGCCGCCGTTCCGATACCAGCGCAGTTGACGAGGATACGCACAGGGCCGAGCGTTGCCTCGGTCTTATCGAGCGCGGCGATCACATCGGCTTCGCTGCTGACATCGCCAGCCAGACCGAGTCCACCGATCCGGCCTGCTTTCTCCATCGCCGCATCGCCGTTACGGTCGAAAATGGCCACTTTTGCGCCTTTGGTGGCCAGCGCCTGCGCTGTTGCTGCGCCAAGCCCAGAAGCTCCGCCCGTCACCAGCGCGGTAAGACCGTCAATCTTCATAGCGAGCTCTCCTGCATTTGCGGGGTGATGATGCGCGGACTTCCGCTTTTATGGAGCATGTCCACCAGTTCAGGCCGCTGCAACAGCACGGCGCGCTGGTTGACCGAACCCTTGTCGGTGACCTCGCCCTTGTCCATGCCAAGCGGGCGGCGCAGAACAATGGCGCGCATCACACGCGTGGCCGATCCGGTCGCGGCGGCGGCGTGGACGGCAAGCCTCTCGGCGATTGCGGCGCGGATGACCGGATGATCGATGACATCTTCGTCACTCAGCCCTTCTCCGTTTTCCGGCAACAGCGCCCGCAGCGCCGGTTGATACGGCACGAGCAGCGCACCCAGTTCGGTCTCGTTCTCGCCGGTGATCACGCAATCGCGGACGAGGCCCTGCATCTGGTCGATCAGCTGGGCGCGCAGTGGACCAACCGCGACCCAGGTGCCGGTGCGAAGCTTGAAGTTTTCAGCAATCCGCCCATCAAAATAAAACCCTTTGGTCGGGTCACCCGGCACGACGAAGCGCAGCGCATCGCCGATCTTGTAAAAACCTTCCTCGTCAAAGGCCTTCTCCGTCAGTTCGGGACTACGCCAGTAACCCGGCGTGATATTCGGACCTTTGAGCCGCAATTCCAGCTTGCCGCTGTTGGGCACCAGTTTCATCGTCACGCCGCGCGCGGGAATGCCGACGTTACCGGGCACATCCTGCTCCTCGGTGCAATAAAGTGAAAAGGGCGCGGTTTCGGTCGAGCCTAACCCGGTGGTCAGAAGCACCCGCTCGCCGACGGTCTCCTCTGCAAGGGTTTTCAATCGCCGCCAGGTGTGTAGTCCGAGCCCCGCGCCCGCATACATCATCAATCGCAGATTGCGGAAGAATGTCTCGCGTAGCGCCGTATCAACCTCCATGGCATCGACCAGAAGCTCAAAACCGGCCGGCACGTTGAAATACCAGGTGGGCGAGATTTCCTTTAGGTTGCGAATGGTCTCGGCCATGCCCTTGGGCGTAGGCTTGCCGTCGTCGATATAATAGGTGCCGCCGTGATAAAGGGCGATGTTGAACGCCTTGTTGCCGCTTGCGGTGTGGTTCCACGGTGCCCAGTCCACGAGGACCGGAGGTTCGTCCTTCATGAAGGCGTAGCAGTCGAGGATCATTTCCTGATTGGCGCACAGCATCTGCTGCGTCTGGATCACCGCCTTGGGAGAGCCCGTGGTGCCGGAGGTGAAGAGGAACTTCGCCACCGTTTCCGGCCCCACCTTGGCATGCGCCGCCGCCACGGCGGGACCCGGGCGGGTCTTGATCATCTCTTCCCAGAGGATCGCTTCATGGGGCGACGTGACGGGTTTGGAAACGCTGAGAATGGGAATATCCTGGCCGATCACTGCCTCGATCGCCTTCTGGAACGGCAAGCCCTCCTGGGCGAAAACCAGGCCGGGTGAGATGAGTTCCACAATGTCGCGCAGCTTGGCATGATCGCCCGACAGCAGCGAATAGGCGGGCGAGACCGCCGCGGACGGGACGCCGACATGCTGGGCGGCAAGCGCCAGCATGGCATGTTCTATGCTGTTGCCGGAAAGAATAAGAACCGGGCGGTCGAGTGACAGATTGAGATCCAAAAGAGCCTGTCCGATCTTCTCGATCGTCCAGGCGAGTTCGCCGTAGCGGGCCCGCCGCCACTGGCCGGACGCATCGCGCTGCGCCATCCATGGGCGGTCGGGCACCAGATGCGCCCAGTGGAACACGCGGTCGGTGATACGGTTGGCATGTGCGGGCAGAGGATCCTCACGCCAGATCACAGTGGCGCCGTCGGGACGCTCCTCCCACGCCAGGTGAGGCTCCCATAGACGTACGGCCCTAACACCGTCAGGTGTTGAATTCATTGTCATTTTTCTCCTCCAAAAAAACGCCTCTCCCAAGCGTCTGCGCTGAAGCGCCTCAAATATAGTTTGCAACAAAACATTTTTTATGGAAACAATCAACGCAGAAACAAAATATCTGCTGCCGGGTCGACCCGGCCCACGGCCTCAGGAGGAAGCTGTCCATGTCCGACGTCCCAAAAGACACCCTGGTCACCTATGACGTACGGGAGGGTGTCGCCTTTGTGGGATTGAACCGTCCGGAAAAGCGCAATGCGATCAGCGACCGGTTCGTGGAGGCGCTCGCCGCCACGGTTGTCCGCGCGGAGCAGGAAGCCAGGGCGGCGGTACTGTTCGGGCATGGCGACCATTTCTGTGCCGGACTGGATCTTTCCGAACATGTGGAAAAAACGCCGATTGAGGGCGTGCGCGGCTCGCGCCGTTGGCATCGGGTTTTCGAAGGAATCGAGCGCGGCACCATTCCATGGATCTCCGCGCTGCATGGCGCGGTGGTTGGCGGCGGATTGGAGCTGGCGTCCTCCACTCATGTGCGGGTGGCCGACGAGAGCGCCTTTTTCGCACTTCCAGAGGGGCAGCGCGGTATTTTTGTCGGCGGCGGCGGCTCGGTCCGTACCGCGAGGCTGATGGGGGTCGCGCGGATGAGCGATATGATGTTGACGGGCCGGGTCGCTTCCGCCCGCGAGGGCGAGGCGTGGAACCTGGCGCAATATGTCGTGCCAAAGGGACAGGCGCTTGCAAAGGCGGCGGAACTGGCCCGCAAGGCGGCCGGCAACGCCGAGCTGTCGAATTACGCCGTAATCAATGCGCTGCCGCGCATTCAGGACATGTCGTCCGAAGACGGGCTGTTCGTGGAGAGCTTCGTTTCCGCGTTCACCGCCACCAGCCCCGAGGCAACCGAGCGTCTGCGCGCCTTTCTTGAAAAACGCGCCGCGCGGATCAAACATCCGGGAGAGTTGTAATGCCTTATGACGATGCGCAGCAAACGCTGAGCCTGCCCGACGAACAGCGCATGACACTCGGTCCGCTGGGGCGCTCTCTGGGTTTCCTCCTCAGGATCTCCCAGGTGACGGTGTTCGAGAAATTCTACGCGACGCTTGGCGACCTGGGGCTGAAGCCCGGCGAATTTTCCGTGCTCTGGCTGATCTGTAACAATCCCGGCATCCGCCAGGGCGTGGTGGCGCGCAATCTGCACATCAAGAACGCGCGCATGACCAAGCTCATCCGCACCTTTGAGGACAAGGGGTTTGTCAGCCGCCTTGTGCCTGATGATGATCGCCGTGCCGTCGAGCTCACGCTGACTTCGGAAGGTCGCGCCTTTGTCGACGCGAACGCGGAGGATTTCTTCACCTATTCACAGAAGGGAAAGAGCCGGCTGACGCCCGAGGAGATGGGAGAGCTGATCCGGCTTCTGCAGAAATATACCGGAATGGAGGAAACCGAATGAATATCGACGATCTCGTCGCCATCGACATCCATACCCATGCCGAAGAGCCGTGTTGCACCCATCGCGATGATGGGTATAACGAGTTTCAGGCCGGCATGGCACGGTATTTCTGCAATCCGGCCGGCGCCGACGGCATGTTGCCGACGGTTCAGCAGACCGCCGACTATTTCCGCGAGCGCAGGATCGGCGCGGTGATCTTTCCGGTGGACGCCGAGCGCGAGACCGGTTTCCGTCGCTATTCCAACGAGGACGTGGCGAGGATCGCAGCGGAAAACTCCGACATTTTGATCCCCTTTGCCTCGATCGATCCGGCCAAGGGTAAGGCGGGAGCGCGGGAGGCGCGCCGGCTTGTGCGCGATTTCGGCATCAAGGGGTTCAAGTTCCACCCGACGATGCAGGGCTTTTATCCCAATGACCGATCAGCTTACGTGCTTTACGAGGCTATCGCGGAAGAGGGCGGGGTGGCGCTGTTTCACACCGGTCAGACCGGCGTTGGCGCGGGCATGCGCGGCGGTATGGGCATGCGGCTGAAATATTCGAACCCGATGTTCATTGACGACGTGGCGGTGGATTTTCCGGATATGAAGATCATTCTCGCGCACCCCTCTTTCCCCTGGCAGGAGGAGGCGCTTTCGGTCGCGACGCACAAACCCAACGTTTATATCGACCTGTCCGGCTGGTCTCCGAAATATTTCCCGGAAATCCTGATCAAATACGCAAACACGATCCTGAAGCGAAAAGTGCTGTTCGGATCGGACTGGCCTGCCATCACACCGGATCGCTGGCTTGATGACTTCGCGAAGATCGACATCAAGGAGGAGGTGCGCCCGCTCATTCTGAAGGAGAATGCCAAGGCGTTGCTGGCCCTTTAGAGAGGCCATTTACAAGGAGGAGGAAAACATGAAAACCCTATTGGTTGCCGCTATGGCTGCCGTATTGGCCGTAGGCGGAGCAGAAGCCCGCGCGCTGCGCGCCGCGCCGGGAGCGCCTCCGGCGCACCCGTCCAACGGTTATCTTTATGCGCCTTTGCCCAAGATTCTTGAGGAGGAATCCGGCGGCACGATGAGCGCGACGATCCTGGGTCCTGAAGTTGTGACCCTTGGTCAGATGAAAGACGCGCTGCAAAGTCAGCTTGTCGAAGTGGGCAATATGCTCCCGCTTTATTTCCCCGCCGATTTGCCGAACATGGCGCTTGCGGGCGAACTTGCCCTTTCCGGACGTGACCCGCAAGTGATGGCCGCCGCGATGACCGAATACATGGTTTTCTGCGACAGCTGCCAGAAGGAGTTGGGCAATTTCGGCGTGGTCTATCTCGGTTCCGGTTCGTCTGATGTTTATGCGCTGCTGACCAAAACGCCGGTAAAGACCGCCGAGGATCTCAAAGGCCTGCGCTTGCGCTCCGGCGGCGCTCCATTCTCGCGCTGGGCCGAACATTTCGGCGCGGTTCCGGCCAGTGTTTCAGTGAACGATCAGTTCGAAGCGATGAGCCAGGGCGTCATCGACGGTTCCATCGCCTCGGTTGCCGACCTTCTGTCTTTCCGTCTGATCGAGCTTGCGAAATCGGTGACGGTGCTGCCACTTGGCACCTATCATGCCACGTCGGATTTCACCGTTTCGAAGCTGGCGTGGGATCAGATGTCGGTCGACGAGCGTAAAGCTCTGGCGCGTTCCGCTAACCGTCTCAATCCGCTCTTCACCCATCGTTGGGGCAAAGAGATGCCCGCCGAAGCGAGCGATGCGGCGAAAAAGGCCGGCATCACCTTTGTCGAGCCGGATCCGGCGCTCCTTCAGGCAACCGAGGCTTTCGCTGAGGCCGACAAACAGACCGTTGGCGAAGTGTCGGTCGAACGCTTCGGCCTTGCCGACGCCCCCGCGCGGGTCGCCCGTTTCGACGGGCTAGTGGATAAGTGGGCCGGCCTTCTGGCGGGCGTCACGGATCCGGTCGACATCGCCAAGGTGCTTCAGGCCGAGATCTGGGACAAGGTGGATTTCGCCAGCTACGGCGACTGATCCGGCCAAAGGGCTTCCGGGCGGAGCGGTTTCCGCTTCGCCATTCAGCAAACATGTCAGAGACAACGAGTCAGGGCATTTCCGCATGTGAGGAGATGGACGTGCCCTGACCCCGTTGCCGGGAGGAAGAAATGCCTATTCAGATCGGCTTTGCCGACCGGGTGTTCCGTTTGATCGCCCTGCTGGCGTCCATCGGCATTATCGCGATGATGATCCACGTATGCGCGGACGTGATCTGGCGCACCGTTTCCGGCCGGCCGCTGCCGGCGACTGTGGAAATTGTATCGCGCTATTACATGGTCTTTGTCGCCTTCCTGCCACTTGCCTGGGTCGAGCAGCGACGCGCCATGATCAGCGTCGAAATCGCCGAGGGCTTCATGACCACTCCTGTCAGGGTTTTCTCCGACATCGCCGTGGCGCTGTTTTCCTGCGCCGTCTACGCGGTGATGACATGGACCACCTGGGAGATGGCGTTGAAGAATTACGCCACGGGCACTTTCGTCATGGCGCTGAACCAGCAGGTGCCCGTCTGGCCAAGCTACTTCCTGCCGCCGTTCGGTTTCGGCCTTGCCGCCTTCGCCACGGCGCTGCGCGGTGTGGACATCATACGCGGCGCATTCCGCGGCCAACCCGCGACCGGAGGTACAGAATGAGTGTCGAAGTCGGATTTTACGGCGTCGGAATTTTGATGATCCTGCTCTTGCTGCGGGTGCCCGTGGCATTGGCGCTGATCGGAGTGTCCTTCGGCGGGATCACGTGGCTTCTGGGATTGACGCCGGCATTGGGGATCGTCTCAAACACGCCTTACAGCTTCGTCGCAAGCTGGACAATGAGCGCCGTGCCGATGTTTGTGCTGATGGGGTTCGTTTCCTTCCACGCCGGGCTGACCGGTGGCCTGTTCGAAGCGGCCAAATCTGTCCTCGCCCGCGTGCCCGGCGGGCTCGCCATTTCGTCGATATTTGCCTGTTCCGGATTTGCCGCCGTTTCCGGCTCGTCGTTGGCCTGCGCTGCCGCCATGGGACGAATCGCCATTCCGGAAATGGTCGCGGCCGGATACCGTCCCTCTGTGGCGGCCGGAACAATCGCGGCGGGAGGCACGATCGGCGCATTGATCCCGCCCTCCATCCTCATGATCGTCTATGGCGTTTTCGCCGAAACCTCCGTCACAGAGGTCTTTCTCGGCGGCATTGGCATTGGCCTGCTGACGGCTGTCTCCTATTCGCTAATCGTTGTCGTGATTTGCCTTTTCAGGCCTGATATCATCCCTCGCCGGCTCGAGGGCGTAAGTGCTGGCGGCGGGCTTGCCGCCATCGCGCAGATATGGCCGACTCTTGTCCTCATCGGCCTGGTTTTTGGCGGATTGTTTTCCGGGCTGTTTACCGCCACCGAGGCTGGAGCGGTGGGCGCACTCGGAGCCATCGCGCTCTCCGCGCTGACCGGACGGCTCACCCGCAAGGTGATGCGCGACAGCCTGGTTGAGACACTCGCCACCTGCGCCTCGCTGTTCATCATTGGTATCGGGGCGGCGATGTTCACCCGTTTTCTCGGCGTCACCGGCCTGTCGTCCTTCATCAGCTATGCCGTGTCGGGAGCCGATCTCAGTTATCTGCAGCTTATGGCGATCATCGTGTTCGTATACATCGTGATCGGCACCTTCATGGAACCCTTCGGCGCGATGCTGATCACGCTGCCGGTGCTGCTGCCCGCCGTCGAGGCGCAGGGCCTCAATCTGGTGTGGTTCGGCGTGCTCGTGGTCAAGCTGCTGGAGATCGGCATGATCACGCCGCCGGTGGGACTGAACGTCTTCGTGATTCACTCCGTCGCCGGGCGTCATGTGTCGGTGGCGCAGATTTTCATGGGTGTTCTGCCGTTCCTTGTCGCCGACTTCATCGTTGTGGCTCTGGCGGTGCTTGTGCCCGGCCTGGTGTTGTTCTTCCCGATGTTGCTTCAGTAGTATGTATACATTCTAGGCGAATTCATCCATTTTTCGCCGTTTTATATTGAAAAAAGACAATTCATGTATACAATAAAAATCATTCAGGAGGATGGAGGAAACCGAAATGTCCGGACAGACGGGTGAGAAGACTTTTCCGGTCAACTGTTGGTACGCGGCCGCTTATGACGTGGAGCTGAATCGCAAGCTTCTGCCGCGGCGTATCTGCAACAAGCCGATGGTCATGTATCGCAAGCTCAATGGCGATGCCGTGGCGCTGGCCGACGCCTGCTGGCACCGGTTGCTGCCGCTTTCCAAGGGCGAGCTCAATGGCGACAATGTGATCTGCGGCTATCACGGGCTTGAATTCGATGACACCGGCCGCTGTGTATACATGCCGAGTCAGGAAACCATCAATCCATCGGCTTGTGTCACCAGTTATCCGGCGGTTGAACGCCACCGCTTTCTCTGGGTCTGGCCAGGCGATCCGGCGCTGGCAGATCCGGATCTGATCCCCGACATGCACTGGAACGACGACCCGGAATGGGCGGCCGACGGAAAGGTCATCCACGCCAAATGTGACTACCGGCTTGTGGTCGACAATCTGATGGACCTCACCCATGAGACATTCGTGCATGGCTCGTCCATCGGCAATCGCCATGTCGCCGAAGCGCCATTTGAAACCACCCACACTGACACCACGGCAAAGGTCACCCGCTGGATGGTCGACGTGGAGGCTCCGCCTTTCTGGGCCGCGCAACTGGGGCAGAAGGAGCATATCGATCGCTGGCAGATCATCAATTTCCAGGCGCCGTCGACGATCTGCATCGATGTCGGCGTGGCGCCCACAGGCACGGGCGCGCCCGAGGGGGATCGCTCCAAGGGTGTCAACGGCTATGTGCTGAACACGATGACGCCGGAAACCGACAAGACCTGTCACTATTTCTGGGCCTTCGCGCGCAATCACCATATCACCGACCAGAGCTGGACACACAGGCTGCGCGAGGGCGTGTCGGGCGTGTTCCGCGAGGATGAGGAAATCCTGGAGGCTCAGCAGAGGGTGATCGACGAGAACCCCGACCACACCTTCTACAATCTCAACATCGATTCCGGTTCGATGTGGGCGCGCAAGCTGATCGACCGCATGATTGCCCGCGATGACGGACCGGCGCGGCAGATTGCGGCGGAGTGAGCGACATGTCGTCAGACGGGATCAACCAGACACATCGGGCCATCATGGCGCTCAGGGAACGCATTCTCTCCGGCGCTGTCGAACCCGGCGGTCGTCTTTACGAGGTCCCGCTGGCGCGTGAGCTTGACCTTTCCCGCACTCCCCTGCGTGAGGCCTTGTCGCGGCTTGAACAGGAAGGTTTGCTGGAACGGGGCGTAAACGGCGGATATACCGTTCGCCGCTTTACGGTCCAGGACGCGATAGACGCCATTGAGCTCAGAGGCGTTCTGGAGGGAATGGTGGTGCGCATGGCCGCCGAGCGCGGCGTGACTGCCGCCGGGTTGTCACGGCTTCAGGGCATCGTTCTGGAGCTGGACGATGTGGTGGCCGCGGGACCGGACCTGCTCGATATCGACCGCTATGCCGACCTGAACAATGCCTTTCACGATGGCCTTCTGGACCTGGTGGAAAGCGATCTCATGAAACGGGAAGTGCAGCGGTCGCGAAGGCTTCCCTTCGCGTCTCCCAATGCGTTCCTCGTCGATGACGAGAGCGTGATGGCCTTTCGCGCCTCGCTTGCCGGAGCGCAGGCACAGCACCGCGGGATTGTCGAGGCCATTGGCGCGCGCGAAGGCACCCGTGCCGAAGCGCTGGCGCGCGAGCATACAAGGCCCGCACGTCGCAATCTTGATTGCATACTGAAGCATGATCGGCGGCTAGTGGAGACCGTCCCAGGCCTGCGGCTGGTCGTACTCTGACACTTTGAAAGTGCCATTGTTCGCGATGAGAGAAACGGAACCGTTCTTTCACCCGGCTGCCAGTGTTTCGGAAGATACCGGTCCGATGTGGACCAACACAGTTGAGGGCCTGCGGAGAGGAGCCGCCGGCAAGGGAGGAACCGATGAGATCGCAGAGTGAATGGCGGCAGGCGGCTGTCGCCAGCGTGGATAATATTGCCGAGGACGTGCGCCGGGTGGTGTTCGATGTTACCGGGGAGGTGCCGAAATTCGATGCCGGGTCGCATCTGAACATTCGTGTGACGATCAACGACCAGCCGGCGATCCGCACCTATACCGTGGTCCCGTCCGGGCCGGGGCAGCTGGCGATCGCGGTGAAACTGCATCCGCAAAGTCGGGGAGGCTCACACTTCATCTGGGGCCTGAAGCCGGGCGACGGCGTGGCGCTGACGCTTCCGGAGAACCGGTTCGAGCTTTCCTGGCGGGCCGGCCATTACCTGCTGCTCGCTGGCGGCATCGGCATCACGCCGATCTATGGCATGGCACGGGCGCTTGCCGCGCATGGGACATCACTGAAAATGTGCTATGGCGCGCTGAACCGAGCATCGATGCCATATCTCTCCGAACTTGAGACGCTTCTGGGCGATCGTCTTGCCGTGTTCGAGGCCGAGCGCGACGAGACCATCGACCTTCAGGCCGAAATCGACGACTTGCCCGAAGACGGCGAGCTTTATGTCTGTGGCCCGCTGGGCATGCTGGAAGCCGTCAAGCGCGTCTGGGCCGCCTCTGGCCGTCCCGTTTCGCGGCTGCGCTACGAGGTGTTCGGCGACAACGGCAAGTTTGCCGAGGCAACCTTTGAAGTCGAGGTGCGCAACCGGAATATCACCGTCACCGTTCCACCGGACAAGACCCTGCTTGACGCGCTTGAGGAGGCCGGCGTCGAGACGATTTCCGACTGTCGGCGGGGCGAATGCGGCCTTTGCGCAGTCGGTATCGACAGGCTCGACGGTGAGGTGGATCACCGTGACGTGTTTTTCAGCGATGAGGAAAAGGCTGGAAACAAGGCGATGTGCGCCTGCGTATCGCGGCTCGTTTCGGGCCGCGCCGTGATCGACATCGGGTACCGGGCCTGAAGCGCCGGAACACGAAAATTCTGCGAGATTGAAAGATTGGAGCGCCGGGACGGCGTCTAGCGCTCCACGCTGCGTTGTATAGGAAAAACGGGAGGATATCTTGAACGCACGTCTCTTCTCCATGGCCGCTCTTGCCGCCATGACCTTTTCTCTGGCGACCGGCGCATCGGCCGAGGAGCATCTGAAATTCGCCCATTGGGCGGCGCCGAACCACACATTGCAGCCGGCGATCATCGAGCCGTTCTCGAAAGCCGTTTCGCAAGCGACCGGTGGCGAACTCGTCGTCGATGTCTATCCCGGCGGTGAGCTGGGCAAGGGGCCGGCGGAGCAATATATCCGCGCTGTCAAGGGTGTTGCCGATCTGGTCTGGGGTCTGCCTGGCTACACCTCGACGCAATTTCCGTTGTCGATGATCGTGGAACTTCCGGGCGTGGTGGACGAGGCAGGGTCCGGCTATGACGCCATCTGGCGCGCTTATGACGATTATCTCACCGGCGAATATCCGGGCACGGTACCGATCGCGCTCTGGGCGGCCGAGCCGAACCTGCTGATCATGGGGTCGAAATCCGTAAGAACTCTCAATGACATGGCAGGCCTTAAGATCCGTGTTTCCGGTGAGGTGGCGGGCAAGCTGATCGAGGCGCTGGGGGCAACGCCGGTGCAGATGCCGGCCACGGAAATGTACACCGCGCTGCAGACCGGGCTGATTGACGGTGTGCTGACCGGGGCCTCGGCAATCCGCGATTTCCGCCTCGACGAGATCGCCAATGTCTATGTGCAGGGCCCGCAGCTCGGCAATATCTCGTTTTACGTGGTGATGAACGAAAAGAAGCTGAACGGCCTGCCCGAGAATATGCGCGCGGCCGTGCTGGCCGAGGCCGGGCCGGCGCTTTCAAAAAGCGGCGAGGACAACTGGAATCGTGTGGCCGAAGAGGTTCTGGCTGAGCTCGAGGCCAATCCAAACAAGACCGTCATCACGTTGAACCCGGAGGAAAGCGCGCCATTTGACGCGATCACGCTCAAGGTGCGCGATGAGGCGATTGCCGATCTCGACGCCAAGGGCCTGCCGGCAAGCAAAGTCCTGAGCGCAATGACCACGGCCGCCCAATGACGATGCTGCGGTTCTTCGCAAAAGGCGCCGACCTTCTGGCCGGCGCCGCAGCCATCCTGGCGGGCATTTCGCTGCTGTTCATCACCGCTGTCATTCTGATCGATGTCATCGGCCGCTATTTCGGCTCACCATTTTATGGCGCCCGCGACCTGGTGCAGATGGCGGCCGTCATCGTTGTATTCGGCGGCATGGCCTATGCCGACCGCAACGGTGGACATATTCAGGTCGATATACTCGAACAGGTCTTTTCGCCCGGGCTGAACCGGGTTCTGACCGCAGCCGGTTATATGATCGGGGCTGTCGTTTTCGCGCTGATCGGCTGGAATATGTGGGCGGCGGCGGAAATGTCGGCGCTCTTGAACATGTCCACCAATCTCCTCAACCTGCCACGCGGGCCATTTGAACAGATCACCTCGATTCTGGCATGGGCCACCGCGCTCTGTCTGGTGGAGCGGGTTCTTGACCGCGTCTTCGGCGCGAAGGGGGCAAAATGAGCGGCGTCGGTATCGGTGTTGCCGGGCTGGCGGTCCTGTTCGTGCTTCTGGCGCTCAGGGTGCCGGTGGCCTTCGCCATGTTTCTCGTCGGCCTTGGCGGCATGGCTATCCTCAATGATCTCCCCTCGGCACTGAGCCTGCTGGCGAGCGAGAGCTTTTCAGTTGCCAGTTCGGCGGAACTGATCATTATTCCCATGTTCATTCTGATGGGCAATGTCGCCACCGAATCCGGCATGAGCCGCAAGCTCTATGACAGCGCCTATGCCTGGATCGGCTCGATCCGCGGCGGACTGGCCTCGGCGACGATCCTCGGCTGCGCGGGCTTTGCGGCGCTCTCGGGGTCTTCCGTGGCCTCCGCGCTGACCATGGGGCGGGTGTCGCTGTCGCAGATGAACCGTTTCGGCTATTCGCACCGTCTTTCCACCGGAGCGGTGGCGGCAGGCGGAACGCTCGGCATTCTGATCCCGCCTTCCACGGGTTTCGTGATCTATGCCATCCTGACACGCGAATCCATCGGCAGGCTGTTCATGGCGGGCATTCTTCCGGGCATCATGCTGGTGGCACTGTTTGTGCTCACGATCTGGCTCATTGCCATCTTTCGCCCCGCCGACGCGCCCGCCGGCGAGCGCACGACCTGGCGGCAGAAGTGGCAGGCGACCATCGGTGCGGCCCCCATCACCCTCATCGTCATTCTGACCATCGGCGGTATCTATCTCGGCGTGTTCTCGCCGGTGGAAGCCGCAGCCGTCGGCGCCGGGCTTTCCGTGCTGTTCGGTTTCACGCTCGGGGAAATGACCGTGTCCAAACTGGCCAGTGCGGTCATGGATACGGTCGCGACATCCTCAACCGTGTTGCTGATCCTGATCGCCGCCTCCGTTATGGGACCTTTTCTGGCGCTGAGCCATATCCCCGCGGCGGTGGGCGATTTTCTGACCGGTCTTGATATCGGCCGCTATGGGGTCCTGATGCTGATCCTGCTCAGCTATCTGGTGCTCGGCTGTTTCCTTGAAGGTTTCGCCATGCTGGTGCTGACCATGCCGATCTTTTTTCCGGTGATCGTCAGCCTTGGCTTCGATCCGATCTGGTTCGGCGTTGTGGTCGTGCTGACACTGGAGATGGGATTGATCACCCCACCGGTCGGGATCAATGTCTTCATTGTGAAATCCGTGGCTCGGGATGTGGCGCTGATCGACATCTTCCGCGGCGTCTTTCCGTTTCTGCTGGCCATGCTGGCGGCGGTCGCGCTGCTGATCCTGTTTCCGTCCATCGCGCTTTTGATCCCGCAGACGATGTTCGGATAACGTGGTGATGGCCGACAGGGCATCACTCGACGCCCTCTATCAAAGCCCGGCTAAAAGGCTCGTGGAGATTTGATCGTGAGGGGAGGTGCATGATCCCAGCCATTCAGAGACCGAGAGGAACACGGAAATAGAGCCAGCCGCCGTGGGTGGTGGGTGATTACGTCGGCTGGCAATCAGTGGCGACGAGGCGTTGGATCAGCGCGGCAGAGCCAACCCCGGTCTTCCAGGACCTCTCTCGACAATCGTTGCGTTGGCACCGCCATCAGCGCATCTGAAAGAGTTCCTGGTGGAAACGCTGTTTGACGTTCATGCCCTTGGCCGCAAAATCGGCCCGCAAGGCGTCACCGAAGCCGGGAGGGCCGCAGAACCATATGCTTGCTTCCTGCCAATCGGGCACGGCTTCGCGAATCCGGTCGGCGGTCAGGCGCCCATGCTTGCTCTCGATCAGGACATGGAAGCGCACATTTGAAGCTTTGGCATCCTCCGCCAGCTTCCGCAGCGCTTCCGAATCTTCGTCCCTGGTGCTGTGGAAGAGGTCGATCTCTATCTTGCGTGCGTCCTGCGGATGCTGCGCCAGATATTTCATCCGCGCGATAAACGGCGTGATGCCGATGCCGCCGCCGATCCAGATTTGCCGTGAACAGTCGTCGTCGAAGGTGAAACAGCCGTAGGGCCCTTCGATCCGCACTCTCTGCCCGATCTTGAGTTTCTGCACCAGGCCAGTCGTATGGTCTCCGAGTTCCTTGGTGACGAAGGAGATCTTCGGGTCTTTCGCATCCCAGGCGGAGGCAATCGTATATGGATGCGCGCCCTCCCGAGGGTCGGAAACGACGAAGGCGAACTGGCCGGGCTTATGTCCTCTCCAGCCAGTTTCCATGGTGATTGCCGTCTCGAGCGAACGCACGCCGGGATAGTGCTGCATGCTTGCTATCGTACCATCGACACGGCGGCGCGCGCCGATCCGGCGAAACAGCGAGACGATCGCGGCATAGCTGCCGGCAGCGACCATGATGACCGTCACCGCGCCAAGCGGCGTTAGCCAGTCGCTGAAGTCCAGCAAGACGATGGTATGGAAGGCCAGGATGAGATAAAGAACCGGGAACAGGCGGTGGATCTGATAGAACCACCGATAGGGGATCTTCTCGATCAGCGCGATTGAGATCAGCAGCACGGACAGATAGAAGGCCCATTCTCCGAGCCCTTCCGCGGTACCGCGCATACTCATCAGGAAAGCCTGTACCGGATCTTCGATCTGGGGACGCTCGCCGCGCGTTCTCTGCGCCATAAGGCCCAAGCTTACGGCCCATTTGGGGAGCTGGGTCCAGATCCAGTGCACGAGCGAAAGCACCAGAGCGCCGATGCCTGCCCATTTGTGCAGGCGGTACATCTTGTCGACGCCCCCTAACCACGGCTCCACCAACGGAGACCGCAGGGCGAGTATGATCGCCAGCGTCATGCACCCGAATGCCAGAACGCCGCTATACTGGATGAAGGCGTTACGCAGCGTAATGAAGGTTTGCGGCTGAAAAACATCCGGTGAAGCCGCCAGCCATAGAATTGTCAGCAGGGCGAGATAGCCCCAAAATACCGCTTTCAGACGAGACATGCCAACAACCTTCCTTCCCCCACAGACCAAAACCCTTGCTGGTTTGTAGCGCGAACACCAATGTCGCAATTTGACTTATCGCAAACCTACCGCATCGAAATGGCAGCGTCACCTTGAGTCGAGTAGGGCGCGGCTCAGGCGTGATGGGGCCTGTTCATATCAGCCTTTCGCAGCTTGCGGTGTTCGACAGTGGTCATCGGGCTGCGGTGGAAGATGGCGGACGTTGGCAATCAGGCCAATCCCACACTGCCATGAGCAAGGGCCGCCGCAGGCGTCGACATTATCGACGTCTGCGAGGTCCGCAAAAGTGTTTGCGGCATGCCCGGTGCCTCATCCCTCGTTGGATCGGCGCAATACCGCTGCGGACGGTGAACCAACCGCGAAATTCGCGTCAGAACCCTCTTTGCTCCAAGCGACGATTTTCGGACTGAAGACCTGCACGAGTTCACCATCCTGATTGACGGTCTCGCAACGCAGCGTGACCATGCCGCGTTCCGGGCGGGACCGGGACGGGGTCACAGCGGTGACTTCGCTGCGCAGGCGGATCGCGTCGCCGGGGCGGGTGGCGCGCGGCCAGGAAATCTCGCCGCCGGCGCCGACCAGCCCCCGCGCGAAGGGCACGCTTTGAACGAGAAGCCGCATGGTCGTGGCGGCCGTGTGCCAGCCACTGGCGGCAAGCCCGCCGAACAGGCTCTCCACCGCCAGTTCCTCGTCGAGATGGAAGAATTGCGGGTCATAGCGGCCCGCAAATTCCTTGATTTCCTCAATCGTCAGGACATGAGACGAACTTTCGAAAGTCTGGCCGACTTCGATGTCCTCGAGATAGAGTGCGATCGCTTTCTCCATCATGCCGTTCCCTAGCCGATGATGCTGTCGTCGGGCGTGACGCTGGCATATTCCTTGAGAACGATGTCGCGGATCGCGGTTTTCAGCAGCTTGCCGGTTGCCGTGTGGGGCAGTTCGTCAACGACGATGACATCGTCGGGAATGCTCCATTTCGAGATCTTGCCGGCATAGTGCTCGATCATGTCGTGGCGGCTGAAGGCTGCGCCGGGCTTGAGGATGACGACGAGAACTGGACGCTCGCCCCAACGCTGATCGGGCTTGGCGACGACAGCAGCCTCCTTGATCGCCGGATGAGCCTGGGCGATGTTCTCCAACTCAATCGAGCTGATCCACTCGCCGCCCGATTTCACCACGTCCTTGGTGCGGTCGACGATCTGCACGAAGCCGTCCTCGTCCATGGTGACGACGTCGCCCGTGTTGAACCAGCCGGGGACCTCATGGGCGGGGCTCTCCGGCGTGTTGTAATATCCGGCCGCGACCCAGGGGCCGCGCACCATCATCGCTCCAAAGGCCTTGCCGTCGCGGGCGATCGGCTTGCCGTCTGCGCCATCGACCCGGAATTCCATGCCGTAAACCGGGCGCCCCTGCTTGGCTTCCAGCATCAGCCTCTGTTCGGCGGAGATCGAGGCATGCTTCGGCATCAGGCAGGCGGCAAGTCCGATAGGGCTCGTTTCGGTCATGCCCCAGGCATGGCGAACCATGACGCCCATGTTATGGAAACGGCTGATCATGATCGGCGGGGAGGCCGAACCGCCGATGGCGACGCGCTTGAGGCTGGTGAAGTGCTGTCCGTGCGCATCCATCCAGTCGAGCAATCCGAGCCAGACGGTGGGGACACCGGCGGTGACGGTCACGCCTTCGGCCTCAAACAGGGCGTGGAGACTGGCGCCATCGAGGTTCGGGCCCGGCAGGACAAGCTTGGCGCCGGCCATCGGGCCGGAGAACGGCACACCCCAGGCATTGACGTGGAACATCGGCACGATCGGCGAAAGCACGTCGTTGGCGGACAGGCCGAGCACGTCGGGCATGCTGCTCGACATGGCATGGAGCACGCTGGAGCGATGGCTGTAGAGGACGCCCTTCGGATCGCCGGTGGTGCCGGAGGTGTAGCACAGACCGGAAGCGGTGTTTTCATCGAAGACGGGCCAATCGAACTCGTCGGACTCGCCTGCGATCAGCGTCTCGTAGCAGGTCAGGTTCGGCAGCACCTCCGACGTGGGCATATGGGCCTCGTCGGTCATGACGACGATCGCCTTCATGCCCGTCAGACGGTCGGCGATGCCTTCGAGAAGCGGGAGGAAGGTCAGGTCGGAGAAGATCACACTGTCGCCAGCATGTTCGACGATATAGCCGATTTGCTCCTTGAACAGACGAGGGTTGATCGTGTGGCAGACAAGACCAGAACCGGACACGCCATAATAGAGTTCCAGGTGGCGATAGCCGTTCCAGGCCAGCGTCCCCACGCGATCGCCAAATTCGAGACCCAATCGCTTCAAGGCATTGGCGAGCTTCTGGCTGCGCTTCGAGAGGTCCGTGTAGGTATAGCGGTGGATCGGCCCCTCGACCGTCTTCGAGACGATTTCGGTCTTGCCGTGATAGGTCGCCGCGTGACGCAGGATCGTCGACACCAGCAGCGGTGAATCCATCATCATTCCGAGCATGTTACTTCCTCCCTTGGAGTATCCGATTCAGAAAAGGTCTGGGTTCAGGGCAATAATGGATGCGCCGCCGTTGGCGATCATTGCCTCCAGACCGAGGGTCTGCGGCAGCATGCGATCGGCGAAGAAACCCGCGACCGCAAGCTTGCGCACCTTCAGCGGTGTATCCGCGTCCGTCGCCTTGGCTGCCATCTTGGCCCACATCCAGCCGAAGGCGGTGAGTGCGAAGAGGCGCAGGTAGTCGGTCGCGGCGGCGCCGGCGGCGGTGGGATCGCTCTGCCCGGTGAGAATGGAACGCGTCGAGCGCTCCAGGCGGTCGAGCGCCGCCGCCGTGGCGGCCGTGATTTTCTCGGCGGCGGGGACGAGCGATGCCGCCTGCAGGTCCTGCTTTATGAGGTCGAAGAAGCGGTTGGCGAGATCGCCATTCTCCAGCGGCAGCTTGCGGCCGACCAGATCCATCGCCTGCACGCCGTTCGTGCCTTCATAGATCTGGGTGATGCGGGCATCGCGGACGAACTGCTCCATGCCCCATTCGCGGATGTAGCCGTGGCCGCCGAAGACCTGCTGAGAGATGACGGCGGTTTCAAAACCGAAATCGGTGAAGGCAGCCTTCACGACGGGGGTGAGCAGGGCCACGAAGCCATCGGCGCGCTTGCGTGCCTCGGCATCGGGGTGGCGGGTCGCGATGTCCATCTGCATTGCGGTCCAGATGGCAAGGGCGCGGGCGGGCTCGATGAAGGCGCGGCCCGTCAGCAGCATCTTGCGGACGTCCGGGTGCTCGATGATCGGAACCGGACCACGGCTGCCGTCGAGGGAGCGGCCCTGCAGGCGTTCGCGGGCGTAGTTGGCGGCTTTCTGATTGGCCGCCTCGGCGATGCCGAGGCCCTGGATGCCGACGAAAAGACGCTCGGCGTTCATCATGGTGAACATGGCATTCAGTCCGCGGCCGGGCTCACCGACCAGCCAGCCGATGGCACCATCATAGTTCATGACGCAGGTCGGCTGACCGTGAATGCCCATCTTGTGCTCCAGCGAGCCGACGGACATGCCGTTGCGTTCGCCGAGCGAGCCGTCCTCGTTGACGAGGAATTTCGGCGACAGGAACAGGCTGATGCCCTTCACGCCCTTCGGCGCGTCGGGCAGGCGCGCGAGCACCAGATGGATGATGTTGCCGCCGAAGTCCTGGTCACCGGAGGAGATGAAGATCTTGGTGCCCTTGATCTTGTAGGAGCCGTCACCGACGGGCTCGGCGCGGGTCGACAGCAGGCCAAGATCGGTACCGGCGGAGGATTCGGTCAGCGCCATGGCGCCGGTCCATTCGCCGGAAATCATCTTCGGCAGGTATTTCGCCTTCAGTTCCTCGCTGGCGTGATGCTCGATCGCTTCCACGGCGCCACGCGTCAGGCCAGGGAAGAGACCGAAGGAGAGATTGGCGGAGGAGAGCATTTCGTCGAGCAGGATCTGCGTTACGCGCGGCAGACCCTGGCCGTCGAATTCAGGCGAGCCGGAAAGCCCGCCCCAACCGGCCGCGACGAAGGCTTTGTAGGCGTCGGCGATGCCCTTCGGTGTCGAGACGACGCCGTTTTCGAGCTTGCAGCCCTCCTCATCGGCCGGGCGGTTCAGGGGTTCCAACTCGCCGGCGCAGAACTTGCCGGCCTCTTCGAGAACGGAAACCGCAAGTTCGGCGTTGACCTCCTCGTAGCCGGGAAGCGTCTGCACCTGCCCATCGAAATCCAGCACCTCGTTAAGGAGGAAAGCGATGTCGTCGATCGGGGGATTGTAGGATGCCATTTGTCGTTTTTCCTTCGCTATCAGTTGCGCAGCGGCTTGCCGGTGGCGAGCATGTGCTTCACCCGATCCACGGTTGCCGGCGTCTCAAAAAGGGTGATGAAGGCCTGGCGTTCGAGCGCGAGAATCTCGTCCTCGGTCGTCGGCTTCAGCGGATCGGCCTTCGGGCCGCCGCTCAAAACGGTGATCAGCGCTTCGCCGACGACCTTGTCATGAGCGGTGGCGCGACCAGCGAGGGCCTCGCCCTCGATGATGTTGCGCATCGCCGAGGCGCCCGACGGACCCGAAAGAGCCAGTTGCGGCGGTTCGGGCGCGACATAACCGTCGACCAACGACAACGCTTTCCGTTTGGCATCGGCCAGAAGACGGTCGCGGTTCATGGTGACGCCGTCGGCCGGGCGCAGGAAGCCGAGGCTTTGCGCCTCGAAGGCGCTGCCCGAGACCCTGGCGGGCGCGATCAGATTGAAGGTGGCGATGGCAGGAGCGACCGGACCTCTGGTGGCACCGGCGAGGCCATATTGGCGGATCAGCATTTCCTTGCAGCCGCCCCAGCCCGGCACGACGCCGATGCGGGTTTCGACGAGGCCGATCGAGAGTTCGGCATGGGCCTGGATCGCATCGCAATGCAGCAGGATTTCGCAGCCGCCGCCGAAGGCGAGGCCGGACGGAGCGCCGACCACGGGGAAGGGGGCGTATTTGACCGCCTTGAAAGTCTGGTGGCCTTTGTCGATAAACTTGCCGAGCGCTTCCGAACCGCCCTTCTCGACGGTATCGAGGAAGACACGGAGGTCGGCGCCGGCGCTATAGACGGCTGCGTCGGAGCCGATCACCAGAGCCTTGAAACTCTTGGCCACTTCGCCGAGTGCTGCATTGATCGCGTCCAGCAGGGCTTCGGAGAAGGTGTTCATCTTGGTGCGGAATTCCAGGCAGGCAACGCCGTCGCCGAGATCCCAGAGCGCTGCACAGCCGTAATCGGCCACCGGCCTGGTCGCGAGCTTCAGGTCGGCGATGGTGATGACGCCCTCGCCGCGCATGACCGGGCGGACGGAGCCGTCCGGCAGCATGCAGCTCAGCTTGCCGTCGACGACGCTGTAGAACCCGCCCTTTTCGGCGGCGAGTGCCAGATAGGCGGGCACGGCCAGGCCACGAGCCTTAAGCCGGTCCACCAGCCAGCTGGCGCCGAGGCGGTCGATCAGTTCGAACGGCCCCTGCTTCCAGCCATAGCCGGTGCGCATGGCGTCATCCACCGCGTCGGGGCCGTCGGCGATTTCCGGAACGAGGGCGGCAGCATAGGCGAGCGACTTTTCCATGACGACGGAGGCGTAGCGCCCGCCGAGGCTGGAATGCTCCATCAAGGTCCGCGCGTCACCCTTGGCGGCGTCCAGGCTTTCGGACTCGACCTTCTTCATCGGCCGGTAATCGCCGGTCTTCAGGTCCGTGATGTCACGGGTCTTGCGGTCGGCGGAGAGACGGACGAAGCCGGCGCCGCTTTTGCGGCCGAGGCGGTTTTCCGCGATCATCCTGGCGATCAGCGCCGGTTCGGCGTCGTAATCGTGGATCGCGTCGGTCTTCGGCAGGGCGTTTTGCAGACTGCGCAGGATGGTCGGCATCAGGTCGATGCCAACGAGGTCGAGCAGGCCGAAAATGCCGGTCGAAGGGATGCCGAAGGGCTTGCCAATGATGGCGTCGGCTTCCTCGACGTCGAGGCCCATGTCGATCGCCTCGTTCTGGGCGACGACCATCCAGTAATTGCCGATGCGGTTGCCGATGAAGCCGGGGGTGTCCTTGCAAACGACGACCGTCTTGCCGAGACTGCGATCGGCGAAGTCATGGATCTTTGCCGTCACTTCCGGATTGGTCTTCGGCCCGGAGACGAGCTCCAGAAGCCGCATGATGCGCGGCGGGTTGAAGAAATGGGTGATGAGGAAATCGGCGACGAAGCTCTCCGGCAGGCTGTCCGTGAGGGCGGCGAGCGGGATGGTCGATGTATTGGACGAGACGATCGATCCGGGTTTACGAACAGCGTCGATGGCCTTGTAGAGGTTCTGCTTGATGTCGAGCCGTTCGGCGACCGCCTCGACGATCCAGTCGGCATCGGCGAGCAGGCCCATGTCGTCGCCGGTCGATCCGGTGGTGATCCGGCCGGCGAAGCTCTTGTCCATGAAGCCGTTGGCCTTCAGCTGGCGGGCGACGCCGCCGTCGGCGAATTTCTTCTCGATGTCGAGCAGGACGACTTCGACGCCGGCATTGGCAAGATGGGCGGCGATACCGGAGCCCATGACACCGGCGCCGATGACTGCTGCCTTGGTGATCGTCGTCATGTTATGCGGCCTCCACGACCATGGCGATACCCTGACCGCCGCCGATGCACTGGGTGGCGAGGCCATAGCGGCCACCGTCACGCTTCAGAAGAGTGGACGCCTTGCCGGCGAGGCGGGCGCCGGTGGCGCCGAGCGGATGGCCGAGCGCGATCGCGCCGCCGTCGCGGTTGAGGCTCGCCGGGTCGATGTCGAGATCCCTGCAGCAGGCCAGAACCTGGACAGCGAAGGCCTCGTTCATCTCGATCACGTCGAGATCGGTATTCTTGATACCCGCGCGCGAAAGCGCCTTGCGGGTCGCCTCGACCGGGCCGATGCCCATGATCTCGGGTGCGCAGCCGGCGATCGCGTAACCGGCGACGCGGGCAAGCGGCTGCAAGTTGTGCTTCTTGACGAAGGCCTCGGAGCAGACCAGCGTCGCCGAGGCGCCATCGGTGAGCGGCGAGGAATTGCCGGCGGTGACGGAGCCTCCGGCCTTGAAGGCGGTCTTAAGGCCGGCGAGCTTTGCTTCATCGGTTTCGCGCGGGCAGCCGTCGGCGGTTGCGTTGCCAACAGTGATGATCTCGGCGGCGAGACGGCCATCAGCGCGGGCGGCAAGCGTTTTGCGCTGGCTTTCGAGCGAATAGGCGTCCTGCTCCTCACGCGAGATATTGTACCGGTCGGCGAGGTTTTCCGCCGTCAGGCCCATGTTGAGGAAAGCGGTGCGCTGGTCGGCGCTCCAATCGGGATTGGGCATGGGGTTGAAGCCCATCATCGGCACGCGGCTCATGGATTCGACGCCACCGGCGACGAAAACGTCGCCCGCGCCCATGGCGATCGCGCCGGCGGCCATCTGGATCGCCTGCATGGAGGAACCGCACCAGCGGTTGACGGTGGAACCGCCGACCGATTGGGGCAGGCCGGCGATGAGGGCGGCGCAGCGGGCAATGTTGAGGCCGTGCTCGCCCTCAGGGAAGGCGCAGCCGAGGTTCACGTCCTCGATTTCAGCCGGATCTATGCCGGACCGGTCGACGAGCGCCTTGATGACGCCGGCGATCAGGTCATCGGGCCGGGTACCGGCCAGGGCGCCACGATAGGCGGGGGCAAAGGGGCTTCTGAGGTAATCGACGATATAGGCCGTGCTCATTCGGGTTTCCTTTCGGCGACGATGGTTGTCACATGTTCGGATAGTTCGGTCCGCCGCCCCCTTCGGGCGGGACCCAGGTGATGTTCTGCGCGGGGTCCTTGATGTCGCAGGTCTTGCAGTGGACACAGTTCTGCGCGTTGATGACGAAGCGCGGCGAGGCCTGGTTTTCCTCGTCGTCATAGACCACCTCGTAGACGCCGGCCGGACAGTAAAGCCGGGCGGGTTCGCCGTAGAGGGGCAGGTTCTTGCCGATCGGAATAGACGGATCGGTGAGGCGCAAATGAACCGGCTGATCCTCAACGTGGTTCGTGTTCGACAGGAACACGGAGGACAGCCGGTCGAAGGTCAGGACACCGTCCGGCTTGGGATAACGGATCGGGGTGACCTCCGAAATCGGCTTCAGGCTTTCGAAATCGGCTTTCTTGTGACGGAGCGTGCCGAAGGGTGAGACGCCGGTCAGCGTTTGCAGCCACATGTCGATTCCGCCGAGACCAACGCCGATCGCCGTGCCGAAGCGCGACCAGAGCGGCTTGACGTTGCGCACCGGCTTCAGATCTCGGCCGATGACCGACGAGCGCCAGCCCGTTTCGTAGGCGATCAAAGTATCGGCGGCACGATCCTCCGAAAGGGCGGCGAAGGCGGCTTCGGCCGCCTGGATGCCGGAATGCATGGCGTTGTGATTGCCCTTGATGCGGGGCACGTTCATAAAACCTGCGGCGCAACCGACCAGCGCGCCGCCCGGAAAAGCCAGTTTCGGCACGGATTGCCAGCCGCCTTCGGTCAGGGCGCGGGCGCCATAGGCGATGCGCTTGCCGCCCTCGAAGGTTTCGCGGATCAACGGATGTGTCTTGAAACGCTGGAACTCCTCGAAGGGGGAGAGCGTCGGGTTATCGTAGTCGAGATGCAGCACGAAGCCGACAGTCACGAGATTGTCTTCGAAATGATAAAGGAAGGAGCCGCCGCCGGTCTTCAGGCCGAGCGGCCAGCCAAAGGAATGCTGGACGAGGCCCGGCCGGAACTTCTCCGGATTGACCTGCCAGAGTTCCTTGATGCCGATGCCGAATTTCTGCGGTGAGCGGCCTTCCATCAGGTCGAAACGGGCCAGAAGCTGCTTGGTCAGACTGCCGCGCGCGCCCTCGGCGAAAATCGTATATTTCGCCCGCAATTCCATACCGGGCGTATAATCGTCCTTCGGCTTGCCGTCGCGTCCGATACCCATGTCGCCGGTGGCGATGCCGGCGACGGCGCCGTTGTCGTCATAGAGAACTTCGGTCGCGGCGAACCCCGGATAGATTTCGACGCCGAGAGCTTCGGCGCGTGCCGCGAGATAGCGGGTGACATTGCCAAGCGAACCGATGAAGTTGCCGTGATTGCTCATCAACGGCGGCATGAAGGCGTTCGGCAGCCGCAGGCACCCCGCCGGCCCGAGGAAATAGAAACGGTCGTCGGAAACCTCGGTCTTCAGCGGGCGGTCAGCATCGGTCCGCCAGTCCGGCAGAAGTCGGTCAAGACCCGAAGGATCGATGACCGCACCGGAGAGGATGTGCGCGCCAACCTCGGAGCCTTTTTCGACAATGACGACAGAAACGTCCCGACCGTGTTCCTCGGCCAATTGCTTGATCCGGATGGCGGTCGCCAGTCCGGCGGGACCGGCGCCGACAATGACGATATCAAAATCCATCGCTTCGCGGGTTGTCTCGCTCACTGTAACCTCCTCTTGTCTGTCTTCGTGTACCAAACGATTGTTACAGTTTGCAAGACCGTTTTTTGCCATCTCGACCTTACCGGAGGAACAGGCTATTGCCGGGGGAGGGTGTCGTATCGGGAGGGCGCCGGTCGGGAGCCAGATCCGGAAATGGAGCTTCGATGACGCAAAAAGACGCGGACAAAAAAAACGACCAAACGAATGAGCGCTTTGCGGGTGCGCTTGCGAACAGCGATTTGAGCGAACGGCATCGCGATATCCTCGAGGCGGCGGCATCGCTCTTTGCCGAACGCGGCTATGCGGCGACGTCTGTGCGGGACATCGGCGAGAAGGTCGGGCTGCTTGGCGGTTCGCTTTATCACTATATCAAATCCAAGGAAGCGCTGTTCGTGCGCATCCATGATATTGCCTTGCAGGTTGCCGAAGACCGTATTCGGGCCGCTGTCGCGGGTATCACCGACCCGTGGAAACGCCTGGAAGCGGCATGCATCACCATGCTGGAAATCCAACTCGATCCGCACTCGCTGACCATGCCGCTGATGAACGACTTCGCCTCGGCGCCACCGGAGATCCGCGCCCGGCTGGTGGCAAAGCGCGATGCCTTCGAGCGCATATTCCGAGAACTGATCGCCGACCTGCCGCTCGACCCGTCGCTCAACAGGGGCGTCTATCGTCTGTTGCTATTAACGCTGCTCAACAATGTCAGCAGCTGGTATCGGCAGGGGCAGATGAGCCCGGAAGACATCGGCCTGCAGATCGTCAAGATCTTTCATCACGACGACACTTCTATGCCGAGGCAATGACAACAACCGGCCTTGTCGCAATTTTCCGTTCTGTCACAGACCTTTCACCACATTTGCGAACGTGACGCTCATACCGTGGATCTAGGCCGACGACGAGCAGGGCAGGTTGAGTTCGCCGATCATCGTCGATTACAAAAGCAGTCATCATCCGAAAGGCATGATTTTGTACACGGTGCCTTTCTATCGTCATCGGCAAGAGGGGGCTGACCTGGCCTGACTGCAGAACATCTGCTGCCCACCGCGATAGCAGCGATGGTTCTGTCTGATCGAGATCCTGCAGGCCAATTCTCAACAACATCATTGACCAATCGACTTTCCGGCCGTTCGCTGCACCCGCCGCTTAGCCGTGTCCGGCCAAAAAATGGCTTCGGCCACCCTTTCAGCAGCCTGTGGAACCGGATGTGGCACCAGGATCAGTCTCTGGTCGTGCTGTTTCTCGTCAACGCCCGGCGCGCCACTTCGATCCAGTATTGCACGCCGACGGTAAGCGCCTCGTCGTTGAAATCGTAGTTCGGGTTGTGCAGGTTGCGGCCGCCTTCGGCGCTGCCATTGCCCATCCAGATGTAGGCGCCCGGGATTTTTTCCAGCATGAAGGAAAAATCCTCCGCTCCCATGCTTGCCGGCATGTCCTGGCGAATGGCGTCCTCGCCGACCACCGCTTCGGCCGCGGCACGCGCAATGTCGGTTTCCGGCTGCGTGTTGATGGTGGCCGGGTAACGCCGCTGATAGTCGAGTTCCGCCCGGGCGCCGAAGGTTTCGGCAACCAGCCTTGCCCGGTGCTCCATCTCGGCCTCCAGGCGATCGCGAACGTCGGGCGACAGAGACCGCGCAGTGCCCCTGATCAGCACGCTCTCGGGGATGATATTCCAAGTGTCGCCGGCGTGAATCTGCGTGATGCTGATCACCCCTGCGTCGGCCGGGCTCAATGTGCGGCTGACGATCGCCTGCCAGGCCGTGTTGATCTGTCCGGCCACCAGGATCGGATCGATGCCCTGATGCGGCATGCCGGCATGGGATCCCTTGCCGATGATCTTCAGCTCGAAATTATCCTGTGCCGCCATCATGGCGCCGCCGTGCAGGGCGAACTGCCCGACCGGCAGGCCCGGCCAGTTGTGCATGCCGAAAACGCAGTCGACAGGGAAGCGATCGAACAGGCCATCCTCCACCATCACCCGGGCACCACCCTCGTTTTCCTCGGCCGGCTGGAAAATGAAGACCACGGTGCCACGGCTCGGTGGATTGACCGCCATATGGCAGGCCGCGCCCAAAAGCATGGCTGTATGGCCGTCATGGCCGCAGGCGTGCATCTTGCCGGGCGTCGTCGACGCATAAGGCACACCCGTCGTCTCGGTTATATCGAGGGCGTCCATATCGGCGCGCAGGCCGACCGAAGGTCCATCGCCATTGCGCAGTACGGCAACGACGCCGGTTCTGCCGATACCTTCATGAACCTCGAGACCGGCGGCCCGCAACTCGCGGGCGACAAAGGCCGCGGTACGGTGCTCCTCGAACGCCGTTTCCGGATTGGCATGCAGGTCGTGACGCCATTCGATCAGCCGCGGTTCAAGCGCCTTGACAGTGTCGGAAACGTTCATCGCTATGCTCCAAACAACAGTGTGCCAGCCACGCCCAGCGCCGTTCCGACGAGCAGCCACGCGACCCGATCGATCAGCGCAATATGTCCGCCTCCGGCCACTGGTATGCCGCTCCCCCGGGTAGTCGGAGCGCCGGCGCCTGGCTGTTGTGCCTCAGCCGGGATCGCCCCGCCGGTCACCACGTTGGAAAAGGCCGAGAAGAAATCGTCGGCGTTCTTCCTGGCAACGCTCTGGATCAGTCGCCCGCCAACGCTTGCGAGCTTGCCGCCAATATCGACATCGGCGACATAGGCCAGCCGTGTGCCTTCGCCTTCCGGCGTCAGGCGGATCCTCGCCGAGCCCTTGGCAAAGCCAGCTGGGCCGCCCTGTCCCCGCCCTGACAGGGTGTAGCCGTGCGGCGGATTGAGCTCGCTCAACTCCACCTTGCCTTTGAAGGTGGCGGAAACCGGGCCCACCTTCACAACCACGGAGGCTGTGAATTCACTCTCTCCGGTCTGCAGCATCTCAGTGCAGCCTGGAATGCTGCGCCTGAGGACTTCCGGGTCGTTGAGCCCCGACCAGACCTTGTCGATGGGGGCTGGGACCAAGTGTTCGCCAGTAAATTCCATTGCCGTCTTCCCCGTTGCCGGTCTAGTTTCCGTAAACCCTGAAGATCGCTTGGGTTCCCTCTTCGCCAAATCCGCCCGCCGCCAGCTTTTCATAAAGCCGCTTGGCCAGCGCCAGCGCCGGCAGGTCGAGCTTCATGCGCTCGGCTTCGGCAATGGCGATCGACATGTCCTTGATGAAGTGGTGGACATAGAAACCCGGCGCATAGTCATCATCGAGCATTTTCGGGCCGAGATTGTTGAGCAGGAAGCTCGATGCCGCCCCGGTGCCGATCGACGACAGGACGCGTTTCGCGTCAAGCCCGGAAGCTTTTGCGTAGGCAAGGCTTTCACTGACGGCGAGCATGGTCGCGGCGATGGCGATCTGGTTGCACATCTTGACGTGCTGCCCTGCACCCGGACCGCCATGGTGGACAATGTTCTCGCCCATGAGTTGGAACAGCGGCAGCGCGGCCTTGAACGTCTCTTCATCTCCGCCAACCATGATCGACAGCTTGGCAGCCCTTGCTCCGACATCGCCGCCGGAAACCGGCGCGTCGAGCACGGCGACGCCTTTTTCCATCGCCTTGGCGGCAATCGTGCCGGCAAGGGTCGGGCTCGAGGTCGTCATATCGATGAGGATCGTGCCGGATTTTGCCCGCTCCACGATGCCGTCCGCGCCGAGATAGGTTTCCTCGACGTCCTTCGGATAGCCGACGATCGTGATTACAACGTCGGATACCGCCGCGAGGTCGCCCGCCGTATCGTGCCAGATGGCACCCCGGGCGACCAGTTCGTCCGCCTTGCTCCGGGTGCGGTTGTAGACATGCAATTCATGGCCGCCGTCGAGGATATGGCCGGCCATGCCGCGTCCCATGATCCCCAGCCCGATGAAGCCGATCTTTTTCCTGCCGCTCATAATGCTCATATCCGTTCCTGTTCTTCTTGCGGGGCCGTGCAGTTGTGCTCGCGCAGCAACGACCGCAGATATTGGGGAGAAAGCGGCTGGCGATCCGCCACCACGCCAAAGGGAGCCAGCGCGTCATTGACGGCGTTGATCACCGCACCGATCGCTCCCATCACGCCGCCCTCGGCCATGCCCTTGATGCCGGCGGGCGTGCGCTTGTTCGGCGTGTGATGGTGCAGGATCTCGAAATTCGGCGTTTCGCAGGCCGTGGCCACGAGATATTCCGCGAATGTCGCCGACAGGTTCTGCCCGTTCTCGTCGTAGACGACCTCCTCCAGCAGCGCACCACTCAGGCCCATGGCGATCGCGCCTTGTTGCTGGCCGCGCACGACGATCGGATTGATGACGGTGCCGCAATCCTCCGAAACCACGTAGCGGGCGATGCTGAGCGCGCCGGTGGCGATATCGACCTCCACTTCGCAGGCATGGGACGAATTGGAATAAGTCATCGGCGGCGGGTCATAGGTCAGCGAGAAATCGAGCCCCGGCGCCACCCCTTCGGGCAAGGTCGTGGGATCGAGATAGGCGGTCCTGGCGATATCGGCGAGCGACAGCCCGGTCGCGTTCCACTCGCCGTTGATCAGGCGCTCGACCTGCCCGTCGAGCAGGCGCATCTCCTGCGCTGAATTGAGACCAAGCTTGTGGGCGGCGATTCGTAACACCTGTTCGCGGGCCTTCCGCGCGCAGAGATACAGCGAGCCGCCACCCGCCGTAGCGCCGCGCGCGCCGCGGCTTCCCATGCCATAGGGGGCCACATCGGTATTGCCGATCTGGATCCTGACGCAGGACGGGTCCACCCCAAGACCCTCGGCCACGGCCTGAGACATCGCCGTCTCATAGCCCTGTCCCGTCGCACCGAGCCCGACCGAAGCATTGACCACCCCGCTCGGCTCGATCCGTACCCATGCCGCCTCGTGCCCCGAGCCGGCAATGCCGGTCGACTTGTAGAAAGCCGATCCATAGGTCGTGGATTCCACCACGGTACAAAGCCCGAGCCCGATATACCGCCCTTCGGCGCGCAGGGCCTGCTGGCGCTTGCGGAAAGCCTCATAGTCGATAGCTTCGACCACGCTTTCGAGCGTCTCCGCCGGCGTGATGTCTTCCAGCACTTCACCGGTCGCCATGCGATAGGGCAGATCGTCGGACCGCAGCATATTGACTCGCCGCACCTCCAGCGGATCAAGGTCCAACTGGCGGGCAATGGCGTCGATTGTCCCATCCATCACCCAACTGGTGATCGCCATCGGCGCCCGCATCGGCCCGTTGCCGCATTTGTTCGTGAGCGCTATCTTCACCTCGAAGGCATAGTCCTCGATCAGGTAAGGGCCGGTCAGGATCATTGCGACGACGCGCGACATATAATTGGCCGGATAGAAGCAGTAGGCGCCGAAATCCTCGGTGAGATCGAGTTCGAGCCCGAGGATCCGCCCGTCCGGGGCGACGGAGGTGCGGGTGCGGCACAGGTTCTCCCGCGCATGGCTTGCCGCCATCAGGTTTTCCGTGCGGTCCTCGCGCCAGCGCACCGGGCGATTGAGTTGGCGCGCGAGCGCGGCAACGGTCAGTTCCTCGCGATAGAGCGCGATCTTCTGGCCAAATCCGCCGCCCACGTCGGGCGAAATGACCGTAACCTGGCTTTCCGACAGCCCAAGCCGCCCGGACAGTTGGCTCCTGAGCGGATGCGGCACCTGGTTGCCGATATGGAAGGTCAAGTGTTCGCGTCCCGCGTCCCATACGGCGGCGCAGCCGCGCGTCTCCATCGGTACGTGGGTCTGGCGATGCTGGTAGAAGGAAGCCTCTACCACGGCATGAGCTTCGCCACGGCGCTGAGCGACGTTTCCTGCGGAAAATGTCTGGTGCGAAACGAGGTTCGACGGCAACGTCTCGTCGACAAGCGCCGCATCCGGCGCGAAGGCGCCTTCCAGCGAGGTGATCGCCGGTAGCACCTCGTATTCGACCTCGACCAGTTCGATCGCATCCTCCGCGACATAACGGTCTTGCGCCACCACGACAGCTACCGGATCACCGTGAAACCGCACCTTGTCGATCGGCAAGGTCGCTATTTCGGTCGGATGAAGCCCTTCGATCGGCGGCGCCAGTCGCAGGCGGTTGGTCCATTTGTCGAGGTCCTCGCCGGTGAAGACACCGGTAACGCCGGGCAGTGCCCGCGCCGCATCCGCCGAAACACTCAGGATGCGGGCATGGGCATGCGGCGACCTGACGAAACAGGCATGCAACACGCCCGGCACGACGATGTCGTCCAGATAACGCCCCTGTCCGGTGATGAGGCGCTTGTCCTCTTTTCGCGCCAACGGCTTGCCGATGTAATGGAAGTCATTGCTCTCGCTCACGACCGGTCCTCCCGCATCGCCGCCGCCGCTTTCATGACGGCGGCAACGATGTTCTGGTAACCCGTGCAGCGGCAGAGATTGCCCGAAAGAACATCGCGCACCTCCTCCTCTGTGGGATCGGGCGTATCGCGCAGAAAGGCCTCGAAGGTCATGACGACGCCCGGCGTGCAGAAGCCGCATTGCAGTCCGTGTTCCTCGTGCATGGCCTGCTGCAGCGGGCTCAGGCCTATTCCACCCACCGCCTCGATCGTCGTGATCTCGTGCCCTTCCATCTGGACGGCATAGGTCAGGCAGGCCCGTGCCGGCTGGTCGTCTATCAGGACGGTGCAAGCCCCGCAGACTCCATGCTCGCAGCCGACATGCGTTCCAGTCAGGCCGAAATCCTCACGCAGAACGTCGGCGAGCAGTTTGCGCGGTTCCACCATCGCCTCGCGGGTTTCGCCGTTTACGGTCAGATATATCAATCGGGCGTCGCTCATGCTGTCTCTCCACGTGCCCGCGCCAGCGCCGCCGCCAGCGCCTTTTCCATGAGCGATGCGGCCACTTCCCGGCGAAAAACCGCCGGGATCGACACGCTGTCCTCAGGGGAGAGGGATTGCGCAGCGAAGGTGGAAACGCCGGCGATCCACTTTTCGGTTGGTATCGCCCCGGCTTCTGCCACCGCCGACACATCAAGCCGTAGCGGCACGGAGCCGACGCCGCCAAACGCCATCTCCAGAGATGCCAGCCTGTGGTCGCTGTCCAACAGCAGCGTCACCGCAACTGCGACTATGGCGAAATCGCCACGCCGACGGCTGAAAAGCTCGAAGGCCCAACCCGAATTCGCCGCCAAGCGGGGAAAGCGGACAGAGGTAACCATCTCGCCATCCCGGACATCGACCGTCATCACGGACCGGAAAAAATCGGCGGCATCGATCTCGCGCTGTCCGGCAAGCCCGCGTACCACGATCTTGGCCCCGCCCAGAACCGCGATCAGCGGCAATTGCGCGGCGGGATCCGCATGAACCAGACTGCCCCCCAGCGTGCCGCGCTGGCGGATCGCATAGTGCCCGATCGTCGCCGCTGCGGCAGCCAGCAAAGGATGAACCCGGCGGACTTCCAGTGCTGTCGCCACCCGCTGATGCCGGGTTAGCGCACCGATTTCCAGCACACCGTCCGAGACACGTATGAAGTCGAGCTCCACGAGGTCGTTCAGGTCGACCAGATGCTCTGGCCGGGCGAGCCGCATGTTCAGCATCGGGCCAAGGCTCTGCCCACCCGCGATTGGCTTGGCATGGTCGCCGTACCGCGCGAGCAGGCCAAGCGCCGCCTCCAGAGTTTGCGGTCGATGGTAGTCGAATGACGCCGGTTTCATCCCGCTATCCGATCAGGCTCATCTCGCTGTCGGCGTCGAAGACGTGCAATCTGCTCGTATTCGCCGACAGCTTGATCTGGTCGCCATAGTTGTGACGCAGGTCCTTGTTGATCCGGAAGAACAGCTCCTCGCCCTCAACCTTCAGGCCGAGGAACTGGTCGGAGCCGACCGGAAGCACCGAGGTCACCGTGCCGGCGATCACTTCACCAGCCGCAGGCTCGGCGCGCTCATCAACGTCTTCCGCACGAATGCCAAGCTTCACCTTGCGACCGTCGCAATTCAAAAGCTCCTTGCTACGCTCGGGCGCGATATCGAGCCGCGTTTCCCCGCGCACGAATGTCACCTTGTCGCCCTTCACGCTCAGCACGCCATCAAGATAATTGATCGGCGGATTGCCGAGGAACGACGCGACGAAGGTGTTTGCCGGATGTTCATAGATTTCGTCCGGTGTGCCGATCTGCTGCACGCGCCCGTTCCGCATCACCACGATTCGGTCCGCGAGCGTAAGCGCCTCCGCCTGGTCATGGGTGACGTAGACGAAGGTGGTCTGCATGCTGCGGTGCAGTTCCTTGATCTCGGCGCGCATGGAAATGCGCAGCGCCGCATCCAGGTTCGACAGCGGTTCATCCATGAGGAAAACCGCCGGCTTGCGCACCATCGCGCGTCCAAGCGCGACGCGCTGCCGCTGTCCGCCGGAAAGCTGGCTCGGTCGCCGATCGAGCAAATGGGTGATCTCCAGCCGCTGCGCCGCGTCACGCACCCGACGGTCGATGTCGTCCTTCGGGTGTTTGCGCATCAATAGGCCGAAAGCGATGTTCTCGTAGACCGTCTTGTGCGGGTAGAGCGCGTAGCTCTGGAACACCATCGCCACGTCGCGATGATGCGGTGGTGTGTAGTTCACCGTCTCCTCGTCGAAGAAGAGGTTGCCTTCGGTGACTTCTTCAAGTCCGGCGATCATGTTGAGGGTCGTCGACTTGCCGCAACCGGAAGGGCCGAGCAGGACGACGAACTCCTTGTCCTTGATCTCGAGATTGAGATTCTCGAGCGCGACAAACCCGTTCGGATAGCGCTTGGATGCGTTTTCAAAAAGAATGCGGGCCACTGGCGAACTCCCTGTTAACCCTTCACCGCGCCGGCTGTCAGGCCGGAGACGATGTAGCGTTCGAAGATGATAGCGACGATCACCGGCGGCACGATCGCGAGAAGACCCGCCGCGTTGATGAATGAGAAGCTGATGGTGAAGTCGGACGTGAATGATGCCAGGACGATCGGCAGCGTCTGGGACTGCGCCGTCTGGGTGAACATCAGCGCCAGAAGGAACTCGTTCCAGCTGGTCAGGAAGGCAAACAGGATCACGGCGACCAGCGAAGGAAGGGCGAGTGGCAAATACACTTTGGTCATCGCCTGGAAACGCGAGCAGCCGTCGACGCGCGCCGCCTTGTCCAGCTCATCCGGAAGCCCCTCGAAGTACTGGATCAGGATGAACACCGTGAACGGCACGGTGATTGCCAGATAGGTGACGACGAGCGACATTATGTTGTCGAGCAGGCCGAGATTCTTGATGACCAGGAAGAACGGCACGACCAGCGCGATATCGGGAATTACCCGCGTCGTCAGAATGAAATAGACAGACCCGGATCGTCCCAGGAAGCGGATCTTCGCCATGGCATAGGCCGCAGGAACGCCGACCAGCAGATTCATGATGACCACCAAGGTCGCCACAACAAAGCTGTTGAGCATGGCCGGCAACAGGTTGCGCGCCGTCGAGGGAATATAGTTGCCCGAGGCAGGATCCTGCTTGTTGCGGGTCTCATAAGTCACCTCCTCGGCGCCAGCCGAGAAGATCGCCCTGAAGTTCTTCAGCGTCGGCTGGTCGGGCAGCCAATGCGGAGGCACAGACACGATCTCGGCCTCGGTCTGAAGTGAAGAGGATACGAGCCAGCCGACAGGCGCCAGGACGACGAACAGGATGACCAGCGAACCGAGCAGGATAACGCCGCGATGCAACCATCTGAAGATCTCGCCGCGCCGCTTGTAGTCGATGCCGCTCGGCCGGACCGGCTTGCTGGCAGGATTTTGCTGAATGGTTCCCATGCTAGACGCTCCTGCCGAGGGTTCTGATGATGAAATAGGCGAGCGCGAACGTCACCAGCGCCAGCAGGTAGGACATCGCGGCGCCCGTGCCGAAGGACAGGTTGCGGAATGTCTGGACGTAGATCTCCCAGGACAGGACATGCGACGCCGTGCCCGGGCCGCCTTCGGTCAGAATGAAGAAGAGATCGAAGTGCCGGATCGCCATCATCGTCTCGTAGATCATGACGAGCATGAACCCGGTCCGCATCGAGGGAAGCGTCACATGGATGAAGCGCTGCCACAATGGTGCGCCATCGACGCGGGCGGCTTGGTAGAGGTCCTGCGGAATGGATTTCAGCGACACCAGCAGCAGGATCGTCGCCAGCGGCACTTCCTTCCAGACGAAGGCATTGGCAATCAGCGGCAGGGTCTTGTGCTGGTCGCCGAGCCAGATCATGTACTTGTCGATAAAATCCAGCTGATAAAGCAGGCCGTTGAGAGCGCCGTAGCCGGAATCGTAGATCCATTTCCACATCAGCGCGTCGGCGACATAGGGAATAGCCCACGGGATCAGCAGCACCGTGCTGACCAGCCTGCGGCCTCGGAAGGTCTCGTTCAGCAGCAGAGCAGCCAGAAGCGCCAGCACCGTGATGGCCGTCACCGAGATGACGGTGAAGGATACCGTGCGCAATACGGCGGTCCAGAACAAATCGTCGCCGAAGAGTTCCAGATAGTTGTCGAACCAGACAAAGGGCGTGCGATTGGGACGGGTCAGCTTGATCTGAAAGAAGCTGAGATAGAACGAGTATGCGATCGGGAAGACTGCGACGAGCCCGAGAACGGCCATGACCGGTGCTATGAAGAGATACGCCGTGCGTTCCTCATAGCCGAAATGCCGTCGCAAGCTTGTGGCCATTCCCGCTGTTGTCTTCATCATGATCCGGAGATCCCCCGTCAACTTACGGCCGCGAACAGATGGCCGAGTTCGATTTCACGCGCCCGCAGAAGGCACGCGATACGTCTGATAAAATCCAATGAGTTCGACCCTTTGCCCGCCTGGCGGGATAATGCGTCGCTCGCGGCATCGAAGACCGGCAACCGCCGGCCGAGCTGAAGTGAGCGGCCCGTCCTCGTCACGGGCCACTCCGGTCCGCCCCTTAAGATTGAGACTTAAGGTCGTCCCATTCCTCGCCCGCTTTCTTCAGGGCATCCGCGGGAGTGGCATTGCCAAGGATCGCCGACTGCCATGCCGCGCCGTTGACTTCGCTCCAGTCGCCGAACCAGGGCGTAATGACGTCCTTCTTCTGGGCCAGAGTCTGCTGCTTCTGGATCATCTCCACGTCGCCATACTTGTTGTAGGCGGCGCGCACATCGGCGTCCTCGAACAACGGCTTGACGCCGAAACCGGAGCCGAGGTCGAGGAAAAGCAGCTTCTGGAACATGTACTGGCCGTTCGCCTTGCCACCGAACCACTCGATCAGCTTGGCTGCATTGTCGGAGCGCGCCTTGTCGGCGGCAGCCTGCGCGGACATGCCGTGGAAGCGCATCCAGCCGACCGTCGCATGCGAGCCGTTGGCGCCCATCGGCATCAACGCCTGTTTTGCGCGGCCGGCGATCTGCGACTGGCCAGGGTCATTCAGCATCGCAAGGCGATACTTCGGCAGCATCGCAAAGGCGTGATTGCCGGCGGCGAAGGCCTTCAGCCCATTGAGTTCGCCGGTTTCGACGCAACCCGGCGAAACGATCTTGTGCTTGCTGACGGCATCGACGACCCACTGGAGGGCGGAAAGGGCCCCGCCCTTCTCCTCCTGCATGATCGAATCTCCCTTGTCGTCGGTGAAACGGCCGCCATGCGAGAAGACCATCGCCGACATGAACTCGATCAGCCAGCTTTCCTTGGCCATGGCGAGCATCATCGGGAATTCGGCAATACCCTTTTCCTTCATCACCAGCGCCTGCTCGACGAGCTCGTCCCAACTTGCGGGAGGAGCCGAGAAACCGGCGGCGGAGAGCTTTTCCGCATCGTAGATGAAGCCCATATAGTCGGTATAATAGGTGAGGCCGTACTGCTCACCCTTGTAGGTCATGGAGTCGGTGCAGAAGGCCTCCGCATCGCTGTTATAGGCCATCAGGTTGTCGTAGGCGTTGATCGGAGCGATCCACTTGGCTTCCGCCCATTCCGGCAGCCAGGCGTCGGATACCCACAGGACGTCCATCGGCGCGGCGCCGACGAACTTGGTGACCATCGCGTCGCGATACTGTGCCCAGGGCGCATTCGCGTAGTCGACAGTCAGACCGCTGGCCTTTTCGAAAGCGGCGATGTGGCTCTTCACCAGATCCACTGCCGCCGACCATGTTTGGTAGTTGATCGAATTGCCTGCGGCAAACGCGCCCATGCCCGGCAACGCCAGCGCAGCGCCTCCGGCCAGGGCCGAAGTCTTGAGAAACTCGCGCCGTCCGATCGCGCGTCCAAACCCAGTTTTCATCCGTGTCTTCCCCTTTTTATATCGAAACCGCGCCTGCCACCGCCCAGAACCGTGGAGGCATTTCCAATCTCGATAAAAAAGCTAACAGCGATTTAGTTTGTCGTCAATTGACGACTTTCGTTTAAGTCACGGCTTTCCAGAGGGCGTTTCACACAACCAAAACCAGGTCCAAATTCACTCGAACTGCGCGACCATGGCGTCAAAGCCGCTGAGAAACGAACGGACATGCATGTCGACGACCTGAGCCTGCGGTGTGGTCAGGCTCGCGCGGTAAATATGGCGACGGATGCCGTAGTGCGAGAGCGCGCCGTGGATGGTCCAGCCGATTTCATGGATCGCCTCCGGTTCCATGCCGAGCCGAATGCCGCGCTCGCGCGCTGTTTCGGTGACGATCGTCTCCGTCAGCTTGGTGATGATCGAGGAGATATAGTTCGGCGCCATATCGGCTTCGGCGAGCGAAGAGTAGAGGAAAAGCCGCAGCCACCGTCGTCCGAGCACCGTATCGAGGTAATCATTGTAGAAATCGTTGAGGCGATCACGCATTGGCCGAGAGCGATCACTCAGTTCGGCGAACCAGACTGCCTGGAAAGGTCCCAGGATTGCGGTGTCATAGACCTCCCTCAGCAGATCTTCCTTTGTCGGGAAAAAGCGGTAGAGCAGCCGTTGCGAGATACCGCATTCGGCCGCGAGTGCCCGCGTTTGCGCCGTCAGACCGTATTCGGCAAACAGTTCGGTCGCCTTTTCCAGGATCTGCGCGCGCCGCTCGGCATAGGGCATGCGCTTTTCCTTCTTCTTGCCCTTGGCCACGCCTGTCTGTCCCGCGCCGGTTTGACTTCCTCGCAAATTGGTGGATTTCGCCTTCAAGTTATCCTCGCTCCCGACGTCAAGCGCCTTTAGGTCCTTGTCGACTCATATCATCGAACCGCCTCCAACTATCAATACAGCACAATATGTCGTCAATTGACGAACTAATGTGCGATGTGCATGCTGCCGTCATTGGAGCCGGTATCGCCGGACGTTCAAGTGACAATCGTTGAGGGAAGTCCAGATGATCTATGAGCAGCGCATTTACGAGATGAAGCCGGGCTCGGTCGGCGCGTTTTTGAAGGTCTATGAAGAGGAGGGCCTTGCCATAATCACCACATACGCAAAGCTCATCGGCTGTTGGACAAGCGAAAGCGGTACCTTGAACTCGGTCGTCTTCATCTGGGCCTATGAGGATTTCGGCCATCGCACCGCTCAGCGCGCCAAGATGGGCGCCGACCCGGCGTGGCAGGCCTTTGTACCGAAGATCCTGCCTTTCCTGGTCCATCAGGAGAGCCGCTTCCTGCTGCCCGCCGCATTTTCTCCACAGAACTGAAGCCTGGCACATTGCTGGTTGTCGCACGCGCGGATCGGCATAAGGGCTTGAAGGACCAAGTGAAGGTTTTCATCCGGCTGTTTGATGATGATAGCAAGGCATGATCCGGCTCAAGTCGGCAGGATAATGCCAGCACCTGATTTCCCTCCGCCGAGCAACCACCAGCCTCCTCCATTTTCACCGCAAAAATCAATGGCCGGTACCGAGACACCGGCCAATCCATTCCTGTCGCGCTTCAAGGCTTCGGCACAACCGTCGCGAGCTTGCGGAAGGTCGAAAGGATTTCGAGTTGGCTGGCGACGCCCTTGGCGACGTGTACGATGGAGCCGGGGCCGATCTTCACCGGTTCGGATCCAGTCTGCGAATAGAGAGCTTCGCCCTCCGCCACGATGAAGGTTTCCTCCAGATCGCGGCCCGGATAGCTGTAGATGCCGGGTTCAGCCTTCCAAATTGCGACGATCGTACCGTTCTCGATGTCATCCTGCCAGATGGACCGCCTGTAGGAGCCGCTGTCGCGGCCCTCTGCCGGCACGCCGCGCGTCATATCGATGTCGTCGGAAATGTTGAAAATCGGCATGTTCATATGGGGTCTCCGTGGTTGAAAGTGGTCGGCACCGCGGGCGAAAGCCTTGGCTTCCGCCGGCGTCATCGGCGCGTTGATGGGAATGGTCAGGCGTGCGGCGGAAGCGGCGCGCCGGAAAGCCGCGCGGTAATATTGTCCCGTATCCTGTAGTAGCGCAGCGTCATGGCCGGACCGAAACTCATGTAGAAGGGCGCGGCCGTCAGCGGTTCGAGTTTCAGGGCGAGTTCGCTTTCCGGTTTGTCCAATGCCCATTCCGACAGGATGGAGCCGAGCATGGAGCCGGTCGGAACGCCACGTCCGGAAAGACCCGTCAGCGCTACCACGCCGGCGGCAAGGGAGTAGAAGCGAGGCACGGTGCGGTACTGCATGTCGAGTTCGCCGAACCAGAAATAGTCCCAACGTAAATCGCCCTTGATCTGCGGATGCAGCCATTTCAGCCGGTCGCTCATGACCTGCCGGGTATAGGCCATGTCGCGGCCGCGCCGGCCCATGGGGAACATCGAGGCGACGATGCGGCCTTCGGCATTGTATTTGTAGACATAGATGTCCCCACGACCATCGTGGATCGTGGTGTTTTTCGGCAGCACCGTCCGGCGCGTCTCCTCATCCAGTGGCTGGGTCGCCGCCACAAAGACCTTCTGGATCTTGAAGGTACGGTCGAGCTTCGGCCATCCGCCCACGGTATAGGCTCCAGTGGAGAAGATCACCTTGTCCGCGACCACTTCGCCCTTCTCGGTCTTCACCGACCAGCCGCCGGTCGCATTGCGGTCGCAGGCGATGACCGCCGAGCCGGTGTGAATGACGCCACCCTCCTGCATGACGGCGCGGGCAAGCCCGCGCGCATAACCGAGTGGATTGAGGTGCCCACCTTCCTCGTGCAGCCAGCCTCCGTGAAAGCGCGGACTGCCGGTGATGGCCTCCACCTCGTCCCGGTCGAGAACCCGGGTGTGGGCACCGATGGCATTATAGCTTGCGGCCTTTTTCTTGATTTCGGCGAGCGCCCCTTTGTGGGGTGCACCCATGACATAGCCGTTCTGCACCCATTCGCAGTCGATCTGGTAGTCCCGGATCATGCTGGAAACGCGATCGTTTGCCCGCGTCTGGCGTTCGATCAGGCGCTCGGCCCAGGGCTCTCCCAGCATCGTGCGGAGTTCCGGCAGGCTGTAATGCGTGAATGTCGGCGTGCAGTGCCCGGCATTGCGGCCGGAGCCGCCGAAGCCGGCTTCCGCCCGCTCCAATAGCACGACTCTGACGCCGGACCGGGCTAGATCGAGGGCTGTCGTCAGACCGGTATAGCCGGCTCCGACGATGCAGATATCCACCTGCACCTTGCCTTCCAGCGGCTCTGTCTTCGGCGCCGCGGCGGCCGTCGCATACCACAGCGTCACGTCGAAGGGGGAAAACGTAACCATGGAGGCACCTCAGTTCAGGTCACTGCGGGCGTCGAGGGCGTCTCGCAGCCCGTCGCCGATGAAGTTGAAGCTGGTTACGGCAAGTGTGATCGCAATGCCGGGAACAATGGCGAGCCATGGGGCGCTGTCGAGATATTGCTGAGCGCCGTTCAGCATGTTGCCCCAGCTCGGCAGCGGCGGCTGGATGCCATAGCCGAGGAAACTGACATAGGCCTCGAGCAGGATGGCGCGAGCGACCGTCAGCGTCGCGGCGACGATGATCGGGCCGATGGCATTGGGCAGCAGCTCGCGGAACATGATCCAGGCATTGGACAGACCGAGCATGCGCGCGGCGAGCACGAAGTCACGCTCGCGCAACGATCGCACCTCGGCCTCCACGAGGCGGGCGATTTCCATCCAGCTGGTCACAGCGATGATGACCGTGATCATGAAGGGGCTCGGCTTGACGAATGCGGCGAGCGCCAGAAGCAGGAAGATGCTTGGGAAGGAGAGGAAGGCGTCGACCAGACGCATCAGTATGGCGCCGAGACGACCGCCGTAATATCCCGCGATGATGCCGATCACCGTCCCGAGGGTGGTCGAAAGGACCATGGCAAAGAAACCGACCAGCAGCGAGATCCGTCCGGCATTGAAGAGCCTGGCGGCGAGATCGCGCCCGAGAGGGTCCGTTCCGAAGATATGATAACCCGTGAACGGCGGGGCGAAGCGCGCCCGCAGATCGATATAGAGTTCGTCATAGGGGAGGATATAGGGTCCCGCCACGCAGGCGATGATGAGCACCGCGAGCATCAGCAGGCCGACGACGGCCAGCCTGTGGCGGGCGAAACGACGAACGGTGCGGTTGTTCCACCAGCGGGAGCGCGGTGAAAGTTCCGTGGAGGGAAGTGTCGTAGCGGACATGGCGGGACTCCTATCCGAGGCGGATGCGCGGATCGACAATGGCGACCAGCAGGTCGGCGAGCAGGCTGCCGAACAGAACGAGGATGGCGGAAAACATCAGGAGCCCCATCACGACCGGATAGTCGTGGTAACCGAGGCTGTCGAGGAACAGGCGTCCCATACCGGGCCAGGTGAACACTGTCTCGGTCACGAGCGCACCGCCGAGGATGGTCGGCAATTGCAGGCCGGCAAGGGTGATCATCGGAAGCAGCGCGTTGCCAACCACGTGTTTCATCAGGACCCGGCGCGGCTTCAGCCCCTTGGCGCGGGCCGTCCGCACGAAGTCCTGATTGATGACATCCAGGGTGGCGGTCCGCATGTAGCGACTCCATACCGCGATGTTGACCAGCGCCAACACCAGGCTCGGCATGATAAGGTGGATGGCATAGTCATAAAACGAGCTGTCGCCGATCGTGTACATGTTGCCCGCGGGCAGCCATTTCAGCTTCAGTGCGAACACGTATATGGCGACCAGTCCGAACCAGAAGGTCGGGATGGAAAGGGCGATCATCGCGCCGACAGTCGCGGCATAATCGAAGATCGAATAGCGTTTCGTCGCTCCCTTTATACCGATCCATGTGCCAATCAGGATCGAGATCAGCGTCGAGGAAACCATCAACAGCAGCGTGGCGAAGAGGTGTCCGGAGATGATTTCCAGAACCGGTCTCTGGTCACGGTAGGACTTTCCCCAATCGCCTTGCAGCAGTCGCCACATCCAGTCGAGATATTGGATGGGTATGGGCCGATCGAGGCCCATCTGGTGAGCGATGCGGTCGAGTGCCTCGCGGGTCATGCCGGGGGTCAGCGCATATTGCGACAACGGTCCGCCGGGTGCCAGGTTAAGGATGGCAAATCCGATGATCGAAACGAGCAGCAGCAGCACGAGGCTCTGCCACAGCCGGTGGAGAAGATAGGACAGCATGTTTGGGCTCCGGGTCACGCCGAGGGGGACACGTCAGGCCGGCCGCATGTCGCGTGGCCGGTCGAAGTTCCATGGCCGGTGCCGACACGACACCGGCCCGGTCTTCAGCCTCAGGCCCAGCGCCAGGTCGCGACGTTCCAGGTGTCGATGCGAACATTGACATTGGGGATGACGTTCTCGACACCCTGTTTGTGGCCGCGAACCGTCGCATACTGGAAGAGCGGCAGGAACGGCATGTCCTTGCGCATGATCTCCTGGATCTTCAGGTAGACCGCCTTGCGCTCCTCGGGCACGAAAATCTCGCCACCCTTGGTCAGGAGATTGTCCACTTCCTTGTTGGCATATTGCCAGGTGTTCTGGCCTGCGCCGCCCTTGGCAGGGCTCGAATTGGAGCGGAAGTAGTCGGACGTATCCGGATCCGATCCGGTGAGGAAGTCGAGACCGACGATGACCGTGTCGAATTTCGACAGCATCCAATAGTCGCCCCACATTACCGCCGGGGGCAGGTTGGAGATGGTCATCTCGACGCCGATGTCCTTGAACGACTGCTGCATGTACTGCTGCACCTGTTCACGGATATGGTTGCCTGCTGTCGTGGAGCAGGTGAAGGAGAGCTTCACGCCGTCCTTGGCGCGGATGCCGTCGGCGCCGGCAGCCCAGCCTGCGTCATCAAGCAGCTTCTTGGCCTTCTCGATATCGTATTCGTGCTTCGGCAGGTCCGGATTGAAGTAGAAGGACTGCTGCGGCACGTAGCTTTCAGTCGGCGTGGGCAGGCCGTAATAAAGCGCGTCGATGATCGATTGCTTGTCGATGGCGTGATAAAGCGCCTCGCGGACAGCCGGATCCTTGAATTGCGGCCGCTCCATGTTGAAGGTGAAGGATTCGATCGTCGAGCCCGGCACGACGTTGACTGCCTTGCCTTCCAGCCCCTTCGCCTCGTCGTAGTGATCGGGCGTGATCCACTGCAGGCCGACGACGTCGATGTCGCCGGTCTTGAACTGGGTGTACATGACGTTGAGGTCGGGAATGTACTTGTAGATGAGTTTCTCGACATAGGGACCGTCGCCGAAATAGTCCGGGTTGGCATCGAGCAGGATATGATCGCCGGCGACGCGCTCGGACCACTTGAACGGACCGGTGCCGACCGGGGCGTTGTTAAAGGCGGCCATGTTCTTGTCAGCTTCCGCGCCGAGGATGTGCTTGGGGGTGATGAATGTCGAAGCGAGGATGGACGGATAGGGCGCGAAGGGCTTTTCCATGCGCCAGGTGATTTCGGTCGGTGAAACCACGGTCAGGTCGCGCACGAGTTCGTGCCCGGTCCTGCGCCAACTGCGGAAATCGGGATCGACCAGAAGCTCGATCGTGAACTTTACGTCTTCGGCCGTGAACGGCTTGCCGTCATGCCATTTGACGTCATCGCGCAGCTTCACTTTCCAGATCAGGCCGTCGGCGGAAATGCCGCCATTCTCGACCGTGGGAACTTCGGCGGCCAGCGCCGCGACGAACTTGCCGGAGGGGTCGACGGAGAAGAGGGTGTCGAAAATGCTGAAGTGAATGCCCTCGTCCACCTCGATATGGGGCATGTGCGGGTTGAATACCGTCGGCTCCTGCGAGAAGCCGACCGTGAGTTGGCCCTTGATGGTCTTGGGCTGATCGGCCAGCGCCTTGCCCATGCCGGGCAGGCCGGAAAGAACAAGCCCGGAGGCGCCGAGCGCCATTAGGCCAAGCGCCTGCCGGCGTGTCGTTTTCATGAATGGGTTGTTTTGGTCAGACATGTCAGTTCCCCTTGTTCTTGGATACGATGAAACGTCAGTTTGCATTTCTGCTCTGCCTCTTCGGGCAGTTTTCGCAGTGAGGCGGTGAACCCTTTTCCACCGCCTGTTCCGGCGCCGGCAGCATTTCTGCCGCCGGCGAAAACCTGTCAGAAGCCGCTGATCAGCTCGATCTTCGATCCATCCGTGAAGCGCTTGAAGCGGAAGTTCTCACGCTCGACGAGCGGCGGGCGTCCGGCGACGATGTCGGCCATCAGTCGGCCGGCCGCGGGACCGATGCCGAAGCCGTGTCCGGAAAAGCCGGTTGCGACATGGAAGCCCGGAATGGCGTCGATCGCGTCGATCACCGGGATGGCATCCGGCGTAACGTCGATCATCCCGGCCCAGCGCTGCGCGATCTCGGCCTTGGCGAAGACAGGAAAGGCCTTCGTCAGCTTGGCGAGCGCGCTGTCAGTCATCGCCTTCGACGGGATCGGGTCGAGCACGCGATTGTATTCGAACGGGGAGGGCTCATCGAGCGTCCAGCGGCGCGGCATGCGGTATTCGTCATAGAACCGTCCGCCGAAACGGAAGCGCAGCGAACGCCATTCATGCCCCAGCGCCGGCAGGAATTTCGTCGCGTAACGGAAGGAGGCGGGCACGATGTCGACGATGTTCTGGAAGCCGTCGGCGATGGTGTAGCCGCCGTCCAGCCGCTTGCGGATGGCGAAGCCGTTCGACCACAACGCCTCCTCCGGGCCGCCGTCCAGCGGTTTCGTGCGCAGCACCGAGTTCATCACCTTGAGCTGCGGGAGATCGAGGCCGTTGTTGCCGAGGAAGAGGCTGGACCATGCGCCGCCGGCCAGGACCACGGCCTTGCAGGCGATTTCTCCGCGTTCAGTCACGACGCCGGAAACCCGGCCCGCAGACAGCTGCAAACCGCGTACCGCGCACTCGGTCAGGATATGGGCGCCCCTGTCGCGGGCGGCTTCCGCTATGGCCGGGGCGGCCCGCTGCGGCTCCGCGCGGCAATCGCCAGCGGTATAGAGAGCGCCGGCGATGTTCATGTTGGAGTCGGGATATTTCGCTTTGAACTCTGCCGCGCTCAGCATGCGGGATTCGATCTGGTAGCCCTCCAGATTGCGGTTCCAGCGTTCGTGTTCATCGAACTGCTTTTCGTCGGCGCAGGTGAAGACGATGCCGGAGCGCTTGAAGCCGGTCTCACGGCCGGTCCTGCGGTTGAGATCGGCCCAGATACGCAGGGACTCGGCCATCAGCGGCACTTCGCGGGGATCGCGGCGGGAAATACGAACCCATCCCCAGTTGCGGCTCGACTGCTCCTGGCCGATGCCTCCCTTTTCGCACAAGGCGACGCGCAGGCCGCTGTCGACCAGTTCCAATGCGGTGGAGGTTCCGATGATCCCGCCGCCGATCACGACGACGTCCACCTCTTTCGGCATTTCCACGTCGCCATGGACGGGAACGACATAAGGACCTGGCATTTCAGAAGAACTCCTCGAGCTGGCAATTGATGGCGAACTCGGCGACCGAGGCCTCGTTCGGAAGGGAAACGAGCAGGGCGATAATGCGGGCGAGATCGTCGGGCTGAGTCATCAGTTCGGCGGGACGATCGGTCAGCCCGGCCGCCATGTCAGTGGCAACGAAACCGGGGCAGACCGCAGTGGCACGCACGCCCTTGTCGAAACCGGCGTGGCGAATGGCGTGGGCGAGCGCCACAGCCGCGAATTTCGAGACGGAATAGCTGCCCGATCCGGGTGACTTGACCCGTTTGCCCGAAAGCGATGCGAGGACGATGACACGTCCTCGACCGCTCTTGCAGAGCAACTCCCAGGCGGCCTTCGCCAGGCGTCGTGGCGCCTTGACGTTGACCGCGAGCATCGCGTCGATGTCTTCGTCGTCGGCCTCGATCACCGTCTTGGGGATCATGATGCCGGCATTGGCGATGACGGCGTCCACCCGTCCGAAGCGCCGGACGGCATCTTGCACCCAGAGCGCTTCGGCCCCGGCGTCGTTGGCGTCGTATTCCGCAAGATGCACGTAATCCGCCCCCGCGCCGGCCCAGACCGGCATGATCGGTTTGCGCATCCCCAGCGACACGGCCCAGCCCTGCCGCAACAATTCCGCAGCGACATGATCGCCGATACCTCTGCTTGCTCCGGAAATCAGCGCGACGCGCCGTTCGATTTTTCCTGTCATGCGTCGAGCCCCACTATTCGGCGATATGCTCGCCGCAGGATGTCCATGAGTTGCTGCTGTTCATCTTCCGGAATGAAGTCGAAAAACTCGCGTGACTGCTTGGGCACGAGTTCGCGGATCTTCACCGCCAGAGCCGCGCCGGCGTCGGTGATGTAAAGCTCCTGAGCGCGGCTGTCCTCGGGCGATGTCTCGCGTCGAAGGAGGTCATGGGCTTCCATCTGGTCGATGATGCGCCCCATCGCCGACCGGTCCTTCATCGTCAGGTGGGCGATGACCGAGGGCCTGATTCCGGGATGGCTGTCGACGAGAAGCAGCGCGGTGATCTTTCCCGTGCCCTTGGCCACGTCGAGACCTTCAAGGTAATCGTCGAGATCCCGCGATACGGCCAGATTGACCGCCCGGATGTAGAAACTCAGTGTGTCCTTCAGGACGTCGAGATCGATTTCCTCGATGGTCGTTGGCGGTTTTGCAGGGGGCTTCGGCATTCTGTTCCTGTTCTTTCATGGACGCGGAAAGCCATTGGCAGTCCGCGCGGAGCGCGAGGCTGCCAGAGACGTTCGTCCGGCCATGTCGTGTGTCGCTGTCAGGGATATGAAAAGACAAATAGTGGATAAGTGCAACTATATTATTCCACTATTAGGAATTTTTTTCTCTTTTCTGGAAATCCTTAAGCACAAAAAGACCACCCCGCCGGACCGTGTGCGATCCAGCCTGTTATTCTCTCGTATCTTTCGCTTTGCCGGGCGGACCGCGCTTATTCCCGAAGAACGTAAGCGGCACGCCTCAGGCGGGATACCTGCAGGGGGGCTCGCCCGTCAGGCTCCGGCAACCCTTGCGGCCGGTTCCCAGTCTGCGCCGGGAATGGCCGAAACGAGGCGCCGGGTATATTCGTGCTCGGGTGCGCGGAATATCTTCGCGGGCGGGCCGTGTTCCACGACGCTTCCCTTGTACATCACGATCACGTTGTCGCAGATCTGGCTGGCCACGCGCAGGTCGTGGGTGATGAAGATCATCGCGACCTTCATTTCCTTCTGCACGCGGGCAAGCAGTTCGAGAATCTGCGCCTGGATGGATACATCGAGGGCGGACACCGCTTCATCGGCGACAAGCAATACGGGATCGAACATCAGTGCGCGCGCAATACCGATACGCTGACGCTGGCCGCCGGAGAACTCGTGCGGGAAGCGGTCGTAAGCGGCCTCGTCGAGGCCGACGAGCTTGAGCAGGCGGAAGGCCTTGGTCTTTGCTTCATGCAGTGCAAGACCGTGCGCCACCGGTCCGACCGTCAGAATCCTGCCGATCGTGTGGCGCGGGTTGAGCGATGCGAAAGGATCCTGGAAGATCATCTGGATATAGGGTCGGAGCAGGCGGAAGCTCTCTTCGGGCATGTTGGCGATGTCCCGGCCGTCGAAGAGTATTCGTCCCGCATCCGGCTCCAGAAGTTTCAGCAAAACGCGACCGAGCGAGGATTTTCCCGAACCGCTTTCGCCCACAACGCCGAGGGTCTGGCCCTTGTGAATGGCAAAACTCACATCGTTGACCGCTTTCACCGTTCGGCCCTTGGCAAAGAAGGTGCCGGAGGTGCGGTATTCCTTTTCCAGATTTTCCACCTGCAACACCACCGGCGCCTCCTCAACCGCCGAGCGATCGTCACTGCGCATGCGCGGGACGGCGGCCACAAGGCGTTGCGTATAGGGATGCGACGGACGGGTCAGGACCTCATCGGCTCCGCCCTGTTCGACCAGAATGCCCTTTTCCATCACGACCACACGATCCGCGATTTCCGCCACCACGCCGAAGTCGTGGGTGATGAACATGACGCTCATGTTCTTGCGTTTCTGGATCTTGCGAATGAGTTCGAGGATCTGCGCCTGCGTGGTGACGTCGAGCGCGGTCGTCGGCTCGTCGGCGATCAGCACGTCGGGGTCGAGGGCCAGCGCCATGGCGATCATTACGCGCTGCCGCTGCCCGCCCGAGAGGCGGAAAGGATATTGCATACGCAGCAGCTTCGGGTCCGGAAGGCCTACTTCCTCCAGCAGTTCGAGTACCTTGGCGGCACGGGTTTCCGGGCTGCCGACGCCATGCGCCTCCATAACCTCGGCAATCTGGTCGCCGATGGTCATCAGCGGGTTCAGCGCCGAAAGGGGGTCCTGGAAGATGATAGAGACGGCTTGTCCGCGCAAGGGCCTGATCTTCTCTTCGGGCGTGGAGAGAATGTCCATATCCTTGAAAAGAATTTGTCCACCCGTCACTTTGATGGACGGGGCAAGAAGCCCCATGATGGCATTGGCGGTTACCGATTTTCCGGAGCCGGACTCGCCGATGATGCACAGGATTTCACCGGCGTTGAGATCGAAGGAAATGTCATGGACCGCATGGGCACGTTCCATCTTGGGAGGCAGGCTGACTGTGAGATGGCGGACTGACAGCACCACGTTGGGAGGCATGGACGCTTGCGACATAGGTTCCCCTTGTTTTCTGGTTTGGTCGCTTTTTTGCCGCGCGGCCTTTTGACCGTCGTCGACCTCAAAATAGTGGATCACATCCACTATTTTGTCCAGAGAGCAATGTGCCTTCGCTCAGCCATGAGAGGGTGCATGAAGTAGGCCTGCGCCAACAGGTGGCCTGATGCTTTGGTCACCCCAAAGTGTGTCGTCGCGGCAAAACCGGTCCTGCCCAGAATGTCACCGACTATCATGCTCCGGGGTCCGGCTAAGCTGCTTGTCCGCCACCAGGCGCACCAACCAGTCGACGAAGACCCGGACCTTGTTACTCAGGTGTCGGTTTGGCGGATAGACGATGTAGAGCGGAATGGGTTCGGTGCGCCATTCGGGCAGGACGCGGATGAGGTCGCCTTTTTCGAGCGCGTCGGTGGCCATGAAGTAGGGTACCGGAGAGACCCCGAGACCGTTCAATGTCGCCGCCATATAGCTGCGCGAGTCATTCACCGAAACGACATAGCGCGCGTTGATTTCGAGCTTTTCGCCGGCCCGTTCGAAGTCGAATGTCATAGTACGATTGTTCTGGGCCATGAAATAGCTGACGCAATGATGCCTTTTCTCCAATTCGGAGGGATGCAGAGGGGTACCGTTCTTCTCCAGGTAGCCCGGTGAGGCGCAAGTGATCATCGAGACCTCCGAGACCCGGCGCGCGATCAGCGATTGGTCGGACGGAATGCCGCCGCGCAGGGCACAGTCGACGTTCTCCGCAAGATAATCGACGGGACGGTCGCCGACGCCAAGATCGACGCGAATATCCGGGAACCGCGCGTGAAAGTCATGTAGGGCCGGGATGACGATCCAGTCGGCAAAGGCGCCCGCCATCTCCACCCGAAGTCGGCCGCTGGGCGACAGGTGCGAGTTCGAGAGGCTGGTGTCGAGCTCATCGAGCTGGGAGATGATCTGTGTCGCTCTCTCGTAGTAGAGCGCCCCATCCGTTGTCACCATGACGCGCCGGGTTGTACGATTCAGCAGCTTGGTGTGAAGGTGCGCCTCCAGTCCCTGAATGAGATTGGTTACCGTCGCCTTGGGCAGGCTGAGCGCCTCGGCGGCGCGGGTGAAGTTGCCCATCTCCACCACCCGGACGAAGGCGCGCATGGCCGATAGCTGATCCATGTGACAGTTCCTGTCAGTATGCGATGCGGTATTGTTCGAAATATCGAACAGTGCGCTCGGATTTGCGAACTTGTTCAGATTTTTGAATAAAGTAGATTAGGTTTCAAGAAAAGCAAAGTGTCCGACAGATGGCCAGACCTGCAATCATCGGTCAAAGGGCGATTGAATCGCATTCTTGCTCTCGAAACTCCTGTCGGTCTAGGCGCGCCTCTTGCGCGACTTCGCTCAAGATTCGAAGCCGCCGGCAAACAAGGAAAGGTGTAGGAAATGCGTTTTCCGCGCTATCTGCCCGTGCCGGTGATGCTCTTCGTGAGCTTGTTCCTGGCAGCATGGCGTCTGAAGTGACCGATCCGATGCCTGTCGAGATCAAGGACATGACGCTGGACAACTTGACCGTTGGCCGCGTTGCGGTACGCGTCTATCAGGGGGCGGAGTATGGTAAGGGACCGCCGGTCCTGATCTATTTTCATGGCGGTGCATTTCGCCATGCCGGGCTTGTCGATTGCCCGATGGCTGAATGCCTGGCTGGTATAGGCGCGATCGTCGTGGTGCCGGATTACAATGCCCTCGGATCGGTCTTCCCGAAGCCGCTGGAGGTCGGCTTTTCCGTCTTCACCTATATGGCGAAGAAGCGGGCGGGGTTCGGCGATCGCAAGTCCTTGCTGCTTGTCGGCGGCTCGGAGGCCGGCGGCAATATCGCCGCCGCGGTCAGTCTCAAGGCCCGTGACCATTTCGCCGACGAACTGGATGGCCAGGTGCTGGTCTCGCCGCTGCTCGACCCCTTCATGGGAACGCCTTCGTTCCGCAAGGCCGAGGCGATCGGCATGCGGGACCTCTGGGCGGACGGCTGGAGCCACTACCTGAGCGGCGGCGTCTGTCACCCCTATGCCGCGCCGTCCGCCTGTTCTCGACTGTCGGGAATTGCGCCGGCGCTGCTGCTTTCTTCGCAGGACGACCCGCTTCTCGACGAGACCCTCAACTACGCTCAGCGACTGAAAAGCGCGGGCGTCGAGGTTCGACAGCATGTCCTTCCCGCCGGGACAGGCTGGCCATCGGTATACGGCGGGAAAACGGAGGAAGCCCCGAGTTGGCAAGAGAGCGCAAGCAGCCAATTCGCAAGTTTCGTACGCGACATCGGGATTCAAAGATCTGATTTGAAGCCCCTTTAGACCACTTAGACCATTTGATCACATGCGGCACCCCAAGGCCGCAAGGAGCTAGACCATGATAAGGAAAGCAAAGCGCTGGGCCCTCGCGGGCACCGGCCTGGGACTGGCTGCGTCCATTTCGGCAGCCGCACTGTTCCTCGACCTGCCTTTCAGCAGGGCAGCCGCGGAGACGAAGGAAGCGGGCGCCGCCGCCGCCCCGCCGGCGACACCCGTCACCGTCGCCGTGGTGCAGAGCCGCGACGTCACCACCTGGCAGGAATTCTCCGGCCGGCTGGAAGCCGTCGACCGTGTCGAGATTCGCCCTCGGGTCGGCGGCGCGATCCAGTCCGTCAATTTCCGCGAGGGCGCGTTGGTGAAGGCCGGAGACCTCCTCTTCACCATCGATCCCGCGCCTTATGAGGCGACCGTTGCCCAGGCCGCCGGGCAGGTCGCCTCCGCGGAAGCCAAGGTGGCGCTGGCGAACACCGAACTCGATCGCGGCCGCCGTCTTGCGAGCAACCGCACGATCTCGCAGAGCGATCTGGACCAGCGTCAGAACGCGGTCGCCGAAGCCGAAGCGGCGCTGAAGACCGCACAGGCCGTTCTTCGTTCCGCCGTGCTCGAGCTCGACTACACCAAGGTCCGCGCGCCGGTGTCCGGCCGAGCAGGCAAAGTCGCGATCACCGCGGGCAACCTCGTTGCCGCCGGCTCCACCTCCTCGGCGCTGACGACCCTGGTGTCGGCCGATCCGATCTATGCGAGCTTCAACGCCAGCGAGGAGATTGTCGCACGGGCGCTCTCGCGCCTTCCGGCGACCGACGGTGCGCTGCCGCCGATCGACCAGATTCCGGTCGAGATCGGCACGCTTGCCGACGAGGGCACCCCGATCAAGGGTAAGTTGCAACTGATCGGCAACGAGGTGGATGCATCGAGCGGCACCATCGCGGTCCGTGCCGTGATCGACAATCCGCAAGGCCTGCTGATCCCCGGCCAGTTCGTGCGCATCCGCATGGGCGAACCGCGACCGGACAGGAAGATCCTCGTCAGCGAACGGGCGATCGGAACCGACCAGGACAAGAAGTTCGTCTTTGTCGTCGATGCCGACAACAAGGTGTCCTATCGACCTGTCGAACTCGGCAGCAGTGCCGATGGCAAGCGGATCGTTGTGAGCGGCCTTGCCGATGGCGACAAGGTGATCGTCAACGGGTTGCAGCGCGTGCGTCCGGGCGCCCTGGTCGATCCGCAGACCAAAGAGGCCGTTGCGGTTGTGAACTGACCTGTCGGCGGGGCACAGGCGCCCCGCCTTTTTCCGCATTGCATCTGATCCGCTGGTGGGCCTCGTCCCACCGGCCCGGGCCGCATTGTCAAAATTTCACCCTGGAGAGGGCTTCGAAATGAGTATTTCCCGCTTCTTTGTCGACCGGCCGGTGTTCGCAGCCGTCCTGTCGATCCTGATCGTCGTCGCAGGTCTGATCGGCATGCGCTCGCTGCCGATCTCGGAATATCCGGAGGTCGTACCGCCATCCATCGTCGTGCGTGCGGTCTATCCCGGCGCCAACCCCGTGGTCATCTCCGAGACGGTGGCGACTCCGCTCGAGGAGCAGATCAATGGCGTCGACGACATGCTCTACATGAACAGCCAGGCGACGTCCGACGGCGTGCTGACGCTGACCGTAACCTTCAAGCTCGGCACGGATCCGGACAAGGCCCAGCAGCTCGTGCAGAACCGCGTCTCGCAGGCCGAGCCGCGCCTTCCGGCGGAGGTGCGCGCGATCGGCGTCACCACGGTCAAGAGTTCGCCGGACTTCATCATGGTGGTGAACCTGGTCTCGACCACCGACCGCTATGACGTGACCTATCTGCGCAACTACGCGACGCTGAACATCAAGGACCGTCTCGCCCGCATCGAGGGCGCCGGCCAGGTTCAGGTCTTCGGCGCCGGCGACTACGCCATGCGCGTCTGGATCGATCCGCAAAAGGCGGCCGAACACGCGCTTGCCGCAAGCGACATAACCAATGCCATCCGCCAGCAGAACGTGCAGGCCGCGGCCGGCATCATCGGTGCGTCCCCCAGCCCGAGCGGCGTCGAACTTCAGCTCAACGTCAATGCCCAGGGCCGTCTCAGCACGCCTGAGGAATTCGGCGAGATCATCGTCAAGACGGGCAATGAGGGCGAGATCACACGCCTCAGGGACGTCGCCCGCATCGAGATGGGTGCGGCCGACTATACGCTGCGTTCGCTGCTCGACGGCCAGCCGGCGGTCGCCATTGCCGTCCTTCAGGCGCCTGGTTCCAATGCGATCGAAATCGCCGACAATGTGCGCGCCACCATGGACCAGCTTCAGCTCGCCATGCCGGACGGCGTGAAATACGAGATCGTCTACGACACCACGGAGTTCGTGCGCGCGTCGATCGAGAAGGTCGTCGACACGCTTCTGGAGGCGGTTGCCCTCGTCGTTCTCGTCGTCATCCTCTTCCTGCAAACCTGGCGCGCGTCGATCATCCCGCTGATCGCCGTGCCGGTCTCGATCATCGGCACCTTTGCCGTGATGTATGCCTTCGGCTTCTCGATCAATGCGCTGACGCTGTTCGGGCTGGTGCTCGCCATCGGCATCGTGGTGGACGACGCGATCGTCGTCGTCGAGAACGTCGAGCGCAATATCGAGAACGGGCTGTCACCGCGCGAGGCGACCTATCGCGCGATGCGGGAAGTCTCCGGGCCGATCATCGCCATCGCGCTGGTGCTCGTTGCGGTCTTCGTACCGCTCGCCTTCATCAGCGGCCTTTCCGGCCAGTTCTACCGCCAGTTCGCGCTGACCATCGCCATCTCGACGGTCATCTCCGCCATCAACTCGCTGACCCTGTCTCCGGCCCTGGCTGCCCTCCTGCTGAAGGATCACCATGCGCCCAAGGACTGGCTGACGCGGGCCATGGATCGGGTCTTCGGCTGGTTCTTCCGTGGCTTCAACCGGGCCTTCGGTGCCGCATCGAACGGCTACGGCCGCAGCGTCGGCGGTCTCCTGTCGCGCAAGTCGCTGGTCATGGTCGTCTATCTCGCGCTGATCGGCGCCACCTATGCCGTCTTCAATGCTGTTCCGGGCGGCTTCGTCCCGGCGCAGGACAAGCAGTATCTCATCGGCTTTGCGCAATTGCCGGACGGTGCGACGCTCGATCGGACGGAAGAGGTCATCAAGCGGATGAGCGACATCGCGCTGGAACAGCCGGGCGTGGCTCATGCCATTGCCTTCCCTGGCCTGTCGATCAACGGCTTCACCATCGGCTCCAATTCGGGCATCGTCTTTGCGGTTCTCGACGATTTCGCTGAACGCACGACGCCCGAGCTGTCCGGTGGCGCCATCGCCATGCAGCTGAACCAGAAGTTCGCCGGCATCCAGGACGCCTTCATCGCCATGTTCCCGCCGCCGCCGGTCAACGGCCTCGGCTCCACCGGCGGCTTCAAGCTGCAGATCGAAGACCGCGCCGGTCTCGGCTACCAGGCGCTGGACGAAGCGACCAAGGCTTTCCTCGGCAAGGCATACCAGACGCCGGAACTCGCGGGCCTGTTCTCCAGTTTCCAGATCAACGTGCCGCAGCTCTATGCCGATCTCGACCGTTCCAAAGCGGAACAGCTCGGTGTGTCGGTGACGGACGTGTTCGAAACGCTGCAGATCTATCTCGGCTCGCTCTACGTCAACGACTTCAATGCCTTCGGCCGCACCTACAGCGTCCGCGTCCAGGCCGATGCCGCCTTCCGGGCGAGGCCCGAGGATATCGGCCAGCTCAAGGTGCGCTCGCGCACCGGGCAGATGATCCCGCTTTCGGCCCTGTTGAAGGTCGACAGCACCACGGGACCGGAGCGCACCACGCGCTATAACGGCTTCCTTTCCGCCGACATCAATGGCGGCCCGGCGCCGGGCTTTTCGTCGGGCCAGGCACAGGCGGCGATCGAGCGCATTGCCGACGAGACGCTGCCGAACGGCATCACCTTCGAATGGACGGACCTGACCTATCAGCAGATCCTGGCCGGCAATTCGAGCATCTTCGTCTTTCCGCTCGCCCTGCTGCTCGTCTATCTGGTGTTGGCGGCGCAGTACGAGAGCCTGACCTTGCCGATCGCGATCGTCATGATCGTGCCCATGGGCGTGCTCGCGGCGCTGGCCGGCGTCTGGTACACGGGCGGGGACAACAACATCTTCACCCAGATCGGCCTCATGGTGCTCGTGGGTCTATCGGCGAAGAATGCGATCCTGATCGTCGAATTCGCCCGGGAACTGGAGTTCGAGGGCCGAACGCCGGTGCAGGCGGCGATCGAGGCAAGCCGGCTCCGCCTGCGGCCGATCCTCATGACGTCGATGGCCTTCATCATGGGCGTCGTGCCCCTGGTGCTATCGACCGGCGCCGGTGCAGAAATGCGCGCCGCGATGGGACTGGCCGTCTTCTCCGGCATGATCGGCGTCACCTTCTTCGGCATCTTCATGACGCCGGTCTTCTACGTGCTTCTGCGCCGCCTCACCGGCAATCGCCCGCTGGTACAGCACAACGAAGATGTGCCGTTTGAAGATGGAGCGCAAGCCCATCGCATCGCTGCGGAATAGGAGGTGTGAAGCAGACAGCAGGAGGCGATGTCTCTTTGAAGACGTCTTGCCGCTCGTGGTGAACCAGATCAGTGCGTGATGATCGAGCGGCAGAACATCAGCCTACGTGGTGGCCACCCCGGAGAACAACCCACGGGTTTCGGTTCAGGCAGACACGCAGCCTGACCGAGCTCGCGGGCCGGTTCTTCGCCGGTTTCCACCCACGACCGGAAACGGCTTGTCGCGCAGGGGACATGACGTTGGGCGCCTTCTTGCCGCGAATCTCCAGCGTTAGGCATTGCGGAGCTTGGCAAGCTTTGCCACTGCCCACATGTCGTTGAACGTCCAAGATCTTGCCGGCATCGGCGGCGGAGCCGGACGAGATCAAAATCGTCGACGACCGCTATGGCGCTTTTGGGCGAGCGCGGATCGATCGCTGAACTGCGCCGGCCGGAACGTCTTGTTTCCTTCTATCTATCGAGGGCATGGGAAAGGGACATCGGCCGATTGATGAGGTATGTATCATGGCAAGTTCCTCATGCCGCTCAGCGATTTTCCAGCTGTGGTTCCCTTGGCGGCTTTAGCCGGAGAGACCGTTCAAAGACGCGAGAACGCCAATGGGCGAAGAACCACATGGGCGGCACCGCCCTGGGGCTTGATGGAGAGTGGGTCGGGGCCCCGCGGCAAAAGCACGAGCCGCGGGCCGGGCTCGCCCGACAATGTCTCCCATGCGGCAATCGGGTTCTCAAGCGCTTCTCCCGCGACCAGAACAGCGCACTGGGCTGCGAAAAGCGGAGCTGCGGCGCTTCGGGCGGGCAGGGGCTGCTGCCTGAGCTGGAGCGCCTGCTCGAAGCAGGAGGAACCGGAGCACAAGCGCAGCATACGATTTTGCTGCTCCTCGACCAGCGCGAAGGCCTTCGGAATGAAGCCGTTCACCCAATCGCTTTCCTGGGCGAGCGCTGCGCGGCAAGCCTCACGCTCGGCCCAATCCGTATAGCTCCACAGATGGTGGATCACATTCAACGGGCCGGTCTCGGCGAGCCAGTACCCCATGAGTGGAAGATGCCGGGTGACAAGCGGCAGCCCGTGGTCGGCCAGCAGTTCTAGATAGGGCACCGCCGCGCCGGGTTTCAGCCGATAGCTCCGCCATTCGTGAATCATGCCATCCTCCGTGGTGGAGCAGGTTGGTCTGGAACGACGCGAAAGGAAATGGATTGTCCGGCGCAAAACATGGACAATTCATGGTTCGCCGACCCGCGTCACTCGCTGGCGCCCGCCGCCTGCTTGCGGTAGGCGCCAGGCGACATCCCGACCTGCCGGGTGAAGAACCGGTTGAAATAGGCCGGATCATCGAAACCCGTCATATGCGCCACCTGCGCCACAGTGCTTTCGCTGTAAACAAGATAGCGCTTGGCCTCGATGATGACGCGCTCGTACAGCAAGTCCGAGGCCGTCTTGCCCGCCCTGTTCTTGCAGGCTGCGTTGAGCCGCGCCGGCGTGACCGCTAATGCGTCCGCATAGAAGGCCGGCGAACGCTCAACCCGGAAGTGATCCTCGAACAGGGAACGATAACGGGCGAGAAGATCGTAGTCGCGATCCGGAGCGATGATGCGAGGATCATCCTGGGTGATGCTGAGGCGCAGGACCATCACGAGAACCCGCATGAACTGTGCCATGATCGCGGTTCGGCGGCCGGGAGCGGACCAGACATATTCTCGGTGCAGCCAGTAGAAGGTGTCGACAGCGGCGGCGATGTTCACACCTGTCCCTTCCAACGGATAGACGGCGGGGCGGTTCGCGGCGTCGGTAAGTCTTGAATCACTCATCGAGGCGGCTTTCAGGCAGCCCACCGCGGCGGTGATGACGAAGCCGTCGGTCCCAGGATCGAAGTCGATCTTGTGCACGATGCCGGCAGGGATAACGAGAATGCCGGGTGCTGGAATCGTCAGCGGTTGCGCCTCCATGCGGATGGTGCCGCCGCCGTCTCGTACCAGCAAGATCTGCATGTGGTCGGGATGGGCGTGTGGACGAATTCTCCAATCATTCGGCCCACTTCGTTCCCGGATGATCTCGATATTCAGAAAGTCGAGTTCGATGTCCTCTCCCTGATCTCCGTAGAGATAGTAATGCGGAATGCTCGCCGTCGTTTCGCCACTCATTCTCACTCCCTCAAATGTGCAGAAAGAATTGTGCAACAATTGCGCGGTTGCGTCCATTGGTCCCGGCCGCCCCGCGCAGTAGCAAAATCCTTGTGACATCCAGCAACGGGAGGAAGCCATGGAACGTGCAGAGGAGGAGCGCGTCTACGACGTGCTCGTGATCGGATCCGGCGCGGGGGGACTCGCCACGGCGATCACCGCAAGAAAACACGGCCTGTCGGTCATCGTCATAGAGAAGGAACCCGTCTTTGGCGGCACCACCGCCTTTTCCGGCGGCGTGCTCTGGATTCCCGGAAACCGCCACTGTAAGGCGCTCAACCCCGGTGATACGCGTGAGGCCGCACGCCACTACATGGCGCTGGAAACCGGTAACTGGTTTCAGCCGGCCGCCGTCGATGCGTTTCTGGACGAAGGCCCGCGTATGCTCGATTGGTTCGAGAAGGAGACGGCCGTCCAGTTCGTGCCGACGCTTTATCCAGATTACCATCCAACGGTGGATGGCGGGGTGGATGTCGGACGGTCTGTCCTTGCCGCGCCCTTCGATACCAGTTCTTTGAACGAGAACCTGAAACGGCTTCGGCCTCCGCTATCGACCATCACCTTTATGGGCATGATGTTCAATTCCTCGAATGCCGACATCAAGCATTTCTTCAACGCAACGAAGTCGCTGACGTCATTTCTCTATGTGACGAAGCGGCTCGTCGCTCATGCCGGCGAAGTGGTTCGTCACGGCAGGGGGGTGCAGGTAACCAGCGGCAATGCGCTCGCCGCACGGCTCGCCAAAACCTGTTTCGACCTCGGCATTCCGATCGTCACCGACACTCCGGCCAAGCATCTCGTCAAGGCGGATGGTCGCGTTGTCGGTGTGGAGGTTGGTGGGCCAAAGCCTGGGCGGATCATGGCGCGACGCGGCGTGGTGTTGGCTTGCGGCGGTTATGCCCATGATCTCGCGCGCCGTGCCGAGGCCTATGCGCATTTGAGGGCGGGCGGAGAACATTTCTCGCCGGTGCCGGCCGGCAATACCGGGGACGGCATTCATCTGGGCGAAGAAGCGGGCGGCGTATTCGAAGCGGAGTTCCCGCAGCCGGCTGCGTGGATGCCGGTCAGCCGCGTACCGGGTAAGGGCGTTTTCCCGCATCTGCTCGACCGCTACAAGCCAGGCATGATCGCGGTGCTTGCCGATGGGCGTCGCTTCACCAATGAGAGCAACAGCTATCATGACGTCGGCGCCGCGATGATCGCGTCCGGCGATGCCGCCGCCTGGCTGATCTGCGACCATCGCACGATTCGCAAATATGGCCTGGGCCATGCCAAGCCGGCGCCGATGCCGCTGTGGCTCTGGCTGCGCACCGGCTACCTGAAAAAGGGTCGCACGCTCGCCGATCTGGCAAAGGCTTGCGGCATCGACGCCAAGGGGCTGGAGGAGACCGTGTCGACCTTCAACCGAGGCGCCAGAGAGGGCCGCGACGATGCCTTCCATCGCGGCGAGACCGCCTTCAACCGCTATCTCGCCGACGCCGACCACAAGCCCAATCCGACTGTCGCTCCGGTGGAGCAGGGACCGTTCTATGCGGTGCGGATGGAAATGGGCGACCTCGGCACTTTCGATGGGCTGAAGACCACGGTGCCGGGCGAGGTCATCGACCGGCAAGGCGCGGTAATCCCTGGCCTGTTCTCCGTCGGCAATGACCGGGCCTCGATCATGGGTGGGAATTATCCCGGTGCGGGCATTACCCTCGGTCCCGCCATGACCTTCGGCTGGATCACCGGACGCTATCTGGCTGGCATCGCGCCGGTCGCAGGGAATGAGGAGAAAGCCGCATGAACTGGCTTGGACTGGAAGGAAAGACCGCCGTTATCACCGGTGCCGGCGGCGGCATCGGTCAGGCGTTGGCGCGTGCCTTCGCTGCGCAGGGTGTTCGCGTAGTGCTTGTCGATCGTGGCGAGGACCGAACGGCGCCGCTCGCCGCCGAACTGGGGCAGGGGGCTTTCGCGCTCGCCTGCGACCTGTCGCGACCGGAAGAGATCGCTTCAGCGGCCGAGCGGGTGGAGACGGATGGCGGCGCCGATATCCTGGTCAACAACGCCGGCATTCTGCGGCCCGGCCCGCTCGACAGCGTGTCGGAGGCCGATTGGTCGGCCATGCTGTCGGTGAATCTCACTGGCTACATGCTGGCAGCGCAGGCCTTCGGCAGGGGCATGGCGACACGGGGAGCGGGTGCGCTCGTGCATATCGCCAGCATAGCCGGCAGCGAGCCGCAACCGGCGAGCGGTGCCTATTCAGCCTCGAAAGCGGCGATCCTGATGTTGTCGCGCCAACTGGCCTATGAATGGGGTCCGAAGGGCATCCGCTCGAATACCGTGAGCCCGGGGCTGGTGCGCACGCCGCTGTCGGAAGCCTTCTACGCTGACGCGGAAACCAAGGCGCGGCGCGAGGCCATGGTGCCGCTGCGCCGCATCTCGACTCCCGAGGACATGGCGGACGTGGCGCTGTTCATCGCCTCGCCACGCGCCTCCTATGTCACTGGCCAGGACATCGTCGTCGATGGCGGATTGTCGCAGACCTTGATGGGCTTGGTGCCGAGGCCGGGCTATGCTTGAGGCGCTCGTAACCGGCGGCGCCGATGGGATGGGCCTTTCCACCGCGCGCAAGCTGGCGGAGGCCGGCTACCGGGTGACGATCGCCGATCTCGACGGCGCGAAGGCAGAGGCGCGCGCCGCCGAACTCGGCGCCGGTCATCGTGGCATCCCCTGCGACATCACGGACGAGGCCCAGGCGATCGCCGCTGCAGCGTCCGCACCCTTTGACGTTCTTGTCAACAATGCGGGCATCGGCGACAGCCACCTGCCAACGCTGGAGCAGGGTATCGAAGCCTTTCGTAAGGTGCTCGATGTGCATCTCGCCGGCACCTTCCTGATGTCGCGGGAGGTCGGGCGAGGAATGGTGGCGCGAGCAAGTGGCGCCATCGTCAACCTATCCTCGATCGCTGGAATTACCGGCCTGCCGAAGCGCAATGCCTATGGCGCCGCCAAGGCCGGGATCGTGGCGATGACGCGGGCCATGGCCTGCGAATGGGCCGGCCATGGCGTCAGGGTCAACGCCGTGGCACCGGCCTTCGTCGAGACCGCGCTCGTGCGCAAGCTGGCCGATGCCGGGCGTGTCGACCTGGCGACCATCCGCCGTCGCACACCGATTGGCCGGCTGATCGCCTCTGAGGAAGTGGCGTCCGCCATTGCCTTTCTGGCCTCGCCGGCCGCGTCCGGGATTACCGGAGTCGTCTTGCCCGTCGATGGAGGCTGGACAGCCTTCGGAGATTTTGGAGACGCATCCGCCTAAATCAGCGGCTTCCGCCAGACGTTGGAAAGCACAAAGGCCCGGCGACGACGTCGCCGGGCCTTTGTTGCAGCGCGCCTTGGGAGGGCCTCACGCGGCATCCTCGATGTGCCCACCGAGGAAGAGTTGGCCAACGCGGGGATCCTTCAGAAGGGCATCCGCCTTGTCGAACATACGGGTCTGGCCGAGTTCGAGCACGAGGCCGTAATCCGACATGGCGAGCGCTGCCTTGGCGTTCTGCTCGACCATCAGGATCGTCACGCCCTGATCGCGCAGCCGCATCAATGTCTGGAATACCTCTTGTACCAGATTGGGCGAAAGGCCGATCGAGGGTTCGTCGATCAGGATCATCTTCGGGTCGAGCAAGAGCGCGCGGGCGATCTCGAGCTGTTTCTGCTGGCCACCGGAAAGCTCGATGGCCTTCTGGTCCTTGCGCTGGCGCAGCATGGGAAACTGGTCCATGACCTCCTCCATCCGCACCTTCACCCGGTCCTGGTCCCTGGAGGTGATGCCGCCAAGCTCAAGATTATGATAGACTGAAAGCTGGGGTACGACATTGCGGCCCTGCGGCACATAGGTGACGCCGCGCTCGATCATGTCCGCCGGGCTCTTGCGCGTCACGTCCTTGCCGTCCAGCAAAATCTGTCCGGAATGGATGTTAAGCAGACCGAAGATGGCCTTGAACACAGTGGATTTTCCGGCACCATTCGGCCCGATCACGGTGGTGATCGAGGCCTTCGGAATGGTGAAGGAGGTGCCGTTGAGGATGGTGATGCGGCCATAGCCGCCCGTGACGTTCTTCAGTTCCAGCATGTCAACCTCCGAGATAGGCGTCGATGACCATCTGGTTCGACCGGATTTCCTCCGGCGTTCCTTCGGCAATGATTTCGCCTTGCGCCAACACGATGATACGGGTGCAGAGCGACATAACGAATTCCATGTTGTGTTCGATCACGACGAAGGTCGTGCTGTGCTCGCGGTTATAGGTGACCAGCCGTTCCTTCAGGTGCGCGAGCATCGTGAGGTTGACGCCGCCGGCGGGCTCATCAAGCAGAACGATACCGGGCCCGGCCATAAAGGCCATGGCCGCGTCGACCAGCTTCTGCTGTCCGTAGGACAGCGAACCCGCCGGTGTATCGCGATAGGGCGTTAGCCGAAAGAATGCGATGAGCTGTTCCGCTTTTTCGGTGAGCCCCGCATCTGACTTGCCGAAGAGGCGCGAGAGCATTGAGCCTTCGTGTTCTTGGCCGGCGAAGATGACATTGTCGAGAACGGTCATTTTGGGAAAGACCGACAGCTGCTGGAAGGTTCGACCAACGCCCATCAGCGACAGGTCGGCCGGACGCACGCCGTCGGTCGATATGCCGTTAATTTCGCAACGCCCTTCGGTAGGCCGAAGCTGACCGAGGATACAGTTGAACAGAGTCGATTTCCCCGAGCCATTCGGTCCGATCAGCCCCAGAATTTCGCCTTTGTGGACGTCGAAGCTGACGCCATTCACGGCGCGGATGCCGCCGAATTGCTTGGAGATGTTGTGAACGGAGAGCACTGGAGTACTCATAGCTGGGCTCCCTGCTGCAGATCGCGCCTTGCCTCGTGCTTCGGGCGGAACTTTCCGGCCATTTTCTGTCCAAGACCGATCAGGCCGTTCGGCGAAAAGACCATCAACACGATGACAAGAAATGCGTAGATTATGAGATAATAGCCTTCGGTGAAGCGGAGTACTTCCGGCAAGAGAATGACGACAGCCGCCCCGAGCATCGGCCCGAAGAAGAAGCCGGAGCCGCCGACTACGACCATCAAAAGAAGCTTCAGCGAGTGGACGAGCGAGAAGCTGCCGGGTTCGATGAACTGTACGAGCGGGGCCTGTAGCGCACCGGCAAGCCCGCCGAACGCCGAGCCGATTGCGAAGGCGAGCAGCGTCTGACGACGAACCTTCAGGCCGAGGCTTTCCGCCCGGATCGGGTTTTCGCGCAGAGCCTTGAAGGCCCGGCCCCAAGGTGAACGCAGAATCCACCACATGCCGCCGACCGCGATCAGAAAGCAGGTGAGCGAGAAATAGTAGAAGGGCAGGTTCTTGTCGGTTGAAAGACCGAAGAAGGACGGCCTGGGCATGCCGAAAAGACCGAAGGAACCACCAGTGATCTCTTCCTCGTTGCGCAGCACGAGAAAGAGCAGCGTGTTGAAGGCGAGCGTGATGAAGGCGAGAAAGTGATGCTGCACCCGCAAAGCCGGGTAGCCGAGCGCAAGGCCGACAATGAAACTGGCGCCGATGGATGCGATGGCGGCAAGAGGCCAAGGAATGCCGGAAAGCGTCATCAGCGCTGTGACATAAGCCCCGATGGCCATGAACCCGGCCTGTGCGAGGCTCACCTGCCCCGCATAGCCGAGGGTGAGGTTAAGGCCCATCGCCGAGATAGAGAACAGCAGCCAAGAGCACAGCGTGTAGATGATGTAGTTGCCCTGGCCGATCGGTGCAGCGATAAGGACGACAATTCCCAGAGCGACGAGAATGGCTTGGTTGCGGGTCATACGGTTCTCCCTTCCGCGGTGCCGAGCAGCCCCTGCGGGCGCAGCAATATGATGGCGATAAGCAGGATCAGCGGCATGGCGGAACGGTATTCAGCGGAGACGTAGACTGCCGAGAGATTATCGACCACGCCAATCAGAAGCCCGCCGACAAGTGCGCCGCGAATCTGGTTGAAGCCACCGACGATCGCCGCGATGAAGGCAACGAGGCCCAGTGTTTCGCCGTTCGAGAACTTGGCGAGATAGATCGGGGAGATCAGCACGGAGGCAATGGTGGCGAGCGCCGCGTTGATCAGGAAGGTGTAAAGGACCATGCGCTTGACATTCACACCGAGAATTTCAGCCACGGCAGGATTCTGGGCGCTGGCCTGCATGCACCGTCCCGTGCGGGTACGACCGAGGAAAAGCTGGAGGCCACCGATCGCCAGCATCGAAACTGCCAGGTTGCCGATGTCCTGCAGCGAAACGCTGGCGCCGAAAACATGATAGACCGACTGTGGAAAGATCGGCGGGAAGGGCTGTGCAGTGGCACCGTAGAATTCTTTAACGCTTTCTTTCAACAGCAGCCCGAGCGCGATGGTCGCAATAACCAGTGGCAGGGTGCCGTGGGGCAGCATGGGCTCCACGATCAGCCTCTTGAAGGCGATGCCCAAAATCAGCAATGAAAGCACTAATGCCAGTCCGATAGCCGGCCAGAGCGACAGGCCGAAAACAGTCATACCGACCAAGACGAAGAATGCCGGAAGCATCACGAACTCGCCTTGGGCGAAATTGATCGTCTGCGAAGCCTGCCACAGCAGCGTGAACCCGACGGCGGCAAGGGCATAGATGGAGCCGGCGGCAAGGCCGGAGATGAAGATTTGAATGAGCTCGGCCACTGGGTCGTCCTCGGCGAGATTTGATCGGCATTTCATGCCGCGAATGAACGGATAGGGTCGACGCCGATCCGGCGTCGACCCGGACGCATCTCTCGGAGCCTAGTTGGCGGGCAGGATGGATTCGACGACCTGCTTGCCGTTATCGACCTTCACGAAGAAGCTCTCGCGCGACATTTCGCCCTTTTCGTCCCAGCTCACATCCATCAGCACGCCGGGATATTCAGAGGCCTTCAGTGTCAAACCATGCAACTTCTTTGCAATGGCTTCGCTATCGGCGCTGCCGACCATCTCGGTCACATATTTGATCGTCCAGGCGGCGATGTAGCCTTTGATCGCATTGTGATCGGGCGTGTACTTGTACTGCGTCTTGAAGCGCTCGACCATGTCCTTCATGGCGGGAATATCAGCGTCGGGGGTGAGGCCGACGTGGCCCATGGCGCCGTTTGCCGCCTCACCAGCCAGTTCGATTACCTTGTTGCCGACAAGCGTGGTATCGCCCAAGAGAGGCTTGTCGAGACCCTGCTTGCGGGCCTCGCGCAGGAAGCGTGCGCTCTCCTCCTCAGTGTAATAGATGAAGAATGCGTCCGCATCGGAGTGTTTCAGCTTCAGCACATCGGCCGAAAAATCGGTCTGTCCCTGTTCCGACGCCACGTCCGCCACAACCTCTATGCCAGCCACTTGCATCGCTTCCATGAAGGCCTTGTATCCGCCCTTGCCGAACTCGGTGTTGGCCCAGGCGACACCGACCTTTTTTACGCCCATGACGTCTGCCATGTATTTTGCGAGCTTCGGTATGCCTTTTTGCGAACCGAAGGCGGTGCGGAAAATGTAGGGATTGCCTGTCGCGGTGATCGATGGCGCTTCGGAGCCCGTGAACTGAGGGATGCCGGCCTTGGCCGCGACCATCATGTTGACGACGGTCGAGGACGAATAGACCGTACCCGTGATAGCGTACACGCCCTCATCGATGGCCTTTTGAACGAGGGCACGCGAAACCTGCGGATCGGTCTGGCTGTCGTATTCCAGGATGTCGACCTTTTCGCCGAGGATCCCGCCTGCGGCATTGATTTCCTCAAAACCCATATGCACGCCGTCACGGAAATTGGTGCCGGCGGCGGCACCGGGTCCGGAGAGTTCGACGATCGAGCCGATCTTCAAATCGGCGAGTGCGGGCGTCGCGGCGAGTGCGATCACAATTGCGGTTGTACTCAGCAGTTTCTTGATCATGACTATTCCTCCCATGTCAGATCGTGTGGCAGTGGCTTACCAGCGGCGATAACGGCCAGTCTTTTCGTGGCATGCGCTCTTCGGCAACGCTTCGGACAACAGTCAAAAACGGTGGGCGGCGGCGCGCGCTGTCATGCGACAATCTTGCGGTTGCCCATAAGCAGTTCGGCCAGCAGCACGGCCTGCGCGTCGAACATACCCGAGCCGGGCATCGTCCCGCAGCCTTTGGCGCGGGCCGCGGCAATCAGTGGCGGGACAGCTGGACGCGTGACGACATCGGCTACGAACTGGTCGGCTGACAGATGTTCCACCTGCACCGGCAGCGGATCGCCTTCGCGCATGCCGAGCGGTGTGGCATTGGCGACGAGCGCGAAACCCCGCGGATCGGTGCTGCCTGCACGCGCCTTGCCGGGAAATGCCTGGTTCAACCGCGCGAGCAGGGCATCGCGGCGCTGCACATCGATATCATGCAGGGCAAGCTCCGACGCTCCGCGCGCGAGAATCTCATAGGCGATGGCCGATCCGGCTCCACCGGCGCCGACGAGCAATGCTGGCTTGCCGGCGACATCAAACCCCTCGGCGGCAATGCCGTCCATATAGCCATGACCATCGGTCGCGTCGCCGATCCAGTGGTCGTCCTCGCGGATCATGATGTTGACCGCTCCGGATGCCTTGGCGCGGTCGGACGCTCGGGCGCAGAAGGCGAGACAGGGCACCTTGTGCGGAACGGTGATGACAATTCCGTTGACATTGCGCATCGCCTTGGCCTGTGCCAGCCACCCGGACAGATCCTCAGGCAGGATGTGCAACGGCACGACAAGCCCGTTGAAACCGCGGTCCGCCATAATCTGGCTTAGCGAGGCCGGAGACTTCACCTGTCCGATGGGATGGCCGATGATCGGGAAAATCCTCGTTTCCCCGTCGACACTGATCTGCTGTTTCACGATTTCCTCCTCCAACACGGTCGCGATTTCATCGGATCGAGCCGTGATTGACAAAAGCATTTGGTTCGCCCGCCGGAAATGGACGATGGGAGCGAATGATTGCACTATTGCTCATGCGCGACCGCCTTCAGTTCGGAAAGGGAAAGGGTGATGCCCTCTTCCATCGCGGTGGACGGCTGTGCTCCAAGCCAGGCCGGAACGACATCCGACGCGAGATCGGCGGGGATACGCAAGGGTAACCCTTCGACCGAAATCCCCGACCATCCGCTCTGCCGCGCGAGTTCGCGCACGAAGTCGTCCATCTCCCGTGTGTCCCCGGCCATGGTCAGGGCTGTCGCCTGATCAAGGGGAACATCCATGGCAGCAATCAGCATCCGGGCAACGTCGTCGACATGGACGAAACCGGCGCGGCCGGAGAAGCGGATGATGGCCGGTTCGTTTCGGACAGACGCCGCGATCGCAATCGACGGACCGGCGGCGAGACCCGAACTGATGCCTGGTCCGTAGACGATATAGGGCCGCAGCCCAAGGCTCGGCACGCCATGATCCGCATGGAAGGCGCGGGCCGCGCCTTCGACCGCGAGCTTGGTCGCGCCGTAAATGGTCATTGGTCGGGGATTGATCCCGTCGTCCGGCCCGAAGACGCCGGCCGTGCTGAGATAGGCCACGGGCAGGCGACGGGGCGCAGCGGCTCCAAATACGTTGAGGCTGCCGATCAGGTTGACCCTGACACCCAGGACAGGATTGTTTGCGCAGTCGACCGTCATTAGACCGGCGAGATGAATGATCCCGTCGCAGCCGTCCACCGCTTGGGCGACGGCTTGGCCGTCGGTGATGTCGCCGGCAACGAGTTCGACACGGGTGCCAGGGGGCAACCGGGCCCGGTCCGGCTTGAGGTCGAAAATGCGCACATCATGCCCGGCACGCATGAGCATTGTTATGGTCCTTTGACCGATGAAGCCCATGCCGCCTGTGACAAGGATCCGGCTCATGCCGCCTGCTCTCTCGCTGCCGACGAAGCGCGTCTGGCCGCATGGCGCGCGGCGATCGCCCCGAACACGATGGCCGGGCCGATGGTGATGCCAGGACCGGGATAGACGCCGCCCATGATCGATTGCAGGTCGTTGCCGCAGGCGTAGAGCCCGCCGATCACGGAACTGTCGCGGCGCAGCAGCCGGGCATTCTCGTCCGCGACCAGTCCCACGGCCGAGCCAATATCGCCTGGCAGCAGACGTACGGCGTAATAAGGCGCCGTTTCAAGCGCGCCGAGCGTCGGGTTGGGGCCATGGGTCGGATCGCCGTTGGCCTTCTCATAAACGGTCGTCCCGCGCGCGAAGTCCTTGTCCACACCGGTCTTGGCATAAGCGTTTATGCGCGCCACGCTGTCCTTCAGCCCGGCCGCATTGATGTCGAGCTTGGCCGCCAATTCGTCGAGTGTTTTGCCTTCAGTCAGATAGCCGTCGGCAAGATAGGACTTAATGTCGGCACCGCCGGGGCGGATCATGCCCATGCCGTATTTCTTCAACGCTTCCGCATCGGCGATCAGATAGGTGGGAATATGGCTGTCGCCCTCATTGGCGGCGTACATAGCCGAGACGAACAGGTGATAGCTGGTGCTTTCGTTGACAAAGCGCCGTCCGTCCTTGCCGACGGATATGATGCCCGGCTTGGAACGGTCGAAGACGAAATGCGGGAAGACCGCCATGCTGCCGTCCTGGCGACGGCGGCAGGAGACCGGCGCCCAGAAACAGGGCTGCTTCGATGTCTCACCGTGATAGGCGCCGATGCCGAAGGCAAGCTCATGCAGGGTGCCGGTATGACCAGGCGCGGAGGGGCTGAATTGCGGTACTGGGTGCGGTAGCTTCTCCTCGCGCATACCGGGATGGCGGGCAAAGCCGCCGGATGCCAGCACCACGCCGCCCCTGACGGCGACCTGCCGCTCGAAACCCTTCTGCCGAAGGGTGATCCCGGTAACGCCGTTCGTGTCGGACGCAAAAGCGACCGTTTCGGTCTCTGTCAGAATGGTGACGCCGAGCTTGCGGGCCGTCTTCAACATGCGGCCGATCAGAGCATTGCCCATCAGCAGGCGGGAATCGCGGCCATATCGCATCTTGCTCAGATAGAACCTGCCGATCAGGCGGAGAGAATAGGTGGTCGACTTCAGCGATTTGCCGATCTTCATAAGGTGGGCGATGTCGTCGCGGTCGATCATCATGCCACCGAGAATGGTGAATTCCGGGATCGGAGGACGGATCAGCTTCAAGTCCTCGCCGAGCGAGGACGCCTCGAACGGTTCGGGCTCCAGTGCCCGCCCGATGGACGTCGCTCCTTCCAGCTCATAGAGATAATCGGGGTGAAACGGCCTCGGTCGGAGGTGAACGTCCGTGCGGTCTTCCAATGTGTCGACGACGCCCGGACCGGCGGCCAGAAAGGCGTCGCGCATCCGTTTGGGGCTAAGGTTGCCGACCGCGCGATCGAGAAAGCCGGAGACCTTTTCCAGGCTGTCATCGGCGCCGACCGTCTTTGCATGGCGGGTGAGCGGTATCCATGTCGTGGCCGCCGAAAAGGCGGACGTGCCGCCGAGATACTCCGTGCGCTCCACGAGCAGAACACGGGCGCCCTCGAGTGCGGCAAAGACCGCGGCGGACATGCCGCCCGCGCCACCGCCCAATACGACGACGTCATAATCCGGCGCGATCTTAATCAACGCGTTGCGCATCCGGGCCTCCTCCCTGCTGCCGACGGCTTCTGTCTGCGCGGACAATTGCAGAAAATGGAAAGCTATTCAACAATAAAAATATGTTCCATTTTATTTTGGTGTCTGTTATTCCATCGTTCGACGGTTCGGGAGGAACGCATGAGTGAGGTCATCGATATCGCCGTTATCGGCGCAGGCGCGATTGGGCGCACGCATATCGATACGTTGGCGCGCATGTCTGACATGCGGCTGTCGGTGCTGGTCGACACGGCCCCCGGCGGCATGGCGCTGGCGGCGTCGCTCAGTTTGCCCTGTGTACCCACCATCGAGGCGCTTCTGGCCTCCGGTCTTGCCCAGGCGGCGATCGTCGCCACTCCCAACGAGACGCATCTGCCGATTTCGCAGACCTTGCTTCGCGCGGGCATTCCGGTGCTTCTGGAAAAGCCGGTGGCCGAAAGTCTCGACTCGGCCCTGCAGCTGATCGCCGTGGCCGACGAGACTGGCGTTCCGCTGCTGGTCGGCCATCACCGGCGGCATAATCCGATCATTCGCGCAGCGCGGGCTGCGATCCAGTCCGGAGAGATCGGCGATCTGGTGCTGGCGACGGTGACCTGTTCGCTGGCCAAGCCGGACAGCTATTTTGAAGCCGCCTGGCGCCGCGAACCGGGTGCCGGAGGGCCGCTTCTGATCAATCTGGTTCATGAAATCGATCTGTTGCGGCATTTCTTCGGGGAGATCGACAGCGTCCAGGCGATTGCCGGCAATGCCCGGCGCGGCTTCGCCGTCGAAGACACCGCCGCCGTCTGCCTGGCATTTTCCGGCGGGGGATTGGCGACGCTCTGCATTTCCGATGCAGCGGTCGGCCCTTGGGCCTGGGACCTGAGCGCCGGGGAAAACCGTGCCCGCTTTCCCGCCCACGACGTCAGTGCCCATCACTATGCCGGCAGTTGCGCCGGGCTGTCCCTGCCGGACCTGACACTGTGGCGGCCGGCCGGCGAGCCGGACTGGACGCGGGAATTACGCCCTTCGAAACTGGCGGTGACGCCGGCCGATCCCTACGAGGAGCAGCTCTCCCATTTCACCACTCTCATTCGCGAGGGAGGAGCGCCTCTCGTCTCGGCGCGTGACGCGACGACCAATCTTATCGTGCTCGACGCCATCAGAAGCGCTGCGGCAAATGGCCGGGTCACCACTGTTGACCTTTCACCCTTGAATTGCGTTAGTGGAACCATATTCAACAACGGAATTGGTCCATGAGCAGCGTCCTTGAAAAATCCCTTGCCATAATCGAACTCCTTGTCGATCACCCGACCGGACTGTCGGTGTCCGCGATCGCGGCGGCGACCGAGCAGCCCGTCAGCGGTGTCCATAGGACACTGCAGGAGCTCTCTCGGCTCGGCTATGTTCGCCAAGCACAAGTGCAGGGCAACTACGCCATGACTATCAAGCTTCCCGCCATGGGACTGGGTTTTCTCGGTCGCGCGGGAATTACCGATGTGGCGCAACCCGTACTCGACGCGCTTGCGGCGGATTCTGGCGAGCTGATCCGATTGTCGGTCATCGATGGCGATCGCCTGATCTGGGTGGCGGTGGCGCAAGGCGCCACGCGCGGCCTCCGATACGATCCGGGGCAGGAACAGGGCGTTGTCGTCCATCTTGCCAGCTCAGCCGGCGGCAAGGCCTGGCTTTCGACGATGAGCGACGAGGAAGCACTGGCGAAGGTTTCCGCGCAGGGTCTGCTCCGACGGGCCGAAGGCGGGGGGGCGAATGCGCCACGAAGCCTCACGTTGCTACTGGAGCAACTGGCCGAAGCACGGGCGCGCGCCTATGCGACGGCGGTGGACAGCTATATCGCCGGTATGGCGGCGATGGCTGTGCCGGTCCGTTATCACGGGAACGGTCCGGTGTTGGGCTGTCTCTCTATTGCGGGGCCAGCGGTACGCATGACAGCAGAGCGCATGGCCGACCTCGCGCCGCGGCTTCAGTCGGCAGCAGTCGAACTCGGCGAGGCGGCTGTGGGCTCGCAGTATTTTCAGGCAATAATGAAGGCACTGGATCCGGTGTCCGCGCAAGATCGGAGGCCCGCATGACAGGCGTGTCGTTCCGTCGTGCCAGGCGTCCGATCCCAATGGCCTTCGGGCAGGAGTGAATGGAACGACAGATTGTCCGCACCATTGCGTGCGATGTACTGGTGATCGGCTCGGGTGCCTCCGGCCTTGCGGCGGCGGTGACCGCCGCCCATCACGGCTTGAAAGTCGTGGTCGCCGAGAAAGCGCCGGTATTCGGTGGCACATCGGCCTGGTCGGGTGGCTGGCTCTGGATTCCACGTAATCCGCTGGCGCGGGCGGCAGGCATCGACGAACCGCCCGAGGCACCGATGGAATATCTGCTCGGCGAACTCGGCAACCGGGCCCGCGACCCGCGACTGGCGGTTTTTCTCGCCAATGGACCAGACATGGTGTCCTTCTTTCAGGACCACACGGCGATCCGCTGGATCGACGGCAATCGTATTCCCGACTTCCACGAAACGCCGGGCTCCGGAAACGGCGGGCGCTCTGTGTCGGTGGCTCCGTTCGACGGGCGTGAACTTGGCAAATGGATAGAGAAATTACGCCCGCCACTCGACGTCATAAGCCTCTGGGGCATGGGCATCGCCAGCGGCGCGGATATGGGGCATTTCTTCCGCGCAACGCGCAGTCCAGGTTCTGCAATCTATGCCTGGCGGAGGCTTGCCCGCCATTTCCGTGACCTCTCCTTGCATCGACGCGGCATGCAACTGGTCAACGGAAACGCGCTGGTCGCCCGGCTGATGCGCTCGGCGCTCGACCTGAAGGTGACGCTGTTGGACACCACCCCGGCCCGGCAATTGCTGCAAGACGGGGACCGGGTGATCGGCGCCCGGCTCGCGACCTCCGATGGGGACGTGGAGGTTCGCACAGCGCGCGGCGTGGTGCTGGCCACCGGCGGTTTTCCTCATGATAGCGAGCGCCTCGACGCGATCGGGCGTCAGGCAGGTGGCGGCAAAGGGCACTATTCGGCCGCGCCACGTACGAACACCGGCGATGGCCTGCGGCTCGGCGAAAGCGCCGGCGCCGAGGTCGACAACAGCCTCGTGTCGTCCATCGCGCTCGCCCCCATTTCGCTTGTTCCTCAGGCCGATGGCTCCTTCGCTCATTTCCCCCATCTGGTCGAGCGGGCCAAACCCGGCATCGTCGCGGTCACGGCGGCGGGCCGGCGTTTCGTCAGCGAGGCCGACAGCTATCACGACTTCATGAAGGCGCTGATCGCGGCGACACCCGCGGGAGAACCGGTGATGGCCTGGCTGATCGCCGATCACAGAGCACAGCGCCGCTGGGGTCTTGGCTGGTCCAAGCCCTTTCCCTTCCCGACCGGACCGGCGATCCGCTCCGGTTACCTGAAATGCGCGGGAACCCTCGGCGAACTCGCGCAAGCCTGCGGTATTTTGGGCGGCGCGCTGGAAGAGACGGTCGGCGCCTTCAACCGCCATGCCGCGCGCGGCGAGGATCCCGAGTTCCATCGCGGTCGCTCGATCTACAACCGCGTGCAGGGCGACGGCGATCATCGCCCGAACCCCTCGCTCGCGCCGCTCGACAAGGCGCCATTCTACGCGGTGAAGATCGTACCGGGTTCGCTCGGCACCTTTGCCGGACTGAAGACCGACCCAGAGGCGCGGGTGCTGTGCGAGGCCGGCCGGCCGATCCCCGGCCTTTTCGCCGTCGGCAACGACATGGCCTCCGTCATGGGCGGCAATTATCCGGCGGGCGGCATCACGCTCGGCCCGGGCATGACTTTCGGTTACATCGCCGGCCGCGTTCTGGCCGGTCAGCCCGTCAGGGGCATCGACATCAAGGAAAAGGAGAAGGCAGAATGAGCTATTACGAGCTTGCGACACTCGACACGGTGATCTTCGGTGCCGGCAAGGCATCGTCCGGCATCGAGGCCTGGGTGAACGAGGGCGGGGGCCGTCTCTGCGGCGCTTGGGGCACCGACATCGGCACCCTGAACCGCGTCTTCGTGCTGCGCGGTTTCGATACGCTCGACGAGATGATGACGGAACGCGAGCGGGCGCTGCGGAGCGAAAATCCGTTCGGCTGCGTCGAACACCTGGTATCGCTCAATATGGAAAGCTACCGCGCGCTGGACTTCCTGCCGCCGGTCGGGCCGGGCAGCGACGGCCCGGTCTACGAGTTCCGCACCTATCGCACCCGGATCAACGGCATCATGCCGACCATGGCGAAATGGGCCGATGCCGTGCCGGGGCGAGAAGCCTATTCGAAGCTGACTGTCGCCATGTACGGGCTCGACGGTGAACCGAGACTCACGCAGATCTGGCCCTATGCCAGCCTCGCCGCCCGTTCCCAGGCGCGCGCGCAATCCGTCTCTGACGGCAAGTGGCCACCGAAGGGTGGACCGGACTGGCTGACGCCGGACATGACCAGCCAGATCGCCCTTCCCCTGCCATTCTCGCCGCTCAAATGATCATGAACCCGCTATCCCTTGCTTTCTTGACCACATTCGAGGTCGACCCGGTTTCGGCGGTGAAAATCGCCGCCGAAACCGGTTACCAGATGGTGGGCCTGCGCATCCTGCCGGCCGCCGCCGCCGGCGAGCCGGACTATCCGCTACTGACGGACGACCGCACGCTCGCCGAGGTGCGGGCCGCGCTCGCCGATACCGGCGTCACGGTCGGTGACGTCGAGATCATTCGACTGAAGCCGGAAAACGACTGGGAGCTGTTCTCGCGCTTTTGCCAGCGGTGCGAGGCGCTTGGCGCGCGGCATGTGCTGGTGGCCGGCGACGATACCGAACGGTCGCGCCTTGTCGACAGCTTCGCTCGTTTCTGTGAACTGGCGAAGCCGCATCGCCTCACCGCCGATCTGGAATTCATGCCGTGGACGGCGGTGCCGGACCTTGCCGCCGCCCTTTCGGTGGTGGAGGAGGCGGGCTTCGACAATGGCGGCGTGCTGGTCGATGCCCTGCATTACGACCGCTCCGCCACCACGCTCGAACAGATCGCCGCCCTTCCGCCGGCGCGGGTCAACTATGTGCAGTTCTGCGACGGGGCGGTGCCCTATGATTCGAGCGTCGAGGGGTTGATTCGTGTCGCGCGCGGGGAGCGGCTGTTTCCCGGCGAGGGCGGTATCGACCTCGTGGGGCTTGCCAGGATCATCCCGCAAGGGGTGACGATCAGCGTCGAGGTGCCGCATCGGGCATTGGCGCAAAAAATCGACGCGCTCGGCCGGGCCGCCATGGCCCGTGCCGCAACCATGGCAATTCTGCGCGCCGCCGACCGCACCTGAGATTTAACACAGGCCGGGACAGGTGCCCGACCTGTGTTAAGGGTGGTTGACGCCCTATTGAAAACACGGATTACGACGTGCCACGAGGCGCCACCTTGCCGTGACCATCGGCCAGCCTCATCCGCGGGATACGCGCCGAGCAATTTCTATACGCCTGCTCTACCGTGACCAGAACGGCAGCCTGGGCGGTGGGCCAGATACTTCCAAATTCGGCATTCGCGGCGACGATCCGCGCAATGCCATTTATCCGTGCGCGCCGTTGACGTTCAAAGTCGATGAACAACATACCGATATGCGGGTTGATCAGCATGTTTCCGAGACTGTTGTAGAGCCCGTTTCCTGAGAAATCGGGAAAGACCAGGCGATTTCTATCAAGGACCCGAACCGCGGGAAGCAGATTGCCCGAGGCATCCTGTTCCCGGCCCCTAAAGCTGCAATCGCAATGCCCCTCAGGGCTTGCAGTCGCGATAAAGAAGAAAGGCACGGCTTCGATGAAACGCGCTAGCGATGTCTGAATAACCGGGCTCATCATGGCGGCAAGACTGTGCTCGTCCCAATCGTACTGGCTTGGAAAGCGCGCGCGCATCCCAAGTTCACCGGCGTGTCCCAGTGGATTGTCGGGCACGAATTCTCGCGCGCTCTGCTGCTCTCTACCGTTTTCGGTCACTCCACTGCCCATCCTGCTTGCCAGACGAAATTTCGCGCAATATAAAACGAACAAACGATCGGTTGTAAATGGAGGCAACGTGACGAAGACATCCAAAGCCGAAATCGTCACCGCGGCGCGCGATCTGATGCGTGACAAAGGCTATGCCGGCACATCCATGAAGGATGTGGCGGAACGGGTCGGACTACTCAAAGGCAGTCTTTACAGCCACTTCCCCAGCAAGGAGTCTTTGGTCCCCGAGGTGCTGAACCTGACGTTCAACGAACTCTTTGGGGAGATAGAGCCCAGCGGGAATTGGCGGGACGATTATGAAATCGCTCTTGACCGCTTGACGACCATGCTGACGCGACATCGGCGCTGTATCGGTCTCCATCTGGCCTATGGTCTGGAAGATACATCGCCGCAACTCCAAGACGCTGTGGCCGGATTCTTTCTCGACATTCGCGAGGCCTTTCGGGAACTACTCATGCAGGGCCTGGATTTAGGACTTGCCGAGCCCCTGGCGCTTGACACGATGACGGCGGTTGAAGGGGCAACGCTGTGGTTAGCCCTATATGGCAATTCCGGCCCCATTGAGGGGGCTAAAGCAGCGCTGCTTGCACGTGCCGATAGTCTGGCGGCCGAAGACCCCGACGAGAAAGTCTGCAAGCTGCTGGACCAGATGACGGGCGACTGGCGCCGCGCCAGCCTTGCCGAAAAGCGGCTCGCCGCGCGTGTCATCAAAGCCGAAGATGACTTGCTGATGGCGCAAGCCAAATTCGACGCCTATGCGGAAGCCGAGAGCTGCTTTCGATAAGCCTGTGAACTGTGTTGCGCAGGCCGCGTCTTGATCGAGATAACCCCCTTTGGCATTTTTCACGCAACGCCTTTGATCTCCGGACGGCCAAGTTCGGTGATCCGCTTAAGAACGTAGATGCCGATCTTCGCTTCTGTTTTCTGGGAGCCATCTAGACATGCCGTCTTGCCTGCCACAGCTCCGAGAGCTTTCCTCTCCCAAGCGGCTTCCTCCCTGTCATCGCAGGCTTGAAGCTCCTCTCCACTATCCAATGATAGCGGCGCCGAAGGGGAGGGCTTGACGCTCACAACATATTCCCGTGAAAGTTGCCCGTGTGAGACCGACCTTCAAGTCATGGTCTCAGGTTGGTCAAGCGAGAGAAACCCGCGAGGTATTTACGACCTTGGCGAGCCATAGGATTTTGCCATATTGCAATTCACGAGGCTGGAGCCAGCAGGCCTTTATGCAATCCTGAATTGTGATGCGCTGACGTTGCCACGGGCAGCCAGCGGATCCGCAACCACTTGCCGAACATGAGGAAAGGCCAGACGACGTTGGCGATAACGTCGTCTGGCAATCGGCGGCGGCAGTGCATTGGATCAAGGGAGCGACATCCCTCGTCTTCCAAGGGTACCTCTCGACAATCCGTTAGGTTGACTGACGCTCAATCGCCTGCGGCGATTTCGTCCGCGACCACGTTTCGGGGCATCGCCGGTTTGCGGAAAAACCGGCTAACGGCGATCGGCAGCAGGAAGCCAGCGATTGCAAGAGCCCACAAGGCGATCGAAAGCGGTGAAGCGAACAATGTTGACCATTCACCGTCTGAAATCGTCATCGCGCGGCGTAGGTTCACCTCCATCTGGTTGCCGAGAAGCACGCCCATGATGACCGGCACCAGCGGAACATTGAGCTTGCGCAAAACCCAGCCGAGCACGCCGAAGATGATCATCACGAGAAGATCGAAGGTCGAGCCGGAAATTCCATAGATGCCAACGAAGGAGATCATCGCAACGGCCGGCATCAGATATTTGGTCGGGATCAGCAACACACGGACGAACAGGCCAACCATCGGAATGTTGAGCAGCAGCAGCATGATATTGCTGATGAAAAGCGCGGCGATCAGGCCCCAGACCACATCGGGATTGTTGGTGAAAAGCAAGGGGCCGGGCGTGATGTTGAGCGCCAGCAGCATGGCCAGCAACACGGCCGTGGTTCCAGACCCAGGCACGCCGAGCGCCAGCATGGGAACCAGAGCGCCACCGGCGGCGGCGTTGTTTCCAGCCTCCGGCGCAGCCACGCCACGGGGATCGCCGGCGCCGAAAGTCTTGTCCTTGTCGTTGATGGTCTTTTCCAAGCCATAAGCAAAGAACGAGCCGAGAGAAGCGCCGGCGCCGGGCAGAACACCGGCCAGAAAGCCGACGACCGTGCTGCGAACGATCGGCCAGGCCGTTAGTCGCAAGACGGACAGCGATGGCAGCAGCGGACCGAAATCGACCTTGGATTTGTGATGCTCTGGAAGATCGTCCTTGCCGCGGTTCTCGATGAAGATGAACACTTCCGACAAGGCGAACAGGCCGACGATCGCCACCAGGAAATCGATTCCATCATAAAGATGAACTTCACCAAATGTCAGGCGCGGCACGCCGGTCTGTCCGTCGACGCCGATCATGGCGATGCCGAGACCAAGGGCCGCGGCAAAGGCCGCCTTGGCCTGATTGCGGCTTGCTATTCCACCCAGTGTGGCGAAGGCGAGAACATAGAGTGCGAAATACTCGGCCGGGCCGAAAAGAAGCGCCATCTTGACCAGTTGCGGCGCCAGAATGGCAAGTCCCCAGGTGGCGGCAAACGAACCGACGAAGGACGCGATGCCGGAAATGGTCAGGGCGACGCCGGCCTGGCCCTTCAGCGCCATCGGGTAACCGTCCAGGGTGGTCATCACCGCCGGTTCGTCGCCCGGAATATTCAGCAGGATCGAGGAGATGCGGCCCCCATACATCGCACCATAGTAGACGCTGGTCAGCAGGATGAGGGCAGGGGTGGCAGGAAGCCCGAGTGTGAAAGCGAGCGGGATCAGGATCGCAACGCCGTTGGACGGGCCCAGTCCAGGAAGGGCGCCAATGATGGTGCCGAGAAAGCAGCCAATCAGCGCAAGGGCCAGGTTCTGCCAGGTGAGCGCGACGGCAAAACCGTCGGCGAGGGATGAAAGCGTGTCCATATCTCTGTTCCTTGCCTTTTGCCTTAGAAACCCAGCGGGCCTTTGGCCAGCGTGAGGCCGAGGGCGAGATGAAAGACGGCATATATGCCGATCGAGATCGAAATCCCGGCGAACCCGGACTGAACAGGTGTCGCCCCGAGCCGCCAGGCGATGAAGGCGCTGGCAAGCACGGTGGAGATCACGAATCCGGCGCTGGGCAGCAGATAGGTATAGGCGACGAGCACCGCGATGGTGACGATCACTTCGAGCAGGCGACCGAACCGCGGCCATTCGGGCTCCGCGTCCGGCATCAGGAAGATCACCACGCTTGCAATCGCCAGCACCGTGCCAATGATGATCGGAAATGTCTTCGGGCCGACAGGATCGCTCATGAAGCTCTCCTCAATCAGCGTTGCCTGCCAGATGTAGAAGATTGCCAGGAGGGCGCTGATCGCGCCAAGTACACGATCGCTCACGTTGAGTCCTCTCATAGAAATTGGGGAAACATACGTGCCGGCACGCGCAAGAGACGGTTTGCCGGCACGCTGTTGCGATTATTTCACCAGACCGATTTCGCGGGAAATAGTCTGGATCTCCGTGATCGATTCCTTGACGAAGGCATCGAAATCGGGACCGCGCTTGTCCAGCGGTGCCAGACCGCTCTGTTCCATGATCTGCTTCCACTCGGGCGATTCATAGACCTTGCCGACCGCATCGACCCAGTAGTTGTAAGCTTCGTCGTTCATGCCGCCGGGGGCATAGAAGCCACGCCAGTTGGCGCCGATGGCATCGATGCCCTGTTCGCGCGCCGTCGGGAACTGGGCAAAATCACCGCTCATGCGCTCGGGCGCCAACACAGCGATCACCTTGATGTCGCCGGAATCGACGAAACCCTTGGCTTCAGAGGCATCGCCGGTAAAGGCCTGCACCGAACCGGCAAGAAGCTGCGTCACGGCTTCACCGCCGCCATCGAAAGCCACATATTTGATCTTGCGGACGTCCTCGACGCCGGCCTTCTTGGCCGCGATCAGGACTTTCAGGTGATCCCAGCCACCAACGGCTGAACCGCCGGCGATGGAAACGCTTTTCGGATCGGCCTTGATCTTTTCCATCAGCTCGGGAAGCGTGTTGATGGGCGAGCCCTTGGCTACCGCGATAATACCGTAGTCGGCGCCGATGCTCGCGATCCAGCGGACCTGATCCGCCGTATTGCCGGGATAGGCGCCTTGGGCGAGACGGGTAGAGGTCGAGGAAGACGCGGCGACGATCAGATCGTTACTGTCGTTGCGCTTGGCGACCACTTCGCTATAGGCCACGCCGCCGCCGCCGCCGGCAAGGTTGGTGACCTGCATCGTTCCCTTGATGAGCTTGAGATCCTGAAGGACCTTGCCAACCTGGCGGCAGGTGAAGTCCCAGCCGCCACCAGCAGCCGCAGGCGCGATACATTCGGTCGCCTCGGGCTCGAAAGCGAAGGCATTGGCGGTGAGCGCGAGTGTTGTCGCAGCCGTCAGCACGGCGCGAGAGAACCAGTTTTTCATGAGATTTCCTCCATGGATTCAAAAATTGCGCAAGCCTCCACTGACGCAATTCGCTATAGCTACCCAATGAAACTGTCATTTCACTGTCAGCACGGAGACCGCGAACGGGGATGCGCTTTTTGTTGGTTGAGGATACCCAGGATGTCGCCGAGGCGATCCGGGACCGGTTCGTACGCGGCGGCCATGTGATCGACATCGTCGGGCATGTGGCGGACGCGGAACAGCTGAGCGCGTTCAATATGTACGACCTTGTGATTCTCGATGTGAATCTGCCCGACGGTTCCGGCTTCGATCTGCTGAAACGCCTGCGCCTTGCCAAAAACACCGTTCCTGTCCTGGTGTTGACGGCACGGCTTGCCGTCGACGACAAGATCAGCGCGCTCGACATTGGCGCCGATGACTATATGGTCAAACCCTTCGATCTCGGCGAGCTCGAGGCCCGGGTGCGCGCCATTATCAGGCGCCGCGCAGGGGGGAACCAGTCGTTCCTGGAAGCCGGCAATCTGACATTCGACATGGTGGAACGTCGGACCCTGGTGGCCGGCGAAGAGCGCGAGCTTACCCGTCGCGAGCAGATGCTGCTGGAGATATTCCTCACCAACAGCGGCCGCGTGCTGGAAAAGGAAGACCTGCTTGTGCGGCTCTTCGGTCTGAACGGCGACAGCAATCCCAACGCGGTCGAGGTCTATGTCGGCCGGCTGAGGCGCAAGATCGAAGGGTCGGATCTGGACATACGCACCCTGCGCGGCCTCGGCTACCAGGCGCGGCTGACGGTCCGGCCGGACTCATGATTTTCGGGCGCAGCCTGCAGTCGCGCGGCCAGTCCGTCGCCTTCCGACTGGTGGTGGTGCTGGCGCTTGTCACGGCAATCGCGATCGTGGCGACCGTGATTGCGGCCTATCGTTACGGACGCGCCGCCGCCGACGAGGCTTTCGACCGGTTGCTGACGGGCGCCGCTTTGCAGATTTCCGAACGGGTGTTCGTGGCCGACGGCAAGGTGCAGGTGGATCTGCCGCTCTCGGCTTTCGAACTTCTGGCGCTGGCCTCCGACGATCGCGTCTTCTACCGGGTGAGGGGGGCGACGGGTGAAACCGTCACAGGCTATGATGACCTGCCATTGCCAGCCCAACGCCGCAAGATGACCACTCCTCTCGTCTACGATACGGAGTATCTCGGCGTCCCTGTCAGGGCCGTCATCCTGCAGAGGCGGCTTGCCGAAACCCAGCTCCGCAGTGCCGTTGATGTCATTGTCGCCCATACGACGCAGGCACGCGCCGACCTTGCCCGTGACATCGCGACCCGTGCCATGCTGGGGGCCGCGCTCGGCGGGATCGTTGTCATCGCCGCCACCTTCTTTGCCACCCGCTATGCGTTGCGGCCGCTGGGCAGGATCGAGGAGCATATGCTGGCGCGCGATCCGCTCGACCTTTCTCCGATCACCGAAGCCGCCCCAAAGGAAGTGGATGCCCTGGTCTCCGCCATCAACCGCTTTATGTCACGACTGGACCGCCGCGTTGGCGACATGCAAGCCTTCGTGGCTGATACTGCCCATCAGATGCGCACACCGATCACCGCATTGCGTGCCGTCACCGAAAATGCGCTCGACGAAACAGACCCCGGCCGGCTCAAATCGATGCTGCACAGGATCCGCAATCGCGCGATCGGCGTGAGCCGTCTGATGGAACAATTGCTCAGTGAGGCGCTGATCATACACCGATCTGACACAGCCCCGCTTGTCCCGACGGATCTGCGCCGCGTGGTGCTGGATGCCGAACGCGAATTCCGCACCACCGTAAGACCGGAACACGACGCGCTCGAACTGGATCTCTCGACCGATGCCGCCACAGTGCTGGCCGATCCATTCAGCCTGAAGGAAGCCGTCAAGAATCTGATTGCCAATGCGTTCGCCCATGGCCAGCCACCGGTGCGACTGGTGGTGGAGACGGAGGAGGGGGGCACGGCCCTGCTGCGTGTCGAGGACCATGGGCCGGGCATCGATGGCGAGCAGCTTAAACTTCTCGGCCGCCGGTTCAGCCGGCGCGAGGATCGCACCGAGAGCGCGGGACTGGGTCTTGCCATCGCCCACAAAGTCATCGCCTTTCACGACGCAACGTTTCTGACCGGACGCTCGGAAAAGGACCATTTCTGGATCGGCTTTCGCATCGCCTTGGCGAAGGAGACAACGACATGATCGGAAAAGCAGCGCTTTGCCTGGCCTCCTTTTTCGTTGCCTGGCTTATCGGCTCTATTGCCACACCGGCGATGGACATGGATTTTCCCGCGTCATCGACCCCGCAGGACGTGCTGACAATCGCCAGTGTCACCGATCTCGACGCGATCCGCCCGATGATCGAGGGTTTCCAACGCCGGCACCCGTCCATCACTGTCCGTTATCATGAGAGCGAGAGCCCTTCGCTCGACAAGGCGACCGCCGAGGCCTGTCGAGAGGGCGTATTCCTTGCCGATGTGGTGATCTCGTCTTCGGTGGCAAAGCAAGTCGGCCTGGTCAACGATGGCTGTGCCCGGCCAGTGGAGACCAGCCTGGTCGCTCGGCTTCCCGCCTGGGCCAAATGGCGGCAGGAGCTGATCGGGCTGACTGCCGAGCCCGCCGTGATCGTCTACAACAAGGCAGCGTTCGCGGCGGAGAAAGTTCCAGCGGACCGATTCGAGCTCGTGGATCTTTTGCGAAAATCCACCCGCTTCATGGATCGGATCGGCACCTATGACATTGCCAGCTCGGGTGTCGGATATTTCTTTGCTTTCGAAGACGCCGTGCAGGCCACGACCTGGGGCCGTCTTATCGAGGTTTTCGGCCGAAACCGGGTGAAGTTCTATTGCTGCTCAGCGGACATTCTTGATCGGGTTGCCGATGGCAGCCTTTACATCGGATACAATATCCTTGGTTCCTACGCGCTGGCACGGGCGGACGCCGATCCCCGGATCGGCGTCATTTTTCCCTCCGACTACACGCTTGTGATGACCCGCACCGCCTTCATTTCCAAAGAGGCGAGAGCGGTGGCGGCGGCAAATCTGTTTCTCGAGTTCGTTCTTTCGCCGGAAGGAACCAGGATCCTCGAACAGCAGATGCGCTTCTATTCGCCGATCGACGGGATCGCGAAACTGGCCGAACTCTCGCCGGGCGAGGACAACACGATCCGTCCCATCGCCCTCACGCCGGCCCTGATTGTCGCCCTCGACAAGGAAAAGCGACGCCTTTTTCTCGAACAATGGGACAAATCCGTTTTCATCCCCAGCCCGTGAAAGCCACAAGACTGATCTTTCAGCCTAGCGTTTTCCCTGGCGGATAGGGACAGATCAGCCAAGGGGTATCATGAGCACTATGGCCGTGACCCAAGCTCCCTGGGCATGCGTGCTTTGCGACCAAGACATGCAACTATCGCGCATCTCAAATACACGATAGTTGCACAGATACCCTGCCATCTCGTTGGCGAAAATATCGACAAGACTCGCGGCTTCCGCCAGCCCCGCTTGGCACCCGCAGCTAAAAGAAATACGTCCGGACGCGGCCAGGGCCTGATACGGATGGCGTTCGTCAGCTCCCTTGAGTCAAGGCCACGGCGTCCGGACCCGCCGGGAAGCGGAGTTGGCCGGAGACATCATGGACAGCGTTCCAGATCGCCTCCGCGACATCGTCTTCCGCCGTCGTCAGGGCCGGCCTGGCAAAGTCCTCCAGGATCGGCCGGGCGAACTCCGCATAATCGCCCGGAAGCAATTGATCCAAGGGCAGGACGGAGTTCGCAATGAAGTTCGTGGTCGGCGCATAACCTGGCTCGACCAGCTTCACGCGAATGTCGAAATAACCCAGTTCATGCGCGAGCGAATCGGAGAAGCCCTCGATCGCCTGCTTGCTTGCGGTGTAAGCCGCAGTAAGTGGGAAAGGTGCGAGCGTGACGCTGGAAGTCACGTTGACAATGGTGCCGGATCGACGCTCGCGCATCTGCGGGATCACTGCCTGCGCCATCGCCATCACGCCGAAAGTGTTGGTGTCGAAAATCTTGCGGATCGCCGGCATGGGCGTTGCTTCGAACGCGCCGGCCATACCGATGCCGGCGTTGTTGACCAGCACGTCGACTGGACCGGCCGCCTTGACGAGAGCTGCGATGCTCTCACCGCTCGTTACGTCGAGCGGCAGCACATGCAATCGGTTGTCTTCACTGCCGAACAGGGCGGGATCGGGACGCCGCATCGTGGCGATGACATGCCATCCGCGAGAAAGGAAATATTCGGCGGTGGCCTTGCCATAGCCCGACGAAGCGCCGGTAATCAGGATCGTCTTGGTCATTTTCTGTCTCCTTGGTTTCCATGGAGAAGGAGATAGACGATGATTTCGAGATGATATATAATTCAAAGTCTGAATTTATTTATCTATCGTCTACGAAATGGACCCTCTCAGCGAAATTATAACTTTGTTGCGACCGAGCGCCGCCGTCTCGAAGCCGATTTCCGGCCGTGGGCAATGGGGTGTCCGTTATCGGGCGCATGACGCGCCGGGTTTCACGATTGTCCTTTCCGGGGAGGCATGGGTCCTGTTCGACGGCAGGGAGCCGCTAGGACTGACGCAGGGCGACTTCCTGCTGCTGCCGACGACACCCGCATTCTCACTTTGCAGCCAGCCCGGCCTCACCTGCACCCCCGTCGAGCCGACGGATGTGGCGGTTCGGCATGGTGAGCAAGAAGGCGAAGCCGACTTCGTCGCGCTGGGCGGGAGTTTCACCTTCGAGCAGGTTAACGCCTCGCTTCTGCTTTCTCTACTGCCCAACCTCATTCACATCCCCGCCTCCGAGGGACGAACATCCCGGTTCGGTCGCCTCATAGAACTACTGTCCGAGGAGTGTGTCGCCGACCATCCGGGCAAGCAACTGATCGTCCAGCGCATGCTCGAGGTGCTGCTGGTCGAGGCACTGCGCTGGCGCAGCGTCGAGAGTGAGAGGGTTCCAGTCGGGCTGTTGAATGGAATGCGTGATCCCGGGCTTGCCCGTGTGCTGGCAGCCATGCACGCGGATGTTCGCGCGAACTGGACGGTTGCCGAACTGGCCGGTATCGCCGACATGTCGCGCTCGGCTTTTGCCGCACGCTTCGGCGAGACGCTTGGTTGCGCGCCTATCGAATATCTGGCGCGCTGGCGCATGGCGCTCGCCAAGGATGCCCTGGTGCAGGGAACAAAACCGCTGGACCGCATTGCGGACGAAATCGGCTACGGGTCCGCCAGCGCCTTTAGCACCGCGTTCCGCAAACGGCTCGGTATGGCGCCCGGCAGATTCGCCCGCGCCAACGAATGGCGAAGTTAGGTACTCCGGGCGTCATCACCTTGTCTGCAGCCTGAGGGTTGATGGAGACCTAGGCTGACATGAACAATTCCGTGACAAAGGCCACCGGTTTCCGCCGCAGACAGTCGCCCGTGAAGGGCGACTGTCTTTCCGTTCCCGTTTAACCTGCGTTCGTTCGAGGAACCGTCGTTGGAGCGTGGCATTGCCGTGTCATAGGAAACGGTCCCCCGATGGGGCCGCCGATTTGAGCCGGCGTATGCAGAGCAAGGCGCCGGCCGTTCGAAATCCCCACGGCAATTCTCCGCACCCCGGAGCCGTTGTCGAATCATACCTCCAAGATGGCCTTGATCGCGCCAGCTTCCGGGCGCGACCATTCGGAAAATAGTCGCGCACCGTCTTCCAGACGACCCCGATGGGTGTTGAGCGCCCGGGTCGGCACACGGCCGGCCTCCATCTGGCGCACGACCTCGGCAAAATCATCAGGTTGCGCGTTGCGGCTGGCGAAAAGCGTTGCCTCACGCTTGTGAAATTCGGGATCGGCAAAGGTGATATCCTGCCGAACGACCGAGAGCAGCACATAGCGCGCACCATGGTTCAGGAAATTGAAGCCTCGCTGCATTGGGGCGGCATTGCCTGTGGCGTCGATGACGACGTCGTACCATTCGCCGTCGGTCCGGCGCTCCGCCTCGCTTTCGGCCTGATCACCGGCGATCAGGATTTCATCCGCGCCGAGTTGCTCGACGGCAAACGCCAAGCGGTCCTCTCGGGTGTCCATCACGGTCACATGAGCGCCGCGCGCCTTGGCGAAGATGATCGCCGACATGCCGATCGGGCCGGAGCCGGTGATCAGCACGCGATCCTGTGCGCCGAGATTGCCTCGCTTCACGCCATGGGCGCCGATGGCCAGGAATTCGATCATTGCCGCGTCTTCCAGCGCAATGCTGCCGGTCGGCACGACATTGCGTTCGGGAACACAGACATATTCGGCCATGCCGCCGTCGCAATGAACGCCGAGCACTCGGATATTGCGGCAAGCGTTGGTCAGCCCCTTGCGGCAGGCCTGGCAGTTGCCGCAGGACAGGTAGGGAACGATGTAGACTGGCTCGCCCTTTTCCAGGCTGCTGCCGACGGGTGCCTCCTCGACCGTGCCGGAAAGCTCGTGGCCCATCACCCGTGGATATTCGAGGAAGGGGTGCTTGCCGGCGAAGATGTGGAAGTCGGTGCCGCAAACGCCGACATTACGGATGCGCACGAGAACTTCGCCTTCACCGCGTACGGGTTCGGGTCTGGAGACGAGCGAGAGACGGCCTGGTTCGTCACAAACGAGCGCTTTCATGGGATTTTCCTGTCTGCAGTGGAAGCAAAGGTTTTCAGTTCTCTGTTGATGAGGTCGCGCCAGACTCGGGCGGCGACCAGTTCGGGCGGGAAAAGCCCGCCGATGGCAAAGAAGGAAGCGGATGGATCGGCTGGATCGAGCGCACGCGCGGCGGCCAGAATCTCTTCACGGCGGGGATCGTCGCAGTCCATACGCTTGCGAACCACGGCGATCCAAAGGGCCACCGCATGGGCAAATTCGGCAGCGTCGCCACCCGTTGTCAGGACATCGACGGCTGCGGTGAAAACGCGCTGCGGCAGCTTCTGACTGCAATCCATGGCGATCTGGATGTTGCGATGGGCAATCGCCTTGTTGGCGAAGCGATCGACAAGCTGGCGCTGGTACTCATCAAGATCAATGCCCGGAACAGGGTCAAGGGTCGGGACGACTGCTCTCATATGGCGATGCACCTGATCGACCAGTTCCGGCACGGCCATGACGTCGCGGACGAATTCCAGGCCATGCAACAGCCCGAGATGGGCGATCAGCGTGTGGGAGCCGTTGAGAAGCCGGAGCTTCATCTTTTCATAAGGCTCGACATGATCGGCAAAGATGGCGCCGCCGGCCTCCCAGGCGGGGCGGCCGGAGACGAAGTGGTCCTCGATCACCCATTGCATGAAAGGCTCGGTCTCAAGCGCCAGATGATCCTCTACACCGAGCAACTCGCCGGCAAGCGCGCGGGTGGATTCGGTTGCGGCCGGTACGATACGATCCACCATACTACAGGGAAAAGCCCCGTTTTCTGCGATCCAGCTGGCAAGTTCCGGGTCCCGGCGCTCGGCCATTTCCAGCACGAGGCGCCGGACGATTTTGCCGTTGGACGGGAGATTGTCACAGCAGAGCACAGTGTAGGGTGCCACACCGCTGGCGCGGCGCAATGCCAACCCCTCGATGAGAAAACCGAGCGCACCGACCGGCGCATGCGGGTTGGTCAGGTCGGCGGCGACAGCCGGATGATCGAGATCCAGACCACCCGTCGCCGGGTGCAGGCCATAGGCCTTTTCGGAAACCGTGAGCGTGACAACGCGGATCTCCGGATCGGCGAGATAGTCGATTACCTTTTGCCGGTCGCGGGCAGCACAGAGCCAGTCTACCGTTGCTCCAATGACTTCGACGCTCTCTTCGCCGGAACCGCGGATGACGATCGAATAGAGACCGTCCTGCTCTTCAAGGGCCTCCACGGGTTCGGGAGAGCGCAGGTTGATGGCAACAATGCCCCAGGGTCCGAAGGCCGCGGTCAAGGCCCGTTGCGTGTAGACCGCCTGATGAGCGCGGTGGAAGGCGCCCAGCCCGATGTGAACGATGCCGGGGCGCAGCGCCTTGCGATCAAAGGCGGGCTGTCGCACGGTGGCGGGAAAGGTGGTCGCGGCTGAGAGGCGTTCCATCGGTGTCAGGCCATTCCGTAGTGAGAGTGAAGCAGCGCGCGTTCGATGCCGCGCAGTTCGGCCAGACCCTTCAGCCGGCCGATCGCCGGATAGCCGGGCTGGGCACCGCGCGTCAGGTCGCCGAGGATCTCCTGTCCGTGGTCGGGTCGCATCGGAATGCGATGGTCCTCACGACCTTCCACCCGTCGGCGCTTTTCCTCCGTCAGGAGGGCGGCGATCACGGCGACCATATCGGTGCCGCCCTCCAGATGTTCGTCCTCGAAAAACGAACAGGGCAAGGTATCGGTATCGCGAGTCACGTTGCGCAGATGGACGAAGTGGATCCGTTCGGCAAACCGTTTGGCGATGATGGGCAGATCGTTGTCGGGCCGGGCGCCGAGCGAGCCGGTGCAGAGCGTTACGCCGTTTGCGCGGCTGTCGACCTGGGTCAGCATGTGGGCGTAGTCGGCTTCGGTCGAGAGTATCCGCGGCAGGCCGAGCAGCGGCCATGGCGGATCGTCGCCGTGAGCGCAGATATTGATGCCGACCTCTTCAGCGACCGGCGTCACCTGCGACAGGAAGTCGACAAGGTTCTGCTGCAGCCTGATACGGTCCACGTTCTTGTAGGAGCGCAGTTTTTCAAGCAGTTGATCGAGTGTGTAGCCATCGGCCGAGCCCGGCAAACCGGCGCCGATGTTGCGGCCGAGTGCCGTGATCTTTTCACCCGGCATTTCGATGAAGCGTTTGGCTGCGTCCTCCGCCAGCCATTCCGGATAGTCGGCGCCGGCGTCGGGGCGCGTCAGGATGTGGATGTCGAAAGCGGCGAAGTCGGCGAGATCGAAACGCATGGCTTTTGCGCCGTGGCGGGTTTCCCAATGCAGGTCGGTGCGGGTCCAATCGAGTACGGGCATGAAATTGTAGCAGACAGTGCGAATGCCGCAGGTGGACAACCGCCGCAGTGTTTCCTGCCAATTGGCGATGTGGCTGCGCCATTCGCCGGTCTGGGTCTTGATGTCTTCCGACACGGGAACGCTCTCGACGACGTCCCAGGAGAGGCCGCCGACCCTGATCTCGTCTTGCCGCTTGCGGATTTCGTCGAGTGTCCAGGCAGCCCCAGTGGGAACGTGATGCAGCGCGCTGACGATACCCTCCGCTCCGGCCTGCGCGGCATCGCGCACGGTGACCTTGTCAACCGGGCCAAACCACCGCCATGTATGTCTCATAGTCTTGTCCTTTTGGTTTAACGGTCGCCGTCGAAGGTGAGCTGCACCTTGCAGGCGATGCTGCGGTCACCGGCCTGCTTGAAGGCCTCAACCGCGTTTTCGAGCGGGAATGCGTGAGATATGATCGGCCGGACGTCGATTGTCCGGCTGGAAATGAGGGAAACGGCCTCGGAGAATTCCCGGTCGAAGCGCTGCGAGCCGCGCCAGAGGATTTCTTTGCCGACCAGTGCGTTGAGCGGAATGGCCATGTCGCCGGTGACACCGACCTGCACGATGGTTCCGCGCGGTTTCACAGCGGCAAAGGCGGAGCGCAGCGCCGAACCCGCGGCCGAGCAGTCGAAGGCCACGTCGAACTGACCCTTGTCCCTCTGCCAGGGGGAGAGGCTGTCCGGTTCTCGGGTGACATTGACGGTGGAATTAGCGCCCATGGCCGGCGCGCGTGACAAGGCCGCATCGCTGAGGTCGGTCACGATGATCTCGGCCGCGCCGGCATGGCGGATCGCCGCAACGGTCAAAAGACCGATGGGCCCTGCACCCGTCACAAGGACTTGTTTTCCCGAGAGATCGTCTGCCTGCGCCACGGCATGCAGGCAAACCGCAAGCGGTTCGGCGCAAGCGGCTTCCGCCGGGCTGACGTCGTCGCCGACGGCATGGCACTGGATCGCCGGCACGATCATCCGGTCGCGGAACATGCCCTGCTCGTGCGGCAGGCGCATGGCGCTGCCCATGAACCGCATGGAAAGGCAATGGATGGGCAAGTTGAGGCTGCAGTAGTGGCATTCACCGCAGGGCTGCGACGGATTGATGGCGACCAGCATCCCAGGCACGATGGAAAAGTCACCTTCGCCTATGGCCTCAACATAGCCGGAGGCCTCGTGGCCAGCGATGATCGGTTCGCGGACCCGCACCGGCCCGAAGCCGCCATCCTGGTAATAGTGCAGATCGGAACCGCAAATGCCGCCGGCCGCCATGCGCAGCAGGACCTCGCCCGCACCGAGCGGCGGGAGTTCCTGCGTTTCGACCCGAAGATCGCGTTTCCCATAGAGGCGTGCCACTCGCGTCAGCATGTTCGAAGCTTTCCTGATGTCCCATATCTGGCAAATGAACCCCGCACGCCGGAGCGCGCGGGATACCGATTAACGAATCAAACCGAGTTGCGTTGGCAGCCACAGCGTGAGTGACGGGATGAAGGTGATCAGCAAAAGGGCGATGAATAACGGGATCATCCACGGGAGAATGGCCATGGTCGTACGTTCCACCGACAGTTTGGAGATCCGCGACAGGACGAAGAGGACCATGCCGAGTGGCGGTGTTAGAAGACCGATCATCAGGTTCAGCGTGATGACGAGGCCCAGATGCACCGGGTCAATGCCGTAGCGGGCAGCGATCGGCATGAGGATCGGTACAAGGATGCTGATGGCGGCGATCGTATCGAGGAAAGCGCCAACGATCAGCAGGAGGATGTTGACGATGATCAGGAAGGTCCACCAGTTGTCCGTCAGCGAGAACATGAAGTCCGAGAAGAGCTGAGCCGCCTGGCTCACCGTCAGCAACCACGCGAAGATCGAAGCCGCCGTGACGATGAAGAGCACAGAAGCCGTGGTCTCGATGGTGTCGAAGGACGCTTTTGCCAGCGCCCTGAAGGTCATGGTGCGATAACGCACCAGGCCGAGAAAGAGCGACCAGATGACGGCGGCAACTGCGGCCTCTGTCGGTGTGAACCAACCCATGGACATGCCGCCGATCAGCAACACCGGTGTCATCAGTGCCATGACGGCATGGAAATCGAAGTACCAGTCGAGTGCAACGAGCGCCGCAAGCCCGATCAACACGGCGATATTGACGGAAAGCCCGGCCAAGATCAGCAGGTAGATGGCCGCAGGGAAGCATAGCACGATGACCACTTCGAGAGAGGCGCCTGCCAGCCGGCGAAGCTCGAAGGGCGTGTCCGAACCCCAGCCCTTGCGACGTGCAAAGATGAAGACCGTCAGCATAAGCAGCACTGTCATGACGACGCCGGGCAGGATACCGGCCATGAAAAGTGCACCGATCGAGGCATTGGCCATCATGCCGTAGATAACGAAAGGCAGTGACGGCGGGAAAATCGGACCAAGGGTGGCCGAGGCCGCCGTAACGCCGACCGCCGCCTCGACGGGGTAACCATGATCCCTCATGGCCTTGATCTCGATCGTGCCGATCCCGGCCGCGTCGGCAAGCGCGGTGCCGGACATGCCGGAGAATACTACCGAACCGATGATGTTGACCTGCGCCAGGCCACCCTTCATCCAGCCGACCAGCGACAGGGCGAAATGGTAGATGCGGCCGGTGACGCCGGCGATGTTCATCAGATTACCGGCAAGAATGAAGAAAGGCACGGCAATCAGCGGAAAACTCTCGACGCCGGCGATCATGCGCTGGGCCGCGATGATATCTGGCGCAACGCCGTAGACCAGGAGATAAGACAGCGACGCCACGCCCATGGCGACCGCGACCGGCGTGCCGATGAGCATGAGAAGCAGGAATGCACCGATGAGAAGCAGCACTGTTCAGACTCCTTGTGAAAGGTCGGCTTCTTCAGCCTGCTCGCGAACCGTTTGGGCGCCGGTCATGTCCTTGATGAGGTTTTGCAGCGCGCGCAGGAACATCAGGGCGAAGGCAGCCAGAACGGTGTAGAAGACGACTCCGCGCGGCAGGTCCACGGTGACCATGCGTTCGCTGCCGACAACCGCCACATAGCGCCACATCAGCCACGTCATGTAGGCGAAGAAGCCGATCACGATGAGGTCCACGAGGCCCTGCAGCAGGCACGCGCCGCGCTTCGATATCAGGCGGTAGAGTATATCGACCTGGATGTGCCGGCACATGCGCACGCACATGACCGAACCGAGAAAGACGATGACCACGAGGCAATTGGCGGCGATTTCTTCCGTCCATGCCAGACTGTTGTTCAAGGCGTATCGCGTAAAAAACTGCAGGAAGACGCAGAAAGCCATGCCCCAGAAGATCGCGAGCGTCAGCCAGTCTTCTATCGCGTAGCGCGTAAGGTCGACTGGGCCTGCATCGTCCTCGAAAGCGTGCGCAAGCTCATCCACGCTGCTCGGCGTGTGTTGCGGGTCTGTCATTTGAGAAGCTCCAACGGGCGGAATATGCGGGGTGAAACCCGGCGCCTGACAGGCACCGGGTCGCGCGCGGCTATTGAACCGCGCGGATCGCTTCCCAGTCGGCCTTGTTGTAACCGAACTCCTCGAAGGTCACCTTTTCGAGCACGGTCTTCTCGAAGTCGGACTTGTCGACTTCGACGACATTGATGCCGCGCTTCTTGAACTCGCCGACAAGGCCTTTCTCACGTTCCTCGATGATCTTCGTGGCCCTTGAGGCTGCCTCCTGCATTACGTCCGTGAATATGCCTTTGTCGTCATCAGAAAGGCTGTTCCAGAGGTTCTTGGAGACGACCGTGTTCAGGTGGTCGACGATGTGGCCGGTGAGGATGATGTTCTTCTGAACTTCGTAGAACTTCTTGGCCTCGATCGTCGTCAGCGGGTTCTCCTGAGCTTCGACAGTGCCGTTTTGAAGCGCCAGATAGACTTCCGCAAAGGCGATCGGCGTCGTGTTGGCGCCACAGGCGCGCGGCATGGCAAGATAGGCGGGAACGTCCGGCACGCGGATTTTCAAGCCGGCCATGTCGGCGCATTTTTCGATCGGTCTGTTGGATGTCGTGTGGCGCGTGCCGTAGTAGGTGACGGCGGTGATCCGGTTGCCGGTGGCGTCTTCGTAGCCCTTGGCCAGACGCTTGAAGATGTCGCTTTTCGTATAGGCAAGCAGATGGCTCGGGTCGCGGAAGATATAAGGAAAGTAGGTCACCCCGATCGGCTTGAAGTCACGGGCGGCAAAGCTCGAACCGGAGATGATGATGTCCACGGTACCAAGCTTCAGGCCCTGATTGATGTCGGCCTCCTTGCCGAGCTGAGAGGCCGGATAGACATCGATCTTGTATCGTCCATCGGTCCGCTTGGCGATCTCCTCAGCCGCCCAAACGGATTCGGTATGGAAAGGCTCCGACGTCTCATAGACGTGGGCCCATTTCAGCACCGTTTCGGCCTGAGCCGCTAGGGCAGAGACCAGAACAAGCGCGGTTGCGCCCAATACTGCTTTCAATCTGAACATCATTTTTCCTCCCAAATTGATTTCAGACTCCACTCCCCAACCCTCCGCGCCATGCGCAGCAGGATCAGTCTTCTCCGGCCAGCTCCTCCCCGAAGCTCTCCGAAAATCTCTTCTGCGCCAGCGTCAGATGCCGGCGCATCGCTTCGCGTGCAGCGGGCGGATCGCCGGCCGCTATGGCGTCACGGATCGCCTTGTGCTCCTCTGCCGCCCTTTGCCAGGTGTGGGGCCCTTCGAAATAGCTCGCCAGCTTCTCGAAGTAGGGCGACGTGCGCTTGTCGATCAAAAGGCTGATGACGTGGTGAAGCGCAGCATTGCCGATCATGTCGGCGATGGCCGCATGGAAAGCGAGATCGGCGGCGATGGCGCGCTCCGGCTGTTCGAATGACGCTTCCATCCGCGCCAGCATTTCGTCGAGCTGGGCGATGCCTTCGGGTGAGGCATGCCGGGCGGCCTCTTCTGCAATGGCGCTCTCGACGATGCAACGGGCCTGAAGAATCTCGAAGGGGCCATCGACTTCGTCCGCCGGTAGGGTGACCGGCACGGCTGCCGGCCTCTTGGCGATATAGACGCCCGAACCCATGCGGATCTGGATATAGCCTTCAACCTCGAGGACGATCAGGGCCTCGCGTACTGTCGGACGCGAAACGCCAAACCGTTCGGCAAGATCGCGCTCGGCTGGAAGCCGTTGACCAACGACCAATTCCCCTGCCGCGATCAGCGCGCGTATTTGGTCCGCGACCTGCCTGTAGAGGCGGCGCGGCTCCAAGGCCACAAACATTGCTATCCTCCCTCAGCGCATGTCCTTGCACGCGAATTTGGTAAAGTGGTAATACCAATTTACCCATAGGAGCGCATTGGTCTCCGGAGTCAACCGAATTTCTTAACAAGATTCAATTTCGCCTGGCGCGGCGCGCGCCCGTGGCCTGCACCTGCAGCGGCGCGCTCTGGACTCGGCCTGTCTGGAACGACTGGTGCCGGGCGAGACCCAGTGGGTTCAGGCGGTCTATACAGCGCCGCTTTTACGCGGACGCCGAGCGGTGGTTGGCGGCGGTCGGTTTGCGCTCGAGCCATTGCTCAAGCTCCGCTTCGGCGCGCTCCAACGCATTGTGGTTGAGCAGTTTGCGTAGCAGTGCCACCGTCACTGCCCGGGCGCGCAGATTGAAGCGGCCTTCTTCAGCCGCATCGCCGACCGGTTGGTAGACGCCGAGTTTCTCATAGAGTTGCTGCAGGCGGTTCTGGACGCTACGCAGCGACAGATTGCGGCGGCGCGCGATCGCCCGGTCGGTCAAGCCGAGCGCGATGTCGATCAGGATCTCGTATTCCGAGTCGGTGAAACCCTTGGCATGGCCAAGGCTCTTCTGCTGCAGGCCGCGAACCTCCCGGTCTATCACGCATTGCGCCTCGATGAAGATCGAGCGCAGGGCAAGGTGCAGGCGCTCGTCAGATGCGGATTTCAGAACGTAACCATAGGCGGCACCCTCCGGCACAATGCGGGCTATGCCCCGGACATTGGCCTCGTCGGCATAGTTCGACCAGAACAGGATTCGCGTGTCCGGCCTTTCCTTCCATATGGTACGCGCCGCCTCTATGCCGTTTCGTGGGCTCATTTGCAGGTCCATGACGATGTATTCCGACCGGTGGTCGCGCGCCAGCTTCTCGCCGCTGAGACCGTTTTCGGCCTCGAACACGGTGTCGCATTCCGGCAAGGCGGAACGCACGGCCTCATTGAGATAGGCCCTGTGGAGGGCGTCATCCTCGATGATCAGCACCTTCATGTTTCGTCCTCTTGTGTCTGATCCGGCAGCGGCAGGCAGACGCGAATGAAGGTTTCGTCATTCTCCCGGCCATAGTTGAACCCGGCGGAGATCAACCGGGCCCGTGTTGTCATGTTACCGAGCCCGCTGCCGGG
>NZ_BJZP01000007.1 GCF_007992095.1 Paenirhizobium naphthalenivorans
CGGCATCGTCAAGGGTTTCGTCAGGTGCGCCAGAAAATCGGAACGAGCAGGACGAGCACGGACAGGACCTCGAGGCGGCCGAGCAGCATCATCAGTGCGAGCAGGTAGAGTTCTGGGTCATTCATCGTGGCGAAATTGCCTGATGGTCCGATCAGCGTGCTGACGCCGGGGCCGACATTGGCCAGCGCTGTAATGACCGCCGAGGCCGCTGTAGTGAAATCATAACCGAGCGCGGCCATGGCCAGGCTGCCGATGACCCACAGGAAGGTGAAGACGCTGAAGAACAGGAAGATGGTACGCTGGGTTTCGGCATCGACCGTCTGCTTGCCGTAACGCACAGAATAGACGGCATTCGGGTAGATCAGCTTCTTGAGGCCGGTGGTGATGACGTTGAACAGGATGACGAATCGATAGGCCTTGATGCCGCCGGCGGTCGAGCCGGAGCACCCTCCCATGAAGGTGGCGAAGAAGGCCGCCATCACGACGAAAGGCCCCCAGAGCAGATAGTCCTGGCTGGCAAAGCCGGTGGTCGACAGGAGCGAGGCGAAGTTGAAGTAGGAATGAGTCAGGGCATCGGTCATCGCGACGCCGTTCGCCAAATGATTGTAGATCGCGGTCGAGATGGCGAAAGCAGAGACATAGCCGAGGAAGACGAGGATCTGCGGGTCGCGCAGGGCGTCCAGTCGTCCACGCACGGCAAAGACGATCAGGATCGAGAAGGGCAGGCTGCAGAGTGTCATGAAAAAGGTCGCGATCCACAGGATCGCATCGCTCTGGAAATAGCCGAACGAGGCGTCATGGGTTGAGAAGCCCGCCGTCGCCACCGTTGAGAAGGCATGGTTGATGGCATCGAAATGGCTCATGCCGGCAGAATCATAGGCAATTGCGCATAATAAGGTAATGCCGACGTAAATCGCCATGAAGGCCCGCGTGAAAGTCGCCAGCCGGGCAAACGGCTTGTCGTTGGTGTCGGACGATTCCATCTTGAAAAAGGACATGCCGCCGACCCTGAGGAAGGGCAGGACGAAGAGCCCGAGGGCCACGATGCCGATGCCGCCGAGCCAGGCGATTAGCGAGCGCCACATCAAGAGGCCGGGTGGCATGGTGTCGAGGCCGGAGATGACGGAGGAGCCGGTGGTGGTGATCCCCGACATGGCTTCGAACAGCGCCTGGGCAAAGCTGAGGTGGGGGCTGGAGAACATGAACGGAATGGCGCCGACGAGGGCGAACACGGCCCACAGCACATTGACCAGCAAAAAGCCGAGGCGCCTGCTGAAGATCGGCGGCGGACCGCGCGTCGCCATGGCCGCCATCAGCGAGATCCCACCGACCATGAAGGCGCAGGTGGCAAAGACGCGCCAGTCAGAGTGGCCGTAATAGAGGTCGACCATGGCCGGAACAAGCATGGCGGTCGAAAGGTACAGGCCGCATAGGGCGGCGATGTAGATGACGGAACGGAGGAGGCTGGCGTTCAAGAAAATGTCCCGATCTGGTTGCCGCGCAAAGAAGCTTTGTCTCCGCCACGTCTCTATGCCATAGCGGGACCGTGGTGAAAATTCAACGGATGGAAGACGTGATCGAGAAGGACGTAGAGGCCGCGGTTGAAGCGCTGCGAGAGCTTTTCCCGCCAACCCCGCTGCAACTTAACGAATATCTGAGTGGCCGATATGGCGCGAGTGTCTACCTCAAGCGCGAGGATCTGACGCCGGTCCGATCCTACAAGATTCGCGGGGCCTTCAACTTCCTGCGCAAGATCGTCGCTGACGGTGCGGCGGGAAAGACCTTCGTCTGTGCCTCGGCCGGCAACCACGCTCAAGGCTTCGCCTTTGCCTGCCGTCATTTTGGCGTGCCGGGTGTTGTCTTCATGCCGGTGACCACGCCGCAACAGAAGATCGACAAGACCCGTACCTTCGGCGGTGAGTTTATCACCATTCGCCTGTTTGGCGATATTTTCGACCAATGCTACGCCGCGGCCCGCGAGCATGTGGAGGCGATCGGGGGCTTCATGGTGCCGCCCTTCGATCATGAGGACATCATTGAGGGGCAGGCGACGGTGGCGGCGGAGATCGTCGCGCAACTGCCGGAAGGCGTGACGCCGGATCTATTCGTCGTGCCGGTCGGCGGTGGCGGCCTTTCCGCCGGCCTCACCGGCTACCTGGCCAGCCGATTTGCGCCGCAGTCCTTTTTGTTTACCGAGCCGGCCGGGGCGCCGAGCCTGAAAAAGAGCCTTGAGCAGGGTCGGATCGTCACGCTGCCGAAGGTCGACAATTTCGTCGATGGCGCGGCCGTGGCACGGATTGGCGACCTCAATTTTTCTGCGCTGAAGGGCTTCCCCGCTGAACAGGTGATGCTAATCCCGGAAAACGCCGTCTGCGTGACGATCACCGAAATGCTCAATGTCGAGGGTGTGGTGCTCGAGCCGGCGGGGGCGCTGTCGATCGCCGCGCTCGAGCGGCTGGGACGGGACAGGCTCGAAGGCAAGACGGTCGTTGCGGTCGTCAGCGGAGGCAATTTCGACTTCGAGCGGCTGCCGGACGTCAAGGAGCGTGCGATGCGCTATGCCGGCCTGAAGAAATACTTCATCCTGCGCCTGCCGCAGCGTCCTGGTGCGTTGCGCGATTTCCTCAATCTGCTCGGGCCAGACGATGATATCGCCCGCTTTGAATATCTGAAGAAGTCGGCCCGCAATTTTGGTTCGATCCTAATCGGCATCGAAACGCGGGATAGCAAGGGCTTTGCTGATCTCCTTTCCCGCTTTGAGGCTGCCGGCCTCGGCTATGAGGACATTACGGAGAACGAGATTCTCGCCAACCTGATCATCTGATCCGGCCAACGATGGAGGGGCGCGGCGGCCGGGCTTTCGGCCGCTCCAGGAATATGCTAGGCAAACCGCATGTCGATTTTGTCCAACCTCTTCTCATTGTTTGCCGGCGGCCCCAAAGCGGAAAAGGCTTCGGCCGGCCCGGTTGCCGAACCGCAGGTTCATCAGGATTGCCTGATCCATGCCAGTCCGATCCGCGAGGGCAGCCATCTGAGGCTTGCCGGTCGGATCGAAAAACAGGTGGACGGTGAAACGCTGGAGCGCGTCTTCATCCGCGCCGACGTCTTCACGTCGGAACAGGACGCCCTGGATTGCACTTTCCGCAAGGCCCGGCAGATCATCGGCCAGAACGGCGCATCGCTGTTTGCCGATGGCGCCAAGTCGCGCAACGTCTGACGCCGACTAAAGCGCCGCGCGCCTTTTCAGGCGTGCAAAGGCCGCGCTAACACTGTGAAACAGCGCATTGGCCAGAAAGCAGAGACGTTTTTCGTCCGCGACGATGCGCTGGAGGTCGCCGCAGGAACCCTCACGCCCCGAATGCCCGACATGCTGAAAAATCCGTTAAAGCGATCACTGATTGTTAAGTGATTTTCGCTTCTATGGTGCAGTGCATAATTTCGGGATCTCCCTGTGAAACGTCATTTCAGGCGCCTTCGACCGTTTGTGTCCGGATGGCTGCGTCCCTTTATGGGCGCGGTGGCCTGCGCCGTTGTTGCTGGTGGTGCGCTGGCAGATGAGACGGTGAAACTGGCGACGGAGCAAAGCGTCGACCTTGTCTGGGTGATGACCGCCGCGGCTCTGGTGCTGATGATGCAGGTCGGCTTCCTGCTGCTCGAAGCCGGCATGGTGCGATCGAAGAACTCTATCAACGTCGCGCAGAAGAACCTTCTTGATTTCGCCTTTGCGGTGGTCGGTTTCGCTGCGGTCGGATTCATGCTGGCCTTCGGCGCCTCGTCGTGGCTGCCGATCGGCATCGATGGGGATTATTTCCTGCTGGGGTCAGTTGATGACTGGGAGGCGGGTTTCTTCGTCTTCCAGGTGATGTTCTGCGGCACGGCGGCCACAATCGTTTCCGGGGCCGTGGCCGAACGGATGAAACTTGTGGCCTACGTGATCGGGTCGCTGGTGTTGTCAGCGTTGATCTATCCGATCTTCGTCCACTGGGCTTGGGGTGCCGCACTTGCGCCGAATTCCGGCGCCTTCCTTGGCAACCTTGGCTTTGTCGATTTCGCCGGTTCGACGGTGGTGCACGCCACCGGCGGCTGGATCTCGCTTGCTGCCTGCCTGGTGATCGGTCCGCGACTCGGCCGCTTTGATCCGCTTGGCCGGCCGATCCGTATCGCCGGCCACAGCCCGGTACTCTCCACCACCGGTGCTCTCCTGCTGTTCTTCGGCTGGATAGGCTTCAATGGTGGCTCGACGCTCCATGCCTCGACCGAGGTCGCGCCGATCATCTTGAACACCGTGCTGGCTGGGGGAATCGGCACCTGCATCGGCTATGTCATCGGCCATGTCCAGGATGGGGTCGTTTTGCCGGAGAAGTCGCTTTCCGGCATGCTGGGCGGGCTGGTGGCGGTGACGGCCGGTTGTCACGTCCTGGAACCTGGCGGCGCCTTGGTCATAGGCGCCATCGGTTCGATGGTGGCGGTCTACGGTAACGACCTGCTCGAACGCCGATTCAAGATCGACGACGCCGTTGGCGCGATTGGGGTTCACGCCTTCGCCGGTGTTGCCGGAACGCTGGCGCTTGCGCTTCTGGCGCCGGTCGAGCGGCTGCCGGCGGGCTCGCGTTTCGATCAGCTCTATATCCAGGTCTTCGGCGCCGCGCTGAATTTCTACTGGTCCTTCTGTCTAGGCTATCTGCTTTTTGCCGTGCTCAACAGATTCATGCGCATCCGCGTCACAGTCGAGATCGAGGAGATCGGGCTGAACGTCTCGGAGCACGGCAGCCGTCTGGGCGTCGGTCATGTGGAAGCGGCGCTTGCCAATCTCGTCGGCGGCACAGCTGATCTGCACCACCGCCTGCCGGTGGTCGCAGGAGACGAAGCGGAGAAGCTGACCGCGCTGTTCAACAGTCTGATGGACAATATCGAGATCGAGGAGCGATCACGCGAGGAGTTACGGGCGCTCCGGCGGGATCATGAGGAGTCGGAACGCGTCACGGCACTCGCCAATGCGACCTCCGAGGCGATCGTCATTCATGAGAGCGGTATCATCATCGACGGCAACCAGCGACTCGCCGAGCTGATCGGCATCACGCTGCCGGAAATGATCGGCCGTTCTATCTTTGATTTCCTGCCGCAAGCCGATTTTGTCGAGATGAATGAAACGGTTTCGTCTGGCCGCGACTTCAACCGCGAGATCAATCTGAGGCGTGTGGACGGAGAAGTCGTGCCGATCGAGGCGCGAGGCCGCAACATCGTCTACCGTGGCAAGGCCATGCGAATTGGCTGCCTGGTCGACCTGAGGGAGCGGAAGCTGGCGGAAAACCACATTCGCTACCTTGCCTTGCATGATCCGCTGACCGGGCTGCCGAACAGGGCGCTGTTCAACGAGAAGCTGGCCGAGAGCGTGTTGGCGGCGCATCAGGGCCGTGGCTGCGCACTCGTGATGGTCGACCTTGATCACTTCAAGGATATCAACGACGTGCATGGCCATCCGGCCGGCGATGCGGTGATTCGCCAGACGGCGCAACGGTTGCAGTCGATTCTAGGGCGGCACGACATCGCCGCGCGCCTCGGCGGCGATGAATTCGCCGTGATCCTGAGCAATATCGATTTTCATGCCCAGGTCGAAGATGTCTGCCACAGGCTCGTCCATGCCTTCCGCAGTGCATTTGAAATCGATGGTGGCGACAAGGTTCGTTGCGGGGTGAGCATCGGAGCCGCGCTTTGCCCGGAACATGCCGAAAGCGCGGAGGAATTGATCGGGCGTGCAGACATTGCGCTTTATCATGCCAAGAACTCCGGCCGAAACACCTTCGAAGTCTTCCGGGCCGGCATGAATGAGCTGATCGAGAAACGCCGGGCGCTGGAGGTCGACATGGACGCCGCCCTTCTCAATGGCGAGTATGAGCTCTTCTTGCAGCCGCGGGTCTTGGCAAGGACGGCGGAAATTACGTCCTATGAGGCGCTGATCCGGTGGCACCATCCCGAGCGCGGGCTGGTCAGTCCTGTGGATTTCATCCCGGTTGCCGAAGCATCGGGCCGCATCATCGCGCTTGGCGAATGGGTCATTCGCGAGGCGTGCAGGGTCCTCGCGGAAACAGAGGTCGAGAGGCTGTCGATCAATGTCAGTCCGTTACAGTTTCGCCATGGCGATTTCCACCAGCGGCTGAGCGAGATCGTGCTTGAGGCTGGGGTAGCACCGGACAGGCTGGAGCTGGAAATCACAGAAAGCGTACTGATCGACGATGATCAGCGGGCTCTGATGCTGCTGACCGCGCTCAAGGAGGACGGTTTCACCATCGCCCTCGATGATTTCGGCACAGGCTATTCCTCGCTCAGTTACCTCAGCCGCTTTCCATTCGACGCAATCAAGATCGATCGCGGTTTTGTCAGCAATTGCGGTGAGGAGGAGAGTGCGGCCGCGATCGTCCACGCCATCATTCATCTCGGCACCAGCCTCGGTATGCGGGTGGTGGCGGAAGGGGTGGAGACGTTCGAGCAGGCACTGTTCCTCTCCCGGTCCGGATGTGACGAAATGCAGGGTTATCTGCTCGGAAAGCCCCAACCGATCTCCTGCCTCGCCACGAGCGTATCGGAGGCTGTCGCAGCGGTGCTGACCGGGCTTACGGCCCAGGAACGACTGAAGCAACCGGCGGCGACCATAGACAGGGTGGCCGGCTGACATGGTGGAAAACTGGAACCTCGTCCTGTTCGTCTGTGAGGCGGTTCTCTATTTCGCCGTGATGACGGCTCTCCTGCATCTTCGTCACCGGATAGGCCTCGGCGTGTTCCTGACCGCGCTCGGTGTCATGCATTTCGTCGAGACCTATCTCGCTGCCGTGTTCTATGTCTCTCTGCCCTTCGGAGTCGTGTCGCCGGGTTCTTCGGTGTTTTTCGCCGGCAAACTGATGATGATCCTGATGCTCTATATCCAGGAGGACGCCTCGATTGTGCGTCAGCCGATCTATGGCCTGTTCCTCGGCAATCTCGTCACCCTGGTGATCGCACAAGTGCTCATGCTGCACCAGACAACCGAACCGGCCGCTAGCCAGGTCGCCGACATGGGCTTTCTCAGCGACATGGGCCTGTTGATGCTCTGGGGCACGACCCTGCTCTATGTCGACGCGCTGGGGATCATTCTGCTCTACGAACGGCTCGGCAAATTCCTGCCGCGGCGCGCGATTCTGCGTTTTGGCCTGAGTGGCGCAATTATGCTGAGCTTCGATCAGGTCGGATTCTACGCTCTGCTCAGTCAGCTTTACGACGCGCCGGCCGCGGTTTTATGGGGTGGCTGGAAGGCGAAGATGGTCGCCGTCGCCCTCTATGCCGGTCTGTTCGCGCTTTATCAGTTTGTCTTTCGCGGCAATGGCGCGCTGCAGTCGCGCCGACCTATCCGCGATATTTTCAGCGACCTGACCTTCCGCGAGCGCTACGAAGACCTCCTGGCCCGCACCGGGCGCGACGTGCTGACCGGCGTCTACGACCGCAGCCGAATGGAGATCGAGGCGCCGCGTCTGGTGCGCGAATCATTGCGCTCCGGCGTGGCTATCAGCTTGGTGATTGTCGATGTCGATCACTTCAAATCGATCAACGACAGGTTCGGACACTTGAGCGGCGACGACTTGCTGCGCCAGATCGCCAATGCCTTGCAACAGGGGATCGGCGCAGACGATCATCTGTTTCGCTACGGCGGCGAGGAATTCGTCATCCTGCTGCCCCATGCCGACCATGAGCAAGCGTTGTCGCGTAGCCGGCACGTCTGCGCCGCGATCAGTGAGACAATTCGCAACAGGGCGGGTGAGGCGATGAGCATCAGTCTCGGCGTGGCCACTGCGCCGGAGGACGGCAGCAGCTTCAACATCCTTCTGGCCGAGGCCGACGAGCGGCTCTATATGGCCAAGAATGCCGGCCGCAACCGGGTGGTCGGGCGGCCGGCAGAGCAAGCGGATTAGGCGGCGCGGGCCAGTTCGCGGGCCTTTTCTCCGGCTTCGGAAATCGCCTTTTCGGCCGCTTCGGGGCCATAGGCAATGCCTTCGATCCGAATCGTCTCCACATCGGTGACGCCGAGGAAGGCGAGGACGGAGCGCAGATAGGGTTCCGCGAAGTCGAGCGCTGCGCCGGGGCCGGATGAGTAGATGCCACCCGAGGCGATCACCAGATAGGCCTTCTTGCCAGTCGCCAGACCGACTGGGCCGTTTTCGGAGTACTGGAAGGTGCGGCCAGCACGGGCGACGTGGTCGATCCAGGACTTGAGGATCGACGAGATACCGAAATTGATGAAGCCGGTCGAAAGCACGATCGTGTCGGCGGCGAGCAGTTCGTCGACCGCGGCGTCCGAGACGGCGATGGCCTCCGCCTGTGCGGGGGTGCGGTCTTCCGGCGCGAGACGAATGGCAGCGGAGAAGTCGGCGCCGATATGGGGCAGGGGCGCGTGGGAGAGGTCGCGTTCGACGACGGATGCGCCGGTGGTCTTGGCAGCAAGGTCGTCGGCGAGCTGGCGGGCGATCTTGCTGGAGAGCGAATCGTCGCCGCGCGTGCTGCCGGTCACGAGGAGGATGGAGGACATGTGTAAAACCTTTGCAGTGGAATGGCTGTACCGCCGGCGGCCCTGGGAGCTGACCTCAAACGGCTCGCCACAGATAATCCGCGTTTCCTATCGATTGAACTGTGATAATATGAATTAAGTTCATCGATAGAATGGATGGAGCTGTGCTACCCAATCCCACCCTCGACCAATTGCAGGTTTTCGTCGCCGTCGCAGAGACCGGCAGTTTCTCCGCCGCGGCTCGCCATCTCCATCGGGCCCAGTCGGTCATCAGCTACACGATCGGCAATCTCGAGGCCCAATTGCAACTGACCTTGCTTGAGCGTAGCGGTTCACGTCAACCCGTCCTGACCGAGGCGGGAAGGGCGATCCTTGAGGATGCGCGGCGCATGCTCGCCGATCTCGATGCCCTGCGAGCGCGAAGCAAGACACTGACCGAGGGGCTCGAAGGCGAGGTGAAGCTCGCCGTCAGCGTGATGGTTCCAGATGCGATCCTGGTTAATGTGCTACGCTCCTTCCAGCAGGGCTTTCCGACCGTTCGGCTGCGTCTTTCTGTCGGTAATCCCTTCCTTGTCAGCCGACTGCTCGCCCAGCGCGCCGTCGATGTCGGCATCGGCGGTTCGATGGAGATGCCGGCGGAGGGGATTACCGGCGAGCGGATCGGCGTTTCCTTCCTGACCCCGGTGGCCGCTGCCGGCCATGGTTTGGCCAAGCTCGGACGGCGTCTTTCGGTTTCAGACGTGCGTGATGAGATCCAGATCGTCGTCTCCGATTCGACTGCACCGAGCGACAGCCGCGACTTCAACGTTTTTTCGCGCCGCACCTGGCGGGTGAGCGACATGGCGACGAAGAAGCAATTGATCGTCGGCGGGCTCGGCTGGGGCGGCGTGCCGGTGGCGATGATGCGCGACGAACTGGCGAGCGGCCTGCTGGTCCGCCTCGACGTCGATGCCTATGAGACGGTGGACTATCCGATTTTCGCTTGCTGGCCGGCGGCAAGCCCGCCGGGACCGGCGGCCAAATGGCTGGTGGACCAGTTCGGCGCGACACTGGCGCAGTGCCCGACCTCGGTGTCGGATGCGTTGCGGCTGGACGACGATGTCATGTTCCGCGCGCCGGCCGGAGCCGGCTGACGCGGGGGCCTTCGACGCCCCCGCGACCAGTGGCGCTGTCCTTAGAGAAGCAGCCGGAACCTTGCAAAGCCCTCGGCGCCGTCACCGGCCTCCTCGATCTTTGCACCCTTGACCGCCGCGGCATACTGCCGGCCCTTCGGACCGCTCTCGAAGATCGCCGTCGTGCCCGCCATCGGTGCGAACGACCAGTTGCCATCGGCCGACGGATTGATCTCGCCCTTATCGATTATGTAGCGGACGATCACGTCGCGGTTGGTGTCAGGCGCGACGAAGACCACCTTGTCGGCGGCGATCTCGGGGAACTTGCCGCCACCGCCGGCGCGGTAATTGTTGGTGGCGACGACGAATTTCTGCGCCGGATCGATCGGTTTGCCGTCGAACATCAGGTTGACGATCCGGTTGGCTTCCGGGTGGACGGCCTTGCCGTCCTTGTCGAACTTCGCCGGTTGCGACAGGTCGATCTGGTAGGTGACGCCGTCGATCACGTCGTAATTATAGGAAGGGAAGGCGGAATTGATCAGTGGCTGGTCCTTCTCGCCCGGCTTCAACTGGTTGAACATGCCGGCTGACATCTCCAGCCAGTTCCTGACTTGCTCGCCAGTGATCGCCACGGCCTGCATGGTATTGGGATAGAGATAGAGGTCGGCGACGTTCTTGATGGCGATGTCGCCAGCCGCGACGTCGGTGAAATAGTCCGCGCCGCCGCGTCCGCCGGCCTTGAACGGGGCGGCGGCCGAAAGCACCGGGAGGTCCTTGTAAGGCCCGTCTTTCAGCATGTCCTTGATATACCAGGTCTGGGCATTGGAGACGATCTGAACGGAGGGATCGTCGGCGACGAGGGCGAAATAGGAGTAGAGCGGCGCCGATGTCTTGCCGACCGGGGTGCGGACATAGTCGAGGGTGGCTGCGTGCTCCTCGGTGACCGAGGCGACGACCTCGGCCTTATCGGTGACGTCGGCGATGACCTTACGATTCTCGTCGCGGTGATAGATAGGTCGGGCCTCGCAGGTGAAATCGACGATCCTCCAGCCCTTGCCCTCTTTCTCGATCAGAAGATCAATCAGGCCCATATGCGAGCCCCAGAAGCCAGCCATGACCGCCGGCTTGCCGAGCAGCGTGCCCTTGACCGGATCGACGCCCTCGATGCCGACGAAATCTTTGGGCCCCGGGAAGACCAGATGTTGGTGGCCGGTGAAGATCGCGTCGATGCCTTCCACTTCTGCTAGATAGAGTGAGGCATTTTCCATGCGTTCGCTCAGCCCCTTGCCGTCGATGCCTGAGTGGGAAAGGGCGATGACGAGATCGGCGCCTTCCTCCTTCATCACCGGCACCCAGGCGCGCGCCGCCTCGACGATGTCGCGGGTCTGGCCCTTGCCCTCCAGGTTTTTGGCGTCCCACAGCATGATCTGTGGCGGCACGAAGCCGATGAACCCGACCTTGATCGGCGCCTGGCCGCCGGTCCCGTCCTTGATCATTTTTTCGACGATGACATAGGGCTTGAAGTGCAGCGCGTCGTCCTTCGGACTGGCGGCAAGCTGGCCCTTGGTGAGATTGGCGCAGACGATCGGGAAGTTCGCTCCGCCGAGCGTGTTGAACATGAAGTCGAGGCCGTAGTTGAACTCGTGGTTGCCGAGTGTGCCGCAATCATAGCCGAGCACGTTCATCGCCTTGATGACCGGATGGAGGTCGCCCGCCTTCATGCCCTTCTTGTAGGCCATGTAGTCGCCCATCGGATTGCCTTGCAGAAGATCACCATTGTCGACCAGCATGGAATTGCCAGCCTCGGCGCGGATCCGGTCGATGATCGAGGCGGTGCGGGCGATGCCCATCGTGTCGTTCGGCTTGTCGGCGTAATAGTCGTACGGCATCACATTGACATGGATGTCGGTCGTTTCCATCAGCCGGAGATGCGCCTGGGCGGCATTGCCGTTGGCGCGCACGGCGAAGGGATGAAGCGTGATCAGTGCCGTGGCGGCGGCAAAGCCGCCGAGGAATGCACGGCGCGACATCGGGTGGAGGTCGATCAGGGACGACATGGGGGCTCCTTGGCAAGAAGGTCTCGACGTTGAGACTAGGTCTGTTTGCGAAGGAGTGCATCTGTAAAAAGACAGGGGTGCGACACGGGCAGACGGCGTTACAACGAGCGTGACCGATCGAATGCCGTCGCTCGGACCGCTCCGATTCTGGTCGTTAGCGCGTCAGCACCGGCCGCACTTCCCGGTGGAAGTGGCGGAAATAGGCAGACATCTGCGCCAGCGTGTTGCTGTTCTGTTTTATCTGCACGCCGAGGAAGCCGTTGCGTGCCCAGCGCACAGTGCCTTCGATCAGGCCGATGTCGTCGGTTTGAATCAGTACGTTGCTGCCCGTCGAGGCATGCAGCCTGCCCTTCAGTTCTATGGCGATACCGGTTCGCGAAATGTTGAGGATGCGACCTTCGGCTTCCTGGTTGAAATGCCGGACCTTGCCGGTGAGACGGCAGCGGCTTCGCGCGGCCTTGCGGACTTCGATCGCCAGTCTGGATTGCATCGTATCCCCCATGTGTCGAATTTGGCGCAGAATGGCGCAAAAGCCTTGCTGCCGCCTCAAACCAAACACTCAAATGCGAGCGATTTCGGTCTTTCTTGTCGGGATTTTCCCGCTCTATAGTCCGACATTCGAGCGTTCGATCACCTCGCGCAGTGCGAAACTCGAATTGATCCTCACCACATGGGGCAGTGCCGAGAGAAAGTCGCGGTGAATGCGCTCGTAGTCCTCAAGATCCTTGGCCGCGACCCGCAGGATGTAGTCGTATTCGCCTGACATCAGGTAACAGACCAGCACGTTCGGGCATTTCTTCACCGCGGCTTCGAATTCCGACAGTGTCTTGGCGAACTGGCCGGACAGTGAGATGTGGACGATGGCGACCATCTTGTAGTCAAGCGCCTTGTGCGACAGGCGCGCGTGATAGCCACTGATGATGCCCGAGCGTTCGAGTAGGTCGTGGCGCCGCGAACAAGCCGAGGGACTGAGGCCGACCTTCTGCGCAAGCTCCGCGTTGGTGATGCGGCCGTTGTGCTGGAGTGCCTTGAGGATGGCAAGATCGATGGTGTCGAGATCAGACATTCGAAGAACCTGCGACGCTTTCCTAGAATACGCAATAATCCTCGAAAAATGGCGCTCTGCAAGCTGAATTCGCAAGGACATTTTCCGGCCTCAGGTGCTTGAATTCGCGCCTTGATCAATGACCGGCGGCAAGTCGGCACGAGAGGAACAAAAAATGCGCGTTGGATGCCCCAAGGAAATCAAGAATCACGAATATCGCGTCGGCCTGACGCCCGGAGCTGTGCGCGAATACGTGGCTCACGGCCATGACGTGCTGATCGAGACCGGCGCCGGTGCCGGTATCGGTGCCGATGACGACGCCTATGCCGCGGCCGGTGCGCAGATCGCGGCATCAGCCAAAGACGTGTTCGAAAGGTCGGACATGATCGTCAAGGTCAAGGAACCGCAGCCGGGTGAGTGGACTCAACTGCATGAAGGTCAGATCCTCTACACCTACCTGCATCTGGCGCCCGATCCGGAGCAGACCAAGGGCCTGCTCGAGAGCGGCGTGACGGCCGTCGCCTATGAAACGGTGACCGACGAGCGCGGTGGCCTGCCGTTGCTGGCGCCGATGTCGGAAGTAGCCGGCCGTCTTGCCATCCAGGCGGGCGCGACCGCATTGCAGAAGGCGCATGGCGGCAGCGGCATTCTGCTCGGCGGCGTGCCGGGTGTTCTGCCGGCCAAGGTTGCCGTCATCGGCGGTGGCGTGGTTGGGCTGCATGCCGCGCGCATGGCCGTCGGTCTCGGCGCAGACGTCACCATCATCGACCGCTCGCTGCCGCGCCTGCGCCAGCTTGACGATCTGTTCGTCGGGCGCATCCATACCGTCTACTCGACGATCGACGACCTGGAGCGCGAAGTGTTCGCTGCCGATTTGGTCATCGGTGCAGTCTTGATCCCAGGAGCCGCCGCACCAAAGCTCGTTACCCGCGAGATGTTGTCGGGCATGAAGACCGGATCGGTGATTGTCGACGTGGCGATTGATCAGGGGGGCTGTTTTGAGACCTCGCACGCAACCACCCATTCCGATCCGACCTATGTGGTTGACGGCGTGGTGCACTATTGCGTCGCCAACATGCCGGGCGCAGTGCCGGTCACCTCGGCACATGCGTTGAACAATGCCACGCTGGTGTATGGGCTGGCGCTTGCCGACCGCGGTCTGCGGGCCATCACTGAGGACCGCCATCTGCGCAACGGGCTCAACGTTCATCGCGGTCGCATCACCAACCGTCCCGTCGCCGAGGCGCTTGGCTACGAGATGCATGCCCCCGAACAGGTGCTCAACGTCGCCTGAGACGTCGATCCGACTTTCTATCCGCAGAGCATTGCGTCAGGTCCGCTTCGTATTGCTTGATTGCGGGTGAGGGGCCGGCCTATCCCATCGGCCGGCCCCTTTTTTCGTATGCTGTCAGGTACGGTCGATCCGGCACTGGTAGCAGTTGTTGCGCGCCGAGCGCACGTGGACATAGGCGATGTCATCGCGTGAAAGCAGATCATTGGCCCGGGCCTCGATATTTTCCCTCAAGGTAACGGCACCCGTGCCGTAGACGATGCGGTCGTCACGGTCGTAGCCGCGCAGGATGAAATCCGGGCTATCGGTCAATACCGGCGGCAGGATCTCGCCCGCCTCAAAGCGCGCGCAAGGCTCTGCATGGAGGAAGATCGGCCCGGTTTCGGCATAGGGCTGGAGTGCCGGGAAGGGGCGGTAGGCGAGCGTCAAGTAGGCTTGGCCTTCGGCGATGAAGTCGAGGCAGTGACGGCAGGGATAGCCACCGCCATGAGTGATGCGGCGCTCGGGCGAAAGCCCGTAGGCGTCAAGACCGCCGTCCCAGAGATCTTCGGCGGCGCTGGTGGGAATGGCGGTGAAATGGATCGCTGTCATAAAGGGCTCCTGTTTGTTGCTCCCTTCCATCGAACGAAGCCTCCCGCCGGGCCACCCGTTTCCTGCCGATATTTCATGAGATGCACCCATATTTGGGCATTTCCCCGTCGCATCGGATCAGCTTAGCCTTGCTCTGCTCTTTCGGAATGTCTGGAGTGGGGGGAATGGTATGACGGCACGGATGAAACGGGCGCTGTGGGCAGCGCTTGCCTTGCTCGGTGGGACGCTGGCGATGGTCTCGTCAGCGCGGGCGGAAGACGAAAGCAGGCCGACACCCGAGCAGATTGAGGAGGCCCGGGTCTTCGTCGTCAACAACGCGATCTTCACGTTGTTTCACGAAGCTGGCCATATGCTGATTTCCGAATTCGGTCTGCCGGTGCTCGGACGCGAGGAGGACGCCGTCGATGCTCTGTCGTCGATCCTGCTGCTCGAGGCGGATGACGAGGCTCTCGACGTGGCGATCCAGGATGCTGCCGATGGCTGGTTCCTGAGCGACGAGTCCAAAGAGCGGGATCTGACCGATACGGATTTGCTCGACACTCACGCTCTCGACCGCCAGCGGGCCTATCAGATCGTCTGCATGATGACTGGTGCGGATCCGGAATTCTTCAAGGAATTCGCCGACTCCATCGAGTTTCCGGAATCAAGACGTGAGGAATGTGCAGCGGAATATGAGCGTGCGAAGGCAAGCTGGTTCGGACTGCTAGAACCCCACTATATCAGCCAAGGCCCGGCTTCCAGCATGACCGTCATCTACGAGCCGACGGGTGACGAGACCATGGATTTCTTCGCCAATCTGCTGAAAGAGGCCGGCGTGCTGGAAAATGTCGCGCAATCGGTCGGCGCCAAATACCGATTCAACGACGGTATCAAGCTGACGGCAAAAAGCTGCGGGGTCGCCAACGCCTTCTGGGATCCGCAAGCGCGGGAAATCACCTATTGTTACGAACTGGCGGTGGATCACATCGTCCTGATTGACGATTACTTCAAGCGCGATCAGACCGCCAAGAACTGAGGCGCTCCGGGCGGCAGGAAGTGCCGCCCGGGTTGATGATGTCAGAGCGTGGTACCGTCGCGACGGATCATCAGCAAAAGCTCGGACTCGCTGATTGGGTCGACAGTCGCCTCGAATGTCTCGACCGGTGAGAAGCCGAACTGCTGGTAGAGCTGTAGCGCGCGCGGATGGTCGAGCGTGTTGGTCATGACCGTCACCTTCTGCGGATTGAGCTGCCAGGCGGTGTAGAGCGCCTGAAGCAGGAACCACTTGCCAAGCCCCAGGCCGAGCGCATGTTCGAACAGGCCGAAATAGGACAGCTCGACGACATCGTCGCTTTCCTGCGAGAGCTCGAAGAAACCGGCCGGAGCACCATTGACGTAGAGAACGGAGATCGTGACCTTTGGGCCGAGAATGATCGCCTTCAGCTCGCCGTCGGTCATGCGGATGCGTTCGTACCAGTGCCAGCGCGCGCCGACTTGGCGGTGCAGGAAGCGGTAGAAGGGCAGCGGGATCTCGTGCGTGCGCATGATCGCGGTCTGGATGTTGACCGGCACGGCAAGGCTCGCCTTCGGTGGCGCAGTCATTTCGAGCCGCGTGACATGGGCGGTGATCGGTCCGTGTGCCGTGGTCGGAACCGGTGCTGTGGGTCCCGTCGCGACCGGCGTGTCATCGCGTCCGCCCCATTCCGACCAGGAACCGTCATAGAGCGAATTGTCGCTATGGCCGAGTGACTCCAGCGCCAGCGTTACAACGGCGGCAGTTACGCCTGAGCCGCAACTGGTGACGACAGGCTGGGTGAGATCGATGCCTGCCTCGGTGAAGATCGAACGCAGCGTCGGCAGGTCCTTGAGATGGCCGTTTTCCGACAGAGATGAGGCTGGAACGCTGCGCGCACCGGGGATGTGGCCGGAGCGCATGCCGGCGCGCGGCTCGGCTTCCTCGCCGGTGAAGCGGCCGGCCGGACGCGCATCGGCGATCTGGCGTACACCCTTCTCGGCAAGGTCGAGCATCTCGTTGAAGGAGGTGACGCGGCTGCGGTCGAAGTCGAAGTCGAAGGTGACTGGTGCAGGCTCCGGCAGGTCGGTCTCGAGCGGCCGGCCCTCGGCCTTCCAGGCGTCGATGCCGCCGTCGAGGATATAGACCTTGCGGGCCCCCATCACTCGCAACATCCACCAGGCACGTGGCGCGGAGAATACGCCGGGGCCATCATAAACGACGATGGTGTCAGTCGCGGCAATGCCGAGGAGGCCCATTTCCTCGGCGAATTTCGCAGGCGAAAGCAGGGAATGCGGCAGGCCGGTGGTCTGGTCGGCGATCGCGTCCTGATCGAAGAAAACGGCACCGGGAATATGACCGGAGGCGTATTCGACCGCGCCGTTGCGGCCCTGTGCCGGCAGGTACCAGGATGCGTCGATGATCTTGAATTCCGGCGCGCCGAGCTGCTTTTCCACCCAATCGGCGGACACGACGAAACGGCTTCTCTCCGCAGGCATGCGCTTCTCCCAATGCTCTTTCAGGCGGAGGCCTCCGGGGTGCCGAAACGAATACGGAACCGACGGTTCTCCTTGCCTTTTTTCTCGATTTTGGCGATGTGAATCGCCCCGACCTCCTGGGTCTCGGAGACATGTGTGCCGCCGCAGGGCTGACTGTCAACGCTCGAATTCTCGCCGATGCAGACAAGGCTGACGCGCCCCATGCCGACCGGCGGGCGCACATTCTTCGACTTGACGATGGAGGGATTGGCGGAGAGCTCCTCATCAGTGATCCACTGGAGGAAGATCGGGTGGTTTTCGCCGACCAGCTTCATCAGGTCGGCGGTGACGCGGTCCTTGTCGATTGTCTCGCCCATATCGAAATCCACCCGGCTCTCATCTTCGCCGACGGCGGCGCCTGTGATCGGGTAGGGGCAGACGACGGAGAGTAGATGACAGGCCGTGTGCATCCGCATGAGCTTGTAGCGGCGCGGCCAGTCGACATGCAGCACCAGCTTTTCTCCGACCGACGGTGCCGCCTGGTCCTCGGCCGGCTGATGCAGGATGACGTCCTTGGTCTCGCCGTGACGGGTCAGCGCGATGGCGATCTTCGAGCCATCCTGCCGTTCGAACAGGCCTGTGTCGCCCGGCTGGCCGCCGGACGTGGCATAAAAACAGGTCTGGTCGAGTTCGATCGCCCCGTCCTGGTGGATCCTGGTGACCACGCCCTCTGCTGTGGCTAGGTAGAAGTCATCGCGGTAAAGGGCAGTGGTCGGCATGGATCTCACTCTGTCGGTTGGAAGGGTACGGCGTAATCGACGGACCTCTCGATCCAGGCGGGTACCGGCAGTTGCTTGGAGCGCAGGAACTCCGGATTAAACAGCTTGGACTGATAGCGGTTGCCATAGTCGCAAAGTACGGTAACGATGGTATGGCCCGGTCCGAGATCGCGTGCAAGGCGGATCGCGCCGGCAATGTTGATGCCGGATGAGCCGCCGAGGCAGAGCCCCTCATGTTCGACTAGGTCGAAAATGATATCGAGCGCTTCCGCATCCGGGATCTGATAGGCGAAATCCGGGGTGAAACCTTCGAGATTGGCGGTGATACGGCCTTGGCCAATCCCTTCTGTGATGGAGGAGCCGGATGATTTCAGCGCGCCATTTTTATAATATTCATAGAGGGCTGCACCTTCCGGATCAGCAAGGCCGATCTTCACCTCGGGCCGGAGACGGCGTAGCCCCATGCCGGTGCCCGCCAGTGTGCCGCCCGAACCGACGGCGCAGATGAAACCGTCAACCTCACCGCCAGTCTGGTCGAAAATCTCGCGCGCCGTCGTGGCGATGTGGGCGTCGCGATTGACGGTGTTGTCGAACTGATTGGCCCAAATCGCGCCATTCGGTTCGGTGCTGGCAAGCTCGGCGGCGAGGCGGCCTGAGAGCTTCACGTAGTTGTTGGGGTTCTTGTAAGGCACCGCTGGCACCTCGACGAGTTCTGCGCCGAGCAGCCGGAGTGCGTCCTTCTTTTCCTGGCTCTGGGTTTCAGGAATGACGATCACGGTGCGATAGCCAAGCGCTTTGGCGACCAGGGTCAGCCCGATGCCGGTATTGCCAGCCGTGCCCTCGACGATCACGCCGCCCGGGCGCAGCAGGCCGCGCCGCTCCGCGTCGCGGATGATGAACAGTGCTGCCCGGTCCTTGACCGATTGTCCGGGGTTTAGGAACTCCGCCTTGCCGAGGATGGTGCAGCCGCTCGCCTGTGATGCGGCCTTAAGTCGGATGAGCGGTGTGTTGCCGATCGCCTCAAGAACGGATGGATGGAATGTCATCGGGTCTGCCTTCTCTTTGCCAGAAGATTAAGCGGCGAGTTTTCCCGGCACAAGCGGCAGATAGCAAGGAAACGGTTTTCAACCTCACGGCGGTCGGGGGAAAACCATGCCAGACGACAATGCCCTGACTCGTGGACCGGCGTGCCGAACGGAGCGAGCGCCTCCAGGCCAACCTCCGGGCCAGCCTCGCGGCTGGTTCAGCCGTTCCCGCCGGCGCGCGGCAGCGACTGGTAGGCCAGCATTGCGCGCGCTCGCGCCTTGCCGTGGTCGACGATCGGCAAGGGGTAGGTCTCGCCGAGGACTATTCCGGCTGCAGAAAGGGTGGCCTTCGGCGCCTCGAACGGCCGGTGTATGAAGGCGGAGCCGAGCCTTGCCAGTTCCGGCACAAAGGTGCGGACATAGTCGCCGTTGATGTCGAATTTTTCGCCCTGGCTGACCGGATTGAAGATGCGGAAAAATGGCGATGCGTCGGCGCCGGAGCCTGCCACCCATTGCCAGCTTGCTGCATTCGAGCCGGGATCGGCGTCGACCAGAGTATCGCGAAACCAGCGCTCGCCCTTCCGCCAGTCGATCATCAGGTCCTTGATCAGGAAGGAGGCGACGATCATCCGCACGCGGTTGTGCATGGTGCCGTGGCGCCAGAGCTGGCGCATGCCGGCATCGACGATCGGATAGCCTGTCTGGCCGCGTGCCCACCGCTCGAAAAGCTCCGGCGTGTTCTCCCAGGGAAAGGCGTCGAAGCGCGCGTTCCAGTTCTTCGTGGCGAGATCGGGAAAATGGAAAAGGAGATGATAGGAAAAATCCCGCCAGGCGAGTTCCTTGCGAAAATGGAGGACGTCCTCTGCCGCAATCCGTTCGGTCAGCCCGCGCGTCGCATGCCAGACGCTGGCCGGTGAAATTTCGCCGAGCGCAATATGTGGCGAGAGCTCGGATGTGTGGCGCAGTGCCGGATAGTCGCGTTTGGCCTTGTAGCCATCGATGCCCTCGGCGAGGAAGCGCGCCAGCTTGTCATGCGCACCGGCTTCTCCCGGTGTCCATACGGTCGAAAACCCGGCTGCCCAATTTGGTTTGCCCGGCACAAGATGCCAATTTTCCAACGACTCACTGAGAGGCCATCTTTCCGGTGTGGCAAGTGAGGAGGGGGCCGCAACCGGCTCGGGCGGCCCGCCGGATGCTTCGAGCGCGCGCCAAAAGGGCGTATAGACACGGTAGGGGCCGCCGGCGCCGGTCTTCAGGCACGTCGGCTCATGCAGAAGCTGGCCGGAGAAGCTGCGTACGGTCAGCCCAGTTCGCGTCAGTTCTTCCTTCAGCGACGAGTCTACCGCGATCCCACTCGGATCGTAGCGGCGATTCCAGAAGACGCTGGTCGCGCCCGTTTCGGCGATCAGCGCGCCGAGAGCGGCATCGGCCGAGCCACTGCGCAGGACCAGACGGCTGCCAATGCCCTCGAGCGCAGCCGCCAGGCCTTTGAGCGAATGATGCAGCCACCAAGCCTGCGCGGCGCCGAGCGACCTGTTACCCATCTCGGATGGCTCATGAACGTAAACGGCGATGACCGGGCGCCCGCATTCCGCCGCACAGGCAAGCGCCGCATTGTCCTTGAGCCTAAGGTCTCGTCGGAACCAGACGATGATCGGGTTATTGTGGGGCTTCGTCATCATACTTCACCGCTCTGCCTCAGTCTTTCGTATCTCTACGCTGGAAGGGAGCGGCAGGATCACACCTCTGTGCAGAGAAAGTGCATTGCTTGGCAGAACAGCGGGTGCAAGATGTCATCGCCCGGGTCTGATCGGAGCGCTGATTTCGAGCAGAGCATCCGCTTCTCCGTAGCGTTTCGTGGGCCACCATGCCTAAGGGGCTTCTCGGCAAGAGCCATTCCGCCGCAAAGCTGCGTGAAGGGGATCTGATGCGGGCGACGCGTGTATGGGCCGCGCGGCATTAGCGGACAAAAACTGGGGAGGGTGGCAGTGCTTAAAATGACCGACGACTTCATGCGCATGGCGCTGAGGGAACTGGAGCAGGCGTCCTACAGTCACGAGCAATGGGCGGAAAGGTTGTATGGCACATTGATTTGCCGTGCCGTACCCGACGAGGCGGATTTGCGTTCCGATGCCCACCGTCTCTGCGCATTCGGCCATTGGTATTATCAAACGGGCTCCGTCGCTCTGGGAAGTCATCCGGGATTTCGGGAGATCGGCATGGAACATGAGCGTATGCATCAATGTGCGACGAAGCTCTTGAAAGCGTCGCGCAGCGGCGTAGCCGTCGCACCAGCCGATTACCAGCGGTTCGTCGCCGCCCTCAAGGACATGAACCTAGAGATCGCAACCGTCCGGGAGGATCTGCGGAAGGCGCTTTTCAATCTCGACCCTTTGACTGGCGCGCCCAGTCGGGCCGGAATGCTAAGCGCACTTCGTGAGCAACAGAAACTTATCCGCCGGGGCGGCGTCTGCTCTGTGGCCATGCTCGATCTGGATCACTTCAAGACCATAAATGACGAATATGGCCATATGCTCGGCGACAAGGTTCTGATTGGCGTTGCGCGGTGTGTCATGGAGCACCTGCGCCCTTGTGATCAGTTTTATCGATACGGCGGCGAGGAGTTTCTGATCTGTCTTCCAGATACCGACGTCGCGGCGGGGCGTGACCTCCTCAGCCGGGTGATCGAGGAGGTCACTGCCTTGCCGTTCGAGGTAGAATGCAAGCAGGCGTTCCACATCAGCGCCTCCGTCGGAGTGGCTGATTTGGACCAGAAACAGCCTGTGGAGCGCTCGATCGACCGCGCCGACAAGGCCCTTTATATGGCCAAGGCGCAGGGACGAAACCGTGTCATCACTTGGGATGGTTCAATGGGCTAAACCCCTTTCGAACGCGAGGGGCCAACCTGACGGCGGTCTCCACGACTCCCGTGACTCTTGCCATGGGAGGCGGAAACGGTAAGCAAAGATGGTCGCAACGCTTCCACGCGATGCCGTTGCGCAGGCGGTCTCACCAACGGTCAGTCGGGGCGTTTTGCTGCGAAGGCCATCGTCAGGAGGCGGCTGTAATACGTGGCGAGTGTTTGACCTCGCCGGTGAGCATCTTCATGATTTCGGCGGCGCTCTCGCGGACATAAAGACGGTGCAGCTTTTCGGCTACCGGGGCGGTTGTCAGAAGGCAGGTATATTTTTCTCGCTCATACCACCGGAAATCGACAACATTGTCCATGTTCACGAAGAAGGGAAAGCCGTCCCCATCATGAAGCTGTAGCCACATATAAGTTCTCTCCTGAAATCGAGCAACATGACGGAATCGATATCAGGCAAAAGTGAAGAGCAAGTTTCCCGAACGGACCGGGTGTTGTCAAAATGAGCTGTTCAAAACGAAAAGGCCTGCGCTTTTTAAGCGCAGGCCTCGAATTAGATGGCTCCCCGGGCCGGATTCGAACCGGCGACCTGTCGATTAACAGTCGAATGCTCTACCGCTGAGCTACCAGGGAACAGCCGCTTGCCGCGGTGTGAGCGGGGTAATACAAATGCTCGTTCGATTTGCCAAGCGATTTTTCAAAAAAAATGTAACCCGCTTGCTTTATCTTGTGGGAATCCCATCTTCTGAACATTCGAGAAGTGTGCCGGAAGGCCGGTGCGCAAAGGATTCCAATGGTTCGTCGGAAACGAAAATATTTTATCGACGCTGATCGAGGACGCATCGTTCTGGGTCGCTATGAGTTGCCTTTCCCTCGCACCAAAGCCGGCCGCGTCGCGACCGGATCGGCGCTGATCGGCGGTGGACTTCTCGGTTTTCTTCCCGTTCTCGGATTCTGGATGGTGCCACTCGGTGTTTTGGTCCTATCACATGATCTGGCCTCGGTGCGTCGTCGACGGCGGCGCATGGCAATCTGGTGGCGCAAGCGCTATCCGAGCGTCAACCGCGCCGGAAAGCACTGAGCCGATCAATCGGAAGGGATGGGAGAATGCCTTTGCGCTATGTCTCGATTCATTTCGGGCGGCGCCCACCACTCGTTGTTGGGCAAGTGGATGGCTTGGTGCGGGTTGGTGGAGTTCAAGGCTGACGGTGTTGGGGCGAGGGCGGGTGTTTCTCGCGCAATCTGGTTGACCACCAAATTGCCGCGTGGTTCGTCTATGCGGAGAGGGCCGCAGGCGGAACCCTTCACGTCTTTAACCTGTCACACGTTGGTCAATGGAGAATTTCCCGTTGTCGTCCCTTCGAGCGATTGCGGCCATGATGCGCTGGTCGCGATCACTATGGAACAAGCCGCGCCATGGGGCGCGGTGCGGGAAAGCGTGTCACTGTGTCTTGTCGTCGCGACGGCATCTCGAGCTATCCTGCTTATTCGGCTTGTTCGGGCCTACTTGGTCATCTGCGGTGGGGCGTCGGAGCGGATGACAAGCATTCAAAAACACATATGATGGTTGTATGAGTATCGTTATAGAACTGACGCCGGACCGAAAGAAAAAGCTGGAAAAGCTTGGGTTCCGCCCTCCCGCTGGCGTCAGGGTAAAAGTTGCAGAGAAAAGTCGGTGGGAGGCGCCCTCTAACATGTCGGCGACCTTTCATCCGGTTTACCCGGTAAGCGTCGGTGCATTCACTCTGCTGCCTTCGCCGGAGATCGCCAATGCCACAATCGGACGATACTGTTCGATCGCGCCTGGCGTGAAGATTGGCATGGCCGAGCATCCCACGGAATTCCTGACGAGCAGCACGGTGGGGTGGCAACGTAACTTCATGCAGTGGCGCCGATCATGCTCCGTCAGATGCACTGAAGCCTGTCCGTTTTGTCGATCGACCGCATACGACAATCGGCAATGATGTGTGGATCGGCTATGGCGCATTTATCCGGGCAGGGCTGAGCATCGGTGATGGCGCCGTTGTGGCTGCCGGCGCGGTCGTCAACAAAGATGTCGAGCCGTATTCCATCGTTGGTGGAGTTCCCGCAAGGATGATCCGCAGGCGCTTTGACGATCGCACGATCGAGCGTCTTCTTGCCGTCCAGTGGTGGCGCTTCAATATCTATGAGCTCGATGGATCGGTTGATGACGTCAGTGGATGTCTCGATTGGCTGGAGGCCAACATCGAACGCCTGCGACCATTCGAATCGAAGTGGTGGACGGCTGCTGATGTGGCGGTGCTATAGCGCCATTCGCATCGCACGAAAGCCGCAATGTGATATTGGTGCCTGGAGGGGACCGGTCCGGCGTTCTTGGGCAAAAGAGGTTGGCGAAGAAGCCAGCGGCAACATCATTTCTCAGAACTAAAGGGCGTATTTCAGAAATTTCCTCTTGCTGTTTCCTCACTTCCCGTCTAAATCCCCGCCACCACTCGCTTTTAAGCAAACGGACGGCCTCGTGGCGGAGTGGTTACGCAGAGGACTGCAAATCCTTGCACCCCGGTTCGATTCCGGGCGAGGCCTCCAATTTTCCAGCAAGTCTATGGTGAGCGTGGCAAGTGGAGCGTGTCGGCTTGCTGTCCTCGTTGCCTTAAGGAACTCCATCTAACCAGACGTCGACCGGCAAAGGCGGGCGAGACGAGATTCGCGCGGCGCAGGGGTTGTTGCGATCCGGTTCGCTCGGGAAGGGCGGATGGGTGCTTCCGCTCGACGGCCGCCGCATTGAGCATGCGCTCTTCCCGGTAAAGTGCCTCATAGGCCCTGTTGAGGGCGTGGAGCGCCAGAATGGTGGTCACGACCATCACGGCAAGGCAGGCTGCAATGATCAGCAGGATGGTCATGGATGTCGCCTTTCCTCTTTTGTCTTCTCCAAGCTGAGAACGGGATCAGTGGCTGAAAAGTTCATCCGCATCACGCATATGTGTTCGACCACCAGTCAGTGTGGCCTTCGGAGCCGACCAAAATTGTGCAGATCGATTCTTTCGCGGAGATCGGTACAGTTTTGGTCGATCTTGTCGCTTGCCAGGGAAGGCTGGCGGGGTAATGCCTGCGTTACAGCAACCAGGAGTCTCCCCATGCGTCATATTGCCTTCACCGCCTTGATCGCCGCGAGCGTGTTCACCCCGCTCGCAGCCGCTGCCGAAAACCTGACGTTTACGCTGGAAAACCACACACCGAACATGATCGTGCAGTTCTACGCGACGCCTCAGGGTGGCGGAAAGCGGCTTGAGTTGCTCAACAAGAAAGGCCTCTGGGGTGGCAAGTCGCGCAAGCTGACGATTGCCAGGGGCGCCGACGCTTGCGTCTATTCGACCAGGGCCGTATTCGAGGATAACAGCTTTGAGTCCGTCAGCAGGAAGATCGATTTCTGCGAGACGGATGTCTATTCGATCGAAGACTAAGGGCCGCCACACCATTGGCCAAGTTGTCGTCCCAACTTCCTTGGGGCGATATTCTGTTCCCATCGCCACGACTCGGCTTGAAAGCCGCCCGGCCTGCAATTAAGACAGCTGACACAAACCCGGCCGGAGTGGGACGACTGACATGATGGATTTTGCCGCAGCACGCATCAAGATGGTGGACAACCAGATTCGCACGACCGACGTTACGTCGCATTCCGTGCTGAACGCATTCCTCAGCGTGCCGCGCGAGGATTTCGTTCCGACCCACCTGCGGCCGCTCGCCTATATCGATGAGGACATGCAGGTTGCGCCGGCTGCCAACGGTCAGCCGGCACGCTTCATCATGGAGCCGTCGCCGCTTGCCAAGCTCTTTCAGCTCGCCGCCATCACCAAGGATGATCTAGTACTCGAGATCGGTTGTGGCGTCGGCTATGCGGCGGCTGTCCTGTCACAGATCGCCGACTCCGTTGTGGCCGTCGAAAGCGACGAATCGCTGGCGGCCAAGGCAACCTCGACACTCGCTGAGCTCGGTTACGACAATGTCGCGGTCGTCACCGGCGAGCTGGCAAAAGGCTACGCGGCCGAGGCCCCCTATGACGTGATTTTCGTCAATGGCGCTGTCGAGGAGCTTCCGGAGAGCCTGTTCGACCAGTTGCGCGAGGGTGGCCGGCTCGTAGCCGTCGTCGGTTATGGTAACGCGGCCCGTGCGCGCCTTTACGTTCGCGCTTCGGGCAGCTGTTCATACTCCGAGTTCTTCAATGCGGCGGTTAAGCCGCTGCCGGGTTTCCGCAAGGCGGCCGAGTTCGTGTTTTGATCGGCCATTGCGACGTTTTTCCGGGGACTGGTGTGTGCCCGGAATTGATTTAATCAGATGTGAATGAAAATGTTGCCGTTGGGCAACGGCATGGTGGTTTCGCTAGGCGCGGCGTGGTGATGCCGTTGCGGCGCAAGCCTTGCCGGTTCATCTAGGGGATGGAACTGTCGGCGCCGCAGGCTGCGCGTCGCGCCTGAGGCCGTTGGCCGGGGGCTGGCTCATCCGGAGCGGGCCGATCATAGATGTGGAGTGACCTGTGTCGACTATTTGGAAAACCGCTCTCGCCGCCGCTCTCGCGCCCGTTCTCATGCTCCTGCCCACAACCGCATCGGCAGAGACGCTGTTTGGCGCCATGGCGAAGGCCTATGAGAATAATCCGGATCTCAATGCGGTTCGCGCCGCGCTGCGGGCGACCGATGAGACTGTGACGATTGCCAAGGCTGGCATGCGGCCACAAGTTGCTGCGACTGCCTCCGCGAGTACCGTCAGTGTCAGCGACGTTCGACAGCCGTCAAGCCCTGATTTCGGGTATAATACTCAGAGCATTGGCATATCGATCACCCAGCAGATTTTCGACGGCTTCCAGACGCTGAACAATGTCCGCGCTGCCGAGGCCGGTGTCTTCGCTAATCGCGAGAGCCTGAGGGCGCAGGAAATCAGTATTCTTCTCGCCGCGGCCCAGGCTTATGCCGATGTAGCGCGCGACCAGCAGATCGTTGTGATTCGCAAGCAGAACCTCGCCTTCCTCCAGGAGCAACTGAATGCCGCCAATGCCCGGCTGCAGGTCGGCGAGGGGACACGCACGGACGTGAGCCAGGCTGAAGCCCAACTGGCTGGCGCCCAGGCGTTGTTGGCAGCGGCGATCGCGCAGCTGAAACAGAGCCAGGCGACCTATGTCCAGGTGGTGGGCGAAGCGCCCAAGGGCATCAAGCAGCCGTCGCCCGCCAGCAAGGCCCTGCCAGCGAGTGTCGATTCGGCCGTTGCCATCGGTATTCGCGAACATCCCTACGTGCTGGCGGCACTCCATGCCGTTGATGCCGCAGGGTATCAGGTTAAGTCGGCCGAGGGGACGTTGCTCCCGGGAGTCGTGGTCCAGGGCAACGTCGCACGTAACTGGACCAACGAGCCTCCAGGCTACTCCAATCCGGACGCCACGGCGGCCTCCGTGACCGCCCAACTGAAGATTCCGATCTATCAGGGCGGCGCCGAATTTGGCAGTATACGCAGAGCCAAGGAAACGCTCGGTGAGCAGCGCATCAAGGTCGATTCCGCGCGGGCCAGCGTGCAGCAGCAGGTGACCTCCGCCTATGCGCAGATGGAGGCCTCGATTGCTGCGATTGCGGCTGCCCGCAAACAGCTTGCCGCCGCCAATTTGGCGTTGCAGGGCGTGATCGAGGAACGCAACGTCGGTCAAAAAACGACGCTCGATGTGCTCAACGCCCAGCAGACTGTGCTCGAGGCCAAGGAAAGCCTTGTTGGCTACCAGCGCAATTCCGTCGTGGCGAGTTATAGCGTTCTGGCTGCATCTGGCCGGTTGACCATCAAGAGTCAGGGGCTTGCCGTCGCGGAGTATCGCTCCGAAGACCACTATGAGGCGGTCAAGGATGCTTGGTTCGGCCTGCGCACAGTGGACGGCCGCTAGATCTTTCGCCGTGCAACAAAGCTGTGCATCACTGGGAATTAGTGGTCCAGGCGTGATTTTTTTCGGCGGGCGAGTATCCTAAGGTGATTCGAAATCGACCCGGCTTTTGGCCGTAGGGCGTTTATCGGGGATCAACGGGGATGAATATGGCCCAGCCAAATGTAGCGCGTGAACCGTCCATGGAAGAGATCCTGGCCTCGATCCGCCGGATCATTGAAAGCAATGATCCGGGTGGCAGTCAGTCCGCTTCGCTGCCGTCGGGCTACAGCGACGAGGATGATGGTGACATCCGCCTGACCATCGACGACGAAGACACCTATGCGTCCGCGGAAATGGTGGCTGCCAACGATCCCGGTCCGACGGTTGCCACGGGCCCTGTAGCGGCATCTCCTGCGGCGGATGGCGAAAGGGTCAAGAATATTTCGCTTGCCGATCTTGCAGCACGGGTCCGTTCTGCTTCGGAGCGGGTCGAGCGTCCTGTATTCGCCGATGCGCCGCCCGCAGAGGACGCCGGCCCGGCGGCACGTGCCGAAAGCCCAGTGATGACCAGCCGTATGGCAGACCTTCGCGCCGCCACATCGCGTCCGGTCGAGCCGCGGCTCGAAGTGCCGATGCCCGGGCAGTCGGAAGCCGAGATCGATGAAGAGGCCGAGTTTGAAGCCGCTGCCATGGCTGATGTCGAGGCCGCGACGTCTCCACTCGTCCAACCCTTGCCGGAAGCCGAACGTTCCATGCCGGTTCACGCCGAGGCCGGCCAGGACCTCAAGGCCCTGGTGTCTGCAGAGACGGTGGAGCAAGTGTCGCGCTCGTTCGGTGAATTGGCCGCGGCCATCGATGGTCAGCAGCGCCGCTCGCTCGACGAAATGGCCGAGGAGATGCTGCGGCCAATGCTTCAGGAATGGTTGGACGACAATCTGCCGACGCTGGTCGAACGCCTCGTGCGGGAAGAGATTGAACGTGTGGCTCGCGGCCCCCGCCGCTGAATTCTGTGTGCGTTCAGCTTTGAAGCCGCTCCGCCACCGGGGCGGCTTTTTCATTGACTCGCCACCGGCCATCCTGTTTACCAAGTGCAACAAGAACCTCGAAGTCTGGTCAGAAAATGCTCGAAAAGACGTATGATTCCGCCACCGTCGAACCGAAAATCGCCAAGGCCTGGGAGGAAGCGGATGCATTTCGCGCCGGCGCCAACGCCAAGCCGGGCGAGGATACGTTCACGATCGTGATCCCGCCGCCGAATGTTACCGGTTCGCTGCATATGGGGCACGCGCTCAACAATACGTTGCAGGACATCATGATCCGATTCGAGCGGATGCGCGGCAAGGATGTGCTGTGGCAACCGGGCATGGACCATGCCGGTATCGCCACCCAGATGGTGGTCGAGCGCAAGCTGATGGAGACCCAACAGCATCGCCGTGTAATGGGACGCGAAGCCTTCATCGAGAAGGTCTGGGAGTGGAAAGCCGAGTCGGGCGGTCTGATCTTCAACCAGCTGAAGCGCCTCGGCGCCTCCTGCGACTGGTCGCGTGAACGCTTCACCATGGACGAAGGCCTGTCCGAGGCCGTGCGCGAGGTTTTCGTCACGCTCTACAAGCAGGGCCTGATCTACAAGGACAAGCGGCTGGTCAACTGGGATCCGAAACTTCTAACCGCGATCTCCGACCTCGAGGTCGAACAGGTCGAGGTCAATGGCAATCTCTGGCACCTGCGCTATCCGCTGGAAGAGGGCGTCACCTATCAGCATCCAGTCGCCTTTGACGAAGAGGGGAAGCCGACCGAATACGAGACACGCGACTATCTTGTCGTTGCCACCACGCGTCCCGAGACCATGCTCGGCGACACGGGCATTGCCGTCCATCCGGATGACGAACGCTACAAGGCGATCGTCGGCAAGCACGTCATCCTGCCGATCGTCGGACGCAAGATCCCGATCGTCGCCGACGAATATCCCGACCCGACCGCGGGCACAGGCGCGGTCAAGATGACACCGGCCCATGATTTCAACGACTTCGAGGTTGGTAAGCGGACCGGCTTGCGCGCCATCAACGTGCTGACCGTTGAGGCCACGATCGCCATCGTCGGCGACGAGGAATTCCTCGAAGGCCTGACGCCGACACGCGAACAGGAAATGGTCTGGGGCGAACTCGAAGGTATGGATCGCTTTGCCGCGCGCAAGAAGATCGTCGAGATCCTCGAGGCTGAAGGCCTGGTCGACAAGATCGAGCCGCACAAGCACATGGTCCCGCACGGCGACCGTGGCGGCGTGCCGATCGAGCCGCGGCTGACCGAACAGTGGTATGTCGACGCCAAGACCTTGGCCAAGCCGGCGATCGAGAGCGTGCGCGAGGGGCGTACCAAGTTTGTTCCAAAGAACTGGGAAAAGACCTACTTCGAGTGGATGGAGAACATCCAGCCTTGGTGTGTCTCGCGCCAGCTGTGGTGGGGGCATCAGATACCGGCGTGGTATGGTCCCGACGGCCAGGTCTTCGTCGAAAAGACCGAGGAAGAGGCGCTCGACGCCGCGGTCCAGCACTATCTGGCCCATGAGGGTCCGTGGAAGGCCTGGGTTCAGGAGAAGCTTGAGGACTTCGCGCCGGGCGAGATCCTGACGCGGGATGAAGACGTTCTTGATACTTGGTTCTCGTCGGCGCTCTGGCCTTTTTCGACGCTCGGCTGGCCGGCCGAGACGCCGGAACTGGCAAAATACTACCCGACTGACGTGCTTGTGACCGGCTTCGACATCATCTTCTTCTGGGTCGCTCGCATGATGATGATGAGCCTGCACTTCATGAAGGATGAGATCGGCACGCCGATCGAGCCCTTCCACACCGTCTATGTCCATGCGCTGGTTCGGGACAAAAACGGTCAGAAGATGTCGAAGTCGAAGGGTAACGTCATCGATCCGCTGGATCTGATCGATGAATACGGTGCTGACGCGTTGCGCTTTACGCTCGCCATCATGGCGGCGCAGGGCCGCGACGTGAAACTCGACCCAGCCCGCATCGCCGGCTACCGCAATTTCGGCACCAAGCTGTGGAACGCCACGCGCTTTGCCGAGATGAATGGCGCCAAAAGCGATCCGCACTTCCTGCCGGAAGCAACCACGCTCGCCATCAATCGCTGGATCCTGACGGAACTGGCCCGAACGGAACACGACGTTACCGAGGCTATCGCCGGTTTCCGCTTCAACGATGCCGCTGGCAGCCTCTATCGCTTTGTCTGGAACAGCTTCTGCGACTGGTATCTTGAACTCCTGAAGCCGGTGTTTGCCGGCGAGGACGAGTTCGCCAAAGCGGAAGCTCAGGCCTGCGCGGCTTACGTGCTCGACGAGACCTACAAGCTCCTGCATCCGTTCATGCCGTTCATGACCGAAGAGTTGTGGGCCCATACGGCCGGTGAGGGCAAGGCGCGCGACACGCTTCTGTGCCACGCGGATTGGCCCACGCCTGAATTTTCGGATGACTTGGCGGCGGCCGACATTAACTGGCTGGTTGATCTTGTGTCGGGTATTCGTTCGGTCCGCGCCGAGATGAACGTGCCGCCGAGCGCGATCGCGCCGCTGGTTGTCGTTGGTGCGAATGGCGTGACGCGGGACCGTCTGATACGCCACGAGGCTTCGATCAGGCGCCTTGCCCGCGTCGAGGGCATTGCGCTTGCCGAAGAAGCGCCGAAGGGCGCGGCCCAGATTGTCGTTGGCGAGGCGACAGCCTGCCTGCCGCTCGGCACCTTGATTGATCTGGGCGCGGAAAAGTTGCGTCTCGAAAAGGCGATTGGCAAGGTCGACCAGGAAATGGCGCGCATCGCCGGTAAACTCGCCAACGAGAAGTTCGTCGCCAACGCCAATCCGGAGGTCGTTGCCGCTGAGCGCGAACGCTATCAGGAACTGGAACAGCAGAAGGCGAGTCTCGATACCGCACTGGAGCGGGTGGTCGAGGCGGGCTGATCAACACTGCAGCGGCAGTTTCGGCCGCCGCCAATACAGTGATTCCCGTTGCGGCCGGATTTTTGGTACGCTTCAAGCTCGAATGCAGGCCTTCTGGCCTGCATTTTTCGTTGCACCGGCCTTGAATCTGGCTGTTTTCTCAATGTCGGTTTGGTTGTGATAATTGCACACAATTTGATCTTTGTGGCAGTTGTGCAACGTTGGCGCGAGAGGTTGGAAGAAAATACCGAGAAAAGGTGTTTTTGTTGGTTTCCGTGGAAAAAAAATCCAAAAAGTAGGAATTATTACGTGCACGTAAACATGCTTACGTAAAAACGTTGGTCGTCGCTCCAAATTGGGCGCGGCGCTGCAAGATTGTCATTCTCTGAGACCCGGCTACACTGCAAATCATTGTTTTGCCAGCAAGTGGGGAGAGAGATGGCATTGGAACTCAAGAAGACGGCGATTCTGTGTTTGCTGGGTGTCAGCGCTCTGGCAACCTCTGCGCATGCGGGCGGTTGGAACCGCGGTGAAGCCGACACCGACATTCTTTTCGAAGAGGGCGAGTATGTCGCACGTAGTGGGGCGACCCTGGTTTCTCCGCGGCGCGACTATGAGACGATCGGCGTCGGCGGTGTTACCGTCAACGGGACGGATGACGATTTCTCGCAGAACTACTGGATTCCGAGTATCGCCGCGAAGATCAAGCTTGCCGATAACCTCGCTTGCGCATTGACCTATACCCAGCCCTTCGGCGCGGATGCGGACTACGGCCCCCAAGCGCAGCTGGCGAGCCTGCTTGCCGGTGGCTCGGGTGCTAGCCACAAAGACTTTATAACCAACGAATATGGCGCGACCTGTGACGTTAACATGCAGGCTGGCAAGGGTCGTTTCCACGTGCTCGGCGGCGTATTCCTCCAGGACTTTGAATATACAGCCAATGCATACGTTGGTGACCTGCACCTTCAGGATCATGAGGCCTTCGGTTATCGCGTCGGTGTCGCCTACGATATTCCGGAATACGCGTTGCGCGCGCAGTTGATGTACCGGTCGAAGGTCGAGCATAACGCTGATGACGGTGAATTCGATTGGAATCCTGCTGTTCGGCCGGGTTGGGGCCTGCAGGACGCATTTGGTTCCGGCACCTTGCCGCAGTCGCTGAAACTCTCGCTACAGAGCGGCGTTGCTCCTGGGTGGCTGGTTTATGGTTCGGTCAAGTGGACCGACTGGAGCGTGATGAAGTCGCTCGACTACAGCCTTGGGACGCCGGTGCCGGGGCTCTATTCGCCGCAGCAGGACATTTACAACTGGCAAGACGGCTGGACGATTCAGGCTGGTGTCGGCCATGCCTTCAACGAGAAGTTCTCGAGCACGATCAATCTGACCTGGGATAAGGGTGTGGCCACGGGCGCGGACATCTATAGCGATACTTGGACCGTCGGCGCCGGCGTTTCCATCAAGGCGGGGCCGGGCGACGTGCGCTTCGGCGGCGCTGTCAGCTATCTGACCAAAGGGAGCCAGTCGATCGCCAAGGACGCGACCTATGACGCGACGGCGAGCGCCGACTGGGCCTATGCCATCACGGCAAACTACAAGATCGTCTTCTGAGGTTTGGGGATTGAGGGGAACGCGATTGAGAGCCCGGCACGCCGGGCTCTCTGCATTTCGGGATTACGCTCAAGGAAATGTGACGCATTTGCAACAGGAGCTGAATCCTCACCGACTCGGCTTGCAGCGACCAATTTTGTCCACTTCCCGCCACAAACGAGGTGCAGCGATCATCCCATGAAACGTGGGGTTCTGCTTCCGGTAAGCGTGGCGTGAGTAAGCATGGGACAGGTCGTTGGAAATTATCTCCGGAAATCAATCGCAGTTGGCGAGTCATATCGTTTAGGAGCGGATTCTGACGCCTTTGACAATGGCGAACAGTTGGCAGTCGTAGTCTTGCCAGAAAGCTCTCCTAGGCTTCAGTCCGTCGCCGGGGATGGAGATCATGCAGGCGACGCGATAGAAAGCCTGCCCTGCGGGCGGAGCAATGAACCGCTTGTTCACGGTTTCGAGCTCAAATGTTCAACAGACAGGGGTGCACCTTCGGCATCAAGCGGAGGGATGCATTGATGTCTGTGGTTTTGTGGAAGAAATACGGAATTATGCAGACAACAGACTGGAAGTCTCCGGCGCTATTGCTTCTCTCCGCTTTCCTGTTCGTCATGCCGGGAACGGCCGGAAATGCCTTTGACATGAATTCCGGGGTGAGCAAGGAATCCGGGCCCTTCGACCTCTTCAAGTTCGGCTTCAAAGCCTACAAGAACGGGCAGAAGCAGGAGGCTGTCGAGGCTTACCGCTATGCCGCCGAAAAGGGTCATACCGGCTCGCGCTGGGCGCTCGCCAACATGTATGCCGATGGCGACGGTGTGGTTGAGGATGATTTCGCCGCTTTCAAGATCTACGCTGATATTGCCAACCAAGGGGTGGAGCCGGGATCCGAGGATACGGGTTTCTTCGTCAATGCGCTCTTGTCTCTGGCTCGCTATTATCGCCAGGGCATTCCCGGCAGCCCGGTGAAGATCGATCTGACGCAGGCGCGTCAACTATACTTCCAGGCGGCCTCGACCTTCGGTGTGCCGGAGGCGCAGTTCCAGCTGGCACGGATGATCCTGGCCGGCGAGGGCGGAAAGGCGAATGTCCAGCAAGCCAAGAAATGGCTCAATCTGGCGCGGAAAAGCGGCCATCCCGGCGCGATGTCGGTGTTCGGCAGTGTGCTGTTCGATGAGGGCCAAACGGTGCGAGGTCTCGCATTCTTGACGGCAGCGCTCGACAAATGTCCGCCGAAGGACTGTGGCTGGATGCAGCAGTTGCAGGAGCAGGCATTCTCGATCGCCAACGAGCAGGACCGCCGCGTGGCTGTGGCACTTGCGCCGCAGGTCTACAATCAGGCTGAATAAGCTGATCGCTGTTCAGGCGAAATCGAAGATCGCCGTCACCGGCACATGGTCAGACGGTTTTTCCCAGCTGCGCACGTGCTTTTCGATCGATGCCGACGTCAGGTGGTCGCTGGCCTCCGGCGAGAGCATCAGGTGATCGATGCGGATGCCGTTGTTCTTCTGCCAGGCGCCGGCCTGATAATCCCAGAACGAGTAGAGTAGCGGATCGTCGCTGGTGGCGCGGATTGCATCGGTCAGGCCGAGATTCTCCAGCCGGCGGAAGGACTGCCGGGTTTGCGGCAGGAAAAGCGCATCGCCCTCCCAGAGCTTCGGATCGCGGCAGTCATGAGGTTGCGGGATGACGTTGTAGTCACCGGCGAGGATCAGCGGCTCCTCAAGCGCCATCCGGTTCGCGGCGAAGGCCTTCAGGCGTTCCATCCAGGCAAGCTTGTAGGGGTACTTGACTGGGTCGTCTGGCGGATTGCCGTTCGGAAGATAGAGCGAGCAGACCCTGACAACACCACTCTCGACGGAGAAAACGGCTTCGATGAAGCGCGCCTGTTCGTCGCTTTCGTCACCGGGCAGGCCGCGGTTGACCTCGTCGGGCCTGGTCTTGGAGAGAATAGCCACACCGTTGAAACCCTTCTGGCCATGGGTCTCGACATGATAGCCGAGCGCCTCGATCTCGAGGCGCGGAAAGCCTTCGTCCACCGACTTGATTTCCTGCAGGCAGACGATATCCGGCGCCGAGCTCTGAAGCCACTCGCAGAGATTGGTGATCCGCGCCTTGACGCCGTTGATGTTCCAGGTGGCAATTTTCATTGGCGAGATTCCCTTGTCTTCATTCTTACTTAGCCGATCGCCGCAGTTTTTCCACCGCTTTTGCGGGTTTCAAGCCATCGCGCTTTGACAATCCTTGCAACAGGCTCATCCTTACATCGGTGAGCGCGTCGAGGGGAAAATGACGCGCTTGTTCTAGGTCGCCGTCATCGGCGGGCAGATAGCAAACGAAGAGGGGATCAAGAAAAGATGTCTGAAGCTGCTGGAAAGGTCCATCCGGTCGATGAGGTTCTGCCGCTGTCGCGGCTGAGCATGCTCGGCCTTCAACATGTGCTCGTCATGTATGCCGGGGCCATAGCCGTGCCGCTGATTATTGGCCGGGCACTCAAACTGCCGCCGGAGGACGTGGCCTTCCTGATTTCGGCAGACCTGTTCGCCTGCGGCATTGCCACGCTGATTCAGTCGCTGGGCGTAACGCAATGGTTCGGGATTCGTCTGCCGGTGATGATGGGCGTTACGTTTGCGTCTGTCGGTCCCATGGTGGCGATGGCCAATATTTCGGGCGGACCGGACGGTGCGCGGCTGATCTTTGGTTCGATCATCGGTGCAGGTCTCATTGCCATGCTGATCGCGCCGCTGGTCAGCCGGCTGTTGCGTTTCTTCCCGCCCGTTGTCACCGGCACCATTATCCTGGTGATCGGCGTCTCGCTCATGCGCATCGGTATCAACTGGATTTTCGGCAATCCGTTCGGTCCGACGGCGCCAAGTGTGGTCGATCCAGCGCATGCGCAATGGCTTGACGCTGTGAAGGCGCTTGCGGTGCCTGGAGGCGGACCGGTTCCCGAGATTCCAGCCCGGCTGGCGCTTGCTCCGAGCGTGCCGAATCCCGCCTATGCGCCGCTTTCTGGCATTGCCGTTTCGGCAATCGTGCTCGTCTCCATCCTGGCGATCGCCCGCTTCGCCAAGGGCTTCCTCGCCAATATCTCGGTCCTGCTTGGTATCGTCATCGGCGGTATCGTCGCGGCAGCGGCGGGGATGATGCATTTCGACAAGGTGGCGATCGCCGCCTGGTTCGCTCCCGTCATGCCCTTCCATTTCGGCATGCCTATCTTCGACCCGGTGCTGATCGTCACCATGACCATCGTCATGCTGGTGGTCATGATCGAATCAACTGGCATGTTCCTGGCGCTCGGCGAGATGACTGGTAAGCCGGTGACCCAGCCCATGTTGGCAGCGGGTTTGCGAACCGATGGTCTCGGCACACTGATCGGTGGCATTTTCAACACGTTTCCCTATACCAGCTTCTCGCAAAATGTCGGTCTGGTGGGGGTGACCGGTGTCCGTTCACGCTTCGTTTGCGTGGCGGGCGGGTTCATCCTGATTGTGCTAGGCCTTTTGCCGAAAATGGCGGCGCTGGTCGAATCTCTGCCGACGGTAGTGCTCGGCGGGGCGGGGCTGGTGATGTTCGGCATGGTCGCCGCGACCGGTATCCGCATCCTGTCCGGCGTCGACTTCACCTCGAGCCGCAACAACCTGTTCATCGTGGCTGTGTCGGTCGGCTTCGGCATGATCCCGCTGGTCGCGCCAAACTTCAAACAGTGGATGCCCCATGCCATCCATCCGCTGATCGATTCGGGAATCCTGCTCGCCTCGATCGTGGCGGTTCTGCTCAATGTCTTCTTCAATGGTGCATCCGGGGCGAGCGCCGAGCAAAGCCGCAAGGCGGCCATGGCGTCGGACGGAGGACACTGAGTGCAACGAAAAGGCCGGCGGGGCACTCGCCCGGCCGGCTTTCGGCCCTGCGTGTCGATAGTCGATCAGACGGAGAAGCTGGTGCCGCAGCCGCAACTGGCGACCGCGTTGGGGTTGTTGATCTGGAAGGACTGGCCAAGCAGGTTGTCGACGAAGTCGATCTGGGAGCCCGCCATATAAATCAGCGACATCGGATCGATCAGAACGGTCGCGCCGTCGCGGCTGATGACCAGATCATCGCCCTTCGGCCCTTGGTCGAGGTCGAATTTGTAGGAAAAGCCAGAACAGCCGCCACCTTCGACGGACACGCGCAGCGCGCTCTTATCGGCTTCGCTAGCGATAATCTTGGTGATTCGCTTCGCCGCAGCTTCTGAAAGGGTAACAGTCTCGGTGCTCATTTCGCCTCCTGACGGGTTCAAGGCCCGTGGAAAACTGCTGGAACGCCAGAAAATTCAATGTTCTGACATGCAATGGGGGCAATCTGCCCGAGATAGTGCCGGCTGCCTTGGCGGCGCGTGCTATAAGGGGCAAGCCTTGCAGCATTGCCCGCTATAGGTATGAAGGCGAACCGATGGCGTCAATGGGGAGCGAGCAGGACGCGACATGACGATTGATAAAAGTGCTTTGGGTTTCGGAACGGGCGAACGCGCGATCTACGCGACTGATCCTTGGTCTACGCGCGGCCGGCTGTTCCCCGAGGGCAGCAGCCCGACCCGATCGGATTTCCAGCGTGACCGTGATCGCATCGTCCACACCACCGCTTTTCGCCGGCTGAAGCACAAGACCCAGGTCTTCATTGGTCCGGATGGCGACCATTACCGCACCCGGCTCACCCATACGATCGAAGTGGCGCAAATCGCCCGGGCCTTGGCGCGTGCGCTGAAACTCGACGAGGATCTCGCCGAGGGCGTGGCACTGGTCCACGACTTCGGCCACACGCCGTTTGGCCATACCGGTGAGGATGCCCTGCATGAGGTGTTGGAACCGTTCGGCGGTTTTGATCATAACGCCCAGTCGCTCAGGATCGTCACCAAGCTTGAACGGCGCTATGCCGATTTCGACGGGTTGAACCTCACATGGGAGACGCTGGAAGGGCTGGTCAAGCACAATGGCCCGCTGCTGACGAAGACAGGCGAGGGCGCGCGCGGACCGGTGCCGCAGCCGATCCTCGACTATTGCGAAATCCATGATCTCGAACTGGCGAGCTATGCCGGGCTAGAGGCCCAGGTCGCGGCGATCGCCGACGACATCGCCTATAACACCCATGACATCGACGATGGCCTGCGCTCCGGCTATCTGAGCTTCGACATGCTGGAGGGGGTGCCTTTCCTCGCCGGGCTTATGAAGGAGGTGCGCGACCGCTATCCGCATCTCGACCCGGACCGCTTCACCCACGAGATCATGCGCCGACAGATCACACGCATGGTCGAGGATGTGATTGGCGTGGCGCAGGAACGGCTTGCCCACTTGAAGCCGCGGAATGCCGCCGACATCCGCGGTGCCGATCACACCATCGCCACCTTCTCCGAGGAGATGGCCGAGACCGATCGGCAGATCAAGGCGCTGCTGTTCAGCCGCATCTATCGCCATCCCGACATAATGCGCATCCGCGCCGGAGCCGCGCAAATCGTCACCGATCTGTTCCAGGCCTACATGGCAGACCCTGCGCTGATGAAGAGCCACTACTGGGTCAACCACATCGCGGGCCTGAGCGAGCCGGCCAAGGCGCGCCATGTGGGCGACTTCCTGGCGGGGATGACCGACACCTATGCGGTGCGCACCCACAGCGAGTTGTTTGACCAGACTCCCGATTTGCGATAGGCAGCGCAGAAATTCCACTCCATTTGCGGGCTATCGAACTGCTTGCGCGGGTATCAGGACATGAATCTTTTCGCCGACTTCGAAACGAGAATCAAAAACGCGCTCGAGCAGATCGACAGCATCAAGGAGAAGCGCTCCTCCCTCGATTTCGGTCGCATCGTCGTGGAGCCGCCGCGTGATCCGAGTCATGGTGATGCCGCGACCAATGCAGCCATGGTGCTGGCCAAGGCCCTCGGCACCAATCCTCGGGCGCTTGCGGAGGTGATCGGCGACAAGCTGAAGGAAGACACTGACATTGCCGAGGTGAACGTGGCCGGGCCCGGCTTCATCAACATCCGTCTTTCGACCGGCTACTGGCAGCGCTTGCTCGCCACGATGATCGCCGAAGGCTCGGATTTCGGCCGCTCGGCTCTGGGCAAGGATCGCAAGGTCAATGTTGAATATGTCTCGGCCAATCCGACCGGTCCGATGCATGTCGGTCATTGCCGTGGCGCCGTTGTCGGTGATGCGCTCGCCAACCTTCTGGCTTTCGCCGGTTATGAGGTGACCAAGGAATACTACATCAATGATGCCGGCGCGCAGATCGAGGTTCTGGCGCGTTCGGTCTTCCTGCGCTACCGCGAGGCGCTCGGCGAGGCGATCGGCGAGATCCCGCCGGGGCTCTATCCGGGCGACTATCTCGTTCCGGTCGGCGAGGTCTTGGCCAAGGAATATGGCACCAAGCTGCGCGCCATGCCGCAAGACGAGTGGATGGCGATCGTCAAGGAACGCGCCATCGACGCGATGATGGCGATGATCCGCGACGATCTCGCGACGCTCAACGTTCATCACGACGTTTTCTTCTCAGAGCGCACGCTGCATGCCAACGGCGCTGCAAAGATCCGCACCGCGATCAATGATCTGACGTTCAAGGGGCATGTCTATCGCGGTACGCTGCCGCCACCGAAGGGGCAGCTGCCGGAGGATTGGGAGGATCGAGAACAGACTCTGTTCCGCTCGACCGAGGTCGGTGACGATATTGATCGGCCGCTGGTGAAGTCGGACGGAAGCTATACATATTTCGCCGCCGACGTCGCCTATTTCAAGGATAAGTTCGACCGCGGCTATTCGGAGATGATCTACGTTCTCGGCGCCGACCATGGCGGCTACGTAAAGCGGCTGGAAGCTGTGGCGCGGGCTGTATCTGAAGGCAAGACCAAGCTGACCGTGCTGCTGTGCCAGTTGGTCAAGCTTTACCGCGATGGCGAGCCGGTGAAGATGTCTAAGCGCTCTGGCGACTTCGTCACGCTACGTGAGGTGGTGGAAGAGGTCGGCTGCGACTCGGTCCGCTTCATGATGCTCTATCGCAAGAGTTCCGAGCCGCTCGACTTCGACTTCGCCAAGGTGACAGAACAGTCGAAGGACAATCCGGTCTTCTACGTGCAATATGCCCATGCGCGTTGCATGTCGGTGTTCCGGCAGGCAAGGGAGGCTTTCCCTGATCTGGACGTCGATGGCGCTGATTTGGCCGCTGCCGTGGCGGGGAAGATCTCGGATCCGGCGGAGCTTCAGTTGGTTGCCAAGCTCGCAGAATATCCGCGTGTGGTCGAGGGTGCAGCCCAGTCGCAGGAGCCGCATCGTCTGGCATTCTACCTCTATGATCTGGCAAGTTCCTTCCACGGTCACTGGAACAAGGGTAAGGATTTTCCCGAATTACGCTTTGTTAACGATAAAGATAGAGAATTGACGCTCGCCAGGCTTGGGCTGGTGCGTGCTGTCGCCTCCGTTTTGAAGTCCGGTTTGTCCATCACGGGCACTACAGCTCCGGTAGAAATGCGATAGCAACGTCACCATTTGCCCACAATGCACTGGCAAGCGTCGAGTCGCGTAGGGTGAGTGGATCAAGTAATGGTACAAAAACAGGCCGCATTCAGCAGTCGATTGGGGAGTGATAGTTTCGCTGACGACGATCCGTTGGCGGAACTTGCCCGGATCGTCGGCTTCGAGTCGCCCGTTGAGCGTGATGCCGCGCCGACGCGCCCTGCAGAGCCCGAGGCCGAGATTTTCAATCTCGAGGATGAACTGCTTCGCGAGTTTGAAGTGTATGATGCGCCGGTACGCGGTGACGAGCGATCGTTCGCCGCTGAATCTGCCGCCACCCTGTCGCCCGCGCCGCTCGACGACATCGAGGACTTGGAAGACGTCTTCTATCCCGAACAGGTTGTCGAGCCGGTCGCGCAAGTCCAGGCGATGCCTGCCGAGCCACAATCCCAGCCAGAGCGTCCGACGGAGCCGACTTTTGAGGCGCCGGCCGAGTCCTTCTTGTCCACTGATCTCGCCGACGAGCTGGAGCTTGCCGTTTCCGAGCCTCAGGAATCGCAGCGCTGGCCGGTTGCAGAGCCCGTCTCCGAGCCTAGGCTACGCCTGCCGCTGGCTAATTTTTCCGCCCAGCCTGCGGTCCGGAGCGAGCCACAGTTTGTCGCGCCAGAGCCGCAACCGGAGCCACAGGTCGAAGTCGCTGCGGCGGCCGCTGTTGGTGAAGCGGCTTCGGCCGAGGATGCCTTTTTTGCCGACGCAGGCTTCGAATGGAGCAACAATGTGTCCGGTCCATCGTCGGTCGTGCCGGCCGCTCCCGCGCATCGGGGCGTCGATCCGTTCGGTCTTGATGATCTTGTTGCGAACGCTGCCGAGCGTTCGGTGGAGCTTTCGTCTGCGGCACCGGAATCTGCCGTGCGCTCCGACCCGCCGTTCAATTTCTCTTTTGCTGATGATCTCGCTGTCAGCGAGGATGAGCCGGTTTCCGCCGAGCCCCCGTTGGCGGCGTCTCGGCTTGCTGCGGTCTCTGAGCCCGTCGGGCGCTTGGAGCCGCTCGCTGATGTTCGCCCGCCGCTCGCGGAGGAGGAGTTTGACCCCTTCGTCGATGGAGAATTCGATCTTCACCTCGATGATCTCGAACTTGATCTCTCCGAGATCGAAGTGGATTTCGAAGAGCCTGCCGCTCCGTTGACGCCGGTCGTCAAGCAGCCTGTGCCTTCGCTGGCGACCCCTGCGGCACTTGCGCCGACACCTGTTGCTGTGTCTGCCCCGGCCATGCCGTCGGTCGCGGCAGCGCCGCCCGTGGCGCGTCCAGTGGCTGTTGAAGCCAAGGCGCCGCCGGCCGCTCCGGCCTTGCCCGAGTTCGATTTTGCCGACGAGCCGCTGGCTTTCGATCCGTCAGAGATTTCGGAGCAGGAGGAACACGTCGAGGCGATCGCCCATATGGACGTGCCCGAAGTGCCGGTGCCTGAGAGCAAGCCGGCCCAGGCCTCCTATACGCACGATTACGATCTCGACCTCGACGGCGAACTGGCGAATTTGTTCGAACAGCCGCCTGTCGCGCCCGCTGCAGTACCGCAGAAGCCTGTGGCTACACCTGTCGCGGCCGCGCAGCCTTCACCGGCTTCGATTGCGGCCGCTCCGGCTGCGTCCCAGCCGCAGGCGGCCAAGAGCGCCAATGGCGGGTTGCCGCCGATGGACGACTTCGACGCTTTTGAGCGTGCCCTTGAAGAGGATTTCCGACACACACTGGACCGTCCCTCCGATTATCCCGCCAGCAGTACCGGCCGTATCGCCATTCCGATGGAGCCGAAGGGCCTGTCGCGCCTTGGCGGGCGCAACATGCTGATGGCGGGCAGTGCCGCTGTGGCCGTGCTTCTGGGCGGTGGTGCGCTTTACTACTGGCTGAGCGGCTCCACCGGCTCGATGATGTCCTCCGGCGAGCCGCCGGTGATCCTGGCCGACAAGGACCCGGTCAAGATGGTGCCGGAAAATCCCGGCGGTAAGTCTGTGCCAAACCAGGACAAGGCGGTCTATGACCGCGTCGCCGGCGCTCCCGTCGCCGATCCGAAACAGGAGAGCCTGATTTCCGCGAGCGAGGAGCCGGTCGACGTCGTGCAAAAGACGCTGATCCCGGAAAACCTGCCGCTTGAGGGCGAATCCGACACTGGGGCCGAGGCGCTTGGCACGCCGGTCGGCGAGACCGAAGATCCGCGGCTCCTGCCTGACCAGGGCGGAGCCGAGCAGGCGCCGGCGGCGACCGACCAGCCAGCGACGATCACTCCGCGCAAGGTGCGCACGATGATCGTCCGTCCGGACGGCACTCTGGTGGCTCAGGAAGCGCCAGAGGCTCCGGCGCCGACGCTGAATTCCCCGGCCGAAACGGCGCCAGCCACAACGACCAGAGCCGATAAACCCGCCCTTGCCGCACCGTCGACAACTGGGGAACCTGCGAGCATCGTGGCACCGGCCGATGCTCCGACCGGTCCTATACCGATGGCACGGCCTGCAACGCCTGCATCGAGCCAAGCTGCCGTGCAGCCAAAGCCGGTCCCTGCCGCTCAGGTCCAGACCGCGCCAGTCCAGGCGGCCCCGGCCGCCGCTCCGGCGGCGAGCGAATCCGCGACAACTCAGCCGGCCCCCGCTGCGGGCGGCTATTATATCCAGGTTGCTTCTTTGCCGTCGCAGGCGGAAGCGGAGAAGTCGTACAAGAATGTGTCCGCCAAGTTCGCCAGCGTCATCGGCGGTCGGGCCCACGAGATCAAGCAGGCCGATATCGCCGGGAAGGGAACCTACTACCGGGTGCGCATCTCGGCCGGGACAAAGGCCGAGGCGCAGGCACTGTGCGAGCGCTACAAGGCGGCTGGCGGCAGTTGCCTCGTGGCGAAGTAGGGCGCCAGCGCCGCGCAAAAGCGAAAAAAGAGGCGGGAACCAACGGTTTCCGCCTCTTTTCCTGTGTATGAGCCAAAACCGCCGCTTCGGCTTTAATCCTAGCCCTCTTATGATTCGCCCATGACCCAGACACCCATGCCCGCAAAAGCAATGATCCTCGGCTGTAGCGGCCTTTCGCTGACGGCCGAAGAGAAGGCCTTTTATCACGACGAACAGCCGTGGGGCTTCATCGTCTTTGCCCGCAATTTGCAGGAACCGGCGCAGATCTGTGATCTGGTGGCCGAGATGCGCGACACGGTCGGCGGACGCAATGCCCCGATCCTGATCGACCAGGAAGGCGGCAGGGTCCAGCGCATCAGGGAGCCGATCGCGCCTCGCTATCCATCCGGCGCCGAGCTTGGCGAGCTCTATCGACGCGACCGTACGTTAGGTCTGCGAGCCGCCTGGCTGATGTCGCGTCTCCATGCGTTCGATCTCATCCGCCTCGGCATCAATGTCGATTGTCTGCCAGTACTCGACGTCCCCGTCGAAGGCGCGAGCAACGTCATCGGTGACCGCGCCTATGGCAATGACCCGGAGACCGTCGGGGCTATGGGCGAGGCGGCCGCGGCGGGCCTCAAGTCCGGCGGCGTCCTGCCGGTGATGAAGCACGTGCCGGGGCACGGTCGCGGCATGGCGGATTCACATCACGAGCTGCCGGTTGTCAACACGCCGCTTGCAGAACTGGAAGCGCACGATTTCCCGCCGTTCAAGCGGCTCCACAACGAACTGATGGCGATGAGCGCGCATGTGGTATACTCGGCCATCGATCCGGATCATCCGGCGTCGACGTCTAATATAGTGATCGACCAGATCATTCGTGGATCTATCGGATTTGACGGGCTGCTGATGTCGGACGATGTGTCGATGAACGCCCTGAAGGGCACGCTTGGGGAGCGTACTGCTGCCATTGTCGCCGGCGGCGGCGATGTTGTGCTTCATTGCAACGGTCTGATGGGCGAGATGCGCGCGGTGGCGGCCGAAGTGCCGCTGCTCGCCGGTAAGGCGCGGGCGCGCGCCGATGCGGTCGAGGCGGCGTTCGGCACCACCGACGCGGCAGAGGAGGCAGCGATCCGCGCCGAGTTCGACAGTTTGCGAGCGACAGCCTGATGGCGCCCCCGGTCGGCATTCCCCAATCTCCGTCGAAGCCTGGCGGCGTCAGCGCGCCAACGCCGATGGACAGCCTCTGGCAAGAGGCGGGTGCCGAACGACTGACCGGCGAGCCGGCGCTGGTGATCGACGTTGCGGGATTCGAGGGGCCGCTCGACCTCCTGCTGTTCCTGGCGCGTAACCAGAAGGTCGACCTGGCGCGGATCTCGGTGCTGGCGCTGGTCGAGCAATATCTTGAATTTATCGAGAGCGCCCGGCGCATCCGGTTGGAACTGGCTGCCGATTATCTGGTCATGGCGGCTTGGCTCGCCTATCTGAAATCACGGCTGCTGATCCCGCAGCAAGCCAAGGACGAAGGTCCTTCGGGCGAGGAAATGGCGGCGACGCTGGCTTTCCGGCTGAAGCGGCTGGAAGCGATGCGTGAGGCGGCGACGCGGCTGATCAATCGCAACCGGCTCGGCCGCGATGTCTATCCGCGCGGTGCGCCGGAGCATGTGCCGACGCGTGTCGACAACGCCTACGAGGCCTCCCTCTACGATCTGCTGACCGCATACGCCTCACTGCGTCAGCGTCAGGCGACGACGCAGGTGACGATCGCCCGCCGTCGCGTCTGGTCGCTCGCCGACGCACGCGCAATCCTGACACGTATGATCGGCGATATCGGCGACTGGACGGCACTCGACCAGTTTCTCTTGCGTTATCTGACGACGCCGGTCGAGCGGGTGAGCGCGATCGCCAGCGCGTTTGCTGCTTCGCTAGAACTCGTGCGCGAGGGCCGACTGGAAATCCGTCAGGAAAGCGCCTTCGAGCCGATATATTTGCGCAGCGGCCCGCGAGCCGGCGAACCGGAGGCTGTGGAGTAAAGAGATGATGGGCGCGACGCGGGACGGGGATTTTTTTCCCGAGAACGAGGGCGAGGCGGAGCCCGAAGTGCGCGATCCCATGCGTGAGCGAGCCGAGCGTGAGGCGGTCCGCGTAGCCGAGGCACTGGTCTTTGCCTCGGCCGAGCCGGTGTCGGAGACTTTCATCGCCGAGCGCCTGCCGCGCGGCATGGATGTTGGTGCGATCATGCGCCAGCTAAAAGCGGAATATGCCCCGCGCGGCGTGAACCTCGTGCAGGTCGATGATTATTGGGCTTTCCGCACCGCTGCCGATCTCTCATTTGCCATCCGTCGGGATGAAACAGAGGTCAGGAAACTATCGCGGGCGGCGCTTGAGATCCTCGCGATCATCGCCTACCACCAGCCGGTGACCCGGGCCGAAATCGAGGAGATCCGCGGCGTGCAGACTTCGAGGGGCACGCTCGACGTGTTGATGGAAGCTGGCTGGGTCCGCTTTCGCGGCCGCCGCCGTACGCCGGGCCGGCCTGTCACGCTCGGCACGACCCGCGATTTCCTGGATCATTTTGGCCTCGAGGAGCTGCGCGACCTGCCGGGTCTCGATGAGCTGAAGGGGGCAGGACTCTTGTCTGGACGCATTCCGGCGAACTTCAGCATTCCGCTGCCGCTTACCGACGATGATCTTTCTGAGGATGAGGATCCGATCACCCAGCTCGACCTTGAGGAGCTTGGCCTCTTGACTCCGGGTGGAGAACCAGACGAATAGCTTCAGGTTTAAATGGTAACCCGGCGATGTCCGGATCTGCTGCGGGCGTTTCCGGGCTCCAGCATTCCTCGTCACTGGCCAGTCGGATATTGGAATGAGCGTGCAGACGACGCAGAGCGATAAATCGAGGCGGACCGCTGGCGTCACCTTCGCGGCCCGTTTGAGCTTCGAGGATATTCGCCACGGCTACCACGGCCGTGAGACCCTGCGGGGGGTGTCGCTGACGGCTGAGGCCGGCGAAGTGCTTTGTCTGCTCGGTCCGTCCGGCTCGGGCAAGACGACCCTTCTTCGAATCGCTGCGGGCATCGAGGCGCAGTCTTCTGGACGCGTGCTGCTCAATGGCCGCGCAGTGGCCGGTCCCGACGTTTTCGTCCCGCCGGAGCAGCGCGGCATTGGTCTGATGTTTCAGGATTTCGCGCTCTTTCCACATATGAGCGTCGTGGAGAACGTCCGCTTCGGTTTGACGGCCATGTCGGCACGCGAGGCGCGCGCAGAAGCCATGGCGGCGTTGGAGCGGGTCGGGCTCGATCACTACGCCGACAAATTTCCGCACGTGCTTTCGGGTGGCGAACAGCAGCGCGTGGCGCTTGCCCGTGCACTGGCGCCGCGCCCGGGCGTGTTGCTAATGGACGAGCCGTTTTCCGGGCTGGATTCCCGCCTGAAGGATACCATCCGCGCCGATACGCTGGCAATCTTGCGGGAGACACGGGCGACAGCGGTTGTGGTCACGCATGATGCCGAGGAAGCGATGCGCATGGCAGACCGGATCGCGCTTCTGCGCGACGGAAAGCTGGTCCAGGTCGGGACTTCCGATGATCTTTATCGCCGGCCGGGTGATATTTTTGCCGCCTCCTTTTTCTCGGAGATCAACGAGTTCTCCAGCGTGGTCCGTAACGGCCGTGTGGAAACGCCCCTCGGCGTCGCGGATGCGGCCGGGCTGGCGGATGGCAGGGCCGTTGCGGTCGCCGTCCGGCTTTCCGGTGTCAATGTGAGCGTGGAGCGGGGCGTCATCCCGGCGCGCATTGTCTCGCGCCGCTTTCTTGGAGTGGTCGAACTGCTGGAACTTGCCATACCCGGCAGCGAGCGTCCGGTGCGAGCGCGCATCCGCGCCGACATGCTGCCGACTGGATTGCGCGATGCGAGGATCTCGGTCGATCCACAAGACATTTTGGTGTTTGAAAAAGACTCCGAAACCCCTTACATCGGGGAAACGAAAATCATGGAGTGACGGGTATGGGTTCTTTTAGCATGTGGCATTGGCTGATCGTCTTGGCCATTGTTCTTCTGTTGTTCGGTCGTGGCAAGATCCCGGAACTGATGGGCGACGTTGCCAAGGGTATCAAGAGCTTCAAGAAGGGCATGTCGGACGACGATGCCGATGCTTCGGAACCGAAGAAGACCGTCGATCACAAGGCCGACGAAACGAAGTAAGCCCTTAATCGGCCGCCAGGCGGCCGGTCTGGTCGATCCCCATCCGTGTCGGCAAGGCCGAGAGGGAAGGGGACCGGGAGGCGGGATAGGGGGTGGAGAGCGCGTCGGTCATGATGCGCGGCCCCGGAAAAGGCTTCAGGAGCCCGTTGAATGCTGGATATTGGCTGGACCGAGTTGCTTGTCATCGCGGTGATCCTGATTGTGGTGGTCGGTCCGAAGGACCTTCCGCCGATGATCCGGGCCTTCGGTAAGATGACGTCGCGGCTGCGTCGTACGGCGGGTGAATTCCGCGCTCAGTTCGACGAGGCGCTGCGCGAGGCCGAGCTCGATGACCTGCGCAAATCGGTCGAGGATGTCCGTGGCCTCAATCCGAAGAGCGCTTTGCGCGACGTGATCAATCCGCTGCGGCAGATGGGCAATGAGATCAAATCGGACCTGAAGAAGGCGACGACAGCGGACGCGAAGGCCGCTGCCGGCATAACCTCTCCCGAGTCCGAGGCAACGCCGCCTGCATCATTCCCCGAAATGCCGTCACCGCTGGCCGGCCTGCCTGACGAACTCGCCCATCCGATGCCCGATCCCGCGCCGACCGCGGCCCCGACCATCGAGCCCACCAAGACGGTGACGCCTCGCAAGGCGAAGGCCAAGGCTCCAGGCGACGCTGTTCAGTCGGTGAAAAAGGCTGCAGGAGAAAAGCCGGCCAAGGCGAGCCGCGCCAAGCCTGCCTCCACCGACGCCGGGGAAAAGAAGCCGGCCGCGCCGAAAAAGCCCCGTAAGCCGAAGAGCGAGGAGCCCGCATGAGCGGCGACATCGACGACAAGCCGCAGCCTTTGCTGGAGCATCTGATCGAACTGCGCACCCGCCTGATGTGGGCGCTGGCCGCATTCTTCCTGGCCTTTATTGTCTGCTTCGCCTTCGCCAAGCAGCTCTTCAATCTGCTGGTTGTGCCCTACAAGTGGGCAGTGCTCTGGGCCGGTCTCGATCTTAGCAAAGCCGAGCTGATCTATACCGCGCCGCAGGAGTTTTTCTTCACCCAGGTGAAAGTGTCCATGTTCGGTGCGCTGGTCATCGCCTTTCCGGTGATTGCCGCGCAGATCTATAAGTTTGTGGCGCCCGGTCTCTACAAGAACGAGCGTCAGGCCTTCCTGCCGTTCCTGATCGCCTCGCCGGTCCTCTTTCTGCTCGGCGGCGCCTTGGTCTATTTCTTCTTCACGCCCATGGTCATGTGGTTCTTCCTCGCCATGCAGCAGGCGCCGGGTGAAGGAGAAGTGGCGATCTCGCTGATGCCAAAGGTGTCGGAATATCTCAGCCTGATCATGACGCTGGTCTTTTCCTTCGGTCTTGTCTTCCAGTTGCCGGTGGTCACCACGCTGCTGGCTCGGGTCGGCATCCTGGAGAGCGCCTGGCTGGCGCAGAAGCGTAAGTATTTCATCGTGGTGGCCTTCGTCATCGCGGCGGTTCTGACTCCCCCCGATCCGGTCTCCCAGATCGGTCTTGCTTTGCCGACGATCCTTCTCTACGAGGTAGCCATCTATGCTGCGCGACTCGTGGAGCGTCGCCGGGCCGCCGAAACTTCGGTTGTTGCGGACGAGGCGGACGAGCAGGACAGCGCCTGAGCCGCGCCGTTCATTCTCCTCCACTCCCGAGCATGCATCCATGGGGCCGGACAGGGCGCCCGCCGGGTCCGATCCGACGATCACGAGAGATGACCTGGAACGACGATGCTTGATATCAAATGGATCCGTGAAAATGCCGAAGCCCTTGATGCGGCGCTGGCCAAGCGTAGTGCAGAGCCTCTGGCCGCCAGCCTGATCGCCCTCGACGAAAAGCGCCGCTCTGTCGTGCAATCGCTGCAGGACATGCAGGCCCGCCGCAATGCCGCCTCCAAGGAGATCGGCGCGGCCATGGGCCGCAAGGATATGGAGCTGGCCGAAAAGCTCAAGGCCGAGGTCGCCCATCTGAAAGACGTCATGCCGGGCGCGGAAGAGGACGAGCGTCAACTGACGGCCGAACTCGCAGACCAGCTGTCGCGTGTCCCGAACATTCCTCTCGACGACGTGCCGGTCGGCAAGGACGAGCATGACAATGTGGTCAAGCGCGTTGTCGGCCAGAAGCCCGGCTGGAACCATCCGGCCAAGAAACATTATGAACTGGGTGAAGCCCTCGGCTTTATGGATTTCGAGCGTGCCGCCAAGCTCTCCGGTTCGCGCTTTACGGTTCTGACCGGTCCGCTGGCCAGACTCGAACGGGCGATCGGCCAGTTTATGCTCGACCTGCACACCAGCGAGCACGGCTACACCGAAGTCTCCTCGCCGCTGATGGTGAAGGATGAGGCCATGTTCGGCACCGGCCAGTTGCCGAAGTTTGCCGAAGACCTGTTCAAGACCACCGATGGCCGCTGGCTGATTCCGACGGCGGAGGTGACGCTGACCAACCTCGTTTCGGGGGAGATCCTCGAACAGGAAAAGCTGCCCCTGCGCTTTACGGCCCTGACGCCGTCCTTCCGCTCTGAGGCCGGCTCGGCCGGTCGCGACACGCGTGGCATGCTGCGCCAGCACCAGTTCTGGAAATGCGAACTTGTATCGATCACCGATGCGGAAAGCTCGATCGACGAGCATGAGCGGATGACTGCCTGCGCCGAGGAGGTGCTGAAGCGCCTCGGCCTGCATTTCCGCACCATGACGTTGTGCACCGGCGACATGGGCTTCGGCGCACGCAAGACTTATGACCTCGAAGTCTGGCTGCCGGGACAGAATACCTATCGCGAAATCTCGTCCTGCTCGGTTTGCGGCGACTTCCAGGGCCGCCGAATGAACGCACGCTATCGTGGCAAGGACGGCAAGGGTACGACTTTCGTTCACACGCTGAACGGTTCGGGCACGGCGGTCGGCCGGGCGCTGATCGCGGTCATGGAGAACTACCAGAACGAGGATGGCTCGATCTCCGTCCCAGACGTTTTGCTGCCTTACATGGGCGGTCTGAAGAAGATTGAAAAAGCGGCTTGAGGCAAAAAGTTATATTATGCGTATTCTCCTGACCAATGACGACGGCATCCATGCCGAGGGGCTCGCGGTTCTCGAGCGTGTCGCCCGAACACTCTCGGACGATGTCTGGGTCGTCGCGCCTGAAACCGACCAGAGCGGCCTTGCCCATTCGCTGACGCTGTCGGAGCCGCTGCGGCTGCGCAAGATCGACAGTAAGCGCTATGCCCTGCGTGGTACGCCGACCGACTGCGTCATCATGGCGATCCGCGAAATCATGCCGGAAAAGCCGGACCTTGTTTTGTCCGGCATCAATGCGGGGGGCAATGTGGCCGACGATGTGACCTATTCAGGCACCGTGGCCGGCGCGATCGAAGGCACACTGCAGGGCGTCCGCTCGATTTCGCTCAGCCAGCTTTACGAATATGACAATGGCGGCAGGATCATCCCCTGGGAAGTGGCCGAGACGCTCGCGCCCAAGCTGCTTGCCCAACTGGTCAAGGCCGAACTGCCGCCGGGGACGTTTCTCAATGTCAACTTCCCTCGCTGCGCTCCGGCCGAAGTCAAAGGTATCGAGGTGACGTCACAGGGCAAGCTCGATTTCGGTCTCGAGGTCGAAGAGCGCGCCGACGGTCGCGGCTTTCCCTATTACTGGCTGCGCTTCGGTGATCGCGGCAACAAGTTCCGCGAAGGGACAGATCTTCAGGCCTTGAAGGAGGATAAAATCTCGGTGACGCCGCTGAAGCTCGACATGACCGATTATGCCGCGCAGGACTGCATTGCCCGCGCGCTCGGCTTCGGGGCTGCTGATTGAAGCCCGGAATGGTGGAGAAAGAGGGCTTTGCGGCCTTGGTGCTGAGGTTGCGGGCCGAGGGGATTTCCGACCTTGACCTTTTGACAGCGGTCGAGCAGACACCGCGCTCGCTTTTCGTTCCGCCGCAATTTGCCGAACAGGCCTATTCGAGCCGCTCCATTCCGATTGAGTGCGGCGCCTTCATCGAGGGCGCTGACCTGGCGGTGCGCCTGCTCGCCAATCTCCATGTCAAGCCCGGTCAGCGGGTTCTCGAGATTGGCACGGGCAGCGGATTCATTGCAGCTGTGCTCGGCCGCATTTCCGAGCGGGTCATGTCGATCGATCGCTACAAGATGCTCATCGGCGCGGCGCAACGCCGGCTGGACAGTCTGGCCCTGCGCAACGTTGTTTTGCGGCAGGCGGACGGAAGCAACGGATTGACCGGGGAGGGGACGTTTGACCGGATCTTGGCAACCGCGGCCTTTCCGAGTATGCCGCGCTTCCTTGCCGAACAGTTGGTTTCCGGCGGGGTTCTGCTCGCACCCTTGATGACCGGGGAGGAGACCTGCACCATGGTGCGGCTGACCAAGACAGGGAGCCGTTTCGACCGGGAAGACCTGTTCGAGGTGCCGTATTTGCCGCTGGTGCCGAAGGTCGCGTCCTTCCTCTGACGGCGGGCCCAGGGGGATCGTCTCCGGCGCATGTGCAGCTTTTCGAAAATAGTTCACGACGATTCCATGGGGTTAACCGGCCAGTAACACTAACGCGCTTTAATTATACCCACATCAAGTTGCGTAATATGTGGGTCGAGTTATGCGTATGAGTGTATCGCCGAAATCCGGAATGCCAGTCGCCCGTATCCTTGTGGCGATGTTGCTTGCCAGCGCTGCCACAGGCTGCAGTTCCGATGCCTCGCGCTTCAGTGCGGTCTTCTCAACCGACAATCTGACGACGGCCTCTATTCCTCGCCGCAATATCGGCGGCTCGCCGGTGCCCTATGCCAATGTCGGCGGTATGTCGGCGACAAGTCAGCCTGACTATACAAACCGTCAGCAGGCACTTTCGCAACCTTATCCGAGGCAGCCTGCCTATACGCCGTCGTCGGCGGCACGCGCGGCTGCCGCGCCGGTCGCAGTTCAGCGCGCGGAGCTTGCCGCCCCCGCTGGCTCCTCGGCCTCGGCGGAACGCGCCGCAGCGCTTGCCCAGCCTTTCCCCAGTGCACCTGCGCAGAGGCAGGCCGCGGTTCTTGCTGCGCCCACTGCCAGCGACGGGCTCACCACAGGGGCGACCCAGGCCAGCAGCGGCTGGGGCAAGGGCAATGCGGCACGCGTGACGTTGAGGCCAGGCGAGACGATCGCCACGCTCTCGAAGCGCTATGGTGTGCCTGAGAAGGAGATCCTCAAGGCCAACGGCCTGACACATGCGAGCGATGCCGCCTCCGGCCAACTGGTACTGATCCCGAGCTATACCAACCAGGCGAACGCCGCCCGCGCGGCGGCTGACGCTTCGGTTCTGCCAAATGGCGGCAAGAAGCCGAGCCTGCCGTCAGGGCCCGAGCAGAAGGTCGCAGTGCTGCCGACGGCGCCCAGTCCGCGCGATAAGTCGATAACCGGTGCCTCCAGTGCCACCGGCAAGGCAGTTGCCGGCGCTGGCGAAGGGCTCGCTCCGGGGGGCTATGTCGTGAAGCCGGGGGATTCTCTCACCAAGATCGCCAAGGTGACCGGCACCCCGATCGACAAACTGAAGGCTGCCAACGGGCTCACCTCGGCCAATATCCGTATCGGTCAGACGCTGAAGATTCCGGCCGGAGGTGCCTCGAGCCAGATCGCGTCCGCAGCCCCCGCGGCCGCCACCGACCCGCTCAAAACCGCGACGATTCCGGCTGGAAAGGCGGACGCCAAGGGTAATGCACCGGCCGTATACAAAGCACCAGCCACGACGCAGTCGGTTGGTGAGGTGGCGTCGGTCGATCCGAAGGAAGCCGCGCCTGAGGCGACCGGCATCGGCAAGTATCGCTGGCCTGTGCGCGGAGCGGTCGTCGCCGGCTATGGCGCCAATGTCGACGGCAAGCGCAATGACGGCATCGACATCTCCGTTCCTGAGGGCACGCCGGTCAAGGCGGCAGAGAACGGTGTGGTCATCTATGCCGGCAATGGCCTGAAGGAACTCGGCAACACCGTCCTTGTCCGTCATGACGATGGCACGGTCACTGTCTACGGTCACGCCGACGCGCTCTCGGTCCAGCGGGGCCAGAAGGTTCAGCGCGGCCAGCAGCTTGCCACCTCCGGCATGAGCGGCAACGTCAAACGCCCGATGCTGCACTTCGAGGTTCGCAAGGATGCGACCCCAGTCAATCCGATCACTTACCTGGAATAGGTATTGCGTCCCAGGCAAGCGGTGAAAAGGTCCGGTATTCTCGGGCCTTTTCTCGTTCAGGGGCGATCCATCGTGATCCTGAGCCGGCCGGCGAGGTCCTGGATATACTGCCAGGCGACGCGGCCCGAGCGTCCGCCGCGGGTGGTTGCCCATGTCAGCGCCTCGTGATGAAGCTCGTCGCGTTCGAGTGGCAGGCTGAAATGCGCGGCATAGCCATCGACCATCGCCAGATAGTCGTCCTGGCTGCACTTGTGAAAACCGAGCCACAGGCCAAAACGGTCGGACAGCGAGACTTTTTCCTCGACCGCCTCCGACGGGTTGATTGCCGTCGACTGTTCATTCTCCATCATATTGCGCGGCAAAAGGTGTCGGCGGTTTGATGTCGCGTAGAAGAGAACATTGTCCGGGCGCCCCTCAATGCCGCCATCCAACGCTGCCTTGAGCGACTTGTAGGCTGTGTCGTCATGGTCAAAGGAGAGGTCGTCGCAAAACAGGATGATCCGGTGTGGTGTTTCCTTCAGCAGATCCATCAGTTCGGGCAGTGACGCAATGTCCTCACGATGCACCTCGACCAACTTCAACGACACGCCCGTCTGGGCGCGGATGTCGGCGTGCACGGCCTTCACGAGGGAGGACTTGCCCATGCCACGCGCGCCCCACAATAGGACATTGTTGGCTGGGTAGCCCTCGGCGAAGCGCAGCGTGTTCTCATGCAGGATGTCGCGCACATGATCGACGCCGCGGATCAGTGACAGGGCCACACGGTTTGGTCGCTGGATCGGTTGCAGGTGACTGCGCAGCGGCGCCCAGACGAAGCAATCGGCAGCTGACCAGTCGTTCTCCGCTGGCGCCGGGCCGGCGAGGCGTTCGACCGCAACTGTCAGCCGGCGCAATTCGAGAAGCAGTTGCTGGTTCAATTCATCAGACATTAGGAGTCTCCTCGGCAGAGGCCGTCAGACCAGCTGACAGCGATTTGCCTGGCGGTAGCATGGCCTTTTCGCAGCCGAAAGGGTAAGAGGCTGTAAAACGGTACTGAGAAGCGCTGTTTCTGTTGCAATCGAAAGGCCGGTCACTATATTCCGGCGACCTGAAGCGGGGGGCAAGGCTGCCCGCGAACATCGCAGTCTAGGGAGTTTTCCATGTTCTTCACGCAAGCCTTCGCTCAGGACGGCGCCGCCGCCGGTGGTGTATTCGGTTCCGGCCTTGAAATGCTTTTCCTCTTCGCCCCGCTCATGCTGATCTGGTATTTTCTGCTGATCCGTCCGCAGCGCCAGCAGATGAAGAAGCGCGCCGAGACGCTTTCGGCGATCCGTCGCGGCGACCAGGTTGTGCTGGGTGGTGGTCTGATCGGTAAGGTCAGCAAGGTAGTTGACGACAATGAAGTCGAAGTGGAACTCACCGAGGGCGTCAAGGTCCGCGCGATGCGCAGCTACATCGCCGAAGTGCGGGTCAAGGGCGAGCCGGTAAAGACCGAAACCGCGGCCTGATATCACACTCTATAAATGGCCGGCTCCGCCGGTCGTTTTGCTTTGCCGAACCATCCGACCCCGAGAGTTTCATGCTGTATTTTTCGCGCTGGAAGACGTTCTTCATCTGGTTCACCGTCCTGGTGAGCGTGCTTGTGGCCATGCCCAATCTTTTCAGCGACGAGCAGCTCCGGGCCTTGCCTTCCTGGGTGCCTGCCAAGAAGGTCACCCTTGGACTCGACCTTCAGGGTGGTTCCCATATCATGCTGAAGATCGAGAAGGCTGACATCATCAAGGAGCGGCTGGAGACGACGGTGGGCGATATTCGCGCGGCCCTGCGTGATGCCGGTATCCGCTACACCGGCCTTTCCGGCGTTGGCCAGCAGGTCCAGGTTCGCATCAGCGATGCCGACAAAGTCGAGGCAGCCAAGGAGGCTCTCTCCAACCTCACAGCTCCCGTGAGCGTAGGCGGGCTGACGGGCGGCACGATCCACGAAGTGGCGTTGCAGGAAGATGGCACGTTGCTGCGCTTCAACCTGACCGAGGAGGGGATCGACTATCGCACGAGTTCGGCGCTCACTCAGTCGATGGAGGTGGTGCGCCGCCGTGTCGACGAACTCGGCACGACCGAACCGCTGATCCAGCGTCAGGGCAGTGATCGTATCATCGTTCAGGTGCCGGGCCTCACCGATCCGCAGCGCCTCAAGGCCTTGTTGAACCAGACCGCCAAGCTCTCTTTCCATATGGTCGACATGAGCATGCCGGTAGAGGAGGCGATCAACGGGCGCCCGCCGGCAACCGCCGAGGTCCTTTATTCAATGGACGATCCGGCCGTTCCTTATCTGGTCGAGAAGCGCGCGCTCGTGTCGGGTGAAAGCCTCGTCGATGCGCAGGCGAGCTTCAACCAGCAGACCAACGAACCCGTCGTCACTTTCCGTTTCGACAGCAAGGGCGCTCAGCGTTTCGCTCAGGCGACCCAGCAGAACGTCGGCCGTCCCTTCGCCATTATTCTTGACAACCAGGTGATCTCTGCTCCGGTCATTCGCGAGCCGATTATCGGTGGTTCAGGTCAGATCTCCGGCAATTTCTCGGTTGAGGGCGCAAACGACCTCGCGGTGCTGCTGCGTGCGGGTGCTCTGCCGGCGACCCTGACCGTCGTCGAAGAGCGCACCGTCGGCCCGGGCCTTGGTCAGGACTCGATCAATGCCGGTATGATTGCCAGCGCGATCGGCGCTTTGCTCGTCGTTCTCTTCATGCTCGGCTTTTACGGTTCGTTCGGCGTCATGGCGAATATCGCTCTGACTGCCAATATCGTTATGATCATAGCGCTTCTGTCCCTGCTCGGTTCGACGCTGACGCTGCCTGGTATCGCCGGTATCGTGCTCACCATGGGCATGGCCGTCGACTCCAACGTGCTCGTCTATGAACGCATTCGTGAGGAGGCCAAGAGCGGAAGACCGCTTCACCAGGCGATCGAAGTCGGCTTCAATAAGGCCTTCGCCACGATCGTTGACGCCAACCTGACGACGCTGATTGCCGCCGCCGTGCTGTTCTTCCTCGGCTCCGGCCCGGTCAAGGGTTTTGCCGTAACACTGGCGATCGGTATTCTTACGACCGTCTTCACGGCCTTCACCATGACGCGCTGGCTGATGGCTTTCTGGTTCCGCTGGCAGCGGCCGAAGCATCTGCCGAAGGGCGTGCGTACCGCCATGTTCGATACACAGAACATTCGCTTCATGGCGATCCGGCGTTATGTTTTCGCCGGCGCCGGTGTGTTGGCACTTGCTTCGCTGATAGGCTTCACGACGCTGGGTATGAACCTTGGCATCGACTTTCAGGGTGGCTCCATCATCGAGGTGAAGGCCCGTTCGGGACAGGCCAATATTTCCGACATTCGTGATCGTCTGAGTGAACTTAATCTCGGCGAAGTGCAGGCCCAAGGCTTCGGTGATCCGGCGAGCGTGCTGATCCGCATCCAGGCGCAGGAGGGTGGCGAGAACGCCGAGCAGTCGGCGATCTCGCTTGTGCGTGGTGAACTCGAGGAGGCTTACGATTTCCGGCGTGTGGAAGTCGTCGGTCCGGCCGTTTCGGCCGACCTCACGTGGAGCGCAACCATTGGCGTTGTCGCGTCTCTGCTTGCCATCCTGGTCTACATCTGGTTCCGCTTTGAATGGCAGTTTGCCCTCGGAGCGATCATCGCCACATTGCACGACGTGATTTTGACGCTTGGTCTCTATGTCTTCCTCGGCATCGAGTTCAACCTGACCAGTATCGCGGCGATTCTGACGATCATCGGTTATTCGCTCAACGATACCGTCGTCGTTTACGACCGAATGCGCGAGAACCTGAGGCGGTACAAGAAAATGCCGCTTGACGTGCTGATCGATACCTCGATCAACCAGACGCTGTCGCGTACCGTGCTGACCGCCTCGACGACGCTGCTTGCGCTTCTGGCGCTCTACTTCTTCGGCGGCGAGGTGATCGCATCCTTCACGCTGGCGATGCTCTTCGGCGTGATGATCGGTACATTCTCGTCAATCTACATTGCCGGTCCGGTGCTGATCGCTTTCAAACTGCGTCCGGAGACCTTCCAGGAGCGGGATGCGGAAGTCGAAGCGGCTCGACCGGTTTCGGGCAAGGTCGAGGCTTAAGCGATGTCGTCGTTCGCGCCCAGCGGCAAGGGGATTGTGGTCCGGCAGGCGCATTTCCCCGGCCGGGCTCCGATCGACGCCTACGGCAATGGCGGGTTCCGCTTTGCTGACATGTCGCATCGCGGCTCGCTGCTTCTGCTGCCTTCCGGGATCTATGGATGGGAGATGGAGGAGACGGAACCGCTGACGGTCGCGAAGTTCGCCCGAGTGCTGGACGACGCGGCTGAGATCGAGGTTCTTCTCGTCGGTACAGGCAAGCAGTTACGGCCCTTGCCGGCCGAACTCAAGGCGGTGCTCAAGGCCAGGGGCATTGCCAGCGATCCGATGGGAACAGGGGCCGCCGTGCGGACGTTCAACATTATGCTCGCCGAACAGCGGGCTGTCGCTGCCGCAGTGATCGCCGTCTGAACGACAGGATGAATGCCGTGACTGATGCCAAGACTGGAGGCGGGGTTCTTGAACTGTCGGGCCTGCGCGAGACGGATCGCGACCGCTATCTTGCCTGCCTGCTGACGCCGGCGGACCGGCGCGACGCGGTGGCGGCGCTTTATGCCTTCAATGCCGAGATTGCCCGGATCCGTGACCTTGTCCGTGAACCACTGCCAGGTGAGGTGCGCCTGCAATACTGGCGCGATCTGCTGGCGGGAGCCGCCCATGGCGCGACCGAGGCAAATCCGATTGCAGCCGCGCTGCTGGCGGCGATCCATCACCATCATCTGCCGGTATCCGCCCTGAACGGTATGCTGGATGCGAGGGTGTTCGATCTCTATGATGACCCGATGGAAGCCAGCGCCATGTTCGAGGGCTATGCCGGCGAAACGGCGGCGGCGTTGATACAATTGGCAAGCGTGGTCCTCGATCCTGAGGCAGCAGCCGGGACGGCGACGGTGGCGGGGCATGCCGGTGTGGCGCAGGCGATTGCCGGTGCTTTGCTGTTGCTGCCGACGCATCGGGCGCGCGGCCAGCTTTACTTGCCGCTGGAGATCCTGTCGGCGGTCGGGCTTGATCGAGACAGCTTTTTGGCCGGACAGGACAAGGTGCGCATCTCCGCGGCCGTCGAGGCCTTCGCCGGGCTCGGGCGCGATCATTTGCGCAAGGCGCGCGACGCCGGTCCACCGCCGCGCAGTCTGGTGCCGGCCTATCTGACCGTGGCCCTGGCCGAGGGGGTTCTTCTTGCCGCGCAAAAGCGCGGCGCCGATGTATTGGATGCCGGCTTGCGCCAGCCGCAATGGCGGCGTCAGTTGCGGATGCTCAGCGCCAGCGTAAAGGGCAGTTTTTAAGGCGCCACATTCGCGCAAGGCTCGGTTGCTATCCATTTTTCCGGAAGGGGCCGGCGGCATCCGGCTACAGCAGGAGACAAGGCGTGGCTTCGATTACCTGGATCGTGATTTTAGTGCTGCTGGCGGTGTTTGCCTTCTATGCGACCCGTATGGCCAAGCGGGCGAAGGACGAGGATCTGCATGATTCAGGTTTGGCGATTGTCGAGTTCGGTCGCGCCTTCCCGCAAGAGGCGATCCGCAGCCTGCATACGACGGCGGATGGTCGGGCAGTGTTCGTGCGGCTGCATGACAACAAGGCCGGCTTCATGCGTAACATGCGCAGCCACTACGCATGCCATATGATCGAGCCGGGGACGGTGCGGGTCCGCGACCTGCCGAGCGGTCGCGGCTTCGCCATAGAATTCCTCGACGCACCCTTCCACAACGGCGAATTCACCTTCGCGACGCCGATGGAAGCGGCAGAAGTTTCTCTGTGGTTGCTCGGTAATTATGTGAACAGTGCCGAGCTTGACCCGCCACCCGGCGCCGTCCCAACCGTCTGAGCCGCCTCACGCGAGGCCGGAGGTCAGCCAGGCCTTGCAGTCGGCGAGCGCCCGCTCGGACATCAACTGACGTTTCATGATCGTTTTGTCCTTGCCGCGGAAGCGCTTGATACCCTCCGGTTTGACTATCGATCCGGGCGAAAGCTCCGGGAATAACCCGAAATTGATGTTCATCGGTTGGAACGAGCGCTTGCCGGGTTCTTCGTCGCTGACGATATGGCCGCCGGTGATATGGCGCAATAGCGAGCCCATGGCCGTCGTTTCCGGCGGCAGCGAGACGACTTCGCCCTTGCTGTCGGCGGCGGCGAATCGCCCGGCCAGAAGGCCGATCGAAGCGCTCTCGACATAGCCCTCGCAACCGGTGATCTGACCGGCGAAGCGCAGACCAGGCCGGCTCTTCAGCTGCAGTGACGGGTCGAGCAGTACGGGTGAGTTGATGTAAGTATTGCGGTGCAGTCCGCCGAGGCGAGCAAACTCGGCGTTCTCGAGGCCGGGGATCATCCGGAAGATCTCGGCTTGCGCGCCATAACGCAGCTTGGTCTGGAAACCGACCATATTGTAGAGTGTGCCGAGCGCATTGTCCTGACGGAGTTGCACGACGGCGTAGGCCTTGACGGTGGGATTATGGGCATTGGTCAGGCCCATCGGCTTCATCGGCCCATGGCGAAGCGTTTCGCGACCGCGCTCGGCCATGACCTCTATCGGCAGGCAGCCGTCAAAATAGGGCGTACCCTCCCATTCCTTGAAGCCGACCGCATCGCCGGCGATCAGCGCGTCAATGAAGGCATTATATTGGCTCTCGTCGAGTGGACAATTGATGTAGTCCTTGCCGGTACCTCCAGGGCCTACTTTGTCGTAGCGCGATTGATACCAGCAGACGTCCATGTTGATCGAATCGCGATGGACAATCGGCGCGATGGCGTCGAAAAAGGCCAGAGCATCCTCTCCGGTCTCGCCACGGATCGCGTCGGCCAGGTCAGGTGAGGTCAGTGGGCCGGTGGCGATGACTGTAAGCCCCCAGTCCTTGGGCGGCAGACCGGTAATTTCTTCGCGCACCACGGTAATCAGCGGGTGAGCTTCGATCGACTGGCTGACCGCCTCGGCAAAGCCGTCGCGATCAACCGCCAAGGCGCCGCCGGCCGGAACCTGGTGTTTGTCGGCGCAGGCCATGATCAGTGAGCCGGCGAGCCGCATTTCGGCATGGATGACGCCGACGGCATTGGAGGTCGCATCGTCGGACCGGAAGGAATTGGAGCAGACGAGTTCGGCTAGGCTGTCGGTCTTGTGCGCTTCTGTGCCGCGCACGCCGCGCATCTCATGCAGAATGACCGGAACGCCGGCCTCGGCCGCCTGCCAGGCAGCCTCCGAACCGGCAAGGCCGCCGCCAACGACATGAATGGGGGAGAGAGAGGTTTTCATCATGGCGTGCTGCTTATCATGGGACCGAAGACTGGCCAATCCTTTCCCCCCGGCAAGGGGCTTGAACAAGCGCCTGATCCTCAAGCCTGAAAACAAAAAAACGGCGCCTCGTGGCGCCGTCTTTGATCACCGGTTGCTCAACCCTTGCGATTAGCGAAAGGAGCGAGCGGCGATATTGCGGATTTCGTAGCGGGTGATGCCGATATCGGACAGGGCCTGATTGGACAGGTTGCCCAGTTCAGCCATCGTACGGCGGTAGCTCATCCAGTTCTTGGCAATGCGCATCGGGTTCATGGTCGTTTCCTCAGATTAATTCTTTGCGCTGATCCCGTGGTCTCTTCCACATCAGCGATTGACTGTTTTATACGCCCGTAAAACAATAATGTGCAGTGCAAAATATAGGCGACTGCCATGCAATTGTGCATAGAATGGCGCATTAAGCGGCAGTGGCGAGGAAATGGGCAGTCGTTATTGCGCAGAGTTTACAAAAAAAAGCCTCCCGCAGGGGGGAGGCCTTTTGATCGGTGATGAAGCCGGAGATCAGCCGGTGATGGCGTGACGTGCCACGCGACGGATATCATCGCGGCCAATGCCGAGATCGCGCAACTCTCGGTCCGACATGCGGCCGAGTTCGGTGATGGTCTGACGATACTTGCGCCAGTTATTGAGTGAGCGAGCGATGTTCATGGTCTTACTCCTTTCTGGTGGCGGCTTCCCTTGGGAGCCTGCCTGAATTCGATGATCTGAATATATGCTGCGGTGCGAAGGGGCGGTAGCCCCATCATCGTATGACACCTATGCGAAAGGCGCATGGGGCGTGGCTAATGTCCAGCAGAGTGGCGCAATTTGCGGCACGAGAGGGCACTTTACGCCGCCGTTCGGTCCGGAGCGCTCGTGAGGGCACTGACATGAAGTAAGGGCAAAAAAATAACGCTCACCGGGGGAGGAGGATCCGGTGAGCGTCATTTTGACAGACTGACGACTGGGAGGAGGAGTGCCGTCAGTCAAATCGACGCTGCGCTGGGAGGAGGAGTGCGCAGGGTCGAAGGTCATATCGGCGAAAGCCCGCCGCTTGAGCAGAAGAAGTAATTTCCCTCGCGCTCTGTTGAAGTTCACATTAGGCTCAATTGTTGCTCTTGTGCAGTGCAATATCGTCATGGAAGCTATGCGTGAAGTGCATAAAGGAGGGCGCGTCACTGTCACCGTCGCTGTGCCGGTCCGCCCGATTGTCTTTTGCTGAAACAGAAGCCAATAGTTAGAAAGCGGATTGGGCGCTCAGTTTGGCCGGTGATTTTGTCGCGGCGGGCTGGCCCTCGGGAGACGGAGACGGCATGTATCGCGGAAAACTGAAGCGGGATCTCAATCTGTGGGTCGATAAAGGTCTGATTGATCAGGGGGTGGCCGATGCGCTGCTGAGTGACGTCGATTCTCGACGCTCGTCCTTCAGTGTCGGCGGCGTTCTGATGATCCTCGCCGCGGTGCTTGTGGCCGCGTCGATCCTGCTCCTTATCGCCGCCAACTGGGAGGAGATTCCCCGATTGGCCAAAGTCGGCGGCATCGTCGCGCTGATCTGGATCTTCCATGGGAGCGCTGCGCTGGCCTTTGGTCGCGGCGCGGATCGTTTCGGTGGTGCGCTGTTGGTGCTGGGAAGTGCCTGTTTCGGCGGTGCCATCGCGCTGATCGGCCAACTCTATCACCTGTCGGGTGACGCTTTCGACGCCATGCTCTTGTGGTTCGCCATGACCGTTTTGTCGGCGGCGGCGTTCCGCTCCAGCGCGCTCACGGTCATGGCCGGTTTTCTCGCCTTCGCCGTCTTTGGCGCCTATCTTGATGAATTCGATGCGGAGTGGCACGTGCTGTTCGGCTGGTGGCCGCTGCTGGCCAGCCTCGTCCTCGGCGTTCTCAGCCGCTGGACCGGCGCCGGACGGGCCGGTCATTTTGTCTATTTGCTGCTCATCGCCTGGCTCGGCTGGATCTACGCGCTGTGGCCGGAGGTGGAAACCGCAGCCGCCTATGCGGCGGGCGGAATGGTTCTCTTCCTGGCTGCGACCCTACCGTTGTCACCTGTTTCCGATGCCCTTCGTCGCCAGGGTGCGGCACCCGCCTTTTACGCCTTCGTACTGGCGCTGATGGGGCTTTGCCTGTTGCATCTCGACTGGACGGAGGGACGTGCCCTTGCGGGTCTCGGCCTCGTCACCATTGCCGTATCGCTGCTGGCATTGGCGCTTGATGGGCGCGACAATGGCGCGGTCCGCTATCTGGCCTATACGGCCTTCGCCTGCGAGGTCCTCTATCTTTCCTTCGTTACGATTGATTCCATGCTCGGTACATCGGCCTTTTTCCTGCTCGCGGGCCTCGTGGTCGCCGTGCTGGCCGGGGTCGTGGTGCGCCTGGAGAAACTGTTTGCCAAGCGGGTGACGGAGGTGCGGCCATGAGCGTGGGGAAAAAGAGCGTGACCGGCTGGCGCTATCTGGCGATCGGTCTCGGCCTGGCGCTGGCGCAGACCGCGGTGCTCGGCTCGATGGTCGAGAATCGGGCAAACCTTCTGCGGTCCGGGCAGGAGATCGTGCTGAAAACGGCGCCGGTCGATCCGCGTGACCTCTTGCGCGGTGACTATGTGATTCTGGCCTACGATATTTCCACCATTCCCGTGTCGCGCATCACCGGTCCGCGCCCGGCGCAAGCCGGATGGCAGTCTATGTGGGTGCGAGTCAGGCCGGGTGCGGACGGATACTGGGTTGTGGACGAAGCCTCCTTCGGGCCGCTGGGTGCGCAGCAGGGCAGCGTCGTCCTTCAGACCCAGCGTTTTCGCTATTTCGGCGCCGCAGACCTGACCGCCGAGGGGGCCGCGAGCCTGCGGGTCGATTATGGCATCGAGCGCTTCTACGTGCCGGAAGGCGAGGGCGGGGCGATCGAGACGGCGCGCAACGATGGTGAGGTTTCGGTCGCCGTCCGGGTAGGCGAGGGAGGTCAAAGCCAGATCCGCGAACTCAGGATCGACGGTGAGCCCCTTTTTCAGGAGGCGCTTTACTAGGCGCCCTCAGGGCCGGACTTGTCATGCAAGCCGCAAGCGGGTGAGCCTTTGCCCACGCGAGCGCCGGCTCTTGAATGGCACCCTGGCGCTCGGGTGGCATCCATGCAGGTCGCCACACCTTCGATTGGGAGGGGCAAGCGCGGCGATCTCGCCTTCGGTATCGAGCGGCGCGACGCCGACCATTGGACAGAGGTTGGAGACATAGCCGCTGATTGTCTGGCCGACGCACTGTCATTTTTCCTTTGCGTGGGCAAAAACGGGTGATATAGAGACGCGCGCTCCGGAGGGGCATGCGCAACAGCTGCATGCATTTCTTAGGACGCGGGTATGGTGAAATTGGTAGACACGCCAGATTTAGGTTCTGGTGCCGCAAGGCGTGGGAGTTCAAGTCTCTCTACCCGCACCAGATTTGCCGAGCGGGTCGGTGCGAGACGGACCGGGTAAGCCCCGCCACTCCTTTCACCGTTTGCTTGGCAGGAATGCTTGACGATTGCGCCGAAGCCACGTCCGGGAACAGAAGATTCCGGCGTCGTGCTCAGGGAAACAACCGGCTGTCCGAGCACGGCCGCCACGACATGAAGGTAAGAACATGCAGGTTATCGAAACGCTCGCTGAAGGGCTGAAGCGCGAAATCAAGGTCGTCATTCCGGCCAAGGACATGGAAGCTCGCATGAACGAGCGCCTGGCCGACGCCAAGGACAAGGTCCGTATCAACGGCTTCCGTCCGGGCAAGGTTCCGGTCGGTCACCTGAAGAAGATGTATGGCAAGTCGATCATGGCCGAGCTGGTCAACGAGATCATCCGCGACAAGCCGACCGAGATCCTGTCGGAGCGCGGCGAAAAGTCGGCGACCCAGCCGGAAATCGCCATGACCGAGGACGAGGCCGAAGCCGAAAAGATCCTGTCCGCCCAGGCCGACCTCGAGTTCACGCTGTCCTACGAGATCATCCCGCCGATCGAACTGAAGCCGGTCGACGGCATCAAGGTCACCCGCGAAGTGGTTGAAGTCACCGATGCGGAAGTCGTCGAGCAGATCGAGAAGATCGCCGAAAGCGCCCGCTCGTTTGAAACCAAGGAAGGCAAGGCCGCCGAAGGCGACCGCGTCACCATGGATTACCTCGGCAAGGTCGATGGCGTTGCCTTCGACGGCGGCAAGGACGAGGACGCCGAACTGGTCATCGGTTCGAACCGCTTCATCCCCGGATTCGAAGAGCAGCTGGTCGGCCTCAAGGCCGGTGACGAAAAGGTCATCACCGTGACCTTCCCGGCCGATTACCCGGCCGCGAACCTCGCCGGCAAGGAAGCCACCTTCGACATCACCGTCAAGGACGTCGCAGCACCTGCAGCTATCGAGCTCAACGATGAGCTGGCCTCCAAGCTTGGCATCGAATCGCTCGACAAGCTGAAGGAAATCGTCCGCGGCCAGATCGAAAGCCAGTACGGCAACGTCACCCGCCAGAAGGTCAAGCGTCAGATCCTCGACCAGCTGGACGAGCTCTACAAGTTCGAGACTCCGGCAAAGCTGGTTGAGGCCGAGTTCGAGAACATCTGGCGCCAGATCAACACCGATCTCGCCCAGTCCGGCAAGACCTTCGCCGATGAAGACACGACCGAAGAAGAAGCCCGCACCGAATACCGCACGCTGGCCGAGCGCCGCGTTCGTCTGGGTCTCGTTCTCTCGGAAATCGGTGAAAAGGGTGGAGTCGAAGTCTCCGAGGACGAAATGCAGCGCGCACTCTACGCCCAGCTGCAGCAGTTCCCGGGCCAGGAGAAGCAGATTCTCGACTTCTTCCGCAACACCCCCGGCGCTTCCGCCTCGCTGCGCGCTCCGATCTTCGAAGAGAAGGTCATCGACAAGCTGCTGGGCGAGATCTCGGTAACCGACAAGCCGGTCTCCAAGGAAGAGCTGCTGGCCGACGACGAAGCCGAAGACGGCGACAAGCCGGCCAAGAAGGCAGCCCCGAAGAAGAAGGCAGCCGCCAAGGCCGACGACGCCGCTGAAGGCGAAGACGCCGCTCCGAAGAAGAAGGCTGCCCCGAAGAAGAAGGCCGCCGAAGGCGACGCCGAGTAAGCTTCGGATTGTAGATTGGACATGTGGAAAGGCCGCCCGGTGGGGCGGCCTTTTTGCGTGGTGGGGGGCGGCCATGGGGCCGGGAGCGGACTGGCGGATCGGCGTGAGTATCCGGGAAAGCAGGCGCAACTGGTGTGGGCGGAGCCAGCCCTTACGCCGTCGCACTTCGAAAGAATATCGTTGTAAAGACAGATTGCCATCCATCTTAAGATTGTGTCCAATCGAGACATGAACACCGCCATCGCTTCGATCACCACACGCGAGATTGCCTCTGCGATCTGGCTGGCCGTCTTTCTCGTGGTTGTGTTGATTCAGAAGTCAACGCGAGAAAGTCTCGGCAGCGTTTTTCAGGCAATCCTCAAGCCCATGTTGCTGATCCCGTTGGCGACCGGGGCTGCCTATGCGGCCGCCGAGATATATCTGCTGGAGCGCTTGGGATGGTGGTCGGTCGCCAATCTTAAGACGACAATCGTGTGGCTCTTCACATTTGCATTCGTCACAATGTTCGAGGCGGCCATGGCCAAAGGCCGCAAAGCCGGACTTGGCAAATTCACCGCTGAGATCTTATCAGTTGCGGGCCTGCTCACCTTCATCACCGAACTCTATAGCTTTCCACTTTGGGTGGAGGTAGTTGCCCTCCCGTTTGTTACCGTGATCGCGCTCTTGGGCATGATGGCAAATCAAAAGGCCGAGCATGCCCCAGTTGCTAGATTGATGGCAAGCATCAGTGCGCTTGTCGGTTTCTCGTATATAAGTTTTAGCCTTTGGAAGACGTATCAACTCTGGAGTGAGACCGCGACGCTCGCGAATGCTCTTGAGCTTGCAATCCCAATCCTGTTGTCGCTGGGGTTCATTCCATTCCTTTACACATGGCGAGCGTACATCGCTTATTCGGATGCATTCGCGACAATCTCGGTCTTTGGCATCGACAAAAGCCTTGTGCCTTACGCACGATGGCTGGCTATCTCGCGCATAAGGGGCGACCTCGAACTGCTGGAGCGCTGGCGCAAGGCGATGCAAGCCTCCCGGCCAAGGGATCGGGCCGAACTAAAACACTCATTGGACGCTCTTCTGACCTTGAAGGAGAGAGAGGCTGCTCCGCCGGTCGTGCAGCCCAATTTCGGCTGGTCACCCTATTTGGCGATGCAGTTCCTTGCTGATTATGGCGTGGCCACTGGGCACTATCAACACAGCTTTGACGACGAATGGTTCGCAGCCAGCTCTATGAGGGAGATCGGGAGCGGTCTGAACCTTCCGAACAATTTAGCTTACTATGTTGAAGGCACCGAGCACGCAGCCACAACTCTAAAGGTCAAGCTGAATGTCAACAATCCTGGCGAAGCGGGCGAGGCCGAGGATATGTTCATCGTGTACGCTATGCATTTGCTTGAGCAAGCCATAAGCCTGAACGCCGTCGTGCGACTCAAGGCGAGTATCGCGAAGCTTGAAACATTCGAGGCTGAAATCCCCTACGGTCGTGTCTCATTATCACGTGAGGATTTTGTTGGCGGCATAAAGGGGGGGGTATTCGAGGCGTTTCGAGATTAGACGCGGCACAGTCGAAGCCAGCGATTAGGTGAGACGGTGGCGCAAACTCCCTGGATCCTGTGACTCGGGCCAGAAGCGGCCCGTGCCCTCCAGAGGTGTGGTGAGACAACTGCTACAGCGCCATGGACGTCGTGCCAGAGCAGGATTGGCCGATCTTAAGTTCGAACAAATCACAGCGTTCGTCACAAGTGCAAGCTCTAATGGCCGAGATGAAGGCGCGAACCCGCCACGTTGCTCTGCCTCGCTTATGTCCGCTCCTGAGTAACAGCCGTCGTGGCGCCAACAAAACCCAAGTGGCCCCCCATCCCTCACGCCCCCTTCAATTCCCCCATCCGGTTCCAGGCATCCAGACCTGCAATCTTGTAGGCTTCCGCGAGCGTCGGATAGTTGAAGGTGTTCTCGACGAAGTATTCCACCGTGCCCTTGAGGTTCAGCACCGCCTGACCGATGTGGACCAGTTCGGTCGCGCCTTCGCCGACGATGTGGACGCCGAGCAGGCGGCGGGTCTTCAGCGAGAAGATCATCTTCAACAGGCCGCTGTCGAGGCCCATGATATGGCCGCGCGAGGTCTCGCGGAAATGCGCGACGCCGCATTCGTAAGGGATGCCGCGCTCGAGCACTTCCTCTTCGGTCAAGCCGCAGGTCGAGATCTCCGGCACGGCATAGATGCCGTAGGGGAAATATTGCGGCGGCTCGTGCGCCGGCGCGCCGACCGCGTGGCGCGCGGCGATGCGGCCCTGTTCCATCGAGGTGGACGCCAGCGACGGAAAGCCGACCACGTCTCCGGCCGCGTAAATGCCGGGAACGGCGGTCTGGAAGGTGCCGGCATCCACCTTGATGCGGCCCCGGCTGTCTGCCTCCAGGCCACAGGCTGACAGATTGAGGCTGTCGGTCGCACCGACCCGGCCGGCGGCGAACAGCACCATTTCGGCGATCATGGCGCGGCCGTTGGCCAGCGTCACACGACACTTGCCGCCCGGCTCCTTCTCGACCTTCTCCACCGTCTGGCTGAAGATCAGCTTCATGTTGCGGTCGCGCAGCTGGTAGGTGAAGTCCTCGACGATCTCCTTGTCGAGGAATTCGAGCATGCTGTCGCGCGGCTCGACCACGGTGACGACGGTGTCGAGGGCGGAAAAGATCGTCGCATATTCAATGCCGATGACGCCAGCGCCGATCACCACCATCGAGCGCGGCACCTCCTTGATCTCGAGAATCTCGTCGCTGTCGATGATCGATACGCCATCGAAGGGGATATGGGCGGGGCGATAGGGGCGGGTGCCGACGGCCAGCAACACGGCATTGGCCTCGACCCGGATGATCTCGCCGTCGTCCTTCACCACTTCAATGGTGTTCTTGTCGATGAAATGGGCCGCTCCCCGCAGTTGGCTGACCCGGTTGCGGGCGAATTGGTGTTCGAGCACGTCCACCTCGTGGTCCAGCGTGATCAGCAGGCGACGGCGCAGGTCTTCCGCCGAGATCTCCTGCTTGACGCGGTAGGAACGGCCGTAGAAGCCGCGCTCGCGCCAGCCGGTCAGATTGAGCGCCGTCTCGCGCAGGGTCTTGGAGGGGATGGTGCCGGTGTGGACCGAGACGCCGCCGACCCGCGTGCCCTTTTCGATCACCAGAACCTTCTTGTTCAGCTTGGCGGCCTGGATGGCCGCGCGGCGTCCCGCCGGTCCGCTGCCGATGACGACGAAATCATATTGGTTCATGCCTGAAGTCCCCGAATGTCGGGCGCAAGTCTGGTCGCCCCGCGCGATCTGCCCCGGCGGCGAGACTAACAGGCCATCCTAACCGTTTCGTTATCGTTTGTTGCGGTGCGGCAAGGGAACGGCTGAGCTGTCCCGGCTCAGATCAACCGGAGGCCCTTGAGGCTCGCATGGCCGTCACGGCCGATGATGATGTGGTCGTGTACGGTGATTCCCAAGGGTCGGGCCGTGTCGATGATCATCTTGGTCATGTCGATGTCGGCGCGCGAGGGGGTCGGGTCGCCGGAGGGGTGGTTGTGGACGAGGATGATGGCGGTCGCCGAGAGCTCGAGCGCGCGCTTGACCACCTCGCGCGGATAGACTGGCGTATGGTCGACCGTGCCGCGCCCCTGCACCTCGTCGGCGATCAGCGCATTGCGCTTGTCGAGAAAGAGGATGCGGAACTGCTCGGTCGATTCATAGGCCATGGCGCTATGACAATAATCGATGACAGAGGACCAGGAGGATAGCACCTGGCGGCCGCGAATCTCGCTCTTCAGCATGCGTTGGGCGACACTGGCGATCAGCTTCAGCTCGAGTGCCACCGTCTCGCCGACGCCCTTCACCTCCTGCAACAGTGCCGACTGGGCGCCGAAGACACCGGCGAGTGAACCGAAGCGGGCGATCAGCGCCTTGGCGATCGGCTTGGTGTCTCGCCGGGGGATAAGCCGGAAGAGCAGGAGTTCGAGGATTTCGTAATCGGCAAGGGCCGTATCGCCACTCTCGCGGAAGCGTTGCCTCAGGCGCTCGCGGTGGCCGTGATAGTGGGCATCTCCGCCCTCGGGCGTGTCGGTCGCTGTGGGGCGTTTCCTGATCGCTCCGGATTTCCCCGCCTGCTCGGCGAAAAAGCCGCGTTCATCGTCTGGCCCGGCATCGTCCCCTTCCTCCGGCCCCGGCAGGTCGAAGGCGATCTCGTCTTCGTCGTCGCGGGGACCGGGAGCAGGGGGCTTTGCCATCAATCAGCCCTTGAGCGGCGGCAGACCCGGTCGGTCGAAGCCGCCCGGCGACAGGGTGAAAATCTCGCAGCCGGTGGCGGTGACGCCGACAGCGTGTTCGTATTGCGCCGTCAGCGACCGGTCGCGGGTGACCGCCGTCCAGCCGTCAGCCAGCACCTTCACATGCGGGCGGCCGAGATTGATCATCGGCTCGATGGTGAAGATCATCCCTTCCTTCATTTCAGGGCCTTCATTGGCGCGGCCGTAATGCAGGATGTTCGGGCTGTCGTGGAACAGTCTGCCGACGCCGTGACCGCAAAAGTCGCGTACCACCGAGCAGCGCTCGGCTTCGGCATAGGTCTGGATCGCTTCACCGATGGCGCCGGTGCGGGCGCCGGGGCGTACGGCGGCGATACCGCGCATCAGGCATTCATAGGTGACTTCGAGCAGGCGCTCGGCGGCACGCTTGATCTCACCGACCGGATACATGCGGCTCGAATCGCCATGCCAACCGTCCAGCACATAGGTGACGTCGATGTTGACGATGTCGCCCTCGCGCAGCGGCTTGTCGTCGGGAGTGCCATGGCAGACGACATGATTGATCGAGGTGCAGACCGATTTGGTATAGCCGCGATAGTTCAGCGTCGCCGGAAGCGCGCCGTTGTCCATGCCGAATTCGAAGACGAAACGGTCGATCGCATTGGTCGTGAGACCCGGCTTGACCATGGGTGCGAGTTCGTCGAGGCAACGCGCCGTCAGCTGACAGGCCTTGCGCATGCCTGCGAAATCCTCAGCGTTATAGAGCCTGATCGCGCCGGTGTTCTTGAGCGGGGCGGTCGCCGCTTCGATATAGGTTACCATTTATCCGCTTTCGGTCGTGGGAAATGCTGTCTTTGTCGTACATAATGCAGCAAGGCCCGGTTCGTCCATGACGATCGACCGGAGCGGCACGATTTCCGTGGGCGTTACCCGGCATTTTACCGCATAGGCCTCGACGCCGGCCTGCGTCGCGCGGCGAAATGCCGCCGCATAGGTCGGGTCAAGATCTGCGCAGATACGCAAGGCCTCGCAGTCGTCGCGCTGTACCAGGTAGAGCATGACCGCCCTTTGCCCGCCACGCACGATCTCGATCAGTTCTTCCAGATGTCGGGCGCCGCGGCTGGTGACGGTATCGGGAAATTCGGCAAGACCCGCCTGGCGGACGAAATGGACGTTTTTCACCTCGACGTAAGCCGCCGGCCGGTCGGGCGCCGAGAGCAGGAAATCGATTCGCGACTTGGCGCCGTAGCGCTGTTCGCGGGCAAGAGTCGGATAGGTGGATAGATCGGCGACAAGGCCGCCGCGCATTGCCTCTTCCGCCAGCCGGTTGGCCATCGCAGCGTGGACGCCGACCACGGTGCCCTCCGCCTCGATCAGCTCGAAGGCGTGGGCGTATTTGCGGCTCGGACTGTCGTGCTCCGAAAGCCAGATGCGCGAGCCCGGTGCCGTGAGCCCCTGCATGGAGCCGGTGTTGGGGCAAAAGCCGGTGATCTCCCGGCCGTCGTCGAGCACTGCGTCGAACAGGAAGCGCTTGTAGCGGCGGACCAGCCGGGCGGGGATAAGGGGAGGATCGAAGATCATGGCCGGCTTGTGCCGCTCTTTGCCGAGCGGCGCAAGGTTTTTGCCTCAGACACGGGCAAGTACATAAGAGCCTGGCGCATCGGCGATGGCGTTGAGCGCCTCGCCGCCCGGCTTGCGGGCGGGAACGCGCGCGTCGTCCATCGCCTCGATCCAGCGCTGCCAGTGTGGCCACCAGGAACCGGGGGTTTCCTTGGCTCCTGCCACCCAGTCTTCGTAGGAGCCCTTGACCGCGCCATTGGTCCAGTACTGGTATTTTTGCTTGTCGGGCGGGTTGACGACGCCGGCGATGTGCCCCGAGCCCGAAAGCACGTATTCGACCGGTCCGCCGAACAGGCTGGAGCCGACGAAGACCGATTTCGCCGGGGCGATATGGTCCTCGCGGGTGGCGAGATTGTAGATCGGGATCTTGATGTCCTTGAGCGACAACGTCTTGCCGGCCAGCTGCATCTTGCCCTGGCTGAGTGTGTTGTTGAGGTAGCAGTTGCGCAGGTAGAAGGAATGGTTCGCCGCCGCCATGCGGGTCGAATCGGAATTCCAGTACAACAGGTCGAAGGGCATGGGATCCTGGCCCTTCAGATAATTATTGACGAAATACGGCCAGATCAGCTCGGAGGCCCGCAGCATGTTGAAGGCGGCTGCCATCTTCGAGCCGTCGAGATAGCCGGAGGGTTTCATCCGGTCCTCAATGCTGCCGATTTGTCCCTCGTCGACGAAGACCTTGAGGTCGCCGGCATAGGTGAAATCCACCTGGGTGGTGAATAATGTGGCGCTGGCGATCCTCTTGTTGCCTTCCTGCGCATGCAGGGCAAGTGCGGCGGCAAGCAGCGTGCCTCCGACGCAATAGCCGATGGCGTTGACCTCGGTTTCGCCCGTCGCCTTCTCCACCGCGTCGAGGGCGAAATCGACCCCTTCGCGGATATAGGCCTCCCAGTCCTTGTTGGCGTGCCGCTCGTCCGGGTTGACCCAGGATATCACGAATACGGTGTGCCCCTGCTCGACGCACCATTTGATAAAGGATTTCTGCGGGTTGAGGTCGAGGATATAGAACTTGTTGATCCATGGCGGGCAGATCAGCAGCGGTCGCTTCAACACGGTGTCTGTTGCTGCCTCGTACTGGATGATCTCGCAAACCTCGCTCTGGGCGATCACCTTGCCCGGCGTCACCGCCATGTTCTCGCCAACCTTGAACTTGCTTGTATCTGTCTGGCGGATTCTCAGGTCGCCGCCGCCGGCGGCTATGTCCTCGGCCAACATATGCATGCCCTTGACGAGATTTGCGCCGTGGCTGGCGACCGTCTCGCGGTAGAGCTGCGGATTGGTCATGACGAAATTGCTCGGCGACAGAGCGGAGGTGATCTGGCGCATATAGAATTCCGCCTTGTGGCGGGTGTGCTCGTCGAGCCCCTCTGCCTGCGTCACCATTCTCTCGGCCCAGTCTGAAAGGATGATATAGGCCTGCCGCAGGAAGTCGAAGAAGGGATTGCGCTGCCAGTCCTCGTCGGTGAAGCGTTTGTCCTTGATCGGTGGGGCGGGGGGGGCGTCGGCCTCACCGGAGAATCGCGCAAGCGAGTTTGTCCACATGCCGAATAGGCCGGCGAGCAATTGAGTCTGAGCCTCGAGTGTCCGCTTGGGGTCGGACATCCAGTATTCCGCAACCTTGGACATGGTCTTGACCAGTTCGGCCATGGGTTCGGAAACGGGGTCGACGAGTTCGCCGCGTTCGCGTGGCTCTAGCCAGATCGAGGCCGCCTTGCCGAGGTTCTCCAGCGCCTTCGCCACGTTGATCGTCAGGGCTTGCGGGTCCTTGACGACATAGGCTTCGATTAAACTTGGATCGAAGCCCGCTGCCTTCGTGCCACCCTGTGCCGCGCCTTCGCCTGTGCTGGTCAAAACGTCCTCCCCAGGATCATTCTCGTGCTGTCTTTTGCAATTGCGCATCCTGCATGAAAACGACTACAAGTTCCATAGTTACGAAAGCATAGTCTGACATGGACCATGTGACGATACGATGGCTTGAGCATGCCGGGCGAATTGCCGGCGTCTGGATTCGATAATGATCGCTGATACTTGGGTAATGGCGCCAACGCGAACGCTGCATGGGCTTGCCATGCTTGGCTTTCTCGCCGGTCTTTCAGGCTGCACGACACCGGCCGGTACTGCCGCCGTGGCTCCGGCCCGCGTGGCCAGTCTCGAGGTGACCGTTGCCGATCCTGATGCGCCGGCCGCTGCATCGGCCCTTTCGCGCTCGCCGGATGGCTATCCGGATTTCTCCGGCTCGCTCACCGCCGCCAATGTGCAGATGGGCAATGAGGAGGCTGCCGCGCTGCAGGCCAAGCTTTCGGCGCTCGGCGCGGCGCGTAAGGCCGGCACCATCTCAGAAGCCGAATACCGGCGCCGGCTCATCGCCTTGCGCAAACTTGCGGTGGAGCATGGCGCCGACGTGCAGGCGCAGATCGCCAAATAGCGCTTGCCTTTGCCCGGCTTTTTACGCAAAGCAACAATAGGTGGGACAGGAGGTTTCCTCTGCGGGTTCATGTCGGTGTGGGCGCATTTGCGCCAAGATTTGCCGCGATCCTGCTCCATGCGTTATACTTTGCCCGTCCCGGTTATGCGGTTCGTTGCGGGACGGGCTTTCAACAGGCAAAACGAACCCGCCTGCCGCGGTCAAGTCCGCGCGGTTCCAGAGGTTGAAGATGGAAGAGTTTCATAAAGTCCGGCGTCTGCCGCCATACGTTTTCGAACAGGTCAATCGTTTGAAGGCGAGCGCGCGAGCGGCGGGCGCGGACATCATCGACCTTGGCATGGGCAATCCCGACCTACCGACGCCGCAGGCGATCGTCGACAAGCTCTGCGAGGCGGTCCAGGACCCGCGTACCCATCGTTATTCCGCGTCAAAGGGCATTCCCGGCTTGCGCCGTGCCCAGGCGGGCTATTACGCCCGCCGCTTTAACGTCAAGCTCAACCCCGATACCCAGGTGGTGGCGACGCTCGGCTCGAAGGAGGGTTTTGCCAACATGGCCCAGGCGATCACAGCGCCCGGCGATGTTATCCTTTGCCCGAACCCGACCTATCCGATCCACGCCTTTGGCTTCCTGATGACCGGTGGTGTCATCCGGTCGATCCCGGTCGAGCCGGACGAGACCTTCTTTCCGCCGCTCGAGCGCGCGGTGCGTCACTCCATCCCGAAGCCGCTGGCGCTGATCATCAACTACCCGTCCAATCCGACAGCCCGCGTCGCGAGCCTCGACTTCTATAAGGACGTCATCGCCTTTGCGAAGAAGCATGAGCTGATCGTGCTTTCCGACCTTGCCTATTCGGAGATCTACTTCGATGGCAACCCGCCGCCGTCGGTGCTCGAGGTTCCGGGCGCCATGGATGTGGCGGTCGAGTTCACCTCGATGTCCAAGACCTTCTCCATGCCCGGCTGGCGAATGGGTTTTGCCGTCGGCAACGAGCGGCTGATCGCTGCGCTGGCCCGCGTCAAGTCCTATCTCGACTACGGCGCCTTCACGCCGATCCAGGTGGCTGCGACCCATGCCCTCAACGGCGATGGGACCGACATCGCCGAAGTGCGCAACATCTACAAGCGTCGTCGTGACGTCATGGTCGACAGCTTCGGCAAGGCCGGATTCGAAGTTCCACCGCCGGCCGCCACCATGTTCGCCTGGGCGAAGATTCCGGAAAAGTTCCGTCATCTCGGCTCGCTTGAATTCTCCAAGCTGCTGGTTGAAAAGGCTGACGTTGCGGTCGCTCCAGGGATCGGCTTCGGCGAGATGGGCGACGAATATGTTCGCCTGGCGCTGGTCGAGAACGAGCATCGTATCCGTCAGGCGGCCCGCAACATCAAGAAGTTCATGTCGACCGCCGACGAGACCTTGCACAACGTGATCCCGCTCAACGCGCATCGCTGATTTTCCGAGGCGGCCCGTTCGTGGCCGCCTTTCTTCCGATTTAGAAATGGCAGGATTTGATTTATGGCTGATGCCCTTAAGATTGGCATTGCGGGGCTCGGCACCGTGGGTGCATCGTTGGCTCGTATTCTCCAGCAGCGCAGCAACGAGCTGGCCGTGTCCTGCGGCCGCGCCATCCGGATCACCGCGGTATCGGCGCGCGATCGCAACAAGGATCGCGGCGTCGATCTGAGCGGGATCACTTGGTTCGACGATCCGGTCGAAATGGCGGAAAAGGGTGATATCGACGTTTTCGTCGAACTCGTCGGTGGTGCCGAAGGCACGGCTGACAATTCGGTCCGTGCGGCGCTCAAGCGCGGCCTGCATGTCATCACCGCCAACAAGGCGCTTCTCGCTCGCCATGGCGTCGAACTCGCCAAGCTTGCCGAGGAAAAAGGCCTGCTGCTCAATTACGAAGCAGCCGTTGCCGGTGGCATTCCGGTCATTAAGGCCGTTCGCGAAAGTCTGACGGGCAATAATTTCTCCCGCGTCTATGGCATCATGAACGGAACCTGCAACTACATTCTGACACGAATGGAAAAGGAAGGCCTGACCTTCGAGAACTGCCTTAAGGAGGCCCAGCGGCTCGGTTATGCCGAGGCCGATCCTACCTTTGACATCGAGGGCAATGACACAGCGCATAAGTTGTCGATCCTGACGACGCTCGTGTTCGGCAGCCAGATTGCTGTCGATGAGATCTATCTCGAGGGCATCAGCAATATTTCGATCGAGGACATTCATGCAGCCCGTGATCTGGGTTTCCGCATCAAGCTCCTGGGCGTGGCACAGCGTACCGAGACCGGCATCGAGCAGCGTGTCCATCCGACCATGGTGCCGCTCGATTCGGTGATCGCGCAGGTCGATGGCGTGACCAATGCGGTGGCGCTTGAATCCGACATTCTCGGTGAACTGCTGATGGTTGGCCCCGGTGCCGGCGGCAACGCCACGGCGTCCGCCGTGCTCGGAGACATTACCGACATCGCCAAGAGCCGTCCGGGCGCCCAGCAAGTACCGGTGCTCGGCCGCCCGGCGCATCTGCTCGAACCCTACCGCCAGGCGCAGATGCGCAGTCATGAGGGCGGATATTTCATCCGCCTCACGGTCGTCGACCGCGCGGGCGTCTTCGCCAGCATCGCGACCAAGATGGCGGACAACAATATTTCGCTGGAATCGATCGTGCAGCGCTCGGAGAACGGGGCAGCCGGTGCGCCGGTCACCATTATTCTCGTCACGCACGCGACGATGGAAGACGCGGTCCGCAAGGCCGTGGCGGCGATCAAGGGCGAAGGTTATCTTGTCGGCGAGCCCCAGATCATCCGCATCGAGCGCCCAAAAACCGCCTGATCTTATCGTGCTTCGGGGAGGCTGGTCTTTGGAGCGGTGCCCCGGAGAGGATCATTTTCACTGTTTAGTGTGAATTCTGGCAGAGATTTTCCAGTGCGCCCCTCACATCCTTTCCGCGAAGCGTGTATTGTATGCTATCGGCGGTTTTGAGTTCGGGAGGGGCTTGATGATCCCAAAGGGCGAATGCGACCTCACTAGCGGCCATGGCCGTGCCGGCATTGAACGCTGGTGGCTGGGTGGTGACGATGCTGAGGGCACATGTAACTGGGCCGTGATTCTGCTCTATGTCTCTCTGATGCCCGTGCCCTTTGTGCTCGTCGCCTGGCTTTTGTCCTGAGTGGTTGATTTGGGTGGACGTGAAGATTGGTCGCGCCCTACCTCAATTCCTGTCGCAGCCCTTTCCGTCTGCGCGCTGCGGGGCTGTTCATTTAGCCTGGGATCTGTAGAAGGAAATGAGGCTTTAAGGACAGATAGGCACGCATGGAAGAACCCGTCGATCCCGTTCCCCGCGCATTTCTCGGCGTCGACCGTTCCGTCTCGGGGCAGCGCTGGGTGTCGCGACTGGATCAGGCCGGTCAGAACCGCGCGCTCGCGATGAGCCAATTGCATGGTCTGCCGGAACTCGTGGCACGGGTCCTGGCGGGTCGCGGGGTCGCGGTCGACGACGCCCCGGCCTTTCTCGATCCAACCCTTCGCAATCTCATGCCTGATCCCTATCGCCTCACCGATTGCGAGATGGCGGCGGAACGGCTGGTCGAGGCGATTCGCCGCGGCGAGCAGGTGGCGATCTTTGGCGACTATGATGTTGATGGCGCGGCCTCGTCGGCGCTTCTGTGGCGCTTTCTCCATCACTTCGGCTTGAATGCGGAGATCTACATTCCCGACCGCATTTTCGAGGGCTACGGACCGAACCCCGCCGCGATCGGCCAACTGATCGATCGCGGCGCCCGCCTGATCGTCACCGTTGACTGCGGCTCGACCAGTCTGGAGGCGCTAGCCGTCGCCAGGGAGCGCGCCATCGACGTCGTGGTGATCGATCACCACCAGATGGGCCACGAAATGCCGCCATGCCTTGCGCTGGTCAATCCGAATCGCGAGGATGACCTGTCGGGGCAGGGGCATCTCTGTGCGGCCGGTGTCGTCTATCTCGTACTTGTCGCGACGCTGCGTCTTTTGCGGCAGAATGGCCATCCGCAGGCCCGTTCGCTCGACTTGCTCGCCTGGCTCGATCTCGTGGCGCTGGCGACCGTGTGTGACGTTGTGCCGTTGAAGGGCCTTAACCGTGCCTATGTGACGAAGGGGCTTATCGCGGCGCGCCATCAGCAGAATGTCGGTCTTGCGGCGCTCCTGCGGGTTGCCGGCATCGGTGGTCCGGTCACGCCCTATCATTTCGGCTTCCTTGTCGGACCGCGCATCAATGCCGGCGGGCGTATCGGCGACGCGGCGCTCGGTAGCCGGTTGCTGACCCTCGACGACGCCGCAGAGGCGGAAGAAATCGCCCACAAACTCGATGAGTTGAATCGCGAACGCCAAGCCATGGAGCAGGTCATGCTGGCCGAAGCCGAGGCTGAGGCGTTGGCCGAATATGGCGACGGTGAGGGCGCCTCCGTGATCGTCACCGCGCGCGACAATTGGCACCCCGGCATTGTCGGCCTGCTTGCCGCGCGGCTGAAGGAAAGGTTCAAGCGACCGGCCTTCGCTATCGCCTTTGATCTAAATGGTAAGGGCTCGGGCTCAGGGCGGTCGATCAGCGGATTCGATATCGGCCGCATGGTCCGGGCGGCGGTTGATTCGGGGCTATTGATCAAAGGGGGCGGCCACGCCATGGCGGCGGGCCTGACCGTCGAGCGGGCCAGTCTCGGCCGCCTGCGAACCTTCTTCGACGAGACTTCCGCCGCACAGGTGGCGGCCCTTGCGGCCAATCAGACGCTGAAGATCGACGGTGCGCTGGGCGCTTCGGGCGCAACGATCGCGTTGATCGATCAGTTGGAGGAAGCGGGGCCGTTTGGCTCCGGTCATCCGCAGCCGGTCTTTGCTGTGCCGGCACATCGCTTGCGAGATGCCAGGCCGGTTGGGACAACGCATGTGAAGATCACGCTGGAGGCGGCCGATGGCGCCAGACTCGAAGGCATAGCCTTCCGTGCCGCCGAGACGGCGCTTGGTGATTTCCTGCTCAACGGACGCGGAACACAAATCCATGTCGCCGGTACGCTGAGTGCCGATCACTGGCAGGGAACGCGGCGCGTGCAGATGCGGGTGCTCGACGCGGCCAAGGCGTTCTGAACGCCAGTCGGCGGTGCAGCTAACGTAAGGTAAATTGTGTGGAAAGTTCACCTAAGGAGAAGTGGCACGCCCTAGGGGAGTCGAACCCCTCTTACCAGAATGAAAATCTGGTGTCCTAACCGATAGACGAAGGGCGCCTGCGCTTCGTTGTGGCGCCCTTATAGTCAGGGTGCGGAAAACCCGCAAGCGGAATCTTGCTGTTTTTTCATTCCAATTTCGAATTTCTTCGGGCTGTGGAAAACTCGGCCGTAGCGGCCGAAACAGCGCGGCGAAAGGCGCGAGCAAACGCAATGAACGCTCTGCCGGTCGTGGTTTGCATAAATCTGAATGGAGAGAAATAAGAAAGAAGTGGCACGCCCTAGGGGAGTCGAACCCCTCTTACCAGAATGAAAATCTGGTGTCCTAACCGATAGACGAAGGGCGCCTGCGCTTCGTTGTGGCGCCCTTATAGTCAGCTGTTTTTATTCCCGCAAGCGGCAATTTCTGTTTTCTTGCAAAAAATGTGACAGCGCCTGAGCCAGTCGGTGAATTTCTGCGATAGAGTAAGGAATTCAGGTGCTTGTGTAAGAATGGAAAGATCTGCGGGAATGTCGTATGACCGCCATTTTCGCCTGATTAGCGGCTTTTGCGAGCAAGAACGGAGTGCGCCGAGGCGCCGTAGAAACCGTTCGCCTAGTCCTTTTTCTTGCCGAACATTTCCTTGAGTGACGCCAGCCACTTGCGCTTTTGGGGCTGTTCGGGTTCCGCTGGATCCCAAGCGACCGCAGGCTGCGCCTGTGTTGTCTGCGGCTGGCTCGCCGGCAAGGACCCGTCCGTGGCGGACTGGTTGTAGATCGGCTGATTCTCGGCGGAATAGATGGGCTGCTCGGCGGCTGATTCGACGGGCAGGGCCGCCGGGTCGATCTCCGGTGGCGCCGGCTGACGCAGTTCGGCGCTGAACAGGCTTTTGCGCATCGGACTGACCTGCCGCGTTGGCAGGTCAGCGGTGGCGACGATGCTGGCGGAGGTGCTGGTTACTGCGCTAGCCGTCGTCTGGTCATCCGCGATGCCGGCGGCATCTGCAGGGGCTGTTGAAAACAGGCTGTTGCGACTGGCGTTAACGGCGGTCGGCTGCATGGTCAGTTGACTGAGATCGGCGGGAGCATAGGCCGCAAGTGTCGAATCAGCACCCGAAGCGCCCGGTGCCTGGGCCGCTGACCGTCCCGCCGTCTGGGCGCCGGATGTTGCTGCGCTGACGACCAGCGGATCGCTATAGACCTTGTCGGTATTACGCTGTGTATTGGGGCCGGCGGCAGTCGCGATCTCTGGCAGTGCAGCATCGCCCTCGGCGGTATTGTTCGGGGCCGTGGTCTGGCACGAGGCGAGCACGAGGGTGGCGACGGCGGGAAGCGCCAGACGGGTGATCGAACCGCCCCGGATGAACTGGATGCTGCGCGACATAGGCTGACCTTTGCATTTCCGATGACGGGCGTTAGTCGAGCCGGATGAGTCTGGCCACGGACTGAGCCTGCCGCCCGCCGCAGGCCGGCGGGCTCGTGTTGCATGGGTCTAGCGCCGCAATCTTGCGCGAGGCGGGGGGGCTACCAGGCGCCGGTGTTCGGCATGGAAGCCCAGGGCTCTGCGGGGGGCAGGCTTTCGCCCTTCTGCAAGATTTCGATCGAGATTCCGTCCGGCGAACGGACAAATGCCATATGGCCATCGCGCGGCGGTCGGTTGATCGTTACACCGGCAGCCATCAGCGTCTGGCAGATGGCGTAGATGTCATCCACCTCGTAGGCGAGGTGACCGAAATTGCGCCCGCCCGTGTAGTCCTCCGCATCCCAATTGTAGGTCAGCTCGAGGCAGGGTGCCATCTCGGCGCGGGCCCTTTCTATGTCGTCACGCGCGGCAAGGAAGACCAGCGTGAAGCGTCCCTTTTCGCTGTCCATCCGGCGGATCTCGGTCAGACCGAAGATATTGCAGTAGAAGTTGAGCGAGGCGTCGAGATCTTTGACGCGCACCATGGTGTGAAGATAGCGCATGCAGGTCCTCCTTTGGTTTCACACCGATATGGGGCAGCCGACAGTTTCGAGCAAGCCTGCAGGGGCAGAAAGCATTTGGGTATATTTGAAACTAGGACTTGCGTTGATCCATTGCTCGAATGTTAATCTTCTAGTCAAGAATCAATTAACTCTGCAATGTGACGCGTTTCGAGGGGCTTTGGGAAATGGCGGACAGGATTTCACCGAAAGGGCTCGCGGGGTTCGAAGACCTTTCCAGCGAAGCTGTCGACCTGATCGAGATCACCGGCGTCGTCAAATGGTTCGATATCGCCAAGGGTTTCGGCTTCATCGTGCCTGACAACGGCATGCAGGACGTTTTGCTGCATGTCACCTGCCTCAGGCGCGACGGCTATCAGACCATTCTGGAAGGGACCCGCATCGTCGCGCTCATCCAGAAGCGTGAGCGTGGCTACCAGACCTTCCGCATCCTTTCCATGGACCAGTCGACTGCGGTGCATCCCTCGCAGCTGCCGCCAGTGCGTACCCATGTGCAGGTGACGCCGACCAGTGGTCTCGAACGAGCCTTGGTCAAATGGTTCAACCGCACCAAGGGGTTCGGCTTCCTGACGCGCGGCGAAGGGACCGAGGATATTTTCGTCCATATGGAAACGCTGCGCCGATTCGGTCTGACCGAGCTTCGTCCGGGCCAGACTGTTCTGGTTCGCTTCGGACCGGGTGACAAGGGGCTGATGGCGGCTGAAATCCATCCCGACAATCCGGCCCCTTCGGTCCGGGCGCACTGAGACCTTGGCGATGATCGCTCGAAGAATGAAAAGCGCTTTTATGGCGCTTTTTTTATGGACTTTTGTCTGGCCGGCGGCCGCTGAAGCACCGCATTTCGACCGCGCGCCGCTGACTATTCGCACGACCGCGGGCAAGGACGTTACGCTCGATATCGAATGGGCGATCACGCCGGATCAGCGTGAACACGGGCTTATGTTCCGCGAGCATCTGGATGCCGATCAGGGCATGATCTTCGACTTCGGCATGGCGCGCGAGGTGATGATGTGGATGAAGAACACGCCTTTGCCGCTCGATATGCTGTTCATCGCTCCGGACGGGCGCGTAATGCGCGTCGTGAGCCGAACCTCGCCCTATTCCGAGGCGATCATCGCATCGCGTTCGCCTGTGCGCTATGTGCTGGAAATCCGTGGCGGCCGCGCCGAGGAACTCGGTATCGGCGCAGGGGCGATGGTTGCGCTGACACCCTCGAAGGGCATCTCCGACTAGCGCACCGGCCAGAAAAACTGAATCGTTTTTCTTCTGGAATGATGCGTTATTTCAAAGTGTTAGAATGTCATCGTCCTGTCTGAAAAAGATGTACGGCGCTCTAGGATGACCTGCGCATGCGCGCCCACGTTGGAAAACACCTTTTTGCTGTTGCGGCTTCCGGTCGAACCGTGTATTCCGCTGCCATTACCGGTACGGAGTGTAGCGCAGCCTGGTAGCGCATCTGGTTTGGGACCAGAGGGTCGGGAGTTCGAATCTCTCCACTCCGACCATGGTAATAGCAACCGAGGATTCGGTTGAGCCTTTCCTTCGGCGTCTCCCATACCTATGATCCGTCTCTGTTGCCGAGGCTGCCTTGATGAAGGCGGATAGCGCGTTCATCCGGGATGTTCCGCTTGAAAATTGCGACGATCGTCGCTACGACGGAGACAGTCTTCCGGCACTGCGTCGGTCGGCGGGAGCAGGCGCGCAGGCGCCGCTTCAAACCAGTTTCTGCCACGGCGATGCCGTGGCGCGTGCCATGATCTCGACGGGGCAGGGCCTTCCTGACCGTCCCTTTGGAGTTGGATGCGACATGTCTGCGAAGATCTACCGCCCCGCAAAGACCGCGATGCAGTCCGGCAAGGCGAAGACGCATGTGTGGATTCTCGAATTCGACCAGGCCATTCCGCGCAAGATCGACCCGATGATGGGCTATACGAGCTCGGCCGATACCCGTCAGCAGGTCAAGCTGACCTTCGAGACGCAGGAACAGGCCGAGGCCTATGCGCAGCGCGAGGGTATCGAATACCGGGTCCTTCAGCCGAAGGAAGCCAAGCGCCAGGTCGTGTCCTACACCGATAATTTCAAGTTCAGCCGACAGCAGCCCTGGACCCACTGATCGGAAAAGCGGCCGGCGACCGCACGGCAGCCATTGCCGGCGATCGCTCCATGGCCGACAAGGCCCCTTAGCTCAGCTGGATAGAGCACCTGCCTTCTAAGCAGGTTGTCGCAGGTTCGAGTCCTGCAGGGGTCGCCAATCTTCCTTTTGTCCATACCAGACCCGTTTTACGGGTCGCCCCTGAATCCACTCACGACTGGCATTTCGATGGCGAAATCGGCTATCGCTGGTCGAGCATGATTCGCGCTGCGGGATTCGTCCGGCGGCCTCGATAATGTGGCTGCCAACTCGAGTCCCCGAGGCAATTCGCAGCCGTCGATAAGAGGGCTTTCCATGGCAACTACCGGCAATAACAGGCGCAAGCCGCGCAAGCGCAGCAGCCCAGCCCGCAAGAAATCTTCCGCTGGGGGGCTTTGGCCGTGGCTGGTCGCGCTGGTGGTCGTCGCCGGCGTGATCGTTGCCTATGACAATCGCCAGCATCTGCCGGGCCTGATCGCCAGCTATCTGCCGAAAGCTCCGCAGCGTGCGGCAAACAGGCCGGCGGATGCCGTCGTCGCCAGGTCTGTCACGCCGCAACCCAGGACCGAGCCCGCCACGGCCAAGCCGTCGAAGCCAGTGGACAAGCGAGAAGTTGGGCCGGTCCCGCCGGCACCGATCGGCGTTACGGCGGTCACGCCCCCCGCTGCGGTGCCCGTGCCCGGCGGTCGTCCCGGCGATCCGTCCGAGGACGGCAAGGGCTTCACCGGAAAATTTTACTTCTGCGGTACCTCCGGTCTCGACAATTGTGTCGCCTCAGGTGACAGCTTCTGGTTCCGCAAGGGCCGGATCTTGCTCGCTGATGTCGTGGCTCCGGGGACCGAGGAGGCCAAATGCCAGCAGGAGCGCGACAAGGGGTTCGCCGCCAAGGTCCGGCTGCGTGAACTGCTCAACGCCGGGCGCTTTGATCTCTCCGAGCTGAAGGGGCAGAATGTGCCGGCCATAGGTCCGCTGATGCGCGTCGTCACGCGCGATGGCCGCTCGCTTGGGGCGGTGCTGGTCTCGGAGGGCCTCGCCCAGCCGCGCTTCGGCAAACGGCAAAGCTGGTGTCCCTAAGCGCCTGAAAGTCTGCTTCGGAGCCATGGGCCCAACGCCGACCGGGCGGACGGCGAGAGTGCCAAAGCTGGTGCTTCAAAGCGGTCTGTCTCAAAGGAAAAGCCTGCGAGGCGTAGACCGCACGGGCTTTCGTCATGGGCGTGGTCTCGCCGATCCTAGTGCAGGATTTGGCTGAGGAAGAGCTTGGTGCGCTCGTGCTGCGGGTTGTCAAAGAATTCGGCCGGAGAATTCTGCTCGACGATCTGTCCCTGGTCCATGAAAATCACTCGGTTGGCCACCTGACGGGCAAAGCCCATTTCGTGAGTGACACACAGCATTGTCATGCCTTCTTCGGCAAGACCCACCATGGTGTCGAGCACTTCCTTGATCATTTCAGGATCGAGTGCCGACGTTGGCTCATCGAACAGCATGATCTTCGGGTTCATGCATAGCGATCGGGCGATTGCCACGCGCTGCTGCTGGCCACCGGACAACTGGCCGGGATATTTGTTCGCCTGCTCAGGAATCTTGACCCGCTCGAGGAAGTGCATGGCGATCTCCTCCGCCTTCCTCTTTGGCATCTTACGCACCCAGATCGGCGCCAGCGTGCAGTTCTCGAGGATCGTCAGATGCGGGAAGAGGTTGAAGTGCTGGAATACCATGCCGACCTCGCGGCGCACTTCGTCGATCTTCTTCAGGTCGTTGGTCAGCTCGATCCCGTCGACCGAGATATGGCCGCTCTGGTGCTCTTCCAGCCGGTTGATGCAGCGGATCATGGTTGACTTGCCGGAACCGGATGGCCCGGCGATGACGATGCGCTCACCGCGCATGACCTTCAGGTTGATGTCGCGCAGCACGTGGAAATCCCCGTACCACTTGTTCATGTTGACGATCTCGACCGCCACGTCGGTGTCTGAGACGGTCATCTTTGTGGGTTGGACTTCAGCCATTTTTTTCCCCTGTCGTTATTTTTTGTGGCCGGTATCGAGGTGCCGTTCCATGAAGCCCGAATAGCGGGACATACCGAAACAGAAAACCCAGAAAATGAAGCCGGCGAAGATCAGACCTGTGAGCGGCGTCACCGGCGTTTGCCAGCCCGAATCACCGAACGAGGCCTTCACGATGCCGAGCAGATCGTACATCGAGATGATGGTGACGAGCGATGTATCCTTGAAGATACCGATGAAAGTATTGACGATGCCGGGTATGACCAGCTTGATCGCCTGCGGCAGGATGATGAAGGTCATCTTGTGGAAATAGCCGAGACCAAGCGCATCGGCTGCCTCGTACTGGCCCTTCGGAATGGCCTGCAACCCGCCGCGAATGACTTCGGCCATATAGGCCGAGGCAAAGATCGAAACGCCGATCAGCGCGCGCAGGAACTTGTCGATATTATTGCCTGGTGTCAGAAACAGCGGCAGAAGCACGCTGGCCATGAACAGAACCGTAATCAGCGGCACACCGCGGACAAGCTCGATGAAGACGACAGACGCGGTCCTGACGATTGGCATTTCCGAACGCCGTCCCAGCGCCAGAAGAATGCCGAGCGGCAACGAGACGGCGATCCCGACGAAAGACAGGATCATCGTCACCATCAGCCCGCCCCAGAGTGAGCTTTCCACATAGGACAGGCCGAACCAGCCGCCGAGTACAAGCACGTAGGCGACCAGCGGCAAGCCGATCAGCAGAAGCAATGCGTTGAGGCCCTTGCGCGGAACCTTGGGGATCAGGAACGGAATCAGTGTGGCGATGAAGAGCAGGGCCACCAGCAGCGGTCGCCAGAGCTCTCCACGCGGATAGGAGCCGAACATGAACTGTACGAAGCGATCGTTGACATAGGCCCAGCAGGCGCCGCTCCAGCCGTCCGGCTGGATGCCGCCCTGGACCGCGGTGGTGCAGACCGAACGGTCGGCACCGGTCCACACAGCGGAGACAAACAGCCAGTCTATGAGGCCCGGCAGGAAGTAGACGATGGTGACGATCGCCACGATCGTCAGGATGGTATCGCTTGCTGAAGCGAAGAGGTTCTTGCGCAGCCAGCCGATCACGGTCGATTCCTTGCGCGGTGCTGGCGCTGCGGGCAGGAAGTCGTGTCGGACGAAGGAGGGGAGTGTATCCATATCAGCGCTCCACCAGGGCCATTTTTGCATTGAACCAGTTCATGAACAGCGACGTCAGCAGGCTGATGGTCACATAGATCATCATCCAGATGGCGATGATTTCCACGGCTTTGCCGGACTGGTTGAGGATGGTGCCGCCGACCGCGACGAGGTCCGCATAGCCGACCGCGACCGCGAGTGAGGAGTTTTTGATCAGGTTCAGGTACTGCGAGGTGAGTGGCGGAATGATGATGCGCAGCGCCTGTGGCAGGACAACCAGACGGGTCGTCTGTCCGCGTCGGAGGCCAAGCGCATAGGCTGCTTCGGTCTGGCCCTTGGCGACGCCACGAATACCGGCGCGTACGATTTCGGCGATAAACGAAGCGGTGTAGAGCGACAAGGCGAGATAAAGGGCCAGGAATTCCGGTCCGATGACCATGCCGCCACGCATGTTGAACGATCCCGGAATGGCATAGTCGAGCGAGACCGGCGCGCCGAGCAGAAAGAAAGCCGCAAGTGGCGGAGCAACAACCAGCGCGAGGTTTACCCAGAGAACTGGTGGGCGTATGCCGGTCGCCAATTGGCGTCGGTTAGCCCAGATCGTGTAGACGATCGCCGCGACAATGCCGGCCATAAGCGCGCCGACCACATAGCCGGATCCCTCCGCGAATACCGGCGCGGGCATATAGATGCCTCGATTCGAAATGAAGAAGATCGCACCGGGATTGTCTTTGACGTGCTGGAAGATCGTGCGGATCGCCGGCAACAGCGCGAGAACGCCGAGATACCAGAAGAAGATGACGAGCAGCGGCGGAATATTGCGGAATATTTCGACATAGACCGTGCTGAGGCGCGAAATCAGCCAGTTGTGCGACAGCCGGCCGATACCGACCAGAAGGCCGACGATGGTTGCCGTGATGATGCCGAAGAAGCCGATGACCAGGGTGTTGATCAGGCCGACCTCCAGCGCGCGAAAATAGGTCGAGTCGCTCGTGTAGGAAATCAGCGCTTGGCCAATGTCGAACCCTGCGCGACTGCTCAAAAAGCCGAAACCGGACGTCATATTGGCGCGGGCGAGGTTCTGCGCGGCGTTGGTCCAGGCAAAATAGATCACCCAAACGATGACCAGAACTGTGAGTACTTGATAGACGACGCGTCGGAAGGCTTGATTATAAAGAAGTGACACCTTCGGACGGTCATCACCGCCCTGGGTTCGGGCATCGGTGACAGTCATCGATAATTCCCCTGTCTTTCGTCCACCCTTTTGGCTGGGTGTTCTCGACTGAAAGGAGAAGGCGGATTTCGCCGCCTTCTCGGATTTCGGATTTTATATCAGCGGATCGGCGGAGCGTACTGCAGGCCACCCTTGTTCCACAGGGCGTTCAGGCCGCGCGCGATCTTGAGCGGAGAACCCTGGCCGACGTTGCGCTCGAAGGCCTCGCCATAGTTACCGACGGCTTTGATGATCTGTACCGCCCAGTCCTTCGGCAGGCCGAGATCTGCGCCGAGAGTGGAGCCTTCCTCTTCGCCGAGGAAGCGCTTGATGTCCGGGTTCTCAGACTTCTTCATTTCCTCGACATTGGCCTGGGTGATGCCGAATTCTTCAGCAGCGACCATGGCGTAATGCGACCAGCTGACGACGTCGAACCACTTGGAGTCGTTCTGGCGAACCGCCGGGCCGAGTGGTTCCTTCGAGATGATTTCCGGCAGAACCATGTGGTCGTCCGGGTTGGCCATCTTCAGGCGGATCGAGTAGAGGCCCGAGGCGTCGGTGGTATAGGCGTCGCAGCGGCCGGCATTGTAAGCTGCGTCGGCCTCATCCTGGGCTTCGAACACGACAGGCTTGAATTCCATGTTGTTGGCACGGAAATAGTCGGCGAGGTTGAGTTCGGTCGTGGTGCCGGACTGAACGCAGATCGAAGCGCCGCTGAGTTCAAGCGCCGACTTCACGTTGAGTTCTTTCTTCACCATGAAGCCCTGGCCGTCGTAGTAGTTGACGGCACGGAAGTCGAACCCGAGCTGTGAATCGCGGCTCGTGCTCCACGTGGTGTTGCGAGCGAGCATATCGATTTCGCCGGACTGCAGGGCAGGGAAGCGGTCTTTGGCGGAAAGCGGAGTGTATTTTACCTTGGTTGCGTCACCGAAGACGGCAGCCGCGACGGCCTTGCAGAGGTCGACGTCTAGGCCGGTCCAATTGCCGGAGGAATCCTGCGCGCCGAAGCCGGCGAGATTAGAGCCGTTGACGCCGCACTGGACGAAACCCTTGGCCTTCACGTCATCGAGCGTGCCGGCAGATGCCGCTGCCGCACCAAGTCCCAGGACTGCAGCGCCCAGTGCGACTGACAGAAGATTCTTGTTCATTTTTCCCAACCTTTTTCCGTTTTCTTTTCCTCTCGACCGCCGCACGCCACATGATTGGCGCAGCAGGCCGGCCCACAGGCCTCCCGGTGCGAGCCAAGCTATCACAATCTTAAATGGATCGACGGTCAAGTCTTGAGGTCGCAAATTGCGGCGAAAAGCGGCAATTCGCTAATCTAGCTGGAAAAACAGGCACAAATGCCCGTTTGCGGTCAGTCAGTGATTAAAATTGGATCGTCTGCAAACGCTTTGGATCTCGTTTTCCAACAATGGCCGGGTGACAAAACTCGGCTTGACCGCAAAGCGCACTGTCTTCAAAACTCGCCACTAACGAGTGCACAATCAGAGAGCTAGAGGTTTCATGAAGGACAGGAAAGACATGCTGGCGGCAGCTGGCACGGATACGAAGCTTTGCCATATCGGTCATGACCCCTCGAGTTTTCACGGTTTCGTCAATCCGCCGGTCGTGCATGCCTCGACCGTGCTGTTTCCCGACGTTCACACCATGGAGACACGGGGCCAGAAATACACTTACGGCACCCGCGGCACGCCGACGACGGACGCTTTGTGCGAGGCGATCGACGAGCTTGAGGGCTCGGCCGGCACTATTCTTGTGCCGACGGGCCTTGCCGCGATCACCGTACCTTTCCTCGCCTATCTTTCGGCCGGCGACCATGCGCTGATTGTGGATTCGGTCTATTCGCCCTGCCGCCATTTCTGCGACACCATGCTGGTGCGGCTCGGTGTCGAGATCGAGTATTACGATCCGGAGCTCGGCGCTGGTATCGAGCAGATGATCCGGCCGAACACCAAGCTGGTGCACACTGAGGCTCCGGGGTCGAACACCTTCGAAATGCAGGACATCCGGGCGATAGCTGATGTGGCACACAAGCACGGCTGCGTCGTGACGATCGACAACACCTGGGCGACGCCGCTCTATTTCCGGGCGTTGGATTTCGGTGCAGACATTTCCATGCATGCCGCGACCAAGTACCCGTCAGGCCATTCCGATATCCTGATGGGTACGGTTTCCGCCAATGCGGCCCATTGGGAGCGCTTGAAGGAAGCCTCCATCACGCTGGGCGTATGCGGTTCGCCCGATGATTCCTACATGATCCTGCGCGGTCTGAGGACGATGAACCTGCGGCTCGAACACCATGGCCGCAGCGCCCTTGCCGTGGCGCAGTGGCTGGAGGGTCGTCATGACGTGGCGCGGGTGCTGCACCCGGCGCTGCCGAGTTTTCCCGGTCACGACATCTGGAAGCGCGACTTCAAGGGCGCTAGCGGCATCTTCTCCTTCGTGCTTTCCGCTGATGCACCGGAAAAGTTCAAGCCGAAGGCGCGCGCCTTCCTCGATGAATTGTCGCTGTTCGGGCTCGGCTATTCCTGGGGCGGCTACGAGAGCCTGGCGGTCATGGTCAATCTCGACGATCGCAAGATCCGCAAAGCGCCAACCGAAGGGCCGGTCATTCGCCTGCAGATCGGACTGGAAAATATAGAGGATATCGTCGCCGACCTCGAACGGGGCTTCAAGGCCGCCGCCGCTGTTTGAGCGGCGCCTTTGAGGCCTCAGTGTTTGAGGCCTCAGCCCTTGGCGCGATAGCCGTAAAGCCAGTCGAGATCACCGGCGAGGCTCTGCGGCGAGCGTAGCGACAAAACGATGTCGCGACCGAGCCGCACCGGTCCGCGGGCGTGATAGGCGAACTTGTTGAAGGCGCCGCGTTGGCGCACACGGGCCGCACGTGCTTTGCGGTTCGTCTCGAAGTGGGCAAGCGCCTCGGGCAGAGGCAGGGCGCCCGACACTTCTCCGGCGAGTTCGAAAGCGTCTTCTATCGCCATGGCGGCGCCTTGGGCTGAAAACGGCATCATCGCATGAGCCGCATCACCGATCAGCACGGTGTCTCGGCCATTCTGCCAGCGACCGTCCAAGGCCTCGTAGAGAGGCCAGAAAGTCGCATTTCCGAACGAGGCGAGCAGGGTACAAATTTCAATGTTCCAACCGGCGAACTGGCGCAGCAACAGCGCGCGCTGGGCCGCGCTGCCCACGGCACTCCAGGTTTCACCGGGGTCGTTTCCAGCCGCGATCGCGACGATGTTGAAGCCGTCGATCTCCTTGAGTGGATAGGCGACCAGATGCGTATTCGGTCCGAGATAGGCGGTGACGTTGACTGGGTCGAGGAAGGACGGCGCGCCAGCGGATGGCACGGTGAAGCGCCAGGCGATATTGCCGGAAAAACGGATTTGTGGGCTGCCTGCTACCAGCTTGCGCGCAGTCGACCATGCCCCGTCCGCCCCGACAATGAGTTCGGGCGGCGAACCGGTCATTCGCCCGATTGTCTCTGCATCCGGTTGCTCAAGCCGGCAGCCGAGGTGGAGGCGGCAGAGGGGATTGTGCAGGACCTGCGTCAGCAATGCCTGCTGCAGCGTGGAGCGATGCAGGACACCGTAGGGAGCGCCCCAGCGCTTGCGGGCGAACGCCCCGGTGGCGACCGCCGCGAGCGGTTTTAGCGTCACGCCCGAGGCAAGACGCACTTCGTTTGGTTCGCACCAGTGACGTTCGATCTCGGGCAGCGCGCCGAGTTTGGCGAGGATGCGCGCGGCATTGGGAGAAATCTGCAGGCCGGCGCCAACTTCGGTGATCTGCGGAGCCTGCTCGAAGATCTCGCTGCGGATCCCATGGCGCGCAAACGACAAGGCGGCCGTCAACCCAGCCATCCCGGCTCCGATGACGGCGGCGCTCTTGATCGACATGATTCTATCCGATCATGGAGGAGGACGGATTACGCAGCCTTGAAATGGTAGACGCAGCCCGGTGGGTTGGTCTGCTCGGCCTTGAGCGAGGGATTGTAGCGGTAGAGCGTCGAGCAGTAGGAGCAGACCTTCTCGTTGTCATGTCCCATGTCGATGAAGATATGCGGATGATCGAAAGGGGCGGACGCGCCCGTGCACATGAATTCCTTCACGCCGATCTCGATCACCTGATGACCGCCGTCGTTCTGGAAATGGGGAATGCTGTGCCCGGCCATATTCGTCTCCGCTCTGCCATTCAACGCGGCGGACCATATCGCCGTTCGACAAGAATGTGTAGAGCCAAACGCGCCGGCCGCCCACAGAAAATCGACGGATCGGGTTTGACCGGTCGTACGCATTTTATAGTGTGGCGCAAACCCGATGCCGCAAGGAAAAACTGATGAATCTCGACGCCCCTCCATTTTCGCTTCTGTACCACGATGGTCTTCAACTCGCCTACTTCGACGAAGGCGATCCGGCGGGCGATCCTGTCCTGCTGATCCATGGCTTCGCCTCGACGGCGAGCGTCAATTGGGTCTATCCCGGCTGGCTGAAGACGCTCGGCGAGGCGGGCTATAGGGTGATCGCCATCGACAATCGCGGCCATGGCGCCAGCGACCGGCCTCATGACCCGGATGCCTATCACCCGTCGCTGATGGCCGGTGATGCGGCGGCGCTTCTAACCCACCTGGGCATCGAGCAGGCTCACGTCATGGGGTATTCGATGGGCGCGCGTATCTCGGCCTTCCTCGCCATCGAGCATGCCAATCGCGTCCGCTCGCTTGTGCTCGGTGGGCTCGGCATTGGGCTTTGCGATGGCGTCGGCGACTGGGATCCGATCGCCGAGGCGCTGCTGGCGCCTTCTATCTCGGATGTCACCCATTCGCGTGGCCGCATGTTCCGCGCCTTCGCCGACCAGACCCATTCTGATCGCTTTGCGCTTGCCGCCTGCATCAAGACGTCGCGGGTGTTGGTCGAGCGCGCCGACATCGCCAAGGTCGATGTGCCGACGCTGATCGCGGTCGGCACCAAGGACGACATTGCCGGCTCGCCCGAGGCGTTGGCGGCCTTGATGCCCAATGCGACCGCGATCGACATTCCCAACCGCGATCACATGCTTGCCGTCGGCGACAAGGTGTTCAAGAAGGCAGTCATCGACTTCTATCGGAATCTTTCGGACGGCTGAGAAGGCGCGTCGCCTTGCGTTCTGCCTTGGCGGTCAGCGGCCGGTGAACTGCGGCCGCCGCTTCTGTGCAAAAGCGGCGCGACCCTCGGCATAGTCGGCGCTATCGAAGGTCGCTGCGCCGATCACTTCCGCTTCGCGCATCAGGTCTTCGTCCTGCTGGCCTGTTGCGCGAATGGCAAGCTTGGATGCCTGCACCGACAGCGGTGCGTTGCCGGCAATCGTCTCTGCGAGCGTCAGTGCTGCCGGCTCGAGCGCGTCAGGGGCGGTGACCTCAAGTAGGAAGCCACGAGCGAAAAGCTCGTCGGCGCCCATGGGGGCGCCGGTATAGAGCGCCTTGCGCGCCAGTTGCGCGCCGAGGGACTGGATAAAATCCTGCATCGCATCGGCCGGATAGGCGAGGCCAAGCCGGGCGGCCGGAACAGCAAAGGCCGCTCCCTCTGCTGCGATCCTCAGGTCGGAGGCGGCGGCAAGTCCGAATCCACCGCCGTAGCAGATGCCGCGAATCGCGGCGATCACCGGCACGCGGGCGTTGCGGATCGCCGCAAAGGCTTTGCTGTTTTCGCTCTCGTAGAGCCTGGCTGTCGCGGTGTCTTTTCGTACGGTCGGGAATTCAGAAATGTCGGCGCCGGCGCTGAAGTCCTTACTGCCGGCGCCCATCATCACGATGACCCTTGCCTCCCCCTCGTTGCAGAGCCAGTGAACTGCGTCCGGAATGGCCCGCCACATCGCGGCGGTTACGGCGTTCTTCCGTTCTGGATTGTCGATCAGCAAGAGGCCGGTGCCGGCCTGGCTGGCGACGCGGATCCTGCCGGAGGCGAAGTCGTGGGTGCGTTTCATTAGGGAGGCCCATTTATGTTGATTCACGGATCGACTATATAATGCGTTCGAACAGGAAACGAGGAGACCGGCAATGGCCGCAAAAGGCGAAATCCTCAAGAGAGAACATGTGCAGTCCATGGATCCGATCTGGGACAGTCTGCGCATTGAGGCGCGGGCCGCGGCTGACCATGATCCGTTGCTGGCCGCGTTCCTCTATTCGACGGTGCTGAACCACCGCTCGCTCGAAGATTGCGTAATTTACCGGATCTGCGAACGTCTCGATCATCCCGATTTGCAGGCCATCCTGCTGCGGCAGACGTTTGACGAGATGCTGCGCGACTGGCCGGAGTGGGGCTCGATCATGCGCGTCGATATCCAGGCTGTCTACGACCGTGATCCGGCTTGCACCCGTTTCATGGAGCCGGTCCTCTATTTCAAGGGTTTCCACGCGATCCAGACTCATCGTCTGGCCCATTGGCTGTGGAACCATGGCCGCCGGGATTTCGCCCTCTACCTGCAGAGCCGCGCCTCGAGCGTCTTCCAGACTGACATCAATCCGGCCGCGCGGATCGGCAAGGGGATCTTCCTCGACCACGCGACTGGCCTTGTGGTCGGTGAGACTGCCCGGATCGGCGACAATGTCTCGATCCTCCATGGCGTTACCCTCGGCGGCACTGGCAAGGAAGGCGCGGAACGCCATCCGAAGATCGGCGACGGCGTGCTGATCGGAGCAGGGGCCAAGGTGCTCGGCAATATCGAGGTCGGCTGCTGCTCGCGCATCGCCGCCGGCTCGGTGGTGCTTAAGCCTGTGCCGCGCGGTTCGACGGTGGCAGGCGTTCCGGCACGTGTCGTCGGTGAGGCAGGCTGCGCCGAGCCGGCGCGCTCGATGGACCAGATGCTGGCCGCCGATTGATTTGCCCGGGTGTCTGCAACGCCGCGGGCACCTGCCCATTACGTCTGTCGGATACTGCTTGGCAAAGAATGGCCTTTGCGTCTTTACAGCGGCGGACGGCGCATGCGACAAGCGGGCCGAATTTGACCCCCGATGGAGACTGGATCGTGAAGCCCGAAGAAATCAAGAAACTCGACGCCTATTTCAAGCGGATGTTCAACCCGGCCATGGTGGTTAAGGCTCGTCCCCGCAAGGACGACTCGGCCGAAGTCTATGCCGGCGATGAGTTTCTCGGCGTGGTTTTCCGCGACGACGAGGACGGCGATTTGTCCTATAATTTTTCGATGGCGATCCTCGACGTCGATCTCTAAGCCAGCGGTTGCAGGCGCGCTGATATATGTTTTCCTTTTCAAGGAAGCATGGCCGACCGTTGTCCGGTCGGCCTTTCTTTTGTTTTCGATTGCAACCATAACGATATGTCGCGCCGCACAAGACACTTGAGTAATTTTGTGCAGCTGCTATGTATGTGGGCACCGAATGAAACGGACCCGAAGGAGCACTGGCATGATCAATCTCGACGAAGCCAACAAGAAGGGCAAGGAAGCCATGGACGCCATGTTGAAGAATTATTCGGAAGTGGCCAAAGGTTTTCAGACGATCGCGACAGAAGCATCGGAATACTCCAAGAAGTCCTTCGAAGACGTCAGCGCCTTCATGGAAGCGCTGTCGGGCGCCAAGAGCATCGAAACCGCCTTCGAACTGCAATCCAATTTCATGAAGTCGTCCTACGAGCGCTTCGTCGCCGAGGCGACCAAGATGAGCGAAATGTATGCCGACCTCGGCAAGACGGTCTACAAACCTTATGAGGCACCGGTCGCCAAGGCGACGGGCATGTCGACCGCAGCCTGATCTCCGGCTTCCATATTCCTGAATGCTTGAAGACCGGCCGCGCTTGCGCGGCCGGTCTTGCCATTTGTACGGGCTCGTATAAGCCTCATGCACCTTTTTGAGCCTGCTTCGCCCCACTGCTGCGCAAATCTGTTTGCGCTATGCGCGGGGGGGCTTAAAATCACCGAATTATGAACTACCTTACAGAGCTGAGTGTTTGTCCGTCGCGTTGCGTCTTCGGCATATCGGCCGGACAAGTGGAGAATGAACAGAAATGATCGCCAAGCCGGTCGTCATGCAAAGCCAGCGGGACGGGGATAATGCCAATCGTGGCACCTCGGTGATCACGCGTACCAAGCCCAAGACGAAGAAGCCCAACCTGTACCGTGTTCTGCTTCTCAACGATGACTATACCCCGATGGAGTTCGTGATCCACATACTGGAGCGGTTCTTCCAGAAGGACAGGGAGGCAGCCACTCGCATCATGTTGCATGTGCATAATCATGGTGTCGGGGAATGCGGTGTCTTCACCTATGAAGTCGCCGAGACAAAGGTAAGCCAGGTGATGGACTTCGCCCGGCAGCATGAGCATCCGCTTCAATGCGTCATGGAAAAGAAGTGAGGAACTGACGTGCCAACATTTTCTCCCAGCCTCGAGAAGGCGCTGCACCAGGCACTAACCTACGCCAACGAGCGGCATCATGAATATGCCACGCTTGAGCACCTGCTGCTGGCCTTGATCGACGACGCGGATGCCGCCGCCGTAATGGGCGCCTGTAATGTCAATCTCGACGTCTTGCGAAAGACGGTGGCCGACTATGTCGACAACGAACTCGCCAATCTGGTGACGGGCTACGACGAGGACTCCAAGCCGACCTCCGGCTTTCAGCGTGTCATCCAGCGTGCGGTGATCCACGTCCAGTCGTCCGGCCGCGAGGAGGTAACGGGCGCCAATGTGCTGGTCGCCATCTTCGCAGAGCGTGAAAGTCATGCAGCCTTCTTCCTGCAAGAGCAGGAGATGACCCGCTATGATGCGGTAAACTACATTTCCCACGGGATAGGTAAGCGTCCCGGTACCTCGGAAACCCGTCCGCCCCGTGGCAGCGAGGAAGGCGAGGGGGAGGCCAAGCAGGCCCGGGAGCAGGATGAGGGAAGCACCAAGACCAAGCAGGAAGCTCTCAAGGCCTATTGCGTGAACCTCAACGAGAAGGCCAAGAACGGCAAGATCGACCCGCTGATCGGCCGCCACAACGAGGTCAACCGGACGATCCAGGTGCTTTGCCGCCGTTCCAAGAACAATCCGCTTTATGTCGGCGACCCGGGCGTCGGCAAGACGGCGATCGCCGAGGGTCTGGCCAAGCGCATCGTCGAGGGCAAGGTTCCCGACGCGCTGAAGGACGCGACGATCTTCTCGCTCGACATGGGCACGCTACTGGCTGGCACCCGCTATCGCGGCGACTTCGAGGAGCGTCTGAAGCAGGTCGTCAAGGAGCTTGAGGACTATCCGGGCGCCGTGCTGTTCATCGACGAGATCCATACCGTGATCGGCGCTGGTGCCACCTCCGGCGGCGCCATGGATGCGTCGAACTTGCTGAAGCCGGCGCTCTCTTCGGGTGCGATCCGCTGCATCGGTTCGACCACCTACAAGGAGTACCGCCAATTCTTCGAGAAGGACCGGGCCCTCGTTCGCCGTTTCCAGAAGATCGACGTCAGCGAGCCGACCATCGAGGATGCGATCGAGATCATGAAGGGCCTGAAGCCCTATTTCGAGGACTATCACAAGCTGAAGTACACGAACGAGGCGATCAAGTCGGCGGTCGAGCTCTCGGCCCGTTACATTTCCGACCGGAAGCTTCCGGACAAGGCGATCGACGTGATCGACGAAACTGGTGCGGCGCAGATGCTGCTGCCGGCGTCAAAGCGCCGCAAGTTGATCACCGAAAAGGAGATCGAGGCGACCATCGCGACGATGGCCCGCATTCCAGCCAAGACCGTTTCCAAGGACGACGAGATGGTTCTCGCCAACCTGGATAAGGAACTGCGTTCGGTCGTCTATGGCCAGGACGCGGCGATCGAGGCGCTGTCGACAGCGATCAAGCTGGCCCGCGCCGGCCTTCGCGAACCGAACAAACCTATTGGTTCCTACGTCTTCTCCGGCCCGACCGGTGTTGGCAAGACGGAAGTCGCCAAACAGCTCGCTGCCTCGCTCGGCGTTGAACTCCTGCGCTTCGACATGTCGGAATACATGGAGCGGCATACGGTTTCGCGTCTGCTCGGCGCACCTCCCGGCTATGTCGGCTTCGATCAGGGAGGACTCTTGACCGATGGCGTCGATCAGCATCCCCATTGTGTCGTGCTGCTCGACGAAATCGAGAAGGCCCATCCGGACATCTACAACATCCTGTTGCAGGTGATGGACCATGGCTCGCTGACCGACCACAACGGCAAGAAGATCGACTTCCGCAACGTCATCCTGATCATGACGACCAATGCGGGCGCTGCGGAAATGGCCAAGGCCGCCATCGGCTTCGGCTCGTCCAAGCGTACCGGTGAGGACGAGGAGGCGCTGAACCGCCTGTTCACGCCGGAATTCCGCAACCGTCTCGACGCGATCATCCAGTTCGCGCCGCTGCCGACCGAGGTCATCCATCAGGTCGTGCAGAAGTTCGTCATGCAGTTGGAAGCTCAGTTGTCCGAGCGCAATGTCACGTTCGACCTCTCCGAGGAGGCGATCGCATGGCTTGCGACGCGGGGCTACGACGAGAAGATGGGCGCCCGGCCGCTGTCGCGGGTCATTCAGGAGTACATCAAGAAACCGCTCGCCAACGAGATCCTGTTCGGCAAGCTGAAGAAGGGCGGCCTGGTCAAGGTCGGCGTGAAGAAGGACGAGAACGGGGCGGACGTGCTCGATCTCGAGGCGCTTTCCGATGCCGTTCCTGTCAAGCCGAAGCCCGAGGCCGAACTGGTCGAGAGCGAAGGCGAGGCTTCGGCCAAGCCTCGTAAGGCCAGGTCCAAGCCGAAAGCAGCCAGCGGTGCGGACCAGGCGACCTCCGAAAAGACGGTGGCCAAACGCAGCTCCGTGCCTAAGGTGCCGAAGAAGAAGTAGGCGCCTTGGCCGCGAGCTTGCGGCGGGTCTTTTTCGTTCATTGACAAGATTGATAGATGCCCCCTCGCGGCTATGCCGCGAGGGGTTTTCCATTTGATGGTGACGTTCTCGTGAATGTTCCTCGAATGGGATCCATCGGCCTTGCGACAAGCATCGGCGCAGCGCTAGCGTTCGACCAGGGAGAATTGATAAAGCGGGGTGGCAGGATGGATATCAAGGAACAGGGAGCGCAACACTTTTCGCAGGATGAGCGTGACCTCTGGGAGCATGTGACGGAGCTTTGGGAAATCGCACGCCGCCGGGAGGCAGGTCCTGTCCGCAAGCTGCTGCATCGCGATTATTCGGGCTGGGTGACCGGCCTCGACCTTGTCCACGATTACGAGGCTGCGGTCGCCTCGGTCGGGCCGGGGACGCCGCGCGTGCTGCGCTATCGGCTGAAGCCGCTGAAAATCACGATCTTCGACCAGGAGGTCGGCGTTGTCCACTACAGCTACGAGGCCGATGTGGAAGCGGACGACGGAACCACAAGGCACGTCGGCGGACGTTGGACCGAGGTCTACAAGCGTCGAGGCAATGGTTGGCTGATGATCACCGTCAGCGGCGGGCCGGACGGAATGCGGTAGCAACATCCGGACGGTAGCGAAAGCCTCTGTATCGAGCCGGATATCGGCGGTATACGTCCTGTCTCTTAGTCATTCCGGTCGTCTGGCCGTCCCGTTACCTCCTGCGCCGGATCTGCCGATGCCATCATCCCAAACCGATGTCGCCTCCTTGCGCTGGTTCCTTGCGGGTGCGCGCGGCATTTTCTCCCTGCCGGCCTTCATCCTGATGACCTCCTTTGTCGGCTTCAGCGCCTTTGCGCTCGAATCGGGTATCAGTCGCAGCGAGGCCATGTTCATGACGGCTATGATCTGGGCGTTGCCGGCAAAGATGATCCTGATTGGCATGATGGCGAGCGGCGCCAATGTCCTGGCGATGTTTCTGGCGGTCACGCTTTCTTCCATCCGCATGATGCCCATGGTCGCCTCGCTTGTGCCGGAACTGCGCGGCCCTCGCACTCCGACCTGGCTTTTGCTGGTCCTGTCGCATTTCGTCGCCATTACGGCCTGGGTCTTTGCCACGGGCTCGCTGAAGAACGTTCCGCGTCCGGCGCGCGTCGCCTATTTCGCCGGTTTCGGCCTGACGCTCGTTGCCGCCAACACCATCCTTGTCGGTTTGAGCTACGGATTGGTCGCGACCTTCCCGCCGGCTGTCGCCGGCGTCCTGTTCTTCCTGACGCCGGTTTATTTCGTCGGTTCCATCTGGGCTTCTGCCCGCCATTCCGTGGTGAGGGTCGCCTTTGTTATCGGCGTCTTGGCAGGGCCATTGCTCGCTGTTCTCACCCCCGGAATAGATATCCTGATCGCCGGCATCGGCGGCGGAACGCTTGCCTATCTGATTGACCGCTACGTGATGCGCCGGCGCGTGTTTACCGGCGCAGGGAAGGGAGATGAGCCATGACCGCCGCCGATCTCTGGCCCTATGGCGTCATCCTGTTCGCCGGGTGGTTTGCCACCGATCTATGGCGCTGGCTCGGCGTCCTCGTCGGAAACCGTCTCGCCGAAGGCTCGGAGGCGTTGAGCTGGGTGAGGGCGGTCGCCACCGCGCTGGTCATGGCCGTGACCGCCAAGCTGATCGTCTTCCCGACTGGAAGCTTGGCCGACTCCCCACTCTGGCTGCGCCTTGGCGCAGCGATCATCGGTTTTGCCGCCTTTCTGGTTAGCGGCCAGAAGGTTGTGGTTGGTGTGGTTGTGCCACTCGCTTTGCTCTCGTTCGGGCTGGCGATTCTTTGACTGCCGCCGCTGTGGGGCAAGGCGCGAGACGCAATCGAACGCGTGCTGCGATCCCGCCCATGTCATGGTGGTGAGATAAAGTGAATTCGGCAACCACAGGAAATGCCATGTCGTCGTCCAGGCCTTTAGAAGCCCCCGCCGATGCCGCCGAACGCCGCGCGGTCAAGCCCGTGATCTGCTATCCGAACGGAACGCTGCCGGAGCCTGATATGGATCTGATCGATCGCTTGCGTACCACGCTGGAGAAGATCGGCGATATCGTGGTGCCGCCGCGCGAGGGCGCGACCTTTTCTGTCCCCAAGGGGCATTTCTTTCGCATTCTGAGTATCGACGGTCCCCAGGTCGGCGACCTTAATCTGTGGAACGCCGATGATCTGACCGAACGCTTCTTCAGCGGCAAGACACGGGCGCTGCATGCCACGCATGTGACAACCGGAAACCGCCTGTGGAGCACTTTGCCCAATTTGCGTCCGATGGCGACGATCACGCACGACACACTCGGCTGGTACGGTTTCGACGAATTTGGCGGCAGTGTTCACGACGTGATCGGCACCCGCTGCGATCCCTACACCAGCAGGCTCCTGTCGGGCGGAGATTATCACCATTGCTGCCATTCCAACCTGACCCGCGCGCTGGCCGGTGCAAAAGGCATGTCATTCGCGGAGGCAGAGCCCTTGGTGCACGACGTGCTGAATGTCTTCATGTGCACGGGGTTTACTGCTGACACGCACCAGTACTTCATGAAGGCAAGCCCGGTGCGTCCGGGTGACTACATCGAGTTCTTCGCCGAAATCGATCTCTTGGGTGGCCTGTCGGCGTGCCCGGGCGGCGATTGCAGCGCCCAGCACTCGAGTGATACCGCCATCTGCTATCCGCTGAAGGTCGAGGTTTTCAGGCCGGACATGGACCTGTTGAAGGACTGGCCATTCCCGGAGCGCAACGGCTATCGCGATCCGGAGTGAGGTAAGGAGTGGTCACGGTTAAGGGGATTTCGCCGCCTTCCGCGACTCTTGAGTGGTGGGGAAGGCGGGGCAGGCTCGCGCTTAGAGCGCTGCCTTGATCTTCTCTGCGTTGGCCTTCAACACCTCGATGTCTTCCATCTTGCCGGAATGCGGCTTGAGCGGCACACCCTCGTGGCGCGGGATGACGTGAAAATGCAAGTGGTAGACGGTCTGGCCGGCTGCTGCTTCGTTGAACTGGGCGACGAAAACGCCGTCGGCCTCGAAGGCCTGCTTGGCGGCGTTGGCGAGTTTCTGTACCACCGGGATCAGCTTGACGAGGACCGCCGGATCGGCGTCGAGCAGGTTGCGCGATCCGGTCTTCGGGATGACCAGAAGATGTCCGGTCGCCTGGGGCATGACATCCATGAAGGCGAGTGTGTCGTCGTCCTCGTAGAGCTTCACGGACGGGATCTCGCCCTTCAGGATCTTGGCGAAGATGTTGTTCGGATCATAGGCGGGGCTGGTCATAGGGAATCTCCTGAGGTTTGACCGTAGTTAAGGCAGCGGGCGCGCGATGATCAAGCGGCCTATTCGTCGCTCTCGCCATCGCGTTGCTGCCGTTCGCCGCGGCGGAACGGAGTATGTTCGCCAAGGATCTCGGCCATTTGCTCGACCTCGCGCCGTTCTTGCGCGAGATAATCGGACACGGCCTGACGCAGGCCTGGGTGGGCAATATAATGCGCTGAATGGGTCGTGACCGGCTGGTAGCCGCGCGCCAGCTTATGTTCGCCCTGCGCGCCCGCCTCGACCCGCTTCAGTCCGCGCGACAGGGCGAAGTCGATCGCCTGATGATAGCAGACCTCGAAATGCAGATAGGGGTGGTCCTCGATGCAGCCCCAGTGCCGGCCGTAAAGGGCGTCGGCGCCGATGAAGTTGATTGCGCCGGCCACATAGCGTCCCTCGCGTCTGGCCATCACCAGCAAAATGTCGTCGGCCATGCGCTCGCCGATCAGCGAGTAGAAGTCCCGGGTCAGATAGGGTTTGCCCCATTTGCGGCTGCCGGTGTCCATATAGAAGGCGAAGAACTGGTCCCAGATGTCCTCCGTGAGGTCGGAGCCGGTCAGCCAGTCAATCGAGATACCGTTCTCCAGCGCCGCGCGGCGTTCCTTTTTCAGCGCCTTGCGCTTGCGCGAGGCGAGCGTGTCGAGGAAATCGTCGTGATCGCGGTATCCGGGATTGAGGAAATGGAACTGCTGGTCGGTGCGATGCAGATAACCGCCGGCGGCAAAGGCTGGCAACTCGTCCTGCGGCAGGAAGGTGACATGCGCGGAAGACACGCCGAGTTCGTCGGTCACCTGGCGCAGGCCTGCCGCGAGCAATGGCCTGATCTTCTCAGGATCATGGCCCTGCGCCACCATCAATCTCGGCCCCGTTGCAGGGGTGAACGGGAAGGCGCTCTGCAGTTTCGGATAGTAACGCCCGCCGGCCCGCTCGAAGGCGTCGGCCCAGCCCTGGTCGAAAACATATTCGCCGCGGCTATGGCTCTTCAGGTAGCAGGGAATAGCGCCGAGCAATTCGCCGGCGTCGTTTTCGAGTAGAAGATGATGACCGAGCCAGCCGCTCTCGGCCACGGCCGAGCCCGAGTCCTCAAGGGATGACAGGAAGGCGTGCGAGGCGAACGGATTGTAGCCGTCCGCGCCGCGGCTGCCTCCACCAAGCATGGCCCAGCGTCCAGGAGCAATCTGGCAAAAGGATCCTTCAATCCGGATCGTCATGTCTCCCGGCATACTGCTCTCGTTATACGCTGGCGACCTCACGGGGGTCGAAACCCTCGAAGGTCATCTGGTCCGCATAAGTATAGGTATGCGCACGCATGGTTTCATCCCTGACCGTCCAGGTAATCACCGGAATTCCGCGTTCCCGCTGCGCCGTAACGAAGCTGTTGGGAAGGTGCGGTACGCAGTAGGAGATGAAATCAAGGCCAAGCTGCATCGCCTCCTCATGCGCGGTGAACTGCTCCGGCTTGACGCCTTCAGCCGTCAGACCGACGGGGTAAGGGCAATTCAGTGCCTTAAGCTGCCGCAGCAGCCAATAGTCGAAGCTCATCAGCGCCACCTTGCCCTGATAGCCTTCCAGCACCTCGAGCACGGCTTCGGCAAGGCCGTCGTCCTGTTCGGCATTGATGCCCTTGAGTTCGATCACCAGCGGCACCTGTCCTTTGACCAGTGCGAGCACCTTCTTGAGCGTCGGGATTTTGTCGCCGGTGCCACCGATGGAGAGCAGGCCAAGTTCGCCGGCGGTGCGCTCGCGTACTTCGCCGGCAATGCCGCACAGACGCTGCAGGTCATGGTCATGGAACACCATCGGTACGCTGTCGGACGAAAGCTGGATGTCGCATTCGATGGCAAATCCGGCGTCTATGGCTCGCTGGAAGGCAGAGAGCGTGTTCTCCCATACCGTTTTGTTCATGTCGTGGAAGCCACGATGGGCGACCGGACGATCCTTGATCCAACTGGCGTCGCTCACAGGCTGATCTCCAGGATGGCATCGATCTCGACCGAGGCGTTGAGCGGAAGCGCGGCCATGCCGACGGCAGCGCGCGCATGCTTGCCGGCATCTCCGAGAACGCCGGCGATCAGGTTCGAGGCGCCATTGATGACCAAGTGTTGTTCGGTGAAGCCGGGAGCCGAGGCGACAAAGCCGTTGAGCTTGATGACGCGCGCGATCCGGCCGAGATCGCCGGCAAGGGCGGACTTGGCCTGGGCAAGGATATTGATGGCGCAGAGTTCTGCGGCGCGCTGGGCATCGGCCAGGGCGACGTCCGTACCGACGAGCCCGGTGACGGCGATCTTGCCGCCTTCGATCGGCAACTGGCCGGACAGATAGAGAAGGTTACCGCTGATCACGTAAGGGACATAATTGGCGGCGGGTGCTGCCGCTTCCGGCAGGGTGATACCCATGGTCTTGAGGCGGCCGTCTATCGTATCGGACATGTGCGTTTCCCGGTCTGCATAAAATAATTGAGAGAATCTTGTTGCGACCAAAAGCTTGTCTCGCTTTTGCCGGAACTGTTCTTATAACATCGCGGCCATGTGCAACAGGAGGATGTCGATGTTTCGTTCGAGCTTAGCCGTGCTTTTGGTAGCCGGTGGCGCCGTCGGCCTGACGGCCGCCACTGCCAATGCGGCGGCAGCCGGCGGTCTCGTTCCGCATAGGGCGGTCTACGACATCCAGCTCGAACGCGCCTCCGAACGATCCGGCATCGAGGGCATGCATGGTCGCATGGTCTACGAGTTCAGCGGTTCGAAATGTGACGGCTACACGACGAATTTCCGCTTTGTCACCCGCATCGACACCGGCGAGCAGGTTCGCGTTACGGATCAGCAGAGCATGACCTTCGAGGATCTGGTCGCTGGCAAGTTCCGCTTCGAAACCAAGTCCTTTACCGATGACAAGATGGACAAGGACGTGAGCGGGGCGGCAGCCGACGAAAACGGCAAGGTCAAGATCGAGATCGAGGAGCCGACACCGCGGGCGGTCGAACTGGCCGACAGCCGTTTCCCGGCCGAGCACATGCTGGAATTGATCGACAATGCGCGCAATGGCAAGGCGCTGTTCGAGGCCCGCATCTTCGATGGCTCGGAAGACGGCGACAAGAGCTATCTGACGACGACCGTCGTTGGTCCGTCGCACAAGCCGACTGCTGTCGAGGCGGCGGACAAGTCCGTGGGTCTCCTTGCGGGAGAGGCCTATTGGCCGGTATCGATCGCCTATTTTGACGAGAAGGCGACAGGCGACGTCCTCCCGATCTACACCCAGTCCTTCAAGCTTTACGAGAATGGTGTCTCCCGCGATTTGACGCTCGACTACGGGGATTTCGTGCTGACAGGTAAACTGACGAAGCTGGAGGTGCTTGGTTCGGGCGACTGCCGCTGAAAACAACGAGGCGGTCGGCTGAAACCAGATTTTGGCCGAAATTCCCTTGATTTCCCTTGGAAGTCGCTATATGGCCAGCCTCATTCCACACGCGAGGCTTGGGATCGACCGGGAGAAATCCGGGAGGTTCCGCCGGTGGTATCCTCGAAAGAGGTGCTGTTTGTCTCGCGGGGGTTAAACCGGAAAAGGAGAAAAGGCATGGCATTGCCTGATTTTAGCATGCGTCAGCTTCTGGAAGCTGGCGTTCACTTCGGCCACCAGACGCACCGCTGGAACCCGAAGATGAAGCCGTACATCTTCGGCGATCGTAACAATATTCACATCATTGACCTGGCTCAGACCGTTCCGATGCTGTCGCGCGCCCTTCAGGTCGTGTCTGACACCGTCGCCCGTGGCGGCCGCGTGCTCTTCGTTGGCACCAAGCGTCAGGCTTCCGAACTGATCGCCGATTCGGCGAAGCGTTCGGCCCAGTACTATGTCAACTCGCGCTGGCTCGGCGGCATGATGACGAACTGGAAGACGATCTCGAATTCGATCCAGCGCCTGCGCAAGCTCGATGAGATCCTGAACTCGGAAGCCTCTGGCTTCACCAAGAAGGAGCGCCTGAACCTCGAGCGTGAACGCGAGAAGCTGGACAAGGCTCTCGGCGGTATCCGTGACATGGGCGGCACCCCGGACCTGATGTTCATCATCGACACCAACAAGGAAAAGATCGCGATCGACGAAGCCAAGCGCCTCGGCATCCCGGTCGTCGCCATCATCGATTCGAACTGCGATCCGGACCTGATCGACTATCCGATCCCGGGTAACGACGATGCCTCGCGCGCCATCTCGCTTTACTGCGACCTGATCGCCCGCGCCGCCATCGACGGTATCGCACGCCAGCAGGGCGCTTCGGGCCGTGACATCGGCGCCTCGGCCGAAGCTCCGGTCGAGCCGGCGCTTGCAGAAGAAGCCGGCGCCTAAGGGTGCCGCACGGCTGGGCCTTTGGCCCGGCCGGTTTTCCCGATTGGGATCGGCCGCCTGGAGGCCTTGAGCTTCCCGGCGGCCTTGCCCCCTTGATGCTCGGCCGCCCAGGCTTGCCGGGTCAACAAGGCGGCAGATCGTTTTTCGTGATGGCTTTGCTTCATCACGCTGTCACATTTCCGGGTACATTTCGTCCCCCAAACAGGGTGCAGTCCAGGCATCCCGCGGATGACTGGCACCGCCTGAACAGACAAGAGGCACACAATGGCTGAAATCACTGCAGCACTGGTTAAGGAACTGCGCGAAAAGTCCGGCGCAGGCATGATGGACTGCAAGAAGGCGCTCACCGAGAACGACGGTGACATCGAAGCCGCGATCGACTGGCTGCGCGCCAAGGGCATCGCCAAGGCCGACAAGAAGTCTGGCCGTACCGCTGCTGAAGGCCTCATCGGCATTGCCAGCGCCGGCCACAAGGCCGTCGTCGTCGAAGTCAACTCCGAAACCGACTTCGTTGCCCGCAACGACGCCTTCCAGGATCTCGTCCGTGGCGTTGCTTCTGTTGCGCTGACCACCGACGGTTCGGTTGATGCGATCTCCGCCGCCACCTACCCGGCTTCGGGCAAGTCGGTTGCCGACACCATCAAGGACGCAATCGCCACCATCGGCGAGAACATGTCCCTGCGTCGTGCCGCTCTGCTGGAGGTCGACCACGGTGTCGTCGCGACCTATGTCCACAACGCCGCCGGCGACGGACTTGGCAAGCTCGGCGTTCTGGTTGCGCTGAAGTCGGTTGGTGACAAGGAAGTCCTGACCTCTATCGGCAAGCAGGTCGCCATGCATATCGCTGCGACCAACCCGCTCGCCATCCGTTCGGAAGAAGTTGACGCAGCTGTCGCCGAGCGCGAACGCAACGTGTTCATCGAGCAGTCACGCGCTTCCGGCAAGCCGGACGCCATCATCGAGAAGATGGTCGAAGGCCGCATGCGCAAGTTCTTCGAAGAGGTCGCGCTGCTGTCGCAGGCATTCGTCATGAACCCTGACATCACCGTAGGTCAGGCCGTCAAGGACGCTGAAAAGCTCGCCGGCGCGTCGATCGAAGTAACCGGCATGGCACGCCTCCTGCTCGGTGAAGGCATCGAAAAGGAAGAGAGCGATTTCGCTGCCGAAGTTGCGGCTGTCGCCAAAAGCTGATCGTTCTTTCATCGAACGACCTTGTTAGGGAAAAGTCGGGGCATCGCGTGACAACGCGGTGCCCTTCGTGTATCCGGCTTCAGAATTATCGAGGATACAGCATGACTTCCAAGCCACTCTATAAACGCGTCCTTCTCAAAGCCTCCGGCGAAGCCCTGATGGGCGGTCAGGGCTTCGGCATCGACGTTGCGGTCGCCGATCGGATCGCCAGCGATATCGCCGAAGCACGGGCGATGGGCGTGGAGGTTGGAGTCGTGGTTGGCGGCGGTAACATCTTCCGCGGCGTGGCCGTCGCCTCCAAGGGCGGCGACCGCGTGACCGGCGATCACATGGGCATGCTGGCGACCGTCATTAATGCGCTGGCGCTCGCGACGTCATTGCGCAAGCTCGACATTGACACCGTTGTGCTGTCGGCCATCGCCATGCCGGAGATCTGCGAGAGCTTCACCCAGTTGCGTACCCTCCACCATCTGGAACAGGGTCGCGTGGTGATTTTCGCTGGTGGCACCGGCAATCCGTTCTTCACAACCGATTCCGCCGCGGCATTGCGCGCCGCCGAGATTGGCGCCGAGGCCATCTTCAAGGGCACTCAGGTCGATGGTATCTATTCGGCCGACCCGAAGAAGGATCCGACGGCCACACGTTTCGACCATCTCACCCATAGCGAGGTGCTGGAGAAGGGGCTGGCTGTGATGGATGTCGCGGCCGTGGCTTTGGCGCGCGAAAATTCCATCCCGATCATCGTCTTCTCTATTCACGAGAAGGGCGGGTTCGGCGAAATCCTTTCGGGCGGTGGTTGCAAGACCATCGTCAGCGACAATTGAGGGCAGGCGACCGGCGCATCGGTCTGTAGTCCGGACACAAAGAGGAGTTCATCATGAGCGAAGGTATCGATCTCAACGACGTCAAGCGCCGCATGGATGGCGCGATCAATGCGTTCAAGCATGACATCGCGTCGCTGCGCACCGGCCGTGCGTCCGCCAATATTCTCGATCCCGTAACTGTTGAGGCCTACGGTTCGCGGATGCCGCTGAACCAGGTCGCCAATGTCACCGTGCCGGAACCGCGTATGCTGGGCATTTCTGTCTGGGACAAGTCGATGGTCAACGCCGTCGATCGCGCCATCCGCGAAGCCAATCTAGGCCTCAACCCGATCGTCGACGGCCAGAACCTGCGCATCCCGCTGCCGGAACTGAACGAAGAGCGCCGCAAGTCGCTGGTCAAGATCGCCCACGAATATGCCGAAAAGGCCAAGGTGGCGATTCGCCATGTTCGCCGTGACGGCATGGACGGCCTTAAAAAGGCCGAGAAAGACGGCGTAATCGGTCAGGACGAAAGCCGCGCCACTTCCGAGAAGGTGCAAAAGATGACCGACGACACGATTTCCGATATCGACCGCTTGCTCGTCGAGAAGGAAAAGGAAATCATGCAGATCTAGCATGCGCGTTTCGTTTTGCCCGCCCTGGATGCCTTGAACCGGACCGAATATGTCGACAGCTGAGAACCGCGCCGTACCCGAGCATGTTGCGATCATTATGGATGGCAACGGGCGATGGGCAAGTGCGCGTGGGCTCCCGCGGACCTTCGGCCATCGCAAGGGCGTCGAGGCGGTGCGCGAAACGGTGCGGGCGGCGGCTGAGGTCGGTATTCGCTATCTCACGCTGTTTGCCTTCTCCTCGGAGAACTGGCGCCGGCCGGAGTCCGAGATCAACGATCTCTTTGGCCTGCTGAAGACCTTCATTCGCCGCGACCTCGCCGAACTGCACCGGGAGAACGTGCGTATTCGCATCATCGGTGACCGCAGCACTCTGCGCGACGACATTCGCTCCCTTCTGCTCGAGGCGGAAGAGACGACACGTGACAATACCGGACTGACGGTGGTGATCGCCTTCAACTACGGCGCCCGTGATGAGATCGCTCGGGCTGCGGCGCGACTTGCGGGCGAAGTCGCTGCCGGTCGGTTGCAGGCCGGGCAGATTGACGCGCAGATGATCGACGAAAACCTCGATACGGCCGATATTCCCGACCCGGATCTGATCATCCGCACCAGCGGCGAGGAGCGCCTGTCGAACTTCCTGCTGTGGCAAGCGGCCTATTCCGAGTTGATGTTCGTGCCCGAGCTTTGGCCAGATTTCAGCCGCGAGGTGTTTTTCGCCGCCCTCGAGCGCTTCAGTGCCCGCGACCGTCGTTTCGGCGGTCTGTCGGCCACGGCAGTGGCCTTGGGATCGTAGGCGCAATCATGAGCCGTGAACTGACACTCCGCGTCTATTCCGCCATCGTCATGGTCATTGTCGTTCTGGCGGCGACTTGGTTCGGCGGCCTGGCCTTTCGAATCCTGGCGGGCGCTATCGGCTTGCTCGTCTATTACGAATGGTCGTCGATGACCAAACTGGCCGAGCGGAGCATGCGGGGCCACGCTTTCGGTTGGCTCTCTCTCGCCGCGATTGTCGCCAACATGCTGTTCGGTGCACCGGATCTGACCGTTCCGCTCTTTGCCGGTCTTGCATTGACAGCCGTGCTGCCGGCGCTGACCGGCCATTGGAGTTGGTGGCAGCCCGGCGGCATTTTTTACTCGGGGCTGAGCGCGATCGCGCTTTCGGCGATCCGTGGCGACGATCAACTCGGTCTCGCGGCGATGATCTTCGTTTTTGCGGTCGTCTGGTCTACCGATATCCTCGCCTATTTCGTCGGACGCGCCATCGGCGGCCCGAAGCTCGCGCCGCGCATATCGCCGGGCAAGACCTGGTCGGGCGCAATCGGCGGAACGGTTGCCGGCGTGCTGGGAGGCACTGCAGTGGCACTGTCCTTTTTCCAGTCGATCGATCTTTGGGTACCCTTTCTCGCCTTTTTCCTCTCGGTCTCCGGCCAGATCGGTGACCTGTTTGAATCCTTCATCAAGCGCCGGTTCGGCGTGAAGGATTCAAGTCACCTCATTCCAGGTCACGGCGGGGTGATGGACCGGGTCGATGCACTCGTATTTGCCTGTTTCGCCGCATTCTTTCTTGCGATAGGCTTCTCTGCTGTCGGCATGGGGGCTGTCGACTCTCTCGGTGCTTTCTTTTTCGGCTTCTAGGGCCGGCTGGCGCCATGAATAGGATCGAATGATGGATCACGTTTCTGCCTTCTTCGGCTTTCTCGCCGGCTATATCCTTCCCTATGTTGTGGTGCTGTCTCTACTCGTCTTTGTGCACGAGCTTGGCCACTATCTTGCCGGACGCTGGTCGGGAATCCGCATTGTCGCGTTCTCGATCGGCTTCGGCCCTGAGCTTGCCGGTTTTACCGACAAGCACGGAACGCGTTGGAAACTGTCCGCCGTTCCGCTCGGCGGCTATGTGCGTTTCTATGGGGACGCCGATGCAGCGAGCCTGTCCGACGGCGACGAACTGGCGGTGATGACGCCGGAACAGCGTGCGCAGACTCTGGCCGGCGCCGCGCTATGGAAGCGCGCGGTCACGGTAGCTGCAGGTCCGATCGCCAACTTCATCGCCGCGATCGCCATTTTCGCTGTCATGTTCGGCACTCAGGGCAAGCCGGTCGCCGATCCTGTTGTCGCCGAGGTGAAGCCTGACAGCGCCGCATATGAAGCCGGCGTTCAGCCGGGCGACCTTCTTGTGGCGCTTGACGGCAGCCACATCGAGACGTTCGACGACGTCGTGCGCTATATCAGTATGAGGCCAGAGATCCCGGTAGTCGTGACGGTCCGGCGCAATGGCGGTGAGATCGCGCTCGATATGGTGCCGCGCCGTACAGTGACCACCGACCGGTTCGGCAACAAGATGGAAGTCGGCCAGATCGGCATCGTCACCAACCAGCAGAGCGGTAATTTCCGCATTGTGGAGCTGACGCCGGTGGAGGCGGTCGGCGAGGGCGTGTTACAGACTTGGCATATCGTCACCGGCACCTTTGACTATCTCTCGAATCTGATTGCCGGGCGGATGAATGCGGATCAGCTGGGCGGTCCGGTCCGGGTCGTGCAGGCCTCGGGCCAGATGGCCAGCTTGGGCATCGTCGCGCTGGTCAATCTCGCGGCCGTTCTCTCGGTTTCCCTGGGGCTGCTCAATTTGATGCCAGTTCCGGTCCTTGACGGCGGCCATCTAGTCCTCTACGCGCTTGAGGCAATTCGCGGCAAGCCCGTCGGGCAGAACGCTCAGGAAATCGCCTTTCGCATTGGCCTGGTCATGATCCTGTCGCTTATGGTGTTTGCAACCTGGAACGATATCAGCCGGTTAATCGGCTAGGCCAGGGTGCGAGCGCCGCAGACGAGGTCGGTTTGTTGCGTTGGAGAGGATTTGTTTACGATGTTTCAAAGTCACAGTGGCGATTGGGTCACGCCTGTAAATGAAGTAAATGGAATTTAACCTCCGTACTTGCTTGTAGGATAAAAGCCGTTAAAACCACACAGGGCCGGAGTCGTCTGCGACTGCGGGGCAATGGAAAAAGGTTGAGAATACACATGAAGGCTGGTTCAAGATTTTTGAACGCGGTATCGGCGGTCGCGCTGTCTGCTGGTGTCGTTTCTTCGGGCGCAGGCATGGCTGTACTCGCATCGGCCGCAGTTGCCGAAGCTGCCGTGATCCAGCGTATTGAGGTCCGCGGTGCCCAGCGTGTCGGTGTCGATGCGGTGCGCTCCAACATCACCATCAAGCCTGGTCAGAGCTTTTCCAATGCCGATATCGACGAGTCGGTGAAGCGTCTTTACGCGACCGGATTCTTTTCGGATGTGCGCATTTCCGTGTCTGGTGGTACGCTCGTTGTCAGCGTGTCCGAGAACCAATTGATCAATCAGGTTGTGTTCAACGGCAACCGTAAGATCAAGGATGATAAGCTTCGCGGTTTCGTGCAGACGCAACCGATGGGTCCGTATAGCGAAAGTCTGGTGTCGGCCGACATCGCGCGTATCAAAGAGGCGTATGCCGCCATTGGTCGTAGCGACGTTGAGGTTACGACCCAGGTTGTTACTGTGGCTGAGGGGCGCGTGAATCTGGCGTTTGTCATCAATGAGGGTGACCGCACCAAGATCGACAAGATCACCTTCGTCGGGAATAGTGCTTATGGCGACACCCGTCTGGCTTCGGTCATTCAGACCAAGCGCTCTAACATGCTGTCCTTCTTGACTCGCAAGGATGTCTATAACGAGGACAAGCTCCGCGCTGATGAAGAGGCGTTGCGCCAGTTCTATTACAATCACGGCTACGCCGACTTCCGTGTCATCTCTTCGGATGTGGCCTTGGATGCGTCGGGTAACGAATATGCCATCACCATTACGGTGGATGAGGGGCAGCGCTATAAGTTTGGCAATATTTCGGTCGAATCCACTGTTGAAGGTGTTGATGGTGCCGACTTGGAGCGTTTGGTCGAAACGCGCGCGGGTAATACCTATAGCGCTCGCGACGTTCAGAAGTCGATGGAGGCTATCTCTCGGCGTGTTTCTTCCGCAGGTTATCCATTCGCCCGGGTGGTTCCGCGTGGCGATCGCAACTTCGAGAACAATACGATTGGCGTGACCTATATGGTCGATCAGGGCGAGCGCGCCTACGTCGAGCGTATCGAGATCCGTGGCAATACGCGTACTCGTGACTATGTCATTCGCCGCGAGTTTGACATTTCCGAAGGTGATGCGTTCAACCAGGAAACCATTAGCCGCGCCAAGCGACGTCTTGAGGCTCTGGGATACTTCACCTCGGTCAATATCTCGACTGCGCCGGGTAGTGCGTCGGATCGTGTCGTGGTTGTCGTTGATGTCGTGGATCAGCCGACAGGCGCTTTCAGTGTCGGTGCAGGCTACTCGGTCGGTGGCGACGGTCTCATGCTGGAGGCTTCTGTCGAAGAGAAGAACTTCCTCGGTCGCGGTCAGTTTATCCGCGTTGCCGTTGGTGGCGGTCTGCAGAGCAGCCGGACCTACAACTTCTCGTTCACTGAGCCTTATTTCCTCGGTTATCGTCTGGCCGCGGGCTTCGATCTATTCCGCAACGAGACCAGCAGCAACTCTGACTATAAATATGAGGAGACCGGTGGAACGGTGCGCGTAACGGCGCCTATCACCGAAGAGCTGGCGACGACTGTTCGCTACACCTATAAGGAATTGAAGTACACGGAAGACGGTGCCTACGGTGCGGACGGTCTGCCCTATACCGGCGACGACAGCATGTCGGCTCCTTATATCGATCTGATCGAGGGCAGCCCTTGGAGGCAGTCGATCATCGGTCATTCTGTGGTCTACAACACGCTCGATGACCGCACCATGCCGCGCGAAGGCATTTACGCCAGCTTCACGCATGAATACGCTGGGATCGGTGGTGATTCCGAGTATTACAAGGTCTACGGCCGTGTTCGTTATTTCCAGACACTTTCGGATGAGTTGGACCTTGTCGGTTCGCTCAGTGCCGGTGCCGGCCATGTCGTCTCGACGGGCGATAATCTCAATGTCTTCGATCAGTTCCAGATCGGTGGCAAGGACCTGCGCGGCTTTGAGACCAACGGTATCGGTCCGCGTTTGAATGGTGATCCGCTCGGTGGCACGACCTATTTCACCGCGTCGGCGGAAGTGAATTTCCCGCTGCCGGCCTTGCCGCAGGATCTTAACATCCGTGGCTCGTTTTTTGCTGATGCCGGCACGCTTTACGGTAACGACGTAAGCAATAGCGCCGGTGTCGTCGGAACGGACATGTCTATGCGTGCGTCGCTCGGTGCGGGTATCCTTTGGCTGTCGCCGTTCGGGCCGTTGCGCTTCGACTACGCGGTTCCGGTTGTCAAGGAAGACTTCGACAAGGTTCAGAACTTCCGCTTTAGCATGGCGAGCTCGTTCTAAGGTCTGCAGTCCAGAGCTGCTGGTTGGTAACGTTCTGGGGCTTTGGCTGATGGAGCATAATCATTTCTTTCCGCCCCGTGAGGGGATCTCTCTAGCGTCGCTTGCGACGCAGATCGGGGCGGAACTTCACGATATTGGTGCGTCCGAGCGGTTGATCCGTTCGGTTGCCCCTGTCTATAGAGCGAAGCAGGGTGATATCTGCTACATTCTATCGCGTCGTAGCAAACAAGAGTTGGACACTTGTGAGGCTTCGGCCATCTTGTGCGACAAGGCGCTCGCTCCGATCATTCCTGCCCATATTCCCGTTCTCCTGACGTCATCGCCTGCCACGGCTTTTGCCTTCGCGGGAGCATTGCTCTTTCCGTCTGCCATGCGTCCGGTTGCCATTTCGCCGGCGATGTCCGGCGTTTCGCCCGCTGCCTTCGTCGACCCTTCGGCACGGCTGGAAGCGGATGTGCTGGTCGAACCGATGGCTGTGATTGGCGCTGATGCCGAGATCGGTGAGGGCTGTCGCATCGGGCCCGGTGCGGTGATCGGAGCAGGTGTGAAGATCGGGCGTGGCTGCACCATTGCTGGCGGCGCGACCGTCCAGTCGGCTCTCATTGGCAACAATGTCATAATTCATAATGGCGCGCGTATTGGTCAGGACGGTTTCGGCTATGCGCCAGGCCCGCGCGGCATGCTAAAGATTGTCCAGGTTGGCCGCGTCATCATTCAGGATCATGTCGAAATCGGCGCCAACACGACGATTGATCGTGGCACGATGGACGATACGGTGATCGGCGAGGGGACGAAGATCGACAATCTCGTGCAGATCGGCCACAACGTGCGCATCGGCCGGCACTGCGGTATTGTCGCTCAGGTTGGCATAGCCGGCAGCACGAAGGTTGGCGACGGCGTAATGATCGGTGGCGCGTCGGGCGTCAACGGCCATATCACGATCGGCGATGGCGCGCAGATCGCAGCGATGAGCGGGGTTCTCGCCGACGTTCCACCGGGCGAGCGTTACGGTGGCGTGCCGGCGCGCCCGTTGAAGGATTTTCTAAAGGATGTGGCGGCGTCGCTAAGCCAAGCCGAGAGCCGCAAGCATAAAGGGGGGAAGAATGACTGATCAGGTAAAGACCGAGCTTGGGTCGGCCGATATCCTTGAGATCATGAAGCTCTTACCTCATCGCTATCCTTTCCTGCTGGTCGACCGGATCATCGAGATCGATGGTGACGATTCGGCGATCGGCATCAAGAATGTCACCGCCAACGAGCCGCATTTCACAGGCCATTTTCCCGAATCGCCAATTATGCCCGGCGTACTTTTGATCGAGGGCATGGCGCAGACGGCGGGCGCGATCTGTGCGCGCAAGCAGGGTGAGGGTGGCAATCTCGTCTACTTCATGACCATCGATAACGCGCGTTTCCGCAAGCCCGTCGTTCCCGGTGATCGCGTCGAATTCCATGTGGTCAAGCAGAAGCAGCGCGGCAATATCTGGAAATTCCATTGCGACGCCAAGGTTGACGGGGCGCTTGCCGCAGAGGCTGATATCGGCGCGATGATCATGCGCAAGGACGCGAAATGAGCAAGATCGGGCAAGGCGCCATCATTCACCCCATGGCGGTCGTTGAAGATGGTGCCGTGATCGGTGAAAATGCCAAGATCGGTCCTTTCTGCTATGTCGGCCCACATGTGACGCTCGGCGACTGTTGTGAATTGCTGCCGCATGCGGTGGTGACCGGCCGGACGACGATTGGCGGTAACGCCAGGATATTCCCGAATGCGGTAATCGGGGCCGACCCGCAGAGCATTCACCACGCCGGCGAGGAAACCACGCTGACGATTGGTGATAATTGCACCATGCGCGAAGGCGTGACGATGAACACCGGAACCGCCGAAGGTGGTGGGAAGACGGTGGTCGGTGACAACAATCTCTTCCTTGCCAATTCGCACGTAGCGCATGACTGTCAACTCGGCAGCAACATCATCCTGTCGAACAATGTCATGCTGGCGGGCCATGTGAAGGTTGAGGACCGGGTCATTCTCGGTGGCGGTGCGGCCGTACACCAGTTTACCCGCATCGGTCGTCAGGCGTTTATTGGCGGTCTTTCGGCCGTGAGCTATGATGTCATTCCCTACGGCATGCTGAACGGCAATCCGGGCTTGCTTGGTGGCTTGAACGTGGTCGGCATGACGCGCGCCGGCATCGCGCGGTCGGTGATCCATGAGGTGCGCCGCGCCTACAAGCAGATCTTCGAGGGGGAGGGCTCTGCCCGAGTCAACGCTGCCGCCCTTCGTGACCAATATCTCGATTGTCCGCCGGTCCTGGAAATCCTTGATTTCATCGCAGCCGAAAGCGATCGCGCGCTGTCGTCGCCGTTTCGCGGCAAGAGTTGATCGTCATGGCACCGTCAGGGGCTCAGCAAGGCCGTCTGGCTATCGTCGCCGGCGGTGGCTTCCTGCCTCTCTATGTTGCCGAAGCGGCGCGCCTGGCGGGCGAGAATCCTTTTATCCTCAGGCTGCGGGACGAAGCCGACCAGCAGTGGCAGGGCTTTGACACGGCCGTGATCGGGGTTGGCGACATGGCCGGCCTTTCGGCACTACTGAAGACCCAGGGCATCGATCGTGTGGTGCTGTCGGGCGGCGTCAAGCGCCGGCCCGCCTTCGGCGAGATGCGGGTCAATCTGAAATCGCTGCTGAAACTGCCGATGGCGGTCAAAACCCTGCTGGCAGGCGGCGACGACGTCGTGCTGAAAATGGTGATCGGTCTGATTGAGGCGCAGGGGTGTCGGGTGATCGGTGCGCACGAGATCGCGCCGGACCTGCTGGCGGAGACAGGCGCCATCGGCGCGATCCAGCCGACGGCGGACGACTGGCGTGACATCGAACGCGGCGCCGAAGCTGCCGAAGCGCTCGGCCGGCTTGATGTTGGCCAGGGCGCGGTGAGCGTTGGCGGCCGTATCGTCGCGCTTGAGGGCGTCGAGGGGACCGATTCCATGCTGGAACGTGTTGCTCATCTGCGCGCTGAAAAACGCATTTCGCAGCGGCGCAAGGGCGTGCTCGTCAAACTCTGCAAGCCGCAGCAGGACCTGCGTGCCGACCTGCCGTCGATCGGTCGCTCGACCATCGACAATGCCCGCAAGGCCGGTCTGGCCGGCGTGGCGGTCGAGGCTGGCCGCGCATTGGTGATCGAGCGCGAGGCGGTGATCAAGGCCGCCAACGACGCCGGCCTGTTCGTCATCGGCATTGACCGCGGCTTGACGGGAGGCAGGGAATGACTGGCAAGCCCTTGAAGGTCGCTGTGATAGCCGGTGAAGTGTCGGGAGACCTGCTGGGCGCTGATCTGGTCGCCGCGCTGAAGGTGCGCCATAGTGGCCCGATCGAACTCTTCGGCGTTGGTGGCGATGCGCTTGAGCGACAGGGCCTCACGTCTCTATTCGACTTCTCCGAGCTTTCGGTCATGGGCATCACGCAGGTTCTGTCGCGCCTGCCGCGCTTCATCCGGTTGATCGGGTTGACGGCGAAGGCGATCGTCAAAGCCAAGCCTGATCTGCTGCTGATTGTCGACAGTCCCGATTTCACCCATCGCGTGGCGAAAAAGGTGCGCCAAGCGCTGCCCGATCTACCGGTGGTCGACTATGTATGCCCGAGCGTCTGGGCTTGGAAGGAGTACCGCGCCAAGGCCATGATGGCTTATGTCGACGAGGTGCTCGCCGTCTTGCCGTTCGAGCCGCAGGTGATGCGCGATCTTGGTGGTCCGCCAACCCATTTTGTCGGGCATCGGCTGACCACGCACGCCAGACTGGTCGAGACGCGCCACCTGCGCAATGAGCGCGCACCGAGGATGCCGGGAGAGCCGCACACCATTGTGTTGTTACCTGGTTCGCGCGGTGCGGAAGTGTCCTTGTTGCTTCCGGTATTCGGCGGCGCGGTGCGCGAGTTCGTGGCTCGCAACGGCCCGACGCGTTTCCTTCTGCCCACCGTTCCGCGCCAGGAACAGCGCGTGCGCGCGATCATCGCCGATTGGCCCGACAAGCCTGAGATCTTGCTCGGCGACGATGCCAAGTGGCAGGCGTTCGCCGAGGCCGACGCGGCGATGGCCGCCTCCGGCACGGTCATTCTCGAACTGGCGCTGGCGACGGTTCCTGTGGTCTCGGCCTATAAGACCGACTGGCTGATCCGTCTTTTAAGCAGCCGGATCAAGACCTGGACGGGTGCGCTGCCCAATCTGATCGCCGATTATGCAGTGGTGCCGGAATACGTCAATGATGTCGTCCGCCCTGCAAGCCTGGTGCGTTGGGCCGAGCGGCTATCCAGCGATAGCCTGCAGCGCCGCGCCATGCTCGAGGGATATGATCTGGCATGGCAGCGCCTTCAGACCGAACGGCCAGCCGGCGAAGAGGGGGCATCCATCGTGCTCGATTTGCTGACCCGCCGCGGCGTTCTCTAGGGAGACTCCAGCAAAACCGGGCGGGCGGGTTAGCGTGCAGAGATACGCTAAACACGCCCGCTGCTTTATTACAGCGTTCTGAACGGTACTTCGCGCGGTGGAAGTCCTGGAACGTCGAAATGTTCAGGCGCCAGGCCAGCCTTTGCCCGCTCCACCATATGCGTATAGGCCTGTTCGAGGTGACGGCAGAAGCGCTCCGCGTCGAACAGTGGTGCGACGAAGCGATTGTCGGCAATCGCTTGTTTCAGGACCGCAACGTGGTTTCTGTCCGAAGCCAGCACTGTGCAAAGTCTGACGAAGTCGTCGTCATCGGCAGCCACCAGTTCCGGCAGGCCGATGGCGTTCAGCAGGCTTTCCGAAACGCGCGAGGCGAAGTTGCTGCCCTTTCGGGTAACGACCGGCAAACCCGCCCACAGCATGTCCGATGTCGTCGTGTGGCCGTTGTAGGGAAAGCTGTCGAGCCCGAGATCGGCGGCCGGAATCCGCGCCAAGTGGTTGCTGTAGGGCATCTTGGGCGCGAAAATGAACTGGTCCGAGCGTACGCCAGCGCGGCGCAGGAAGTCGGCCGTCGCGTTGCGTGCGTGGGTGCCGTCGACCATCAGCCAGAGCAGAGCCTGCGGATTGGCGACCAATACCTTGGCCCAAAGGGCGAGACCCTCCGGTGAATTCTTGCGCTGGCTGTTGAAGGCGGAGAAGACGAAGCGATCTGGTGGCAGACCATAGGCGCGCCGCTCGGAGGGGGTGGGGATTTGTCGCGTCCACGGATCGTTCGGCTGGTAGCTCTCCGGCATGCGGCAGAATTTCTCGTGGTAGTGTGGCTTGGACGTCTCCGGCAGGACGAAGCGGTCGCCGATCACGTAGTCGCAATCTATGCCGGCACCTGTTCCGGGAAAGCCGAGCCAGGCAACATGCACCGGCGCGACCGGTGCGTTCATCAGGCGGGAGCGTGAGCCCCCGGTATGCCCTTTGAGGTCGACGAGGATGTCGATGCCGTCGCGCTGGATCGCAGCCACCGCCTCGATGTCGTCCACGGCCTCGATCCGCGCGATCCGACCCCATTGCACCCGTGCAGCGTCATCCGCGCCGATGAAGCGCTCCGGTGTATGACAATAGAGGGTGATGTCGAAGTGGGCTCGGTCATGGGCGGCAAGCACGCTGCGCATCAGCCGCATCGTCGCATGGTCGGCCCAGAAATCGTTGGACAGATAACCGATGCGGATCTTTCCGCCCCAGGTGTGGGGTATGGCGCGACGGCGAGCGGGCGCATCAGCGGGGAAAGGGACAAGACCGGCGACATTGGCGGCCAGGCGGTTCTGCACCTCATCTGCGCACCACATCAGATTGTAATGTGGTGTCTCGGCGGCAAGCGCGCGCGTATCGCCCGCGGCGATCTCTGCGCGGAGCAGAGCTTCCTCGCGTAGCAGTATTGGGTAATCGCAGAATTCCCGGGCAAAGCCGATCAACGTCATGCGGATGAACGGATCGTCTGGGTGAAGCACCCGGAGCTTGGAAAACAGGACGAGGTTCTTCTCGTTGCGTAGATCTTCGCCGATCAATCGCACGGCAAGTTTCAGGTGTTCGGCATCATCACTGTCGACCAACTGATTCTTTACCGCGTCGACCAGAGCCTTGTTGCCGGTTTTCAGACCGATGGATGCGAGAATGAAAGCTGGGGCAGGGTCGGTTGGTTGATGACGGTGCAACTGCATGGCCAACGCCAGCGCCCTGTCGTCGCGGCCCGCGTCGAGATAGAGGCGCGCCGCCCGGGAGAGCAGCGGATAGGGTTCCGGCGGACGCCTGAGGCCGGCATGCTCGAAGGCCTCGGCGGCTTCGCCGATCATGTCGAGTTTCAGCAAGGCCTCGCCAAGCAATTGGGCGGCGCGGTGGTCGGCAGATTCCGGCATCAGCCTTGCCAACTGCTCGAGAACCTCGGAATAGCGTTCCGCCCGGAATGTGGCTTCGGCTTCCGCCAGCCGGTCGTCAAAGGACAAGTGCATGCTCCGCGCCATTGGCAACAATCGGCCTGATGCTAGCGCGCGGAACTTGTGCCGGGCTAAATGGGCAAGGCCAGCCGGCAGTGCGGGCGGGCCTTGCCGGAAGGTCATTGCCAGGGCGCAAACGTGTCCTTCAGTCCGGACCATGCGGCCGGCGCGAAGCTGGCGGCCGGTACGAGGCAGGCGTCGAGCGCAGTCGAGATCGAGGACTCGTCCATCGGATCGGCGCCGATGAAGACGATCTCCTGACGCCGGTCACCCCAGATAGGGTCGAGATAGGGCTCCATGACCTTAAGGAAACCGGGATCGTCGGGCCAGCGTTGGCGCGGTACGGCCGACCACCAGCGGCCCATGCGGCCGGTACGGACGATGGCGCCCGCCTGGCTGAGCTCGCCCACGTAGTCGGGCCGGGTCGCCAGCCAGAAGAACCCCTTGGCGCGGATGACACCCGGCCAGGCGCGATTGATATAGGCCTGGAATTTCACCGGGTCGAAGGGCTGTCGGGCCCGATAGACGAAGGAGCGAATGCCATATTCCTCGGTTTCGGGCACATGGTCGTTGAAACCGTTGAGTTCCTTGAACCAGAGTGGATGGGTTTCGGCTTTCTCGATGTCGAACAGGCCGGTACCGAGAACGTCGCGCGGCGCAATCTGCCCGAAATCCGCCTCGATCAGCCGGGCGTCGGGATTGAGGCCGCTGATGATCTTCAACGCCGCGTCGCGCTGCTCCGGCGTCGCGATGCCGATCTTGTTGAGGACGATCACGTCGGCGAATTCGATCTGCTCGACTAAAAGGTCGACCAGCGTCCGGTTGTCGCCCGCTCCGGCCGTCTCGCCGCGATCTGAGAGGAAATCGACGGAGGAATAGTCGGCCAGCAGATTGGCGGCGTCGACCACCGTCACCATGGTATCGAGGCGGGCAATGTCCGAGAGACTGAAACCATCCTCGTCGCGGAAGTCGAAGGTTGTGGCGATCGGCAGCGGTTCGGCAATCCCGGTTGCTTCGATCAGCAGATAGTCGAAACGGTTTTGCGCCGCGAGATCGCGTACGCCTTTCAGCAGGTCGTCACGCAGTGTGCAGCAGATACAGCCATTGCTCATCTCGACCAGTTGTTCGTCGGTGCGCGAAAGGGCCGCCTCGCCACCGCGCACCAACGCTGCGTCGATGTTGACCTCGCTCATGTCATTGACGATGACCGCGACCTTGAGCCCGCTGCGGTTGGAGAGCACGTGGTTGAGAAGCGTAGTCTTTCCGGCTCCGAGAAAACCGGAAAGCACGGTGACGGGAAGCTTGTCCATCGAACAAACCTTTCTACGTTTGTAATACTATAACATCCAAGGGGCTGAAAAAGGCGGACCGTTAAGTCCGCCTTCAGGAAATCTCAATATCTCACTTAGACAGGCAATCGCTGAGCGAGGTGGCGAGGTTGCGGATCAGTTCCGGATAGAGTTCGGGGCCGTCCTTGAGTGCCGCGCCCAGCGGATCGAGTACACCGGTCTTCGTCTGGGTGCCTTCAATGACCACCTTGATCAGCTTCGATTCGAATTCCGGTTCGGCGAAGATGCAGGTCGCACCGAGTTTTTCGATCTTGGCATGGATTTCGGAGATCCGTTCCGCTCCCGGCATGGCTTCCGGTTCGACCACGACCGAACCCGCGACCGCCACCCCGTAGCGATGCTCGAAATACTGATAGGCATCGTGGAAGACGACAAAAGGTTTGTCTTTCACCGGCGCGAGCTTGGCCACGATCTCCTTGTCGAGAGCATCGAGAGACTTGATCAGCACAGCCCCGTTCTCCTGATAGTGCATAGCATTTTCGGGATCGGCGGCGACCAGCACGCGCTCGATTTCGCCGACCATCGCCTTGGCGTTCATCGGGTTGAGCCAGATATGCGGGTCAATACCGCCGGGCGTATCCTGGTCGCCGTCATCATCGGCCTCGAACGGTCCTCCAACGCGAAATTTCAACGTTTCCACGCCCGGCGCCTTGTCGAGTTCGGTGATCGTCGCTTTGCCGGCAAGTGCTTCAAGCGGCTTCGCGAGGAAAACCTCGAGCCCGGGCCCGGTCCAGAACACGACATCTGCCTGCTGTAGCGCCTTGGCGTTGGAGGGCTTCAGGCTGTAGGTGTGGGGGGAGGCGGCGCCCTCGACGATCAGCGACGGCTCGCCGACGCCCTGCATAACCGCTGCGACAAGCGAATGGATGGGCTTGATCGAAACGACGACCTGCGGCGCGGCAAGCGCCAGCGTCGGCAAAAGGAAAAGGGCGGCGGTCGAGGCGGCGAGGCCGAGTCGGGAAAGCGTCATGGATATTTTCTCCGTCTTGTTTGTGTAATGTAATACTATTACATTAATTGCGTAATGCTATAACGTGTGCCATAGCATCATGCAACAGCAAATTTCCGGCGCGGACATGACCTCACTGAAATCCAATTCCGAAACTCCGCTCGTCACGCTGGCCGATGCCGGTGTCAGGCGCAATGGCCGCTGGCTTGTTCGCGGCGTCGACTTCTCCGTCAGTCGCGGCGAGATTGTCACCCTGATCGGTCCTAACGGCTCGGGAAAATCAACGAGTGCCAAGATGGCGATCGGCGTGCTTTCACCTGACGAGGGCAGGGTGGAGCGCAAGCCCGGCTTGCGCGTCGCCTACGTGCCGCAGAAACTGAGCGTCGACTGGACCATGCCGCTTACCGTCAAGCGGTTGATGACGCTCACCGTGCGGTTGAATGACGAGGAGATCGTCGCGGCCCTCGATGCAGTCGGCATCTCCCATCTGGCCGGCGCCGAGGTTCAGCATCTGTCCGGCGGCGAGTTCCAGCGTGCGCTGCTCGCCCGCGCCATCGCCCGCAAGCCCGATCTGCTTGTGCTCGACGAGCCGGTGCAGGGGGTCGACTTCGCCGGCGAAATTGCCCTCTATGACCTCATCACGTCGATCCGAAATTCCACCGGTTGCGGTATCCTGCTGATTTCGCACGATCTCCATGTGGTCATGGCCGAAACGGACACGGTTATCTGCCTCAACGGCCATGTTTGCTGCCGCGGCACACCCGATGCCGTCAGCCAGAGCCCTGAATATATGCGTCTGTTCGGCGCGGCTGCCGGACGCACGCTTGCCGTCTACAGCCATCACCACGACCATACCCATCTGCCAGATGGCCGCGTGCGCCACGAGGATGGTACCATTACCGAGCATTGTCACGTCGGTGACGGGCACCACCATGAGGACGACCATGCTGGCCATGCGCATAGCGACCATGGCCATGGCGCTGAGGGCCATTCCCTTGATCTTGCGGGCGATCCCGCGGGCCGCCATAGTCATGAGCCCGATGGAGCGCACGCCCACGCCACCGATGCAGATGGCAATCACGCCCATGAACACGGTACCCTTGATCATGCGCATCAGCATTCCGTAGGAGGGCAGGTACAAACCGATGGCCTGCCAAAGAGCGCCACGCCCGCGAAGGAGGCTTCCGATGTTTGATGATTTTTTCCTGCGGGCTATCTTCGCCGGCGTCGGTCTGGCCCTCACCACCGGACCGCTCGGCTGCTTCGTCATTTGGCGTCGCATGGCTTATTTCGGCGACACCATGGCTCATTCGGCCCTGCTCGGCGTCGCGCTCTCGCTGCTTTTCTCCCTGAACCTGATGGTCAGCGTTTTCCTTGTCGCCGCATGTGTCTCGTTGCTTCTGCTTCTCCTGCAAAAACGACAGGCGCTCTCGGCCGATGCGCTGCTCGGCATTCTCAGCCATTCGACGCTGGCGATCGGCCTTGTGCTGGTCGCCTTCATGTCCTGGGTGCGGATCGATCTGATCGCCTTCCTGTTCGGCGACATCCTTGCGGTGACAACGACCGACATCGCCATCATCTGGGGCGGTGGGGTTGTTGTGCTCGCGCTGATCGCCTGGCTGTGGCGACCGCTGCTCGCTGCCACAGTCAATGCCGAGCTTGCCGAGGCCGAGGGCCTTCACCCCGAGCGTGCGCGGCTCGCCTTCATGCTGTTGATGGCGCTTGTCATCGCCATCGCCATGAAGATCGTCGGCATCATGCTGATCACGTCCCTGCTAATCATCCCGGCCGCCGCGGCCCGGCGCTTTTCCACAACGCCTGAGGTCATGGCGGTTCTTGCCTCGCTGATCGGCGCCGTGGCGGTCGTGCTCGGCCTGTTCGGATCGCTCACCTATGACACACCGTCCGGCCCTTCGATCGTCGTCGCGGCCCTGATCCTGTTCCTGTTCAGTCTCTTGCCGGCACCGCGTCTCCGGCGGGATGAAAACTCCTCACGAGGTTGACATGACCCAACCGCACCTGACCAAGAACCAGTCGCTGGTGTTCGAGGCGCTGTCGGCGTCGAATGCGCCGCTCTCAGCCTACGGCATCCTTGATGTTCTGCGTGACAAGGGTTTTCGGGCTCCGCTCCAGGTCTATCGCGCGCTCGACAAGTTGGTCGAGTTCGGTCTGGTGCATCGGCTGGAAAGCATCAATTCCTTCGTCGCCTGCGCCCATCCGCAGAGCGATTGCTGCGCCCATGGCACGGTAGCATTCGCCATCTGCCACAAATGTGGTCATGTCGAGGAGTTTCATGACCACGCCATCGACCATCGGCTAGCCGATTGGGCGAGGACCAGGCGTTTCAAGGCCGAGAAGACGACGATCGAGATCCGTGGGCTCTGCGCCAACTGCGCGTGAGGCTTCTCTGCCGGATCGCCCTGAGATAGCGTCGTCGTCAGATCTTCCTGAGGTCGCGGGCAAACCGCTGCCAGTTGCGGACATAGTTCTCCGCGGAGAGCCGCAGACCGGCTGTCGCGGCCTCATCGAGGCTACGGACCACGCGGGCGGGCGAGCCGACGATCAGCGAATTGTCGGGAAATTCCTTGTTTTCGGTCACCAGCGCATTGGCGCCAACCAGGCAGTTTCTACCGATCTTGGCGCCGTTCAGGATCGTCGCGCCCATGCCGATCAGCGAGTTGTCACCGATCGTGCAGCCATGGATGATCGCGTGATGACCGATGGTGCAACCCGTGCCGATCACAACCGGAAAGCGCGGATCAGTATGCACCATCGCGCCTTCCTGGATATTCGTGCGTTCGCCGATTATGATCGGCTCATTGTCGCCACGCAACACCGCACCAAACCACACACCGACATCCACACCGATCTCGACCTGCCCGATGACATGGGCGTCCGGCGCGATCCAATATTGGTCATCGGCCGGAACCTTCGGAGCAAAATTGCCAAGAGAGTAGAGCGGCATGGCGGGTCCTCGGAATGGATCAGCGCAAGCGCAGCATGACCGGGAAGCGGCCGCCGTGCGAAGACACATGGAGGTGGATATTGGCGTCCGGCTGAGAATACCGCCAGGCGCGCGCACCATGGCACAACAGCAGGCCGATCAGATCCTTTGTGCGCGAACCACGCTTGCGATTGAGGCCGAGGTCGGCGATCCGATAGGCCGCTTCGTGCAGCGGATGCAGCCCATAGGCGCCGTCCTTGCCGCTGTTGTCCTGGGTCGGAGCCAGTTCGAAGTGTTTCTCGTTCGATGTCATTGCAATTACCTCGTACGCATTACAAATTTCGAGGTGGGAGATGGGCTTACTGGGCGGACGCCCAGCAGCCGATGCCTTTCTTCTTCAGCGCCTTGCACGCGTTGACGGCCGTTTTCTGGTCGTCAAAGCCGCCGAATCGAGCGCGGTAGACTTTTGCCGAGCCGGCATTGTAGGCGACGGTAAAGGGGGTGGCGGAACGCAATACCTTGCCGCCTTTGTCCTGCGCCTGGCGCAGAAGACCCATGGCCTGCTGGCGATCTGGCGAGGTGCCGATCTGCACCACCCAACCGGAAGTCGGCTGGGTCGAAGCCGTTGTGGTTTCGTCGATGTCAGCCGATGCCGATGCCACCTCTTTTGCCGGAGCGGACACAGTCGCAGCCTCGGCCTGACGATCGGGCATGTAGGCCGGTGCCGGCTGCGGGACCGGAATTTCGGCCGCAAGCGGACGCGAAGCCGTAATCCGAGCAGAATCGATGGCGGCGGCGGCCGCATTGTCGTTGGCCGGTGCTGCATAGGCAACAGGTGCTATGTCATAGCGGGTTTCCGGTAGTGGGCCGCTTGACGGCAGGTTCGGCGCCGAGAGTGCGACTTCCGGTGCCTCCTCTGCGGCGGACGCAATGGCCGGAGCGACGGAAGTGTTCATCTTTGCGATCAGGTCGCCGCTGCCGCCACGCGATGCCTTCGGCAGGTAGGCCTGCACGAGCTTGGTCATCCGGGCATTGCGGTTGCCGCCCGAGGGCGCGCCCATGACGACGCCGACGATCGACCGTCCGTCGGCCTGGGCGGACGTAACCAGATTGAAACCGGCCGCACGGGTATAGCCGGTCTTGATGCCGTCGACGCCGCGCACGGCGCCGAGCAGCCGATTGTGGTTGCCGATCACTTGGTTGCCGAACTTGAAGCTGCGGGTCGAGAAGTAGCCGTAATACTGCGGGAAATGCTGGCGCAGGGCGATTCCAAGGCGCGCCTGATCGCGCGCGGTCGTCATCTGCGCGGTATTCGGCAGGCCGTTGGCATTGCGATAGGTGGTCTTGGTCATGCCGAGGCTCCTGGCCTTCGACGTCATCATCTGGGCAAAGCGCGCTTCCGATCCGCCGAGGAATTCACCAAGTGCCGTGGCGACGTCATTGGCAGAGCGGGTCACGAGCGAGAGGATCGCCTGTTCGACGGTCACCGAACGGCCGGCGCCGACGCCAAGCTTGGAGGGCGGTTCAGATGCCGCATGGGCGGAGATCGGCACCTTGCTATTCAGGCTGATCCTACCGGATTCGAGCGCCTCAAAGGTCAGGTAAAGTGTCATCATCTTGGTAAGCGACGCCGGATAGCGCAGGCTGTCGGCGTTCTCGCTGTAAAGGACCTTGCCGGTTTTGGCGTCGACCACGATACCGCCATAGGTCGGCGCGGCCGTGGCTGCCGAGGCGTTCATTCCCAGGGCAGCCAACAGAACCAGCGCAGCACAGGCGAACTGGCGCATTGGTGAGGCTAGGTTAAGGCGTCGGAATGTAATGTTCACCGCGAGACTCTTCACATGCTGTAATTTCGGATCGGGCGCACCCCCACGCGACCACTGTGAACAAGAGTAGGGAAACAGCCTTACCAAGTGGTTTATAATGAATTATTCCTTGCTGTATTTGCGCGCTTTTGAGGCGTCCGCGACGCCGGTCCTGTGACGATCTGGCTGCCGACATAGGTCTCTACCGCGGTGTCAATTTTCTCCCAGTCGGCAAGGAGCGTGCTGGAGAAGCGGTAAAGCACGGTCAGGTCGCGACCGAGGTGGATGTCGCGCTGGCAGTCGTTGCTGCTTGCGGCGCTATCGTGCGTCGGTAGAAGGCAGCGAACCGCATAATCCGGTTTGCCTGGCCGTTTTGCCGTTAGCAGGACTTCATCGTCATAGCCGGTACCGTGGCGGAATCGGTGAAGCGCCAGTCCGTGCGGGCCGCTTTCCGTCGCGCCTTCGAAAAGGTGAGCGTAGATTGGTTCGACACGGCCCGACATGTCGCGCGACATGGTGCTCTGTGACAACTGCAAAAAAACGAGCGTTCCGGCAATCGACACATCATCGAAGCGGCGGCGGTTCTCCCGTGTGTAACCAGTCATCTCCGGCCAGAGCAGGGCAAGATCGACGCGTTCCGATGTTCCGCTCTGGCGTTGTTCCTCGAAGCGGATCGTGTTGGCGGCGAGGCGCAAGCGGTCGATGCCGATCGTGATGTCGAGCGCGTCATGGCTGTCACTATGGTCAGCCAGTGCCCATTGCTCGCCTATGCGCTTTCCGAACAGGCTTATTCCGAGCGAGAGTAGGGCAAGCGTCGCGATGACCGCCGTGAGTGCCGCGAGGAAGCGATTGGAGATTAGGGGGGCATCGCGCACCGGTTCTGTCACGGCATCTGTCCTATGCATTCATTCTCGCCTACGCCAGCATGGATGCGCTCGTCGGTCACGCCTGCGGCCGAGCCGGGCGAATCCGACCCTGGTGGCGACAGTCCGTGATTATGGTAAACGGGCGGTTAATGCTGTGGGCGCAATAGGCAGGCGCCAAGCTTCGAGGCGCTTGGGACAAAAAAGAGCCGGTCCCGGTTGAGGCGGGACCGGCTCGTTGGCTCCGGTCGGGGACGGGGTGTGCGGGGGGGCGGACCGGGCCAAGGGCACAGCGGCGGCCGCGATTGTGCGGCAGCCCTGTTAGTTTGTCTGGACGCTACCGACCGCAGTTGCGCGGCCGTCCTGAAGCTTCACCCAGCGGCCCGGATCGTCGGCCGACTGGCGCTTGAGGTAAGTATACTCGGTCTCAGACCACAGCATGACCTTGTTGCGCATGTTGTCGAGGATGAAGTCGCCGTGGTCGGTGCGAACTGTCAGGACTGCATGGCCTTCGCCACTTGGTTGCAGGACGACGGTGATCAGCAGGTCTGATGCGGAGAAGCCGCGATCGATCAGCATTTTACGCTTCAATAGGGCGAAGTCTTCGCAGTCGCCGACGGTCCGGGGATAGGCCCAGCGTTCCTCTACGCCATAAATGTCCTGGTCGGTCAGTGGCGTGATCGAGCTGTTGACGGTGTAGTTCACGTCGAGCAGGCTTTTCCAGCTGTCCTGGGTCAGGACCGCCGGTCCAGTGTCACCGCCGGTTGGGACGCATTCATCGTGATAGGTCTTGCAGAATTCATAGTGGCCGATCGGCGGATTGGCCTTGCCCACGATGCGCATGCTGGCCGGCACCGCCGCCGCCGGAAGCGCCAGTGCGCCGCTCATTGCGATGGTCAAGAGTCCAATACCCAGAGTTCTTTTTATTGTCATTGGTCGTCTCCCCGTGTTGAGGAGACAATGGCACGGATGTTTTGATTGCTTGCAAAATAGCGAAGTAAAAACAGAGGTTAAGTTTAGTCAAAACGGCATAAAACAAGAATAAAACAAGTATAAAATTCGATTTGTGTTTTATTTTGATTTGAATAGAAATTAGATCGAATTTTAACAAATCGATGCGAACTTTCCGTCCGAAATCGCATTTAAATTCACGATAAGTTATTGATGTAGAACGGGTAAATTGAATTTACCTCGGTAGGTTGCAGGATGAGTCCCGGCAGTCCGCATTGCAGGGTGCTGTCACGCGGCGCCAATCGGCAGCATTGCGAAACACCGGCAGGCGGCGCGATTGCTCTGCCCTGCCGCCGGATCGGGCCGGAAGGGGCGAGAATCTTTTTGGGGAAGATGCGATTTTTTCTGCGTCGGCAGACCTGTGCCTTGGCCTGTCAAGGCCGTCGGCGGAGGCCGGGCGCAACGACGCCCGGCGCCATGAATATCAGAGTGCGCGCACCAGGATGTGCTTCTTCTTGCCGAGTGACAGCTTGACGACGCCGTCGCCGGTCATTTCGCCCGTGCCGATCGTCATGCGCTCGTCGTTGACCGCGGCATCATTGATCTTCACCGCTCCGCCCTGGACATGGCGGCGCGCCTCGCCGTTTGAACTGGCAAGACCGGCGCGGACGATCAGCGACAGAAGGCCGATTCCTGCCTCAAGTTCGGCAGCGGGAAGCTCGATCGTTGGCAGGTTCTCGGAAAGCCCGCCCTCCTCGAAGGTCTTACGGGCCGTCTCCGCGGCAAGGTCCGCGGCTTCGCGCCCGTGAAGGATAGCGGTCACCTCGGTTGCGAGGATCTTCTTCACTTCGTTGATCTCGGAGCCACCAAGGTTCGCAAGGCGGCCGATCTCTTCCATCGGCAACGTCGTATAGAGTTTGAGGAAGCGCGGAACGTCGGCGTCCTCGGTATTGCGCCAGTACTGCCAGAAGTCATAGGCCGAGAGCATTTCGGCGTTCAGCCAGACGGCACCCGTTGCCGACTTGCCCATCTTGGCGCCTGAAGATGTGGTCAGGAGCGGCGATGTCAGCGCGTAGAGTTGCTGCGTGCCCATGCGATGGCCAAGGTCGATGCCGTTGATGATGTTGCCCCACTGGTCAGAGCCCCCCATCTGCAGACGGCAGTCGTAACGCTTGGCAAGTTCGACGAAGTCGTAGGCCTGCAGGATCATGTAGTTGAATTCGAGGAAGGACAGCGACTGCTCGCGATCAAGACGCGTCTTGACGCTGTCGAAGGACAGCATGCGGTTGACCGAGAAATGCCGGCCGACGTCACGCAGGAATTCGAGATAATTGAGTGAACGCAGCCATTCGGCATTGTTGATCATCAGGGCTCCGTCTTTCGGCCCCTTCTCGTAGTTCAGGTAGTTGGCGAAGACGCGCTTGATCGAGGCGATATTGTCTTCGATTTTGTCGACGGTCATCAACTGGCGCGCCTCCTCCTTGAACGAGGGGTCGCCGACCATGCCGGTGCCGCCACCCATCAGCGAGATCGGCCGGTGACCGGTCGCCTGGAACCAATGCAGCATCATGATCTGAATCAGCGAGCCGGCATGCAGCGACGGCGCCGTTGGGTCAAAGCCGATATAAGCGGTCACAGTTTCCTTGGCGAGCAGGTCGTCGAGGCCGCTTTCATCGGAAATCTGATGAATGAAGCCGCGCTCTTGCATGGTACGGAGGAAATCGGACTTGAACTTCGTCATGACCTTCAGGCTTTCTGGAGAATATCGCTAACGGGAATTTGCCGGCGGCTTTAGCATTCTTTTTTGAAATGTGCACCCGTTTCAGCCATGAATAACGCTGATGACATTCATTCGAAGCGACGGAGAGAGATTGTGGGAGGCAGGATGCGGGCGATCGGCCTGATGAGCGGCACGTCTATGGACGGCATCGATGTCGCCATGCTGACGACTGACGGCGAAACGCTTGTCGAGCGGGGCCCCTTTCTCTCTGTGCCCTATGAGCCGGCATTCCGCGACAAGCTGAAGAAGGGGCTGGCCGACGCGCAGGCGATCACCGAGCGATCGCAGCGTCCGGCTTCGCTTGCCGCACTGGAGCGGGAGCTGACGCTTCGTCATGCGGAGGCGGTCAAGGTGTTCCTTGAGGCACATGGCCTGGGGCCGGGCGACATCGACGTCATCGGTTTCCATGGCCAGACGGTTATGCACCGGCCCGACCAGGCGCTGACCGTGCAGATCGGCGATGGCGCACTGCTTGCCCGGGAGACCGGCATCGACGTGGTTTATGATATGCGGGCCAACGACATGATCCACGGCGGGCAGGGTGCGCCACTCGTGCCAGCCTATCATGCAGCGCTTGCGGCCTCCCTTGAAGCGGCCGCCTGGCCGGTTTGCTTCGTCAATATCGGCGGCATTTCCAATCTCACCTACATCGACGCCGAGGGCCGGATCCTCGCCTTCGACAGCGGGCCGGGCAATGCGCTGATCGACCAGTGGGTGGAGGTCAATGCCGGTGTGCCCTTCGATCAGGGTGGCGTGATCGCGTCGGAAGGATCCATGCTGGTGCCGCTCGCCGAGCGCTATCTCGACCATCCCTTCTTCACCGCCGATCAGCGCCGGTCCCTCGACCGCAATGATTTTCGCCCGCCCGCCTTGGATGAGGCGGGGCTGCACGATGGCGCGCGCACGCTGGCCTATGTCACCGCGGCGGCCATTCAGCGTTCCGCCGGCCATCTGCCGCATCCACCTCAAACCTACATCGTCGGCGGTGGCGGGCGGCTCAATCGCACCATCATGGCCGATCTGGCCGACATCGCCGCCCGCCACGGCGCGACCGTCCTGAAGGCGGAAGAGGCCGGTTTTGACGGAGACGCCATGGAGGCGGAGGCCTGGGCCTATCTCGCCGTACGCTCGCTCAAGCGCCTTCCGTTGACCTTTCCGGGGACGACAGGTGTCAGCAGGCCGGTAAGCGGTGGTCTCCTCTGCCGGGCGCCATGATCTTCATGGCTCCGTCGGCGTCAGAGGTTGCGCAGGAAGTGCGCGATCCGTCCGGCGACGGCATCCCACTGGTTCTCGTCCAACCGGAATTCGTGATCGGTGTCGACCGGCATGATCGTGACATTGGCGGAGGCGGGATAGGTTCCGGCTTGCTCGAAGCTTCCATAGGCATCCGATCTCCCTTGAAGGATCAGCGTCGGCACGGCGATATGACGGAGATGTTCGTAACGGATGGGCTCTGGTTCACGGTTCGGGTGTTTGAATGGATAGCCCAGACAGACGACCGCGCAAACCGGATGTTCGCAAGCAAAGAGCGTCGCCACGCGCGAACCGGAGGATCTGCCGACAAGGACGTTTGGCCATGCCGGAGAAATATCCGGCAGTTCGCGTCGCAAGATGTCTAGCCGTTCAGGGATTTTCATCGTGAACTGGCCCGCGCCATGCCGTTCATTGAGGGCGGTCTGGCTTCGCCAAACGCCGAACAACGACGGCAGCCTGGCCTCGATGGCTGCTTCGATGTGCAGATCGGCCGGAAAGGAGTCCCCGGCGAGATAGATGGCTTTGCCCCTTTTGAGAAGGCGCGCGGCGCTGCGCCTTTTGAAGGGCCTCATGATCGGATTGAAAACGTTCCACATTGTCCAGGCAGACGAAAATGAGAAAAGGGAATAGAGTCTTTAGTCACCGTTCAAAAGCTAGAATCTGCGCTTGCCATCCTGCGCCGCACAAGATGCCATGTTCAATGGCCGTTGACGAGCTGACGAGAGTAGGAAGGGCAGCCTTCCGGCGAACACCTCGCCGTCTCGCAGGCCCGTTTCGAAGGCGTGGCGCAAGCCGGCCTCGTCGCTGATCGCGAACTTGTTGACCGTGATGTCCTCGCTGGGGCCGACCACGGTTCGCCCCGCCGATGCTGGCGGTAGCCGACCGTGGCGGGTGGTGAGCAGCAGCGTCTTGCCACCGGCCGTTTCCGTTTCCGTGAGTTTCAGCGTCGGTGGATTGTCGACCAGTCCACCATCGAGCTGAGCACGGCCCGAGATACGCCCGATTGGCATGAACGGTGGGACTGACGAGGTTGCCATCAGCGCGTCGACGAGTTCGGCGGGCGTCGCCAGGTCATGGGTAGAAACCCAGGCGGGTGTCAGGCCGAGATAGCGGCCGGCCTTGGAATGAGCGCCGTCGGTCAGGCGCTTCTCGATCTGATAAGCGGCGATCGAGCCAAGCGCCGCAAGCCCGCCGGGCATCCATCTAGGCGGCGTCGAAAGCTGGATCAGCATCGGCGGGGCTGCCTTGATCGCCCTCAGTTCCTCTTCGCCAAACTGTTGGGTGAGAAACTCTCTGAAGAGGTTGCCGACCACGAGCGGCGAGCGCCCTTGCCGTAGCGCCGACCAGTTGATGTCGGGTACGTTACGTTTGGCAAAGGAAAAGGCCGCACTCCGTACCCGACTTCCGACTCCGGCCAGGATCATCGCGCAGTGATAGGCGCCGGCCGAGACCGTTACGTAATAGGACGGGCTTTGCGGGAGGCGCGCGTTGAGCGCCTCAAAGAAGCCACTCTGCCAGTAGCAACGGTTGCCGCCACCGGCAAAGCCGATCGCATTGAAGGAAAATGTTTCGGGCATCGTGCGCGGACTGACGGGTTGTTAAGCCTTGCAACTGTTCAAGTCAGAACAATCTAGTCTCCTTTGTCAATGTCCGCTATCGCGCTGTCGGTCTGGATTGGTCTTAGCGCAAACAAAAACGCCGACCTAAAGGCCGGCGTCTCGATCTCGATTGTGGTGGTCTTGCTCAGCGGATCCGCTTGGCCGCCGGTTCTGGTACCAATTCGCCTTCCAGCCGGCGGTCGAGATAGTCCTCGCACTCGGCCATCAGCGTCTCGGTATGGCTGGAGAAGAAGTGGTTTGCGCCCGGTATCGTCTTCTGTGTGATCAGAATGCCCTTCTGCGTCTTTAGCTTGTCGACCAGCCCCTGGACATCCTTTTCCGGGGCAACCTTGTCGGCGTCGCCATGGATGATCAGGCCGGACGACGGGCAGGGGGCGAGGAAGGAGAAGTCATAGGTGTTGGGCTGCGGTGCAATCGAGATGAATCCCTCGATTTCCGGACGGCGCATCAAAAGCTGCATACCGATCCAGGCGCCGAAGTTGTAGCCGGCAACCCAGCAGCTCTTCGAATCGGGATGCAGGCTCTGCACCCAGTCGAGCGCCGATGCCGCGTCCGAAAGCTCGCCGGCGCCATGGTCGAACTCGCCCTGGCTGCGACCGATGCCGCGGAAATTGAAACGCAGCGTCGTGAACCCGCGCTTCTGGAACATATAGAAGAGCTGGTAGACGATCTGATTGTTCATCGTGCCGCCGAACTGCGGATGCGGATGCAGGATGATCGCGATCGGCGCGCTTTTCTCCTTGGACGGCTGGTACCGTCCCTCGAGGCGGCCCGCCGGGCCGTTGAAAATCACTTCAGGCATTGAGACTCCGGTCCGTGCAAAATTTTCTGGTTCCTGGACAAGCATTGCTGCCAGTTGACTTGACGAAGGCAGTCAACATTCATAAAACCCAGTTTAGAACTGTTCGAAACTGGATCGGCTGTCCATCCAAGGTCGAACGTGTCATAGGACAAGCACGACGGAAATTTCAAGGAAAATGCGCTTGCTGGTTGCCAGTGGCGCTGTGCGAGCGAAATGGTCAAGAAGCGCATCTATCTCGATTGGAACGCCACTGCACCCCTTTTGGGGTCGGTGCGCGACGCCATGCTGGATGCCTTGACGCTCGTTGGCAATCCGTCCTCGGTTCATGCGGAGGGGCGTGCCGCCCGAGGGTTGATCGAGGCCGCGCGACGCGATGTGGCGCTGTTGGTCGGCGTATCCCCGGCGAATGTCGTGTTCACCGCCACTGCCACCGAGGCGGCCAATCTCGTGTTGTCGCCGGTCTACCGAATGGGCAAGGCGCAGCTTTCTATCGGTCATCTTTATGTCTCTGCGATCGAACATCCCGCCGTCCGTCAAGGCGGTCGCTTTGCCGCCGATCAGGTGAGCGAGATCCAGGTCACCGAAGCCGGGCTTGTTGATCTGGAGGCGCTCGAACGGTTGCTCGGCGCGCACGACGCGACGACCGGCCTGCCGCTTGTGGCGGTGATGGCGGTCAACAATGAGACCGGCGTGATCCAGCCGATTCGTGACGTCGCGACGATTGTCCATGCGCATGGCGGCCTGCTCGTCGTCGACGCGGTGCAGGCGGCGGGGCGCATGACGCTTGCCGTCGAGGAGAACAGAGCCGACTTTTTGCTCCTCTCAGCTCACAAGATCGGCGGGCCGAAAGGGGCTGGTGCTCTGGTCGCGCGTGGCGAGACCCTGATGCCCGCGCCGTTGATCCGTGGGGGAGGCCAGGAGAAGGGGCATCGGGGCGGCACCGAGAACGTCGCGGCGATTGCTGGTTTCGGCGCCGCTGCGGCCTTTGCCCGGCAAGGGCTTGAGGAGCGCAATGCGGCAATCGGCGTCTTGCGTGATCGTCTTGAAGCGGGCATGCGACAGGCGGCTGGTGACCTCGTTGTGCATGGCGCGGACGTGGTGCGCGTTGCCAATACGAGTTTCTTCACCCTGCCGGGACTGAAGGCGGAAACCGGCCAGATCGCTTTTGATCTGGAAGGGGTAGCGCTCTCCGCCGGTGCTGCCTGTTCGTCGGGTAAGGTTGGTGCGAGCCATGTGCTCACTGCCATGGGGCAGGACGCCAAGACGGGGGCCTTGCGCATGTCGCTCGGACCGTCGACGACGGTCGAGGAGATCGACCGGGTGGTCGAGATATTCGCACGGATTGCGGCGCGCCGGAAACTCTCCGGCGAGGCCGCATGAAAGGCCGGGAAAAATTGGCAAAATCCATTTTTTCCCTTGCCGCGAGGATGAAAAACACGCCTCTGGCACTTATATAAGGGAGGGTTTGCGCCCTCAACGTTGACAAGCTGCCGGACCTTGGACCCGGCGAGATTGGAGAACGAGAATGGCTGCGGTGCAGGAAACAATCGATCAGGTCCGCCAGATCGATGTCGACCAGTACAAATACGGTTTCGAGACGATGATCGAGGTCGACAAGGCTCCTAAGGGGCTGTCGGAGGACATCATCCGCTTCATTTCCGCAAAAAAGGACGAGCCGGAGTGGATGCTCCAGTGGCGGCTTGCCGCTTACCAGCGCTGGCTCACCATGGAGGAGCCGACCTGGGCACGCGTCGATTATCCGAAGATCGACTTCAACGACATCTATTATTACGCCGCGCCGAAGAGCACTGCGGGCCCGACCTCGATCGATGACGTCGATCCAGAACTGTTGAAGGTCTATGAAAAGCTCGGCATTCCGCTGCGCGAACAGGAACTTCTGGCCGGCGTGCAGACCTCCAAGATCGCCGTGGACGCGGTGTTCGATTCGGTTTCTGTCGTCACCACCTTCAAGGAGGAGCTGAAGAAGGCCGGCGTGATCTTCATGTCGATCTCAGAGGCAATCCGCGAACATCCGGAACTGGTGCAGAAATACCTTGGCTCGGTCGTGCCGGTCACGGACAATTACTATGCGACGCTCAATTGCGCCGTCTTCACTGACGGTTCCTTCGTCTACGTGCCGAAGGGCGTGCGTTGCCCGATGGAACTGTCGACCTATTTCCGCATCAACGAGAAGAACACCGGCCAGTTCGAGCGCACACTGATCGTCGCCGAGGAAGGCGCTTACGTGTCCTACCTCGAGGGTTGCACGGCGCCACAGCGTGACGAAAACCAGCTGCATGCGGCCGTGGTCGAGCTCGTCGCGCTCGATGATGCCGAGATCAAGTATTCGACCGTCCAGAACTGGTATCCGGGCGATAAGGACGGCAAGGGCGGCATCTACAATTTTGTCACCAAGCGGGGCGACTGCCGCGGCGACCGCTCGAAGATCTCCTGGACTCAGGTTGAGACCGGTTCGGCGATCACTTGGAAATATCCGTCCTGCATCCTACGCGGCGACGACAGTCGTGGCGAGTTCTACTCGATTGCCGTGTCGAACGGCCATCAGCAGATCGACAGCGGCACCAAGATGATCCACCTCGGCAAGAATACGTCAAGCCGCATCATCTCCAAGGGCATCTCGGCTGGCGTATCGCAGAACACCTATCGCGGCCAGGTGTCGATGCACCGCAAGGCATCAAACGCCCGCAATTTCACCAATTGCGACAGCTTGCTGATCGGCGACAAGTGCGGTGCCCACACGGTGCCCTACATCGAGGTGAAGAACTCGACCGGCAAGGTCGAACATGAGGCGACGACCTCGAAGATCTCCGAGGACCAGAAGTTCTACGCGATGCAGCGTGGCATTCCCGAAGAGGAAGCCATCGCCCTGATCGTCAACGGCTTCGTTCGCGATGTCATCCAGGAGTTGCCAATGGAATTCGCCGTCGAGGCACAGAAGCTGATCAACATCAGCCTCGAGGGCTCGGTCGGCTGATCGGTCGCCGACCTCGGCATAACCCGTTTCTAAGCGCTTTGCGCCTCTGTTTATTCGTCCGGAAGGATTTGACCATGCTTGAAATCAAGAATCTGCACGCCCGCATCGCCGAAGACGGCACCGAGATCATCCGCGGCTTGAATCTGACGGTACAGCCGGGCGAGATCTGCGCCATCATGGGACCGAACGGCTCGGGCAAGTCGACGTTGTCCTACATCCTGTCAGGCCGCGATGACTATGAGGTGACCGAAGGCGACATCCTCTACAACGGCGAGAGTATTCTCGATCTCAATCCGGCCGAGCGCGCCGCCAAGGGCATTTTCCTGGCCTTCCAGTATCCGGTCGAAATCCCCGGTGTCGCCACCATGCAGTTCCTCAAGGTCGCGATGAACGAGCAGCGCAAGGCCCGCGGCGAAGCCGAGCTGACGACCCCGGAATTCATCCGGCGCGTCAAGGACGCCTCGGCCAAGCTGCAGATCAACCCGGACATGCTCAAGCGCCCGCTGAACGTCGGCTTCTCCGGTGGCGAGAAGAAGCGTGCCGAGATCCTGCAGATGGCATTGCTTGAGCCCAAGCTCTGCGTTCTCGACGAAACCGACAGCGGCCTCGACATCGATGCGTTGAAGATCGTCGCCGACGGCGTCAATGCGCTGAAGTCGCCGGATCGCGCAGTGATCGTCATCACCCACTATCAGCGCCTGCTCGACTATATCGTCCCGGACACCGTCCACGTCCTCTACAAGGGCCAGATCGTCAAGACCGGCGACAAGAGCCTGGCGCTGGAGCTGGAAGCCAATGGCTATGCCGACATCATCGGGGAAGCGGCCTGATCGGGCCGGAAAGGAGTTCCGACGATGACAATCCAAGCTGCTAACCGGCTGACAGTGGCCGAAAGCCAGCTGATCGAGGCTTACACGAGCCAGATCGGCGGGCTGCCCGGCAACGGCGAGGTGCTGGCCGCGCGTGACCTGCTGTTCGACGATCTGAAGCGGGGCGGTCTGCCGACCCGTCGAATCGAATCCTGGCACTATACCGACCTCAAGGCGCTTCTTCGCGCTGTGCCCGCCTTTGACCCCTCGGCCTCCGCCAAGGCGGAGGCCCCCATCGTTGCCGGTGCGACCGTGCTGTCCCTGCTGCACGGCAGCGCGGAACTGGCCGCGATGCCTGACGGCGTTGAAGCTTCAGGCTACCGCGAGCAACTGACGAGCGGTTCTGCTGCGGCAGGGCTCAAGGCCCGTGATGCCGACGACGCGATCGGACGGCTGAACGGCAGCTTCGTTCAAGACGGAATCGTGCTTGCCGTTGCCGCCGACACGGACCTTCAGGCGCCGATCGAATTGCAGAGCATTCACGGCGCCGGTGCGGTACATATGCGTTATCCGGCCGTGTTCGGCGTCAAGAGCCGTACGACGGTCATCGAACGTCACCTTGCCAACGGGGCAGGCGTCGCGCTCGTCTCCAGCATTGCCGACCTGAAGATCGAGGACGGCGCCGAAGTCACCTGGATCATCCTTCAGACCGAAGGGCTGGAAGATACCCATTTCGGCCAGATCAAGGTCGAGCTTGGTACGGATGCCAAGTTCCGCCTGTTCATCGTCAATGCCGGCGGCAAGCTGGTGCGTCAGGAGATCCACCTGCGCACCGTTGGCGAAGGCTCGGACTTCCAGCTCAGGGCTGTCAATCTGCTCGGCGGCGAGAGCCATACGGACGTGACCATGACGCTCGGCCATGACGTGCCCAATACGACCTCGACGGAAATCATCCGCAATGTCGTATTCGACCGCGCCAAGGGCGTGTTCCAGGGCATGATCCGGGTCGCGCCCGATGCGCAGAAGACCGATGCGCGGATGGCCTGCAACACTTTGCTGATGTCGGACGACGCCGAATTCTCGGTCAAGCCGGAGCTTGAGATCTTCGCCGACGACGTGCAATGCGCCCATGGCGCGACGGTTGCCGACATCCTGAAGACCCACCTCTATTATCTGATGTCGCGCGGGATCCCGGAGAAGACGGCGCGCGCCCTCCTGATCAACGGCTTCGTCGCCGAGATCGTCGAGGAGCTGGAGGATGAGGCGCTGGTCACCGCCTTGGAAGGGATCATTTCCAACTGGCTTGAACGCCATGGTTGATCATCCATCCACACGGGCAGGCTATGATGTCGAAGCGGTGCGCCGCGACTTCCCGATCCTGTCGCGCGAAGTCTATGGCAAACCGCTCGTCTATCTCGACAATGCCGCCTCGGCGCAGAAGCCGAGACAAGTGATCGACGCCATCAGCCACGCCTATTCCAACGAATATGCGAACGTCCATCGCGGCCTGCATTTCCTGTCCAACGCCGCGACTGACGCCTATGAAGCCGCGCGCGAAAAGGTCCGCCGTTTCCTCAATGCCGGCTCGGTCGACGAACTGGTCTTCACCAAGTCCTCGACCGAGGCGATCAACACGGTCGCCTATGGCTGGGGCATGACCCATATCGGCGAGGGCGACGAGATCGTCCTGTCGATCATGGAGCACCACTCTAATATCGTGCCCTGGCATTTTTTGCGCGAGCGCAAGGGTGCCAAGCTCGTCTGGGCGCCGGTGACCGACGACGGCGCCTTCGACCTTGAGGCCTTCGAGAAATGCCTGACGGAGCGCACCAAGCTCGTCGCCATCACCCATATGTCCAATGCGCTCGGCACAGTCGTGCCGATCAAGGACGTCTGCCGCATCGCCCATGAGCGCGGCATTCCGGTCATGGTCGACGGCAGTCAGGGCGCCGTGCACATGCCGGTCGATGTTCAGGACCTGGATTGCGACTGGTACGCGATCACCGGCCATAAGCTCTACGGGCCGTCGGGTATCGGCGTGCTTTATGGCAAGATGGACCGGCTGAGGGACATGCAGCCCTTCATGGGCGGCGGCGAAATGATCGTTGAGGTGACGGAAGATGCCGTGACCTACAACGACCCGCCGCATCGGTTTGAGGCCGGCACCCCGCCGATCGTCCAGGCGATTGGTCTTGGTTATGCGCTCGACTATATGGACAGCCTCGGCCGCGTGGCGATCGCCGCGCATGAGGAGGACTTGCGGGCCTACGCCCATGAGCGGCTCTCGGCGATCAATTCGCTGAAGATTATCGGCAATGCGCCAGGTAAGGGAGCGATTTTCTCCTTCGAGCTTGCCGGCATCCATGCCCATGACGTGTCGATGCTGATCGATCGTCGTGGCGTCGCGGTGCGCGCTGGCACCCATTGCGCCCAGCCGCTGCTTGCCCGTTTCGGCGTCACGTCGACCTGCCGGGCCTCCTTCGGTCTCTACAACACCCGTGCGGAGGTCGATGCGCTCGCAGACGCGCTCGACCATGCCCGCACCTTCTTCGCGTGAGGAAACGTCTATGAGCGTCAACGAAAGCGAACCGAAACCGGACGTCCGCGAGGGCATCGTCCAGTCGTCCATTCCGCAGGACGAACTTGCGCGCATCTCCGACGACATCGTCGCGGCGCTGAAGACCGTCTATGATCCAGAGATCCCGGCCGATATCTTCGAACTCGGGTTGATCTACAAGATTGACGTCGATGATGACCGGATGGTCAAGATCGTGATGACCCTGACAGCGCCTGGTTGCCCGGTTGCCGGCGAAATGCCGGGTTGGGTGCAGAATGCCGTTAGCGCGGTCGAAGGCATCTCCGGCGTCGAGGTGGAAATGACCTTTGACCCGCCGTGGACGCCGGACCGCATGTCCGAAGAAGCGCAAGTCGCCATCGGCTGGTATTGATAGAAGCCAGGTTGGCCACTACATTCGGTTGACCAAGCAGAGCCCCGGACCTTGAACCCGGTGGCGATGGGAGAAACGAAATGGGCTTTCAGGTGATGACCATGACGGATGCGGCAGCCGCCCGCGTCCGCGCGATCGTCGAGAATTCCGCACCGGATGCCAGGGGCATTCGCGTCGGGATCAAGAAGGGCGGCTGCGCCGGGATGGAGTATACCATCGACCTGGTGAGTGAACCGAACCCCAAGGACGACCTGATCGAGCGCGATGGAGCAAGCGTGTGGGTCGATCCAGCCGCCGTGCTCTATCTGCTCGGCACTCAGATGGATTTCGAGACGACGACGCTGCGTTCCGGCTTCACTTTCACCAACCCCAACCAGACCTCGGCATGCGGCTGTGGTGAATCGGTCGAGTTGAAAGCCGCCGATCTGGCGGAGCTTGCTCGCCAGAAACAGCAAGCGACTGTCGCTGGCTGACGTGTGAGACAGACTTTTTTGTAGAACAAAAGGCCCGGTCCGCGACTGGGCCTTTTGTTTTTGCGGCGAGATCATCGTTCGCCGGAATAAATGCGGTTTAGAACAATAATACCAATAAAAACATTTGAAATATTGGTATTTTCCGCATATGTTGCGGAAATGGACATAACGGACAAGAAAATAGCCGCTCTGCTGGCCGAAGACGCCCGCCGTTCGCTTGCCGATATTGGTGAGGCAGTGGGCTTATCTGCCTCGGCCGTCAACGAGCGTATTCGCAGGTTGGCCGCCTCAGGTGTCATCAAGCGCTTCACCGTGGACGCTGACCATGCATTGTTGGGACTGGCCGTCACTGCCTTTGTGCTGGTCGGGCTCGACTACGATGCGGGCGAGGAGGCCTTCAAGGCTTTCGCCGCCGACCATCCTTCCGTTGCGGAATGTCATCATGTAACGGGAGGTTGGTCTTATCTGCTCAAGGTGCGTGTCCGTGATCTTGCTGGGCTCGAGACCTTCCTCGCCGAACTGAAGGCCCGGCGCTTTCTCTCCCGCAGCGAAACCATGATCGTGCTCTCGACTGCCGTCGAGCGCGGCTTCACCCTGGCGGAGGTTTGAACGATGAGCCTGTTTCTTCTCGGCAAGGGCATCCTGCTTGGCCTCGCCATTGCCGCGCCTCTCGGACCGATCGGCGCGCTGTGCATTTCTCGTACGCTGGAGCGCGGCTTCTGGGCCGGTGTCGCCGGTGGCCTCGGCACGGCGCTTGCCGACGGCGCCTATGCGCTGATGGCTGCCGCTGGTTTTGCCGCCTTCGCGACCCTGCTCGACACGATCTCTTTGCCGCTGCAACTGCTTGGCGGCGCCTTCCTGCTGTGGCTCGGCTGGAAGAGCTTTCAGCCGAAGCCGCCGGTCGTGGCCGCCAAGGTGGGCGCACGCGACCTGCTGAGCACCACCGGCGCGACCTTCCTGCTGACCATCACCAACCCGGCGACCATCCTGTCCTTTGCTGCTATCTTTGCCGGGCTGGGCCTGGCATCGCAGGGCGATGGCTGGTCGGCGGCCGCGCTCGTCGCCGGCGTCTTCGCCGGCTCGATGCTCTGGTGGATATTCCTCAGCGGCACGGTGGCGCTGCTGCATCACCGCCTGCCGGAGAGCTTCGCCCTCTGGGTGTCGCGGATCTCCGGCGTGGTGCTGATCGGCTTCGGCCTAGTGGCAATCGTGATGGGGGTGAGGGCGCTGGTCGCGTAACGGCTGTCCGGGCGCTTTTGTGCGGGACGACCACGGCTCGGAAGGTATCTTCGAAGGCCGATCGGCTAAGCCCCGGATCTGATCTTTCAGCCGTGTCGGCGGATTGGGCCGCCGACACGGCTGAAGAACGAACTCAACGCGAGCGGCAGCGGCCGGTCTTCATCGTTTCCTTGTCGCCATCATCATAGGCGATGCCGATCTTTTCACCTGCGAGAGAGGCGATCGTGCCAGGATACCATTCGCCCTGGCCCTTGAAATTGCACTCGACCTTCATCCCGATCATCCAGTCATACGGGCGCACATCTCCAATGGCGACCGTTTCACGGTCACCGTCGTCATAGCGAATGGTAACCTTGCCGTTGCCGACCTTTTCGGCAATGCCCGGGAACCAGTAGCCGGCGCCCTTGTAGTTGCCAAGAACCCAATCCCCTTGGGTCTGCGCCATCGCGCCTGTAACTCCGAGCGTGGAGAGCGTAACTGCAAGTGTCAGTACCAATTTGAAGCGCATAAGAATCCCTTTCAAGAATCCCGATTTATCGCCTGATTCAACGGAATTCAGGGATGCCAGGACGGCGCTGGCGATCCTTTTATAGGCGGGGTGACCATGTGTCGTTGGACTATTTTGGGTGCGGAGACTTGCGTTTACGCAATTTGGCGAGGGGCACCACGGTGCTGGGGCGCCGAAAAAGGTAGAGCATCGTGTCGATGCAATCCTCGCCTTTGAAGGCCGATGGAGAGTTCTTCAATCCCGCTTGATGCTCATCAGCACGTCCCACATGTCCGCGCCGGTCTCGAACACGGAGGCATTGGCCTTGAACGAGAGTTCGGCGCCGATCGCGTCGAGCATTTCGCTGGCAAGATCGACATTGGAACTGTCGGGCAGGGTGTCTTCGCCTGAGGTGGAAACGGATGCGGAGACCCCGCCGGTCGGGCGCGTCGAAAACGTCGTCACGGTGCGGTCATAGCCCGGCGTCAGCGCATTCGCCACATTGTTGGCGGTGGCTGAGAGCCGCGTCGGCTGCGCCTGCATGCCGGAAACGGCAATGCCCATGATCGCGGAAATTCCCATAGTTCAGCCTCGATGCCCATATTCAATCGAAGCACTTTACCTGACGCCCGTTAGGGAAGCCTGAAGCGACGAGGTTCATGGACCGTGTCCAGCCCTCCAGGCCTTGTTCCGAAATGATACGCCCTGGCCGCATCTTGCCCAGCCAAAGACGACATAGAAAACGAAACAATTAGGCAATAGACTAAATAAAGAAATAGAAAATTACATTAGGATCGCAAGGGGGTGGCTGAGAGGGGCGTTACGGACTACTTTCGCGGCATAGCGAGCCAGCCCGCCACACCGATCGGGATGCCCGCCGAGATGCACAGGCCGATATTGTCGAAGACGGTCACGCCGAGTGCCGATGCCGACGCCGATTGCGTTCCAGAGGGCAGTGACCGAGAGCCTGGGCGGTTCCGATGGCCGATTTGCGACCCACGCTACCCGCAACGAGAAAGCCCGCCTTGCGGGCGGGCCTTCGTCGCATGTGAGGGCAGTCGAGGCCGCTATTCGGCGGCTTCGGCATACTCGCTCATCGGCGGGCAGGTGCAGACCAGGTTACGGTCGCCGTAGACATTGTCGACGCGGTTGACCGAGGACCAGTACTTGTCGACCCGGAAGGCGCCGGGCGGGAAGCAGGCCTGCTCGCGCGTGTAGGGACGGGTCCACTCGCCGACGAGGTCTTCCACGGTGTGTGGGGCGTTCTTCAGCGGGTTGTTCGCCTTGTCCATCCGGCCTTCCTCGATGTCGCGGGCCTCCTCGCGGATCGCCAGCATGGCCTCGCAGAAACGGTCGATCTCGGCCTTTGTCTCGCTCTCCGTCGGCTCGATCATCAATGTGCCAGCGACCGGCCAGCTCATGGTCGGAGCGTGGAAGCCGCAGTCGATCAGCCGCTTGGCGACGTCGTCGACGGAGACGCCCGAGCTTTCGGCGAGCGGACGGGTATCAATGATGCACTCATGCGCCACGCGACCGGCTTCTGACTTGTAGAGCACGTCATAGGCGCCGGTCAGCCGGGCGGCTATATAATTGGCGTTGAGGATCGCCACCTTGGTCGCCTGCGTCAGCCCTTCTCCGCCCATCATCAGGCAATAGGACCAGCTGATCGGCAGGATCGATGGCGAGCCATAGGGGGCCGCCGAAACCGCGCCCGGACGGCCATCGGTTGCGACATGGCCTGGCAGGAAGGCTGCCAGATGCGCCTTGACACCGATCGGTCCCATACCTGGACCGCCGCCGCCATGCGGGATGCAGAAGGTCTTGTGCAGGTTTAGGTGGGAGACGTCGGAGCCGATGTCGCCGGGGCGGGCAAGGCCGACCATCGCGTTCATATTGGCGCCGTCGAGATAGACCTGCCCGCCATGGGCATGGGTGATCTCGCAGATTTGCCGCACCGTCTCCTCGAACACGCCATGCGTGGATGGATAAGTGACCATGCAACAGGACAAGGTATCGGCATATTTCTCCGCCTTCTCGCGGAAATCGTCGAGATCGACGTCACCATTGTCGCGTGCCTTGACCGGCACGACCGTCATGCCGGCCATATGCGCCGATGCCGGGTTGGTGCCATGCGCCGAGGTCGGAATCAGGCACACGGTGCGGTGGGCATCACCGCGCGACAGGTGGTAGCTGCGGATGGTCAGAAGCCCCGCATATTCACCCTGTGCGCCGGAATTCGGCTGTATCGAAATCGCGTCGTAACCGGTAACCGAGCACAGTTTCTCCGAAAGATCGTCGATCATCTCCTTGTAGCCGAGCGCCTGGTCGGCGGGGGCAAACGGATGGATCTCGGAGAACTCCGGCCAGGTGATCGGTAGCATTTCGGCCGTGGCGTTGAGTTTCATCGTGCACGAGCCGAGCGGGATCATCGCCCGGTCGAGCGCGAGGTCGCGGTCGGAGAGCCGGCGGATATAGCGGGTCATCTCGCTTTCGGCGCGGTTCATGTGGAAGATCGGATGCGTCAGGTAGTCGGTCTGGCGCAGGAGATCCTTGGGCAGGCGGTAGTCGGGCGTGAATTCGGCGACCGCAAAGGCGCCCCCGAAGGCGCGCCAGACAGCCTCGAGCGTTGCCGGCCGGGTGCGCTCGTCAAGGCTGATGCCGATGCGGGTTTCGCCGACCTTGCGCAGGTTGACACCTTCGGCAACGGCGGCGCGCAGAACCAGGCCCTGCATATGGCCGACCTCGACGGTGATGGTGTCGAAGAAGGTTTCCTGCTCGATCGCATAGCCGAGCTTTTCCAGCCCCTTGGCCATCAGAACCGCCTTCTGGTGCACCTGCTGGGCAATCGCCTTGATGCCCTTGGGGCCATGGAAGACAGCATACATCGAGGCCATGACGGCGAGCAAAACCTGTGCGGTGCAGATGTTCGATGTCGCCTTTTCTCGACGGATATGCTGCTCGCGGGTCTGTAGCGATAGGCGGTAGGCGCGGTTGCCGCGGGCGTCGACGGAGACGCCGACGAGGCGACCGGGCATGGAGCGTTTGATGGCGTCCTTGACCGCCATATAGGCGGCATGCGGGCCGCCATAACCGACCGGAACGCCGAAGCGCTGGGTCGAGCCGATGGCGATGTCGGCGCCCATGTCGCCGGGTGACTTCAGCAGCGTCAGCGCCAAGATGTCGGCGGCAACGGTGGCGGTTGCGCCGGTCTGGTGCAGGCGGGCGATCAGGCCGGAAAAGTCATGGATCTGCCCATGGGTGCCGGGATACTGGAATATCGCGCCGAACACGTCGACCGGATCGAGATCGGTGAAAGGGTTGCCGACGATCACCGTCCAGCCGAGCGGCTCGGCGCGGGTTCGGATCACTGCGATGGTCTGCGGATGGCAGGCCTCATCGACGAAGAAGGCTTTCGCCTTGGATTTCGACACGCGTTCGGCAAGCGCCATGGCCTCGGCGGCGGCGGTCGCCTCGTCGAGCAGCGAGGCGTTCGCCACGTCGAGCCCGGTCAGGTCGCAAACCATGGTCTGGAAGTTGAGCAACGCTTCAAGCCGGCCTTGCGAAATCTCCGGCTGGTAGGGCGTGTAGGCTGTGTACCAGGCGGGGTTTTCCAGGATGTTGCGTTGGATGACCGGTGGCGTGATGGTGCCGTAATAGCCTTGGCCGATCAGCGAAACGAGCGCCTTGTTCTTGTTGGCGGTCTCGCGCAGCTTGTCGAGCGCTTCGCGCTCGGTCATGGCGGCACCCCAGGTAAGGGGAACCTGCTGGCGAATCGACGACGGGACGGTGGCGTCGATCAGCGCGTCGAGATTCTGATAGCCGATAACCTTCAACATATCGTCCATTTCGGCCGGCGAGGGACCGATGTGGCGCCGATTGGCGAAGTCGTAGGGCTGGTAGTCGGTGAACTGGAATTCGGTCGATGTGGTCATGCGATCAGCTCGTTATAGGCGGCTTCGTCGAGAAGGGCGGCGGCATCGGCGGCGACCTTCAGCTTCAGCTTGAAGAACCAGCCGGCGCCTTGCGGATCGGAATTGACCAGTGATGGATCGTCGACGATCGCTTGGTTGATTTCCGTGATCTCGCCGTCGAGTGGGCAGTAGACTTCCGAGGCCGCCTTGACCGATTCGACGGTGGCAGCATCGGCGCCCTTGTCGAAGGTCGCGCCGACTTCCGGCAGTTCGACGAAGACCAGGTCGCCCAGCTGTTCGGCGGCGTGGTTGGTGATACCGACGGTCGCGACATCGCCCTCGATCTTCAGCCATTCGTGTTCAGCGGTAAATTTCAGCATGTGATGTTCCTCTCGATGGATATTGTCTTGGCTCAGGTGGCGGCCAGCAAGGTCCGCATTGGCCGTCAGGCCAGTGGGGTCAAATCTGTCGATGCCGCCATCCGTGATCTCAACGCTTGTAGGTCGGGGTGACGAAGGGCATGGCGGCGACAGTGACCGGCAGGTACTTGCCACGCACTTCGGCAAAGATCTGCGTCCCGGGTTCGGCATGGCTCGCGGGCACATAGCCCATCGCGATGGGGCCCTCGACACTCGGGCCGAAGCCGCCGGACGTCACTTCGCCGAGTTCCGTCCTGCCTTCATTATCTGCATAGAGCTTGGCATGACCACGTACCGGCGCCTTGCCCTCGGGCTTGAGGCCGATGCGGCGGCGGGAGGCGCCGGTGTCGATTTCTGACAGGATGCGTCCCGCGCCGGGGAAGCCGCCTTCGCGGGCGCCACCGGTGCGGCGGGTCTTCTGGATCGCCCATTCGAGGCCCGCTTCGATCGGCGACGTCGTGGTATCGATGTCATTGCCGTAAAGGCAAAGCCCGGCCTCCAGCCGCAGCGAATCGCGGGCGCCAAGGCCGATCGGCTCGCAATCGGGATGGGCGAGCAGGGCTCTGGCCAGTTCCTCCGCCTTGTCCGCCGGCACGGAAATCTCGAAGCCGTCCTCGCCGGAATAACCGGAGCGCGAGACGATGCACGGTGCACCGCAGAGGGTGACGTCGCGCACGTCCATGAACTTCATCGCGGCGACGTCGGCCCCGAGGCTCGCAAGCACGACCTCCGAGCGCGGCCCCTGAAGCGCCAACAGCGCACGGTCGTCGCGGTATGTGACCTCGACGCGTTCGGAGAGGTGCTTCTTCATGTGGGCAATGTCGGCCTGTTTGCAGCCGGCGTTGACGACGACATAGAGATGGTCGCCGCGATTGGCGAACATCAGGTCGTCGAGGATGCCGCCGTTGTCATCGGTGAAGAATCCGTAGCGCTGGCGGCCGGGCTTCAGGCCGAGAATGTCGACCGGCACGAGGCTTTCAAGCGCTAGGGCGGCATCCTCGAACGTGCCAGACATGGCCCGGAGCTCTACCTGTCCCATGTGCGAGACGTCGAACAGGCCGCATTTGGCGCGGGTATGGAGGTGTTCCTTCATCACACCGGCCGGGTATTGCACAGGCATGTCATAGCCGGCGAATGGCACCATACGGGCGCCTAGTTCGAGATGCAGGTCGTAAAGGGGTGTTTTGAGAAGTTCGGCGGACTGATCCAAGGGGCGTCTCCGTCTTTGGCGCTCGCGCGCCGGCTCAGGTCGTGGCACGGATGTGCCGGTGTCTTGAGCCCCCTCTGTCCGTTGGCCTGAGATTGTTATCCCTTCGGCGCACCCTTCCTTTCGGAAGGTTTCTCTCCAGAGTTTCAGTCGACGCCCTGCGGTCCTTTTGCCTGAGAGTTTCCGGGGCGGTTGCTCCTTCGGCACCGGAGTGAACCGGCTTCTCCCTGCAGGGATGCGGCAATTATCGGGCTGGGCTGCCGCTTGGCAAGAGGCAAGCGTCGTCAGCGAGCAAATAATTGTCGCTGGCGCTTCATTCTTTCGTTGGGGCAGAGATCGCCCGGTCTGGCGGTCGGCACCGTTCTCGCGCGGTTTGTCCAGGATCAAGGATTTGTATGTCTGTTCGCATGAGACTTTCTGAGTATAGCTGGCACCGGCCTTTGATCTTTGGTCGAAACCGGTTATGGAAACGTCCACAATGGAGGGCTTGGATGTCTAAGGTAAGGTGGATTGGGAGCGGACTTGTGCGCGTGCTTTGCGCGTTCGCGATCCTGTCTCTTGCCTTCGCCCACAAGCCCCCGCAGGTCATGGCAGCCGCTTACGAGAGCGCCTCGCTTCGGCTGCCGGATGGCACCTTTGCCGATCTCTGCATTAGCGACGCGGCCATCAAGCATCCGCTGGTGCATCAATTCTGCGAAGCCTGTGCGCTTGCCTCATCGACGGTTCTGCCGCTGCCGGATGACGGTGCCTGGCTCCTGGGGCTGTTCGCCTCGCTGGAAAACCGGCTAGGAGAGGCGCGCAGTGGCGGTGAACGCCGTTTCATCCTTCGCCAGCGAGCCCGTGCTCCCCCCGCATTTGCCTGATTTAACGCCTTCGATTCTAATAGAAATCATGCAAATTGCGGAAGATCGTCGTCGTGAAAAAAGATCACGCACGATGCCGCCGGAGAACGAAAATGAACGTATTTAGAACTCTCACATTCGTCGCCCTCTTTGCCACTGCTGCTGTCGCGCAGATGAATGGCAACCAGATGCAGGGCCATGGCGCCATTGACGGGTCCGGCATGGCCGGCGCTAATCCGGGTTCGATGGAGGCCGTGAAGGTCGGTGATCTGGAACTGACGGCCGGCTTCACCCGCGCCATGCTGCCGAACCAGCCGGTCGGTGGCGGCTTCATCAAGATCAAGAACGCCGGTTCGACTGACGACGTGCTGATCGCTGCCGAATCGCCGAGCGCTGGCCACATGGAGCTGCACGAGATGGTCATGGTCGACGATGTCATGAAAATGCGCCCGCTGAAGGACGGCATTCCTGTTCCGGCCGGTGAAACCGTCGAACTGAAGCCGGGTGGCCTGCACATGATGTTCATGCAGGTCAAAGAGCCCTTCGTCGAGGGTGGCAAGGTTGCGGTCAAGCTGACGTTTGAAAAGGCTGGTTCGGTTGATCTGGTGCTCCCGGTTGGACCGGCTAGCGGCAAATAGGACCTGATTTCGGGCAAAGCGAAAGGGCCACGATCGCGTTGCGGTCGTGGCCCTTTCTGTCCGGGAGGATCATTCGGTCTTTGCGTCAGGCTGCCGAATTCTTGTAGGCCTCAAGCGTGTCCTTGAGGCTCGCCTGCGCTAGGTTCTTTTGGCCGGCCGTCAGGAAGTAGAGTGCGAGCGCTGGTGGCTGTACGATGTTGAGGAGAGCCCTGAGCTGAAAGTCCTCGCTGGTGGCTGCTTGCTCTGCGAGCAGGCGGGTGTTCTCGTCCGAGAACGAACTGCGTGATGTCCGCTGTTGCGGCTTCACGTGCTCCATCGCATAGGCGGCTGTCGTGGCAGAGACTGTGACGACCTGTGTCATTGGCTTCACCAATTTGCTAATCAATCAGAGGATGTTACATCAACCGCGTCTCCGCTTTATTAAATCGAAGGTTGCAAATTGAGTAAAGTCTTATGGATAGGTGAGGCATTGTTCAACGATGAATTATTTTGCTGCCAGACGGCCAGAGGGCTGCCGATACCCTTGCAATTGCGGTGCAATCTGTCATTTTCCAGCTGAAATTGCGTCGGTCAAAATTGTTTTGATCAATAACGTTTGGGCCCCAATGCCAAGCTGGCGGCGGGGTGTGGAGGGGAGGCAAGCATGATCATTCTCGTTGGCTATGTGAGCATCGAGGGACAATCGAAAAAGATCGCCGAGACGATCGCCGCCCAGGTCGAAAAAGGCGGGGATCGGGCCGTGTTGTTCAATGTGGTGACTGGCGCCGAGTATGGTGTCGACCATCCGCAAGCGGCGATTCTCTGTGCTCCGATCCACGCCGGCCGCTATCCGACGCCCTTCGTAGACTTTGTCGAGCGCGAGCGGGATTGGCTGAAAACGGTGCCGAGCGCCTTCGTATCTGTGTCGCTTTTCATTCAAAGCGAGTTCGCCGAGGAGCGCGAGGAAGCCATGCATTTCCCTGACGCGCTGATGGCGCAGACCGGCTGGACGCCGGGCATGGTACATCATGCCGCCGGTGCTCTTCGCTATACGGAATACGATTTCTTCAAGCGCTGGATGGCCAAGCGGCTTGCCGAGCGCGAGGGGGCTTCTACCGACGTCAAGCACATCCACGAGTTCACCGACTGGGCTGCGCTCGAAGGTTTCACCAAGGACTTCCTGGCGGCTGCCAAGGCCTGATCGATGGGCCCGCCGGTTCGCTCCGGTGGGCTTTCCCATCCCGGTCGAAAGGCCGGGTCGCAAGGGAGGTGGTATGAACCAAATCCTGCTGGTTGCTATTGGTGGGGCTTTGGGCTCCGTTTGCCGCTATCTTGTCGGCCTTGGGGCCTTGCGCCTGATGGGCGCGTCCTTCCCGTGGGGCACACTGACGGTAAACGTGGCGGGTTCCTTCGCCATCGGTTTTCTCGCAGAGCTTGTCGTCGCGCGTTTCGGGGCTTCCGCTGAACTCCGGCTCTTGCTGATTACCGGTTTTCTTGGCGGGTTTACCACCTTCTCCGCCTTTGCGCTCGATGCCGTGACCCTGCTTGAACGGGGCGCGACGCTTGCGGCGACAACCTATGTGCTCCTCAGCATTGGCGCCTCGATTGTCGCGGTAATCGCCGGGATCGGTCTGATGCGTTCATTGCTCTGAGTCGTTTTCCTGTTTCCATCTTAGTCCGAAATGCTCTAAAGCCCTGCCTAAGATGAGATCTGTGGGTTTTTCCGCAGGAGTGACCGAAAGATTGGCTATGGCAGGCATTGAGCATATCACCGTTGAGGGCGACGAGGCAGGCATGCGTCTGGACCGTTGGTTCAAGGTGCATTTCCCAGGCCTCGGCTTCGGCCAGTTGCAGAAACTGCTGCGCTCCGGCCAGGTGCGTGTCGATGGTGGCCGGGTGAAGACTGATGCCCGCGTGCAGCCGGGGCAGGTGGTGCGTATCCCGCCGTTGGACGTGGACCTCAAGATCAAGACCGGGCCGATCGGCTCGCATGACCTGAAGCATTCCGAGGATGGCGAGCTGCTGTCGCGTATGCTGCTGCATGAGGATGAGAAGGTGTTCGTGCTCAACAAGCCTGCCGGTCTGGCCGTGCAGGGCGGTTCGGGCCTGACCCGCCACATCGATAAGATGCTTGAGGCCTGGACCAGCAAGAAGGGCGAGAAACCGCGCCTGGTGCACCGGCTCGACCGCGATACGTCCGGCGTGCTGGTGGTTGCCCGCACACGTGGCGCGGCCCAAAAGCTGACCGCGGCCTTCCGCGAACGCGATACCCACAAGACCTATTGGGCGCTGGTCAAGGGAGTACCGCGCAAGCACGACGACAAGATCTCTACCTGGCTGGTCAAGGATCAGACCGACGAAGGCGACCGCATGCGCGTCGCCAGGCATGGCGAGGATGGCGCCGATCACGCGGTTAGCTACTATCGCGTCATCGACACCGCCGCGCAGAATCTCGCCTGGCTGGAAATGGAGCCCTATACCGGTCGTACCCATCAGCTACGCGTTCATGCACTGCATATCGGCCATCCGATCATCGGTGATCCAAAATATTTCATCGACGACCACAATTGGGACTTCCCGGGTGGCGTTCAGAAGCGGCTGCATCTGCATGCGCGCCGCATTGACATCCCTCATCCGAACGGCGGCCGGCTCCAGGTGACGGCGCCCCTGCCGCCGCACATGGTACAGACTTGGAACCTGCTGGGTCTCGACCAATCCGACGGTGACAGAGATGGCGACGACGAATGAAGCTGGTTCTCTTCGATTGCGATGGTACGCTGGTCGATAGTGTCGCTCTGATCCACGAGGTTATGGTCCGGACCTTCCGTCATTTCGGCAAGGCCGAGCCGACGGTTGCGCAAACCAAGGCGATCATCGGGTTGACGCTCGACATCGCGATCGCCCGTATTGACGGCAAGCCGCATGCCGACGCGGAAGCCGTGGCGATGATGGCTTACTACAAAGAGATCTTCGTCGGCGTCCGCAGTGAGCTCGGTTTCCAGGAGCCGCTGTTTCCCGGTATTCGCGAATTGATCGGCAAACTCGTGGAGCGCGACGACGTGCTGATCGGCGCCGTCACAGGCAAGTCGCGCCGCGGCCTCGACGGGGTGCTTGAAACCCATGGTTTCACCTCCCATTTCTTCGTTTCCCGCACGGCGGACGATTGCCCGTCGAAGCCGCATCCCGCCATGGTGACGGAATGCTGTGAACAGGCGGGCCTCGTTCCGGCGGACACGGTGGTGGTCGGCGACGCGGTTTATGACATGCAGATGGCAAAGGCCGCAGGAGCCGCAGCGATTGGTGTGTCCTGGGGTTATGCCGATGCTGAGGAACTCTGGGCGGCCGGTGCCGATGCGGTGGTCGACCGTCCGGAAGACATCCTTGCTTTTATACACTGAGGACTTTTGATGCGCGACGAGCTTTCCGACATTTTTGGCTCCTTCACGCCCGAGCACAGCCACGAGGATCCGGTGCGCCGCGCCCAGATCCAGATGAAGCGGCCGCTGCCGAAGCGCTTCTACACGGCGGTCACGGTCGAAGCGGACGACAACGGGTACGCGGTAAAGCTCGACGGGCGGGGCGTAAAAACGCCGGGCAAGAACCCGCTGGTGTTACCGACGCGCCCGGCAGCCGAACTGGTGGCCGCCGAATGGCGGGCGCAGGTCGAGGTGATCGATCCGGAACGTATGCCGGCGACGCGGCTTGCCAATACCGCGATCGATGCCGTGGCCGACCAGGCCGAGGCGGTGTTCGAAGACATCGTACGCTACAGCGGCAGCGACATGCTGTGCTACCGGGCCGATGGTCCGGAACGACTGGTAGAGCGGCAACGTGAACGCTGGGATCCGGTGCTTGGCTGGATGGCAGAGACACACGGCGCTCGCTTCATTCTGGTTGAGGGCGTCATCCACCAAGAGCAGCCCTCGGAGGCGACCGCCGCCTTCGCCCGGGCTTTGGAGCCGAATCTTTCACCTCTTTCTCTCGCATGTCTGCATGTTGTGACGACGCTGACCGGGTCGGCGACGCTAACCCTTGCCCTCAAGGATCGTTATTTGTCGGTCGATGAGGTCTGGGCGCTCGCTCATCTCGATGAAGACTGGACGGATGAGCATTGGGGCGTGGATCCAGAGGCTGAGGCACGGCGCGCCAAGCGTTTTGTCGAAATTTCGGCGGCGGCGGCCATGCTTGAGGCGTTGCGGGCTGCGAGCTAACGGTTCGCTAACCATAAAATGGGACCCTTGGTGAAATAGAATCATCCATCGGGTTTCCTCATGCTCGCGCGTTTTTTCACGCTTGGCTTTTTCGTGCTTCTGGTCGGCGCCTTGGCCTCTTGCAGTCTGCTCAATGGCCGTCCGATCACGCGGCCACTCGTCTACAATGTCCGTGACGTGACGGTGATTGCCGACCAGACGGTGCCCAAGCGGATCGTCGCGGGGGTCGATCGTCGCGTGTCGGCGGCGATCACCGCAACGCGGCCGCCGGCAGGCGCCGAGCGCGTTGTCGTCATGGTCCGGATCGACAAGCTGGGCTATGGCTTTAACGCCCGTCAACGCCTGCGGACCGCCCGCTTCTCTGTGACGGCCGTATCGATCGAGAGCGGTGATCCAGTTGCGACGGGAAGCTTCTCGGTCAACAACCCGACTGATGATCCGCTGATGGCTGAGGAGAGCCTTGTCGAGGAAATCGCCAGTCGCGTGCGCTTTGCCTTCTCATTGGCATCGCCGTCCTTCCGCCATCTGGTTCGGGCGCCGCGCACTCAGACGACCCGAATGAAAACGGCGCTTGGGCCGCAGGGGGAGGCACCCGTCGCGTCGCATGCTCCGGTGGCACCGGTCGTAGAGAAAACGGCAGAGCCGTCATTGCCGGCGCCCGCCGCAGTGACTGGCACTAATGTCGAGACCAATGTGGAAGAGGGCGCGAGCGCCGCGGTCGTGCTGGGGCAACCGAAGCCGGTTTGCGACCCGAACGTCGAAAACTGCCCGCCGTCCGACTAAGAGTCCGTAGCGGACAAGAGGTATTCACAGCGTGCGCGTAGCCTTGATTGCGCGCTTGTAATTTACGGCGTTGTTTCACGGTAGAGCGGGCGGGCCGTTTGAATTTTCGTATATCACTTTAAATTTTCGGGTCACTGCAATTACACTTGAGCATGTGAGGTTGCGGCATTTGCGTGAAGGGGGCGTTACTGGCTTTATTGCTGGGGGGCGTTTCACATGATGACAAAATTGACACGGACGGAGCTTGCATGCTTGGTCAGCCTTTCGATCGGCGGCGGGCAGGTCTCGGCACAGCAGACATAGCAACCGGTCGCGCCGCCCGAGGCGGCGGCCTTCCGCGCCGGATCAGGGCTGGAAGTAGGAGTTGGCGCTCTGGCAGGCCGCTGCAAGCGGCAATGCCCAGGCGGACTACCAAGCCTATCTGGCGGCCTACACAACGGGTAAATTCGTCGCGATTGCCAATAACCGGATCGCCGGGCTGACTAAGACGGCGCCCGCACCTCTACCGTCGTCGAGCCGCCGGCATAGGCCGCCACTGCCTTCGCGCTCGCCGCCGGCCTGACCGTGTTCTTGAAGGGCGTTTTGACAACTCGGCCCGCTATGCCGCGATCGCCCTCGGTAATCTCGGCGTTGGCGCCGCGATCATCGGCGGAGCTGCCGCCGGCCGGCATCATCGTCATCCACGGCCGCGTTTCCGTCCGGGGCGTTGCCCGCCAGGCGCCTTCTGCCGCTGAGGCGATGGCTGTAACGAGGCCGGGCTAACCCCTGCCTCGATTGACTTGAACTCGGCTTCCTCCTATTCCATAGGTTACGGATGGTTTCCGATCTGCCGGTTGGTGGAGCGGAAAGAAAAAGGGAATGCGACGGCAGGGATCCAGATCGGGACTGCTAATCGCAGCCGACCCCGCGACTGTAGAGCGGCGAGGGTCTTCCGTTCGGCAGCGACTTTGGTGACGGATGGCTGTTTGCGTGGTGCGGACGATCCGAAGCGGGGACGGTGCCGGAAAAGCCACTGGAGGGCTGCGCGATCAGCCAGGGCCGGACGCCTCTAACTTCTACGAATCGTCCCCCTTTCGCGCCGCATTCAACTCCGGGAAGGCGAGGAAGATCCACCGGCGCATTTTGTGCGCCACGACCCGCGAGCCAGGAGACCTGCCAACCGTGCCGGGCATCAAGCCCACACCTTGCGAAGGGGAGGTTCCCCTGGTTGCCAGCACGGAGGTTGTCGTGGCGACATTATCGAAGAACGGGATCTGCCGATCCCGTGAATGCGCGTATGTTTTGCGGCGGCGTTGCGCCGGCCTCGTGTCCGCAAGCCCGTTCGGCTTGGTTGCGCCCGATCGCGCGGCCCTGCGGCTGTTTTCCTGCCTCTCCGCTGTCTGCGGCCCGCTCTCGCTGGGCGCCGCATGACGACAGTTAAACATCCTTCCTTGATCCTCGTGCTGGGCGGCGCTCGCTCGGGCAAGTCGCGCTTTGCCGAAGGACTGGCCGCCGGTTGCGCGCTGGAGCGCCATTATGTCGCGACCGGTCGCGCCTTTGATGACGAGATGCGCGACAGGATTGCCAGGCATCGCACCGATCGCGGCGACGGCTGGACGACCCACGAGGAACCGATCGATCTCGTTGGCCTTCTCCGGCTGATCGACGATCCGGCCCGCGTCGTGCTGGTCGATTGCCTGACGCTCTGGGCCACCAACCTGATGCTGGAGGCGCAGGATTTAGCGGCCCGCTCGGCCGAACTCGCTGAACTCCTGCCCAATCTCAAGGCCAGGGTTATCCTTGTTTCCAACGAGGTGGGGCTCGGAATTGTGCCGGAGAACAGGATGGCCCGCGAATTCCGCGACCACGCCGGTCGCCTCCATCAAATGATCGCGGCCTGCGCCGCAGAAGTCTATTTCGTCGCGGCCGGCTTGCCGCTGAAAATGAAGGGTTGAACATGCTGCAACAGAAGATCCCCGCGACCGTCATCACTGGCTTTCTTGGTGCCGGAAAGACGACCATCATCCGCAACATGCTGATGAACGCCGGCGGCAAGAAGATCGCGCTGATCATCAACGAGTTTGGTGATCTCGGCGTCGACGGCGACGTGCTGAAGGGATGTGGCGCGGAGAATTGTACCGAGGACGACATCATCGAACTGACCAACGGCTGCATCTGCTGCACCGTTGCCGACGATTTCATCCCCACTATGCAGCGCTTGCTGGAACGCGACGTGAAGCCCGACCATATCGTCATCGAGACCTCCGGCCTTGCCTTGCCGCAGCCGCTGGTCGCAGCCTTCAACTGGCCGGACATCCGCACCCGCGTCACCGTTGATGGCGTCGTCACCGTGGTCGACAGCGCGGCTGTTGCCGCCGGCCGTTTTGCCGACGACCATGACAAGGTGGACGCCGCTCGCGTGCTCGACGAGGGCCTCGATCACGACAGCCCGCTTGAAGAATTGTTCGAGGACCAACTTACCTGCGCCGACCTGATTGTCCTCAACAAGACCGATCTGCTCGACGCCGAAGGTATAGCCAAGGTGAGGGCAGAAGTGGCCGAACGCATTCACCGCAAGCCGACGTTGATTGAGGCGAAGAATGGCGACGTGCCGGCGTTTGTGCTGCTTGGGCTGGGGGCAAGTACCGAGGGCGACATCGAAAACCGCAAGTCGCACCACGAACTGGAGCACGAGGCGCTGCATGAGAGCGGCGAGGCCCATGAGCACCATCATGACCACGATGAATTTGAGAGCTTCGTGATGAAGCTTGGCGCGATCGCAGATCCGCTCGCTTTCGTCGATCGCCTGAAACCGGTGATCGAAACCCATGATGTCCTGCGGCTCAAGGGCTTTATTGACGTGCCCGGAAAGCCGATGCGTCTGGTTATCCAGGCGGTCGGCTCGCGGATTGACACCTATTTCGACCGCCCCTGGAGCGCGGGTGAAAAGCGCGAGACCCGTCTGGTGGTGATCGGCCTGCATGAATGGGATTTCGGCGCGGTGGTCGAAGCGGTTCAGGCGGCTGCCTGATCCATGCATCTCCTGCTCGCCCAGAAAGGCTCGATTGCAGATGGTGAGGAGGCGATCGATCTCGGCCAGACGCCGGGGGATATCCTCTTCCTCTCGGCAGCCGATACGGAATTGGCCGCAATTGCTTCAGCGGTCGCCACCCGAGGCGAAGGTCCGAGCTTTCGTCTGGCCAGCCTGATGAGCCTCAGGCATCCGATGTCTGTCGACACCTATGTCGAACGGACCGCGCGGCATGCCAGGTTGATCGTGGTCCGGGCGCTTGGCGGGGCGAGTTACTTTCACTACGCGCTGGAGGCCCTGCACGCTCTAGCACGCCGCAATGGCGCCTTGATCGCCGTTCTTCCTGGAGACGACAAGCGCGATGAGGGACTGGCCGAATTTTCGACGCTGCCTGACGAGGATCTTGGTGCGCTCTGGGCCTATCTGATCGAAGGGGGCGATGCCAACGCGCGGGCCTTTGTCGACTATGCCCGCGCCCTGACCGGTTATGGCGAAAAACCGTCACCAGCCGCACCGCTGCTCAGGGCCGGCATCTGGTGGCCGGGCAGGGGCGCGATCGGACTCGATGACTGGCGGCAACACCTGTCCGCACCGCTCTCCGGCTCTTCAACTGTCGCCATCTGTTTTTACCGCGCCCTTGTCCAGAGCGGCGAAACGAAGCCGGTCGAGACGATGATCGAGGCACTCAAAGTCGAGGGACTTGCCGCGCTGCCAGTCTTCGTCTCCAGCCTTAAGGATGCCGTCTCTGTCGACACGCTGCGGGCGATCTTCGCCGAGGCGCCGCCGGCCGTGGTAATCAATGCCACTGGTTTTGCCGTTTCGGCTCCCGGTGCCGAGCGGGTGTCGACGGTGCTGGACGAGGGCGGCGCCGTCGTGCTGCAGGCGTTATTCTCCAGTTCGACCCGCGAGGCCTGGGCATCTTCCTCCCAGGGGCTGGTTGCCCGTGACCTTGCCATGAGCGTAGCGCTGCCGGAGGTCGATGGTCGTGTCATGACGCGCGCCGTCTCCTTCAAGGCGGCCGCCCGCTTCGATACTCGCGTCGAGGCCAATATCGTCACCCACGAGCCCGATACCGGCCGTGCCGCCTTCGTTGCCGAGCTTGCCGCCAATTGGGCACGGCTTAAGGCAACTCCGGCGGACGGGCGCCGGGTGGCGCTGATCATGGCCAATTACCCGAATCGTGATGGCCGTCTCGGCAATGGCGTCGGTCTCGACACGCCGGCGGGCACCGTCGAAGTGCTTCGGGCGATGGCTGCTGCCGGCTATGCCATCGGCAGCCTGCCGGCCGATGGCGACGCGCTGATGGCGCATCTGATGGCCGGCCCGACGAACGCGGCAGCCGATGACCGCGAGGTCCGCGAATTTATATCATTGAACGATTACATAAGCTTCTTTGAAAGTCTTCCCGATAAGGTTCAGTCCGAGGTCACGGTGCGCTGGGGCGCGCCGACCACAGACGCGTTCTTCCTCGATGGTCGGTTCGCCCTGCCGCTGTCCCGCCTTGGCAATATCATTGTCGGCATCCAGCCGGCGCGCGGCTACAATATCGACCCGAAGGAAACCTATCACTCGCCGGACCTCGTGCCGCCGCACGGTTATCTGGCCTTCTACGCCTTTCTGCGGCAGGAGTTCGGCGCCCATGCCGTGATCCACATGGGCAAGCACGGCAACCTCGAATGGCTGCCGGGCAAGGCGCTGGCGCTGTCCGAGTGTTGCTACCCGGAGGCGGTCTTCGGCCCGCTGCCGCATCTCTATCCCTTCATCGTCAACGATCCGGGTGAGGGTACGCAGGCCAAGCGCCGCACCTCGGCCGTCATCATCGATCACCTGACGCCACCGCTGACGCGCGCCGAAAGCTATGGACCGTTGAAGGATCTGGAAGCCCTGGTCGATGAGTACTACGAGGCCTCTGGCAGCGATCCGCGCCGTTTGAAGCTTCTCAAGAAACAGATCCTCGAACTCATCGCTGACATCGGCCTCGATCAGGATGCCGGCATCGCCAGGGGCGAAGCGGAGGAAAGCGCGTTGGAAAAGCTCGACGCCTATCTTTGCGACCTGAAGGAAATGCAGATCCGCGATGGGCTGCACATCTTCGGGCTGGCACCGGAAGGCCGGCTGCTGACTGATCTGACGGTGGCGCTTGCCCGGGTGCCACGCGGTCTGGGCGAGGGCGGCGACCAGAGCCTGCAAAGGGCGATCGCCGTCGATGTTCTGGGAAAAGAAAACCCCTCCGCAACCTCTCCCCACAAGGGGGAGGGACTTCCACCTGCGCCTGACGCAGCGTTGGAAGGCCAAGGCAAGCCAATGGTATTCTCCCCCCTTGTGGGGGAGATGGCAGGCAGGCCAGAGGTGGAGCTCTCGTTAAAGGTCGACGTATTCGACCCCCTCGATTGCGTCATGTCCGATCCGTGGACCGGTCCAAAGCCCGCCATCCTTGCCGATCTCACGGATGCCCCCTGGCGGACCAAAGGCGACACGGTCGAGCGGATCGAGCTCCTTGCCACGCAGCTTGTGGATGGCACCACATCCTGCCCTGAAGACTGGCCTCAAACCCGGGTCGTACTCGATGAGATCGAGACGCGACTAAAACCGTCGATCGTCAGATCCGGCCCGTCCGAAATCGAAGGACTGCTCACCGGTCTCGACGGTCGTTTCGTGCCGCCCGGACCGTCGGGTGCGCCGACACGTGGGCGGCCCGATGTCCTGCCGACCGGCCGCAATTTTTACTCGGTCGACAGCCGCGCCGTGCCGACCCCGGCCGCCTATGAGCTGGGCAAGAAATCCGCCGAACTGCTGATCGCCCGCTACGTGCAGGACCATGGCGAATGGCCGACCTCGTTCGGCCTGACCGCCTGGGGTACATCCAATATGCGCACCGGCGGCGATGACATCGCTCAGGCGCTGGCGCTGATCGGAGTGAAACCCCTGTGGGATATGGTCTCGCGCCGTGTCACCGGCTACGAGATCATCCCGCAAGCCATCCTTGGTCGGCCTCGCGTCGACGTGACGCTGCGCATCTCCGGCTTCTTCCGTGACGCCTTTCCGGAGCAGATCGCGCTTTACGACAAGGCTGTCGGTGCCGTGGCCGGACTCGATGAGGACGAAGCCGACAATCCGATCGCCGCCCGTGTCCGTGCCGAGACCGCGCGGTTCGTGGCTGCGGGGCTGGACGACAAGACCGCCGCCCGCCGTGCCGGTTATCGCGTCTTCGGCTCCAAGCCCGGTGCATACGGCGCCGGGCTTCAGGCGCTGATCGACGAGAAGGGCTGGGAGCGCCGCAGTGATCTCGCCGAAGCCTATCTCGTCTGGGGCGGCTATGCCTACGGCGCCGGTGAAGACGGCAAGGCCGAGCGCGGCCTGTTCGAGGAGCGGTTGCGGACCGTGCAGGCGGTGGTTCAGAACCAGGACAATCGCGAGCACGATCTACTCGACAGCGACGACTACTACCAGTTCGAGGGCGGTATGACTGCGGCGATCGAACATATCGCCGGCGCCCGCCCGACGGTCTACCACAACGACCATTCACGCCCGGAAAAGCCGGTGATCCGCACGCTGGAGGAAGAGATTGGCCGCGTCGTGCGGGCTCGTGTCGTCAACCCCAAATGGATCGAGGGCGTGATGCGCCACGGCTACAAGGGCGCCTTCGAGATTGCCGCCACCGTCGACTATATGTTCGCCTTCTCGGCAACCACCGGTGCTGTGCGTGACCATCATTTCGAGGCGATCTACCAAGCCTTCGTCATGGACGAGCGGGTGCGCGATTTCATCGCGGAGAAGAACCCGGCAGCGCTCAAGGAAATGTCCGAGCGGCTGATCGAGGCGATCGACCGTGGGCTGTGGACGCCGCGCAGCAATTCGGCGATGTTCGATCTCTCTCGGCTCGCCCGCGGTGATGCCTGAAACGACAATTGGAGGATGACACCATGACCGACGAGCTTTCCGGCGCTTCACCCGAGGATCTTGCCCGCCACTCTGAAAAAATGGCGAAGAAGAAGGCCGCCCGTGAGAAGATCATGGCGACCAAGACTGGCGAGAAGGGACTGATCATCGTCCACACCGGCAAGGGCAAGGGCAAGTCGTCCGCCGCCTTCGGTATGATCTTCCGCCACATCGCCCACGGCAAGAAATGCGCCGTCGTGCAGTTCATCAAGGGCGCCATGTCAACCGGTGAGCGCGACCTGATCCTCAAGCATTTCTCCGATCTGTGCGAATTCCACACCATGGGCGAGGGCTTTACCTGGGAGACCCAGGACAAGGCCCGCGACATCGCCATGGCCAAGGCCGCCTGGGAGAAGGCCAAGGAACTGATCCGCGATGCGAGCAATTCCATGGTTTTGCTCGACGAGATCAACATTGCCATTCGTTATGATTATATCGACATCGCCGACGTGGTGGCTTTCCTTGAGAGCGAGAAGCCGGAAATGACGCATGTCGTCTTGACCGGTCGCAACGCCAAGGAAGAGCTGATCGAGATTGCTGATCTCGTGACAGAAATGGAGCTGATCAAGCATCCCTTCCGTTCCGGCATCAAGGCGCAGACTGGGGTCGAATTCTGATGGTACAAGGCTGGCAGTTCTGGGCCTTTCTCTCGGCGGTTTTCGCCGCTTTGACCGCGATCTTCGGCAAGGTCGGCGTAGCCGGTGTCAATTCGGACCTGGCGACGCTGATCCGTACCGGGGTGATCCTCGTCGTGCTCATCGGGATCGTCGCCGCGACCGGACAATGGCAATCGCCTTCGACGATTTCGGCCAAGACCTGGATCTTCCTGGCCCTGTCGGGCCTTGCCACCGGCGCGTCCTGGATCGCCTACTATCGCGCCCTGAAACTCGGAGAAGCCTCGCGCGTCGCACCAATCGACAAACTGTCGATTGTCCTGGTCGCGATATTCGCCGCGCTCTTCCTCGGCGAGAAGCTCAGTCTCGCGGCCTGGGGCGGTGTCGCGATGATCGGTGTCGGGGCAATTATCGTGGCGGTGTTCTAGAGCACGTCCGTTTTACTCGGGGTCATATCCGCAGGATTTGAAGTAGTTGGCGCATTCTTGCGGTTCGAACAGCGTGACGATCTGGCCGACCGTGTTCCATAAACCCTCGACCGTTCGCTCAGCTTTGGCGCGCAAGACGGCCTTGAGCTTTGCAAATGCCTTCTCTATGGGGTTGAAGTCTGGGCTGTAGGGCGGAAGGTAGAGTAACCGGCATCCCGCGCCTTCAATTGCGCGCCGCACGCCCTCCGCCTTGTGTGCGGGCAGATTGTCCATGATGACGATGTCGTCCGGTGCCAAGGTTGGAATGAGAACCTGTTCGACATAGGCCTGGAATGCGGAGCCGTTCATCGCACCGTCGAGGACCATGGGCGCGGTCATGCCGGATAGCCTGAGCGCTCCGGTGAAGGTGGTCGTCTTCCAATGGCCGTGCGGGACCGGTGAGCGGCATCGATCTCCGCAAGGGGCCCGTCCGCGAAGCCGAGACATCTTCGTGCTCAGACCGGTTTCATCGATGAAGACGAGCCTCGCCGGATCGAGATCGAGTTGGCCGTCGAACCAGTCCTGACGACGTTTCAGGAGGTCAGGACGCTCCTGCTCCAGTGCATGTGCGGTCTTTTTTTGAAAGTCCAGCCGCGCTTTCGCAGCCAGACGTCAAGCGCGCTGCGGCCGATCGATACGGCTCTGTCCTCACGCAATCGCAGAACCATCTCGTTGAGCGTGATATCCTTTTCCTCTTCGATCATGCCGATGATGAAGTCCTCGTGAGCATCGAGGCGTGAGCCCCCGCGTCGGCCCTGCTTCCCAGGCGTCAACTGACCCGCCCGCGCGCTGGCGATCCAGGCGATGGCCGTTGAAATGCCAATCCCAAATCGGGCCGCCGCTGATCGCGCCGACATGCCATCGCGTGACGCAGCCAGAACGCGGCTACGCAGATCATTACTGAAAGCTCGGGTCATATTGCCTCCGACCGAATCAACAGTTGGGGCGATGGAATCAGAATCCGGCAGCTAGGGGAATCCTCAAAGCGATTCCGCGTTCAATGGGCGTGCTCTAGAACCCCATCCACACTCTGACCGGATTGCTCGGGTCCATCAACAGCTTGGTGGCAAGCGCGACGCAGGTGACGATCAAGAGCGGCTTGATCAGCTTGGCGCCGTTCTTCATCGCGAGCTTCGAGCCGGCCTGCGCGCCGAGAAATTGGCCAAGACCCATCATAAGGCCGACCTTCCACAAGACGACGCCGCTCGCCAGAAAGACGAGGAAGGCACCGAGGTTGGAGGAGAGGTTCAGCAACTTGGTGTGGGCCGTTGCCTTCAGCATGCCGAAACCGGCGAGCGAGACGAAAGCCAGCATGAAGAACGAGCCGGTGCCGGGGCCGAACACGCCGTCGTAGAAGCCGATCAGCGGCACAAAGGTCAGGCCGAACAGGAGGGGCGTCATCCGTTGATGCCGGTCGACATCCGCCAGATTGGGCTTGAGGGCGAAGTAGAGGGCGATGGCCACCAGCAGAAAGGGCATGAGCGCGCGCAGCACGTCACCCGGAACCACGGTCGCGAGCAGGGCGCCCAGCGCGCCGCCGAGCCCGGCGAACGCGGCCATCGGCAATTGGCTCTTTAGGTCCACATGGCCCTTACGGGCATAGGCCATCGTCGCCGAGGCCGCGCCAAACATTGACTGCAGCTTGTTCGTGCCGAGCGTCTGGAGCGGCGGAATACCGGCGATCAGCATGGCGGGAATGGTTACGAGGCCGCCGCCGCCGGCAATCGAATCGATGAAGCCGGCAATGAAGGCGGCAAGAAACAGCAGAAGCAGGCTCTGGAAGGCGAGTTCAACCACGATGACCCCGTGCGGCGGATGCGGAAAGAGGCGCACTCTTGCACCATGTCGGCGCGCGGGGCAACATTCCCGGCAAGCGGAAGGCCGAGCGCCTGCGATCTTCGCCGCATCCGCCACATGATCCGGCGCAAACGGATTTGACCGCATGTGTCGCCTTCGGTAAAGCTCTTTCCAATGTGCGACGGCGCCTGTTCGACAGGCTGGAAATAGTCCGGTGCGGCCGACCCAAGTCGGGGGCCAATTCCGGAGCTGTCCCCAAGGCTAGCGAACCGATCTCAAGCGGTTCCGGCGCTTCGTACATGCAAGAACACGAAGCAGGGAGGCCTTGTTGAATATGACTGAAAAACTTGGAATCATGGTCTGCGGCCACGGCAGTCGCAATCAGAACGCGGCCCGCGAATTCGCCATTATCGCCGAGGCATTGCGCGCCCGAAACCCCGACATGCCGGTCGAATACGGCTATCTCGAATTCTGCAATCCGGTGATCTCGTCCGGCCTCGACAAGCTGCGTGCCAAAGGGGTCACCCGGGTGCTCGCCGTGCCCGGCATGCTCTTTGCCGCCGGCCACGCCAAGAATGACATTCCCTCCGTGCTCAACACCTATCAGGCGCAGAACCCGGGTATGGTCATCAACTATGGCCGCGAGCTGGGTATCGATCTGAAGATGATCCGCGCCGCCGGCGAGCGGATCCAGCAAGCCGTGGACGAGGCTAACGAAACACTCGGTTTCGTCGACAAGCACGATACGTTGCTGATGGTCGTAGGCCGCGGTTCGTCCGACCCGGATGCCAATTCCAACGCCTCCAAGGTCATGCGCATGCTGTGGGAAGGGATGGGTTTCGGTTGGGGTGAGACCTGTTATTCCGGCGTGACCTTCCCGTTGGTCGAGCCGGGCCTGACCCATGCCGCCAAGCTCGGCTACAAGCGCATCATCGTCTTCCCGTATTTCCTCTTCACCGGCGTGCTGGTCAAACGCATCTACAGTTACACCGACGAGGTGGCGGCGCGCCATCCGGAGATCCAGTTCGTCAAGGCGAGCTACCTCAACGACCATCCGCTGGTTCTCGACGCCTTCCAGGACCGGGTCAAGGAGATCATCGACGGCGCGGCGGTGATGAACTGCCAGATGTGCAAGTACCGCGAACAGGTGCTGGGCTTCGAGGCCGACATCGGCCAGCCGCAGGAAAGCCATCACCATCACGTCGAGGGCATCGGTGGCGGGTTGGAGAACTGTCCGTGCAAGGGTGATTGCGATGCGTCTTGCCGCGATCCCGAATTCTGCAAGGAGCATGGTCTACCCTGGACGCCGGTCCACAGCCATGCCGAGCCGCACGACCTTGAACCGGCCTTCGACTACGGCGCCTCCACCACGCTCGGCGGCAAGTATGGCCACTTGATGAACGCGGCACCCGACGCCGAACTCGAGGCTGTGATGAACGCACCGTCGAGCGGCAAACCGCATCTCCATGAGCATGGTCCGAACTGCGGCTGTGGCCATCACCACGACCATGGCCATGGCGCGCACGATCATCACGAGCATGACCACGGTCACGGCCATCCGCATGATCATGGGCATGACCATCATCATGCCCCGTACCCGCATGCCGACCATCCGCTCGGCCCGAAGTCCATGCAGAAGAAGTGATGAGCGTGGGCGGTGTCGACTACATTCGTGATCCGGCCGAGATCTATCGGCAATCCTTCGCGACGATCCGCGGTGAAGCGGAACTGTCGCGTTTCGACGGCGGCATGGAGAAACTGGCGATCCGGTTGATCCACGCCTGCGGCATGACAGATCTGGCTTATGACATCGCCTTTTCCGCGGGCGCCTTCGAGGTTGGGGCTCTGGCGCTGGCTGGTGGCGCGCCCGTGCTCTGCGATGTGGAGATGGTGCGCCACGGCATCATCCGGCGTTTGTTGCCGGCGGCAAACGATGTCCTGTGCCTGCTGAACGACGAGCGTGTGCGCCCCAAAGCCACCGAGATCGGCAACACCCGCTCGGCTGCGCAGGTCGATTTCTGGGACGACCGGCTCGCCGGCGCCGTTGTGGCGATCGGGAATGCGCCGACAGCGCTCTTCCGGCTGTTCGAGCGGATGGACACAGGCGCGCCGAAGCCAGCACTGATCCTCGGCTTTCCCGTCGGTTTCGTCGGCGCCGCGGAGAGCAAGGAGGCCCTGATCGAAAACAGTCGCGGCGTGCCCTACATCGTGGTTCGTGGCCGGCGCGGCGGCTCGGCCATGGCATCGGCTGCCGTCAACGCACTTGCCGGAGGGCTCGGCACCAATGACTGAGAGAGATGCGGAAGAGCCTTGGCTCACCATCATCGGCATCGGCGACAACGGTCTAGCCAGCCTGACGCCGCAGGCACAGGCGTTGCTCTGGCAGGCCGAGACCATCGTGCTTGGCGAGCGGCTCGATACGGTTCTGGAGGGCGGCCATCTGCCGGGGCTGAAGCGCATCCTCACCTGGAGCGCGGGCTTTCGCCAGACGCTTGGTGAAGTACTGAAGCTGCGCGGCACACCCGTGACCATTCTCGCCACCGGCGATCCGATGCATTTCGGCATCGGCGCTACGCTACGGCGCTATGTGGCGGCAGAGGAGATGCTGATCCTGCCGTCGCCCTCGGCCTTTTCGCTCGCCGCGGCCCGGCTCAGCTGGCCGCTGCAGTCTGTCGTGCAGATCTCGCTGCATGGTCGCCCGCTCACCCACCTTAACCGCCATCTCCTGCCGCGCGCCCGCATCCTGGCGCTGACCTCGGACGCCTCGACCGTAACGGCCGCCGCCGCGCTCCTGGTCAAGCGCGGCTTTGGGGCGTCGGTGCTGACGGTTCTCGAGCACATGGGCGGCGAGGCCGAACGGATTACCGCGATGACGGCACAGCAGTTTCTCGAAAACGAGCCGCCGATTTCCGACTTCAACACACTGGCGATCGACTGCGCTTCGGAATCTCCGCTGTTTTCGCCTGTGCCCGGTCTGCCGGATGAAGCCTTCCGCCATGATGGTCAATTGACCAAACGCGAGATTCGGGCCGTGACCCTGTCGCAGCTTTCGCCCTTTCCCGATGCGCTGCTCTGGGACGTCGGCGCGGGCTGCGGTTCGATCGCTATCGAATGGATGCGCGCGGGCATGGGAACCCGCGCCATCGCCATCGAGAGCAAGGCTGAGCGTGCCGCGATGATCCGCGCCAACGCCGATGCGCTCGGTGTGCCCGATCTGGAGATCATTGAAGATGTCGCGCCCGAAGGACTGGAAGGTCTCGAGCCGCCGGACGTCGTCTTCATCGGTGGCGGCATCACCAATGAAGGCGTGTTCGAAGCTTGCTGGGAGGCTCTGGCACCCGGCGGCCAACTGGTGGCCAATGTCGTGACGATTGAAGGAGAGGCTCGCCTTGCCGACCTGCGCGGCGCTTTCGGTGGCGAATTGATCCGCCTCTCCGTCGCCCGGGCGGCACCTGTCGGCCGCTATTGCGGCTGGAAGTCGTTGATGCCAGTGACGATCTGGTCGGTGACGAAAGGAGAGACCGCATGACTGGAAAACTGTACGGACTCGGTCTTGGCCCCGGCGATCCAGAACTTATTACTCTGAAGGCTCACCGTATCCTGACCGGCGTGCCCGTCGTCGCCTATCCGGCGCCGGATACCGGGCCAAGCTTCGCCCGCCAGATTGCGGCCCCCTATCTCGGCGCCCATCAACAGGAAGTGCCAATCGTTGTGCCGATGCGTGTCGAGCGTTTTCCGGCGCAGGAGATCTACGATCAGGCCGCCGAGACGCTTTCGCGCCATCTCGATGCAGGCCTCGACGTTGCCGTGCTCTGCGAGGGCGATCCCTTCTTCTACGGCTCTTTCATGTATCTGTTCGAGCGCCTGTCCGGTCGCTACGAGAGTGAGATCGTGCCCGGTGTCTCGTCCATGATGGCGGCCGCCGCAGCTTTGGGGCGGCCGCTTGCGGCGCGCAACGACGTGCTTTCGGTCGTACCGGGGCCGCTTGATGACGAGGCCATGCGTGCCCGGATCGACGTCGCCGGCGCTGTCGCCATCATCAAGGTTGGCCGCCACTTCGCCCGCGTCCGCGCTCTGATCGAAGCCATGGGCTTGACCGATTGCGCCGGCTATGTGGAACGCGTCAGCTTGGCCGAACAGCGGGTCCTACCACTTGCCTCCGTACCGGAGAGCGTCGCCCCTTATTTCTCGATGATCCTGATCTACAAGGGCGGAGAGGGATGGAATGCATCGCTCGCCGCCGCAACGGAATGACCCCATGACTCTTGCTTCACGACCCGCCGTCGTCATCCTCTCGCAGGCGAGCCACGCGCTCGGTCGGAAAATCGCGAATGCCATTGACGGCGACCTCCACGGTGCAAGCGCCCGGACCTCGGAGGTCGATTTTGCTTTCGACGAGGCGAAGGCCCATCTGTCGTACCTGTTTTCCACCGGCCGGCCGATCGTCGCCGTTATGGCCTCCGGCGCACTGATCCGCATTCTCGCGCCACTTCTCACCGACAAGTTCTTCGAACCGGCCGTCGTCGCCGTCTCCGACGATGGCGCCTCGGTGGTGCCGCTGCTCGGTGGTCACCGTGGTGGAAACGACCTGGCCCGCAAGATCGCAGCAGTCCTCGACGGTCATGCGGCGGTGACCACCGCAGGCGACCTGAGGTTCGGGGTCGCTCTCGACCAGCCGCCGCGGGGTTATGTGCTTGCCAATCCGGAAAACGCCAAAGCCGTCATGGCTGAACTGGTGGCCGGCGCCTCGGCCCGGTTGATCGGGCAGGCCAGCTGGCTTTCGAACACGCGTATTCCCTTTGCCGCAGACGGCACCGTGACGCTGACCGTCACCGATCGCCCAAGAACCGCCGCTCCGCTGGAACTCGTCTATCACCCAAAGACGCTGGTGCTGGGCATGGGCTGCGAACGCCACGCGTCGACAGAGGAGGCGATCGAGTTGGCACGGACGGCACTGGCCGATAGCGGTTTGGCGCGGGAGAGCCTGAGTTGTGTCGCCTCGATCGATGTCAAGGCGGACGAAACCGCGATCCACGCGGTGGCCGGCCATTTTGGCGTTCCGGCACGCTTCTTCTCGGCCGCGCGCCTTGAAGAGGAAGCGCCACGGCTGAAGAACCCATCCGACATCGTCTTTGCCGAAGTTGGCTGCCACGGGGTCGCCGAGGGGGCTGCTCTTGCGGGAGCCAGCCCGTCCGGCGATCTGGTTTTCCCGAAGATCAAGTCGAAGGGCGCGACGGCGGCTATCGCCTGCGGCCCAGCGCCTGTCGATCCGGACACGGTCGGCCGCGCACGGGGCAAGCTGTTCGTCGTCGGCATCGGTCCCGGTGCCGACCAGTGGCGCTCGCCGGAGGTCTCGACGATGGTAGCCGCCTCCACCGATCTCGTCGGCTATTCGCTCTATCTCGATCTGTTGGGGACCCTTGCCGACGGCAAGATTCGCCATGATTTCGATCTCGGCAAGGAAGAGGCCCGCGTGGTCCACGCCATGGAGCTTGCCGGCGAGGGCAAGTCCGTCGCGCTCGTCTGCTCCGGCGATGCCGGCATTTATGCCATGGCAACGCTGGTGTTCGAACTGTTCGACAAGGGTGGCATTTCGGATGCCGCAAGCCGCATTGAGGTGCAGGTCTCTCCGGGCATTTCCGCGCTCCAGGCCGCCGCGGCCCGTATCGGTGCTCCGCTCGGCCATGACTTCTGCACGATTTCGCTCTCCGACCTTTTGACCCCCTGGGAGCATATCCAGCGGCGGGTGAAGGCAGCGGGCGAGGGCGATTTCGTCATCGCCTTTTACAATCCGGTGTCGATGAAGCGCCGCACCCAGCTCGCCTATGCCCGCGACAAGCTATTGGAATACCGTCCAGCCACGACGCCGGTCATCCTAGCCACTAATCTCGGCCGCCTGGGCGAGCATGTCCGCACCGTGCCGCTTGGCGAACTGAACGTTGACGACGTCGACATGCTGACGGTCGTCGTCGTCGGTTCGTCGGAAAGCCGCACGGTCGTCACCGGAGATGGCAAAAGCTGGGTCTACACGCCACGCGGCTACTCCGGAAAATCGGATACGGGGATGAGCAAGGAAGTTTCGCAATGACCGTTTATTTTATCGGCGCCGGCCCCGGCGCTCCCGACCTCATCACCGTGCGCGGCCTCAGGCTGATCGAGCGTTGCCCGGTCTGCCTCTATGCCGGCTCGCTGGTCCCGGAGGAGATTGTCAAGGCGGCTCCCGAGTCCGCCCTCGTCAAGGACACCGCCCCCATGCATCTCGACGCGATTGTCGCCGAGATGGAGGCGGCCCATGCCCGTGGCGAGGACGTGGCCCGTGTTCATTCCGGCGACCCGTCGATCTATGGCGCGATCGCCGAACAGATGCGCCGGCTCGATGCGCTCGGCATCCCCTATGACGTCATTCCCGGCGTGCCGGCGTTTGCCGCGACCGCCGCCCGCCTCAAGACGGAACTCACGCTGCCGGAGATCGCCCAGACGATCATCATCACACGGACCGAAATGAAGGCGTCATTAATGCCGGAGTTCGAGACTCTGGAAATCCTTGGCAAATCCCGGGCAACACTCGCAATCCATCTGTCGATCCGTAACCTGCCGCATATCCGTGAGGTGCTGACTCCCTATTACGGCGAGGACTGCCCGGTCGTGGTGGCATACCGTTCAACCTGGCCGGATGAGCTTTTCATTCGTACGACGCTGAAAGACATGCAGGCGGCGGTTCGCGAGGCGAAAATTACCCGCACGGCACTGATCATGGTCGGCAAGGTGTTTGGTCATGTCGAATTCCGCGACAGCGACCTCTACAATTCCGGTTTCTCCCATGTGCTGCGCAATGTGGGCAAGAAGAAGAAGAGCTGACACGCGTTGAGCGCGTCATTCGGGCGTTGACTTGGTGAGGTAGGCCTCTATCGTCAGGGCATGTACGTCCTGAAACACGGAATCAAGAAAGACCCTGTGAGGCGGTGGGGTCTGCCGGACCGGATCTTCTTCGGCTATGGTGCCTGTCACATTCTCGCCGGTGTCTATCTCGAGCGTCCGCCTCTCAAAGGATTTCTCGCCGAGCGCATCGTCCCTGCGGAGGGATTTGCGGGCGCGCACATCTATGTGACAGACGGTGTGGTGGCTTTCGACTTCCACGGCTATTCGCTGCGGGATAGGCTTCTGGCGCACCATCGAAAGGGCTGGTCGGCGGACAAGCCAGGATGGAGCGCGGTGATCGAAACGGTGGATTTCGACATGCTGGGTACCGTCCAGTTGAACGCGCGCAAGATGTTGGGGCCGGATCAATACCTGGATGATCCGCGTCCCCGTGCTCTCACGTTTATCGAGCGGCGAAACCACGCGCGTGATGCGGAACGGGCGCGAAGAGCGGCAGGCACATCATGAGAAGAAGGAAACTAGATGTCGCAAGAGGATAGGATCATCGAGGGTGGCTGCCGCTGCGAACAGGTGCGTCTGAAGGTGAAGGGCAGGCCGGTAATGACCTTCGCCTGCCACTGCACCGGTTGCCAGAAAATGACCGCGAGCGCCTTTTCGCTGAGTTCGCTCTACCCGGAACAGAGTCTCGAGGTTTTCGGTCTCGAACCGGTCATCGGCGGGCTGCACGGGGAGTTGCGCCACTTCTGCTGTCCCTATTGCATGAGCTGGATCTTCACCCGTTTCGACGGCCTGGGACCCTTCGTCAATGTGCGTGCGACGATGCTCGGCGGCAGCCGCGATTTCCGCCCGTTCATCGAGACCTGCACCAGTGAAAAACTGCCCTGGGCACAAACACCGGCGCGGCACAGCTATCCGCATTTTCCGCCGATGGAAGCCTTCCCGGCCCTGATGGCCGAATTCGCCGCCTCCGATTTCTGACGGCTTGGCCATCCGGCTGCAGTTGCGATAAGACATGTGCTTAATTCCTGTTCCAACAGCATTTCGGCGGTTTCATGCACAAGGTCATTTTCGATACGGATCCGGGCGTCGACGACGCCATGGCGTTGCTTTTCCTTCATCATCACCGCGAGATCGATCTTCTCGGCATCACGACCGTCTTCGGCAATGCGACGATCGAGACGACGACGCGCAACGCGCTCTTCCTCAAGCGCGAATGGAAGATCGATGCGCCGGTCGCGCGCGGCGCCGGCGAGACCTTCATTCCCCATCGCGTCAGCCACGAACCGCCGAAGTTCATCCATGGTGACGACGGTCTCGGCAATATCGGCGTGCCGGAGATAATCGACATTCCCGTCGATCCACGCTCGGCCCACCGTTTCATTGTCGAGACGGTCCGCGCCAATCCGGGTGAGGTGACCCTGGTTGCCGTCGGCCGCATGACCAATCTCGCCAACGCGCTGAAGGAAGACCCGGGCATCACCGAACTGGTCAAGGAAGTTGTCGTGATGGGCGGCGCCTTCGACGTCAACGGCAATGTGACGCCGGCGGCCGAGGCCAATATCCACGGTGATCCGGAAGCCGCCGATATGGTCTTTACCGCGAACTGGCCGGTGGTGATCGTCGGCCTCGACGTGACGACCCAGACGGTGATGACCCGTCGGCAGCTCGCCGACATCCGTGACGCCGCGGGCAGCAGCCGGGCCCGGTTGCTCTTCGATCTGTCGCAGTTCTACATCAAGTTCTATGAGAGCCGGGTGCCGGACGGCATGGTGGTGCACGACAGCTGCGCCTGCGTCTATGTTGTTGCCCCTCATTTGTTCACGACGCGTTCCGGCTCGGTGCGTGTTGTCTGCGGCGGCATTGCCGACGGCCAGACGATCCAGAAGCCGGACTATATTGGCTTCGGCCCGAGTGCCTGGGACCATCTGCCGAGCCAGAGGATCTGCACCGGCATTGATGCCAATGGTGTGCTGAAGCTGATCCATGACACGATCGCATCGGTCGCGGAGGACTGAGGAGGCAGGCAAACGGCGCGAACTGATGAGCAAGCCGTGGCATTGTGGGGCACGGTGACGGGCTTGAGGACACAGGCCGGTTTGCCCTCTAACTACGGCCCTTTTCGAGCGTTGGGGATGTGGGTTCAATGCGGCGCGAGAGGATCACTACGGGCAGTCGTAACTGTCTGGCGGCCTCGATCTTGCCATAGCCGGCGGCCCCACCAGAATTGCGGCAGACGACGTGGGTGATGCCGTGGGCGGAAAAGAGATCTGCCTCGCGGGTCGCATCGGCCGAAGGCCTGCCGAGGATCAGCGTGTAATCGGTAAAGGCGAGGGGCGTTTGCGGCGCGTCGACCATGCGGATGACAAATCTGCAGTCGCTGCGGGCCACAAATGCGTCGAGGTATTGCCGGCCAAGCGCCAGGAACACGGTCGCACCGGCCGGCAAAGCGCGGGCCGCCTCATCGAGCGACGTTACCTCGTGCCAGTGATCGCCGGGCTGCCGCTCCCATCCGGGACGGACCAGATGCTCAAGCGCAATTCCCGCTTGGGCCGCTGCCTTGATCGCGTTTTGCGAGATGCGATGGGCAAAGGGATGGGTGGCATCGACCAGCCGCGTCACGCCATTCTCCAGCATGAAGGCGGCCAAGCCTTCCGCGCCCCCGAATCCTCCGATGCGCACCTCTCCGGGTGGCAGCACCGGATCCTGCGTGCGCCCGGCCAGCGAGGTGATAACGCGCAGGTCGCCGCGTTCGACCAGTCGCTCGGCCAGGTGAAAGGCCTCGGCGGTGCCTCCAAGAATCAGCACGGTTTCCGGCGGCTCAGATGGCATGAGCAATGATTTTCCCTTGCCGGTCGGTGACGATCACATCGACCGAAACCTCTGCGCCCCTTAGAGTATCGATCGCCGTCCTGCGTGCCCGCGTGGCAACGGCGGAAGCGATGTCGATTGAATTTTCATGCGATAATTCAAGGAGTTCCAAAGCCGTGTTCGCGTTAAGCATCCGTTCCTTGGCGTCAGGGGGGAGCGTAGGGCCGTCGATCAGCGAGACGAGGAAGGCATTGTCCACTTGGCTGCGCGAGGAATGCAGGTCAAGCGCACCCTGCGCCAGCTTTGCCATCTTGGCAAAGCCTCCGGCAAGGGTGAGACGCGGCACGGGGTGAACGCGCAGATATTTGAGCAGGCCGCCGGCGAAATCGCCCATGTCGAGCAAGGCACCATCAGCAAGGTTGTGAAAGACCTGCGCTGCCTTCTCCGAGGTCGATCCTGTGGCGCCGAGGACATGCGGTGTGCCTTCGGCGCGGGCAACGTCGATTCCGCGATGGATCGAATGGATCCAGGCGGCGCAGGAGAACGGATGCACGATCCCGGTCGTGCCGAGCACGGACAGGCCGCCGATGATGCCGAGACGCGGGTTCCAGGTCTTCTCGGCGATCTCCGCTCCGCCGGGGATGGAAATGCAGATCTCGACATCGGCCGGCAGACCGTGGGCGGCGCACAGTTCTTCGGCAACCGCCGTCATCATCGAGCGCGGCACGGGATTGATCGCCGGCTCGCCGACGCCGATCGGCAGGCCTGGCCTGGTCACCGTGCCGACACCGTCGCCGGCAGCAAAGTGGATACCGCTTCCCGGCGGCAGTGGGCGCACCGAGGCGACTACGGTTGCCCCATGGGTCACATCCGGATCATCGCCGGCGTCCTTGACGATGCCGGCTGTCGCATAGCCGTCGCCGAGCGTTTCGAAGGAAAGGGCGAAGGCCGGTTCCTCGCCGCGCGGCAGCCGGATGCTGACCGGGTCGGGAAACGCGCCGGTGATCAGGGCCGTCAGCGCCGCCTTGGTCGCTGCCGTCGCGCAGGCACCCGTCGTCCAGCCAGTGCGAAGGTGGCTGTCGGGCTTGTCGACGCGATCGGTTTCGCCCGACGGCAGAGCGGATGTGGCGGCTTTTTTCATGCTGATCTTTATAGGCGAGGCGAGGGCTATCCGGAAGCGCCACGCGCGCCCTCGGTGATTGCAATTTCGCCAAGCGGGGCCTAGAGCATGTTCATGCGTTTCGATCCATTCTCCAAGCTTCCATCGATCCAGCCCGGCCATGTCTGGCTGGCTGGCGCCGGACCGGGTGATCCCGGCCTTCTGACGCTTTTGGCCGCCAAGGCCTTGTCCGAGGCCGATGTGATCGTGCACGACGCCCTGGTCAACGAAGAGTGCCTGAAGCTCGCCCGCCCGGGCGCACGGATGGAATATGCCGGAAAGCGCGGCGGCAAGCCGTCGGCCAAGCAACGCGATATCTCGCTGCGCCTTGTCGAACTTGCCAAGGCGGGACACCGGGTGCTGCGCCTCAAGGGTGGCGATCCCTTCGTTTTCGGCCGTGGCGGTGAGGAGGCGCTGACTCTGATCGATCACGGCGTTCCCTTCCGCATCGTGCCCGGTATTACCGCCGGCATCGGCGGCCTGGCCTATGCCGGTATTCCGGTCACGCACCGCGAGATCAACCATGCAGTCACCTTCCTGACTGGGCACGACAGCTCCGGCGTCGTGCCCGACCGGATCGACTGGGACGCGATCGGTCGCGGCTCACCCGTGATCGTGATGTATATGGCGATGAAACACATCGCCACGATCAGCGCAAACCTGATTGCCGCCGGACGCTCGCCCGCCGAGCCCGTCGCCTTCGTTTGCGATGCGGCGACCGCCTCGCAGTCGGTATTGGAGACGACGCTTGGCCGGGCTGAAGCGGATGTAGCGGCCTCCGGGCTTCAACCACCGGCGATCGTCGTGGTCGGCGAGGTGGTGCGGTTGCGGCCGTCTCTCGACTGGCTGGGCGCGCTCTCCGGCCGCGTGCTTGCGCCCGATCCCTTCGCCGCGCGGAGCGAGAAGGACAGGGCATGAACGGTTTTCTGATTGCCGCGCCGGGTTCCGGTTCGGGCAAGACGACGGTAACGCTGGGGCTGCTGCGGGCGTTAAAGAAGCGAGGGCTGGCGGTTGCTCCGGGCAAGGCCGGCCCTGACTATATTGACCCTGCTTTCCATGCGGCGGCGAGCGGCCAGATCTGCCTCAACTTCGATCCCTGGGCGATGCGCGGCGCGCTGCTTCGCGCCAATGCGGCGCACCATGCGTCGGGCGACAGACTACTGATCGTCGAGGCGATGATGGGTTTGTTCGATGGTGCTGCCGACGGATCCGGATCGCCTGCCGATCTTGCCGCACTGCTTGGCCTCAATGTCGTGCTGGTGGTCGACTGCGCCAAGACCTCTCATTCTGTCGCGGCGCTGGTCAGTGGCTTTGCCGGTTTTCGCCCCGACACCGAGGTGGTCGGCGTTATCCTCAATCGCGTCGGATCCGACCGGCACGAGGTCATGCTGCGCGCTGCGCTCGACGGGATTGCCATGCCGGTGTTTGGCGTGATCCGTTCCGATCCGTCTTTGCATCTGCCTGAGCGCCATCTCGGCCTCGTCCAGGCGGGCGAGCATGGTGAACTCGAGGCTTTCATCGAGCGCGCCTCGCTCGCGGTCGAGCAGGGCTGCGACCTTGATGCGTTGCTCGCTCTGTCGCGCGGTACGCGACCCGACGCGGTGGACGGAGCCGTTCCGCCCCTGCCACCCATCGGCCAGCGGATCGCGGTCGCCCGCGACATCGCCTTTGCCTTCTCCTATGCCCATGTGCTCAGGGGCTGGCAGGCGGCGGGGGCTGAGCTTTCATTCTTCTCTCCGCTTGCCGATGAGGTGCCTTCCGCCCATGCCGATGCGGTCTATCTGCCCGGTGGCTATCCAGAGCTGCATGCGGGCCGGATCGCGGCAGCCGGAGCCTTCCGTAACGGTATGCTTGATGCCCACGTGCGCGGCGCGAGGATTTTCGGCGAATGCGGCGGATACATGGTGCTGGGCGATGCGCTGATCGATGCCGAAAGCGCCGTCCATCCGATGCTTGGGCTCCTGCCACTCGTTACCAGCTATGCGGCGCGTAAGCGTCATCTGGGCTATCGCCGCATCCGCCCGGTTGATGGGACCTTCTTCAGCCGCCCGATGACGGCGCATGAATTCCATTACGCCTCGATTGTCTCCGAAGGGGCGGCCGACCGGCTTTTCGTCGCTCAGGATGCGGTTGGTAGCTCCCTTGGCGTGGTGGGGTTGCGGCGCGGCAATGTCGCTGGCTCCTTCATGCATCTGATTGACATTCAGGACGATGCTGTATGAGCGCGCTGATTGTCCATGGTGGCGGTATTGCCCTAGCCGCGGCGCATTATGGCGGCCAGCCGCAGGATTGGCTCGACCTGTCGACCGGCCTCAATCCCTGTCCACCCGCTCTGCCCGATCTTTCTGCCCGTGTATGGCATCGTTTGCCGGACGAGGATCTGCTTGAGCGGACCCGGCGCGCGGCGCGCGATTTCTACCGTTCGGGCGAGACACTGCCGCTTGCCGTTCCCGGTACGCAGTCGGTCATCCAGCTCTTGCCAAAACTCGCCGATCGTAAGAGGCCTGTTACTATCCTGGCGCCGACCTACGGCGAATACGGCCGGGTCATGGAGGCGAGTGGATTTCGCGTCGATCCGGTTGCCGATCTGACCGACATCGATTCACAGTCCGGCCTTGTCGTCATCGTCAATCCCAACAATCCGACCGGCGGGCTATACCCGGCTGACACTCTCCTGGCACTGGCCGACCAGTTGGCGGGCGAGGGGGGCTTGCTCGTCGTCGACGAGGCTTTCGGCGATGGCGTGCCGGAGGAGAGTCTGGCGGCGATGGCGGGCTCCAGATCCAATCTTCTGGTCTTCCGCTCATTCGGAAAATTCTTCGGCATGGCTGGCATACGCCTCGGCTTCGTCATTGCCGGCGCACCAATCCTCGAACGCCTCGCCGATTGGTTGGGCCCCTGGGCGGTGTCAGGCCCGGCGCTTGGCGTCGCCGTCGATCTGCTGTCGGCCGATCCGACCCCGCTTCGCGACCTTGTCGCAGCCCGACGGGCCGGGTTGCAGCGCGTGCTGTCCGGCGCCGGCTTGACCATCGAGGGCAGTACGCATCTCTTCGCCCTCGTCGCCGATCCGTGTGCTGCCGAGCTTCACGAGCACCTTTGTCGGGCGCACATCCTGACCCGCAGGTTTGACTATGCCCCGACCTGGCTGCGTTTCGGCCTTACGCCGGACGAAGCCGCGGACAGTCGTCTCGCCACGGCGTTGTCCGGCTGGAGACTGGCATGAGCGCTTGGATCCTTGCCGCTCTTGTCGGAGCACTCATTCTCGACCGGATCGTCGGCGATCCGCCGGCGCTCTGGGCGCGCCTGCCGCATCCGGTGGTGCTGTTCGGCCACGGTATTTCCTTCTTTGACAAACGTCTCAATCGCGAAGGCGCTTCGGCGACCACGCGGCGTCGAAACGGTGTCGCGTCGATCATTTTGCTTCTCGCCCTGTCGGCGGTCATCGGTCGGGTGCTTTCAGACCTGTTTCGCGCCCTCGGGCCTTTCGGCTTCCTTCTGGAAATGCTGTTGGTTGCGGTTTTTCTCGCGCAGAAGAGTCTGGGTGACCATGTCTCGGCGGTGGCGATTGGCCTTCGACAGGAGGGCTTGGCAGGGGGGCGTCGAGCGGTGTCGATGATCGTCGGCCGAGATCCGCAGGCGCTTGACGAGCCGGCCGTCTGCCGGGCGGCGATAGAGAGCCTGGCTGAGAATTTCGCCGACGGCGTGGTGGCGCCGGCGCTCTGGTATGTCCTTGCCGGACTTCCTGGCCTTCTCGCCTACAAGATGCTGAACACTGCCGACTCGATGATCGGTCATAAGAACGAGCGGTATCGGGATTTCGGCTGGGCTGCGGCGCGTCTCGATGATCTGGCAAACTGGCCGGCCGCGCGCCTGTCGAGCCTGCTGATCGCCACTGCCACGCTTTTTCGGCTGGGAGGCCGAGCCGCCCGCCGATCGGTTTCCGTGACCTTGCGTGATTCCGGCCTACATCGCTCGCCGAATTCCGGCTGGCCGGAGGCGGCTTTCGCCGGTGCGCTCGACATCCAGTTGACGGGCCCCCGCATCTATGGTGGCGAGCGGGTCAGCGAACCGATGATCAACGGTTCGGGCCGCTCGGTCGCCAGCGTCGGCGACATCGAGACGGGTGTCGCGCTATTCTATGCAAGCTGCGCTGTGCTGACAGTCTTGACGGTTGCGTTGCTCGGGCTCGAACAGATCTTCTGACCGCCGGCCTGCGGGCGCAGTGGCGAATTCGATTAAGACAAACTTATCCTTGAAGATTAGCTGTATTTATTCGAATTTATCTTACAGTGACTTGGTAAGAAGCCCACCAAGGGGTGAAAACAAGACCGGGGGAATGTCATGCGTAAACTGCTTCTGGCCGCTTCGGCCTTTCTGTGCCTGCAATTACAGCCGATCGCCGCGTCAGCCAGCAACCTTGTCGCCAGCATCAGCATCTCCAATCAGACGATGACGGTATCGCAGAACGGTATCGTCACGTATCGCTGGAAAGTGTCGACGGCTCGCAAGGGGTATGTCACGCCGCTCGGTAATTATCGTGCCAAGTGGGCGTCGAAAAACCATCGGTCGCGCAAGTATGACAATGCGCCCATGCCCTATGCGATCTTCTTCCATGGCGGCTATGCTGTGCATGCAACCTACGACTTGAAACGCCTCGGCCGGCCGGCCTCGCATGGCTGCGTGCGACTGCATCCGGACAATGCTGCACGTTTCTTCTCGATGGCGACAGCCAACGGCTTGAAAAACACCAAGATCATCGTCACTCGCTAGCGCAACGGCCGGAAAAACGGAATCGCTCCCCCTCCGGAATAATGTCCTATTTTGGAGTGTTTGAAGGTCTTTGGCGCGTCAATCGTTGCCTGCGGCGTGGCGCAGCCGACGCGTGTCGGGAACGATCACATGACGATTGTTTTCGATGACAATTGTGCCTTCCTTGCGCAGTTTGGTCATCTGCCGGCTCACAGTCTCGATCGTCAGACCGAGAAAATCGGCGATGTCAGCGCGCGACAGCGGCAGGTCGAAGGTTGAGGAGTTGCCGCTTGTCCTTTCCGGATCGATGTGGGTGGCAATCAGATAGAGGAAGCTTGCTACCTTCTCCTGTGCCGTTTTGCGACCAAGGGTCAGCATCCAGTCGCGGGCCTCGTCAAGTTCCTTGAGTGACTGCGAATGCAGTTTGCGCTCCAAGTCCGCGGATTCGCCAACGAGGCGTTCAATGATCGGTCGGGGAAAGGAGCAGATCTCCGTCTCTGTCGCGGCTTCCGCAGAGATGGAGCTTTCACTCAGAAATGGTCGACCAAGGAAGTCGGGAGCGAATTGAAGACCGACGATCTGTTGGCGGCCATCGGCCATCATCTTCGACAGTTTGACGACGCCCTTCAGAATGTTGCTGTAAGCGCCTACGTTCTCACCTTGGCCGATCACTTCATTGCCGGCTTCGACCTTGCGACGGTTGGAATGCTTGTTCAGCTCGACCAGCTGCGTTGCGGTCAGGGTCGCGCATATGCCGCCATGACGGGCCTCGCAGGCCTTGCAGATGGCAGGCGCTTCGCATTCATTTGTGTATTTTTTGTGCGCATCCATGATTTCGATCCCGTCTGACGCCAAACCGCCCTGGCTGAATTCTGCCTGTCGCTCGCTATGAATCTTGTGATCGATCTCCGCCGCACGTCCATGCAAACGTGCCGTTGGCAAAATAGCAGCAAATTGATCGAAGTCAAAGGCGCGAGACGCGTGCGGCACTACGAATAGTGCTCAGAATTCTATTCGATGATCGGCGTAGACATGCAAAACTCCCTGCTGGCCAAGTATTCCGGCTCCGTTCCACGTTACACGAGCTATCCGACTGCACCGCATTTTCATGGGGATGTGCAGTGCGGCAAATATGCGCAGTGGCTGAGTGAGCTTGGTAGTCAGCATGACCTGTCGCTTTACGTGCACATTCCCTATTGCGATCGCCTGTGTTGGTTCTGCGCCTGTCACACCAAGCATACGCTTAAATATGAGCCGATCGAGACCTATCTTGTGTCTCTGAAGAAGGAGATCGCCAAGGTTGGCAGTCTTGTCAGTCGTGGCGCCAAGGTCAGCGCACTGCATTTTGGCGGTGGCTCGCCAACCATGCTCAGGCCGCATGACCTGGTCGATCTGATGAAAGCCTTCCGTGCTGCCTTTGATTTCCGCAATGACGCCGAGATCAGCGTGGAGATGGATCCCAACGACCTCGACGAAGCGCGCTATGATGCGCTTGCCGCGATCGGCATGACGCGGGCGAGCCTTGGTGTCCAGGACTTTAATCCTAAGGTGCAGAAGACCATCAACCGCGTCCAGACCTTCGAGCAGACCAAGTCGGTGGTCGATGCGGTCAGGGGCAGGGGCGTCCATTCGGTCAACTGCGACATTCTCTACGGTCTGCCGTACCAGACGATGGCAACGCTGGAGGCGACCGTGAATGACATTGTCTCGCTGTCACCGGACCGGATCGCGCTTTTCGGCTATGCGCATGTACCGTGGATGAAAAAGCATCAGACGATGATTCCGGAAGAGGCGTTGCCCGACGTCGAGGCGCGTTTTGCCCAGATGACCCAGGCGGCGGACATGCTGGTTGAGGCAGGCTACGAGCCGATCGGTATCGACCATTTCGCCAAGCCCGATGATCGCCTTGCCGTCGCCGCCCGTCAGGGGCGCTTGCGCCGCAACTTCCAGGGTTACACAGATGATACGGCGGAAGCGCTGATCGGCTTCGGCGCCTCTTCGATTGGGCAGTTGCCGCAAGGGTATGTGCAAAATATGCCGGCGACCGGCGAATACCAGCGCATGGCCGATGCGGAGGGACTGGCGGTGGTGCGCGGTATCGAGTTGTCCGACGACGACCGGTTGCGTGCCCATGTGATCGAGGAGATCATGTGCCGCTTCGCCTTTTCTTTCGAAACGGTTCGCGAAGGTTTCCCGCGCCTCGGCGAGACCGTCATCGCCGAGGCGCGGCAATACGCGGCCTCGAATCCGGATGCCATATGTGAGATCGTTGGAGAAGAGTTCCGCCTCACGGAAGCCGGAAAGCCCTTTGCCCGTAGCGTTGCCGCAGTGTTCGACAGCTATCTGGCTACGGGCAAAGGTCGCCATTCGATTGCTGTTTGAGCAACACTTGGGCAGCAATTTTCGGCGCCGACCAAACTTCCCATTGGCATTTAGTATCGTTTTCCCTATGTGGAACACAGATTTTTGACACATGAGGTAATTGGCGTGACCGCTACATTCGACAAAGTTGCCGACATCATTGCTGAAACGAGCGAAATCGACCGCGAGACGATTACGCCCGAAAGCCATACGATCGACGACCTCGGCATCGACAGCCTCGATTTCCTCGACATCGTCTTTGCGATCGATAAGGAATTCGGCATCAAGATCCCGCTCGAGCAGTGGACCCAGGAAGTGAATGAAGGCAAGGTTTCGACCGAGGCATACTTCGTCCTGAAGAATCTCTGCGCCAAGATCGACGAATTGCGGGCGGCCAAGGGCTGAACCGCCGCAAGGGCGGAGGTCTTTCATGCTGCTCGAGTATTTCCAAATGATCGACAAGGTCGAGGCGGTTGACCTCGGCCTTGGCAAACTCAGGGCTCGCTCGGTCGTGCCGCAGAAGAGCCCGGTCTTCGAGGGCCATTTTCCCGGCATGCCGCTTGTTCCGGGCGTTCTGCTGATAGAGACGATGGCGCAGGCTTCCGGCATGCTGGTGCTTGCGGCCAAGGACTTCTCTGCCATGCCGTTCCTGATGTCGGTCGACGGCGCCAAGATGCGCGCCTTCGTCGAGCCCGGCGCGATTCTTGAGATCGAGGCCGAACTGGAACACGATGGTTCCGGCTTCGCCGTGACCAAGGCAAGGATCTCAAGCGGTGGCAAGAAGATCTGCGACGCGCAGCTGAAGCTCCGCACCATGCCTTTCAGCGAGGTGCCACTGGCTGACATCGTGCGCCGGCGCGCCGAAGAGATCGGCCTGATGGAAGCCATCGCCGCCGCCCACTAAACAGGGCTGCATCGGAGCGCTCAGCTCTGTACTTTTCTGACGGATGCGGACCCTGAAAGCCGTGGGTTCGATGTGCCGGCCGTTTCGCCGGCCAGAGGATAGCAAATGAACAAGAAGCCGAACGATGTGGTGATCACCGGAATTGGCATCGTCACCTGCCATGGCACCGGCAAAGAGGCGCACCTCGCCCTTCTGTCGTCGGCGAGTGCGTTGCCGCCAGTGCTGGAGACGGAGAAATTCAAGCCCTATCCGGTGCATAGACTGCCGGAAATCGACTGGTCTGCGCAGATACCGAAGCGCGGTGACCAGCGCCAGATGGAGAACTGGCAGCGTCTCGGTGTCTATGCCGCTGGTCTCGCGCTCGATGATTCCGGGATGAAGGACGACGCGGAAGCTTGTGGATCGATGGATCTGATCGTCGCCGCTGGCGGCGGCGAGCGCGATATTGCGGTCGACAGCCTGATTGTCGACGAGGCGCTGAAGCGCAACGACCGCGAACGGCTGCTGATCGAGAAGCTCAAGACGGAGCTTCGCCCGACGCTCTTTCTCGCGCAGTTGTCCAACCTGATGGCTGGCAATATCTCCATCGTCCACAAGGTAACCGGTTCGTCGCGCACCTTCATGGGCGAAGAATCGGCTGGCATTTCGGCGATCGAGACTGCCTTTTCCCGTATAAAGGCCGGTCAATCGACCCACACGCTGGTCGGCGGCGCCTTCGTCGCCGAACGGGCCGACATCCTGCTTCTGGTCGAGGGTATCCAGGCCCATTCGACCGGGGACTGGCAGCCGCTCTGGTCGCGCGAGGCGGGTGAGGGCGGCGGCATGATCCTCGGCACTGTCGGCGCCTTCCTGATGCTGGAGAGCCGAGCTCATGCCGAAGCCCGCGGCGCGCACGTCTATGCGGTGCTGGATGCTGTCGAAGGTGATCGAGGCAAACGCGAAGAGGGTGGCCTCGAAAGACGTCTGACCCGGTTGGCGACGCTCGCTGGCGACGTGAAGGCCTCGGACACTGTGGTGTTCTCCGGTTCGAGTGGTTTGCATGATCTCGCCAAGCGCGAAAAGGCTGTGCTCGAACAGGCCTTTGCCGGTGTTCCGGTGCGTGGTTATGGTGGGGAGACCGGCCATGGGCTGGAGGCGCAGTTCCCGCTCGGTCTGGTGCTCGCCGCCCTTGCCGTCGATTCCGGTGTCAAGGTCCCGCCCTTCGATCTGGCGCACGAAGCGGTGATGACCGCACCCGCCCGCCATGCCGTGGTGACGACGGTCGGCTATACGCGCGGTGAAGGCATCGCGCTTGTTTCTGCCGATGCCTGAGGAGTTGAGATCATGACTGACAACCGTTTCAAGGACCATCTCGGCCGTCCGATCGTCGCCGTAACCGGCATGGGTGTTATCACTTCGCTTGGCCAGGGACTTACCGACAACTGGAATGCGCTGACCTCCGGTAAATCCGGCATTCACTACATCAACCGCTTCGACACCGAGGGCATGTCGACGCGCATCGCGGGCACCGTTGATTTCATCGAGATCCCTGCACCGAATTCTGTCGAGCGTTCCTTTGCCATGGCGCGGGAGACGACAATCGAAGCGCTGGCGCAGGCCGGCCTTTCCGGTGACTTCAATGGTCCGCTCTTCCTCGCCGCTCCGCCGATCGAGCCGGAATGGGCCGACCGCTTCGCTCTTGCCGAGCGTTCTCCGCCGCCGAGCCATCCCGGCGACGCCTATGAGCGCTTTCTCACCGCCATGCGGCAGAAGGGGGATCCGGTGTTTCTCGAGGCGGTTCAGTTCGGCTCGATCTCGGAACGCCTAGCCGACCGTTTTGGCACGCGCGGCCTGCCGGTGACGCTGTCGACCGCCTGCGCCTCGGGTGCGACCGCGATCCAGCTTGGCGTGGAAGCCATCCGCCAGGGCCGTACACAACGGGCGCTCACCGTTGCGACCGATGGTTCGGTCAGCGCGGAATCGGTCATCCGCTTCTCGCTTCTGTCGGCGCTTTCCACCCAGAACGATCCGCCGGAGAAGGCATCCAAGCCGTTCAGCAAGGATCGTGACGGATTCGTCATCGCTGAAGGGGCGGCGACCCTGGTGCTGGAATCGCTGGAACATGCCATCGCCCGCGGTGCCAAGGTTCTTGGTATCATGCAGGGCTGCGGCGAGAAGGCCGACCACTTCCATCGCACGCGTTCCTCGCCCGACGGCGGGCCGGCGATCGCGACGATCAAAGCGGCACTTTCGGATGCTGGCCTTTCGGAAAGCGCGATCGGCTACATCAACGCGCACGGCACCTCGACGCCGGAGAATGACAAGATGGAATATGGCGCTATGCTGGCCGTCTTTGGCGACAGCCTGAAATCCATCCCGGTCTCCTCCAATAAGTCGATGATCGGTCACACGCTGACGGCCGCTGGTGCGGTCGAGGCGGTGTTCTCGATCCAGACAATGTTGACGGGTACGCTGCCGCCGACCATCAACTACACCAATCCGGATCCGACAATGGAATTGGATGTCGTGCCGAACGTGAAGCGTCAGGCCGAGGTTTCGGCCGTCCTGTCGAACTCCTTCGGTTTCGGCGGGCAGAACGCCAGTCTTGTCATGACGCGTGAACCGGCTTAAGCGACGGACCGTATTCCAGTACCTGAGATGAACGCCTTGACGGCGAGGATAGACCAATGCGCGCACTGCAACTCGTTGAAGACCGCAAACTCGAAATCGTTGACCTTCCGGAGCCGGATGCGCCCGGTCCGGGCGAGGTGACGCTTCGTGTCAAGGCTGTGGCCCTGAACCACATCGACGTCTGGGGCTGGCGCGGCATGGCTTTCGCCAAGCGCAAGATGCCGCTTACCATCGGCGCGGAAGCATCCGGCGTGGTCGAGGCGATCGGGCCTGGCGTCGGCAATATCCTGCCCGGCCAGCTCGCCGCCGTTTACGGCGCGCGCACCTGCGGTCTGTGCAAGCCGTGTCGAGAAGGCCGTGACAATCTTTGCGAACATGTCGGTGGTGTGCATGGCTTTCACCTTGACGGTTTTGCCCAGGAAAAGATCAATCTTCCGGCGCGTCTGCTGGTCCCGGCCCCTCCCGGAGTCGACGCTGTCGCTGCGGCACTGGCGCCGGTGACATTCGGTACGGTCGAACACATGTTGTTCGACAATGCCAAGCTAGAGTCCGGTGAGACCATTCTCGTCCACGCCGGCGGCTCCGGTATCGGTACCGCGGCGATCCAGTTGGCCAAGAAGATCGGCTGCACCGTCATCACCACGGTGGGTTCGGACGACAAGATCGAGCCAGCGAAGGCGCTTGGCGCCGATCATGTGATCAATTATCGCACCGACCGGTTTGAAGGCGTGGTGCGCAAGCTGACCAAGAAGAAGGGCGTCGACGTCGTGTTCGAGCATGTCGGCAAGGACACTTGGGCCGGCTCGATGCTCTGCTTGAAGCGGGGAGGCCGATTGGTCACCTGCGGCTCAACGTCGGGCGTCTCGACGGATATGAACCTGATGATGCTGTTCCAGCAGCAACTGAAGCTTTTTGGCTCGTTCGGCTGCCGCATGGAGAACATGGCGAATGCCATGCAGAAGATGGCGCGCGGCATCGTTCATCCGGTGATCGACACCGAGGTCAGGTTCGAGGACATCGACCGGGCTTTGTCTCGCATGGAAGGCCGGCAGGTGTTCGGTAAGATAATCCTGCGGATGGACTGAGCGTGAAGCTCTTCATCACCCGGCTTGTCCTTGCGTCGCGCCGTTTTTCGCAATGGGCCGTGGCGCAGTTCGCCTTTGGCTTCCTGACGTTGCTGAAGGTCTTCCCGGCCGATCCGGCGATCAATTTCGCTGACCGGCTGATGCGCTATGTTGGCCCGAAGACCAAGCGTCACAAGCTGATGCTGACCAATCTGCGCAACGCTTTTCCAGAAAAGAGCGAGGGCGAGGTCGAGGCGATCGCAATCGGCAGTTGGGGGCATATGGGCCGGCTGGCGGCGGAATATGTCTTTCTCGATCGTTTGTTCGATTTCGATCCGGATAAGCCGGTTGGTGGACGCATCGAGGTGACCGGCATTCCGATCTTCCTTGATCTGCGCGACAATCCGCGCCCGTTCATCGTCTTTTCCGCCCACACCGGGAATTTTGAGCTGTTGCCGGTGGCAGGCGCCGCTTTTGGGCTCTACGTGACGGTGTTGTTTCGTCCGCCGAACAACCCCTATATCGGCGAGAAGGTCTTCGAGTTCCGCGCCAAGCGCATGGGCAAGCTTGTGCCGTCGCACGCCGGTTCGTCCTTCGCTCTTGCCCGCCAGCTGGAAAGCGGCGGCGGGGTCGGCGTATTGGTGGATCAGAAATTCAAGAAGGGCGTGTCGACGCAATTCTTCGGCCGTGACGTCAAAACAAATCCGTTGCTTGCCAAGTTGGCGCGCCAGTTCGGGTGCGATGTTTATCCGGTGCGCTGCATCCGTCTTCCTGGCAATCGCTTTCGGCTCGAGATAGAGCCGAAGGTCGACCTGCCACGCAATGCCGCCGGCCAGCTTGATGTGACCGCCACCGCCCAGCTTCTCAACAACAAGGTCGAATCCTGGGTCAGGGAATATCCGGAGCAATGGCTTTGGTATCACGACCGCTGGAATATCAAACGAGAGCTGTAGCTGCTCTTGGTTGACTTTTTTTGGTGTTTGTTTCGGTCAGCTCGGCGGCGATCGAAGAGTTTATGCCGAAAACACTATTTTCGCCGCAATTTCGGGTCTCATCACGATCTCCTCCGGCGTGGCCATCTGTGACTACCCTAAAGTTGGGCAATTGAAGATGAGCATCATTCATGTTAGTTGCCGCTGGATGCATCAATGTGGTTGCACGCTCCGGCTGCATTCCGTCGATGGCGACTTTTCCTCGTTTGTGTTTTTGGTAGTCGACAAATTGGCCATACAAGTCTCCTCACAGTCCAGCCTGCTACCGTTGTTCGAGGCGGTTTCGCTGAAGAATCTGCAGCTTCAACAGGCGATAAGGGCTGGTGACGATCAACTTGTCAGATTGCTTGACCGGGAGCTTGATCCGCTGATCACCGCTGTCGTTGAGCATCATGCGAACAACGACGCCGAGATCCATATGCAATTGCGCTTCATCGGCAGCCTCATTCGCGAAGATGCTGATGACCGCTCCTGTGTCCAGCGCCATGCGGCCGTGCTGTCGCTCCTGCTCGACCGGTATTTCGGCGACACGCGCCAACACAGTGATTGCCCTCCGATAGAACTGGCCGGCTTGGAGGTGCGCGGGGGCGGCGAGGTGCAGAATCTCAACGAGTCGATCCTCGACGGTATGCCGGATTGCATCGCGGTGGTAACGCTCGATAGTCGTTTTCTCTATGCCAACGCCGCCCATGCGAGATTGCTGGAGGCGACACAGCTTGAGATCGTCGGACTTAATCTGTTTGACTTTGTCGACGATGCTCAGTCCGCTGAGGCGATCAGCCATCAACTCGATCGGTGTTTCGCCGGCGAGCCTTCGGAAGGCTTCTGTTGTTGGCGTGTCTCGGGCAAGGGGCTGTCCCTACGCAACCGAGTTGTGCCGCTACGCTCGTCGCGCGGCGAGGTCATGGGCGCCATCATCACCCTCGTGAACGAGTCAAATTCGACGGTAAGTATCGCTGCCTGACGGGAACCCGGAGATGGGCTTGGCAAATATGTGCTTCAGACCATAGCGTTCAGTTGATGTTGCGCGGGGGGCAATCAATTGTCTCCGCTAGTCGTCACGCCCTTCGGAACACGCGGCAGGAGATATTCGCGTTCGAATGCAATGTGGCGTCGCATTCCTTCAAAAAAACCGCGCAACATGTAGCCGACCGCTTCCATATTGACGGTTGCGCCTGAGCCGAGTTTGAGGAGTGCGTCGGTCAGTTCCTCGGCGAAGCACTCGTCCTCGCAATGTTCGAATTTCAGCCTGTCGAGCGTCTCGCGCAGGTGTTCGACATCGCGGCTGGCGCCTTCGAGCCAGGGAAAAAGGATGTTCTCTTCGTAGTGGTGCACGCCCTTGATCAATGGGTCCAGCGACTTGGCCGCATAGATACATTTCTGCCGATTGACGTTGCCCGGCAGCGAATCGGCGATTGCTTCAAGCTCGTCGCAGAGCGCCAATTGCTCCTCATGCGCCTGGCGCAGCCAATCCAGAGATTGCTGACAGGGCTTTTGGGCGAATCTTTGCCCAAGGAACTGCATGGCTTCGTTCGGATCATTGCTCATCGATTTTGCCTGCACTGCCGCGTCTCCGTGCTTTGGTCACCGTCGTGGGAGACCTCCACGTACGGTCGGCTGCGCCAAAATAGCCTTCTCCCTCAACCTGCGCTGCGATGACGCATGGCGCTCAGGCTGCAATTCGCAGAATGGGAAGCTTGAGTTATATGTTTCGGCAATTTAGTCCCGGCTTGCATTGATTTGGATCAAGGTGGATTGTGGGGCTGAATGCGAATTGTGCACATGAGGCGAGAGGATTCTCCCATCAGGGAATCGATTTCGTGAGTGATCAGCAAGCGTTGGGGGATACCAACAATGAATTACACTTTAGAAACAATGGTGATGGCCGTCTTGGCCTTCGCCGCGCTGCTCGGGGTGGCCTTTGCCCACGACAGCTTGTTCGCTACCCATATGTGGGTGGCGTTTTTTGTGCTGACCGCGGGAACGATCGTTATGCTGCGCCGCATGACGTTCGCACCGGTCAACGTCAAGACGCCGGCTCAGATCAAGTCCGAGTACTTTGACGAGGTCGTCAAATACGGCGTGATCGCCACGGTGTTCTGGGGCGTTGTAGGCTTCCTCGTCGGCGTCGTTGTGGCGCTGCAGCTGGCCTTTCCGGACCTCAATATCGAGCCGTTCTTCAACTTCGGCCGGATGCGTCCTCTGCACACCTCGGCCGTCATCTTCGCCTTCGGCGGCAATGCGCTGATTTCCACCTCCTTCTACGTCGTGCAGCGGACTTCGCGGCAGCGGCTGTTCGGTGGTTCACTTGGCTGGTTCGTCTTCTGGGGCTATCAGCTTTTCATCATCATGGCCGCGACGGGCTATCTGCTCGGCATCAGCCAGGGCCGTGAATATGCTGAACCTGAATGGTACGTCGATCTGTGGTTGACGGTTGTGTGGGTTGCCTATCTGATCACCTTCCTCGGCACGATCATGACGCGGCGTGAATCGCATATCTATGTGGCGAACTGGTTCTACTTGGCCTTTATTGTCACGATCGCCATGCTGCACATCGTCAACAATTTGGCGATGCCGGTCTCCTTCCTCGGTGTGAAGAGCTATTCGGCTTTCTCCGGCGTTCAGGATGCTTTGACCCAATGGTGGTATGGTCATAACGCCGTCGGCTTCTTCCTGACGGCGGGCTTCCTCGGCATGATGTATTACTTCGTTCCGAAGCAGTCCGGCCGCCCGGTCTATTCCTATCGCCTGTCGATCATCCACTTCTGGGCGCTGATCTTCATGTATATCTGGGCAGGCCCGCACCACCTGCACTACACGGCTCTGCCGGACTGGGCGCAGACGCTTGGCATGGTCTTCTCCATCATGCTGTGGATGCCGTCGTGGGGTGGTATGATCAACGGTCTGATGACGCTTTCGGGCGCTTGGGACAAGATCCGTACCGACCCGATCATCCGCATGATGGTCATCGCCATCGCCTTTTACGGCATGTCGACCTTCGAAGGTCCGATGATGTCGATCAAGTCGGTCAATTCGCTCAGCCACTACACGGACTGGACCATCGGTCACGTTCACTCCGGCGCTCTCGGCTGGGTTGGCATGATCACCTTCGGTGCCGTCTACTACCTGACGCCGAAGCTGTGGAACCGCAACCGTCTCTACTCGCTGCGCTTGGTCAACTGGCACTTCTGGCTCGCCACCCTCGGCATCGTTCTCTACGCCGCTGTTCTGTGGGTCGCCGGTATCCAGCAGGGTCTGATGTGGCGTGAATACGATGAGCAGGGCTTCCTGGTCTATTCGTTCGCCGAGTCGGTCGCCGCCATGTACCCCTATTATGTGCTGCGTGCCATCGGTGGCGCCATGTACCTGACCGGTGGTGTGATCATGGCCTACAACGTCCTCATGACGATCCTCGGTTACGAACGTCAGGAAGCTCCGATTCCGGGCTCCACCGTTCCTGCCGCCGTCCAGCCGGCTGAATAAGGGGAAGGCTAAACATGTCTATTCTTGATAAACACGCAATCATCGAGAAGAACGCCAGCCTTCTCTTCCTTGGGTCCCTTCTGGTCGTCTCGATCGGTGGTATCGTGGAAATCGCTCCGCTCTTCTATCTTGAGAACACGATCGAAAAGGTGGAGGGCATGCGGCCCTACTCGCCGCTCGAGCTGGCTGGTCGCAACATCTACATCCGCGAAGGCTGCTACGTCTGTCACAGCCAGATGATCCGTCCGTTCCGCGATGAAGTGGAACGGTACGGTCACTACTCGCTCGCTGCGGAATCGATGTACGACCATCCGTTCCAGTGGGGTTCGAAGCGTACGGGACCGGATCTGGCCCGCGTGGGCGACCGCTATTCCAATGAATGGCACGTCCAGCATCTGACCGAACCGCGCGACGTTGTGCCGGAATCGATCATGCCGAGCTACTCGTTCCTTAAGACGACCCCGCTCAAGGTCGCCAGCATTGCTATGGATCTGAAGGCAAATCGCTCCGTCGGCGTGCCTTACAGCGACGAGATGCTGGCGAATGCCGAGGCGGATCTTGCCGCTCAGGCGGATCCGAACGCGGACACTGAGGGACTGCTTGCTCGCTATCCCAAGGCCAAGGTCGGCGATTTCGACGGCAATCCGACGCAATTGACGGAGATGGACGCGCTGATCGCCTATCTCCAGATGCTCGGTACGCTGGTTGATTTCACCACCTACGACGACGCCACCGGCTATCGCTGAGGAGGGGGACCCATGGAAACTTATACGGCCATGCGCCACTTTGCGGATAGCTGGGGCTTGCTCGCCATGGCCCTGTTCTTCGTCGGCGTTATCGTTTTCATTTTACGGCCCGGTGGCAAGAAGGCCGCTGATGAGGCCGCCAGCATCCCTCTTAAGGAGGACTAATCGATGGCACAAAAACACGTAGACGAAATCAGTGGCGTCGAAACCACTGGCCATGAGTGGGACGGTATCCGTGAACTGAATAACCCGATGCCGCGCTGGTGGGTGTGGACCTTCTATGCCTGTATCGTATGGGCAATCGGTTACACGGTCTTCTATCCGGCCTGGCCGCTTCTCACGACCAACACCAAGGGTATTTTGGGTGTCACCAATCGCTCGGCCCTGACCGGCGAACTCGCCACGGCCAAGGCTGCCCAGTCGGTCTATCTCGACAAGATCGCTGCGCTTTCGCTTGCCGAGATCGCCGCCGACCCTGCTTTGGCCGAGTTTGCGACGGCTGGTGGTGCGGCCGCCTTTAGGGTCAACTGCACGCCGTGCCATGGTTCGGGTGCGCAGGGTGGGATCGGCTATCCCAACCTCAATGACGACGATTGGTTGTGGGGCGGTGATCTGGAAACGATCTACACCACGCTGGCCCATGGCATTCGTTATGAGAGCGATCCTGACACCCGCGTCTCTCAGATGCCGGCCTTTGTCGACATTCTCGAGCCGGAACAGATCAAGCAGGTGGCAGCCTATGTCGTCAGCCTGACCGGTACGCCGGCGGATCCCAGCATGATCGAGCCGGGTAAGACGGTGTTCGCCGACAATTGCGCGGCGTGCCATGGGGCGGATGCCAAGGGCGGTCGCGATTTCGGTGCGCCGAACTTGGCCGACGCGATCTGGCTGAAGGTCCAGGGGGAAGCCCAGATCGCTGGCCAAGTCGCCAATCCGAAGCATGGCGTCATGCCTGCTTGGACTGCACGTCTGGGCGATACCACAGTCAAGGAGTTGGCGATCTACGTCCACTCCCTCGGCGGTGGCGAGTAAGCTGATGAGGCGACGGCCCAACCGGGCCGTCGCCCTTCGCCGGATAGTCTTGTCTACCCTCGACCACGCCTGCAGGCGTGGTTTTTTTTATTGTAGGGCAGGGCGCGCCTGTTCGGGCACGATGCAGAGCGGGATTGACCTGTCAGAGCCGTGTGAAACCGGATTTGGAATGAAAATAGTTCGCATTGCGACGCTTCGCCGCTGCTTGATATAAGTCAAGGTAGGCTAGGATGCGGCATGGGAGAAGAGACCCAAGCACAGAGGTCCCATTGATGAATCTTCAATCTGAAAACAAACAAGCAGGCGAGACCGTGGAAGTTGAGCGCCATGAGGCCGAAGCGGTCATGTCGGCGAAAATCCGCCGTCCTCTCTACGAGGCGCGCAAGAAGATCTTCCCGAAGCGGGCCGAAGGGCGTTTTCGCCAGTTCAAGTGGCTGGTCATGCTGGTCACGCTCGGTATTTATTATCTTACGCCGTGGCTGCGCTGGGATCGCGGGCCTTATGCGCCCGACCAGGCGGTTCTGATCGATCTGGCGCACCGGCGGTTTTACTTCTTCTTCATAGAGATCTGGCCGCAGGAGTTCTTCTTCGTTGCGGGCCTGCTCGTCATGGCCGGATTCGGTCTGTTTCTCATTACCTCCGCCGTCGGTCGCGCCTGGTGTGGTTACACCTGTCCCCAGACGGTATGGGTTGATCTCTTTCTCGTGGTCGAACGCGCGATTGAAGGTGATCGTAACGCTCGTATGAAGCTCGAAAATGCCCCATGGACCTTCAACAAGATCGTTAAACGTGTTTCGAAGCACCTGATCTGGCTGGCGATTGCGGTTGCGACCGGTGGTGCGTGGATTTTCTATTTTGCCGATGCGCCGACGCTCGCTATCGACTTTGTCACAGGCTATGCGCAACCAGTCGCTTACATAACCGTCGCGGTGCTCACCGCAACGACCTATGTTTTCGGCGGAATTATGCGTGAGCAGGTGTGCATCTACATGTGCCCGTGGCCGCGTATTCAGGCAGCGATGCTGGACGAAAGTTCGTTGGTCGTCACCTATAACGACTGGCGTGGCGAACCGCGCACCCGCGGCTCGAAGAAGGCAGCCGCTGCCGGCTTGGCTGTCGGTGACTGTGTCGACTGTAATGCCTGCGTCGCCGTATGTCCGATGGGCATCGATATCCGTGACGGCCAGCAGCTCGAGTGCATCACCTGCGCCCTTTGCATTGACGCCTGCGACAGCGTCATGGATAAGGTCGGCAAGCCGCGCGGCCTGATCGCTTATGCGACGCTGGATGAGTATCAGTCGAACATGATGATGGCGACCAACAATGGTGCGACCGCCATCGACCCAAGCAACGTGCGTAATCCCGACGGTTCGTTCAGCGACAAGATCCGTCATTTCGACTGGCGGATCATCTTCCGTCCGCGTACGCTGCTCTACATGGGTGTGTGGGGTGCGGTAGGCATCGGGCTGATGGTTGCGCTGCTCAGCCGTGACCGGCTTGAAGTGAACGTGTTGCATGATCGCAATCCGCAATACGTGCTCGAGTCCGATGGCTCGATCCGCAACGGCTATGCGGTGCGCATCTTGAACATGATACCGCAACCGCGCAATATCATCGTGTCGCTCGAAGGTATTCCTGACGCGACGATGAAGGTGAACGGTATGGAGACGGACAGTCCGCGCGCGATCACCGTCGCCGTTGAGCCCGACCAAGTAACCAACCTTAAAATCTTCCTGACGATGCCCGGCGACAAGGTCGCTTGGTCCAATGAAGATTTCAGGTTCGTTGTCAAAGACGCCGATGGCGATGAGACCGACACTTACAAAGCTGTATTCTTTGCTCCTGGAGTGAGAAAATGACTGTAGGGGAACAAAAGGCCGGGTTCGTCTTCACAGGTTGGCACATGCTGGCGATCATGGTGGCGTTCTTCGGCACGGTGTTTACGGTGAACTTCACCATGGCCTATTTCGCGTCCTCCACGTGGAGCGGACTGGTGGTGCCGAACACTTATGTCGCCAGCCAGGAGTTCAACGACAAGGCGGCCGCCATTCGCGGTATGCTGGCGACGGGCATTAAGGGCAAGCTTGAGGTCAAAGGGCAGCAGATTCACTACACGTTGATGCTGCCCGGCAATAGGCCGGTGGTTGCCGACAAGGTGACGGCCCATTTCAAGCGCCCGGTCGGCGAGAAGCAGGATTTCTTCGCCGAATTTCAGGCGACCGACGCTGGTCACTATGAGGCGACCGGTCCGGTTCTGCCAGGTTATTGGATCGTCGAGGTGATCGCCACGCGCGATGGTAAGACGATCATGCATGAGGCAAACCGAATCGCCGTCATTGGAGAGACGAAATGAGCTGCTGCGCAGCGGGAACCGAAGGCGCGCTCGACATCGAGCGTGCGGGCCACGCCCTTCCGACAGCGGAAGAGCTGAGGCTCGCGAGCCGCGACTTGGGGGATGGCCTGTTGCAGACCGATCTCAGCGTTCCCGCTGTGCATTGCGGCGCCTGTATCAGCACGATCGAGCGGGCTCTCAGGGCCCGTCCGGAAGTTGAGCGCGCGCGCGTCAATCTCTCGACAAAGCGCGTCTCGGTCGTGTGGAAAGACAAGATTGGCGAGATTCCGACCGATCCGCTCGAGTTCGCCCGGGCGATCGCCGCGACCGGGTACGAATCACATCTTTTCACTGCGGCGGAGGAAGCCTCCGATGCGATGCGCAATCGGCTGATTCGCGCTGTTGCGGTGTCCGGATTCGCCGCGACCAATATCATGCTGCTTTCTGTTTCTGTCTGGTCCGGGGCGGATTCCTCGACACGGGATCTGTTTCACTGGATCTCGGCGATGATCGCCGCGCCGGCATTGATCTATGCCGGCCGTTTTTTTTATCAATCGGCTTGGAATGCGTTGAAGCATGGCCGCAGCAATATGGATGTGCCGATCGCGATCGGTATCACGCTCTCCTATTTCATCTCGCTGTGGGAAACGATCCACCACGGCGAACAGGCCTATTTCGACGCGACCGCTTCGCTTCTGTTCTTCCTGCTGATCGGTCGTACGCTCGACCATATCATGCGCGATCGGGCTCGCTCGGCGATCAGCGGACTGGCGCGGCTTTCTCCGCGCGGCGCCATGGTGGTCGGTGAGGATGGATCGCGTGAATACCGCGCACTGGAAGATGTCCGCGTGGGGGATCACGTGGCGATCGCCGCCGGCGATCGCATTCCGGTCGACGGCGTGATCGTGACGGGCGCGAGCGACATGGATGTGTCGATCATCAATGGCGAAAGCGCTCCGTTGCAGGTCGGCGTCGGTGATGTTGTGCAGGCCGGCACGTTAAGCCTGACGGGCTCCCTGGAGCTGGAGGCGACCGCCACGGCAAAGAACTCCTTCCTCGCCGAGGTCATCAACCTGATGGAAGCCGCGGAAGGCGGCCGGGCGCGTTATCGCCGTATCGCCGATCGCGCCGCGCAGTTCTACGCTCCGGCCGTGCACTTGACGGCGCTTCTCACTTTCCTCAGTTGGGGCCTTTATGACGGTGACTGGAAACATGCCTTGCTGGTGGCGGTCGCGGTGCTCATCATCACTTGTCCCTGCGCGCTCGGCCTCGCCGTGCCTGTGGTTCAGGTCGTCGCCGCCGGCAGGCTGTTCAAGGCCGGAATCATGGTCAAGGATGGCTCCGCCATGGAGCGCCTCGCCGAAATAGACTCGGTCGCCTTCGACAAGACCGGAACCTTGACGATCGGTAAGCCGCAACTGGTTGACGCCGGCGCGATTGACGCCGAGGCATTCGCCATTGCCTCCGGCCTTGCCCGCCATTCACGCCATCCGCTGTCGCAGGCGCTTTCGCGCGTAGCCTCCGTCCCGTCAAAGACGTTTGACGCGGTTCGCGAGATTCCCGGCGCCGGCATTGAGGCCGAGACCGCAAAGGGCATCTATCGCCTCGGCAGCCGCAGATTCGCCTGTGCGCAGAGCACTGCTGAGATGGGCGATCACACCTATTCCGAAGTCGTCCTTTCACTCGATGGCCGTGAAGTGCAGGCCTTCCGCTTCGAAGACACGCTGCGGCCTGGCGCCGAGAAGGCTATTGCCCTTCTGAAAGGCCAAGGTTTTACCGTCGGTATTCTCTCCGGCGACCGCAGCGCGGTCGTCTCGGCACTTGCCCGCCGGGTTGGCATCGACAACTGGAAGGCCGAACTTTCGCCGCGCGACAAGGCCGCCTTTTGCGCCGCCGTCGAGGCTGAGGGCCACAAGCTTCTGATGGTCGGCGACGGCATCAATGACGCGCCGGCGCTTGCTGCCGCCCATGTGTCCATCGCGCCGGCGACTGCCGCCGATGTCGGACGACAGGCCGCCGATTTCATCTTCGTGCGGCAGAACCTTGATTCGGTCGCCTTTGCCATCGAGGCCTCGCGCCGGGCGGGACGCCTCATTCGCGAGAATTTTGTGCTCGCCATCGGCTACAACATCGTCGCCGTGCCGATCGCCATTCTTGGCTTTGCCAGCCCGCTGATCGCGGCCGTCGCCATGTCGACCTCGTCGATCATCGTCGTCCTCAATGCGCTGAGGCTCAACCGTCTGGCGCTAAAAGAAGAGGGCGAGGGCGGGCAGAGTATAGCGAGTGTTGGCTTTGCCGGCCCGAACGCGGGGCTTGCCTCATGAACATGTTGATCTACCTGATCCCGATCGCGCTCTTTCTGGGTGGACTCGGGCTCGCCGCCTTCCTGTGGTCTCTGAAAAGCGGGCAATACGATGATCTGGAAGGGGCGGCGTGGCGCGTGCTTTCCGACGATGATGACAAGCCGGGCGATTGATCCTGTGCGCTGAATTCTGATTGTCGTCAAATGTTGCCGGCTTGTCGGCAACGTTTCAGAATGTCACAAAGTGCTCCTCTTTCATTCAAGGCGACGAGGGACACATGACGGAACTTGCTGAAATCGGACTGATCGGCCTCGGCGTGATGGGCTCCAACCTGGCACTCAACATTGCCGAAAAGGGGAGCCGTATCGCGGTGTACAATCGCACGCCGTCGCGGACCCGGGAATTCGTCGGCGAGGCCGGTGCGCTCGGCGCCAATATCGTCAGTTGCGAAACGATCGAGGCGTTCGTCGTCGCCATCCGCCCACCACGGCCGATCATCATCATGATCAAGGCCGGGGAGGCGGTAGACCAGCAGATCGACGCATTGAAGCCGTTGCTCGCCGGTGGCGACATCATCATCGACGCCGGCAATGCCAATTTCCGCGACACCATCGCGCGCTTCGACCGGCTGAAGGATAGCGGCCTGACCTTCATTGGCATGGGGGTGTCCGGCGGCGAGGAAGGCGCCCGCCACGGTCCGTCGATCATGGTCGGCGGGACCCAGCAGTCCTATGCCCGCGTCGAAAAGGTGCTGACCTCGATCGCCGCGCGTTACGACGGCGAGCCGTGTTGCGCCTGGCTGGGGACAGGCGGGGCAGGGCATTTCGTCAAGACCATTCACAATGGCATCGAATATGCCGACATGCAGATGATCGCCGAGATCTACGGTATCCTGCGCGACGGCCTCGGCAAGTCCGCCAGAGAGATCGGTTGGATCTTTGGCCAATGGAACAAGGGTCGGCTGAATTCCTATCTGATAGAGATCACCGAGACTGTGCTGGCTACCACCGATCCTCAGACTGGCAAGCCGATGGTCGATATGATTCTTGACCGCGCGGGCCAGAAGGGCACCGGCAAGTGGTCGGCGATCGAGGCGCAGCAGATGGGCGTGCCGGCGACCGCGATCGAGGCCGCAGTCGCCGCTCGCAGCCTTTCTTCGATGAAAGCCGAGCGTGAAGCCGCCGAGGTGATTTTCGGCACGCCGTCCTATGCCTTTTCGCTGAAGGATGGCGAAGCTCTGTTGAAAGACCTGGAACTGGCCCTTTTCGCCGCCAAGATCGGCGCCTATGCGCAGGGCTTTGCTGTAATGGCACAAGCCTCGCGAGAATTCGGCTGGGAACTTCCCATGCCGACCATCGCCCGAATCTGGCGCGCCGGCTGCATCATCCGCTCGCAATTCCTCGATGAGATTACCAGGGCCTTCACCGAGACGCCGGATGTGGCCAATCTGATCGTCACCTCGGCCTTCTCGGCCATGGTGGCGGAAAGCCTGCCATCTCTGCGTCGCATCACCGCTGCTGCCGTCACCGCCGGCATCCCGGTTCCGGCGCTCGCCTCGGCGCTTTCCTATTTCGACGCCTATCGTCAGGCGCGCGGCACGGCCAACCTCATCCAGGCGCAACGCGATTTCTTCGGCGCCCACGGCTTCGACCGTACCGACGGTTTGGATATCCATCATGGGCCATGGGGTTCAGCTGGTTGAGGGCCCAAGCGCGTGACAGGAAACGCGAAAGCCGGCGGATTGCCGGCCTCCTGCTATTCTGGGGTTTGCCGGCGGGTTCGCCGGTCGTCAGGCCTGCCAGACCGGCTGGCTGATGCTCTGCAATACGGCCGGTTCCACGCCGTCGATCCGGGAGATCACAGCCTTGGCCAGCTCCCGACCGGCGAGGCGCACGTCCTCATAGGCCGTGATGATCTCCGGCCGGATCCAGTTGAGGATCGGGATCGACTGCTTCGAGACGAGGTCGACGTCATGCCCGAGTCGCTTTCCTGCCGCTTCGATCGCCGCATTGACGGCGATCGCCGCACTGCCGGCAGAACAGACGATGCCGTCCGGCGCCTGATCCGAGCGCATCAGCGCCTCGACGGCGTCGCGGATCTCCGCAAGCGGCGTGTCGGTCGTCACCGCAAGCGGCACTTCCTGCGCGCCGGATGCGCGTAACCCTGCCTGAAAGCCGGTCCGCGTGTGCTGGCAATAGGTCTGCTTGCCGGGTGGTTGCAGAAGGGCGAGCCGCTTGCGGCCGCGCGCCACCAGCCGTTCGACCGCCTGACGGGCAAAGGCCTCGTTGTCGAAGTCGTGATAGGGATGAACAATCCCCGCGTCGGTGCGGCCATGGGTGGCAAAGGGAATGTTCTCTTCTGTCAGCAACCGCACGCGTGGATCATCCGGCTCGATGCGTGAGATGATCACGCCGTCGGCCGATCCTGTGTCGAGGATATAGCGCACCGGCTGCATCGGATCCTTGCTGTGCGAATGCGGCGTGACGACGATGTGATAGGGCGTGTCCGACAGGACTTCGGAAATGCCGAAGACCATCTGACTGGAAAAGCCCATGATCTCCTCGTCGATGCTGAGCACCAGGGCGATCACATTGGTCTTCCCGGTTCTGAGGCGCACGCCTGCGCGGTTCGGCTGGTAGCCGAGTTGGCGCGCCACCATACGGACCCGTTCCTTGGTTTCGGCGCCGATGTCGTGGGCGTCCTTGAGTGCGCGCGAAACCGTGGTGATTCCCAAGCCTGTCATGAAGGCGATCGTCTTGAGGGTCGGCCGTTCTTTGCCTTCCTTCGCGTGACCGCTGACGTCCCGCGGTTTATCATCTTTCATGCTATCCCCGCCGCTTCCCTTGATTTGCCACTATAGTTCACCGCGCGTTGGCTGCAAACGTGCGACCGCACTCAATGTACCACAAAAATATGCAAAAACTGTAACGTTGCAGCTTGTTTGCCACGTTCGACGCTCGCGACGACGGTCTCCACTACGCACGCATGACGGGAAACCTGGCTATGTAGTATGGCATTGGGTCTATCTCAGTCCGCAGTTGCCGCTGCTCACCAAGATCTCCGCTGCGGCGCGGTAAATATAAGAGAATACCGGCGAATGGCCGTACTCAGGACCGATCTAACCATCCGTGTATGTGGTATCTTATGCTGCTTCTGCGTGCTGCCTGAGGTGGAAATGAGTAGTTTAAAAGGAATTCGCCTCGCGCAGGTTGCGCTGTTAAATCGATTATAATAGGTTTTTACGGCAACGTTTCAGTGAGGGAGGAGACTCATGAATTTTCGTAGCGTCGCGGCAGCTTTCGCCGCAAGCGTGGTAATGCCGTTCACTGCGGTCCAGGCCGCCGAGCTCGAAGTCACCCATTGGTGGACCTCAGGCGGCGAGGCAGCGGCGGTCGCCGAACTCGCCAAGGCATTCGATGCCACCGGCAATAAATGGGTCGATGGCGCGATAGCTGGTTCGGGAGGAACCGCGCGCCCGATCATGATCAGCCGCATCACCGGCGGCGACCCGATGGGTGCTACGCAGTTCAACCATGGTCGTCAGGCGGAGGAACTGGTTCAGGCGGGCTTGATGCGCGACCTGACGGCAGTGGCCGAAAAGGAGAGGTGGAGGGAAGTCGTCAAGCCGCAGAGCCTGCTCGACAGCTGCACGATCGACGGAAAGATCTACTGCGCCCCGGTCAATATTCATTCTTGGCAATGGCTGTGGTTGTCGAACGGCGCGTTTGAAAAGGCCGGCGTCGCCGTGCCGACGAACTGGGACGAATTCGTCACTGCCGCTCCCGCGTTGGAAAAGGCGGGTATCGTGCCGCTTGCTGTCGGCGGTCAGCCGTGGCAGGCCGCCGGGGCTTTCGACGTGCTGATGGTCGCCATCGCCGGCAAGGACACGTTTTACAAGGTTTTCAAGGACAAGGATGCCGACGTCGCCGCTGGTGCGGAGATCGCCAAGGTGTTCAAGGTGGCCGACGATGCCCGCCGCATGTCCAAGGGCACCAATGTGCAGGACTGGAACCAGGCCACCAATATGGTCATCTCCGGCAAGGCTGGTGGGCAGATCATGGGCGACTGGGCGCAGGGCGAGTTTGCCCTGGCCGGACAGACCGCCGGCAAGGACTACACCTGCCTTCCGGGTCTGGGGGTGAACGAGATCATTTCGACCGGCGGCGATGCCTTCTATTTTCCGGTGCTGAAGGACGAGGAGAAGTCCAAGGCGCAGGATGTGTTAGCCGCAACGCTGCTCGCACCGGCGACCCAGGTCGCCTTCAACCTCAAGAAGGGTTCGCTGCCGGTGCGCGGTGATGTCGATCTTGCCGCTGCCAATGATTGCATGAAGAAGGGCCTCGACATTCTCGCCAGGGGCAATGTCATCGAGGGGACTGACCAACTGCTCTCCGCCGACAGCCAGAAGCAGAAAGAGGACCTGTTCTCCGAATTCTTCGCCAACCCGTCGATCACCGCCGAGCAGGCGCAAAAACGCTTTGCCGACATTATCGCCAGCGCTGATTGATCCATGGTTTCCGGCCACAGTATCGGGCCCGCGCGGGCGGCTCCGATACTGTGGGAAAAGCTGATCTGGCCCGCGCCATTGTTGGCCGGGTGCAGATGCTCTGCGGATCTGCGAAGAAAGGGGAGTGACCCATGACGGGCCAAGTGCGCGCCGTTCGGCCGAACCAATTGCTGCGCAATCTCAATGCGAAGATTGCTTCCATTCCTATGATACTCACCGCCGTGGTGATCTTCCTCGGTGGGACGATCTGGACCGTCGTCTATTCTTTCTCTAACTCGAAGCTGCTGCCTCGGCTGTCCTTCGTCGGTCTCGACCAGTACGAGCGGTTGTGGGCCGCGCCGCGCTGGCTGATGGCGATCCAGAACCTGGCTGTCTACGGCATCCTCTCGCTCATCTTCAGTCTGGTGATCGGCTTCTTGCTGGCGGCGCTGATGGATCAGAAGATCCGTTTCGAAAACACCTTCCGGACGATTTTTCTCTATCCCTTTGCTTTGTCCTTCATCGTCACGGGCCTTGTCTGGCAGTGGATCCTCAATCCGGAGTTCGGTATCCAGTCGGTTGTGCGCTCGCTCGGCTGGGAGAGTTTTACCTTCGACCCGCTCTACAATGCCGACATCGTCATCTACGGTATCCTGATCGCCGCGCTCTGGCAGGGCACGGGGCTTGTCATGTGCCTCATGCTGGCGGGCTTGCGCGGCATCGACGAGGACATCTGGAAAGCCTCGCGCATCGACGGCATTCCCATGTGGCGGACCTATCTGTTCATTGTCATTCCGATGATGCGCCCGGTCTTTGTCACCACGCTGGTCATCATCGCCAGCGGCATTGTTCGCGTCTACGACCTCGTGGTCGCCCAGACCAGCGGCGGACCGGGCATCGCCTCGGATGTACCGGCGAAATACGTCTACGACTACATGTTCCAGGCGCAGAACCTCGGACAGGGCTTCGCCGCCTCAACCATGATGCTGCTTACCGTAGCCATCATCGTTGTTCCCTGGGCCTATCTGGAATTCGGAGGAAAGAAGCGTGGCTAATTCCGCACCAAGCAATGCTACGGCCGCCAGCTTCGGTGCGGTCGCCGACAGGGGCTCCGTCGGCCCACGGGGCAGTAAGCCTCGGCGCACCTTCTCGTCGCGCAACCTTATGCTCTACGGCACACTGTTCGTCGCTGCGGCTTACTATCTCCTGCCGCTCTACGTCATGGTCGTAACCTCGCTCAAGGGCATGCCGGAGATCCGTCTTGGCAACATCTTCTCCCCGCCGATGGAGGTTACCTTCGAACCCTGGGTCAAGGCCTGGGCGCAAGCCTGTACCGGGCTCAATTGCGATGGCCTGTCGCGCGGCTTTTGGAACTCCGTGCTGATCACCATCCCATCCACTGTCGCGTCGATCATCATCGCCTCGGTCAATGGCTATGCGCTCGCCAATTGGAAGTTCAAGGGCTCCGAGGTCTTCTTCACCATCCTCATCGTCGGCGCCTTCATCCCCTATCAGGTGATGATCTATCCGATCGTCATCGTGCTGCGCGAAATGGGCATCTACGGCACATTGACGGGTTTGGTCATGGTCCACACCATCTTCGGTATGCCGATCCTGACTCTGCTGTTCCGCAATTATTTCGTCTCTCTGCCGGAAGAACTGTTCAAGGCGGCGCGCATTGATGGGGCCGGTTTCTGGCAGATTTACGGAAAGATCATGCTGCCCATGTCGCTGCCGATCTTCGTCGTGGCGATGATCCTGCAGATAACCGGCATCTGGAACGACTTCCTGTTCGGCGTGGTGTTCACCCGACCTGAATACTACCCGATGACTGTGCAGCTCAACAATATCGTCAACTCCGTCCAAGGGGTGAAGGAGTACAACGTCAATATGGCTGCGACGCTTCTGACCGGCGCGGTTCCACTTTTCGTCTATTTCGTATCCGGCCGACTCTTCGTCCGGGGCATCGCCGCCGGCGCAGTGAAAGGGTAAGGGCCCATGTCAAACAGTGTATCGATCAGGGATCTGTCGCTCTCGTTTGGAGCGGTCACCGTTCTCAAGGATCTCAACCTCGACATTCGTGACGGTGAATTCCTTGTCCTTCTCGGCTCGTCCGGCTGTGGCAAGTCCACACTGCTCAACTGCATCGCCGGCCTTCTGGAGCCGACGGACGGGCAGATCTTCATCAAGGAAAGGAACGTCACCTGGGAGGAGCCAAAGGACCGCGGCATCGGCATGGTGTTCCAGTCCTATGCGCTCTATCCGCAGATGACGGTCGAGAAGAACCTGTCCTTCGGCCTGCGTGTCGCCAAGGTGCCGGAGGACAAGATCCGTGAGAAACTGGCGCGGGCGGCTGAGATCCTGCAGATCGGCCCGCTGCTGAGGCGCAAGCCGGCCGAACTCTCTGGTGGCCAGCGCCAGCGCGTGGCGATCGGCCGGGCCTTGGTCCGGGATGTCGACGTCTTCCTGTTCGACGAGCCGTTGTCGAACCTCGACGCCAAGCTACGCTCGGAACTGCGTGTCGAGATCAAGCGGCTGCATCAATCGCTCAGGAACACGATGATCTACGTCACCCACGACCAGATCGAGGCGCTGACGCTTGCCGATCGCATCGCCATCATGAAGGGGGGTGTGATCCAGCAGCTCGACGATCCAATGGTGATCTATAACCGGCCGAAGAACCTTTTCGTCGCCGGGTTCATTGGTTCTCCATCGATGAACTTCCTGCGCGGTGAACTGGTCGAGCGACCGAACGGCCTTGTCTTTAACACCAACGGCGTCGACTTTGTCCTGGATGGCTACGAGGCTACCGGACCACTCGCCGCTGGCCAGAGTGTGGTTTTGGGCGTGCGCCCGGAGCACATCCTGATCGACGACGAGGTACCGGATGGTGCCGAAAATCACGAGGCGCTGGTCGACATCGAGGAGCCGATGGGAGCCGACAACCTGCTGTGGCTGAAACACGCTGGCCACGTCATGTCTGTGCGCACCTCCGGTACCCGCCGATTCCTCCCCGGCGCGCGGGTCCGCCTCGGCTTCAACATGCAGGTCGCGTCGCTGTTCGACACGGAGACGGAGGAGAGGATTTGATGGCCCCCCTTCGTGGCTCGATGCCGAGGCGCCGGCCGTCGCCGCTCGCCCCGGAAAGGCAAATTGTCCGCGGCCTAGAGGGGCGCTTTTGCCTCGACATGAATGATCTGGATTGACCCATGACGCTTGTTAACAATGCACTCAATACCATCGACCTTTCCGGCGTGTGGCGCCTGTCTTGCGCTAATGGCGAACACTGTGCGGCGATGACGCTGCCGGGCGACGTGCATTCGGCGCTTCAAGCAGCCGGAAACATCCCGGACCCCTATGTCAGCCGCAACGAGGAGGCAGTGCAATGGGTGGCCGAGCACGACTGGACGGTGGAGCGTTCCTTCTTCCTCAACCACACTGTGAGGGTAGTTGGTATCTCGACATCGACTATCTCGACACCGTGGCCGTCGTCTTCATCAACGACGTGCCGGTATTGTCCGCCGACAATTGCTTTCGACGTTATCGGCCCGATGTGTCGACGGCACTCCAGCCCGGCGAAAACCGTATCCGCATTCTTTTCCATTCGTCGATCGCGGCGGGCGCCGATCGCCAGGCACGCCAGCCCTTTTACATTCCCTATTCGACCAACAATTCGCCGATCGCCAACGGCAACATGCTGCGCAAGCCGCAATGCCATTTCGGCTGGGACTGGAACATCGCGGTGGCACCGCTCGGTCTTTACGGGACGATCGCCCTGAAAAAGCTCGACCCGGCCCGCATCGAGCATCTGGAGACCGAGCAGGTTCATCATGATGACGGTAGCGTCGATCTGCATGTCCGCCTGACGCTCTACGCTTTCGAGCCGAGCGTCGTGCCGGTGCATTTCGAATTCGACGGGGTGCGTGAGCGCCTCGATTGCGGCATTCCCGCCGGCGAGACCGTGATCGCCCACGTCTTCCACATCGACCGGCCGCGCCTCTGGTGGCCGGCCGGCAGCGGCGAGCAGGCGCTCTATACGCTGTCCGCCGACATTCCGGGCGAGACGCTGACCCGCCGGATCGGCTTGCGCACCATTGCCCTGATCACCGACCCGGACGAGGCCGGATCGCGCTTCGCCTTCAAGGTCAACGGCCGCGAGATCTTCTGCCGCGGCGCCAACTGGATCCCGGCCGACGCGCTCTTTTCCCGCACCAGCCTGGAAAAGACCGAGGACCTGCTGCAGTCGGCGGTCGCCGCCCACATGAACATGATCCGCGTCTGGGGCGGGGGCTTCTACGAGCAGGACTATTTCTACGACCTCTGCGACCGGCTCGGCCTGATGGTTTGGCAGGACTTCATGTTCGCCTGCAACCTCTACCCCTGCACCGAGGATTTCCTCGCCAATGTGGCCCAGGAAGTCGACTACCAGGTCCGCCGCCTGTCGTCCCATCCGTCGATCGCGCTGTGGTGCGGCGACAACGAACTGGTCGGAGCGCTCACCTGGTTTAAGGAAAGCCGCGACAACCGCGACCGTTATCTCGTCGCCTATGATCGCCTGAACCGGGTGATCGAGCAGGGGGTCAGGAAGGCCTATCCGCAAGCGCTCTGGTGGCCGTCCAGCCCGGCCTCCGGCTATCTCGATTACGGCGACGCTTGGCACGCCGACGGCTCCGGCGACATGCACTACTGGTCGGTCTGGCACGAGAATAAGAGCTTCGCTAATTACCGAACTATCAAACCGCGCTTCTGCTCGGAATTCGGCTTCCAGTCCTACACCTCGATGCCGGTCATCGAGACCTTCGCCGACCGCGGCGACATGAACATCGCCTCGCCGGTGATCGAGCTGCACCAGAAGAATGCCGGCGGCAACGAGCGGATCGCCGGCACCATGTTCCGCTATTTCCGCTTCCCCAAGGACTTTGCCAATTTCGTCTATCTCAGCCAGATCCAGCAGGGCCTGGCGATCGGCACGGCGGTCGATTACTGGCGGTCGCTGAAACCCCATTGCATGGGCACGCTCTACTGGCAGCTCAACGACACCTGGCCGGTCGCCTCCTGGTCGAGCCTCGACTATGGCGGCAGCTGGAAGGCGCTGCACTACATGGCGCGGCGCTTCTTCCAGCCGGTCAATGTCGTCGCCATCCCGAGCGAGGACGGCACCAGCATCGCCTTCTCCATGGTCAACGACACCCTGGAGGAGTTGACGATCGACATGAACCTCTTTGCCGTCACCCTCGACGGTGAGCGCCTGCCGATCCGCACCGCCACCGGTACATGCCCGCCCGACCGGGCCGCCGAGCTCCTGAGCATCGACGAGACGGAAATCCCGGTCGATGCGCTGCTCGCGTGGAGCTTCATCGCCTCCAACGGCATGAGTGGCGAGGGGCATCTGGCGCTTCAGCCCTACAAGGCCCTGGAGCTCCAACCCTCCGGTCTGGAGACGAGCGTCGCTCCGCTCGCCGACGGACGGTTCGAGATCACGGTTAGCGCCACCGGCCTCGCGCTCTTCGTCATGCTCGAGGCGGACTGCCCAGGGCGCCTGTCGGACAACGCCTTCGATCTTCATGCCGGCATCAGCCGCCGCATCATCTTTACCCCGACCACGCCGCTCGCCGAAGGCGATGTCCCGCAGTTTCGCATCTACGATCTCCAAAGCAGCCAGCAGCTGGGCTGAGGCGATCGCCAGACAAAAACAGAACGTCACGGCGCACCCGCCGCCTGATGTCCGACAACAGGAGGAATGAACCCATGTCCAATTTTGGTTTCCAGCTCTACAGCGCTCGCAATTTCCAGCCTTTCACCAATATCTATCCGCTCCTCGCCAAAGCCGGTTACACGCATGTCGAAGGCTATGGCGCCATGTATGCCGCCCTCGACGACGAGGGCCTCAACGCGCTGCGCGCCGATCTCGACCGCAACGGGCTGACCATGCCGACCGGCCATTTCGGTCTCGACCTTCTGGAAAGCGACCCGACGCGCGCGCTGAAGATCGCTAGGCTGCTCGGCATCGAGGCGGTCTATTGCCCCTATCTCTTGCCCGACATGCGGCCCAAGGATGCCAGCAACTGGTTCTCCTTCGGCCAGCGCCTGCAGGAAGTCGGCAAGCCGCTGCGTGATGCGGGGCTGACCTTCGGCTGGCACAATCACGACTTCGAATTCGCCACGCTGGAGGATGGCTCCACGCCACAGGAGCAGATCTTTGCCGGCGGTCCGGAACTCGTCTGGGAGGCTGACATCGCCTGGATAATCCGCGGCGCCGCCGATCCCTTCGCCTGGATCGAGAGCTACGGCAAGCGCATCACCGCGGTCCACGTCAAGGACATAGCGCCCGCCGGCACCAATACCGAGGAAGACGGCTGGGCCGATGTGGGGCAGGGGACCGTGCCGTGGAAGGATCTGATGGCCGCGCTCAAGGCCTATGGTGTGCGCCACTACATCCTCGAACACGACAATCCGAAGGATGTGGGACGCCTCATCAAGCGCTCCATCGCCGCCTTTAATACCTATTGAGCCTCTTACGGCGTTTCACCCAATCAGGACATACTCCATGGCACGCGAACTCGGCGTCGGCATCATCGGATGCGGCAATATCTCGACCACCTATTTCTCGCTCGCACCGCTCTTCAAGGGTTTGAAGGTGCTGGCCTGCACCGACCTCAATATGAACGCTGCGGAACTTCGCGCTGGGGAATACGGCGTAAAGGCGCAGACGATCGAAGACCTGCTCGCCAATGACGAGTTGGACATCATCGTTAACCTGACCATCCCGGATGTGCATTATGCGGTGTCGAAGCGCATCCTCGAGGCCGGCAAGCACGTCTACTCGGAAAAGCCGCTGGTCCTGAGCCTCGAACAGGGCGAGGACCTGCGGCGGATCGCCAGCGGCAAGGGGCTCTCCGTCGGCTGCGCGCCGGACACCTTCCTCGGCGGTGTCCACCAACTGGCCCGCGCCTTCATCGACAAGGGCGGCATCGGCCGGATCACCTCGGGCACCTGTCACGTCATGAGCCCGGGCATGGAGATGTGGCATCCGAACCCGGACTTCTTCTTCCTGCCCGGCGGCGGCCCGATTCTTGATCTCGGACCATACTACATTGCCAATCTGATCAACCTCATCGGCCCGGTAAGACGGGTTGCCGCCTTGACGTCGATGGCGAGCGAAACCCGCACCATCACGAGCCAGCCGCGGGCCGGCGAGGTGATTCCGGTCAAGACGCCGACCAACATCCACGCACTTCTGGAATTCGCCAACGGTGCGACGATCACGTTGTCTGCGAGCTGGGATGTCTGGTCGCACCGTCACGCCAACATGGAGCTCTACGGCACGGAAGGCTCGCTCTATGTGCCTGATCCCAATTTCTTTGGCGGCGTGGTCGAGGCATCCGGCCGAAACAAGGACATCGCGCCGCTCGCTGCCTGGGATCATCCCTTCGGCCGCAACAACCAGGACAGCCCGCAAGGCCCGCGCGCCAACTATCGCACGGCCGGTCTTGCCGATATGGCAGTCGCCATTCTCGAAGGCCGCGATGCTCGTTGCTCGCTCGACCGCGCACTGCATGGCGTCGATGTGATGACAGCGATCTTGAGGTCGGGTGAGGCCGGTGAATTCGAGACACTGACCACCACCTGTACCCAACCGGCGGCACTCGGGATAGAAGAGGCGCTGGCGTTGCTCAAGTGAGCGCCGGATACGCATCGGATTTGGGAGACTGGATATGACCTGGCAACCTGCTGAAGACCGCTACGCGCGGATGACTTACAACCGCTGTGGCAAGAGCGGGCTGAAATTGCCAGCGATCTCGCTCGGCCTCTGGCACAATTTCGGCGATGACACGCCGCATGCGCTGAAACAGTCGATTGTCCGCAAGGCATTTGACCTGGGAATCACCCATTTCGATCTCGCCAATAATTACGGCCCTCCGGGCGGCACAGCGGAAAGTGCCTTCGGTGATATCCTCAAGACCGATCTTTCCGGCTATCGCGACGAACTGATCATCTCGTCCAAGGCGGGCTACGGTATGTGGGCGGGTCCTTATGGTGAGTGGGGCAGCCGAAAATACCTGATCGCCTCCTGCGACCAGAGCCTGAAGCGACTCGGCCTCGACTATGTCGACATCTTCTATTCGCACCGTTTCGATCCAGACACACCGCTTGAGGAGACCTGCGGTGCTCTCGATCATATCGTCCGCTCGGGCAGGGCGCTCTATGTTGGCATCTCGTCTTACAATTCGAAACGCACCCGCGAGGCGGTCGAGATTTTGAAGAGCCTCGGCACGCCTTGCCTGATCCACCAGCCAAGCTATTCGATGATCAATCGCTGGATCGAGGAGGACGGCCTGATCGACACGCTGGAGGAACTGGGCATCGGCTCGATCGTCTTCTCGCCGCTCGCCCAAGGCATGCTGACCGCCAAATATCTCGGCGGCATCCCCGACGAGAGCCGGGCGGCGCAGGACAAGTCGCTCAATCGCGATTTCCTCAACGATCGCAACATCGAGAACATCCGCAAGCTGAATGCCATTGCCGAGGGACGCGGCCAGACGCTCGCGCAGATGGCGCTTGCCTGGGTGTTACGCGGCGATCGCATTACCACGGCGTTGATCGGCGCCTCGAAGCCGAGCCAGGTCGAGGACTGCGTCAAGGCGCTCGACAAGCGCGATTTCACCGCGGACGAACTCGCCGAGATCGACGTTTACGCGAAGGACGCCGACATCAATCTCTGGGCGGCATCGGCCGAACGCAAGGGGCCGGCGCGGAAGACGAAATAACGGAAGCCCCTCTGGACCGGCTGCCCCCCAGAGGGGGGCAGCCGGGGATATGACTGCGGTCTCATCAGTCGAGGCCGCCGCATGTTAGGCCCCCCTCGCGGGCAGGGTTCGGGAGAGGATTTTGCCCGTCGAGGATACTGTCTGGCAAAGCACAAAAGACGCGTTTCTGGGAGGAGGCCACATGATCAAGAACCCCATTCTGCCGGGCTTCAATCCGGATCCGTCGATCTGCCGGGTCGGCGAGGATTATTATATCGCCACCTCCACTTTCGAGTGGTTTCCGGGCGTGCAGATCCATCATTCCCACGATCTGGTCAACTGGACGCTGGTGCGTCGGCCGCTGGAGCGGAAAGCCCAGCTCGACATGCGCGGCAATCCTGACAGCTGTGGCGTCTGGGCGCCGTGCCTGTCCCATGCCGACGGACAGTTTTTTCTAGTCTACACCGACGTCAAGCGCTTCGACGGCAATTTCAAGGACGCGCACAACTACATCGTCACCGCGCCATCTGTCGAGGCCGAATGGTCCGATCCGGTCTATGTGAATTCCTCCGGTTTCGACCCCTCCCTCTTCCATGACGATGATGGCCGCAAGTGGTTCCTCAACATGCAGTGGAACCATCGTACGGAAAGCTATGGCGGCTCGCCTAAGCACCCCGCCTTCGACGGCATTCTTCTTCAGGAATGGGATCCGGTGAGCCAGAAGCTGATCGGGCCGGTGAAGAACATCTTCGCCGGCAGCCCGCTCGGCCTCGTCGAGGGACCGCATCTCTTCAAGCGGAACGGTTGGTACTACCTGACCACGGCAGAGGGAGGCACCGGCTACGGCCACGCTGTGACCATGGCCCGTTCCCTGACGATCGACGGGCCTTACGAAATGCACCCTGACACACATCTGATCACCTCCAAGGACCATCCGGACGCGCCGCTCCAGCGCGCCGGTCATGGCCAGTATGTCGAGACGCCGGACGGTGGGGCTTATCACACCCATCTCTGTGGCCGGCCGCTGGCGCCCAAGCGCCGCTGCACCCTCGGCCGCGAGACGGGGCTTCAGAAATGCGTGTGGCGCAATGACGGCTGGCTCTATCTCGAAAGCGGCGGGCCAGTGCCGGCCGTCGAGGTCGCCCCGCCCGAACCGGTCGAGCGGATCGAGCGACCTGAAGTTATCTGGCGGGATTTCGACGACCCGGTTTTGCCGCCTGAATTTCAGTGGCTGCGCAGCCCGGAAACCGATCGCCTGTTCAGTCTTGCCGCCCGTCCTGGACACCTGCGGCTTTACGGTCGAGAAAGCCTTGGCTCCTGGTTTGAGCAGTCGCTGGTGGCGCGTCGTCAGGAGGATCACTGTTTCCGTGCCGAGACCCGCATCGCGTTTTCACCCGATACCTATCAGCAGGTGGCGGGGCTCACCCATTACTACAACCGCCACAAGCTGTATGCGCTCGGTGTAACCCTGCACGAGAGGCTCGGTCGCGTGGTGACGATCCTTTCCTGCGCCGGGGACTACCCCGATAGCCGGCTAAGTTTTCCGGTGGGGCCGGGCGTTGCTGCGCCGGATGGCTCGATCGATCTTGCCATGGAGGTGGTCGACAATGATCTTCAGTTCTTCTGGCGAGCAGTCGCCGGTGGTGCGGGTGAGGGGGAAGGTCAAGCGGCCGGTAATGACGATTGGCGGCCGATCGGTCCGGTGCTCGACGCTGGGGTGATCTCCGACGAAGGGGGGCGCGGTGAGCACGGTTCCTTCACCGGCGCCTTTGTCGGCATGTTTGCCTTTGATGTGAGCGGCCGGGGCACGCCCGCCGATTTCGAGCGCTTCACCTATCGGCGACTGTTGTAAGCTAGGTGCTTGTGCCGCATCCGCCGGAGCGAGATGCGGCCACAGCCAACCTGTTACCCCAGCCGTTCGGCATGCCACTTCAGATGATCGTCCATGAAGGTCGAGATGAAATAGTAGGAGTGGTCATAGCGCTCGTGCATCCTGAGCGTCAGGCCGATGTCGGTGCCCTTGATCGCCTCCTCGAACAGCCAGGGCTTCAGCCCCGTCTCAAGGAAGCTGTCGGCCTTACCCTGGTCAATCAGGAACTCTGGGAAGCGGGCGCCGTCCTCGACCAGTGCACAGGCGTCGTACTCCCGCCATTTCGGCCGCTCTGCACCGAGGTATTTCTCGAAGGCGTCCTGCGTCCAGTCGGCGGTCATCGGATTGACGATCGGCGCGAAGGCCGAGCAGCTCTTGAAGCGGTCAGGGTTCTTCAGGGCGATAGTCATCGCGCCGTGACCACCCATCGAATGGCCGAAAATGCCTTGGCGGTCCATGTCAACACGGAAATGCTCGGCCACCAACGCCGGCAGTTCCTCGGTGACATAGCTATACATCCGGTAGTTATCCGACCAGGGCTTTTCGGTGGTATCGAGATACATGCCTGCGCCCTTGCCCATCTTCCAGTTGGTCAGCTCGTCGGGCACCTCGTTGCCGCGCGGGCTGGTGTCGGGGCAGACGATGATCAGTCCGAGTTCGGCGGCCATTCGGCGGTACTCGCCCTTTTCCATCACGTTGGCGTGGGTGCAGGTGAGCCCTGACAGATACCAGAGCACCGGGCGGCGCTCAGCGATCGCCTGTGGTGGTACGAAGACGGCAAAGGTCATCTCGCACTTGGTTGCGTCCGACTCGTGGGAAAACACGCCCTGCATGCCGCCAAACGCGGTGTTCTGGGAGAGGATCTTCATAGGTGATGTCCCTTGATGCTAGCCGGCCAGCGCCACCGCGCCGTTGACGGCGGCGGCGATGAGCACGGTATTGAAGAAATACGATACGATCGAATGGATGAGATTGATGCGGCGCATCGCCGTTGAGGTGATGGCGGTGTCCGAGGTTTGCGCCGTCATGCCGATGACGAAGGCAAAGTAGAGAAAATCCCAGCCGCCAGGATCGGGCGAGCCGGGAAACTCCAGCCCACCCCTGTTTTCGGGCTTTTCCGCCGTCGTGTCGGGTCGCCAATAGAGATGCCCATAGTGGATCGCCGCCATGGTGTGGATGGTCATCCAGCCGCCGAGAACCGAGGCGAAGGCGAGCACGAGTTCGAGCGCGTCGCCGCCGGAGCCGCTGTTGAGGGCGCGAAACAGCGAGACGATCACCACCACCACGGCGGCAAGCGTGACAAGCATGATCACCACCGCCGGCTCGTCGGCCTCCTCGGCGCGCTCCCTCAGATAGTCCGCGCTCATGCGCGGCAGCCGAAGCCCGATCAGGAACAGGTAGGTCAGGAAAAACACGACAGCGCCGACCTCGAGAGTCAGTTGCGGCTTGACGAAGGCGATCGCAAGCACTGCGATCGCGGCGGTGAGGAGACCAGCGTAGAACGGCCCGTGCCGATGGGCGATCAGGCGGTTGAAGAGGCTGGCCATGTGCGATCCCCCGGTGCGCGCGTCGTGTCGAAGAAGGCTTCGACTATCACGCCTTCGCCCGCCGGCAAAGCCGCTCGAGCGTTTCGAGAAAGGCCGAACGGTCGCGCGGTGAAAAGGCCGCATTATAGCCCTTGCTCTCGCCTGTCTCGCGCAGATGCGCGCCAAGATCCCGCATGGCGGTCGCCATGCCGATATTCGCCTGGTCGAAGACGCGCCCCGTCGGCCCGGTGACAAAGGCGCCGGCCGCGACGCAACGGCCGGCCAGTGGCACGTCGGCCGTCACCACGATATCGCCAGCGCCGGCGCGCTCGGCGATCCAGTCGTCCGCGGCGTCGAAGCCGTTCGACACAATGACGTTCCTGACCATCGGGTCGCGTGACGGGCGCAGCCCCGAATTGGCGACAAAGGTTACCTCAAGCCCGTGGCGCTCGGCGACCTTGAGGATTTCCGGCTTGACCGGACAGGCATCGGCATCAACGTAGATCACTGGATTCTTCATTCCCTCATCGTGCCGGGCCGGTGGGAGGCTGCAACTATTGACGCGTCCAGATCTCGCCCGTCACCTTCTCCGAGCCGCCATAACTCCAGACACCTTGCCAGCTTCCGTCCGACTGTTCAAAATACATGGCAATACCGAAATTGTCTTCCGCCACATAACCGACCGAGATTGCTGTGTCATCATCGCTGGCAGGGCCCATCTCGAATCGGTCGCCGGCAAAACGCGCGCCTATCCCAGTGCCGATCGATTCCTTGCCGCCGATGTTCCACACGACGACATAGGTCTCGCCGTGGCGCGATACCTCGACGGTGCCGGTATAGTTTTCATCGGTATCCGGATTGCGCCCGACGACATTATAGCTTCCGGTCGGTTCGGCCGTGGCGGTGCCGGCCAGGACCAAGATGGCGAGCGCAGTCAGTGCGTATTTGATCAACATCCATGCTCCCCCGCTCATGCCAGCCCCTTTGGTCCGGCGTCTCTCAAAGTTTAGCATATTCCCGGCCACGCAGGAGGAGCGAACGTGCGGCCACGCTGACTATCTTTAGCACAGCCGCACATTCTGGCA
>NZ_BJZP01000008.1 GCF_007992095.1 Paenirhizobium naphthalenivorans
TGCCTCGCAGTCGACCTCGCTCAGCGGCATGGCCCAGCAGATGCGTCGCGCCAGCTGACGCAAAACCAGGCTCGCGCCACGCAAATCAAGCCGCCGGAGGAAACTCCGGCGGCTTTTCCATCTGGAGAACTGTTTCAGGAGGCGGAGCCGGCGGCGCCATCGAGATGCGCCACAAGCGCATCGATCTCACGGTCGGCATAAACCGCGATGCCGGCGCGACGCAGCAGGGCCACCGTCACGCCCTCACCGGAATGCCGGACACCGGAAAAGCTGCCATCGTAGATGAAGCCCGACCCGCAGGACGGGCTGCCGTCAATCAGCAACGCGAACCGGCAGTGCTGCGCCTTGGCGACGGCGACCGTCTTCTCCGCTCCAGCGATGAATTCGGCCGTCACGTCGCGACCGGTCACTTCCAGCACCCGGGCGCGACCTTCCAGCACATCATCGCCATTCATGCCGCTTTCGATTTCGGCGGGCGGGCGTGGTGTCGGCAGACCGCCGGACTGCTCGGGACAGAAACCGATCAGCCGGCCTTCCGCCATCCAGCGGGCGATCACCGGATGATGAAGCGGCTTGCCCTTGCCGTCATAGCGGACGGGGCGGCCGAGCAGGCAGGCGCTGATGAGGATCTTTTCCACGTCAGCGCCACCCCAATCAACCGACGATCTTGGAGAAATCTGCGACCGTGCCGGTCGCCTCGCGGATCGCCTTGAGGAGAGCCAGACGGTTGGCGCGGATCGCGGCGTCCTCGTCATTGACCAGAACATCCTCGAAGAATGTGTCGACCGGGGCGCGCAGCTTCGACAGCGCCTGCATGGCCGAGCGGAAGTCTTCCTTGGCCACGGCGTCGGCGGCTTCGGCGCTGGCGATTTTGATCGCGGCGAAGAGCGCCTTCTCCGCGTCGAGCGTCAGCAGGGCTTCCGACACGCCGTCAGCGACGACGGTGCCCTTCTTCTCTTCGGCGGCCAGAAGCTGGGTCGCACGCTTGGTGCCGGCCAGCAGGTTCTTTCCGTCTTCCGAGGTGATGAAGGCGGTGAGCGCCTCGGCGCGGCGGGCGACCATCAGCAGATCGTCGGCCTCGGGGGTGAGTACCGCATCGATGATGTCGTGGCGGGCACCCTGATCGCGCAGGTAGACCTTCAGGCGGTCGTGGAAGAAATCGAGCATCGATGACGTGACTTCCGAAAAATCCTCGACGACAATTCCACCTTCCCCACCTCCGAATACCTTATCTCGATATTCTCCTGTTTCACTAACCAGTTCAGCTAATCGCCTCGACTGTGCATACAGGCGCCTTACTTTGTGCGCCGCAAGAATCTTTGCGCTCAAGTTCAATATTGGAGCCAAATTAAGGCGAATGCCCCGCTCCAGGATCATCCGCACCACGCCCAGTGCCGCGCGGCGTAGCGCATAGGGGTCCTTCGAGCCGGTCGGCTTTTCGTCGATCGCCCAGAAGCCGACGAGCGTATCGAGCTTGTCGGCGAGCGCCACGGTGAGGCCCACCTTGTCTTCCGGCAGACGGTCGGAGGGGCCGTTCGGCTTCCAGTGATCCTCGATGGCGGCGGCGACGGCGGCGTCTTCGCCCTGGAGCAGCGCGTAGCGGCGGCCCATGAGGCCTTGGAGCTCGGGGAATTCGCCGACGGCTTCGGTGCGAAGATCGGCCTTGGCCAGAACCACGGCGCGGTCGACGAGGTCTGCGTCTGCGCCGACGATCGGCGCCAGTTCCTTCGCCAGCGCGCGGATGCGGGCGACGCGCTCACCCTGCGTTCCGAGCTTGGCGTGGAAGGTGACATTCAGCGCGTCGAGCTTGGCCATGCGCTGGTCAAGCGGCTTTTTCAGATCAAGGTCGAATTTCTTCGCCGAGGCTTCGAGATCGCCGAGATCCGGCAGGTCGCCCTGGTCGCGGGTCCAGAAATGCTTGGCGTCCGACAGGCGGGCGCGCACAACCTTGCCGTTGCCGTGCATGATCTCCTTGCCGCCGTCCCTGGCCTCGATGTTGGAGACGAGGACGAAATGGTTGGACAGGCCTTCGGTCGCGCCGTGCGGGCGGGTGACAAAGCATTTCTGGTTGGTCTTGATGGTCAGCCGGATGATCTCGGCCGGGATCTCCAGATATTCCGGCTCGAAGGTGCCAAGCAGAACGTGCGGATATTCGACCAAGCCGGACACCTCTTCGAGCAGGCCCTCGTCCTCGACGAGGTCGAGACCGTTGGCAAAGGCGAGATTGGCGGCGTCCTGTGCAATGATCTGCTTGCGGCGCTCGGCATCAAGGATGACCTTGGCCTTTTCCAGGCTGGCGACATAATCGTCGAAGCGGCGCACGGTAATGGCGTCCGGCGCATGGAAACGGTGGCCGTAGGTGACATTGCCGGCGGTGATGCCGTCGATCTCGAAGGGGATGACGACGGTTTCGTCGTGGTCGGTGCCGAAAGTGCAGACGATCGACTGGAGCGGGCGCACCCAGCGCAATGCTTCCGGGCCCTTGCCCTCGATGCCGGCGAAGCTCGAGCCCTTCGGCATGGAGGCAGCGCCTGAGCGCATCGATTTTAGCCAAGGGAAAGTGCGGATGATGCCGGGCATGACGTCGGCGACGATTTCCTCGGCGGCACGGCCAGGCTTGTCGAGATAGGCGACATAGAAATCGCCCTTCTTCGGATCGGTCTTGATCACCGCCTGATCGATCGAGGCAAGGCCCGCACCGCGCAGGAAGCCGTCGATCGCCTGTTGCGGCGCGCTGACACTCGGCCCCTTCTTTTCTTCACGAATGTCGGCCGAACGGGCCGAAAGGCCGCGAATGTCCAGCGTCAGGCGGCGCGGCGTCCAGTATTCGCGGGCGCCTTCGTAATGCAGGCCTGCCTCGACCAGCGCGTCGGTGACAAGCTTCTTCAGATCACCGGCCGCCTTGCGTTGCATGCGGGCGGGAATTTCCTCGGAGCGGAGTTCGAGCAATAGATCAGGCATAGGTTTTCTGCTTCATCTTGAAAGACATTCTTCGAGGTCGGGGCTTATCAAGGCAGGAGGTGATTGTCATCCAAAAAGCAGGAAAAACCATGGCGGGAAGGCCATCCCAGCCATGAAAACACCTAGAGCAAACGCCGCCGGAACAGAAGCAGGGTGATGAGCAATACCACCACACCCGATAGGGCGAACGGGATGACGACATGGCCGGCACCAGGGCTTGCGGCGACACTCCAAAAGATCTTCGCGCCTGCGCCCAGAATAGCGACCGCAAGGCCAAGCCGCCACGACCTGCGCCAGAAGGCCAGAACGAGCGCCACCCCATAAAGCACAATGGCGGCAAGACTGGCGATGATCGCGGGAGTCCAGCCGCCGCTAAGAACGCTCTGTTCCATAGCTAGGAACTGTTGAACCTCGGCCCGAGGAGCCGATGGGGCGGGAAACCAGAACATGGACGACAGGATCGCCAGCACACAGAACATCACGCCGCCGAGAGATCGCCGCCAAGCACAATAACAGAGGGGAAGCAGCAGCAAGGGCCGCACAACCCATGAGAGGGTGTTCTGATGCCGACGGAAAGCCCATTCGAAGAAAGCATCGTTGCCAAAGAACATCACGAGCAGCACGACGATTACACAACAGGCGGCGAGCGCGACAGTCCGGTCCAGAGATTTCAACGGCTGCCCTCCCTTGATGCGAAGGATCACCAGCCGCCGCCGCCACCGCCACCACCACCGCCACCGGAAAAGCCGCCGCCGGAGGAAAAGCCGGAGGACGAGCTTTTCGGCGGGGCCGGAATGGTGGAGGCGATGGTCGAGGCCATGGACCGCGAGAAGCCGCCGATCCGGCCGCCGAAACCGCCGGGATAGGCGCCGTGATACCAGGTCGGCTGGTAGCTCGCGGCAGCGGCCCCAGCGGCCGCCGAGGCAAGCCAGATTTCAAACGTCCGCGTCCAGGGCTTTTCGACCCCGAGCGCCACGGCGTAGGGCAGCAGGGTCTCGAAATGCTGCGGCGACATTTTCGGAGCACCCTGCATGTTGAGCCTGTCCTTCTCGGCCAGCGTCATATAGGTCCTCAGCCCCTCGATACCGTCCATCAGCTTTCGACCGACGGGCGTCGGCGCGCCCATCAGGAAGAAGAACAGCACGTTAAGCAGCACAATGCCGCCGACCGCGATCAGGACGTGAAGCTGGTTGATGTCGGAGAAGTCGATAAAGATCGCCAGAAAGGTGAAGATCACCACGGCTATGGCGACAAAACCAAGGACCGCCAACCCAATGATGGAAATGATCCGGACGGGGAGCGCCGCACCTCTTTGCACGCCCTTGCCGAGGCGAACCGCGAAGATGCCGAGGAACAGGGAAAGCATGATCGGGGCGAACAGCAGGCCGATCGTGTCCTCCGTCAGCGAACCGAAAATCAACAGGGCAGCGAGCGCGGCCACGCTGAGAACCACGCCGCCGACGATATAGCCGGTGTTTGCCTGGTAGTATTTTCCGCGATGCTCCTTCTCGATCGCACCGCGGAACTTGTTGCCGACCGATTGCACCCGCTTGCCGTTCGCCTTGTCGATGGTGAATTCGTCACCCGATTTGCCAAGCGACGCGATCAAAGCGGCCTGGCCGGCGGACAGCTTGCCAGTGACCTGCTTTTCCGTTCGCTGGACGACGATCGATTTTTCCAGATCATCGAGCACGACATAGCCCTTCACCGCCAGATCGAGCAGCGAGGCCGAAAGCGCCGTCCAACCCTCGCCGGAAAAGCCCTTGTTGTCGATATAGTTGACCAACGCCGGCGAAATGCCGTCGGGCGGATCCCAGCGCGGCACCATCACGCCCGCCTTCGGATCGCGGCCGACCGCGATCCAGAAACGCAGATAATAGAGCGCCACGAGGCCGAGGCCGCCGAAGCCGAGGATCGCATTGATGTTGTCGCGGATCCACCACCAGCCGACCTGCTCGCTCGAGGGCGCGGAAACGGTCCCCTTCGGCAGGCCGACGACAATGGTCAGGCCATTGCCGATGCCAAGGCGTTCGGTCGTTTCGAAATAGGGACCTTCCGCCGTCATCTCATAGCACGCATTGGTGGCGGTCGAGCCGAGATAACCGGTATAATAGGCCGTTCGCGTGGGGGTCGCGCCGCCCGGCAGAGTCACCAGGGCGGAGGCCTTGAGGATCGGGAAACGCCAGCCATTGCCGGTCACGTTCCAATAGAGTTCGTCATGATCGTCGAAATAGCGGATCTGCCGGCCGGTCGTATAGGTAATGGTATAGGTGTAGTCACCGGGATCGAGGAAAACGTCGGCCGAACCGGCATAAATGCGGATACCGCCGGTAATGCTCTCGGTGTGATAGTCCTCCGGCTCACCGTCGCGCTCGACCGAGAGGAGGTTGAAATCGACCTCGACGCGACGGCCATCGGCATCTTCGGCATAGAGCGGAAAGTCGCGGAAGATGCCGCGCTTGATCTCTTGCCCCTCGGCGCGCACCGTGATCGTCTCGGTCACGGTAAGCGTCGCATCGGAGGAAACGGCGATATCGGCGTGATAGTCGCGGATAACCTCGGCGGCCAGAGACTGCCCCGCCGCAGCAAGAACGAGGAAGACTGCCGTCAGGAGGCCGAGCATCGCTTTCATGCCATCTAATCCTGCTTGAACTGAACGCCGAGCGAGCCGAGCGCATCCCAATAGCCGGGATAGGTCTTGGCGACACAGCCGGGGTCGAGAATGGTGATGTCGCGGATTTTCAGGCCGGCCAGCGCAAAGCTCATGGCGATGCGGTGGTCGGCGAAGGTGTCGATCTCGGCCGGAAGGCTCTGGCCGGTGAGTGCCGGATCGGAATGGACGATGAGGTCGTCCCCCTCCTCCACCGCCAGACCCGTACGGATGTTGTTGAGCCCGGTCGAAAGCGCCCGGATGCGGTCGCATTCCTTGACCCGGAGATTGGCGATGCCGACGAAACGGACCGGCGTCTCGTTGAAGGCGGCAAGCACGGCGATCGTCGGGATGGCGTCCTGCATCTGTGAGCCGTCGATGACGGCCGGCATGTGCGGGAAGGCGGAAATGACATCATAGGCCCGGGCATCTGGCTGGGTGAATTCTCCGGCCGGCGTGCTGATGTCAATCGCCCCCCCGGTCAGCACCTGCGCGCCCCAGAGATAGGTCGCGGCCGAGGCGTCCGGCTCGATGTGGAAATCGGTGGCGGTATAGCCGGTCGGCTCGATGCGCCAGGACGCTGGTGTCGGCTGGCTGACCTTCGCCCCGAAGGCGCGCATGGCGGCCAAGGTCAAATCGATATAACCGCGTGCACCGATATCGGCGCCGGCTAGCTCGATCTCGAACGGTTCCGCCCCACAGGCCGCCGCCATTTGCAGGGCGGAGACATATTGGCTGGAGAGGCCGGCGTCGATGACGACCTTGTTGCGAGTGAAGGCGCCCTTGGCGTCGATGGTTACCGGCGGGCAGCCGGTCGGCGCCTCGATAGCCACCCCAAGCGATTTCAGCGCCTCGACCAGCGGCTTGATCGGCCGCTTGCGCATGTGCTCGTCGCCGTCGACGACATAGCGACCGGAACCAAGAGCGAGCGCGGCGGTGAGGAAGCGCGTGGCTGTCCCGGCATTGCCGAGGAAAAGAGGTTCGGCCGGGGCTTTCAATTCGCCTGAGCCGGTGACCACGAATGTCGTGGCGTCGGGTTCATCAACGGTGACGCCCATGGCGCGCAGGGCGTCGGCCATATAGCGCGTGTCGTCGCTCTTCAACGCGCCGGTCAGCCGGCTCGTGCCCCTGGCGAGTCCGGCCAGCAGCAGCGCGCGGTTGGTGATCGACTTGGAGCCGGGCGGGTCGACGCGCCCGCAAAGCGGACGGCCCGGCGGAAGGATGGTCAGTTTGTCGGTTTTCATGCGGGGTCTCGAAGCGGGAACAGCGGGCCCGCGTTTAGAATTTCACGGTCGGGACGGCGCGGTCGGCGTCGTTGGCAATCTCGAAATAACCGGCTTTGGTGAAACCGAAATTGCGGGCCACCAGATTGGACGGAAAGCTGTCGACCCTGACGTTGAGGTCACGGGCGGCGCCGTTATAATAGCGCCGCGACATCTGGATCTCTCCTTCGATCGCATCGAGCGAACGGTGCAACTCCATGAAGTTCTCGTTGGCCTTGAGATCCGGATAGGCTTCGGCAAGAGCCACGATGCGTCCGAGAGCCTGACCGAGCAGTCCTTCTGCTGCGGCACGGCCCGCCACGTCGCCCGCCGGCACGGCCTGGGCCCGGTTCCTCAGCTCGACCACTTCCTCGAAAGTCGACTTCTCGTGGGCCGCATAGCCCTTCACCGTCTCGATCAGGTTGGGAATAAGATCGGCGCGGCGCTTCAGCTGAACATCGATGCCGGACCAAGCTTCCTCGGTCATCTGCCGGGATTTGACGAGACCGTTATAGACGGAGACCGCATAGAGAGCGACAAGGACGAGAATAGCAAGCGTGATATACATGGCGATGCTCCAGCCGGTGCAAGGATAGTCGGACCTTAGGCGTTCAGCCGGGGAAAGTCATCATCAGATCGCGCGGTGCGCGATCTCAAGGCACGTCACTGCGAACGGCTGCGGCAGATGTCAGACGCTCGGTTTCGGCGAGTTCACGAAGTGCCAATTCCTGTCCGGTGGAGACGATGCGCATATAGGCATTGCTCAGCATCAAAAGGACCAGATGAGCGATCGCTCCGAGAGCGGCGATCTGCATCAATCTCTGGCTCGCGGCGGGATTGGAAAAGCCCTCGACTGGCGTGGCATTGACGATCTGCCACAGACCATAGGCAAGGAAGCCGCAAAAGACCATGCCGGCCGGATACCAAGGGAAGGCCGAGACGGGCCGCTCCTCTTCTGCCGCCGCGAAGGCTTCAAGATCAATCAGGACCTGGAGTGGCATCCAGTAATTGACGATCGGCACGAGGAACCCGACGACAGCAACCCAGGGCGCATAACGAACGCTTTCCCGATTCACCGCGCGGGCCAGCACGACGGACAGCCAGATCCAGCGGAGGAAGACGAGAATGGCAACGGCCTCCAGCACGGTGAGGCAGAGGTCGAAGACACCCGAGGCGTTCAGCATGACCTGAAAAGCCGCGCTGTCGGCGCCGGTGCGAAAGGTCGAGCCAGTGTGCTCTATGACGTAGCTGACGAAGGCGATGTAGAGATAGAAGCCGACCGATAGAACCAGCATCGAGCCGCTGAGCCATGCCAAAACAACCCAGGCGCGGCGAGCCCATGACAGCCCGTCGGCCAGAGACTTAGCCGGCAGAGGCCGGCCTTTGCTCATGCAGCCTTGCCGAAGTTCGCTCCACCGGCGTCAGTCAGCAGGAAGGCCTCCCCGCAAGCCTTGGCCAGTGTACGAACGCGCAGGATGTAGCTCTGCCGCTCAGTCACCGAAATCACCCCGCGCGCATCGAGCAAGTTGAAGACATGGGACGCCTTGATGCACTGGTCATAGGCCGGGAAGACGCATTTGTGCAGGCGCTGATTGTCGTTTTCGCCGGGCGCGCCGGCGGCGAGCAGCGCCAGGCATTCCTTCTCGGCGTCGACGAAGTGGCGGTGCAGCATTTCGGTATTGGCGAATTCGAAATTGTGCCTGGAATACTCCTGCTCTGCCTGCAGGAAGACCTCGCCATAGGAGATCTTCTCGTCGCCCTCGCGACCGTTGAAATTGAGGTCGTAGACGTTGTCGACGCCCTGGACATACATGGCGAGGCGTTCAAGGCCGTAGGTCAATTCGCCGGCGACCGGCGAACACTCAATGCCGCAGACCTGCTGGAAATAGGTGAACTGCGACACTTCCATGCCGTCGCACCAGCACTCCCAGCCGAGACCCCAGGCGCCGAGCGTCGGGCTTTCCCAGTCATCCTCGACGAAGCGGATGTCATGCAGCAGAGGGTCGAGGCCGATGGCGGCCAGCGAGCCGAGATAGAGTTCCTGCAGGTTGGACGGGTTCGGCTTCAGGATGACCTGGTACTGATAATAGTGCTGGAGACGGTTGGGGTTCTCGCCGTAGCGACCGTCGGAGGGGCGACGCGAGGGCTGCACATAGGCGGCCTTCCAAGGCTTGGGGCCAAGCGCGCGCAACGTGGTGGCTGGATGAAAGGTGCCGGCGCCCACTTCCATGTCGTAGGGCTGAAGAACCGCGCAACCCTTGTCCGCCCAGTAGTTGTGAAGGGTCAGGATCAGCGCCTGGAACGAGCGCTTGGGGTCCATATGGGGGGCGAGGCTGGTCTCGGTCATGGGGGATCCGGTTTTTCATCAAAAAAACTTGCGGTGAGGTGGCACACTGCTCTTAGCCGGTCAAGTGCGGCTGCGGCCAAAGTCTCGCCACTATCTTCATTTGTTGACAGTGATGAAGTCAACTCTCTATTAATTTCCGACTTTTAACTAAGACCCAAGGAACTCGCCATGATCAACGTCTTCATTGGATACGACCCACGCGAGGCCGTCGCCTACCACGTCTGTGCGAACAGCATGATCCGTCATTCGAGCGAGATCCTGGCGCTGACGCCGCTCGCTCTCAACAATCTCGGCGCCTATAAGGAGACGCATAGCGACGGTTCCAACCAGTTCATCTATAGCCGCTTCCTGCTGCCGCACATCATGAACTACAACGGCTGGGCGCTGTTCGTCGATGGCGACATGCTCGTTCGCGATGACCTTGCCAAATTGTGGGCACTGCGCGACGAGACGAAAGCGGTCATGTGCGTGCATCACGACTACAAGACCAAGGCCAAGACCAAGTATCTGGGTTCAACCAATGCCGACTACCCGCGTAAGAACTGGTCGAGCGTGGTTCTGTGGAACTGTGGCCATCCGGCGAACAAAGTCGTCACACCCGAATTCGTTATGAATGCCACCGGCGCGCAATTGCACCGGTTCACCTGGCTTTCGGATGACCTTGTCGGCGAACTGCCGAAGATCTGGAACTGGCTGCCGGACGAGTTCGGACCGAACCCGGACGCCAAGCTACTGCACTGGACGCTTGGCACGCCGTGCTTCCACGAATATGCGACCGCGCCGATGGCTGGTGAATGGCACCGCGAAAAGCTGCTGACCGATTTCAGCATTCAGCATACGGTCAACGGTCCTTTCGAGGATGAAATCGCCAGCGCGGCAGAAAATAAAGCTGCTGAATAAAGCGGCGGGCAGATCGTAAAATACAGGGCGGCCTTCGAGGTCGCCTTTTTTACTCTCCCTCGCGCTTCACCCGATATTCGCCGGTCACCTCGTCCTTGACCAGCGTGCCCATGGCGCCGGTCTGGCGCTCCTTCTCAGACGCCTTCGACTTGGCCGCCAACTTCTGCGCATCGGTCACGAAGCGGCGATAGAGGTAGTAGGCACCCCCAATCAGAACGACGAAGAAAATGATCCGCGACATATCCCCTCACGCAGTCAGAGCCCGTAACGGCTCCACAATGCCTTTTCTTCCAGTGTCTCGGCAAGCCCGGATACAGCCATAGCCGCGACCTGCTCCAGCCCGGCGCCTTTCGCGTCCACGCCCGGAAGCCGCCGGCCGAAGAAATCCCGGGAACCGGAGACCAGTTCCAGCTTGGCATCCCTGCCGTAGCGCTTCTTGATCTCCTCGCGCATGCCGCCGAGACTGTCGACAAGGCCGAGTTCCAACCCGCGCCGACCAGTCCAGAACAGACCGGAAAAGATATCGGCATGATCGACAAGGGCGCTGCCGCGGCGCGATTTCACCATGTCGATGAAGATCTCGTGGATCTCGACCTGCAACGACTTCAGGTAATCGATGTCGCTTTCCTTTTCCGGCTGGAAAGGATCGAGGATCACCTTGTTCTCGCCAGCAGTATAGACGCGCCGTTCAACACCGATCTTCTTCAGCAGTTCCGGAAAGCCGAAGCCGCCGGAGACCACCCCGATCGAGCCGACGATTGACGTGGCGTCAGCGAAAATCTCGTCGCCGGCCAATGCGATCATGTAGCCGCCGGAAGCCGCGACGTCCTCGACGAAGACCAGAACGCGCTTGTTCTTTTCCTCGGCGAGCGCGCGGATGCGATCGAAGATCATACGCGACTGGACCGGCGAACCGCCCGGCGAATTGATAGACAGAGCAACGGCCGGACTGTCCTTCTTGGCGAAGGCTTTTTCCAACGCTGGCGCGACACTCGCCAGATTGAGTTGCGGCTTGAACCGGCTGCCGCCGCTCATGATCGCACCGTGCAGGCGAACAACCGGAATCACCAATCCGTCATCACGGAACCGCTTGGGCACAAATCGCTTGAGAAAACCGGCCATTCACATCTCCTGCTGCACATGCTGTGGACGCTGATGTATGTATTTCACGCGGAAACACAATGGCCTAACGCAGATCATCATACGCTGGCATTCTGTGCTCTTGCGCCGCAGGGCAATAGCGCATAGCCTTCTTGCGAATTATTCGCATTACAAAACTCAGACAACAAGAACAGGCCATGGCTGAAGCGCAAGACAAAAGCAGGACCTCTCCCGGCTGGACCAGGGAACGCGGAGAACCGAGTCTGTCAGACGTGCACGCGTCCATATCGGTGAAGTCTACCAGCCCTTACTGGCGCCGCGCGCTCGCCTTTCTCGGACCGGGCTATCTTGTCGCCGTCGGCTACATGGACCCCGGCAATTGGGCCACCTCGCTCGCCGGCGGCTCTCGGTTCGGCTACGCCCTTCTGGTCGCCATCCTGATCTCCAGCCTCATGGCCATTCTCTTGCAGTCGCTTGCCGCACGGCTTGCGATCGCCTCCGGGCGCGATCTCGCGCAGGCCTGCCGTGATTCCTATCCGATGCCGGTCAACATTATTCTCTGGCTGCTGGCTGAAATCGCCATCGTCGCCACCGACGTCGCCGAAGTAATCGGCACCGCGATCGGCATACAACTGATCTTCGGCATACCTCTCGAGATCGGCGTCCTCATCACCGCGGCGGATGTCTTCATCATCCTCCTGCTGCAGCGGCTCGGTTTCCGATGGGTCGAGGCCTTCGTAATCACACTGACCGTCATTATCGCTGCAAGCTTCGCCATCCAGCTGACGCTCGCAGGCCCAGACTGGGGCGGCGTTGCGGCGGGCTTCCTGCCTTCAGCGCAGATCGTGCTGGACCCAGAAATGCTCTATATCGCCATCGGGATCATCGGGGCGACGGTCATGCCCCACAATCTCTACCTGCATTCCGGCATCATCCAGACGCGGCAGGTTCACACCGGCATCAAAGCCAAGCGCGAAGCCCTTACCTTCGCCACCTTCGATTCCACCCTGGCATTGTTTTTCGCCTTCCTGGTCAACGCCTCCATCCTCATCCTCGCCGCCGCGGCATTCCATGGCAGCGGGCATCAGGATGTCGCCGAACTCGGCGATGCGCACGCGCTGCTTTCGCCCTTGCTCGGCAGCACGGCGGCACCGATATTGTTCGGCGTGGCACTCTTGTGCAGCGGCCTCAACTCGACAGCGACGGCGACGCTGGCGGGCCAGATCGTCATGGAGGGCTTCGTCAACCTGCGGGTCAGCCCGTGGATCCGGCGGCTCATCACGCGCGGGCTTGCCATCATTCCAGCCGCCGTCGTCACGATCTGGTTTGGCGAGAGAGGGACCGCCGAACTGCTGATCCTCAGTCAGGTCGTCCTCAGCCTTCAATTGCCCTTCGCCGTCATCCCCCTGGTGACGATGACCGCCAGCCGCGCAAAGATGGGCGCGCTGGTCTCGCCGCGGTGGCTCTCCGGCCTGGCCACATTGATCGCCGTTGTCATCATCCTGCTCAACATGAAGCTGGTCATCGATTTCATTGCCGGATGAGGCCAAAAGACGCGTCGCATCACTTCCGGCGATAGGCGGAGCGGCCGTTGTTCAGGTCATCGACAAAGGCGGAGAACTTGTGGCTGGTCGGATCGTCGTGCATCAGGAGCGGCGACCGCAAGTTGAGCCGGGCCTTCGAACCCTTGATCGCCGTCACCAGGATGCGCACGGCGTTCTCGCCCGCCCGCGGATAGACGGGTGTTACCTCCAGCCCGCCGAAGCGGCGGCCACAGGCATCGATGATCTCGGCGACCGATTGCGGCCGGGCGATCAGCGACAATTGCCCGCCCGGCACCATGATCGCGCCGGCAGTGCGGATCCAGCCCTCAAAAAGGCCTTCGGTCATCGCATGGGCTTCGGCCTTCAACGCATCCGGCGTCTTGCGATCGCCCGCATCGTTGAAGGGCGGGTTCATGATGACATGATCGAAAACATCATCAGCAAGGCCGGCGGCAACCCGTGCACGACCGGTCAGCGTCACGTCCGCCTCGATCAGCACCACGCGGGGGGCGATCGCGGCGTTCTCCGCCAGCGCCAGGCTCTTGGCCGCGAAGGCGATCATCTCGGCAGACCGCTCGACCAACGTGACCTCGGCCTGCTCCAGCCGGGCCGCCACGGCGAGACCGGCAGCACCGGCCCCGGCACCGAGATCGGCGACCCGGATAGGCCCTGGGGCGTCAACCAGCGAGGCCAGCAGCATGGCGTCCATACCGGCGCGGTGGCCCCTGCCCTTCGGCTGGACCAGATGAAAGCGACCACGGTGAAAGGCGTCGACGGTTTCTGCGATCTGTGGGGCGCCTGGCACGGGTCAAGCCTCTGGATCGAGCAACTCGTCGCCAAGGCCGGCATCCGTCAGAATGCGGCGCGCCTCATCCGCCCGATCGCCCTCGACCAGCAAACGACGCGGTAGCATGCCGAGCGAACCTTCAAGAATGCTCATCGCCTGATCGGCGATCATGCAGGAAATCCCGGCATCCTTCATCAGGCTTTCGGCGAAGGACAGGACAACGGCGTCGTTGCTGCGGATAATCTCGTGCATTGCGCCCCAAACCCTTCCTAAAACGGCCTGGGCGGCTGATTCGCTCTTGCCCATCATGCCGCCACTTTTTATTGTCGCGCCGAGAATGCAATAGGAGTCCGGTGCGTTGGGCGTAGTCATACCGCTTGAGGAAAATAAAAACAAACAGGCTTCCATCCAGCCTCTGGTGGACCTGACCAAGCCGGGTATGGAACGGGTGAACCAGCTCATTCTGTCGAAGGCCGGCTCGGATGTGCAGATGATTCCCGAAGTGGCCAATCACCTGATCTCGTCCGGTGGCAAGCGGCTCCGGCCGATGCTGACGCTCGCCTCTGCGGCACTGTTCGGCTACCAGGGCGACGGCGATGTCAAGCTCTCGACCAGCGTCGAGTTCATGCACACAGCCACGCTTCTGCACGACGACGTGGTCGATGAGAGCGATCTTCGCCGCGGCAAGTCGACGGCACGGATGATCTGGGGGAACCAGGCGAGCGTACTGGTCGGCGACTACCTGCTCGGCCAAGCCTTCCGCATGATGGTCGAAGTCGGCTCGCTCGAAGCGCTCGACGTACTGTCAGCGGCCGCGTCGGTAATCGCCGAAGGCGAAGTGCTGCAATTGTCGGTCGCCAAGAACATGGAGACCACGGAGGACGACTATCTTTCAGTCATCCGGGCCAAGACGGCGGCCCTCTTCGCCGCTGCGGCGGAAGTCGGTCCGATCGTCGCTGGCGCCGACAAGGCCGGGCGTAACGCACTCAAGTCCTACGGGATGAATCTCGGACTGGCCTTCCAGTTGGTCGACGACGCGCTCGACTACGGCGGCAAGGCCGTCGATCTCGGCAAGAATGTCGGCGACGATTTCCGCGAAGGCAAGATCACGCTTCCGGTCATCCTTGCCTATCGCCGCGGCACCCAGGAAGAGCGTGCTTTCTGGCGCGAGGCGATCGAGCAGGGTCACAACGACGACGCCCGGCTGGAAAAGGCGCTCGGCCTGATCACGAAATACGGTGCGCTCAATGAAACGATCGCCCGCGCCCTGCATTACGGCACGATCGCCCGCGATGCGCTGGCGCCGCTGCCCGAGACGGAATGGAAGTCCGCCCTCATGGACGTGATCGATTTCTGCATCGCCCGAGTGAATTGAAGTGGCCGGCATGTCGCCTTGCGAGGCTGCTTCAAAAAAGCCATTCTGTGCATGAATAATTCCCGCATTCTGGGGTATCAACAGCCCATGGCGGCTGGTCATCGATTCTGAAAGGCTCTTTCATGCGGCAAAGACTTGCCATCCGTCTGCTCGCCGGTACGGCGCTCGCCTTCCTGGTTAGCGTTTTCCCCTCCGGTATCGTGCATGCCCAGGCCACCGACGAGGTGAAGCCAGCCGAATCGGAGACCTTCGACAGCCAGAGCGTCGACACGTTCTCCGGAGCCTTTCTCGCTGCCCGCACGGCCGATGCCGACCGCGACTACGAGAACGCCATCGCGCTCTACAAAAAAGCGCTGTCCTTTTCGCCGAATGAACTCGACATCCAGGAACGGCTGATGATCGCCCAGTTCATGAATGGCGATTTCGACGACGGCGTGGCACTTGCCGAAGAGCTGAAGAACGACGAGGCGATCGAGCGTGTCACCTCGGTCGCACGCGCTCTCGAGGCGATCCGCAGGCAAGATTTCGCCGGCGCCGAGAAGATCCTCACCTATAGCGGCCCGAATGACCTCGACCGCCTGATGAACCAACTGCTCGTCGCCTGGGCCAAAGTGGGAGCCGGCCAGGGCAAGGAAGCGCTGGCCCTTGTCGAAGGCCTCAAGGGTCCGGACTGGTATGGCATCTTCCAGCATTACAACGCCGGTGCGATCGCCGCGCTGATCGGTGAGCCCGATGCGGCACGCCGCAATTTCACCGATGCCGTGGTCGACAAATCGGGTGCTGCCACTGCGCCCGACACCTTTACCCGAACCATTATTTCGCTGGCAACGCTTGAGGCGCAACAGGGCAACAAGCAGAAGGCGCTGGACGCCATTTCCGCCGGAGACGCACTAATCGCCAATTTCGCGCCCTTCAAGGCCCTGCGTGAACGCATTAATGCCGACGAAAAGCCGGATTCTCTGGCCAAGACCGCAGCTGAGGGAGCGGCCGGCGTTCTCTTCTCGATCGGCGGTGCACTCAATCGCGATGGCGCGGGAGACACGGTCACGCTCTACCTGCAGCTCGCCCGCGCGCTTGATCCGACGAGCGCCGACACGCTGATCCTGCTCGGCGGGATCGCCGAGAACGCCAAGCAACCGGAGCGGGCTATCCGCTTCTACAGCGAGGTGCCCGCCACTTCGCCGATGCGCCGGATCTCCGAACTACAGCTTGGCATGACACTCGCCGAGACCGGCAAAGTCGATGAAGCCCGGCAGCACCTCCAGTCGCTGATCTCTTCCGATCCGTCCGACATCCGCAGCTACCTCGCCTATGGCAGCGTGCTGTCCGACGCCAAAGACTATCCGGCCATGGCGGAAAACTACGACAAGGCCGTCGAGATCATCGGCTCGAACCCGGTTCGCAGTGACTGGTCGATCTTCTTCCAACGCGGCATCGCCTATGAACGGCTGAAGAAGTGGGATCAGGCGGAGCCCAATTTCCGCAAGGCGCTGGAACTCAATCCGGACCAGCCGCAAGTGCTGAACTATCTCGGCTATTCCTGGGTCGACATGAACCGCAACCTCGAGGAAGGCCTCGACATGATCCGCAAGGCGGTCGAATTGCGCCCCGATGACGGCTATATCGTCGATTCGCTCGGCTGGGCCTATTACCGCCTCGGTCGTTTCGACGAAGCCGTGACGGAACTGGAACGTGCGGCCGAACTGAAGGCCGGCGACGCGACCATCAACGACCATCTGGGTGACGGTTATTGGCGCGTCGGGCGCAAGCTCGAAGCGACTTTCCAATGGAAACGGGCACTCGCCTCCAAGCCGGAACTGGCCGAGATTCCGAAGATCGAGGCAAAGCTGCGCGACGGTCTTCCCGAGGTCACACCGCGGGTCGTCGCGAAGGACACCGAGGCCGCACAGGCAGATGCCATGAGCGATGCCGAAAAAGGTCAGGCACCGGCAATCGAAACGGACAGTTACACCGTCAAGGCGGGCGATTCGCTTTGGGACATCGCCACCGAGGCCTTAGGGGACGGTCAGCGCTTCATCGACCTGATCAATGCCAATCCGGACCTCAAGCGCCATCCCGACCGGATCTTCCCCGGCCAGCTGCTGAAAATGCCGAAGAGCGGCAACTGACGCCATGTCGGCGGAGACGACAAGCGAGGCAGCGCCAGCCAAGATCAATCTGGCGCTGCACATCACCGGGCAGCGCGCCGATGGCTACCATCTGCTGGACAGTATCGTCGCCTTCGCAAGCCATGGCGACCTGTTGACCTTTTCGCCTGCGGATCGAGACGGCTTCGGCCTGGCCGGCCGCTTCGGCGCATCGCTCTCGGCCGAGGCCGGGGGCAAGGACGACAATCTCGTATTGAAGGCACGTGATCTCCTGCGCGCGGCCCTTGCCGCCGACGGGCATGTCATGGAGCCCGTCGCCATAGAACTGGAAAAGAACCTGCCCGTCGCCTCCGGGATCGGCGGCGGATCGGCGGATGCGGCGGCGACGCTGCGCGGCCTGCTGCGTTTCTGGCGGGCTTCCCTCCCCCCCGAGACACTGTCGGCCATCGCCCTCAAGCTCGGCGCCGACGTTCCGATGTGCCTTGAAAGTCGCCCCCTGCGTGCCCGCGCCATCGGCGAGCGGATCGATATGCTCGGCTCCATACCGCGCTTCGCGCTCGTGCTCGCCAATCCGCTGAAGTCGGTCTCGACGCCGGACATTTTCCGGCGCCTGGCAAAGCGTGACAATCCGCCGATCGGTACGCTCCCCACCTCTTGCGACATCGCCGCGTGGATCGCCTTTCTCTCGGGCTTGCGCAACGACCTTGAAGCACCAGCAAGGGCGATTGTCCCGGAGATTGCCAGTGTTTCCACGGCGCTGCGGGAGGCCGGCTCTCAACTGGTTCGCATGTCGGGATCCGGCGCCACTTGCTTCGGCATATTCTCCGACAGAGAGCAAGCCGAGAAAGCCGCCCTTGAGTTGGAAAGCCGCCACCCTGACTGGTATGTTCAGGCGACCGAGACGGAGAATGGCTCTGCGGGCTGACCCGGATGCGCCAAAGGGCGACTTGATCCCGAGGCTTAGCGGCGGCCCTGCCGCGCAACCCAGGACGGGACGATTTCACTGGAGAGCCGACGCGGCTTCAGCCCCAGGGCCAGTTGAGAGAGCTGCATGCCGGATCTGGCCAGCGCCAGCGCCTCGCGCTTCTGCAAAAGCAGGCCGGTTTCCAGCGGCGGGCTGCGGTGGCCAATCCGCTTGTAGAACGGGCGTCTGTGCGCACGCGACACGGAGAAACGTGCCGACACCTTGTGGAGTGCGACATATTCGCCGATCTCGTCGATCCAGCCGTTGAGCGGCCGCGCGCCGGCCTCGACCAACAACAACCACTCCCCCCGCGCCGCCCGCAGTACATCCTTGATGTCCCATTGGGCGTAATAACGACAACCGGCAGCGTCTGCGATACGCAACACGCCATCTGATGAACCGTGGTCGAGAACGACCACGTCACTGACAAGTCCCTCAACCGCGCCGGCGACGAGCACAGCGAGCGTCTGAGCAAGCTCGGGCTCCTGGTCGCGACATTCCATCATCACTGTCAACATCTCTTATCTTTACCGCATCGCACAAACCAACGCCACTGCGACTTTCCGCATTTTGTTCTTGCATTGTTCTCATTTCGGCGGTAGGAATTTAGTCATCGAAACGGGGATAATGCCCCCGTGAGGAGCTAACATGAACGAGCTGTCCCTTGTGGCGCAGGCTGCCTTTCAGCCTGCCAATACGGCAGATATTGCCGATGCGATAGTTGCTGGCTCCGGTCTTCGGATCGAGATTGACCGGCGCCGCGGACGAGCTGCCGGGATGAATCCTTCCGGGCGCTTCGAGACCCGTGAGCGGGTCACCTTCGACGACGGCTGGGAGAGCCTCGAGGACATGCCGCCCTTTCGCACCGAGGTGCAAGTTGAGCGGCCACGCAGCGTCATCACCCGCAACGATTCACCCGATATTCCTTTCGACCGTTCGATCAACCCCTATCGCGGCTGCGAGCATGGTTGCATCTATTGCTTCGCGCGCCCCACCCACGGCTACATGGGACTATCGGCCGGGCTCGATTTCGAGGCAAAGCTGTTTGCCAAGCCCGATGCGCCCAAGCTGCTAGAGCGGGAACTCGCCAAGCCCGGCTACAAGCCGCGCACCATCGCGATTGGCACCAATACCGATCCCTACCAGCCGATCGAACGGGAATGGCGCATCATGCGGCAGATCCTCGAGGTGCTGGACAAGGCCAACCATCCGGTGGCGATCGTCACCAAGTCGGCGCTTATCCTGCGCGATCTCGATATCCTGTCGTCGATGGCATCGCGCGGGCTGGCCAAGGTGGCGATCTCCGTCACCACGCTTGACCGCAAGCTGGCGAGAACCATGGAGCCACGAGCCTCGACACCAGCGAAGCGGCTGGAGGCGATCCGGGCGTTAAACGAGGCGGGCGTGCTGACCGGCGTACTGATGGCACCGGTCATTCCCGCACTCAACGACCACGAGATCGAGCGCGTACTGGATTCGGCCAAGGCGGCAGGCGCCAGCGAGGCAGGCTATGTGTTGCTGCGCCTGCCCCTCGAAGTGAGCCCGCTGTTTCGCGACTGGCTGCTGCAACACTATCCGGATCGCTACCGTCACGTCATGTCATTGGTGCGGTCCATGCGCGGCGGCAAGGACTATGACGCCGAATTCGGCAAGCGGATGAAGGGGGCTGGTCCCTATGCCTGGCAGATCAGCCGGCGCTTCGAGATGACGACCAAACGGCTCGGCCTCGTTCGCCGCGGTATGCACCTGCGTGACGACCTGTTTATGCCGCCAAACGGCAGTGGTGTGCAGCTGTCACTGCTGTGAGGGTGCCGCCGACCGCTTCCCGACCCGTTCCAGGCGATGCCGTTCGGCGTGGCGATCAGGAACGACGGTTGCGATCAAGTTGAAACGGGGCGGTTCGCCGCTCCGACGAGAAATTGGCCAGCGTGCTGGCCATCGTTCTTTCCGGTGAGGTCCGCCGCCTCGCGCCGGGAAAAAAGTCCCCGGCTGCCGCTTCGGTGGTTGCCTCCCCTGCCGGCCATCGATGTCGGGGACTTGCAGGAGGTCGGGTGCGCGTGCGATTTCTGCCGCATGAAATCTCGCACGCCACCCGATTCTCCTGATCTTTTTGCCAAGCGGCCGTCAACGCCCGATTTCGAGTTCGAAAAACTCGCGGCCGAGCGCGGCCTTTTTCCTGTCGCCGGCACTGACGAGGCCGGACGAGGTCCGCTTGCCGGGCCTGTTGTGGCCGCCGCCGTCATTCTCGATGCGAACAATATCCCGGCCGGGCTCAACGATTCCAAGAAACTGACCGCCGCCCACCGCGAGCGCCTGTTCGAGGAGATCATCCTGTCGGCAACGGTCTCGATCGCCTCTTCGTCGCCACGCCACATCGACGCCCTCGACATCCGCAAGGCAAGCCTCGACGCCATGCGTCGCGCGGTGGCGGGCCTCGCGCTTCCGCCGCGCCACGTCCTGATCGATGGTCGCGACGTTCCGGAGGGACTGATCTGCCCGGGCAAAGCTCTGGTCAAGGGTGACGCCCGCTCGCTCTCGATCGCGGCCGCCTCGATTGTCGCAAAGGTAACCCGCGACAGGATGATGACGCGTGCGGGCCTCGTCTTCCCTGCCTATGGCTTTGAGAGCCACGCCGGCTACGGAACCGACCGTCACCGAACGGCGATCGTGGTGTATGGCCCTTGTATCCTGCATCGCATGAGCTTTCGCCCCTTGCGGCGCGATGATCCGGACACCGACAGGTAGAAGAAAGGTTCGCCGAATGCCCCCCGGATCAGGCGGCTCGGTTTCGCCGTCCTGACCATTTGACGCCCAGCCCCCCCTCGCCCGATCGGGGATATGGCAGGCAAAGAAAAAGCCGGGCGTCTCCACCCGGCTTTGCGATTCAGACTGGCCGATGCCTCAGTTGAGGCGGGTCTTGACCTCACCAACGGCGCCCTTGAACAGCTTGTCCTGAACGCCGGCGTCGGCCTTCTTGACGAGGAGCATTTCCGCAGCGGCGATCGAGAGATCGACAGCAGCGGCGCGCACGGCGTTGACGGCTTCCGTCTCGGCCTGCTTGATCTTCTGCTCGGACAGAGCGTTGCGGCGTGCCACGAACTCTTCGGTCTTCTGCTTGGCTTCGGCCGTCAGCATGGCGGCCTCGCGTTCAGCAGCGGCGATGATGCCTGCGGCCTCCGCTTCGGCTTCCTTGCGCTTGCGCTGGTATTCTGCCAGCACATGCTGAGCCTCCTCACGCAGACGCTTGGCTTCTGCCAGTTCATCACGGATCTTGCCGGCCCGCTCGTCGAGCGACTTTGCCACCATGCCCGGTACTTTAAGATAGACGATCAGAGCCAGGAAGAGCAGCAGGCCGACGAAGGCGAAGAATGTTGCGTCGAATTGCATGTTCAAGCCCCCTGCTTGGCGGTAACGCCGCTGACGGCCGCCTTGATGTCGGCCGCGGTCGCCTTGGCGCCAATCAGCTGCTCGACGATCGTGCCGACGGTGTCGACGGCGATGGTATCGACCTCGGCGAATGCCTTGGCCTTGATCTCGGCGATGCGCGCTTCTGCGGCTGCAACCTTGCCGGCGAGTTCCGCCTCAACGGCGGTCCGCTCGGCGTCAGCCTTGGCCTTGGCACTTTCGCGGGCGGTCGCTGCGATCTGCCCGGCTTTGGCCTTGGCAGTGGCGAGCTCACGCTCATAGGTTTCGATGGCAGCATCGGCCTCGGACTTCAGCCGGGCAGCCTCATCGAGATCCTGTGCGATCCGGTCATGCCGGTTTTCCAGGATGCCACCGACGCGCGGTACGATGACCTTCTGCATGAGCACGTAGAAAAGACCGAACGTAATCACCAGCCACAAGAGCTGCGAGGCGTAGGTCGACTGGTCGAACGGCGGAAAAACGCCACCACCATGCCCCTTGGCGGGGGCAACACCGGTCTCCGTATGAACTTCGCCGTGTGCAGGGGTCTCTTCGGTATGAACCTGACCCTGTGCGGGGGCTGCTTCGGCGGGAGTCTGGCCCTGCGCCGGGGTTTCCTGCGCATAGGCGGGGGTCACGAACATGCTCACCTCCAGGTGTATTCTCAAATGCGAAGGATCACGGCCGCCCCAAGGCGAGCCGTGACCCCATTACCCGGCCGATATTAGACGGCGAACAGGAGCAGGAGAGCGATGAGCAGCGAGAAGATGCCCAGAGCTTCCGTAACGGCGAAGCCGAATACCAGACGGCCGAACTGGCTGTCAGCGGCAGACGGATTGCGCAGAGCGCCGGACAGGTAGTTGCCGAAGATGTTGCCGAGGCCGAGAGCCGTGCCGGCCATACCAAAGCAAGCCAAACCTGCGCCGATGTACTTTGCTGCTTCCGCTTCCATGATTGATCTCCTTAGAATGGTTGTTGCGGCGAATGACTGACGCCTTCAGGCGCCAATGTCGTTATCCTTAGTGCCCGCCAGGGTGAATTGCGTCGTTGAGGTACATGCAAGTCAGTACCGCAAAAACATAAGCCTGCAGGAAGGCGACGAGGAACTCGAGACCGGTCAGAGCGACCGTCATGATCAGGGGCAGAACGGCGCCGCCGATGCCCATCGCACCAAGGGTTCCGAGCGAGGCGACGAAGCCTGCGAACACCTTGAGCGTAATATGTCCGGCCAGCATGTTGGCGAACAGACGAATGGAGAGCGAAATCGGACGCGAAAGGAACGAGATCACTTCGATCGGCACGACGAGCAGCAATAGCGCCGCCGGCACGCCCGAAGGCACGAAGAGCTTGAGGAAGCCGAACCCGTGCTTCATGAAGCCATAGACCAGCACGGTGCCGATAACGAAGATCGCCAAGGCGAAGGTCACGACGATCTGGCTGGTGATGGTGAAGAAGTAAGGCATCATGCCGAGCAAGTTCGCGGTCAGCACGAACATGAACAGCGAGAAGACCATGGGGAAGAATTTCATGCCATGACTGCCGGCACCTTCACGCAGCATCGAGGCGATGAATTCATAGGACATCTCGGCGACCGACTGAGCGCGGGTCGGGATCAATCCGCGGCTGGACGTCGAGAAATACAGGAATGCGGAGGCGCAGGCGACCGTGGCAACCATGAACAGCGAAGCGTTGGTGAACGAAAAATCAATCCCGCCGATCTCGATCGGAACAATCTTCTGGATCTGGAACTGATGAGTCGGATCGTTTGACACCGTCTGGTCTCTTTCGCTTTTAGCCCGCCCACGGGCGGATACCTGCCTATTTCACGCTTCGCAACCTTATCGATCGGCGTCGCGCTTATTCCCTGCCTCAGTACTTCGGTCCGCCGGATGGGGCGACGCCACTTTGCCCGCGGTCCTCAGCACATTCAAAACACCGGCACAGAACCCGAGTAACAGGAGCACGATCATGCCCCAGGGCGCAGTACCGACAAAACGGTCGAAAAGATAGCCCAGGATTGCGCCAACAACGACAGCGGAGATGAATTCGCTCGAAAGCTTCATGGCCTCGGCATAACCCTTGCGGCTCTGCTCGGCCCGCTCGTCGGCGGCTTCTTCACCCCTCGTCTCGACCCCCTTCACCGCCAATTCGGCAGCGAGGCGCCTGCGACGCTCTTCCAGACTCTTTTCGCGGTTTTCCGTCATGATCTCGCATCCGTCCGTTTCTGCGTTTCACCGAACCATCCGCGGCCCGACAGCACTGTAGATACGGCAGGATTTGAACCCTTCCAGCCCGTCTTGAAGTCGCGCGCACCATAATTTTGAGCGCCCGCATAGTCAAGGCATACCAAGGGCAAGTTTCACCACAAATTAACCGGGAAAAATCATAGACTTAAGTCGAAACCGCCGAATCTTGGGGAGAGTTTCGGACAAAAGGCCGCCATTGGTCGCAGGCGGGCGGGCTTTTTGTCGAAGATCAGCTCCAGCCGCCGCCATAGGTGCGGTAGAAGACATGTAGACCGATACGGCCGACCTTCTTCATCGTACGCGCCCAGCCGGGGCGAACATATATGGCGTGATAGTGAGTCGAGGATCCGACCTCCTTCAGCCAGATCTTGCCTGCGGTAACGGCCAGCGCCACTTCGCGCGCCACCTTCCAGTGGTACTGGGAATTCACCCGATCCTTGATATTGTCGCAGGCGAAAGAGAATTGGCAGCGGTTGCGCCAGTCCTCGTTCTGGTAGACGACCCCGCAGATCGTATCGGGATAAGCGGGATTACGCACGCGGTTGAGGATAACCTGGGCGACGGCCGCCTGGCCCTTCACCGATTCGCCGCGCGCTTCAAAATAGACGCCGGAGGCCAGGCACTGCTGCTCCCGGACGGAAAAGACCGCGGGCGGCAGGACGGACGCCGCCCAGGCATGGTCATCAGGCCCGATCTTCGGGACAAAACGGCCCGCTCCCGGCTTCTTCGTCAACAGGGCATCGAAGGGTGAGACGCTGGCGAAATCAGGCTCGGGTGGCGCATAGGCCGTCGCCAGCACATCGGCCTGGCGGTTGGTGACAAGAGACGCGAGCATGGCCGGCACGCCGACATCTGCCTTTGGAGCACTCTTCTTGAAATAGAAGCTGGCGAGTTCGACCGGCTTGGCCTTGGAGTGAACGAAGGCCGTCAGTTCATTTGGCGTGGTCTTGGGGGCGAGGAGCGAAGAGGTCCGCTGCAGGACGGACCCCGCAGTGAAGGCCTTGGGCGGCTGCATCGCCTCGACAGCGACCACCCTGCCCCTCTTGAGACCACGGGTGACACGGTCCTCGTCCGGCAACGGATCGGCCTCGGATTTGCCGCCGTCAAAGGCGATCTTACGGCCGTCGGGCAGCAGGATGCCGCTGTCCTTGTTCAATGCGGAGGAAGCCTCCGCGTCGCTAAAGGCGAGCTGTGACTGATGCAGCGACCCCGCCGGCGACGCGGTCAGCACCATGCGCCAATTGCTCGATCCACGATCGATACCGGTAATCAGCCCGGCGAGATCCGCCTGGGCTGCGATCGAGGGAAAGGCGAGCCAAGACACGAGGCCAAAGACCACGGGCGATGTCCACTTCTCCAGACGGAAGACGGACAAATTCGGCAGACGGCTTCTCTGACGCAAAACCGGTACTCCATACATGATCACGGTTACATTAGAGAAATATGCATCGTTAACCTTGATGTCTGGTTAATGCCCAAACCGTTCGTGGCGTCGATCGACGCAAAAGGCCGCCGGATCACTCCGGCGGCCTTGCAGGTATTACGACCGAGCCTCGTTCAGATGATGACGTGCGAGCCCAGTTCGACGACGCGATTGGCCGGCAGGCGGAAGTAGTCGGACGGATCGGTCGCTGAATTGGCGAGCGTGATGTAGAGCCGATCCTGCCAATAGGGCATGCCCGACTTGGCATCTGGAACGAGCTTGCGCCGACCGAGATAGAAGGAGGTCGACATGATGTCGAACTTCAGTCCGCCACGCCGCAGGCTTGCCAGCGCCTTGGAGACATTCTGGTTCTCCATGAAACCGAAGCGGATCTCGACCAGGGAGAAACTCTCGGACAAGCTCTCCACGAGGAACCTCTCCTCGTCCGTCGCCCGCGGACGATTGACCGTCCGGATGGTCAGGATGATGTTGCGCGTGTGAATCACATGGTTGTGCTTCAGGTTGTGCAAGAGTGCCGCCGGCGCGGTCTCGGGATCGCTGGTGAGAAAGATCGCCGTGCCGGCGACACGCACCGGCGCATGCTCGCTCTTCTTCTCGATCGAGGCGACGAAGGAGGCAAGCGGAACGTCGCCATGCCGCGTCTTGGCGAACAGGATCGCGGAGCCACGCCGCCAGGTCCACATGACGACCGTAAAGCCGCCAGCGAACAGAACCGGCACATAGCCACCATCACGGATCTTCAGCATGTTGGCGCCAAGGAAGACGAGCTCGAGGGCGAAGAGTGGCGCGAGAAGGAGGATGGCCGTCGACACATTCCAGTTCCACCGGGTCCGGACAAATTCAAAGGCCATAATGGTGGTGACGACCATGGCGCCGGTGACCGATATGCCATAGGCGGTGGCAAGCGCCTCGGAGCTCTGGAACAGAAGAACCAGCGCCAGCACGCCGACAAAGAGAAGGGCGTTGACCGCCGGGAGGTAGATCTGGCCGGTATGGGTCTCAGAGGTGAACAGGATCTGCATGCGCGGCAGGAAACCGAGGTGGATCGCCTGACGCACCAGCGAGAAGGCGCCGGTGATCACCGCCTGGCTGGCGATGATGGTGGCCGCGGTCGCCAGGATGACCATGGGCAGCAGCGCCCATTCGGGGAACATCAGAAAGAACGGATCAGATGCGGCCTCCGGGTGCTTCAGCACCATGGCGCCCTGGCCGAGATAATTCAGCACCAGCGCGGGAAAAACCAGAACGAACCAGGCCAGCTGGATCGGCTTACGGCCGAAATGGCCGAGATCGGCATAAAGCGCCTCCGCGCCCGTCACCGTCAGGAACACAGCTCCGAGCACGACGATGCCGAGAAACCCCTCATGCGCCAGGAAATTGACGGCGTGCCATGGGTTGAATGCGGCCAGAATGCCAAAGTCGTCCGATATGTGCATGATGCCGGCAAGGGCCATCGCGAGAAACCAGACGACCGTGATCGGGCCGAAGAATCTGGCCACAGCACCCGTTCCATGCGACTGCGCGGCGAAGATGGCGACCATGATCGCCACCGAGATCGGGATGACGAAGTGCCCCATATGCGGAGCAACCAGTTTCAGCCCCTCGACCGCCGACAGAACGGAAAGTGCCGGAGTGATCATCGAATCGCCGAGGAACAGGGCCGCGCCGATCAGACCGAGGAACATCAGGACGGCGCCATGGCGGCCGGCATTCTTCGACAGCAACGCCAGCAGGGAAAGCGTGCCCCCCTCGCCCTCGTTGTCCGCCCGCAGCAGAAAGAGAACGTATTTGAACGTGACGATGATGGTCAGCGTCCAGATGATGAGCGAGATCAGACCGATGATCTCGTCGCGCAGGATACCGCCCTCCGCCAGCGGCTTCAGCGCCTCGCGAAAGGCATAAAGCGGGCTGGTGCCGATGTCGCCATAAACGACGCCGACCGAGCCGAGGGCAAGCCAGAGGAGATTGCGAAGGTCCTTTGGCGCCTCCGGTACTTCACTGATTTCTTGGGTCATGGGGCACCTGGCTCGTCAGAGCCAGCCTTTCCAGCGGAAGAATAGGAAGGGAATGATCGCCGACAACAGCATGGTGACAAGTGCCAGCCCATAGCCGTAGGTCCATGTCAGTTCGGGCATGAACTGGAAATTCATGCCGTAGATCGACGCGACCAGTGTCGGCGGCAGAAAAACCACGGAGGCGATCGAGAAAATCTTGATGATGGCGTTCTGTTCGACATTGATCAGCCCGAGCGAGGCGTCGAGCAGGAAGGTGATGTTGTTGGACACAAAACCAGCATGCTCGGACAGGGACTGAATGTCATGGGCGACAATGCGGCACAGTTCGTCCGCTTCGCGGTCCTTGCGCACGGCCGGTTGCGACCGCAGAAAGGTAATCAAACGCGACAGCGACATCAGGCTGTCGCGTGCCTTGGTGAGAAGACGGTGATGGGCGGCAATATCGAGCAGTTTGTCCTCGAGGAAGCCCGGGCGGCGACGTTTCGCGGCCTTCCTGTCGACAAAGACCTCGGCTGAAAGGGCATCGAGGCGGGCCACCGCGATTTCGAGCACTTCCGCCGTTCGATCGGCAATGGTTTCGAGCAGACGGGCCATCATCTCCGCCCCCGTCTTGTACCTGCCGGGGATCCGCGCCAGCGCGCCGCTGAAAAGCTGGAAAGCCCTCGGTTCGGCATACCGAATGGTGATCATTCTATTGCCGCTCAGAATGAAGGCGACATCGGCCAGTTCCGGCAAGTCCGTCTCGACCTGGTGGACCAGAGAGGCGGTCATGAAGATGACATTATCCTCGACATAAAGCCGGCTGGAAGGTTCGATGTCCTTGAGGTCCTCCCGTGTCGGAAGGGGAATTCCCAGAAGTCTTTCCGCCGTGGCCTCTTCGGCACGGTCGGGATTGACGAGATCAAGCCATATAATGGCCGGATCAATCCCTTCGCTCTGACCGCTCGCAGGAATGATCTCCGCTTTGCCATCGGCGCGGTAGGCTCTGATCAAGTTCGAAACACGCTCATTGCGCCCCGTCTTGGCTGTTGCGGCTCACAACGCGCGACCAAACACCCGGTTGAGCAAAAATGCAAGCGGGTTTTCATGCCCGCAAGGCACCTTTGGACGAAGGTTCGCGGCCTGGAATCCCTGCGGGTATAGAGCTTCAAAGTAACCGCCACGGTTGATTTAAATCAAGTCGCGACTGGTCTGCGACGCTATTATCGGCTCGTTGAACAGCAGCCATTCACGGAGGGTCCCATGGCAGATAAACCGTCCAGTCTTCTTCCTAGCCTTTGGTCCGACAATCCTTTTGCAGCACTGCGCAAGGAAATGGATCAAACCCTTGAGAATTTCTTCGGCAAGAACAAGCTCCTGTCCACATCTGATGGAGAAGGTTTTCTCGCGCCATCAATCGACGTCGTCGAGAAGGATGACCAGATCGTACTCACCGCCGAGCTTCCAGGCATTTCCGAGGACGACATCGACGTCTCGATCCGCAACGGCGTGCTGAGCCTGAAGGGCGAGAAGAAGATGGAAAAGAAAGACGAGAAGGACAACTATCATGTCGTCGAACGGCGTTATGGTAGCTTCCAACGCTCGATGAGCCTGCCGCCGAGCGTCGACGAAGCGGCCGTTGCCGCAAAATTCGACAAGGGCGTACTGACTGTCACCATGCCCAAAAAGCCGGGCACCGCTGTTCCGGCTGAACGCAAGATCGCGATCGAAAAATAGAAATAGATCGCGCTATCCCGCCGCCCTTATCCGCCTGAGGGCGGCGGTTGATTTTCCAGCTGTCCTATATCACTCGAAAACGATCGAAGGCGCCGCACGGCCGGAACGGGCCTGCGCTTCCTTCCAGACCTTCTCGGCAATCTCTCTATAGACCTTGGCCTGCGGCCCTTCCGGATCGGAGACGACAACCGGCGTCCCCGCATCGGACGTCTCGCGGATGGCAATCGTCAAGGGAACCTCGCCGAGGAAGGGAACGCCAATCTTCTCCGCTTCCGCCCTTGCCCCGCCATGACCGAAGATGTCGTAGCGCGCGCCGGTATCGGGGGCGATGAAGTAGCTCATGTTCTCGACGATGCCGAGGACGGGTACTTCGACCTTATTGAACATATTAAGACCCTTGCGGGCGTCGATCAGCGCAAGATCCTGCGGCGTCGAGACAATGACGGCGCCCGACAGCGGCACCTGTTGGGCCATGGTCAACTGCGCGTCGCCGGTGCCCGGAGGCATGTCGACCACCAGAACGTCGAGATCACCCCAGGCGACCTCGCGCAGCATCTGCATCAGCGCCGACTGGACCATCGGGCCGCGCCAGATCATCGCCGTTCCCTCATCGACCAGAAACCCCATCGACATGGCCTTAATGCCGTAATTCTCCATCGGCACGATGATGCGGTTCTCGATCTGCTGCGGACGGCCGGAAATTCCCAGCAGGCGCGGCATGGAGGGACCGTAAACATCAGCATCAAGAATGCCGACCTTGAGGCCATTCGCCTTCATTCCAAGGGCGAGGTTCACCGCGGTCGTCGACTTGCCGACGCCACCCTTGCCGGAAGCAACCGCGATGATCGCGCCGATGCCGGGGATGTTCTGCTTGGCCGGACGCTGGCCTGCCGGCGCCTGGGTCGGCGCATGAGAATGCGCAACCGGTTGCGGTTTGGCTGCCGGAGCCGCGCCGGCCTTGCGCTCGGCGGTCAGGCTGACGAGGGCACCCCTAATGCCTGGCATGGCTTTGACCGCCCGCTCGGCGGCCTGGCGTAGCGGTTCGAGTTCATTGGCCCGCTCGGCGGGAACGGTGATGGAGAAATAGACCTTGCCGTCGGAGATAAAGACGTCAGAAACCATGCCGAGCGCGACAATATCGTGCTCGAAATCCGGACCGCGAACAGTCTTCAGCGTCGCCAGAACCTCATCTCTCGTCACTGCGCTCATTCCACCCTCTCAGAGTCTCGCCCGGCGTCCGCCGGCTGTGCCCTAGATAGTGGACGGCGACCGGTTCGCCAACCGGAAAAGCGGAAGCACTCCGCAAGCCGCCCTGCGGCCAATCGCCCGGGCACGGCTTTTCGATCGCTCCATTTCGAGCGCGCAAAAGAAAAGCCGCCGCCAAATGATGTTCGGAGTGGCGAACAGCTTCGACGACGGCTTCCCTTGCCGCACCTTTCGCAGGTGACTTGCAATGTCCCCTCTGGACTTGGTTATAGACATGCAGAAACCGTGCCAGTTTCTCGTTGGCCGAATTTCGCTAGGTTTTTCAGGGATCGGAGCGGATGACAGCAGCCAAACCGATGCACAGTGTTGGCCGTCTGCCTGTCTTTTGTGCGGAGTGATGACGGCAAGCGCAAAATTGCGGCAAGTAAAGGCCGGCGCTAAACCTGACGTGCTCGACCCGCAGAGACGTGCGAGGGCTGTCTACTTGATAAGGCCGAGGCGAAGCGCCTTTGCGACCGCCTGTGTGCGGTTCACGGTATCGAGCTTCTTGGTGGCACGATTGAGATAATGGTTGATGGTATGCTCGGACAGGCCGAGGATCTCGGCGATTTCGACGCTGGTCTTGCCCGCCGCCGTCCAGTTGAGACAGTCGATCTCGCGCTCCGTCAGCATGTCAGTCGCGCGGTTGTCGAGTTCGCGAATTTCCGCCAGCCGATTGTAGACATGAACCGAAAGATACATCAGTTCCATCATTTCGGTCGGCGAGAAGACCGTTCGGTCGCCCGCGAGAGAAACCGCGCCGCGCATGCCCGAAGAATCATGAACCGGGAAATAGGCGCCCCTCGGCATACGGTAGCGCGCGAACAGCGACCTTGATATTCCCATGGTGCGCTCGTCGCGCCGGCTGGTAACGTAGTCGACGTCATAGGTGAAAGGTGCTGTGGCCGTCCGCAAGCGGGTGACGATGGGGCTGGTAGAAAGAAGCGCCTCCTGATCATATTCCGAGATCAGGTCGGCCGGCCAATTGGTGATGATCGAATTGCTCGACAGATCCAGCGACGTGGCCGGCGGCAGGTTGAGCACCATGAACGCGCGGGCACCATAACGCTCCGTCAGCCGCTTCATGAAACGGAAGACATCGAACTGGGTCTTGAAACCGCCGATTTCGGCGACGTAATCCGCAACGCGGTCGGCGCCGTCACTATCAATTACAGTCATCTTACAATTTCTTCGCAAGGCACCAGACTCAGCAAGCGGCAAACCCAACCTGCGGCGATATATGGTCTTCGTCAAAATCGAATCCGGATTCCGGCTGGCCGCCCCGCTTCCCCAGAGACGCAAACAAGCCACCCATGACAATCGTCAAAATCACTCCTTCAGACGTCGTTTGAGATAACGTAAACAGTCATCGAGAGACAGAAAGGGAGAATTGAACGATTGCGCCCGGCCCCGCACGCCAAATCCCCCAACGAACCCGGCACGCCGATGCACTTCACATTAGCCGTAGAACGCCGCAGTCGTCCAGCAACTAACTTTATTTTACGGTAAACCCCTGTCAGAAGTGGGCTCGAATAGCCAACTGCCAGCGGGCACTATCGCGGGAGAGACGAAGTGACGACACGCCATCCATTTCAGGGAACCGTTCTCGAAGAAACACGCTTGGAACTCGGAGAAGGCCCAGTCTACGATCCCGACCTCGATTGCCTCTGGTGGTTCGACATTCTCGGATGCGGCCTGCGCCGGTTCGATCTCGCCAGCGGAACGGTCGCGGCGCAAGCCCTGCCGTTCATGGGCAGCGTGATCGCGCGGATCGACGGCAGGCGCCACCTTCTGGCATCCGACCAAGGCTTGTTCCTGCGCGACCTCGCATCAGGAGAACTTACCCCCCATTGCGAGCTGGAACCGTCGAGTCGCGGCAATCGCTCCAATGACGGCAGAGTGCATCCGTCCGGCGCGCTGTGGATCGGCACGATGGGCAAAGACGCCGCCACCGGTGCCGGGGCCATCTACCATGTTGCCGGCAAGGTTGTGACCCGGATTTTTGACAAGGTGAGTATCCCCAACTCCATCTGCTTCTCGCCCAACGGCGAAATCGGCTATTTCGTCGATTCCAGGGTCAACATACTGATGCGCGTGCCGGTCTCCCCCACAACCGGCCTTCCAACCGGCCAAGCAGAGCCATTCATCGACGGCCGTGATCGGCCAGGCGTGTTCGATGGCTCGGTTTGCGACGCTAACGGCGACATCTGGAACGCCCGCTGGGGCGGAGGTGGCGTGGATCGCTACGATCCGGCGGGCCGTCATCTGGCCCGCTACGACATGCCGGCCGAACGCGTCACCTGCCCGGCCTTCTTCGGTCCGCGCGCCGATCGCCTGATGATCACTTCCTGCTGGGAAGGTCTTGATGCCGCCGGGCGCACGGCTGACCCGCTGGCCGGCGCGACATTCGAACTGGGCGTTGCCGTCGAAGGCCGGATCGAGCCTGCCTTTCAACTCTGAAGGAAAAGCCGGTCGAAGGGGCCGGCCCTGCCTTTTGTGCGCCAAGCGTCAGGCATAGGACAGAAAAAGTTCCCCGAAACAACAAAAATATACCGCGCACCATGCCGGGAACGAATGGCGGCACCAGGCATTTTCCCCTCGAACCGACGCGATCGGCTCCGCTTTGGTGAAGTGGGTCGCGTTTTTCGCAAGACCATCTCAGAGGAAAGGTAGGGCCACCATGAAAAAGACCCTCAATACTCTCACCGCCGCAGTTCTGCTTGGCGTCACCGCCATTGCTCCCTTTGCCCATGCGCAGGATGCGACCGCTCCGGCCGCAGGAACGGCAGCTCCGGCTGTTGCTCCGTTGGATGACACGAACAAGGATGCCGCTGCAATGCCTGCCGATCCGGCTTCGGCAACCTCGACCATGGCTGCCGCAAACGATGCCTATCTGACCTACCAGTCAGAAAGCCAGATCAGCGCCAACAAATTCATCGGCCAGCCAGTCTACACATCCGGTGATGACTCGATCGGCGAGGTCAATGACCTGATCATCGAAGACAAGGGCGGCGTTGTCGCCGCTGTGATCGGGGTCGGAGGTTTCCTCGGCATCGGTGAGAAGAATGTCGCTGTTCCGATGAGCAAGATTACCGTCACTCGTGACGCCGACGACAGGAACAAGCTTCGCCTGGCGACGGTGGAAACTGCGGAATCGCTGAAGGCTGCTCCCGAGTACAAGAAGCTTGAGGACCAGGCCGACGCAAGCGCGGTGATGCCGGCCACCGACAACATCACCACCTCGTCGACGGTTACCAAGTAACCTGGAACGGGGGACGTGTTGAACTCCCTGAGGGCGATGCTTCGGCATCGCCTTTTTTCAGGGCGTTTCCCGACGGACGGTCATTGCATAAGAGAGTTGTGAAGCGTCTCAGACCATGGTTCGTTCGGCCACGATGAATTCATGGTGGTGGTCCCTGAGGTAACGTAGCGTTGCCGCCGCATCGGCCGGCTTGCCGAAATAATAACCCTGTCCCATGCCGCACCCCAGACGCCGCAACTTGTCGGCCTCAGCTGCGGTCTCGATCCCCTCGGCCACCACTTCGAGATCAAGTCCTTCGCACATGGTGACGATCGCCTTGATGATGTGCTCCGACGTGCGGTCTGTGGTGATCGCCGAAACGAAGGCCCGGTCGATCTTGACCTTGTCGAACGTGAAGTCGCGCAGGCGGCCAAGACTGGACTGGCCGGTGCCGAAATCGTCGAGCGAGATCCGGATGCCCGCCTCACGCAGTTCGCCGATGATGCGATGCGCCGTATCGGCCGAGGTCATGACCGCGGTTTCGGTGATCTCAAGTTCGAGACGACGCGCATCGAAGCCCACGGCAGACAGGATCGACAGAGTATTGAACGTGGTGCGCGGATCCATCAACTGGGCGGAGGACAGGTTGAAGGAGAGGAAAAGCTCGCGCGGCCAGGCGAGCGTCGCTTCCGCCGCCTTGCGCAACAAAGTCTCCGACAAAAGGTCGATGAAGCCCCGCTCCTCGGCAAGCGGAACAAAGATCGCCGGAGACACGAAGCCCAGATCAGGGTCGTTCCAGCGCGCCAGGGCCTCGAAACCGACGACACGATTGTCGGACAGCGAGACGATCGGCTGGAAGTGCACGTCGACCGTGTCGGTCATGATCGCATTGCGCAGCGCCTGCTCCAACTGGGTGGCGCGCTTCATCTCCTGGGCGATTTCACGCGAATAGACGGTGATCTGACCGCGTCCGCGACGTTTCGACCGGTAGAGCGCGGTTTCGGCGCTCTTCATCAGCTCTTCGAAATCGGCACCGGCAAAGGGATAGACGGCAAAGCCCAGCGAAGCGGAGAGACGCACATTGCGGTCGCCGAGGTCATAGGCCGCCGAAAGCACATCCTTGATCATCTGTCCCGTGCGCTCGGCGGCAACCCGCTCGAAGACCAGCGGCAGAATGATGGCGAACTCGTCACCGTCGTGGCGCGTTACCGTCGCGCCGTCCGGCACGCATGCTTTCAATCGGTGCGCGACCTGGCAAAGGATCTCATCCCCTGCAACCGAGCCAAACAGATCATTGATCGGCTTAAACCCGTCAAGGTTGACGATTGCAACGGTGAATGGCGCAGGATCGGCGGCTCGTTCGCTGGCGAGAAGCCGTACCTTGTCGCGCAACCGATACCGGTTGCCAAGCCCGGTCAGCTGGTCGGTATAAGCCATCGCCTGAAGCTCATTCTGGCTTACCTTTGGCGATGTTGTTCCGGCAGAGCCCATCGGCACATCCTGGATAGAATCCTCTCACTAAATTGTGAGAATGAGCTCCAAATCTTAAAAAATCATAGCGTTTTCGAATAGTTGGCGAGAATCAGAGGCCCATTATTTAGGGGGTTGACACTCCCTCAGCCGACGAACGCATCCTTCAATTCCGGTGCGACCCGCGCGATTACAGCCTCGATCGCATCCGGGCTCAAGGGCTTCAGGATCACATCATTCATGCCCGCAGCAAAGCACTCCTCGCGGTCACGCTCAAAGGCCTGGACCAGAACGCCGATCACTGGCGTAACACGGGACGAGCCTCGTTCTGCCGCGCGGATGCGACGGCATGCCTCGAAACCGTTGATGCGCGGCAAGGTGACATCCATCAGAACAATATCCGGCCGAAGCTCCGCGCATAGCCGCACCGCCTCCTCGCCGTCCGCGGCGATGCGATAGGCATAGCCCAAACCTTCCAGGATCTGGGAGAAGACGATCTGGTTGATGTCATTGTCCTCAGCGACCAGCACGAGTTGCGTGGCGGCCTCGGAGGACGCGGGCGCTTGCCCATCCCCCGTGCTGATTTCCCAGTCCTCGGTATGCGGGCTTGGTTCGAGACCGCTCAGTTTTTCCATGACGAGGAAGGCAAGCTCGGTGTCCAACTGGAATCCGTCGAGCGTGATGGTGCCCACACCATAGCTCTCGGCCACCTCCAGGCAGTTGACGTCCATCTCTATGTCGACAACGATCAGGTCGACCACCACGCCCACGGAACGGGCGACGCTGAGGAAGGCTTCCTGCTCGGCGGCATCGTGCACGCAGCAGGCGTCCAGGCCAAGGCGCTGCAGCGTCCTGAGGCTTTTTGCCTCGAACTCGGTGTCGCTGGTGACGAGCAATGCCTTACGTCCAACATGAACGGCGGAAGTCGGGACGGGGCGGCCGCCCATTTGCTGAGGGAGCGACTTGGCCTCGGTCGAGACCGCACATGCGGCAGCCACGACCTCGGATGTTGCCTGCGCGGCGTCGGCAAAGGAGGTGACGATAAAATACCGTCCCGGCTTGCCGACGCGCTGCGAGCGTAAAACGGCACGCGTGCCGCGCGCCGAAACGCCCTTCAGGTCCACCGCCGTCGCCGAGGGCGTGCCGGTTTCAAGAACATGCCGGGTTACGTCGGTCAACTGGCTGGCAATCTCGTCGGCGAAGGCGCTGGCCAAAGTGCCGCCCAGTACATTCTCGGACGGAATTTCCATAATGGCGCAAAATGCCTTGTTCACCGCCACCACGCCGAGATTGCGATCCTGAACGAAGACCGCTTGCGGCAGGTCGTCCAGGATTTCCTCGGTGAGTTGCACGCGCTCCATATCGGCGCGCCACTGCTCTTCACGTTTCTTCTGCTCGGTGATGTCGGCAATGAGGCAGATGCCATAACCGGAGGGCAGCCGCCGCTTGGTGAGCCGCATCCAGCGGTTCTGGCCATCGCGCTGCTGCACTTCTGAGCGCTCGCGCCAGTGCGCCGAAATATGTTCGGCGATCCACTCCTCCCGGCTCTGGAGCGCCTGATCCTTGCCCCCCATCGCCGCGCCGCGCCATCCGGCATCGTAGAGGGCGCCCAAATAGTCGCGCAGACGCGTGCCGGGCGTCAGGAATTGCGGGGGAACCGGAAAATAGCTTGAAATGAGACGGCTGGCGTAGATCAGCTCGTCATTACGGTCGTAGACAAGGAAGGCCACGGCGAGGACTTCCGACACGGCGTCAAGCATGGTCGTCTGCATCGTTGCATCCGATCCCGCGCTCACCATCCGTCGCTCCCCTCGCCTATCGTCACCAGGGACTGGTGCAATGTCATTGACGCCGGCGTCTTGAAATACTGGGGCATAGGCGAGCAGCCGCAAATCGCACGTATTTCGCAACACAAACGGACATGCCGAAAAAAAGCTTGATTCGGCGACGGGGTCAAATGAAGGACGCTTCGGCGGCGTCTTTCCCCCTGCTGGCATGCCAGCGCTGCCGGAAAACATTTCAAGTCTGCATCGGAAACTATCGACCTAAGCTTAAGGCGAGCTTAATAGGTTATGCAAGATGTACCGCTTTTGGCCAGTGGGATCAGTTCCCGCTTCCCTCGGCGCAACGAATCCTTGAAAATGCGCGCATGGTCATCAAGCAACTTTCCGAAACGCTCATCAACCAGATCGCCGCCGGCGAGGTCATCGAACGCCCTGCCAGCGCCGCGAAGGAATTGATCGAGAACGCCATCGACGCGGGCGCGACGCGAATCGAAATCGCCACGGCAGGTGGCGGCAAGAGCCTGCTCAGGGTTGCAGATAACGGCTGCGGCATGGAGGCACAGGACCTAGAGCTCGCCATCCGCCGACACTGCACGTCAAAGCTCAACGACACACTGCTCGACATCCGCTCGCTCGGCTTCCGCGGCGAGGCCTTGCCCTCGATCGGCTCGGTCGCCAGGCTCAGCATCGCCAGCCGACGCACCGGCAGCACGGAGGGCGCCGAGATCGTTGTCGCCGGCGGAAAGGTCTCCCCGATCAGGCCGGCCGCCGCCAATCCGGGCACGACGGTCGAGGTGCGCGACCTGTTTTTCGCGACCCCTGCCCGGCTGAAGTTCCTCAAGACCGAGAAGGCCGAAGCCGCGGCAATCACCGAGGTGGTGAAGCGTATGGCGATCGCCTTTCCGACGATCCGCTTCGTACTATCGGGGAGCGACCGCTCGACACTGGAACTGCCGGCGACCGGCGACGATCATCTGGCTCGTATCGCCCAGGTTCTCGGCTCTGAATTCCGCGACAATGCCATCGCGCTCGATGCCGACCGTGAGGACGTGCACCTCGGTGGCTTCGCCGGCCTGCCGACCTTCCATCGCGGCAATTCCGCCCACCAATATGCCTTCGTCAACGGCCGCCCGGTACAGGACAAGCAGATTCTATCGGCCATTCGCGGGGCCTATGCCGAGACCATACCGCAAGGCCGCTATCCGGTTGCCGTACTGTCATTGACACTCGATCCGGCGCTGGTTGATGTTAACGTGCATCCAGCCAAGTCGGACGTGCGCTTCCGCGATCCGGGACTGGTGCGTGGCCTGATCGTCGGTGCGATCCGGGAGGCGCTGAAGCGCGAGGGCGACCGCGCCTCGACCACCGGGGCGAGCGGCATGCTGCGCGCCTTCCGGCCGGGCTTTCGCCCGACCGCCTCTCAAGCACCCGGCGGCAACTGGAGTTTCCAGTCTTCGCCCTACCGCCCCTTCACCGAGGCTCCAGCCACGGCGGCCGGGACTTTCGAGGCCGCACGGCCGCAGGGATTCGGCGAAGCCGGGCAAGCCGCGTTTAGCGAAACTGCCATGCCGACCGCCCGGGCAGAAGGCTTCGGCATGCGGGAAGGACCGGCAGTGACGCCGGAGCCGATTGCCTATCCGCTCGGCGCGGCGCGTGCGCAGGTGCATGCCAATTACATCGTCTCGCAGACCAAGGACGGCCTGGTGATCGTCGACCAGCACGCCGCCCACGAGCGACTGGTGTTCGAGCAGATGCGCAAGGCGCTCACCGGGCGGCGCCTGCCTTCGCAGGGTCTGCTGATCCCCGAAATCGTCGACCTGCCCGAGGAGGATTGCGACCGCCTCATGGTGCACGCTGCCTCACTCGAACAAATGGGGCTCGCTATCGAGCGCTTCGGCCCGGGAGCCCTTGCGGTGCGCGAGACGCCGGCCATGCTGGGCGAGATGGACGTGCCCGGCCTGATCCGCGAACTCGCCGACGAGGTCGCCGAATGGGACACGGCGCTGGGGCTTTCCGCCAAGCTGGAGCACGTCGCCGCCACCATGGCCTGCCACGGTTCGGTGCGCTCGGGGCGCCATCTGCGGGTCGAGGAGATGAACGCACTGCTTCGGCAAATGGAGGAAACGCCCGGTTCCGGCCAGTGCAATCATGGCCGCCCGACCTATGTCGAATTGAAGCTTTCCGACATCGAGCGACTTTTCGGCCGAAGCTGACACTCGCGGAAAAGGCTGGAAATCGCGGCGATGGCACGCTATGGCAGTTTCGTTACACGCAGGAGACCACGTCAGATGAACCGTTTTGAAGGCGGCAGCCGCGAAGCCAAGATCCGCTATCTCGACGCGGACTTCCAGATCCTGTCACCGGGCTCCTACGTGACATGCGCGATCACCGGCCAGCCGATCATGATCGACGAATTGAAATACTGGAGCGTCGCGCGTCAGGAGCCCTATATCGACGCAGCCGCCTCGCTCGAAGCGGAAAAGCGTGCAGGCGCACTGCCCAACCAGAAGCGCTGATCTCCAAACCGTCGTTCAAGGGGCCGTTTTTTTAAGCCGGCGCGCCCGGCAAACCTCGATGGCTCGATCGATGATGAGACCCGGCGCGCGCGGATCATCGAAGGCCATTTCCACATCGACGACACTCACGCGCCGCCGCAGTTCCTCCGAACGGCCATGACCGCCGATGAGACGCACCATGTCCTTGGCTGTGGTCGTAAGCGTCAGGCCATCCCTGTCGGCGCGACCAATCAGGTCGTCGATCTCGTCGTCACCGAGATGATAGTGGTCGGGGAAGTCGCGGGTCTCGACGACGTCCGCGCCAATCGTTTCGAGCGTGCGGTAAAACTTGCCCGGATCGGCGATACCGGCGAAGGCGAGCACGCGTCGCCCGGCCAACCCCGCATCGCCGCGTGGCGTGATTTTCGCCACCATCACCGGTTTTCCGGCACGCGCTGCCTGGCGCACCAGCCGATCGGCGGCATTGCCGTCACCAACCTTGAGGATGGCATCGAGATACCGCATCTGCACGGCAATCGGCGCACGCACGGGGCCCCCCGGAACGATATGCCCGTTGCCAATTCCGCGCCCGGTGTCGATCGCCAGTAAGGCGAAATCGACAGTTAGCCGCGCGCTCTGGAACCCGTCATCCATAATGATGAGGTCAGCCCCTTCCCTGACCAGGCGTTCCGCGCCGGCGACCCGGCGTCGGGAAACCACCGTCAACGCCTCCCGGGCAAGCAGCAGAGGCTCGTCGCCAACGTCGACGGAGCGGTGATGCTCGAGATCAACGACGGTCGTCACATCAAGCGATCCGCCATAGCCGCGGGTAAGGAAACCAGGCTTCAAACCTTTTGCTTTGGCTGCACGGGCCAAGGTCAGGGCGGTCGGCGTCTTGCCGGCGCCGCCGACGGTGAAATTGCCGACACAGATCACTGGCACAGGCGGGGAATGGCGCCGCTTGCGACCCATGCGGTAGCCTGCAATCCGGCCATAGAGAAAGGAAATGGGCGCCAGGCTCAGGGCACGCCAATCGGGCTTCGTCCACCAGAACGGTGGGGCTTCCGATACCATTTTACTCAGCTTCCCACATTTCCGCAGGCGCCCACCCGCGCCCTGCCAACGCTGGCAAGAGAGCCTGAACGCATGGCTTCCGTCAAGTCGGATGCGCCATTTCGGCACACGGAGCAGCCCCCAGCACAGACTCGAGCTCAGTGATGTCATTGAGCAGAACATCGCAGGCCTCTTCGAGCGACTGGCGCGATCCAGTGCCCGATAGCACCCCCACCTTCAGCCCGGCGCCGGCGTTGCGCCCCATATGCAGGTCATGATTATTGTCGCCGACCACGGCCACCTGACGCGGCTCCAGACCAGTCTCCGCGCAGAAGCCAAGCACCATGCCCGGACCAGGTTTGGAACCGTGGCCGCTGTCATAGCCAGCGACAAAGTCGACGTATTCCTCGATGCCGAAGCGACGCACGGTCACGCGGATGGACCGCTCATTGTCGCTGGAGGCAATGCCGAGCCTCAGGCCGCGATCGTGCAGGCGTGCAAACAAAGGCTGGAGTTCGGTAACCGGCACGGAGAGTTCGGCGGCGCTGGCGAAAAGATCGTCTATCAGCGGTACGAGTTCGTCAACGGCGAAGGACGCACCGGAAGCGATCAACCCTTCGCCAATCTCACGGCTATTGCCTGCGGCAAGCAGGCTGTCAGGCGCAAGATGGCCGGTGGCGGGATCCATGCCGCAGGCGGCAAGCAGACGCTCGGCAAGCTCAGCATCGCCGGAGGCGGCGATCAGCGCCAATCTGCGATTGACGGGCGCCCAGCTCGCGTCGAAGTCGAGCAATGTTCCGTCCTTGTCGAACAGGATTCCGGCGATGGCAGACGGTGCGGCCATGGTCCCTCCCCCTAGTGACTTCAGGCGCGGCCGGCGGAGCGCGGCTCAAGCCTCGCCTGAACCGTGAGCGGGTTGATATAGGGCTCCAGCCCTTTGACCGTCGCGGCCAGTGCTCCGCGCATTTCCTGCATGCTCTCCATGCCGGCATCGATCATCTTGTGGCGGGCCAGATCATTGGACAGGAGGAAATGCACCGCCTTGGCCAACATTTCGGCGTCGCGCACGATGCGGGCACTGCCATTGCGCACGAGGCGCTGATAGCTCTCGCGGAAATTCCCGACCTTCGGGCCGGCAAGCACGGCGCAACCGAGCATGGCCGGTTCCAGCGGGTTCTGTCCACCCTCCCCGGTCAGCGAGCGGCCGACGAAGGCGACTTCGGTCAGACGCAGGTAAAGGCCCATTTCGCCGATCGTATCGCCAAGAAAGACATCGACGTCCGGAGTTACGACGTCATCACGCGTCCGGCGCGCGACCTTCAGCCCCTTCTCGATCAACATGGCCTCGATCTCGTCGGCACGCTCTGGGTGGCGCGGCACGACAATCGACAAGAGACCGATATGAGCCTTGAGCGCGCGGTGCACCATGCCGGCGATCTTTTCCTCGCCATCGAAGGTCGAGATCGCCGCCCAGGTCTTGCGGTCGCCAATCTGCTGACGATAGCGCTCCAGAACCGCCTCATCGCAGGGCGGCGCATCGCCATCGACTTTGATATTGCCGGATACGTTGACCGGCCAGGCGCCGAGATCGCGGAAACGCTCGGCGTCGAGATCGGACTGGGCGATCACCAGCGCCAATCGGGAGAACAGAGCCTCAGCGACCGACAAATGGCGCTGCCAGCGCGAGAACGAACGGTCCGAGATGCGGGCGTTGACCAGGATTTGCGGAATATGCCGCTTGCTGAGTTCCATAAGCGTAGTCGGCCAGATCTCCGACTCCACCGATATAGCGACATCCGGCCGCCAATAATCGAGGAAACGACGCACCGCCGGCCTCACGTCAAGCGGCACGTATTGGTGCATGATCTCACCGTCGAGCCGGAAACGGGCGAGTTCGGCCGATGTAACAGTGCCGGTGGTCAAAAGGACGTTGATGTCGCGGCGACGCAATTCCCGCATCAAAGGCACGATGGCAAGTGTCTCGCCGACACTTGCGGCATGCATCCAGACGAGCGGACCGGCCGGCCGATCAATTGCCGGATAGCCGAAACGCTCCAGCCGACGCGTGCGATCTTCCTTGCCCTTGGCGGCACGAAGGGCCAACAGAGGCCCCGTCAGCGGATAGGCGGCAATGCCCGCCCAGCCGTAAGACGCTATGATCAACGATGCCAGACCGTCGCTCATCGCCATTGTTGGGAACCGTTCCTGTTCATCATGAACGCCATTTCGCCCTTTCCGGGGGTGGCTACGCAGAAAACTTCTGATGCTTCAAAACTACGTTTTAAAAGTGACATACGGCAACGGCCGGGGAGGTCATCCACAGGCCGTTACCAAAAAAAAGTCATTAGCTCTCGATGGTCGTACCACCCGGGGTCAGCAGGCGGTGCATATGCACGATGAAGTAGCGCATATGGGCATTATCGACAGTCTGCTGGGCCTTGGACTTCCAAGCCGCGAGCGCGCTGGCATAGTCGGGGAAGATACCGACGATGTCGAGGCTGTTCAGATCGCGGAACTGGACGTCTTCCAGGCTCGACAATTCGCCGCCGAAGACGAGGTGAAGAAGCTGCTTGCTATCGCTGGATTCCGTCATTCTCGATTTCTTTCAATTTCGGATTATCTCCCGCCTTCCTCTGCTCGATTTACAGGCAAAGGTCAACCGTGCGGCAGCAGGAGCAGGTGTTTGAGAAGGTCCGGCAGTTCCGCATCAATGGCCGCACACAGCTCGCCATGGCTGACATCGGCCCGGTTATAGCAAAGCGGCGCGCCGGCAAGATCGACGAGACTTCCTCCGGCACGCTTCAAGATGAGATCGGCTGCGGCGAGATCCCAGTCATGCGAGTTGCGCTTGACCAAGGTGGCGTCGATACGGCCCTCGGCCACCATGGCAAGACGATAGGCCAGCGAAGGGATATGCTCAACGCGTTCGATGCGGGTGCGGATCTGGGCATCGAAGGCTGAAACAATGTCCTGCGGGGTCGCGACGCGCAAGCGGTCGTCCGGGCGGTGTGGCGCGACCGTGATCGGCTGGCCGTTCTTCAGCGCCGGCCCATCGCTATAAGCCGTGAACTCCTCATCGAGCGCGGGCGCGACCAGCACTCCGGCAACCGGCTTGCCCTGATGGACCACGGCGACACTGACACACCATGTCTTGCGGTTGTTGATGAAGGCGCGCGTACCGTCGATCGGATCGACGATGAAAAGCGTCTCGCAATCGAGCCGCGCCGGATCATCATCGGTCTCCTCCGACAGCCAGCCGTAGTCCGGACGGGCCTTGCGCAATTGCTCTTCCAGACAGCGGTTGGCGGCATAGTCGGCGGCGCTGACCGGTGAATGCCCCTCGTTCTTCCACCAGACTTCCGGCGACTGGCCGAAATAGCTGAGCGCCACTGTGCCGGCTTCGCGCGCGGCCGTCGTGATCAACGCCATATCCGCCTGCCAGTCGAAGCTCGTCGTGCCTGTCATTCTTCTCTCTTTCAGCGTGGTACTGCGCTTGGCCGGCCGTCAGCGTCCGGCCAGCGTCATGCCTTCGATGGCGATGGTTGGCGCAGCGACTCCGAACTTGCGGTCGATGTCATTGGCCGGCGTGACCCGCATGAACATGTCCTTGAGATTGGAGGCGATCGTCACTTCGGAGACCGGATAGGCAAGCTCGCCGTTTTCGATCCAGAAGCCCGTCGCGCCACGGCTGTACTCGCCAGTAATCATATCGACGCCCTGGCCAATCAGTTCGGTCACGTAAAAACCATTGCCGACCTGGCGGATCAGGTCCTCGGGCGAAATCATTCCGGGTTCCAGCGCCAGATTGGTGGAGGTCGGGGACACCGACGTACCGCCCCGGGCACCACGGCCATTGGTGTGGAGGCCAAGCTCGCGGGCGACGGACGACGACAGGAACCAGTGCCGCAGAACACCATCCTCGATCATCGCCAGTTTCTCGCCGCGCACGCCCTCGCCGTCGAAGGGCCTAGAGGCAGAGCCGCGGATCTTGAGCGGATCGTCGGTGACGTTGAGCCCGGCTTTCAGCACCTGCTGGCCCATTCGGTCTCGCAGGAAGGATGTCTTGCGGGCGACCGAAGCGCCATTGATGGCGCCGGCAATATGGCCCACGAAACCACGGGCGACGCGCGGATCGAAAACCACGGTCAGATCCTTGCCGGTCGGCACCTGGCGCGGATTGAGCCGCTTGACCACACGTTCGCCGGCGCGACGGCCGATCGCTTCCGGCGTATCCAGCTCGCCGAAATAGAGACGGCTGTCGAAATCGTGATCGCGCTCCATTCCTGTGCCCTCGCCGGCGATCACGCCGACCGAACAGCTGAACCGGGAAGCCATGTAACTGCCGGAAAAGCCGTGCGAGGTGACAAGAACCATGCCGCCCATGCCGGCGGATGCGCTGGCTCCGGCAGAGTTGCTCACGCCATCGACGCCGAGAGCGGCGGCCTCCATCGAAAGAGCAGCCTCACGCAACATATCGCTCGACACTTCAGTCGGATCGAACAGCTCAAGATCGAGGGCCGAGCGGGCGAGATCGCCCTCGTCGGCGAGGCCGGCGAAAGGATCTTCCGGAGAGACCCTGGCCATGGCGACAGCGCGCTCGGCGAGCGCCCTGAGATCGAAGCCGGGGTTGGCCGAAACGCTGGCCACCTGCTTGCCGATGAACACCCGGAGCGAAAAATCGTCGCTCTCGGACGCATCGGTCTGCTCGACCTTGCCGAGGCGGACGCTGACCGAAGTCGAGCGGGAGCGGACGACCACGGCATCGGCGCTGTCGGCACCGGCCTTGCGGGCAAGCGCGACGAGTTCCTCGGCGCGGGAGAGGAGGCTGACGGAATCGATCTGGCTGGACATGTTTTGGCCTTTCATTCCCGCTCCATTTATTGTGCATTACGGAAGGCATCAAGGGTCGCCCGGTGATTCACCGGCCACAAGCGATCACAAACGCAGGAGAGTCAGGGATTGTCGACAGGAGCCGAGGCGCTTTTCACGGAAACGCTGCTGCTGCTTGGCGGCGCCATCGTCGCGGCTCCCCTCTTTCGCAAGCTCGGGCTGGGCACGGTGCTCGGCTATCTCGCCGCCGGGGTGCTGATCGGGCCGATCGCGCATCTCATCTCCGACGCGGAAGATATTCTTGCCGTGGCGGAGCTCGGGGTCGTCTTCCTGCTGTTCATCATCGGCCTTGAGCTGAAACCCACGCGCCTGTGGCACATGCGCCATGACATATTCGGCCTCGGCACCGCCCAGGTGGTGCTGACGGGCCTCGTGCTGACCGGGGCCTGCATCGCCACCGGTCTTGCGGACTGGCGCGGCGCGCTGGTGGCCGGATTCGGCTTGGCGCTGTCCTCGACCGCTTTCGCGCTGCAGACCCTCAACGGCAACGGCGAGATGAACAGCCGACACGGACAGAGAAGCTTTTCGATCCTGCTGCTGCAGGACATCGCCATCGTGCCCTTGCTCGCCATGGTCTCGATCCTCGGTGGCAGCGTCGAGGGCGACGGGCAGTCCGCCATTGTCGACATCGCCCTCTCGGTCGGCGCGATCGTCGCGACGATCGTCGCCGGACGGTTCTTGCTCACGCCGCTATTCCAGGTCATCGCCCGCACCGGCGCGCGCGAGGTGATGATCGCAACCGCCCTCTTCGTCGTCATGGGATCTGCCATGCTGATGCAGCTGGCCGGTCTGTCGATGGCGATGGGCGCCTTCCTCTCGGGCGTGATGCTGGCCGAATCCTCATACCGACATGAACTGGAGGCGGATATCGAGCCGTTTCGCGGCCTGCTTCTCGCCCTGTTCTTCATGGCGGTCGGGTTGTCGATGCAGCTCGACGTGATCTGGAACAATCTCGCCGTGGTCCTGATCGCCGTGCCAGCATTGATGGCGATCAAGGCGCTCATACTCTACGGGCTGTGCCGACTGACCGGCTCGGGCCATGACGATGCGATCCGCATTGCGCTGCTCTTGCCGCAAGGCGGCGAATTCGGCTTCGTCCTCTTCACCACCGCCGCGGTCGCGGGGCTGATCAGCGCCAGCACCTCGTCCCTGCTGATCGCAATCGTCACCCTGTCCATGGCGTTGATGCCATTGGCTTCCCTGGTCACCCGTCGCCTGATCCGGGAGGAGGCGCGCGAGGAGATTGAGGAGGACTTCGAGGGCGCCGGGTCCGACGTGCTGATCATCGGCTTCTCCCGCTTTGCCCAGATCGCCGCCCAGATCCTGCTCGCCAGCGGCCGGGACGTGACGATCATCGACGATTCGGCCGACCGCATCCGCCAGGCCGCCTCCTTCGGTTTCCGCATCTATTTCGGCGATGGCTGCAGGCTCGACGTGCTTCGGGCCGCCGGCATCGAGCGGGCGAAGATCGTCGCCGTGTGCACCCAAAAACGCGAGACAACGGACCGCATCGTCGACCTGATCCGGGACGAATATCACGACGTGCGACTGTTCGTGCGCGCCTATGACCGCGTTCACAGCATTTCGCTGAGAAAGCGTGATGTCGATTATGAACTGCGCGAGACGTTGGAATCGGGGCTTCTTTTCGGTCGCCGCACGATTGAGACGCTGGGTGTCAGCCAGGATGAGGCCTATGCGATCGGCGAGGACATTCGCCGCCGCGACGAGGAGCGACTGAAGATCCAGGTGGCCGACGGACTGCATGCCGGTCACCACATGCTGCATAACCGCCCGGTTCGGCCCGAACCGCTGGTCAAGCCGAAACGCGCGACGGCTCTGCCGGAGGCTCAGGGGGCCGGCGCGGAAGACAACGGCGCCTGATCGATGTCTCAGCGGCGGATGAAATCCTCGATCCGCGCGTCAAGCTCGCGCTTGAACTGGTCCTTGATCACCTCGTTCTCCTCAATGATCTGACGGGCTTTCAGGAGATCGAGCACGCGGAAAGCGTTGACCTCGGGCCGCAAATAGATATCCGGTTGGCAGAGCTTCATCTTCAGCGCGACATTCGACTGCATGAGCAATTGGGTTGCGCCGAGCAGGCTGTCGATCCGGTTCGGCACGAAGTTGCCCGCCGTATCCGGGCCACCAATCACGTCAACGCCGACGACGATGTCCGCCAGACCGCCCAGATGGTCATAGGGCACGGGATTGAAGATACCGCCATCGACCATCAATCGCCCGTCGCGCTGGATCGGCATGAACAGAGCCGGAATGGCCGCCGAGGCCGCGAGCGCCTCGTAGAGATCACCGCTATCGCAAACCACCTCACACTGACCGTAATAGTCCGTGGCAATGGCCTTGAACGGGATCTCGAGCGCGGAGAAATCTGCCGGAATCTGCTTGGGAAGGAACGCCTTGAGAATGCGTTCCAGATTGAACTGGCCAAGCTTGAAGCCGCCCAGCGCATCGCGCATGGTCGAAGGCCCCAGCCCCCACAGCCGGCTCACCACCGTGGCACGGTGGCCGATGGTTTCCACCGTGTAGTCGCGGATCTCCCTGCCCGTCATGCCGGCCGCCATACCGGCCCCCAGAATGGCACCCATGGATGACCCGATGATCACCACCGGCTTGAGGCCCAGTTCGTCAAACGCTTCGATGACCGGGATCTGGGCGAAGCCCCGCGCGCCGCCGGCACCAAGCGCCAGACCGATCGTCGGTCCGCCCGCCGGCAGCAGGGGCGGCGGCACGGTGACGGTCAGAGCATTCTCATCTTGCATGGCAGAGCCTTCCCAGGTGGAACGTCAGGCAGGCCTATAGGAGAAGAAGTACATTTTCGTGTCACCGAAGCTGCGCTCCTCGATGAATCGGAAGACGGGGTCAACAAGCACCTCGACATCGGCCCGCTCCTCGAGCAGGACGATTGCCTCCGGCTTGAGCCAACCGCCGGAATGGGCGGAGAACAGCGCTTTCTCGCCAAGCCCCTTACCATAGGGAGGATCGGCGAAAACCAGGTCAAAGGGCTCGATATTGGAAGCGGTGCCCAACTGGGTTGCGTCTCGGCGCAGCATGCGAGCCCGGCCGTGCAGGCCGAGAGCATCGATATTTTCCCACAGCAGGCTGCGGCCCTCGACGCTATTCTCGACGAAAAGCGCCGATTTCGCCCCGCGCGACAGCGCCTCTATGCCGACGGCGCCCGTGCCGGCGAAGAGGTCGAGCACGCGGGTCGCATCGAGCACGCCCGGATGGGCGTGCGCCAGAATGTTGAACAGGCTCTCGCGCGTCCGGTCGGTGGTCGGCCGGATGTCATTGGACTTCGGCGCGGCCAGGGAACGACCGCGAAACTCACCGCCGACGATCCGCACCGCGGCTTACCTCTTGCCCTTGGCAGGTCCCCGGCCGCCGGACGGCTTGCCACCGCCGCTGCGTCCACCGGGCTTGCCGGAGAAGGGCTTTGCCCCACCAGGTTTTCCACCAAACGACTTGCCGGCCGGCTTGCCGCAGAAAGGCTTTGCGCCCCTGGGCTTGTCGCCAAACGGGCGGTCTCCCGCCGGACGGCTGTCGGCGCTACGCGGCGCCCTCGGTTTGTCACCGAACGGCCGGTCAGCTGCCGGGCGGCTATCATTATTGCGTGGGCCACGCGGCTTATCGCCAAACGGCCGGTCGCCACGAGGACGGTCATCGCGCGGGCGTGCATCACGGGGACGATCGTCGCGCGGCCGGTCGCCGAAGGATCTTTCGCCACGGGGACGATCACCGAAGGGGCGATCACCACCACGGGCCAGACGCTCGGAACGGTCACCCCGATCGGGACGGCCGCCAAAGCCGCGCTTGGCGCCCTCATCACCCCTGCCACGGGCAGGTTCTTCGGCACGGATCCATTCGCCCTCCGCATCACGCGTGCGGCTGACCAGCACGCGCGGCCCCGGATCGGGACGGCCGTAGTCGGGCTTGCCCTTGCGGTCGGGATCGAAGCGGTTCGCCGATTTGGTCGGCTTGCCGTCTTTCGTGCGCCCGTAGCGCTTGTCGGGTGCGCCATCCGGACGAGCGCGTGACGGGCGCTTTTCCGCAGCGGCGGTCTCACCCGCCTTCTTTTCAGAGACCGGACGCGCGCCGGGTGCCATCCAGACATTGGCGGTACGCGACGAGCCGGGCGTACGGCGCTGCGGCTTGTCGGGGCCATCGCCGAAGCCGCCGCCACGTCGATCATCGCCGCGCGTCTCGCGCTTGCCGGCGAAGTCACCCTTGCGACGGTCGTCGCCCGGGCGCTTGCCTTGCGGCTTGCCGCGCGCGTCGTCACGTCGTGTATCGAGACGGTCGAGCGCCCGCTCGCGATGATCTTCGCGCTTACCCTCGTACCGGGGCTTTTCCTCACGCGCCCATTCGGATTTCACCGGCCTCGCCTTGGCGGACGCGACGTCGTCCTCGTCGTCATCACCGCTGTGATCGAAGATCGGCGCGTCGAAATTGGCCTTGGCCTCCTCGATCAGACGAGGGCCGAGCTGATCGCGCAGCATGCGACCACGCACCTCGATCACCTTGCCCTCCGGCAGATCGCCGAGCTGGAAAGGACCATAGGAAATGCGGATCAGGCGGTTGACCTCCAGACCGAGCGCGCCAAGCACGTTCTTGATCTCGCGGTTCTTGCCCTCACGAAGGCCCATGGTGATCCAGACATTGTGGCCCTGGGTGCGGTCGAGTGTAGCATCGATCGAGCCGTAGAGCACGCCGTCGACGGCAATGCCGTCCTTCAGCTTGTCGAGCCCCGCCTGGTCGATCTCACCATAGGCGCGGACGCGGTAGCGACGCAGCCAGCCGGTGGTCGGCAGTTCCAAAACGCGGGCGAGACCGCCGTCGTTGGTGAGCAGCAGAAGTCCCTCGGTATTGATGTCGAGGCGGCCGATGGACATGACGCGCGGAAGCTCTTCCGGCAGATTATCGAACACCGTCGAACGGCCTTCCGGATCGGCATTGGTCGTCACCAGGCCGGCCGGCTTGTGGTAGAGCCAGAGACGGGTGCGTTCGATGCCGCGGATCGGCTGACCATCGACCTCGATGGTGTCGGCAAAGGTGGCGTTGACGACAGGGGTGTCGAGCACCTTGCCGTTCAGCGAGACCCTGCCTTCCATCACCATGCGCTCGATGTCTCGACGCGAGGCGACACCGGCGCGGGCGAGGAGCTTGGAAATGCGCTCGGGCTTTACGCCGTCATCGGTCACGGCCGGGACCTGGGCCCTGGCCATTTTCGGCGCTGGCTTGTCAGATGCCGAGCTCGGCTTGCGGGTAAGCGGCTTGCCGCCACGGTCGGACGTTTTCGGCCCGGGGCGCCTGGACTTGTCTTTGAATGTCATTTGTTGTTTGCCTGTGGTTTGGGCTGTCCTATCAGGTCAGGGCGGATTGGTTAAGAGGAAAGTTGTAAACGTGGTGCAGACGAACGGCTTCATGGCGGCAGCACTTGAGGAGGCGCGTTGTGCCGCCGCGCGTGGCGAGGTGCCGATCGGCGCAGTCGTCGTCGCCGACGGGCGGATTGTCGCCCGGGCCGGAAACGAGACGCGGGCGCTCAATGACGTGACCGCGCATGCCGAAATACTCGCCATCCGCCGCGCCGCCACAGCGATCGGCGACGAACGGCTGGCCGGCGCCGATCTCTATGTCACCCTCGAACCTTGCACCATGTGCGCGGCGGCCATTTCGTTTGCCCGCATCCGCAGGCTCTATTATGGCGCCGAGGATCCGAAGGGCGGCGGGGTCGACCATGGCGTGCGCTTCTATGCCCAGCCAACCTGCCACCATGCGCCCGAGGTCTATTCCGGCCTGAGCGAAAGCGAATCCGCCACTTTGCTGAGAGACTTCTTCCAGGACAGGCGGGAAAGGCCTTGAGCCCATTGCCGCGGGTCGGGCTAGCCACCCATGCAATGAGCACATCGTCCGGCACCAGCGACGACGCTGGCGCGGCAAGGTCAGACCGGAAGAGGATCTAGTTCCCGCCCGTCGAGGACGATCCGGTCACGGCCGCCGCCCTTGGCCCGATAAAGATACTCATCGGCCCGGCGAAAGAGATCGACCGGGTCAAAAGCGTCGACGACGGATGCCGCCCCGATGCTGACCGTAACCGACACAGATTTTCCGTCGACCGTGAGGTCTATCGCCGCGACGGCGCGACGGATGGCATCGGCGATGACACCCGCCCGCTCCGCTCCGGAGGAATGCAGGAACACGACAAACTCCTCGCCACCGATCCGCCCCCAGATGTCGCCGCCAGTGGTCATCTCCGCTATGCAAGCCGCGATCCGGCGCAGGGCCTCGTCGCCGGCGAGATGGCCGAAGACATCGTTGATGCGCTTGAAATGATCGGCATCGGCAACCAGCAGGGTCGCCGGGCCGCGGTGGGTGCGGGCGAGCGCACCGAGCGCTGAAAACAGCGCCTCGCGGTTAAGACCGCCGGTCAGCGCGTCCCGCCGCGCCCTGAAACGCAGGTCCTCATGCAGGCGGCTGAGCTCGCTATGCATATCCTCCAGTTCGACATGCATGCGGGCCAGTTCGTCGCGCTGGCGCACGATAATGTCCTTCTGGTGAAACTGCCAGAGGCTGGCCGGTCCGCCAATAACAAGTGGGCAGAACACGCTCATCCAGAAGCCCGGACCATCGGGATGGCCACCCAGCAAGGGCACAAGCAGCAGGACGATGGACACGGAAGCGACCACGGAGGCCACTGTGGCGACCGCTGACTTGACCCATGTATTTTTACCGATCCCGAACATGGCGCACGCTAGCCGATCGCAAGTTAGTCTAACATGACATCATGAGAGCCTTGAGCTGAAAGCCGCCGGACATCAGCCCGCCGCGAATTCCTTCAGCTTGTCGCCCGTGAGCCGGTAGCGGATCCATTCGGTCTGCGGCTCGGCACCGATCGCATCATAGACGCTGATCGCCGGCGCGTTCCAGTCCAGCACGCTCCATTCGAACCGGCCGCACCCTTTTTCCACCGCCCGCTTCGCCATATGGCGCAGCAACAGCTTGCCGGCGCCTGAGCCCCGGTAATCCGGCGAGACATAGAGATCCTCGAGATAAAGGCCGTTTCGAGCCTGCCAGGTGGAATAATTGAAGAACCAGACGGCAAAACCGGCGGCTACGCCATCGACCTCCAGGATCGCCGCCTCCGTCACCGAAGCCGGGCCGAACAACGAGACCTTGAGGCTATCTTCCGTCGCCTCCACCTCGTGGCCGGCTTTCTCGAAAACCGCCAGCTCGGTGATGAAACGAAGGATGGTCGCAACGTCGTCCGGCGTCGCAGCGCGAATGGTGAAATTCATCAAAGCTCCTCAAATCGTCCAGGCATGAAAAAGGGCAGGTCGTTTCCGGCCCACCCTTGTCGTCAAATCGTCGAAGCCGCAAGGCCTATTGGAAGGGCAGCCACCAGTGCCGTTCCTGGCCGGCGGCCTTGGCCATCTTCTTGCGGCGCTTTTCCTTCGTGGCTTCGGGTTCGCCAAGGTCCGTGAGGGCCGCCTCATCAGCCTTGCGATATTCGGTCGGCGGATCGGAAAGGTAGCGACGCTGATCGAGATAGGCGCCCTTCTGCTGCTTGCGGGCATCGCGGAAGGCCTGCCACTTCTGGCTTTCAGTCATCGTTCCATTGGTCCCGTAGCCGGCGAGCAGCGGCGAACGATAGCGCGGGTTATCGGCATTGGCATCCGCTTCGGCGACGAGACGCTCACGCGCCTGTTCCGGACTTTCCAGCCAAGCAGGGTTCTCCTTGCCGGCCAGCGACTGCTGCGGTGCGGCCAGATTTGTCCTTGCGGTTTCCGGCGGCATGACAAGCGCGGGGCGCGGATTGTATTTCATCCCACTATTCTTGTTCGGACTGGAGCCGATCGAGGCGGCCGAGCCGACGTCGTCCACCAACTGTTCCATGGCGGTCTTGTCGGTGCCGTAGGTCGGGCTGCCAACACAGCCGGTCAATGCGGAGCATGCGAGCAAAAGGCCGGCCATCCCGACGCCAACTCTGAACAAATCTGCCGATTTCATGAATGCCTTCGAGCCTCGCCGCTGGTTATGCTTTCCGCCGAATGTCTTACATCTTCGCCTGAGCGAAGAATTCGGCCAATTTCAGGCACAATTACCGGATGACCGCCGAAAGCGCAAATCATCCGGTAACATTTCGTTAATGGCGGGCGGCCAGTTCGCGCAGCGCCGCCGCGTCGCGGGCCGAGACGTCCGGATAGTCCGGGTCGGAGCCGACGTCGCTGGTGATCCTCCAGGAGCGCGCGCATTTCGTGCCCACGGCAGGTTTCGGCTCGACCGCGACCTTGGTCCCGTCATCCAGACGGAAGGCCTCCGCCGGACCGTCTCCGGCCACGACGGAGATGCCCGAGGTGATGCAGATCTCGGCGAAATCGAGGTCCTCAATGGCTGCCAGAAGCTCCGGATCGGCAATGTGTACGACCGGGGCCGCTTCCAGCGACGAACCGATGCGCTTGTCCTTGCGCTCGATTTCCAGCGCGCCGGTCACCGCACGACGCACGGTGCGAACCTTGTTCCACTTCTCGGCCAGCGCCTTGTTCGACCAGTCCGCCGGGATTTGCGGGAACTGTTCGAGATGCACCGATACCGCGTTCGGATCGCGCGATAGCCAGGCCTCTTCCGTGGTGAAGGGCATCATCGGCGCGAACCACAGCACGAGGCAGTCGAACAGCTTGCGGATGACGAAGAGAGCCGAGCGGCGCTTATGGCTGGACGGGGCGTCGCAGTAGAGCGCGTCCTTGCGGATGTCGAAGTAGAAGGCCGAAAGCTCGACGTTGGCGAAATCGGTAAGCGAGCGGACGATACGCTTGAAGTCGAATTCGTCGTAGCCGGTGCGAACCAGCTGATCGAGTTCGGCCAGGCGATGCAACATCAGCTTTTCGAGTTCCGGCAGATCTGCGTAGGCGATCTCCTCGCCGGTGTCATGGGCCAGCGTTCCGAGCATCCAGCGGACCGTGTTGCGGATCTTGCGATAGGCATCGATATTGGTCTGGATGATCGTCTTTCCGAGACGCTGATCTTCCCAATAGTCGGTGTTCATGACCCAGAGACGCAGGATATCGGCGCCGGACTGGTTCATCACATCCTGCGGGAAGACCTGATTGCCGAGCGACTTCGACATTTTGCGACCGTCTTCCGCCATGGTAAAACCATGGGTCACGACGGCATTGTAGGGCGCACGGCCGCGCGTCGCGCAGCTTTCCAGCAGCGACGAATGGAACCAGCCGCGATGCTGGTCGGAGCCTTCGAGGTAGACGTCGGCAGGCCATTTGAGGTCCGGGCGGTCCTCGAGCGTAAACGTGTGCGTGCAGCCACTGTCGAACCAGACGTCGAGGATGTCTGTGACCATGAGCCATTTTTCCGCATCATGGGCATTGCCGAGGAAGCGTTCCTTAGCGCCTTCGGCGAACCAGGCATCGGCGCCTTCCTTCTCGAAGGCCTCGAGGATGCGCTTGTTGACCTCCTCGTCCTGCAGCACGTTGCCGGCCGCATCGGCGAAGACGCAGATCGGAACGCCCCAGGCACGTTGACGCGACAGGACCCAATCCGGGCGCTGTTCGATCATGGCGCGCAGGCGGTTCTGGCCGGCGGCGGGGACGAAGCGAGTGTCGTCGATGGCGCTCAGCGCACGGGTGCGCAGCGTGGAGCCGTCGCCGAGATCCTTGTCCATGTAGACGAACCATTGCGGCGTGTTGCGGAAGATGATCGGCTTCTTGGAACGCCAGGAATGCGGATAATCGTGCTTGATGCGGCCACGGGCAAACAGGTTGTTGGCGGCGATCAGCGCCTCGATGACGCGCTTGTTGGCATCGCCCTTCTTGCCGTTGTCATCCATGACCCGGGCGGCACCGCCTTCGGCCGAGGGGCCAAAGCCAGGCGCTTCGTCGGTGTAGAAGCCATCATCGCCAACGGTGAAGGGGATTTTCGACGAGATGCCGCGGGCCTCAAGCTCGCGGGCGTGATGCATCCAGGCTTCAAAGTCCTCGCGGCCGTGGGACGGCGCGGTGTGCACGAAGCCGGTGCCGGCGTCGTCGGTGACGTGGTCGCCGTCGAGCAGGGGGACGTCGAATGTGTAGCCCATATCGGCCAGCGGGTGGGCGCAGGTGATCGCGCCGAGTTCCATACCGGTCACATCGCGGATCAGCTTGAAGATAACCTTGGCCTTGGTGGCGCAATCTTCGGCCAGACGTTTGGCGAAGATCAGCTTCTCGCCCGGCTGCGGACCAAAATCGTTCACCGCCTCGGTGACCTCGTAGAGGCCATACTCGATGCGAGACGAGTAGGAGATCGCGCGGTTACCAGGGATGGTCCATGGGGTCGTGGTCCAGATGACGACAGATGCCCTGAACAGATCGGGGGAAACCGGCCCCATCAACTGCGCAGTGCGCTCGAGATGCCGTTCGATTTCAGGGCTTCCAGGCTGAACCGAAATGGCGCCATCAGATACTCTCACCGGGAACTTCACCCAGATCGTGTCGCTTTCGACCTCATGATACTCCACCTCGGCTTCCGCCAGCGCGGTGCGCTCCACCACGCTCCACATGATCGGCTTGGAACCGCGATAGAGCTGACCGGACATGGCAAGCTTCAGCAGTTCGCCGGCGATGCGGCTTTCGGAGTGGAAGGCCATGGTGGTGTAGGGATTGTCGAAATCACCCTCGATGCCGAGACGGCGAAATTCCTCCGACTGGGTGTTGATCCAGCCCTGCGCGAATTCGCGGCATTCCTTGCGGAACTCATTGATCGGGACTTCGTTCTTGTCCTTGCCCTTGGCGCGATAGGCCTCCTCGATCTTCCATTCGATCGGCAGGCCGTGGCAGTCCCAGCCGGGCACGTAGTTCGAATCGAACCCACGCATCTGGAACGAGCGGGTGATGACGTCCTTCAGCACCTTGTTCAGCGCATGGCCGATATGGATGTTGCCGTTGGCATAGGGAGGTCCGTCGTGCAGGACGAACTTCTCGCGGCCGGCGGCGGAGGCGCGGAGCTTTTTGTAAAGGCCCATGTCCTTCCACTTTTTAGCCATTTCCGGCTCCTTCTGCGGCAGGCCTGCGCGCATCGGGAATTCGGTCTGGGGCAGATAGAGGGTGGAGGAATAGTCTACTTTTTCATTGGTATCGGTCATGATCTTGCCATCGAGGGGCGCCCGGAGCGGGTCGCGCATTGGTCTAGAAATTCGCGGTGACGGAGAGCGCTATCACAAGCGCCAAGAACCCGGACCCTCCGGCAGCTTTCAAAGCGCGCGGAAGGCCGGGCCAATAATTCGAAGGGATATGGTCAGCCGAAACCTAGTCATTGTGGCGGTTGTTTAAGCGTTTTTGGCACGAAAAGGAAGGGGCCGGCGCGGCAAATGATCAGGTAGCGCGCACAGCCAAACCGAAGACATTGGCCTTGAGGAACCAACGGGCGGTCAACATGCCCGTCACCAGCGCGGCAAGGAAGATATAGGCCTCATGGTGGCCGAGCCCCAGCGCCGGGATGGAGCCACCGGGGCAGAAGCCGGCAATGCCCCAGCCGATGCCGAACAGCACCGAGCCACCGATCAGCCGCGCGTCGATGCGACCCTTGGCCGGGATGTGAAACATGGTGTCGAAGACCGGTCGCTGACGGCGGCGCTGGATCAGGACATAACCCGGCGCGGTGACGAGCAGCGCCCCCGCCATGACGAAGGCCAGGCTCGGGTCCCAGGTGCCGGCGATGTCAAAAAAGTTCATCACCTTGGCCGGATCGGCCATGCCGGCCAGCACGATGCCGATACCGAAGATGGCGCCAATGGCGACTGCGCTCAGATATTTCATCGGATCAGACCTTCTCAGAACACGTGACGGATGAGGTAGACGGTGACGAAAGCACCCGCCATGAAGCTTGCGGTCGCGGCGATGGATCGAGGCGAAAGCCGCGCCATGCCGCAGACACCGTGACCCGAAGTACAGCCGGAACCAAAGGTCACACCCAGGCCGGTGACGAGACCACCGACGATCAGGGCACCGAGCGAGATCGGCACGGAAAAGCTGGCCTCGTAGCCGGAAAGCGCCAGAAGCGCCGGGGCACCGATCGCGCCAACAAGAAAGGCCGCGCGCCAGGCCCAATCGGCCGACAATGGCGGAAAAACGCCGATGACGATAGCCGACATGCCGGCGATCCTGCCCCAGAAAGCCATCAGCAGGACGGCGGCAAGGCCGATGAGCGCGCCTCCGGCAAAGGAGAGTAGTGGCGTGAATTGGGTCATGCGGGCTTCCTGAAACGGTGCGACTGCCCGCCCATAGCGGAGGCGGGGCTTGGTCGCAATCTACAGCGCCGCCCGCCTGAGATATAGCAAAGACATTATATTTGCGGACACAACCGGGAAACGCTTTTGCGCACTATCACGCTGCGGCGAACAAAGGCGGCGCCTCGGCCGGCAGGGTCGCGCTCAGAAAGCGATCTTGACGTCCAGCGCACCGAGCGGTTTGACACCCGAAAGAAGAGCCCTCGCCTCGTCTTCGTCCTGGCGGATCTGGGCAACCAGCGGCTCCAATCCGGCAAACTTCAACTCGTCCCGCAGATGACCGAAGAAGGACACCCGACACGTCTCGCCATAGAGATCGCCGGAAAAATCGAAGACGAAGGTCTCCAGCAGGGCCGCACCGTCCTCGGTCACGGTCGGGCGATGGCCGAAGCTTGCGACGCCGTTGTGGAGGCTGCCGTCGGCACGGCGCAGCTTCACGGCATAGATACCCGGCTTCAGCTCGGCCTCCGGAGCAAGCGCCATGTTGGCAGTCGGATAGCCGAGCGTGCGGCCGAGTTGCTGCCCCTTGATCACTTCAGCCTCAATGGTGAAACGGTAGCCGAGCAGGCCCGCGGCCTGCGCCACATCGCCCTCGCCCAGCAGGCGGCGGATGCGGCTCGACGAGACGACATCAGCGCCCTCGTCGCGGAAGGCGTCGACCAGTGTCACGCCGAACCCATGCCGCCTGCCGGCCTCCATGAGATAGGCCGGACCGCCCTCGCGGCCTTTGCCGAAATGGAAGTCAAAGCCGGTGACGACTTCTGTCGCGCCGAGCCAATCGACCAGAATGGAGTCGACGAACTCCTGCGCCGAGCGGCCGGCAAATTCACGGTCGAACGGATATTCGATCACCGAATGAAAGCCCATAGCCTCGAGCAGGTGGGCGCGAAGTGGTGCCGGGGTCAGGCGAAAGACCGGCTTGTCAGGATTGAATACGGTACGCGGATGCGGCTCGAAGGTCAGCACGAGGGCGGGAACGCCCCGGGTCTTCGCCAGATCGAGCGCCCGCTTGAGCACAGTCTGGTGGCCGCGATGCACGCCGTCGAAATTGCCGATGGCGATCACGCCGCCCTTCAGCTTCTCCGGCAGCGGATTCTTCTTCTCGTTGCGATGAAAAACCGTCATCCCTATGCCCCGATCAGGCGAGCCTCTGCATCCAGTATTGCGGCTCGGCGTTCTCGCGCTTCAGGTAAGCGTTGAGGATGGCCTCGTCCGGCCGGCCGTTGACCGTGTATTCGGCGGCGTGGATGCCACCGGAGATGTAAAGCAGGTCGAGACCTGCATTGAGCGCACCACGCACGTCGGTCGGCATGCCGTCACCGATCGCCAGCACACGGCCCTTACCCGGCTCGGCGTGGCGATGATCGCTGGCTGCCGCAAGCGAGGCTGCATAGATCGGCGCGTGTGGCTTGCCGGCGATGCGGGTTTCACCGCCAAGCTGCTGGTAATAGGCGGCAACCGCCCCGGCGCAGGGAATCATCCGGCTGCCGCGCTCGACAATCAGGTCGGGATTGGCGCAGATCAGCGGCGCCTTCCGGGCGGCAAAAACCGTCAGCATGTCGTGATAATCTTCCGGCACTTCCGTCTCGTCGTCGAAGAAGCCGGTGCAGACGATAGCCTCGGCCTCTTCCGCACTGACGCGCACGACGTCAAGGCCGTCGAGCAGGTTGAGGTCGCGATCGGGGCCGAGGAAGAAGACCTTCTTCGGGCCGGCGGCGATCAGCGTACGGGTGACGTCGCCCGAGGTGACGATCCGGTCATAGGCCGTATCGGCGACGCCGATCATGCGAAGCTGGCTGATGACATCCTGCGAGCGACGCGGCGAATTGGTGATCAGCACGACCGTCACGCCCGCCGCACGTGCCGCCGTCAGCGCCTCGGAGGCGGCCGGGAAGGCATCGATGCCGTTGTGCAGTACGCCCCAGACGTCGCAGAGGATGACGTCATAACGTTCGGTGACATCGCTCAAGGTGGAAATGCGCTCGGCCATTCGCTGATCCTGACTGTAGTAAATGCAGGGCTGACATTGCAAAGGAATGCCGGGAAGGCAAGGGCCTTTGCGGCTTCCAGCGGAAATTTGGCAGGAGGCGGAGGCTCAGCGCAGTAGTCGGTAAAGGAGCCCGAGGCCCGCCGCGGCAATCAGGGTGCGGCCCATTCCCTGCTTCAGCACGAAGATCATCACAGCCGAGAGCACGGCCAGCCCCAGGGCTGCCGGATCGAGTGCCGTCGGGTCGGGCAGCGGCAGGGAGAAGGAAAAGAACGGGGCCGTCTCATCCACACCTTCTCGGGGGGACGGCCAGATAGTCCATCGGTCGACCTTGGCGAACAGCACATGCAGGGCGAACCAGACGGCAAGATTGAGAATAACGCCGACTACAGCCGCAGTGATTGTCGAGAGCGCGGCCGTGATCATACGATTGCCGCGCAACCGCTCGACATAGGGCGCACCGGCAAATATCCACACGAAACTCGGCACGAAGGTCGCCCAGGCGGCAAGCAGTCCGCCGAAAATTCCACCGAGGAAGGGCGGCATGCCGCCGGCATCACGAAAGCCGGCGAGGAAACCGACATAGGAGAGCACCAGTACCAGCGGCCCGGGCGTGGTCTCGGCCAGCGCCAGCCCGTCGAGCATCTCGCCGGGTTTCAGCCAGTGATACTGCTCAACCGCCACCTGCGCGACATAGGCGAGCACCGCATAGGCGCCGCCGAAGGTGACGAGTGCCATGCGGGAAAAGAAGGAAAAGATCTCGGCAAGGCCACTCGCGCCGGAGAGCAGCCAGAGGCCGAGGATCGGCGCCTGCCAGACGACAAGCCAGAACGCGAGTGTGACAAGAGAACGGACAAGCGGTCGACGTGGCACCTCGCCCAAATCCGCCCCTTCGTCCAAGCCGATGGCAGCGGGTTGCCCGTGGTGGGCCGCGGCCAGCGCCTCGGCCAGGCCCGCGACACCGGCAAAAAGCACGACAAGGGGAAAGGGTAGCGAAAAGACGAACAGGGCGACGAAGGCGGCAAAGGCGACGATGCGGTGGAAGCGCGTCGTCAAGGCACGGCGGCCGATGCGCACAACCGCCTCGACCACAATCGCCAGAATGGCCGCCTTCACCCCGAAGAACAGGCCGGCGACCCAACCAAGATCATGATAATGGGCATAGAGGGCGGAAAGTCCGAGAATGACGGCAAGCCCGGGCAGAACGAAGAGCAGGCCCGCCGCAATGCCGCCGCGCACGCCGTTCGTGAGCCAGCCGATATAGGTGGCGAGCTGCTGCGCCTCCGGGCCGGGCAGCAGCATGCAGAAGTTCAACGCGTGCAGGAACCGCGCCTCGGAAACCCAACGCCTTTCATCGACGCATATGCGGTGCATCAGCGCGATCTGGGCCGCCGGCCCGCCGAAGCTGAGGAGACCTATGCGCAGGAAAGCGGACAGTAATTCGCCGAAGCTCGGCTGTTGGATGGTTTCCTGTTCATCGGTCGTCACATGCTGCTCCCTGATCCGGCGCGCCACCAAAACGACAAATGCCCAAACGAATCAAGGCAAAAGGCGCGGCCCAGCGCCAGTATGGCGCAAGTCGTCATCAGGATTGCGAAGGGGACAGGCATCAAGAGACAGACAGCCACAGCCGATGCAGGTGTCGAGCTGGTCACGCAGCGCCGCCATGCTGGCGATCCGCGCATTGAGATCATCGCGCCAGCTGGCAGACAGGCGCCGCCAGTCAGCCGCAGTCGGCGGCCGGTCGGCGGGAAGTGTCGCCAAGGCCTCGGCGATCCGCGCAAGCGGCAAGCCCAGGCGCTGCGCGGTCTTGATGAGGGCGACGCGGCGCAGCACGCCGCGCGGATAGCGGCGCTGGTTTCCCGCACTGCGCCAGCTGCGGATCAGCCCCTCGCGCTCGTAGAAATGCAGGGCCGAAACCGCCACGCCGGCGCGTTCCGCCACCTCGCCGACGCTGAGCGACGCGATCGTTCCAGCTCGAGCCGGGGTTTCCAAATCTTTGCGCTTGATCTCAACCATTGTTGAGGTTCTACATTCCTGGGCGTCCATCGGCAACCAGCAAAGGAATTCCCGGATGAGCGCAACATTGCAGCACCAGATCGACACGACCGCCCAAGAGGCCATGGCGGCGCGATCGGCTTCCAGCATCTTCAGGATAGACACATTCGCATGCCCTATGGCGCACCAGTCCGTCTTCGAGGACCGACTGGCCATAATTCACGGCTATTTCGACACCCTGCCCGGCTGCCTCTATAATCGCGTGGTCCTGTCGGCGGATGAAAATGACAAGATGGTTAAGATTGCCACCATCATCGAGTGGCGCGACCGCCAGGCGTTGGACGCGGCAAAATCCGCCGTTAGCGCTTTCTATGCCAAGTCGGGTTTCGATCCCGCCGCATTCATGGCCGAGCGCGGCATAACAGGTATTTTCGGAGTCTTCCGGCCTATGGAGCGGTGAGCCACAGGCCTCGGATCCAGTGACCGCCAGCCCGTCTCGCAAACATGATCGCCATCCGTCAGGAGTGGCGATCTTTTTTCGAGCCCGCGCTTGACTCGCCCATGGCCCGTCCTTATCTCCAACCTGCTAGCACTCGCCCGAGGGGAGTGCTAATAATATCCACACGGGTCCTTTGCGGACCCGCCCGTGTCATTTGATCGAGGGATTAGACAATGGCAAGCACCAATTTCCGTCCGCTTCACGACCGCGTTGTAGTCAAGCGCGTCGAGTCCGAAGAAAAGACCAAGGGCGGCATCATCATTCCCGATACCGCCAAGGAAAAGCCGGCTGAAGGCGAAATCATCGCTGTCGGCTCCGGCGTTCGCGACGACCACGGCAAGATCGTTCCGCTCGACGTCAAGGTCGGCGACCGCGTTCTGTTCGGCAAGTGGTCGGGCACCGAAGTCAAGCTCGACGGCGTAGACCTTCTGATCATGAAGGAAGCCGACATCATGGGCGTTATCGGCTGATTGAGCCGGTTTACCCTTCCCGAAATCAACAATTCACCAAAGGGCTGATGCCCGGGAGTTTTGAAAATGGCAGCTAAAGAAATCAAATTCGGCCGCACCGCGCGCGAAAAGATGCTGCGCGGCGTCGACATCCTCGCAGACGCTGTGAAGGTTACGCTTGGCCCGAAGGGTCGTAACGTCATCATCGACAAGTCCTTCGGCGCTCCGCGCATCACCAAGGACGGCGTATCGGTCGCCAAGGAAATCGAACTCGAAGACAAGTTCGAAAACATGGGCGCCCAGATGGTCCGCGAAGTTGCTTCGAAGACCAACGACATCGCCGGCGACGGCACCACCACCGCAACGGTTCTCGCCCAGGCCATCGTTCGCGAAGGCGCCAAGGCAGTTGCTGCCGGCATGAACCCGATGGACCTGAAGCGCGGTATCGACCTCGCTGTTGCGGAAGTCGTCAAGGATCTCCAGGCCAAGGCCAAGAAGATCAACACTTCGGAAGAAGTCGCACAGGTCGGCACGATCTCGGCAAACGGCGAGCGTCAGATCGGCCTCGACATTGCTGAAGCCATGCAGAAGGTCGGCAATGAAGGCGTCATCACCGTCGAAGAAGCCAAGACCGCCGAAACCGAACTCGAAGTCGTTGAAGGCATGCAGTTCGACCGCGGTTACCTGTCGCCTTACTTCGTGACCAACCCGGAAAAGATGGTTGCGGACCTCGAAGACGCATACATCCTCCTTCACGAAAAGAAGCTCTCGAACCTCCAGGCCATGCTGCCGGTTCTTGAAGCTGTCGTTCAGACCGGCAAGCCGCTCGTCATCATCGCTGAAGACGTCGAAGGCGAAGCTCTTGCAACGCTCGTCGTCAACAAGCTGCGTGGCGGCCTGAAGATTGCTGCCGTCAAGGCTCCGGGCTTCGGCGATCGCCGCAAGGCCATGCTGGAAGACATCGCCATCCTCACGGGCGGCACCGTCATTTCCGAAGACCTCGGCATCAAGCTCGAAACGGTTACGCTCGACATGCTCGGCCGCGCCAAGAAGGTCTCGATCACCAAGGAAAACACCACTATCGTTGATGGTGCTGGCCAGAAGTCCGACATCGAAGGCCGCGTTGCCCAGATCAAGGCTCAGATCGAGGAAACCACTTCCGACTACGACCGCGAAAAGCTGCAGGAACGTCTTGCCAAGCTCGCTGGCGGTGTTGCCGTGATCCGCGTTGGCGGCTCGACGGAAATCGAAGTGAAGGAAAAGAAGGACCGCATCGACGACGCCCTGAACGCGACGCGCGCTGCTGTTCAGGAAGGCATCGTACCGGGCGGTGGTATCGCCCTGCTGCGTTCCTCGGTCAAGATCACCGTCAAGGGTGCCAACCAGGACCAGGAAGCCGGCATCAACATCGTTCGCCGCGCCCTGCAGGCTCCTTGCCGTCAGATCGCAGAGAACGCTGGTGACGAAGCCTCCATCGTTGTCGGCAAGATCCTCGACAAGGACCAGGAAAACTTCGGCTACAACGCTCAGACCAGCGAATATGGCGACATGATCGCCATGGGCATCATCGACCCGGTCAAGGTCGTTCGCACCGCCCTGCAGGACGCAGCTTCGGTTGCCGGCCTGCTGGTCACCACCGAAGCCATGATCGCCGAACTTCCGAAGAAGGAATCGGCCGGCGGCGGCATGCCTGACATGGGCGGCATGGGCGGCATGGGTGGCATGATGTAATAAGGCGACTGCCTTATTACTGAATAAAACCCCTAGAGCTTCACCCATGCCTATAAGGGGTTCAGCGCGTCAAGCGCGCTGAACTGGCGGCACGGGTGGCGTGATGTGATAGGCGAAAGCCTGCCACACGGACCCAAACGGTTACGGAAAGGGCGGTCTTCGGACCGCCCTTTTTGCTTTGTGCGATTCGACAGATGCATCGCCGACAAGCCGATCGGGGTCCTCCCGTCACAACGGCTTCATACAACCCCACGTCACTTCCGACCTTTCGTTTCTACTCACATTCGGACATATTAATGAAACCTGCAATATCGCTCGCCATCCCGGCGTCACCGACAGAAGCGCGTTTCAGCGCACTCTTTATCCGCCCGCCATCAGATGGATGACCTGCTCAGAGAGGTATCGCAATAGCCAGTTTTGTAACGCGCGGCCAACGAATGAAGCCTCCTCATATTCGGGTTTGCATGCTAACAGTGCCGAATCCCCTACTTCGATAGGGGGTAAGGCAGGCAAAAAAGCGAATATGTGCGATGTTCAAAAAATACACGCAAAGGTAAAAAATCGCATTGCGGACGGCGTGAAATATTTATAACGCTGCGATACAGAATTGAAATTCCATGGTGGAGGCTACGGGGGTGGCGCCACCATTGGTAACTGGCCGACGAGCCAGATACGACGGGGAACGGGGTGGTTGTAACCTATGCGCGAAGCGCCTACTCTACAGCATGCGTTTATGATTAGTTTATAATACTTCGCGCACCTTACGAGCCGCAGGCGTCTGTGACGGACATGTGGCTTGTTCGATCGCGAAAAGAATGAAATCGACGGGCGCTTTCACGCGGCCGAAATTGAAACTGATCCGAGAGCAATACGCGTAAATCGGCAAATGCCTGGGGACAGCCTTGTTTAAGATTGCCAGAGCCAGCCTTTCAGCACCGTTCAGCATGGGTTTTCCCGAGCGTGAGCGTGAAGACCGCGAGAGCAGTGTTTCCGCTCAGTTCTCCGTTTCGGAGGGCTGGGTCGGTGACCTATCCAATGGTGTAATCAAACTTGGCGAACGGGCAACCCAGCTGCATGGGCTCAACAACCCGGAGTGCGGTCTTCTCAGCATGATGCGCTGCTACGATCCCAATGACCGCTCTCATATTCTCGAGCTTTTCGAACAGGCGGCAACCGCGTCCTCGCACTTCTGCTATTCCACGACGATCAGCCTATCGAATGGCCATCGCCAGCCCGTTTTCTGCATCGGCGAGTCCGATGGACTGGAACAGTCGTGTGCCGGACGCATGCTCGGCATTTTCGTCTTCCCGCGCTTCAGGCTGGTCGCCCCGGCGACCGTTCGCGCCTACTCCTGATTCAATCCTTCCAAAGGTCGACCACAAGGACGGCAAAGGTGTATCCGCTCGCCCTCATCGTTTCTCTTTAGCGAACGATCAGTCAAAGATTGTCCGCCTATCGCCGACAATCAAGACATGAAACAACCGCTCCAGGAAATCAAACAGCAAGGCACGCGCCACTCCGGTCGCCCGTGCCCCAGGAGCCGAACATGTCCAACAGCAACAATGCCCTCATCCTTATCGCCCGCGTCCTTCTCTCCTTCATTTTCATCTATTCCGGCTTCGGCAAGCTGATCGACCCGGCCGGCACAGCCGGCATGATCACCGGTGCCGGCCTGCCCGCCGCGACTGCGCTTGCCTATCTCGCCGGCCTGTTCGAATTCGTCGCCGGCCTGTTCGTTCTCGTCGGCTTCCAGACCAAGATCGCCGGCTGGCTGCTCGCTCTCTTCTGTGTCTTCACCGGTCTCGTGTTCCATTCGGGCACCGTTGCCATCGAGGGCTGGCCGGAAGGTGCGCTCGGTTGGATCAACACGCTGAACCAGATCATGATGATGAAGAACATCACGCTGGCCGGCGCCTACATCCTGCTCGCCACCTTCGGCCCGGGCGCCTACTCGCTCGACGCCCGCCGCGGTGCCGCCGTCGCAGCCTGAGGTAGTCCCTGCCCTTCATCGTACGGATAGAGAAAGCCGCCGGAGCGATCCGGCGGCTTTTATTTGTATCGTCTTTCCGTTGTGACATAGTGCTGCGGCTGAACAACACGGGAGACAGCTGTGATGATACTGAAAGCCCTTTTTACATCCCTATCGCTTTCCCTGCTCGCGGGCGTTGCCGCGGCCGAAGACGTCGCCAAGCCGAAGCTTGGCCCGGAAGCTATTCCGATCACCACGGACCACGCTTACCTCAGCACAGCCGCAGCGCCCGACTACTGGGCAATCTCTCCCTATTACATCCACCAGCAAACCTCTTCCGCCTGCTCGCTGGCCTCGATCACGATTGCCGTTAACACCATGCGCGGACTGCCGGCGCTATCTGAAAACACGCTGGTGACGCAGAACAACCTTCTCGAAGCGACCAAGGATAAGCGCTGGGCCGAGCAGGCGGCAGAAGAGGGCGACGGCGTCACCTTCGCCGACCTGGTCGCGGACACAGCGCAAAGCCTGAAGGCATTCGACATCAAGGCCGAGGTAACGGCGGCACAGCCGACCAAGGACAAGGCCGCAACGCTTGAGGCTTTCCGGGCGATGCTGGTTGAAAACGAAACCTCGGCCAAGGACATGGTGCTGATCTACTTCAACCAGGGTGTCGTCACCGGCGACTGGGACGGGCCGCATGTCTCGCCAATCGGCGCCTATGACGCGGCGACCGATCGGGTCCTGATCATGGATGTCGACCGCGAATGGTATGTACCTTACTGGACCAAGACCGAAACGCTGTTCAAGGCCTTCCAGCGCCCGGCACCTGCCGACCAGGGCGTGCTCGCCGGCGAGACCGGCGGCTGGGTACGCATCACCAAGAGCTGAGCTGGACGAGCGGGGTTGCCTGATGCGAACGCGGGCAACCCTTCCCAAGAACAAGCCGGGCCTCGCCCTCCCCGCCCAAGGATCAAAGGATGGCGCGAACCGCTTCTATGATTCTTGCCACGGCGGCATTGCCCTCATGCTCGGCCTTGCGGGCCCGTACCAGGCAGGCCTCGGAGCGCAGGATCACGCCATCGGACAGGATCTTCAGATGGTTGGCCTTGAGCGTCGAGCCGGTCGAGGTGATGTCGACGATGATGTCTGCCTGGCCGGCAGCCGGGGCCCCTTCCGTCGCGCCGAGACTTTCGACGATGCGGTAGAGCTGAATGCCGTGCTGACGTGAGAAAAACTGCTGGGTGAGGCGCCAGTATTTGGTGGCGATCGCCAGCCGGCGACCATGGCGGGCACGGAAATCGGCAGCCACATCGCCGAGATCGGCCATGCTGTCAACGTCAAGCCAGATCTCCGGCACGGCGACAACCACGTCTGCATGGCCGAAGCCGAGACGGGCGCAGATCTCGACACGGCTGTCGGCTTCCGCCAGCCCCTCGCGGATCAGGTCCTCGCCGGTGACGCCGAAATCGACGGTGCCGGCGCCGATTTCCCGCGAGATTTCAGAGGCCGAGAGAAAAGCGATCTCGATGTCATCGGCACCTTCGACGCGACCACGATAGGAGCGGTCGTTGCCGACGGCGACGATCTTCATGCCGGCCTTTTCGAAAATGGCCGATGCGTCGTCCTTCATCCGGCCTTTGGAGGGCAACCCGATGGTGATGGTCATTTTGCCGCCCTCGCGGTTTCGATACGATCGAGCCAGAGCGAAAAGCCGACGGCCGGTATATGATCTTCGGCGCCCAACAGCGTCAACAGCCGGTCGAAACGACCGCCGCCGGCCAGAACTGCCGGCTCCTCGGCTATCCCGATCTCGAAGACGAGGCCGGTATAATAGTCGAGCGGACGGCCGAAGGCGGCGCGATAGTTGATCCGGCCAAGGTCGAGGCCGAGATTGGCAAGCGCCGCAACCCGCTCGTCGAAACGCGACAAGGCCGGGCCGAGCCGCAGGCCCGCCGCGTCGGCAAAGCCGGACAGTGCGGCCGAAGCTTCCGACAAGGGTAATTCGAGCGAGAGGAACTCGCGCAGCAAAAGAAGAGCTGCGCCATCAAGACGAGTCTCGGCCAGTTCCAGCTTCTCTTTGAGGCGCGTGGCGATCTCTCTTGGCGAACGGCTGGCATTGGTCGAATAGCCGGTCGCCTGCATGGTGTCGTCGAGGTGGGCGATCAGCGCCCTATCGTCGCCGGAAGCAAGCAGCGCCGTCACCATCGGGTCAAACCCCTGGACATGGTTGGGGCTTGCGAGTTTCTTCAGCAACTGGTCGAGCTGCTCGGAATTACCGAAGGCCTGAATCAGGCGCTTTTGCCAGCCTGCCGGCAAGCCGAGCGCCTTGACCACGGCTTCGAACACCGCCTGATCGCCGAGTGTCACCGCCAGCGGTTTTCCCGGCAGCAGGCGGGCAAGGACGGCGCAGGCATCACCGATGGCGCGGGCATCTGCGCTGGCAATGCCGGTATCGCCGAGATCCTCGATGCCGGCCTGGTAGAACTCATTGGCGCCATCGCGGCGCTGGCGAAAGACCTCGCCGAGATAGGCATAGCGCTTCGGCGTACCGGTCGCGGTCTCGATATGGCGCAGACAGACAGGAATGGTGAATTCTGGCCTGAGGCAAAGGCTTTCGCCGCGCTCGTTCTCGGTCATGAAAATGCGACGGCGCAGGTCTTCACCCGCCATGTCGAGAAAGGGCTCTGCCGGCTGGATGACAGGCGTGTCGACGCGCACAGTCGAGCGCGCGGCAAACTCATCGAGAAGCATGCCGGCAAAATCCGGCATATTGATCAATGGCATGGGAAGACTCCCTCCATGCTGAAGGCACGTCCCCTCTGACCCGCCAGCCATCTCCCCCACAAGCGGGGCGACGAAATGCCGTATCCGCTCGCGTGCATGGAAGCCTTGAGACGTGGTGTTTTTCCTGTTGCGCCTGGCGCACGTGCGATAGCGGGCAGTGGCCGCATCGCTGCGGCTTGCGGCAGGCTCCGACCTGACCTCTCCCCCTTGTGCGGAGGGGTGGGGAGGAGATAGCCCAAGAACTCAGACATCGGCCTGCTTCGCCCGGCGACGGTCCTCGGCCTGGGCGGCAAGGATTTCCCTGACCTTGGCGACCAGGTCTGCTTCCGACACCACCTCCTGCGCGACGCGGGCCTCGCGCCATTCGGCATTGTCGGAGATCTCACCCGACAGCCGCTTGCCCTCGATCAGGTCCTTGATCTGCACCACCCCTTGCGCACGCTCGTCGCCGCCCTGGATGATGGCAATCGGTGAGCCGCGGCGGTCGGCATATTTCAGCTGGTTGCCGAACTTCTTCCAATTGCCCTGATACATTTCGGCGCGGATGCCCTCGTTGCGCAGTGCCTGGGTGAAGCGCTGGTAGCGGCCCATGCTCTCGACATCGCCGTCCATGACGGTGACCAGCACCGGCGCCAGGACTTCGTCCGCGCCGAGCTTGCCGAGGTTCTTCAGAGCCGTCATCAGGCGCGAGACACCGATCGAGAAGCCCGTGGCCGGAACCGGCTGGCCCATGAAGCGCGAGACGAGCCCGTCATAACGCCCACCGCCGCCGACCGAACCGAAGACGACCTTCTCGCCCTTCTCATTGGTGACGTCGAAGGTGAGTTCGGCTTCGTAGACGGGGCCGGTATAGTATTCGAGGCCGCGAACGACAGACGGATCGATCTTGATGCGATCCGGACCATAGCCCGCTCCCATGACCAAGCTGCGGATGGTGTTCAGTTCGTCGACGCCTTCAACACCCTTCTCGGTACCTGCGACCAGTTCGGCCAGATGCACCGCGCTTTCGACGTAATCGGTGATGCCGACGAAGAAGAGGACCTTTTCGATTTGCTCCGCATTGAGGCCGGCTCCCTTGGTGAAGTCGCCAGACTCGTCCTTGCGGCCCTCGCCAAGCAAGAGCGTCACGCCTTCCGTCCCGAACTTGTCGAGCTTGTCGATGGCGCGCAGCACGGTCAAGCGGCGAGCAAAGTTCTCATCGCCGCCGACGCCGATCGCTTCCATCACGCCATCCAAAACCTTGCGGTTGTTGACGCGGATCACATAATCACCGCGCTTGATGCCGAGGGCTTCCATGGTATCGGCCATCATCATGCACATTTCGGCATCCGACTGGACGCCGGGGGCGCCGACGCTATCGGCATCGAACTGCATGAACTGGCGGAAACGGCCGGGGCCGGGCTTCTCGTTGCGGAAGACATAGCCGGCGCGGTAGGTGCGATAGGGCAGCTGGATCTCGTTGAAATTCTCAGCGACATGGCGAGCGAGCGGCGCAGTCAGGTCATAGCGCAGCGACATCCACTGCTCATCATCGTCCAGCAGCGAGAACACACCCTCGTTCGGCCGATCGGCATCAGGCAGGAATTTTCCCAGCGCGTCGGTATATTCAAACAGCGGCGTTTCGACCGGATCGAAGCCATAGCGCTCGTAGACCTCGCGGATCTTCGCAGTCATCTCGTTGACAGCGCGAATGTCGGCCGCTTCGCGATCAACGAAGCCGCGCGGCAGGCGGGCTTTGAGTTTTTGCGGCTTCTTGTTCTTTTCGCTCATGATGCGGGCACCGGATTCCATCGTTTTCAAGTGCCGGTGTCTTAGAGGATCAAGGATTTGGCGACAAGAGCCGAGAGACAGCGAAGGGGTGCCCAATGCCGGAAAGTGGTCGTGGCGAGTGGCATATTCGGGGATGAAAACAAAGAGCCGGCCTATTTGAAGAGAAATAGGCACGTCTCAAAGGCCCAAAACAGATTGCGGACGGCTTGCAGGGTTCGAGGCTCGACCAGTATTGGCGTTACCGGCTTGGCGACAACCGGATCATCTGCGATATCCACGATCATAAGCTGGTCGTGCTCATCATAGAGATCGACCAGTACTCGCAAGTCTACCGGTAGTCCATGATCCTCGAAGCCCTGAATTATGCCGCCAGCTGGCCACTGACCACGCCCGGTCATCGCCCTTTCATCCGCTATTCGGTCAATCTCTGGTCGCGGGCCGCCCGCTGTTCCAGCGACTGGCGGACGCACGAGGAAAACTGCAAGGCGGCAGTACTTGCGGCGGTAGCCGGGCTCAAGCAGCGGCGCACCGCCGTCGTGCTTGGTTCCGGCCTGCTGCGCGACGTGCCGATCATCGAGCTTTCGCGCGCTTTCGACACCGTGGTTCTGTTCGATCTGGTGCATCTTGCCAGCGTTCGGAGCTGGCTGGCCCGAAAGCGCCTTAAGAACATTCGGCTGATCGAGCGTGACCTTTCCGGCTACGCGGACCTTGCGGCCGGCAAGGAGCCCGATCCGCTCGGCTTTCTGCGACAGCTGCCCTATCTCGACTTCGTCGTCTCGGCCAATCTGCTGTCGCAGATCGGCATGGGGGCAAGCAAGCGGCTGGAACGGGATGCGAACCAAAGCACAATGCCGGACGATACAGTGGCGCGCCTGATCCGCGCCCATCTGGCCGGCCTGGGCAATCTTGCGGCCGACATCTGCCTGTTGACCGATATTGCCTACGAGGTGATCGATCGCACCGGCAAGGTCCACGAGCGCTTCGACCTGCTGCATGGCGTGGCGGTCCCCGAACATTGCGCGGAATGGCTGTGGCCGGTCGCGCCGCTCGGCGAAGAGAGCAAGGATTACCGGGTCGTACATCGGGTGATTGCGGCCTGAACCCTGCCGGACAGAGCGCAGATCACGAAATCGAGACCGGCCTTGCTTTCGACAAAAGCCCGCTTACCTTCGGCGTCATGAAATTGCTCGTCCGCACTTTTCTCGCGCTTGCCGCTCTGACCTATGCCGCCATGCCCTTTGCCGGCATGGCGGCGGTGACTCCGGCCGGTCCAGGCGGGGCCGTGGCGAACATGGTCGCAGAGGTGGTGGAAACCGGTCAGACCATGCCCGGCCATGCGAAGCAAGCCGTGGAAAAGGTGCCGATGGATACCGTTTCGTCAGACGCCGATTGCCCGCATACCGACTTGTCAACCGGCAAGTTGTCCGGCAAGTCTGATCGGGCGCTGCATTGCGCCGCCTGCCTGACCTTGGCGGCCGATCTTCGCATTGCGACTTTCGGCAGACAGGCGCGCGCCGCCGAGGCGCAGACGATCATGGTCGTCTTCACCTCCTGGCCGGCTGCGCCGCTCGATCCCCCTCCCCGCGTCTGACGAACCCGATTTCAAACCTGCGGCGCCTTTGCGCCGAGCTCTCAATTCCGTCTGATAGACAAAGGAAGCACAATGCTCACCAAAGCACTCTTTACAGCTTGCGCCGTTCTTATCGCCACCACCGCCTCAGCCGAGGACAGCAGCAGCCACGAAGGCCATACAGCAACAATGGACATGAGCCAGCCGGTCGGCGACCAGTCCCCCTCGAGCCACGCCTTCGCGGCGGTCAATGGCAAGATGCACACCGACATGGCGATCGAATATTCCGGCGATACCGATGCGGACTTCGTGCGCGGCATGATCCCCCATCATCAAGGTGCGATCGACATGGCGCGGATCGAACTGCAATACGGCAAGGATCCGGACATCCGCAAACTCGCCGAAGGGGTGATCAAGGCCCAGGAAGGCGAGATCGCTATGATGAAAGAATGGCTGGCCAAGCACGGCAAGTGATTTTCCTCAACCGGGAAAGCTAGGGCTCGTTCTTCCCCGGCAAGACCTCCCGGCTCATTTTTTCCAGCATGGACGCCGCCTGGCTTGGGCGGCGTTCCTTGTGCCGCAGGATGGAAAACTGCCGTGCAGGCAAGGCGAAGTTCGCCGCGACGACGTCGCCGTCGTGAAGCCGACCGGCAGCCGCCATCCCGGACACGACGGCAGCGCAACGACCGGCAACAACGGCCGAGAGCACCGCCTCATTGGATGGCAGCGTCAGCACGGTGCGCAAGCGTGCGGGATCCTCGCCCAGACGCCGCAGGGTCTCCTCGAACGTCGAACGGGTACCCGATCCCTCCTCGCGCATCACCCAGCCGCTCTCCTCGATCAGTTGACGCGGCGACAGGGGCCGCCCGTCGGCAAACGGATGGTCCGCTGCGGTCACGACCAGAAGAGCATCGTCTGCCACCTTGGCGACCGCGAGCGCGGGGTCATTGATCACTCCCTCGATGAAACCGACGTCGGCCTCGCCCTGGCTTACGGCCTGCGCGACCGAGCGGGTGTTGCCGATCGTCAGAGCGAGTTCGATGCCCGGATAGTTGGCATGAAAACGCATCAGCACCGGCGGCAGCCAATAGCTTGCCACCGTCTGGCTGGCATGGATGCCGATCCGGCCGCGCGACAGTCCGCCCAGTTCCGACAGCATCAGTTCGGCAGCCCGCGCCCGGGCAAGGGTCGCACGCGCCTCGTCGAGGAAAAGCCGCCCCTCGGCCGTCAATTCGATGCGGCGTCCGACACGATGAAACAGCGCCACCCGATAATAGGCCTCGAGATTGCGGATGGCGGCGCTGACCGCGGACGGCGTCAGACCGATCGCAGCCGCGGCGCGCGTCAGGTGCTCACGCTCGGCAACGGCGACGAAGATGGAAAGCTGTTCGAACGTCATGGCAAACCATTCGTTTTTATCGAATAATTCATACGGAATTATGCGATGGAAGTCGAGAGTTACACGCGCGACAACAGCCCGGTCATCAACTGGTCTCCGTCTTCATGATCTCCTCATCTCGCTTGCTCTCATATCTTCCCGGCCTTGCCCTGTCCGTCACGGTCGCAACCGCCGCCTTGCTTGTCGAAAAGGCCGAACTTGCGGTATTCGACACCCGTCCGATCGAAAGCCTGGTCTTTGCCATTCTTCTCGGCACGGCGCTGCGCTCCGGGTTCAGGCTTTCGCCCGCCTTCACCCCCGGTATCAATCTGTCGGCACATTTTCTGCTGGAATGCGCGATCGTCGCCCTTGGCGCCTCGATAAGCTTCACGGCCATTCGCGAGGCCGGGCCGCAGCTCGTGGCGGGTATTGGCGTGGTCGTGCTTCTGTCTATTGCGACCAGTTTTTCCCTCGGCCGCCTGCTCGGTCTTAAGCCGAAGCTCGCCTTTCTCATTGCCTTCGGCAATTCGATCTGCGGAAACTCCGCGATCGCCGCATCGGCGCCGGTGATCGGAGCCAGCGCCGAGGACGTGGCCGCGTCGATCGCCTTTACCGCCGTGCTCGGCGTGGTCGCCGTGCTGACCATGCCTCTAATGAGCATCGCCGCCCATCTCTCAGCGGTTCAATACGGGGTGTTTGCCGGGCTGACGGTCTATGCCGTACCGCAGGTTCTGGCGGCGACGGCACCGATCGGGCTTGTCAGCCTGCAAACCGGGACGCTGGTCAAGCTCACCCGCGTGCTGATGCTCGGTCCGCTGTTGTTCATCGTCGGCATCGCACGCGGCCTTGGCGGCCGGCGCGTGTCCATAACTCATGTCTTGCCCTGGTTCATCGTCGGCTTTGCCATCATGGCGGCGCTGCGATCAGCCGACCTCATTACACCCGCGCCGCTTGCGCTGCTCTCCGCAACCTCGAGCCTGCTGACCACCGTGGCCATGGCAGGGCTGGGCCTCTCCGTCGACGTGCGCAGCCTCAGGCAGGCGGGCGGGCGGGTGGTCCTGGCAGCGCTCGCCTCGCTTCTCGCGCTCGGTTGCCTCAGCATGACCATGATCACGCTGATCGGCGTGGCGTGATCATCACCTAGCCTCGCCATTGCCAAGATAAGGCGCTATTTTACATCATTCATCTGGCAATAGAGAGACCTGCATGAACACGCGACCCCTTGCCGTGATCGGCTTCGACGCCGACGACACACTCTGGCAAAACGAACAGTTCTACCGCCTGACGGAAGAGCATTTCCGCGGGCTGCTTGCGGATTTCGCCGAAGGCGAGCAGATCTCGCAGCGGCTACTGGAGGCAGAGAAGCGCAATCTTTCCCACTACGGCTTCGGCATCAAGGGCTTCACGCTGTCGATGATCGAGACCGCGCTGGATGTGACCGAGGGCCGGGTCCCGACAGAGGTGATCGGCCAGATCCTGTCGATCGGCCGGGACCTTCTCCGCCACCCGGTCGAGACCATGCCCCATGCCCGCGATGTTCTGGAGACGTTGGCAGGCGACTACTACCTGGTGCTGATCACCAAGGGCGATCTGTTCGATCAGGAGCGAAAGCTGGCCCAGTCAGGGCTCGGCGACTATTTCGACGCGGTGGAGATCGTCTCGGACAAATCGGCCACCACCTATCGTCGCATCTTCGGCAAGGCCGGCGACGGGCCGGAACGAGCGATGATGATCGGCAATTCGTTGAAATCCGACATCGTGCCCGCGATCGCCGCCGGAGCTTGGGGTGTGTTCGTGCCGCATGAGCTAACCTGGGTGCTGGAGCAGGTGGAAAAGCCGGCGGAGGCTCCACGCTTCCGCGAGATCGCCAACCTTGGCGAACTCCTTCCACTGATCCGCGAAATCGGCCGGTAGCACAGGGAACAGAAATGCGATCATTCGATGAAATCTGGAAGATTGCCGCCGACCGGAAGGGCGGTGATGGCGCGGTGGAAGCCGCACTGCAGTTTCCGAAGGCAAGGGACGAGATCGCCGCGACACCGGACGACCGTCTTCTGTCATTGATGACCAAGTGCATTTTCCAGTCCGGCTTCAACTGGAAGGTCGTGGAAGCCATGTGGCTGGGCTTCGAGGCGGTGTTCGACGGCTTCAACATCGCGCGCTGCGCCATGCTCCATGACGAGGATTTCGAACGGCTGGTCTCCGATACGCGCATTGTCCGGCATGGCCCGAAGATCCGCTCCGTTCAGCAAAACGCGGTCTTCCTGTCGGATCTGGCGCGCGAATACGGCAGCCCCGCCCGCTTCTTCGCCGACTGGCCGGCGGACGACTATTTCGGGCTCCTCGACATTATCAAGAAGCGCGGCTCACGGCTCGGAGGGAACACAGGCCAGTATTTCCTACGCTTTGCCGGCATCGACGGTTTCATCCTGTCGCAAGGCGTGGTGAATCGCCTGATCGCCGAGGGCGTGGTGGACAAGACGCCCTCCTCGGCAAAGGACAAGGCTGCGGCTCAGACCGCCTTCAACGGCTGGCGCGCGCAATCCGGCCGCTCGCTGACCGAGATCAGCCGGGTGCTGGCGATCAGCATCGACTGAACGGCATCATCACGGACGAACGAACTGCGCCCGCTGAACCTCCAGCGGCTCGCGACAGCAACAGCCCTCGATATGGTCGTTGACCAGGCCCATGGCCTGCATGAAGGCATAAACGGTGGTCGGGCCAACGAAGGACCAACCGCGTTTCTTCAGGTCCTTCGACAGGCGCACGGAGGTCGGCGAGGTCGGATTAGCCCTTAGCGTCGCCAGATCAATGCGAGCCGGGCGCTCGTCCGATTGTGGCTCGAAGCCCCAGAAATAGCGGGCGAGCGAACCGAACTCGGCCTGGATATCGATGGCACGACGCGCATTGTTGATGGTCGAGACAATCTTGCCGCGATGCCGGACGATGCCGGCATCGGCGAGACAGCGGGCGATGTCGTCATCGTCGAACTGAGCGACCTTGTGGAAATCGAAGCCGGCGAAGGCCGCGCGGAAATTCTCGCGCTTGCGCAGGATCGTCAGCCAGGAGAGGCCTGACTGGAACCCCTCCAGGCAGATCTTCTCGAACAAGCGGCGATCGTCGGTGACGGGCCTGCCCCATTCCTCGTCGTGGTAGCGACGATAGTCTTCGAGGCCACCATGCCAGAAGCAACGCTCCAGTCCGTCCTCCCCTGTAATCAGGCCTGTCGTTTCCATGCGTGGTGATTCCTTCGTCAGCTGAACGTCGTTTACCATGTTTACCATTTGTTCACTGTTTTTCCAAACGCGCCGCTAACCCTGATGAAAGGTTCACGGGCTCCGCGGCATTTTCATCAACCGCCGTTTACCAATTGTCGCGACGACGCTGGCACGATCGGAACGACAGCCTGACAAGGCTTGCTTCTTCGGTCCCATGTAGAGAGTTGTCCGATGTTCGATAAGTCCATTTTCCTGGCCACGCTTGTCGGCCTTTCCGTCACACTGCCCGCCGTTCAGCCCGCTCATGCGGGCGATCGCTATCAGAGCCGCCCGCCGGTCATAGTCAGCCCCGATCTCTCCGCCCCCTGGGTGATGCAGCTCGGCGGCGCCCAGCAACGACCGGTCGTCTATGCGCCGCGCGCCGCGCAGCCACAGGTTCGCACCTATCAGCGCCAGGTACAGCGCCGCGCGCCGCGCACCACGCTTGTCCAGCCGGCGGCCGTGCGGCCGAACAAGCCGGTGCGCACCCAGCTCGACCCGGCCTTCCTGCCGCAAATGGTGGCCTACGACACCCCGCAGAAGCCAGGAACCATCGTCATCGACACCAACAACCGCTTCCTCTATCTGGTGACCGGCAACGGTCAGGCGCGGCGCTACGGCGTTGGCGTCGGCAAGCCAGGTTTCGAATGGGCCGGCCAGCACAAGATCACCGCCAAGAAGGAATGGCCCAGCTGGACGCCGCCAGCCGAGATGATCACCCGCGAGGCGGCCAAAGGCCACTACCTCCCCGCCCGCATGGACGGTGGTCCGGAAAATCCGCTCGGCGCACGCGCCATGTATCTCGGTTCGACGCTCTACCGCATCCACGGCACCAACGCCCCTTGGACGATCGGCAACGGCGTTTCATCCGGGTGCATCCGCATGCGCAATGAAGACGTCGTTGACCTTTACGAGCGCGTCAATGTCGGCACCAGCGTGATTGTCATGTAGAGCCACGTGGTTCTTCTTGGCCGGACCAAGTCTCGGTCCGGCCTCCATTAAATTTTAATGAGACGATGCTTAAGGACTTGCATCGGCATGGGAGTTGGCTAGGCTCGCAACCCTTATGATTTGGGGGATTGCAGCATGAAGAAATACCTGGCCGCCGTTGCGGTCGCATCGATCGCCATCGGCGGTCTGATCGCACCGGCTTCTGCAGGCGCCTTTGGCGCCAACCATCCGGCAGCACCAAGCGATGTGACGCTCGTTGTCCAGCAGAAGCAACCGGCAGAGAAGTTCAAGCGTCGTGCCGTACGCCTGATCACCGACGAAAAGCCCGGCACGATCATCATCGATACCAACAACAAGTTCCTCTATTACATCGAAGGCAAGAACCGTGCGACCCGCTACGGTGTCGGCGTCGGACGTGAAGGCTTCGGCTGGTCGGGCGTGGTCAATATCGGCCGCAAGGAGGAATGGCCGAGTTGGCGTCCGCCGGCGGAAATGCGCCGTCGTGAAGCCGCAAAAGGTCACCATCTACCGATCGTGCAGGAAGGCGGCATCGATAATCCGCTCGGCGCGCGTGCCATGTATCTTTACAAGGGCGGCCGCGACACGATCTTCCGCATCCATGGCACCAACCAGCCCTGGACCATCGGCCTCAACATGTCGTCCGGCTGCATCCGAATGATGAATAAAGACGTCGAACACCTCTACCAGCGCGCCGACGTCGGCAACAAGGTTATCGTCGTCGGCCCCGGCAACCGCCAGGGCAAGGTGAGCTTCGAAGACAAGGGCATCGATATCCTGCGCACGATGTTCGGCGGCTGATTGTCGCCATTGGCTCTTCAACAGGCGCGGGAAGTGGCATGCTCCCGCGCCTGTTTGCGTCGTGACGGTCGATAGTCGATCGGCAGAACAGAAGAACGCACCACTTCGAAGTGACGATCGACAAAAAATGTCACCAATTTTGGTCGTTCCGAAAAAGGTGATGCAAAATGGAAACAGACTTGGCGGACAAAATCGCCTATCAAAATGGTGAACATAACCAGATTCGCGGATTGCACCCATGAACACCAAGCTTCGTATCCTGTTCGGCACCACCGCCGTGGCCAGCATCCTTGCCCTGTCTGCCTCCCTGGCCAACGCCGAGATGGCGATTTCGGTCTACGGCGGCGTCCAGTCGGCGCCGCACAGTGATGTCGAGGTCTCGGACCAGCCAGATTTCACCGCCGGTTGGGAAGGTCGTTCCTTCGAAATGCCGCCCTATTACGGCGTGCGCGGTACATGGTGGATGGAAGAACTCGGTCAGCCGAACATCGGTGTCTCGCTCGATTTCACCCATGCCAAGGTTTACGCCAACAAGAGCACGCTGGCAGAAGCCGGCTGGGATCATTTCGAGTTTTCCGACGGCATCAACCTTCTGACGCTGAACGCTCTCTATCGCATGCCGATCGAGGGTACGAAGTTCGTGCCTTATGTCGGCGCCGGCGTCGGCATCAACATTCCGCACGTCGAAGTGACGCGCGCCTCAGGCACGACCTTCGACTACCAGGTCGGCGGCGCCACCGTTCAGGCCCAGGCGGGCGTTGCCTACGACTTCACCAAGAACTGGTCCGGTTTCGTCGAATACAAGGGTAACTACTCCTGGGTCGACGTCGACATCGACAGCGGTGCGACGCTCAAGACCGACGTCATGACCAACGCCGTCAACGCCGGTATCAGCTATCGCTTCTAAGTCGGGTTGACCCGACCAAGGATTATTTGACTTCGCAGAATATCGCGGCCTCGTGCGACAGGATTATGTCGCGCGGGGCCGCTCTCTTTTCGTCGGCGCTTTCGACCGTCAATGTGTAGCGTCCGGTGAAGCGGTCGCGGTTGTCTGCGCTGGCATGTGTGGCGATCGACAGCTCGAAGGTCTGGAATGGCCTTGCGTCGCGGTTGTCGGTATAGATCCGCAGGCGCAGTTCGTCGCCATCCATCCACGACTGCCTCAACATGCCCGAATTGAGCTTGAGACTGGCAAAGGCGTCTGGTGCCTTATCGCTCATGAGGTCGACAATGCCACGGAAGTGGACCAGTCGCTTGCCATCCCGGGCGGCAAAAGCGCTCTCGATCGACATCTTTGCAGCCGGGTCTGAAGCAGCGCAATAAATGCGCGCCGTCGCGGCAGCCGGAAGGGCGCTCGCCGCCAAAAGCAGAGCCGCGGTGATTGTCTTGAGATACATCGGCGTCCTCCTTGCGGGACCTTCCAGGCCCCTTTTGCAGGAAGTACTTTATCAGCAACGCCTTAATGGTTTTGGCCCCGCCGCTCGACGTCCGGACAGCCGGGTGTGCCATTTCTGGGCACCCCGGCCTCTCTTTCTCGATCAGACGCCAAGCTTTGCCGGCTTTGCGCCGCCATAGGCCCAATCCAGCAATTCAATCGTGTGGACGATCGGCACCGCGGTTGCGGAGCCGATCTGCGTCATGCAGCCGATATTGCCGGTGGCGATGACATCCGGCCTTGTCGCCTCGAGATTCTTGACCTTGCGCACCTTCAGCTTTTCGGAAATCTCCGACTGCATGATGTTATAGGTGCCGGCCGAACCGCAGCACAAATGTCCTTCGGCCGGATCGCGCACGGTGAAGCCGGCGTTCTTCAGCAGGATTTTTGGCGCCGTGGTGATCTTCTGGCCATGCTGCATCGAGCAGGCCGAATGATAGGTGACGCTCAGATACTTCTTTTCCATCACCGGCAGATCGAGCGTCGAGAGATATTCGGTCACATCCCTGGCCAGCGCCGAGACGCGCATGGCCTTTTCAGCATAGGCCGGGTCGAGGCGCAGCATGTGGCCATAATCCTTGATCGTCGTGCCGCAGCCGGACGCCGTGATGATGATCGCATCGAGCCCACCACGCTCGATCTCGCGCGTCCAGACATCGACATTGCGCCGGGCGCTGTCGAGCGCCTGGGTCTCGCGACCCATGTGGTGGACCAGCGCGCCGCAGCAACCCTCGCCTTCCGGAACCACCACTTCGACGCCGAGGCGGGTCAGAAGGCGGATGGTGGCGGCATTGATACCGGGATCAAGGACCGGCTGTGCGCAGCCGGTGAGGATCGCCACGCGGCCGCGTTTGTCGGCCTGCGGTGCGTGGGTCGCGGGACGCGCGCTGTCGCCGGCGGCGGGGATGCTGCGCGGGGCCAGATCAAGCATGGCCCCCATCGGCTTCAGCGCCGGGATGCGCTTCAACAGGCCGGCGAAGGGGCGACCGAGCCGGGCAAGACCAAGAGCTGCCCGGAAACGCGCCGGATAGGGCAGCGTCATCGCCAGAATACCGCGCGTCAGCCGGTTGAGCAGCGGCCGCTTGTAGGTCTTTTCGATATGGATACGGGCATGGTCGACCAGGTGCATATAGTCGACGCCGGACGGGCAGGTCGTGGTGCAGGCCAGGCAAGAGAGACAGCGGTCGATATGGGTGACGACCTGCTTGTCGGCAGGGCGGCCGTTTTCCAGCATGTCCTTGATCAGGTAAATGCGGCCACGCGGGCTATCCAGCTCGTTGCCGAGCGTCACATAGGTCGGGCAGGTGGCGGTGCAGAAACCACAATGCACGCATTTGCGAAGAATAGCCTCGGCTTCCGCGACATGCGGATCGGCGAGCTGTTCGGCGGTGAAATTGGTCTGCACGTCGGTTCTCCCGAAGAGCGGCAGGCGACCTTTGTCGCCGCCGTGAAATAGTCAAATGGCTCACACCCACCAGGTCTCGGGCTTGGCGATGGCCTCACCCGCCGTCGCCTTCTGCAATCCGATGATGCAGCGAACGACGACCCAGACCACGGTGGCGACAGCCAAAAGCACGCCAATCACGGCCAGCGACAGGACGGCCGAGACCAGACCATAGAGCAGGCCGATCCAGAAGGTGCGGATGGCATAGGTGTAGTGACTGTCGATCCAGCCGCCCACCTTGCCACGATTGAGATAGGCGAAGACAAGGCCGATCAGACCGGAAATGCCGATCAGGAAACTGAGGAGATAGAGGGCGTAGACCAGCTGGACGTTCAGCTTGCCGGGCTCCAGCCAGCTTTCCGGCTGGCGCGGATCGGGCGAAGTCACAGGCTCGGTCATGCGACCTCTCCTCTGGCCATACGGCCCGGATTGAAGATGCCGCGCGGATCGAACTTCTCCTTCACCCGCTGGGAAAGCAGGGCGACGGCCGGCGATTGCGGCTCGAACGCCTGGACCTGGGCACGCGCCGCGTCAGACGCGCGGACGAGCGTCGCATGGCCGCCGCCGGCCGCCTTGATGTGGCGCCGCAGGAGGTCGGCTTCCAGATCCCCCTCGAGACGCATCCACACCAGTCCGCCCTGCCAGTCGTAGAAGGCGTCGACGCCGGCTTCGAGGCGAAGAGCGGCCACCAGCTTCCAGCCTTCGGACGGCGCGACCGACACGCGCCAGAGCGCACGCCGGGTGCCATCGGCATAGGGGTGCACATTGCGGATTTCGCGCCAGAGCGCCGCCGTATCGGCCGGCTCCAATCGCGACACCGGGCAGAAAGCGCTCATGGCAGCCGTCAGCGTGTCGGCACGGACGCTGACCGATGCCTCCAGACCTTCAATACGAAGCACCGTGGCGGCACCGTCCGGCAGAGCCCCGCCAATGAAACGACCACGCACGCTTTCCGGCAGATGAGCGGCACCCGAAACCTCGACCGACAGCGCCATGGCCGCCGCCATGGCGCGCACGGCCTGTTCGTCCTCCAGCCCTGACAGCACGATGGTGACGGCGGTCTTCGGCGCCGGCAGAACCTTGAAGGTCACTTCGGTCAGAAAACCGAGCGTGCCGTAAGAACCGGCGAGCACCTTGACCAGATCGAGCCCGGTGACGTTCTTCATCACCCGGCCACCGGCCTTGACGATCTCGCCATGGCCGTTGACGAAACGGACGCCAAGCAGATGGTCGCGGGCAGCGCCCGCCGTCATGCGTCGCGGGCCGGACGCATTGACGGAAAAGAGTCCGCCGATTGTCGGCTCGCCGGACGTACCCATCATGCCGCGATGGTCCGGCGGCTCGAAGGCAAGTGACTGGCCGTTGACGGCCACGGCCGCCTCGATCTCGGCCACCGGCGTGCCGGCGCGTGCGGTCAGCACCATTTCGGCCGGATTATAGGCAACGATGCCGGAAAGCCCGGTCGTGCCGAGCACGGTCGCGTTGGCGGTCAGGGGATTGCCGAAACCTGCGCGCGTTCCGCCGCCCAGGATGGCAAGCGGCGCGGAACGTTCGGCGTGATTGCGAATGAGGCTCGCCACCTCGGTTTCGTTTGCGGGGAGGAAAGCTTCGGTCATGCAGCACTCCGGCCGTCGAGCGGGAAAACCTTGGAGGGATTGAGGATCCAGTCGGCATCGAAGGCGGCCCGCACGGCCATCTGCTGCGCAAGGTCCGCTTCCGCATATTGATGCCGCATCAGGTCGCGCTTCTCGATGCCCACGCCATGTTCGCCAGTCAGGCAGCCGCCGGCATCAACGCACAGTTTGAGGATTTCCATGCCGGCCGCTTCGGCCTTGGCCGCGTCTTCCGGATCATTGATATTGTAGAGGATCAGCGGGTGCATATTACCGTCGCCAGCGTGGAAAACGTTGGCGACACGCAGGCCATAGCGGTCGGTGATCTCCGAGGTCTTCTTCAGCACATAGGCGAGCTGACTCAACGGCACCGTGCCATCCATGCAGATATAGTCGGCGATGCGGCCAGTCGCACCGAAGGCCGATTTGCGACCCTTCCAGATCAGCGCCGATTCCATCGCCGACTGGCTTTCGCGGACGGTCTTCACATCATGGCGCTTGGCGATCTCGACGATCGAGGCGAGCATGGCCTCCATCTCGGCTTCCGAGCCCTCGACCTCGATGATCAGCAAGGCCTCTGCATCGAGCGGATAGCCCGCATGGGCGAAGGCTTCGCAGATCTCGATCGCCTGCTTGTCCATAAACTCGATGGCGACCGGCACGATACCGGCGCCGATGACGTCGGCAACGCAGGAACCGGCAGCCTCGGCGCTGTCGAAACCGAACAACACCGGACGCGCGCCCTCCGGCTTGGCGATCAGGCGGACCGTCGCCTCCGTGATGATGCCGAGTTGGCCTTCGGAGCCGCAGACGAGGCCGAGCAGGTCATAGCCGGAGGCGTCAAGCGCCTTGCCACCAAGCTCGATCACAGTTCCGTCGACAAGCACCATCTTGACGCCGAGCAGGTTGTTGGTGGTGACGCCGTATTTCAGGCAATGCGCACCGCCGGAGTTCATGCCGATATTGCCGCCAATCGTGCAAGCGAGCTGGGAACTGGGATCGGGCGCATAGAAGAAGCCATCGCCGCCGACGGCATCGGAAATCGACAGGTTGGTCACCCCGGCCTGAACGGTGGCGCAGCGATTGGCATAGTCGACGTCGAGGATCTTCGTCATCGCCGACAGACCGAGCACGATTGCGTCTTCCTGGGGAATGGCGCCACCCGACAACGAGGTGCCGGCGCCGCGCGGTACGACCGGGATGGAATACTTGTGACAGTATTTCATGATCGCCGCGACCTGGGCCGTGGTTTCCGGCAGGACGACGGCCAGGGGGCGGCGGCGATAGGCGAGGAAACCGTCGGTCTCGAAGGGCACGAGTTCGATCGGCTCGTGCACCAGCCGCTCGGCCGGGACAAGCTCGGCGAGATCGGCGACGATCTCCTTGCGGCGCGACATGATCGCGGCATTCGGCTCAAGGAACTGGATGGCTTCGGACATAGACCCCTCCCTCGCTCATGGTCATCCCGCATACACCGCGGCACGCCTCGCAGCAATTGGTATTCTTTCTTTACCACTTCAACCATAGTCGCGCAAATGCTATGGACTTATGACGAAATCGGAAAGAATGAGCGAGCCCATGACCAATCTCGGCGATCTGGAAGTCTTTGCCCGGGTGATCTCGTCCGGCAGCATGTCGACGGCGGCGCGCGACCTCGGCCTGTCGCCTGCAGTGGTGTCGAAACGGATCAAGCGACTGGAGGACCGGCTCGGCACACGGCTCTTGCAACGCACCACGCGCCAGATCTCGCTCACCGAGGCCGGGCAGGGCTTTCACGAGCGGGTGCTGGCCGTTTTGGCGGGCCTGGAAGAGGCCGAGGCCTATGCCTCAGGGCGCTCCTCGGAAGTGGCCGGAACGCTGAAGATTTCCGCGCCGACCTCGTTTGGCCGCCTGCATATCGCGCCGCATCTGAAGGCTTTCATGGAAGCCCACCCTGACCTTGCCATCCATCTGGTGCTGACCGACGAATTCACCGACATCGTCGCCGGCGGCTTCGACTTGGCCATTCGCATCGCCGAATTGACGGATTCAACCCTTGTGGCGCGGCGCCTGGCACCGGTTCGCCGTATCCTTTGCGCCTCCCCCGAATATATCGCCGTCCATGGCATGCCGGAGACGATCGATGACCTGAAACAGCATCTTTGCCTGCCGGCGCACAATTACGACGCGTGGAAACTCGAGGGGCCGCAGGGTTCATTGAGCTTGCGGCCCGAGGGCAGGCTGATCACCAATTCGAGCGAGGTGATCCGCGAGGCGGTGATCGCCGGTCTCGGCATCGCACTACGCTCGACCTGGGATGTCGGTCCCGAACTGAAGGCCGGCAGACTGGTGCAGGTACTGCCCGCCTTCGAGGGATCGCGCGGCGTTTCGCTGTCCGCCGTTTATCCGAGCCGGCAGTTCCTGCCGGCCAAGGTGCGGCTGTTCATCGACTATCTCGCCGAGCTTTACGGCCCCGTCCCCTACTGGGAGCACTGAGCGCCGGCCTGATCAGCGCAAATCCTCCGGCACTTCGCTCCAGAAGCCGAACTTCTTCGGGTGGGTGCGGCGCAGGGTATCGACGAAGTCATCGTGATGCTGGAGCCGCGCATCGGCCGGCAAATGCGGCGCGAGACGGACAAGCTCTTTCAGGTAACGCGCGGCGAGGGGATAGGCGACACCGATGCCGCGGCGCAGAATATCGCTGATCAGGACGCGGTAGAGCACGGTCGCGGCCAGCGGCTGCTGGTCGGCCAAAGCCTCCGCCGCCGGCGCCAGATCCTCGTAGTAGCGCCCCTCCCAGCGATCCTTGTGGTGCAGAACCTGAGCGGCGGCGCGGTCGAGCTTCGGCCAGCAAACGAAGAAATCGAGCGCCGCATAAATGTCGTCGGACTCTTCAACCAGGGCAAATGCGCGGTCCATCTCGTCGAATTCGGCGAAATCGTCGAGCTTCGACAGATAGAGCTTCAGCACGACAGGATCGAGCGTTTCGGAAAACTCCCGCCAGCGCAGGTCCTGCGCATCGCCGCGGCGTTTCAGCTTGTCGAGGATTTCCGCCTCGAGAATGCGGCGCTCCCGTGCGCCATATTCCGGACCGACAGCAGCCAATTCCCCGTTGACCGGCAGGAGGCGCATGCCCGTCGGGCGGCGGCGCGCCCAGTCCAGCGCCTGCTCGTGGCGACCTGCGGCCTGCAGCATGGCGGCAACCGTCAGCGTGTCGCGGCGATTTTCCGCCTTTGCTTCTTCAAGCGCCACATAGCCGTCGACATCCCTCCGGTGCAGGGCAATCGCCTGAAGGAGATCGAGCGCGCCGAACTTCCCCGGCTCCTTCGGCATGGCCTCGCCAAGCGTGGCTTTCCACGCGTTGGCGGCAGGCTCGCTGATCGCACCCGTCAGAAGATGTAGGAAACCGGTATGCTCGCCATAGCGATCGCGCCGGCGCAAGGTCTCGAACTGTGGCACGAGCAGTACCTGGTCTTGCGCCGGGACCGAACGGATCAATTCGGCAGCGGCCACTTCCGCCTCATCGAACACTTTCCACAGGCGCGCACTATCGGAGACCAGCCGGGGCGAAAGAGAAAAACGCAAGCCGAGGAAGCGCAGCACACGCTGGGCGCCGGCCAGGGGATCCAAACCACCGAGCTCCGAGAGGATAGTGCGGGCAAGGCCGGCGAATTCGACCGCCAGGTCCTTGGCGCGCGCATTGTTGATCCGCGTCTTCGATTGCTCGTGCGTGTCGAGCCGCTTGTCGATCAGCCGGGCCATTTCCGCCGGGCCCGCCTCACCGGCCAGCGCCGCCTGAAGTCGCGCCTTCAGCGCCTTGTTCGCCGAGGCCTCCTCAAGCAAGATTTCGACCAGCTTGTCGAGACCAAGCCCACTCAGGCCCTTCTTGTCGAGTTTTGCGCGTTTCTGCCGGGTCATTCCGCTCTGTTTTGCATATCGATTTCAGGGACGTCCAAGGCCTTCAGGGCTCAGCCTGTTGGCAACCTATATCGGGCAGGAAGCGCTAGGGAGCAAGTTCGTTCACGTCGCAGAACATCCGCCCAGCAAGGCTGGAGGTCCATAAACCCCACGGCGGCGGCTTGCCATCTCAATGCCCCTCGCCGTGACGCTTTCGGATCCCGCGCACGACCCACCAGACGCTCAGAACGGCAAGCGGCACCGAAAGTCCGGTGATCACCGCCGGGTCGACCGGCAGCAAGTCATGGCTCACCGCCTTGGCGGCATAGCCGACGAGACCGACGATGTAATAGGAGATCGCCGCGACCGACAGTCCTTCGACCGTCTGCTGGAGGCGCAGCTGCATTTCGGCGCGGCGGTTCATCGTGGCCAGAAGTGCCGAGTTCTGCCGCTCCAGCTCGACGTCGATCCAGCTTCGCACGAGCGCCGTGGCGCGGGACAGCTTGCGCGACAGGTTGGCCTGACGCTCCTCAATCGACTGGCAGGTGCGCATGGCCGGCGCCAGGCGCCGCTCAAGAAAGGACCCGAGCGTCTCGTAGCCCGGCTTCGGCGTTTCATCGAGGGTCTTGATGCGTTCGCGCACGATGCCTTCATAGGCGCGGCTCGCGCCGAAACGGTAAAGGCTGAGCGCCGCATTAGCCTCAAGCTCGGCGGCCAGCCGCGTCAGTTCGGTCAGCATGGCATCGGCTTCTTCTCGGGCATGGGCCTTCATCCGCTGGGTGACCGCGGTCAGGCCGTCCTCGCTTCGGCGGATGTCCGGAGACAGTGTCTGCGCCAGCGGCAGGCCCAGCATGGCGAGCGTCCGATAGGTCTCGATGTCGAGCAGCCTCTGGACCAGGGCGCCGCGTCCGGCCTCGGACAGGCTCCTGTCAACAACGAGAATGCGGGTCAGCCCGTCGCCGTCCTGGCGAAAATCGGTCATCACCGTCGCCTGTCCATCCTTGACGTCGCTGTAGCAAAGGCTCGTCAGATCGAAGAGATCCATCGCGGCCGCTATTTCCGGCCCGTCGCGGCGGATCTCAAGACGGATCCCCGACATCAACGGCCCCGGTGCGGAAAAACCGTCGCCGAAAGGATGGGCGGGGATCTCTCCGCCGAAGGCGTCCGGCAGAGGGCCGTCCCAGAACCAGGTGGAGAACTCGGTGTGGCGCTCCCAGCGCAGCGTGCCCTGCCCCCAGGGCATGGCGTGATGACGGACATTACGATCGGGCACCGCGACGCCACGGGTGCGCGACAGTTCGGCCAATGCGCTATAGTGCACGGCCGACCCGCCATCCATCATGAAAGCGAGCTGGATGATGACCCGCTCGGATTTCACCAGCGCATAGGGCCGCGCGTGGACCTCTCCCAGTGCCAATGCCCGCTCCGGCGACACCGGAAACGCGAAACTGCCCTTCGCCATCAAGCGCTCTCCTTCGAACCTTTCACGCCTTTTAGCAAATGCGTGGGGCAAGCGGCAGAGGGATACGGCAATGAAGCGCAGAGATGGCGCAAGATCGCACCACAGCCTGAAAACAAGTGCATAACAGTCAAATATAAAAACATATCAATATGCATATTTAGCTGTTGTTGACGACCGCGAAGTCGACGAAAATAACTACCGGGCGCGTAATCGCCCTCACCTTTCCCTTTCCTGGATGATCGGCGCGTCGATGGGAAACACTGTTTCCGGCAGTGCCAGTCCCGCCGGCTGCACAATGGAGAAACGACATGAAGCGACTTATTCCGGCAACCCTGCTTGCGCTGTCGATCAGCCTGCCCGCCTTTGCCGGCGAGTTCGGCGACTTCGAAGCGAAACTGCGCGCCGCCTACGGCGACTATCGGACCGCCCTGTTCACCACCAACATGGGGAAGGGGCCGGAATCAAAGGCATCGCTCGGCAAGTTCGCCAAGGCATGGTCCGAGCTTTCGTCCGAACCCGCGCCGCCGCAATATGCGGATGATGCCGCCTATGCCGAAACACTGCAAGCCGTGACCAAGATCACTGAAGCCGCAACCGCCGAAGTCGCGGCAGGAGAGCTTTCCAAGGCACACGACACGTTGGAAGACATTCGCGGCCAAATCGGCGATCTCCACATCCGCAACGACATCTACAGCTTTTCGGACCGTATGAACGCCTATCACGCTCGCATGGAAGAGGTGATCGCCATGGACCCGGCGAATAGCGCCGGCGTGCATGCCCAAGCCGCGGTACTGAAATACCTGCTCGGCGACGTCGTCGCCCATCCGCCGAAGGAGGCGGACGCGAGCTACAAGGAATTGCTCGGCACCATGGAAGCGAGCGTGGCAAAGCTCGAGGCGGCATCGTCTAGCGGCGACGCAGCGGCGACCAAGGCCGCCATCGGCGGACTGAAGGCACCTTACTCCAAACTGTTCCTGAAGTTCGGCTGATGGCAAAGATAGCGTGGCTGAATCCGTCCTTCTCGCTGCCGCGCGTCTGACGATAGGCAACTGGACAAATTAATTGACCAATCCTTCGGCGGCTTGCTACACAAATCGCCGAGGGAGAATGTCGTGACCGACAAGGATGAAGGGCTTTTTGCCCAGATCAGCCACAGCCGCACCGCAAGCGAAGTGATCCAGCAAATCGAACTGCTGATCCTCGACGGGGTTTTGCGCGACGGTGACCGACTGCCGGGAGAGCGCGACCTCGCCCAGGATTTGGACGTGTCGCGGCCCATTCTGAGGGAAGCGCTGAAAGAACTCGAAGCGCGCGGGCTGCTCGTCGCCCATCATGGCGGCGGCACCTTTGTCGCCGACATCATCGGTCAGGTATTCTCCAGGCCGATCACCGAACTGATCTCCCGCCATGCCCGAGCCACGCGCGACTATCTCGAATACCGCCGCGAGCTTGAGGGGTTGACCGCCGAACTTGCCGCAAAACGCGCGACCGATACAGACCGGGCGCTCTTGAGCCGCATCATCGAGGACATGAAAGAGGCGCACGAGAGCGGCAATCCGGAAAACGAACTCTCCGCCGACGTCGAGTTCCACAACGCGATCGGCGAGGCGGCGCACAACATCATCCTGCTGCACACCATGCGGGCCTGTTACCGGCTGCTGTCGCAAGGGATCTTCTTCAATCGCAAAGCTGTGTTCGCGCTCGCCAACGCGCGCGAACGTCTGCTGGAACAGCATCTCGCCATTCACGCGGCCATTCTGTCCGGCGATGGCGATGGCGCCAAGCGCGCCGCCCAGGCCCATATCGATTTCGTTATGCAGGCGGTCGACGACGCGGCCCGCGCCGACGAATGGGGTCGGGTGGCGAAGCTTCGGCTCATCCGACGCGACAACAATCCGCAGAACGCACGAACGGCCCGCATCGGCGGCCAGGACAAGACGGAGACATCTTGATGACCGCACCTCAATCGCGCCCGCGCGTCGGATTGTTCGCCACCTGCCTGGTCGATCTCTTCCGTCCCAGCGTCGGCTTTTCCGCGGCGAAGCTGATTGAGGATGCAGGCTGTGAGGTGGATGTGCCGATGGCACAGACCTGCTGCGGCCAGCCGGCCTATAATTCCGGCGACCGCAAGGATGCGCGCGCGCTGGCGATCCAGGTGATCGAACTGTTCGAGGGCTATGACTATATCGTCGCCCCCTCCGGTTCCTGCGCGGCCATGCTCAAGCACCATTATCCGGAACTGTTCAAGGGCGACGCCAAATGGGAAGAGCGCTGTCGGCGCTTTTCGGACAAGGTGTTCGAGCTTGTGTCCTTCCTGACTGACGTCATGTTCGTGCCGAAGGTCGATGCAGCCTTCAAAGGCGCGATCACCTACCATGACAGCTGTTCGGGGCTTCGCGAACTTGGAGTCCAGACGCAGCCGCGCAAGCTTCTGGCGAGCGTCGAGGGACTGGAAATCAAAGAGATGGCCGGAAGCGACGTCTGTTGCGGCTTCGGCGGCACTTTCTGCGTCAAATATTCCGACATCTCCGGAACCATCGTTTCCAAGAAGACGGCGAACATCACCGCGACCGGCGCCGACATGCTGCTCGCCGGCGACATGGGCTGCCTGATGAACATGGCCGGCAAGCTGAAGCGCGAGGGCTCGAGCATCGAAGTGCGCCACGTCGCCGAAGTGCTGGCTGGCATGACCGACACGGCGCCGATCGCCGGCTCCGGCAAGTGAGGGAGGCAAGCCCATGCAGTTCACCGCCCCACAGTTCAAGGATAATGCCGCCAAGGCCCTTCATGACCCACAGCTGCAAAAGGCGCTGCTGAACGTCGAGAAAGGCTTCATCTACAAGAGGGCGACGGCGGTCGCCGCACTACCGGAATTCGATCAGTTGCGCGACAATGGTCGCGACATCAAGAACCATACCCTGGCCAATCTCGACCTCTATCTCGAGGCCTATGAGAAGAAGGTGACGGCTGCCGGCGGCCATGTGCACTGGGCGGAAAGCGCCGAAGACGCGCGCCGCATCGTCCTGGATATCTGCCGCAGGGTGAAGGCCAAGTCCGTCACCAAGGGCAAGTCGATGATCACCGAGGAGATCAACCTCAACGAATTTCTCGAGGCTGAGGGCATAGAGCCGGTCGAGACCGATCTCGGCGAATATATCATCCAGCTGCGCGGCGAACATCCGAGCCACATCATCGCCCCGGCGGTGCATCTCAACAAGGAGCAGGTGGAGGAGGATTTCCGCCGGGTCCACACCCACCTCCCCGCCGATCGCGACCTGACCGCGCCGGAGTCGCTTCTATCGGAAGCGCGCGAAGTGCTGCGCAAGCGCTATTTCCAGGCCGATGTCGGGATTACCGGGGCGAATTTCCTCATTGCCGAAACCGGCTCTTCGGTGATCGTCACCAACGAAGGCAACGGCGATCTCACCCAGACACTCGGCAAGGTGCATGTCGTGGTCGCCTCGATCGAGAAGATCGTGCCGACGCTGGAGGACTGTTCGCAGATCCTGCGCCTGCTCGCCCGCTCGGCGACCGGCCAGGACATGTCGGTCTACACCACGTTTTCGACCGGCCCGAAGCGGCCGGAAGACCCGGATGGTCCCGACGAGTACCATGTCGTGCTGCTCGACAACGGCCGCACCGCGATGCTCGGCACAGAGTTCCAGGAGATGCTGCGCTGCATCCGCTGCGGCGCCTGCATGAACCACTGTCCGGTCTACCACGCGGTCGGCGGCCACGCCTATGGCTCGGTCTATCCGGGCCCCATGGGCTCGGTGCTGACCCCATCGCTGTTCGGTGTCGAACAGTCGGCGCACCTGCCGAATGCTTCGACTTTCTGCGGGCGCTGCGAGAGCGTGTGCCCGATGCTTATCCCGCTGCCGAAGATGATGCGACATTGGCGCGAACGGGAGTTCGAGCGGCATCTGACCCCGGCCGCGACCCGCTATGGGCTTTCGGTCTGGGCCTTCTTCGCCAAGCGGCCCAGGCTCTACCGTATGGCCAGCTCGCTCGCCGCCTCCACTCTCTCCCTACTTGGCGGCAACAAACATCGGATCGCCGCGCTGCCGTTGGCCGGCGGCTGGACAAAGTATCGCGATCTGCCGGCGCCCGAGGGGCAGACCTTCGCCCAGGCCTGGGCCGCCCGCCAGGCGAAGCGACAGGGAGCATGACCATGGACGGCAGAACCGCGATCCTGACGAAAATCCGCGCCTCGCTCAAAGTCCCTGCCGACGACGACCAGCGCCGCGCCACTGTGGCCGCACGTCTGGCCCAGGCGCCGAAGGGCATCATCCCGGCCCGCGGTCAGTTGCCGGTGCAGGAGCGCATCGCGTTGTTTCGCGCCATGGCGGAAAAATACAATGCCACCACCGAAGCCATCGACAGCCTCGACATGTTGCCGACGGCCGTCTCTGCCTATCTGAAAGGCCGCAACCTGCCGGGCGCCATTCGGATCGGCGGCGACCCACGCCTTGCCACCGCGCCATGGACCGCTGAGGCCACGCTGGAAATCCGCCATGGCGCCTCCGACGGTCACGACCTCGCAGCCGTAAGCCACGCTTTCGGAGCCATTGCCGAGACCGGAACGCTCGTTCTGCTCTCCGGGCCAGACAATCCGGTGACGCTCAATTTCCTGCCCGAACATCACATCGTCGTCATCCGCGCCGACGAAATCTCGGGGGACATGGAGGCGATCTGGGCACGCCTTCGCGCAGCGCAGGGCTCATCGATGCCGCGTACGGTGAACCTCATCACCGGGCCGTCTCGCTCGGCCGACATCGAGCAGACCCTTTTGCTGGGCGCCCATGGTCCACGGGCATTGCATATCATCATCGCCGGCACAGCCGTGGATTGAAGCCTCTCTCCTCAGGGTCATTTTCGGGCCCTGAGGAGAAAATCGCCCGAAAGAAAATAATTCCGTCACAAAGGAACATTCCCGCCTCAGGCGTGTTTGCACCTTGTGTTTTTGGGACGAATTTTCTATTATGGGCGACATGACAAATTACAACGATGTGAATGCAGCGCCGCGGATCGCGCTCGTCTCTACCCATGGCTATGTTGCCGCACAGCCGCCCCTTGGCGCGGCTGATACCGGCGGCCAGGTTGTTTATGTCCTCGAATTGGCGAAGAAGCTCGCCCAACTAGGCCACAAGGTTGATATTTTCACCCGCCGCTTCGAAGACCAACCGGAAATCGACGAAGTCGACGCCGACGTGCGGGTTATCCGCATTCCCTGTGGTGGCCCGAACTTCATCCCGAAGGAATATCTGCATCGCCACCTCAACGAGTGGAACGAGAGGGCGCTGCGCTATATCAAGCGTGAGAACCTGTCCTACCTGTTCGTCAACAGCCATTACTGGGACGCCGGCGTCGCCGGACAGCGGCTTTCGGAGGCGCTCAGCATTCCACATATCCATACCCCGCACTCGCTCGGGCTATGGAAGAAGCGGCAGATGGAGACCGACTATCCCGAGAGGGCCGACAGGTTTGAAGCGGAGTTCAACTTCAAGGAACGGATCCAGCACGAGCTGATCATCTATCGCAGCTGCCAGCTGGTGGTCGCCACGACGCCGATCCAGCTCGACATGCTGATCGAGGACTATAGCGTGAGCCGCAACCGCGTGCACATGATACCGCCGGGTTACGACGACAATCGTTTCTATCCGGTGTCGGAATCCTCGAGGCAAATGATCCGACAGCGGTTTGGTTTCGAGGGCAAAGTTGTGCTCGCGCTTGGACGCCTTGCGACCAACAAGGGCTACGACCTGCTGGTCGACGGCTTTTCCGTGCTCGCCAGCCGCGTACCCGAGGCGCGGCTACGGCTGGCGCTTGGCGGGGAGAACCTTGATCCACAGGAACAGGGCATTCTCGACGGCCTGAAGCGTCAGGTCGCGGACCTTGGCCTGACCGATCGCGTCGATTTTTCCGGCTTCATCCCTGACGACGAACTGCCGGACTATTACCGTGCCGCCGACCTCTTCGTTCTGTCGAGCCGCTATGAGCCCTTCGGCATGACGGCGATCGAGGCGATGGCGAGCGGCACGCCGACAGTCGTCACGGTGCACGGTGGCCTGTTTCGTGCGGTGAGTTACGGCAGACATGCGCTGTTCGCCGACCCGTTCGACAAGGAGGATCTCGGCATCACGATGATGAAGCCGTTCCGCCACGCCCGCCTCTACGGCCGACTGTCGCGCATGGGGGCCCACAAGGCCCGCAGCCTGTTTACCTGGACCGGCATCGCCCAGCAGCTGGTGGCACTGGTCGAAGGGCGACCTGTGGCGCAGGCGCTTGAGGATGTCGATTGGGCGGAACCATGGAACGACGGCGATTGAGACCGGTCCGGCTGTTTTCAACCGACATTGACGGGACGGTTGCCGGCGATCGCGAGGCATCCAGGCGCTTCTCCGCATTCTGGCAGAGCCTCGAGCCTGAAGGGCGCCCGCTTCTCGTTTACAACAGCGGGCGGCTTGTCGATGACATCCTCTCGTTCACGGAGAAGGAAGACCTACCAGTCGCCGACTTCGTCATCGGCGGCGTTGGAACGATGATGTCCGGTGGCGCCATTTCCGGCATGGACGTGGAATATGCCGAGTTCATCGCCGAGGGCTATGATGCCGCGAGCATTGGCGTTCTGCTGAGCGACCTGCCCGACATCGTTCGACAGCCCGACCGCTTTCAGCATGAACGCAAGTCGAGCTGGTTTCTGCATGACGCGACGGCCGACCGGCTGTCTGCGCTGGGAGACCAACTCGAGGGCACCGGCCTCAAGGTCAAGATCGTCTATTCGAGCAATCGCGACCTCGACATTCTCCCCGCCAATGCCGACAAGGGCCAGGCGCTGACGTGGCTCTGCCGCAAGCTCGGCATCCGGCTGGACGAGGTGGTCGTCGCCGGCGATACCGGCAACGACAGCGACATGTTCACGCTCGACGGCGTGCGCGGCATCATCCCGGCCAATGGTCGCGACGAGTTGCGACTACGGTTTTCCCAAGACGACCGAGTGTATCACGCGAAAGGTCGCGAGGCCGACGGCGTGATCGAAGGCCTGTGGCATTGGCTCGGCGAGCGGACCGCATCCGGTTGACCAAAAAAGCACTATTGCGATGTGCCGCTTGACGCATTCGCGCAAGCGCACAAAATCGCCTGGAATCCCGTGCAATTGACGGTGGACTGTCGCGGTCAGGATGACCGCTTTCGGACGAATCAGAATAAGCTGATGTTAAATTGAGAATGAGGCGCACAAACCCTTGACCATTATGAGCCGGATCGCTTCTGACATGCAGTTGATGCTGCGGCGCCCGCCCCGCCAGCAGTATGCAGCGCTGTGCTTTCGCAAGCGCAAGAAGCAGCCGGCGCCTGAGGTTCTGCTTCTCACCAGCCGCGATACCGGACGATGGGTTATCCCGAAGGGTTGGCCCATGCCGGGCAAGAAGTCCCATATCGTTGCGGAGCGAGAAGCCTATGAAGAGGCGGGCGTGCGGGGCAAGGTCGAACGCGAACCGATTGGCTACTACAGCTACCAAAAGGGCATGAACGGCGGACTGAAGATCAACTGCCGTGTTCAGGTTCATGCCCTTGAGGTGAAGCAAATGCTGAAGGACTTCCCGGAAAAGGGAACCCGACGGCTGGAATGGGTCAACTGCGAGGAAGCGGCAAGCCGCGTGCAAGAGCCCGAGCTTAAAGTTCTCTTCCATATCTTCGCGCGGCGCTTCGCCAACGTCGAAAGCCGGCCAGAGGGCGAAGAAAGCACTGAATATTAGCCTGTCACATAACTGTCATATTGAAGCGATGCGCATTTGCTACTAGGCAGTCGCTAGACGGGAACGCATCGGCATGCCCTCTTGGATCAGCCGACCCCTCTCCGCAAACGAGACACCCGGACGCCGTCCTGATCGGCGCTCCGCAAGAGAGAACCTTTGATGGCCAAGTCAACGCCGAAGCTCGTCAAGCCGACCCTCGACAAGGACCTGGACAAGATCGCCTTCGTCGAGGAGGCCGCGCAGCATGTTTCGCGCAGCTATGCGCCGCTTGGTATCGGACTGATCTTCCTGATCCTAGCGACGCTCTTTTCCGGCCTTTACGTGATGAACCAGCCCGGTGCGATCATGGTGGTCGCGGCTGCCGCCATCGGCGCCTACATGGCGATGAACATCGGCGCAAACGACGTCACCAACAATGTCGGCCCCGCCGTTGGTTCGCGCGCCATGACGATGACCACCGCGCTGATCATCGCGGCGATCTTCGAGACGGCCGGCGCGATGATCGCCGGCGGCGACGTCGTTTCCACGATCTCCAAGGGCATCGTCGACCCGGCACAGGTTCCCGACGCGACCGTGTTCTCCATGGCGATGATGGCGGCTCTCCTCTCCTCGGCGCTTTGGGTCAACCTCGCCACCTGGATCGGCGCACCGGTCTCGACCACGCATGCCGTCGTCGGCGGTGTCATGGGCGCCGGCGTGGTCGCGGCGGGCTTCGGGGCCATCAACTGGGATTCCATGGCGGGTATCGCCGCGAGCTGGATCATATCGCCGCTGCTCGGCGGGGTCATCGCCGCGCTGTTCCTCGCCTTCATCAAGGAATTCATCATCTATCGCCCTGACAAGATTGCCTCGGCGAAGCGCTGGGTACCGGTGCTGAACGCCGTGATGGTCGGTTCGTTTGCCGCCTACCTGTCAATCAAGGGCCTGAACAAGCTCGTGTCGATCAGTCTCCTCTCGGCCCTGCTCATCGGCCTTGCCTTCGGCTGCCTGGCATGGCTTGCGAGCGTGCCGCTTATTCGCAAGCAGGCGATCGGCCTTGAAAACCGCAACCAGTCGCTGAGGAAATTGTTTCGCCTGCCGCTGATCATGTCGGCAGCCCTGCTTTCCTTCGCCCATGGCGCCAATGACGTGGCCAATGCCATCGGTCCGCTCTCGGCGATCGTCCACTCCGCCCAGGCCCATGAGATTGCCACCAAGGTGAGCATTCCGATCTGGGTCATGGTGATCGGTGCGGCCGGGATCTCGCTCGGATTGTTGCTGTTCGGCCCCCGGCTCATCCGCTTGGTCGGCGAACAGATCACCAAGCTCAACCCGATGCGCGCCTTTTGCGTCGCTCTGTCGGCCGCCCTGACCGTCATCGTCGCCTCCGGGCTCGGACTTCCGGTGAGCTCGACCCATATCGCCGTCGGCGCGGTGTTCGGCGTCGGCTTCTTCCGCGAGTGGTACACCCGCAATTCCAAGCGGCGCATCGAATACATGAAGATGAAGGCCGACTTCTGGGAGATCGAGGAGACGCGCGAGCGCAATCCCGACGAATTGCGCCGCCGCTATCTCGTCCGTCGATCGCACTTCATGACGATCGTCGCAGCCTGGATCATCACAGTTCCGGCCTCTGCCGTCCTTGCCGCACTGCTCTATTGGGTTATGTTCAAGCTCTTCCTCTAGGACGGACATCAGTATGCGCGCAAACTATCGGATGCAAAGGCTCTATCTCGATGCCACGCTCGGCCCCGGGGTGACCGTCGCGGTGAGTTCCGAACAATTCAACTATCTTGCCAACGTGCTGCGGCTTGCCGAAGACGCGGAGATCCTCGTCTTCAACGGACGCGACGGCGAATGGAAGGCGAAGCTTACCTTCCCCTCGCGCAAGAAGATCCTTCTGGTTCTGGTCGAGCAGACCCGCAGCCAGCCCGAGGATTGCGACCTGCAGTTCCTGTTCGCGCCGCTCAAGGTCGGTCGAATGGACTATCTCATCCAGAAGGCCGTTGAGATGGGCGCCGGGCTCCTGCAGCCGGTGATGACGCAGCATGTTCAGGGCAAGATCACCAGCCTTGAGCGCTTACAGGCCAATGCCGTCGAAGCGGCCGAGCAATGCGGCGTGCTGGCGATCCCCACGGTCTCTCCGCCGCAGAAACTGAGAGACGTGCTTGAACGCTGGCCCGCCGAGCGCCGCATCATCTTCTGCGACGAGGATAGCGAAACGCAGAACCCTCTGCCGGCGCTATCGCGTATCGCGGAGCGGAAGCTGGCGCTGCTGGTCGGTCCCGAAGGCGGTTTCTCCGACGAGGAACGCCTGTTGCTACGCTCCCTGCCTTTCGTCACCGCGATCCCGCTTGGCCCACGAATTCTCCGGGCAGATACAGCCGCGGTGGCCGCGCTTGCGGTGGTCCAGGCGGCAATCGGCGACTGGCGCTAGAACCCCACTCCCGTCCACTAAGACATTGGTGTCGGTCTTTCGCAGCCCGGTTTTTTTTGACCTGCCTTTAAGAGATTTTCACTTGCGCCGCCCCGAAATCCGGTCCAATCACCTTGCTCATTGGGCCGGTGCGCGCGCCGGCGACGCCAAACAAGGTCTATTCCATGGCTCGTGATACTACCGACGACACGCCCCTGACATCCGTCGCGCAGATGGCGGATTATCTCGCTTCGGGCTGCAAGCCGAAAGAGGCGTTCCGCATCGGTACCGAGCACGAAAAATTCGTCTTCTTCCGCGCCGACAATTCGCCCGTCCCCTATTACGGCGAAGCGAGCATCCAGGCGCTTCTCAACGGCATGCAGTCGAGACTCGGCTGGGAGCCGATCATGGACGGCACAAACATCATCGGCCTTGCCGAGGCGGATGGCATGGGCGCGATCTCGATCGAGCCGGGCGGTCAGTTCGAGCTTTCGGGCGCGCCGCTCGAAACGCTGCATGAGACCTGCCGGGAATCGAACCATCATCTGGCGACACTGCGCGAAGTAGCCGAGCCGCTGGGCATCCGCTTCCTCGGCATCGGCGGCAGCCCGAAATGGACGCTTGCCGAAACGCCGCGCATGCCCAAATCGCGATACGAGATCATGACGTGCTACATGCCTAAGGTCGGCAGCCACGGCCTCGACATGATGTACCGTACCTGCACGATCCAGGTGAACCTCGACTTCTCCTCCGAGGCCGACATGCGCCGCAAGATGCGGGTCGGCATGAAGCTCCAGCCGCTGGCGACGGCTCTGTTTGCCGCCTCGCCTTTCACCGAGGGCAAACCGAACGGGCTTTTGTCGTGGCGTGGCGAGATCTGGCGCGATACCGACAACGCCCGCGCCGGCATCCTGCCCTTCTCGCTCGCGGACGACTTCGGCTTTGCCGATTATGTCGAATGGGCGCTCGACGTGCCGATGTATTTCATCGTGCGGGACGGCCGTTACCACGACTGCACCCATGTGACCTTCCGCCAGTTCATGGCCGGAGCGCTGAAGGGAGAAGTCACGGCCTGGGAGCCGACGCTGGGCGACTGGACCAACCATCTGTCCACCCTGTTCCCGGACGTGCGGCTGAAGCGCTTCCTCGAAATGCGCGGTGCCGACGGTGGTCCATGGCGGCGCATCTGCGCCCTGCCCGCGTTCTGGGTCGGCTTGCTTTATGACGACGCCACCCTCGAAGCCGCCGACGCGCTGACCCGCGGCTGGAGCTACGCCGAGGTCAACGCGCTTCGCGACGCGGTGCCGGCGCAAGGACTGAAGGCAGAGATCGCCGGACGCGGCCTGCTCGACGTGGCGCGGGACGTTGTCTCCCTGTCTCGCCAGGGGCTCAAGAGCCGCGCCCGCCTCAACGGAGAAGGCCAGGACGAGAGCCTTTTCCTCGCGCCGCTCGATGAGGTCATCGCCAAGAAGGCGACGCTCGCCGACGACTTGCTCGGTCTCTACCACGGGCGGTGGAACGGTGAAGTCGACCACGTGTTCGACGAATACCAGTACTGATGTTTCGACGCCGGGGCAAATGCCCCGGCCCCTCCTCCCCGTGACGGCACCGGGCCGGAAAAACCGGTTTGCGCCCGGCCTTTTCCGGCTATAGTGCGTCGAACTGCTTTGCGAGCACGGAGAAGGGATGCCGATGTTGCCACTTTTTGATATGATGCTGCGGGCACAGAACGGAACGGGCATGGACGCCATGGCCAGCCAGTTCAACCTTGCCCAGGAGCAGGTGACGAAGGCCATGGCGGCGCTGATGCCGGCTTTTTCCTCCGGCTTCAAGCGCAACACCGCTAATCCCTACGATTTCTCCGCGCTGATCGGCGCCATGGCATCGGGTGGTTACGCCAAATATTTCGAGGACATGAGCAAGGCGTTTACGCCGCAGGGCATCGCCGATGGCAACCAGGTGCTGGAAAAACTGTTCGGCTCCAAAGAGGTGTCGCGTGCCGTCGCAGCCCAGGCCGCCCAGCTCACCGGGATCGGCCAGGAGGTCCTGAAGCAAATGCTGCCGGTCATGGCCGACACGATCATGGGCGGTCTGTTCAAGCAGACCACCGGCCAGATGGGCGACAGCAATCCCTTCGCTGGAACGCCGATGGCCGCGATGATGCAGCAGTGGCTGGAAAGCACCGGGTTCCAGCCCAAGCCGGCGCCGAAGCAGCCGAACATCTTCGACAACCCCTTCACCAAGGCCTTCCAGGACATGATGGGCGGCGCCCAAAAACCACAGGCGCAGGCTGCCAACCCGTTCTTCGACAATCCCTTCGCCAAGGCGTTCCAGGACATGATGCGCACCAGCTACGGCAATCAGGGCGCAGCCGCCGCGGCCAAGGAGGAGCCTTCGAAACCCGAGGCGGAAGCTGCCCCGGCGGCCAAGGTGACCGAACTGGTGAACGCCATGTTCGACAGCGGGCTTGTGGTTCAGAAGAGCTACCAGAAGAGCATGGAGCAGATCTTCGACAGCTATCTGTCCGCCAACGGGCAGAAGGCGCAGCCAGCACCGACTCCCGATGCTCCGCCGGAAGAGCCCAAGGCCTGACACAGGTCCGCGAAGACAGGACGGGCGGCAGCGGCACCTCCTTTGGCGAAGAAGCGGATCCCCGGCCGATAATGGCATAAAAACCGCCTGAAGCATGAGTGCTGCGGGCGCCTGTTTTGCCGACATATCTTCGTGCGGCATTCCACAAGCGCCACGGTTGCAAAATGTCCGTTCTTGCGACAACGCGTGACATCCCCTTTTGGCCCAAAGTGCTCATTCGGGGATATTGCCTTGAAACGGCATGCCTGTGTTCTTTTGGCTTTGATGAGAAGCAGTTGAAACAGACTGGAGACGTGCATGTTCAATGAAGGACGGACTGTCGTCGCGGGAGACGTCACGCTGTTTGTCTCCGAGGCTGGCAAGGCTGACGGGATGCCGATTGTCCTGCTGCACGGCGGCCTGGGAAGCCGTGAAGACTTCGGAGCGCTGGCTGCGCATATGGCGGCAGATTACCGATTGGTCGCAATCGACAGTCGTGGACATGGCCGTTCCACCATCGGCAGGGCAACAATGACCTACCGCCAATTGGCGGACGATATTGCAGCCGTTGTCGATCAGCTTGAACTAAGCGACGCCGGAATCATCGGCCACAGTGACGGCGGCATCCTCGCATTGCGTCTTACTGCTTCCGGGCTGCGGCAGCCCCGCTTCATCGTTGCGGTAGGGGCGCATTGGCAATTGCCGGATGATGACCCCACCCGCGAGACTTATCAGGGCATAACCGTCGAGGAGTGGCGTGGAATGTTCGGAGCACAGGTGGAACGATACGAATCCGAAAACCCCGATCCAGATTTTGCCCGGCTGTTTAAGGCAGCCCGGACCATGTGGCTCGGGAGCGGGCAAGACGCCTATCCGGGCGAGACGGTTCGCGCCATAACCGCACCGCTTCTGGTCGTTCATGGCGACAATGACTTTCTTGTGTCACGCGCGCAGGCTTTCAAACTTGCTGAAAAGGTCGAAGGTGCGCGGTTGCTTAACCTGCCTTTTGCATCGCACACGGTCCTAGAGGACAGCCCGGACGATGTCTTGCCCGCTCTCTCTGGCTTCATCACCAATGTATGCAACAGTGCGAAGGCAGAGTAACAACGGCAACGAAGCCCACACCGCCGCAGTGTCCACTGCCAAGGTATCGTCGTAAAATTCAGTCGCGAGGCAGTCGTTTTAGCTGAGAGCTTTGCAACAAGAGGTGGCAAATGAAAGCTGCGTCTACCGGCACTTTGGAAATTGCTTACAACGAAATAGGTGCGGCGGATGGCCTGCCAGTCGTCTTGTTGCACGGCTTCCCCTATGACATTCATGCCTATGACAAGGTTGCGGAGATACTGGCCGCATCGAACCACCGCTGCATCGTGCCTTTCCTCCGGGGCTTCGGATCCACTCGCTTTCTGTCGGAACACTCGCCCCGTTCCGGTGAGCAGGCGGCCTTGGGCGCGGACCTGTTAGGGCTATTGGATGCCCTTTCCATCGAAACAGCCATCCTCGGCGGTTATGATTGGGGCGGGCGTGCCGCTTGCATTGTCTCGGCCCTCTGGCCGTCTCGGGTGCGCGGCCTGGTGAGCTGTGGCGTTGGCTACAACATCCAGAATATTGCTCAGGCCGGAAAACCCGTACCTCCGGAGGAAGAAGCGCGGTATTGGTATCAATACTACTTCCACTCCGACAGGGGCCGTAGGGCTCTCGAAGAAAACCGCCGTGGAGTCTGCGAATTCATATGGAAGATCTGGTCGCCGACATGGGCCTTCACCCGGGATACTTTTGATCGCACAGCCGCCTCTTTCGAGAATCCCGACTTCGTCGACATTGTGGTCCACTCGTATAGGCATCGCTTTGGCGGCACCGCCGGCGATCCTGCACTTGCAGAGGTCGAGGCCCGACTAGCGAAGCAACCGCACATTCTCGTTCCAACGATCGTTCTTCAAGGGAGCGATGACGGCGTCGACCCTCCGGCATCGGTCGATGATGATGAACGCCATTTCAAAGCGGCGTACGAGCGGCGAATTGTGCCAGGCGTCGGACACAATCTCCCCCAGGAAGCCCCCGAAGCCTTCGCGCGGGCTGTTCTCGAGTTGTCGCGACATTCCTAATTCTGATACATCCGGAAGTCAGCTTACAAGCTGACGCGAAACTCTGGATGGCTTTCCCTGAACATTCTATGGGAAGCCGTCATCATAGATGGGATCGGGACTATGACACTGATGGCTTTGCTCATTTTTGCCGGTGCCTTGGCCGCTGACTCGATCAGTCCTGGACCGACTGTCAGCGCGCTCGTCGCTCGCGTCCTATCACAGGGCGTTCGTAACGTGCTGCCTTTTCTCATTGCTATATGGCTTGGTGAAGCCATCTGGCTGAGTGTCGCGTTGGCCGGCCTCGCTGCGCTGGCCGTATCCTTCCAACTGCTTTTCGAAATCATAAAGTGGGCGGGCGTGATTTACCTGTTCTATCTCGGCTGGGCGCTGTTCACCAGCAAGCCAATAATCGGCGACACCAAGCTTCCTATGAAAGGCGAGGGCATCACAGCTTTCCTATCCGGGCTTTCAATTTCGATAGGAAACCCAAAGAACATGCTATTCTACCTCACTCTTATGCCCTCGCTCATCGATATGCAAAGTGTGACCGCTATGGGTTGGCTGCAACTTGTGGCAACACTGCTCGTAGCGCTGGCTGCCGTCGATCTTTGCTGGGTTTTCCTGGCGGCAAAAGCGCGAACGTTCTTTCAGAACAGCCGCGCCATCCGGCGCGTTAATCAGGTCAGCGGAGCGGCTATGGCCTTGGCTGCGGCAGCCATAGCAACGCGGTAGACTGCCGATCGGGATAAGACGTTAAAAATACGCTCACCGACCATAAAACCGGGAGTTGCGCCTAATCGCGGGTTTTGAACAAGGCTATCGCTGGAGGAGCTTTCTGTGAAAACGGCAATCATATTCGATTGCGAGTTTCTTTGTATCGAAGGGTCGCAGCGCCGGTTTTGGTGTGCTGCGATCGATCCCGATCCGGTTATAGCTCAAGTCGGAGCCGTCAAGCTCGGCCTTGAAGGTAAATTCCCTATCTTGGAAACGTACAAAGCGTACGTCCGCCCGGTCAACCGATATGGCAAACGATACCCGCTCGATCCTTATTTCACGAACCTAACCGGCATCACCGAACAGAACATCGATGCCGAGGGTGTCGCCTTGGAAGATGCGCTTGCCGGTATCGAACGCTTCTCGAACGGTGCTCGGCTTTGGTCATGGGGTAAGGATGAGCTGAATATGATTGCCATCAGTTGCTATATCTCAGGGATCCTGCCCCCTATCCCGGCTGATCGGTTCGATAACGCCGTCAAGCTGCTGATCGCGGCGGGGATGCCGATCGAGGATTTGGCGAAAACACCCAGCAACAAGCTGGCTGATTACTACCATGTCGAACACCCTCCCTTGCAAGGGCATGACGCACTCGACGACGCTTTGTCCGTCTCATACACGCTGCAATATCTGATGAAGACCGGAAAACTGGCGCCCGAGGTGTTCGAACGGGCATAGTCTCGGAAATCCGCACTTTCGCGGCAGAATCGAGATTGTTGAGCGAATTGGAGAAATTCTGTTGCGAAAGTTGGCCGCAAGAGCCGGGGTTTTGCGACCATTTTCCATGGCAGTCAGTCTTCCACATTAGAGAGAGCGGCGCGTCTTTTCAGACGCGCCAAGGGCGCCGGTGACCGGCCCTTTCTCCTGTCGTTGCGATGCCTCTCTCAGAACTCTTCCCAGTTCTCCGCGTCCTTGCCTTTTGACGGCGGTGCGGACTTTCCGAAGCCGGTCGACAACTTGTCCAGCAGTGCCTTGGCCGGCGAGGAGAATGCCCGATTGTTCGGACCGGCCGGCGCCACGCGCGGCGGAAGCGACTTGACCGGCTTTGCCGGCGTTATCGGGGTAAAGGTGCGATCGGCCATGGAGAAGCTCTTGTCGCGCATGTCGGCGAATTTGCCGGCCGTCGACACCATGCCCTTCTCGACGGTGAACTGGCCCACGAGGCCCGCCAGGGTTTCGGCATCCCGGACCAGAGAGGCCATTTCGGCGTTGGTCTGTTCCGCAGCGCGGGCATTCTGCTGCGTCACGTCCTCCATACGGGCGACAGCGCCGGTGACTTCCTTGAGACCGGTCGACTGTTCGCGCGCCGCGCCGGCGATCGAATGGATGTGGTCGGCGATCTGCACCACCTGACCGGCGATCGAGGACAGAACCTCGCCCGTCTGCTTGACCAGGCCAACGCCGGACGCCACTTCCTCTCCCGACTTGGTGATCAGCGCCTTGATGTCCTTGGCGGCATTGGCGGAACGCTGCGCCAATTCACGCACTTCCTGCGCCACGACAGCAAAGCCCTTGCCGGCCTCGCCCGCACGGGCCGCCTCCACGCCGGCATTGAGCGCCAGAAGATTGGTCTGGAAGGCGATTTCGTCGATCACATTGATGATCTTGGAGATCTCGCTCGACGCGGTCTCGATCCGCTCCATGGCGTCGACGGCGCCGCCGACAATCTTGCCGGACCGGTCGGAATTGGTTCGCGCCTCAAGGGCCAGCTTCGAAGCGGTCTCGGCCTTGTCGGTCGAGTCGCGGATCGCGTCCATGATCTGCCGGACGGCAGTCGACGTCTGTTTCAGCGCCGCGGCCTGCTCTTCGCTGCGCTTGGACAGGTCAGAGGTGGCCGAGCCGACCTTGCCGCTTTTCTGATTGATCTCCTGCACGTTGCCATGCACGGCGGAAATGGTCTGCGACAGCCGTTCGAGCGAAGCGTTGAAATCGACGCGCAGACGGTCCAGTCCACTGCTGGCGAAGGGCTTGTCGATCGTCGCCGTCAGGTCACCGCTGGCCAGACGTTGCAAGGCGGCACCGAGAATCTCGACCGTTTCGGTGAGACGCGCCTGCTCGGCCGTCTTCTCGGCGTCGCGCGACCGGCGCTCGTCTTCGCTGGCCGAGCGGCGATGTTCGGTTTCGGCCTCCAGTTCGCGCTTCTCGACTTCCGCCTGGCGGAACACCGCCACCGAGCGAGCCATGTCGCCAATCTCATCCTCACGCGTCTCGCCCTGCAAGGCGATATCCGTATTACCGCCGGCGAGTTCCTCCATCGAGTGAACCAAACTGGAGATGGGACGGGTCAGGCTGCGCGCATAGACGACGGCAACGGCCGAGCCGACGATGATCAGAAGGAAACCAACTCCGACCGAAGCCAGAGCATTCGACCAGAGATCCGCACTGACCTCGGCCTCGGAGATCAACGCGATCACGGCGAACTGCGCACCGCCGAACTCGAGCGGCGAGGCGGCAGCATAGCTCTCCATCCCGCGATAGCCGGCGACAGTTCCCACAGCTTCGCGACCGGCAATAGCCTCGGCGACAAGCGGAGAGTCAACCTGCGCCACCAGGGCGTCGTTATCCACCGTGTGCACGCTGTCATTGATCACTCGGGCCTTTGAATCGACAAGGATCGTCTCTCCGGTTTTTCCGAGCCCTTTCTTGTTGGCATAGAGCGTGTTGAAGCGATCGTTCGGCAATTGGTATGCGAGAACACCGATGGCACGACCGTTCTGCAGGATCGGCGTCGCCATGAAAGAGGCCGCAGCGCCCTTTGACGGGGCGTAGGCTTCGAAGTCCGACATGAAGACCTCACCGCCCTCGGCCTTGATCGCCTTCTGGAAGACATGAGCAAGGCCCGTATCCTTATAGGGACCGCTGACCAGACCCGTCCCATAATCCCGTTCCTTCATCACCGTATAGACGATGGTACCAGCCGGATTGATCACAAAAAGGTCGTAGTAGCCTTGGGCCTGAAGATGTTTCAAGAAACCCGCGTGATACTGCTTGTGAGCCCGGTCGTAGGCATCCTTCTTGGCGGTTTCGAGCTTGTACTTCTCGCCCTCGGGATTGGGATTGCCGTCTATATAACGGGCTTGCATCTCCTTGAGCGGATCATCGCCGAGGAAACTCATCGCACCGGTGAAAGCGTAGAGCGCCTGCTGGGTGGTGAAGCTCGACGCAAGCGTCGACATGTCGAGCCTGATGCTGTCGAGATAACCCCTCGCTTCGTTGCGCCGGCCGTCAGCTGTTGCTTCCAGCTTCTGGTAGACCTGATCCGTCAGGATCTGACCTTCAAGATAGGAATTGATCGCCATCGAGGCGCTCAAGGAAACCAGGGCGAACAGGGCCGCAGCAAGGGGCAATTTTCTGGAAAGGCGCATGACAAGGGCTCCGCTGGTCGGACTTACAGCTTTTGTGCGGCATGGTTCCAGAACAGCGTTAGCAAGCCGTTACCCAACACGCTCCGCTTGTGGAAATCCACGGGTTTTTTCGTCTGCGCAGACAAAAAAATGCCCGGCATGGCGGACCATAACCGGGCAAGCGGCAGGGCTTATTGGCTGTCGCCCTGCGGGGATGGAACGGTTGGACTCAATCGCTCTTCAGGCCGCGAAGGGCGCAATGCGAACGATTGGCGGATAAGCGCATCAACTGCTGCGAAGGATCGTCCGCAAAGCCGTATGATCCGACTATCTGCTCGATGTCGGAGCGGCGGAGCCCGATGTCGTTCAGCTGGAAATCATCAAGGTCGGCGAGGCGGTTCGCGGCACGTCGATTGCACACGGCACGCCAGACGGAATTAATTCGCGTAAGCGCGGTTCCCAGGCGCGTCATAAGCGCCCGCCGCGGTTCGGCGATATCGAGTTCGATCATCTGTTCGGCCGTGCGCATGGCTTCATCCTTTCGATTGGCACGAGTTTGACAGGCCCTGCCGCAAAGCGACAAAGGTCGGCCGGACTTGGTCGGCAGCGTCCGAAGACAGGTCGGTGACTGCTGAATTGCAGCGTCAGAATGCGGAAATGCCATCCATCAGTCCAACGAATGTTTCTGATAGCTAGCATCAAGGATGCTTATGTTCGCTTTTGTGCCTGCGTTCCGGTCAACCCGGCGACGAACAATACCGGCAAATGTCCGTAGGGCGTTCGGCCGCATTCTGCTGACGATCATGTGGGAAACCGAGGGAGATGGACGCGCTGATTTGCTGCCTTACGATACTGAAACGCCATTGATCAGCAAGGCGAATACTTCTAAGAGTTAGCATCAATCGTTCTTATGGATGTTTCCCATGTCGGCGCCCCTCGATATTGACCAGCTCCAGACCTTCATTGCCATCGTTGATACCGGCAGCTTCACCAAGGCCGCAGCCCGCGTTTTCAAGACCCAGTCCGCGGTGTCGATGCAGATGCGGCGGCTCGAGGAACGGATCGGCAAGCAACTCTTCGTCAAGGACGGTCGCGGCAACCGCCTGTCGGCCGAGGGCGACAAGTTGCTGAACTACGCCCGGCGCATCATCCGCCTGAATTCCGAGGCGATCGCCGCCTTTGACGACAACCGGCTGGAGGGCACACTCAGGATCGGCACGCCCGACGACTATGCCGACCGCTACATGCCCGAGATCATCGGCCGCTTCGCCAAGACCCACCCGAATGTCGAGCTCTACATCGTCTGCGAGCCGTCTGTCGATCTGGCGGAAAAGATGGCAAAGGGCGAGCTGGACATTGCCCTCGTCACCCACAATCCGCAGCTTCGCACCTCCGATGTGGTGCGCACCGAGCCGCTCTGCTGGGTCGGGTCTGCCAACCATCCGCTGAAGGACGATGCGCCGGTGCCGCTCGCCGTAGGCCGCCGTGACTGTAACTGGCGTCAACTCGCCTGTTCGGCGCTGGACGCCGACGGGCGCGACTACCAGATCCTGTTCACCAGTTGGTCCTCGACCGTGGTCGCCGCTGCGGTTCTTGCCGGCATGGCCGTCTCGGTCCTGCCGGAATCGGCTCTACGCACAGGCATGAAGGTCTTGAGCCAAGCCGATGGCTTCCCCTCGCTTCCGCCGGTGCAAATCGGCATCATGAAGCGTCCGGGGCTTTCCGCCTCGCTGATGAATGCGATCACCGATCACATTTCCGCCTGCCTCGATAACATCACGCCGAATATCGTCGAGGACGATCTGGAAAACGATGTGAAGGCTCTGCCGCGCTTTTACCCGCGGTTGAGAACCGGCGGCATGGCTCCCGGCTGGTAACCTCAACCGACTGCAGCACTTGGGCGATAGCCTCAGGCGGTGAACATGGTCCCGCGAATGCTCCGCTTCCATTCATCAAGGATGCAACGCGCCTTTTGATCATCCTCGATCATCGCGCGACGGACGACGGCGCCGGTCAGATAGACGAAAAGCATGACGCGCGTCTCGAGGTCGACCTTGCTGTCTTCTGGCAACAAGGGACGAAAGATGTCGCAGAGCATACCGGTCAGCCGGGCCTGGTGATCGGTGTTGAGCCGCTGCAGGTCCGGGTCGGATAACGCCGCCAGCCAGACAGGCAGGTAGACGGGATCATCGCGAAAGGTTGTGAAGAAGGTGTCCACCGCGTCGCCCATCAAGGCCTCAGCTTCGGCAAGCGTGGTCACCGTCGAAAACACGCGCCGGGCCCCACTTTCAACGCGCTCGGTGTGGCGATCGTGCAAAGCCCTCACGACGGCAGCCCGCTCGGCAAAAAACTGATAAAGAGAGCCTATCGGAACACCGGCACGGGCAGCTAGGTCCGTCATTTTCAAAGCACTGACGCCACCCTGCGCGATCAATTCCACCGCGGCTTCCATGATCGCATCAAGGCGCTGGATACTCCGTTCCTGCTGCGGCTTCTTGCGCAGTTGCAGGCGTCCATTCGGCTTTTTCGCGCTCATTTTTCCCGCTTCGACATTACCCGTGTGGCAATCTCCGATGAGCCTTCCAGCTCACCCGGCCGCGGTTCTATTCCCTTTCCGCCGAAAGGAAAGATCGTATTTTGCCGATATGGTAAAAAAGCCGTGAGAGAACCGGGCGAAAGAGACGCCCCGCTTGATGGAAGCCAGCCGTGGCCCGGCACGGTGGCCGTGCTGGTGTTTGGTTGATCGAGGCTGCGGTGTGTCCCCGCAGCCTCGACAGAAACCCGCAACGCGGATCAGGCGATGTCGAAGCGATCGGCGTTCATCACCTTGTTCCAGGCGGCGACGAAGTCGTCGACGAACTTCTGCCGCTGGTCGTCCTGAGCATAGACCTCGGCGAGAGCCCGCAGGATCGAGTTCGAGCCGAAGACAAGATCGACGCGCGTGCCGGTCCACTTCAGTTCACCCGTCTTGCGGTCGCGACCTTCGAACGCGGTTTGCGCCTTGGAAACCGGTTTCCACTCTGTGTCCATGTCGAGCAGATTAACGAAGAAATCCGTCGTCAGCGCGCCCGGACGCTTGGTGAACACACCATGCTGCGAGGAGCCGTAATTGGCTCCAAGCACGCGCATGCCGCCGACCAGAACCGTCATTTCTGGCGCTGTCAGCGTCAGGAGTTGCGCCCTGTCGACCAGCAGCTCCTCTGCGGACACCGTGAATTCCGTCTTCTGATAATTGCGGAAACCGTCAACGAGCGGCTCCAGAACCTCGAAGGCTTCAGCGTCGGTCTGCTCGGCAAAGGCGTCCGTCCGGCCCGGGGTGAACGGGACCTCGACGAAATGACCGGCGGCCTTGGCGGCCTCTTCCACCGCGGCTGCACCGCCAAGGACGATCAGATCGGCGAGCGATACCTTCTTGCCGCCGGTCTGCGTCGTATTGAATGCGGTCTGAATGCCTTCGAGAGCGGCCAGGACCTTCACGAGTTGAGCCGGCTGGTTGACTTCCCAGTCCTTCTGCGGGGCAAGACGGATACGCGCACCATTGGCACCGCCGCGCTTGTCCGATCCACGGAAGGTCGATGCCGAGGCCCAGGCGGTCTGGACGAGTTCGGAGATGGACAGGCCGGAGGCCAGGATCTTCGCCTTGAGATCGCCGATGTCCTTCGCGTCGATCAGAACGTGATCGACAGCGGGGATAGGATCCTGCCAGATCAGATCTTCAGCCGGAACTTCCGGGCCAAGATAGCGCGACTTCGGTCCCATGTCGCGATGGGTCAGCTTGAACCAGGCGCGAGCAAAGGTGTCGGCGAATAGATCCGGGTTCTCCAGATAGCGGCGGGCGATCGGCTCGTAGATCGAATCGAACTTGAGGGACAGGTCAGCCGTGGTCATCATCGGACGATGCTTTTTCGACGGGTCGTGCGCGTCGACGACCATGTCCTCATCCGCCACGTCCTTGGCCAGCCACTGTTGCGCACCGGCCGGGCTCTTGACCAGTTCAAAGTCATATTTGAACAGCGTCTTCAGATAGCCCATGTCCCACGTGGTCGGATTGGCCTTCCAGGCGCCTTCGATACCGCTGCTGATGGTGTCTCCGCCCTTGCCGCTGCCATAGCCGCTTTTCCAGCCGAGGCCCATTTCCTCAATGCCGGCGGCTTCCGGTTCCGGGCCAACCAGCGCGGCATCGCCGGCCCCATGGCACTTGCCGAAGGTGTGACCACCGGCGACCAGAGCGACGGTCTCCTCGTCGTTCATCGCCATGCGGGCGAAGGTTTCGCGAATGTCACGGCCTGAGGCGACCGGGTCGGGGTTTCCATCAGGCCCCTCGGGGTTGACGTAAATCAGGCCCATCTGCACGGCGGCCAGGGGATTCTCGAGATTGCGCTCGCCAGAATAGCGGCTGTTGTCCTTGTCGCTCGTGGCAAGCCATTCGGACTCAGAACCCCAATAGACGTCTTCTTCCGGTTCCCACACATCCGCGCGGCCGCCGGCAAAACCAAACGTCTTGAACCCCATCGATTCCAGCGCGACATTGCCGGCAAGGATGAGCAAATCCGCCCAGGAAAGCTTGTTTCCGTATTTCTGCTTCACCGGCCAGAGCAGGCGGCGGGCCTTGTCGAGATTGACGTTATCCGGCCAGCTGTTGAGCGGCGCGAAACGCTGTTGGCCCGTACCAGCCCCCCCGCGGCCATCGCCCGTGCGGTAAGTGCCGGCGCTGTGCCAGGCCATTCGGATCATCAGCGGCCCATAGTGACCATAGTCGGCCGGCCACCAATCCTTGCTGTCGGTCATCAGAGCGGTCAGGTCTTTCTTAACCGCCGCCAGGTCGAGCGTCTTGAACGCGTCGGCATAGTTGAAGGCCGGGCTCATCGGATTGGAAAGCGCCGAATTCTGGTGCAGCATTTTGAGGTTCAGCTGGTTCGGCCACCAGTCGCGGTTGGACCGCATCGACAAGTTCGTCACCCCGTGCATGACCGGACATTTGCCCGTGCCGTCGTTGATCTCTTTCTGCTTCGTGTCCATGATTTCCTCCTGTTTATTGGTCTTGGTATTGGTCTGAGGACATCATCGACGAAGACCATGATAATTTCCAATTGTATTTAATGCATTTTTCGATAGGAAAATCAGATCATGATTACCATCCGTCAAATGCGCTATTTCGAGGCGCTCGCCACCACATTGCATTTCGGTCGAGCCGCCGAGATGGTGCATATCAGTCAGCCGGCGTTGTCCGCCCAAATCATGGAAATGGAGAAGCATCTCGGCGTGCAGCTTGTGGAGCGCACCCGTGCCAGCACGCTGCTGACCGACAAGGGCCAGGACGTGCTGAACCATGCGCGCGCGGTTCTTGCCGCCGTGGATCGTCTGGAGGAAGCCGCCCGGCGCTCGTCAGGAACCCTGGAGGGCCTGTTACGGCTCGGCATCATTCCGACGGTCGCGCCCTATCTCGTGCCGAAAATAGTGCCGTATCTCCGACGCGAGCATCCGCTGATCGAGATCGAGCTGAAGGAGGCGGTGACCGACCGACTGGTGGCAGACCTGGCCGAGGGACGGCTCGACGCCATTATCGCGGCGATCCCGGTCGAAGCAGAAAACGTGGTGGCTAGGCGCCTGTTCATCGATCGCTTTTATATGGCGACAAGCGCCAACGACAGCGATGTCCTGCTCTCGCCCATGACTGAGACCGAAGTCGACCCCGACCGCCTGCTTCTTCTCGAGGAGGGCCATTGCCTGCGCGACCAGGCGCTTGCGGTCTGCAAGTCGGCGAACAAGCGCAGCCTCGTCAATTTCGGCGCCACCTCAATGACCACGCTTCTACAGATGGTCTCCAACGACATGGGCATGACGCTTATCCCGGAATTGGCGATCGAGACGGAAACTGCGCGTACCCCGATCCGTATCGTTCCCTTTGCCGACCCTGCGCCATCACGCGAGATCGGCCTCGTCTGGCGCCGTTCCAGTCCGCGCCGGGCCGACATGGAGGCGCTGGCGGAGGCGATCATCGCCAGCCGGGATCAGTCCGTTCGCCAACCGTGACAATGTAATGCCGGGCAATGAAGAGGGCCAACGGTGACCCAGAACGTCGCCTACGAATGACACAAAGGTAGTGGGTCCAGCCCACCACCTTTGTCATGTGCCACTTGCTATCGCAGGATCAGGCCAGATCGAGGACGATACGACCGTCGATCTTGCCCTCTTCCATGCGGTGGAAGATGTCGTTGATGTTCTCGATCTTATCCCAAGAGAAGTGCGTGACGACCTTGCCCTCGCCGGCGAACACCAGTGATTCCTCAAGATCTTGGCGCGTGCCGACGATCGAGCCTCGTACGGTGATGCGCTTCAGCACAGTTTCAAAGACCGGCAGCGAGATGAAACCCGGCGGCAGACCGACGAGCGCCATTGTGCCCTTGGAACGCAGGAAGCCATAGGCCTGTTCCATCGCCTTCGGCGAAACGGCGGTGACGAGTGCGCCATGCACGCCGCCCGTTGCCTTCTGCACCTGCTCGATGGCGTCCGTGGCTGTACCATCGACGACGACATCGGCGCCGAGCTCCTTGGCGAGTTTCAGCTTGTCCTCGTGAATATCCGCCGCCACCACATGCATGCCCATGGCCTTGGCATACTGCACGGCCATGTGACCAAGGCCGCCAATACCAGAGATGACGACCCACTCGCCAGGCCGCACTTCGGTTTCCTTCAGCCCCTTGTAGACGGTCACGCCAGCGCAGAGCACCGGAGCTGCCCGACCGAACTCCAGATTATCCGGAAGGCGGCCGACGAAATCCGGATCGGCAAGCCCATACTGGGCAAAGGTGCCATTGACGGAATAGCCGGTGTTCTGCTGGCTGCCGCAGAGCGTTTCCCAGCCGGTGCGGCAGGGCGAGCAATAGCCGCAGGCGGTATGCAGCCATGGAACGCCGACACGGTCGCCTTCCTTGATGCGAGAGACACCCGTGCCAAGCTTGGCAACATAGCCGACACCCTCATGACCCGGAATAAACGGCGGGCTGGGTTTGACCGGCCAATCACCATTAGCGGCATGCAGGTCTGTGTGGCAAACACCAGTGGCCTCGTATTTAACGAGGATCTGGCCCGGACCCGGCTCCGGAATCGGCCATTCCTCAATCGTGAGCGGCTTACCGAATTCCCGGACGACGGCAGCTTTCATCATATCGGCCATGCTGATCTCCTCTCCTGCTCCCTAAGACGTAGAATGACCGGCAAAACTCATGGACAGCCGGTTTCGCGACCAAGATACACGCAAAAGGCGAAATTGGCTTGACGCACATCAATTCTGAAAACGCTATACGTCGGTGGGCGTCGCGTTATTGCGACAGTATGGCCTCCCTTGCGAAGCGGATCAGCCGCCTCTTGTCCAGCAGAACGCAGCTTGCCGCCGAGACGGCAGAGGACGTCAGTTACCGCTTCGACGCGCCCTTGCCGAAGAACGCCAGCCTGACGACGAGGATAGACGAGACCGAGACCAGGATGAGCTTGACGCGGGTAATCCACGGCAGGATGTCCGGCAGGTTCCGGGCCAGCCAATCGCCCGGTGTGGCCGGTGGGAAATAAATGAGGAAGCCGACGTTCTCTGTGTAGTCGACAAGGCCATAGGCAAGCGGGAGGAGACAGAGGAGCCGCACGTGGCGCATCTCGAGCCTGCGGCCGTAAAGCACGGCACCGGGGGCAAATCCCCGCATGAGCAGGCTGAGAGCGAGGGTCACGGCAAGCGGCAGGACCAGATCGGGACCGAGATACATGAACCGCAGCAGGTCACGCGCCTCCGCCCGCGCCGGATCGGAAAGCGCCGTCGCCATGGCGACGACCGACTCCGCATCGTAGCCAGACAGACGGACGTCAAGGAAGCTGCCTGCCCCGCTGAGCCTCTGGAACTCCGGGTCGAGGCCAAATTTCATCCAGGCCAAGAGGCCGGCACAAAGGGCGAGCAGCAATGCGATCATCTTACCAATCCCCTTGCTGCTCGCCGCCATCAATCTACCCTCATGCACCGCCCGGATAGTTCGGGCTTTCCCGGGTGATGGTCACGCCATGCGGATGGCTTTCGCGCAGGCCTGCGCCGGAAATGCGCACGAAGGTCGCCTTTTCCTGGAAATCCTTGATGTCCTTGCCGCCGACGTAACCCATGGCAGCCTTCAGGCCGCCGGCGAGCTGATGCAGGACGGCCGAGACCGGTCCCTTGTAGGGAACCTGGCCCTCGATGCCTTCCGGCACGAGCTTGAGCGTGTCGCGGACTTCCGCCTGGAAATAGCGGTCCGCCGAACCGCGCGCCATGGCGCCGACCGAACCCATGCCGCGATAGGCTTTGAAGGAACGCCCCTGATAGAGGTAAACTTCGCCGGGGCTTTCGTCCGTGCCGGCGAGCAGCGAGCCGACCATGACGGCCGATGCGCCGGCTGCAATGGCCTTGGCCACGTCGCCGGAAAATTTCAGGCCTCCGTCCGCGATGATCGGGATGCCGTGCTTGTTGGCTTCCTCGACCGCCGCCATGACGGCTGCGAGCTGCGGAACGCCGACGCCTGCGACGATGCGGGTGGTGCAGATGGAGCCCGGACCGATACCGACCTTGATGCAATCGGCACCGTAATCGATCAGCGCACGGGTGCCTTCACCGGTTGCCACGTTGCCGGCGATAATGCGGACAGCGTTTGACATCTTCTTCACTTCGGCAACCGCGTCGAGCACCTTTTGGCTGTGACCGTGAGCGGTATCGACGACAATGACGTCGACGCCGGCGTCGATCAGGCGCTCGGCCCGCTCACGCCCGTCGTCGCCGGTGGAGATGGCAGCGGCAACCCGCAGGCGACCCTGGGCATCCTTGGCGGCATTCGGGTTGAGCTGCGACTTCTCGATGTCCTTGACGGTGATCAGGCCGACACAACGGCCCGCATCATCGACAACCAGCAGCTTTTCGATGCGGTGCGAGTGCAGGAGGCGCTTGGCCTCACTCTGCTCTACGCCGTCCCTGACCGTGATCAGGTTCTCGTGGGTCATCAACTCATGGATCTTCTGCGACGGATCGGAGGCAAAGCGCACGTCACGATTGGTCAGGATACCGACGAGGCGACCCGGCCGTCCGCCGTTCTCGACGACCGGGATGCCGGAGATGCCGTGCGACTTCATCAGCGAGAGCGCTTCGGCAAGTGTCGCGTCCGGGCCAATGGTGACCGGATTGACCACCATACCGCTCTCGAACTTCTTAACCTGCCGGACTTCTTCGGCCTGCTCGGTCGGGGTGAGGTTGCGGTGGATGACGCCCATACCGCCTGACTGCGCCATGGCGATGGCCAGACGGCTCTCGGTGACGGTATCCATGGCGGAAGAGAGGATCGGCAGGGAAAGATCAATATCCTTGGCGATACGGGTGGAGATATTGGTCTGCCCCGGCATGATCTCCGAATGCCCCGGCTGAAGCAAGACGTCGTCAAAGGTAAGCGCTTCCACGCCGGTTGCCGAAACTACGATCCGTGCCATTGCCAATTTCCTTCAGTTGAATAGGCAGAATCCTCCGGAAAAGGGAAAGTCCCCGGATGCTCCTGCATGAAATGCTTGGAAGTTGGCGAGGGCAGGTAACACGTTCATGACAGGAAGGGAATAGAAAAACGCGCACCGGCAGGCCCAGGAGGCGAATAATGGTGCGATGCGCAAAACTTTACGCATTCTCTGCACGAAATCTGAATACCGGCAAGTTAAAAGCCTTACATGACCTTCACGAAGAGAGGTCAACAACAAGAAAACGGGGCTTAAAATGAATTCTCTGAAGCAACGCGCCGATGCCTTTGAAAGCCAATACGCACGCCAGCAGGAACTTCTCTTCAAGGTGAAAGCCCGCCGCAACGCTCTGGTCGGCCGCTGGGCCGCCGCCGCCATGGGCAGAACGGATGCCGAAGGCTACGCCCGCGATCTCGCAAGCGGCCAAGCCAACGAGCCGCACCGCCTGCTGGAGCGGCTGCGTCAGGACTTCGAGGCTGCCGGCGTTTCGGTCAAGGACAGCGAGATCGAGGCACGGATGACTGAACTGCTCGACCAGGCTACGGAAGATCTCTACCGCCGCGCCTGACCACCGCGCCTTTGGCCGGCCCGAAGGGGCCGGCGCACGATCTCAAATGTCGAACTGGTAGCTCTTGGGCACATAGCGATAGCCGGTATCGACCTTCTCGACATAGCCAACGGCCGGGAACGGCATATGATAGCCAAGGAAGGCCAGCCTGTCGGTGGAGATCATGTCGAACACCCGCCTGCGGGTCGCGGCGGCTGCGGTCTTGTCCATGTCGAACTTTACTTCCCATTCCGGCTTTTGCAGCGACAGCACGAAATGGTTCGCCGTGTCGGCGGCCAGAACCAGCTGACGTCCCTCCGATTCCAGCCGATAGATCATATGGCCCGGAGAATGGCCGAAGGCGGCCATGCCCGTGATGCCGCTGACGACGTCCCCGCCGTCGACGATGAAGGTCATCTTGTCCGCCAGTGGTTTCACTTTGGCAAGAACGCCCTTGTGTCCGCCCTCGGCAGGCGTTCCGGCGCGAGCCGGGTCGACCCAGAAATCGTATTCCACCTGGCCCGTCACATAGCGGGCATTCGGGAAGGCCGGTTGGCCGCCCTCCATCAGCCCGCCGATGTGGTCGCCGTGCATGTGGGTGAGCACGACGATCGACACGTCCTCGCGCGTGTAGCCGGCAGCGGTTAGCCCTTCCACCAGCCGGCCGAGACCGTTGGCGCGACCGCCCTCGCCCATCCCGGTATCGAACAAGATGACGTCCGAGCCGGTATTGACCAGCACGGGGGCAAAGCTGTTCACGAAATTGTCGGGCGGCAGGAAGTTGGCCTGCAGAAGCTCGCCCACGGCGTCCGGCGTCTGGTCGATGCCAAAGATCGCCTGGGGTTTGCCAGAGGCACGCGCGCCATCCTTGACCACCACGACCTCGAAGTTTCCGACCTTGAAGCGGTGGGTTTCCGGTGGCATAGCATGGTCGATGTCCATGGCGCTATCGGCAGCCTGCGCCACAGCGGCGCGGGTCATGATCAGCGGCGAGGCAAGCGCCAGGCCCGCTCCACCCAAAAGAACGCGTCTGTTGATTTCGACCATCTTCATCTCCTCTTGTTCGGCCCGCTGTATCCGCATTTCGCGAACATCCGGCGTTTCAAATAGAAGCAAGCACAACAAGGGAAAGCCGCTTCACCAAGACGTGATCCACGAAGCTGAAGCCAGGGCGCGCGGGGTTGGCAGATAGCACGCGAACCGCTAAGTCGAGCGCTTGGACTTGCCCACCACGCACCGATGCCAATTCAGCCCCGCGATCTCCAGATGAACCGCATAGTCCCGCTCATTCTCGCCGTGGCCCTGTTCATGGAACAGATGGATTCAACCGTGATCGCGACGGCGCTGCCGGCAATCGCAGCCGATCTCGGCGTCGGGCCGATCACACTGAAGCTGGCATTGACCTCCTACATGGTGGCGCTCGCCATCTTCATCCCGGTGAGCGGCTGGATGGCCGACCGACACGGGGCAAAGAAGATCTTCCGCATCGCCATCCTCGTGTTCGTCATCGGATCAATCCTCTGTGCCGTAGCCAGCTCGCTCCCCGCCTTTGTCGCAGCGCGTTTCCTGCAAGGTATGGGCGGCGCGATGATGACGCCGGTCGGACGACTCGTGCTGCTGCGCACCACCAAGCGCAGCGAACTGGTCTCGGCCATGGCGCTTCTGACCATTCCGGCGCTGGTCGGCCCACTCACTGGCCCTCCGGTCGGCGGCTTCATCACCACCTATTTCAGCTGGCACTGGATCTTCCTGATCAATGCTCCGATCGGCATCGTCGGCATCTGGCTGGCGACGCTCTACCTGCCCGCCGTTGCGCCGATCGAGACCCCGCCAATCGACCTCAAGGGATTCGTGTTGAGCGGTCTTGCCGCCTCCGGCGTGGTGTTCGGTCTGTCGGTGATCAGCCTGCCGGCCCTGCCTATCGAAGTCGGGATCGGCACCACGGTGATCGGATTGATCGCCACCGCCCTCTACGTGCGTCATGCCCGGCGCCACGACGCGCCGCTGCTTGCCCTTGGCCTGTTTGGCGACGTCGCCTTCCGCGTTTCCGCGCTCAGCGGTTCGATCTTCCGCATCGCCACAGGAGCCGTGCCCTTCCTCATGCCCCTGATGCTACAGCTCGGCTTCGGCATGAACCCGTTTGAATCCGGACTCGTCACCTTCATCGGCGCACTCGGCGCGATCACCACAAAGTTCATGGCCAAACGTGTTTTTGCCGCAGCCGGATTCCGCAAGGTCCTCACTGTCGCCGCAACGGCCGGCGCGGCAACCACCGCCGCCAACGCCTTTTTCACGGCGGCAACCCCGATCGTTGTCGTCATGGGTTTCCTGCTTTTCGCCGGCTTTTGCCGCTCGTTCTTCTTCACCGGCATCAACACGCTCGCCTATTCCGAGATCGACGACCGGCAGGTGAGCCAGGCGACCTCAATGAGCTCTGTCTTGCAGCAGATCAGTCTGGCACTTGGGGTAGCCGTCGCCGCAGCGATCCTTGAAGCAGCGACCGCGATCCATGGCCGGGCGCTGTCGCTCTCCGACTTCCACATCGCCTTCGGCGTGGTGGCGGCCTTGTCGCTGCTCGCGGTCTTGCCGATCCTCAGACTGACGCGCGAAACGGGCGCGGCCGTCTCTGGCCATCGCCTGGCCAGCGCTGAAGACGAGGTCGCCACCGAAGTCACGGTGAAGTAAGCGAAAGCTGCGCCTTACCTTACTCGCTGCCGACGCGGCCCTCAGTCTCACTCACGGCGCTCTGCTCTGCCGCGTCGACCAAAATCGCCGGCTTGCGCCCTTTGAAGCTCTTGGCCAGCAGGAACATCTCGACCGATTCGGCGCGCGACGAACTCGGCTTGATGTGCACGACCTGACGGAAGTTCTGCTTCAGCAGGTTGAGCAGGTCCTTCTCCGTACCGCCCTGGAAGGTCTTGGCCAGAAAATGCCCGCCTTCGGCCAGAACCTCGATGGCGAAATGAGCCGCGACTTCGCACAGATGCATGGTACGCAGATGGTCGGTCTTCTGATGACCGGTGGTCGGGGCCGCCATGTCGGAAATCACCACATCCGGCGTACCGCCGACCGCTTCGATCAGCAGGCGCGGGGCCTCCGGATCGAGGAAGTCGAGTTGCAGGATCTTCACTCCCGGAAGCTGCGTCATCTCGAGGAAGTCGATCGCCGCGACGCGGATGTCGTCATCGGTCGAACCGGTGACATTGGCGGCGATCTGCGACCAACTGCCGGGTGCCGCGCCAAGGTCGATGATGCGCCGGGCACCTTTCAGGATCTGGTGCTTCTCGTCGATCTCGAGCAGCTTGAAGGCGGCGCGCGCGCGATAGCCCTCGAGCTTCGCCCGCTGCACATAGGGGTCGTTGATATGGCGTTCGATCCAGCGTCGCGACGACGCCTTCAGCTTACCTTTCTTGACCTTCTGGCCGAGCTTGCGGCCGGTACGATTGCCTCCGATCGGTGGCTTGGTCATGGCGTTAACGCTCCCTGTCGTGCGACGGCCTGCGGCGATTGCGCCGCCAGACCCCATCGTCGGCCATCATGTCAGTCAGCAATCCCTCGCGCAGCCCCCGGTCGGCAACCCGCATGCGGTTCGAAGGCCAGCGGCGGCGGATCGCCTCGAGGATCGCACAGCCGGCAAGAACCAGATCGGCGCGGTCCGGGCCGATGCACGGATTGCCAGCCCGGCCAGCATAATCCCAGGACAGAAGCTTCGCCTGCATGGCGGAGACCTCATCATCCGAAAGCCAGAGCCCATCGACCCTGCGGCGATCATAGCGCGGCAGGTCGAGATGGACACCGGCCAGCGTCGTGACCGTGCCCGAGGTGCCGATCAGATGAAAGTTCTCCGGCGGGCGACCGGTGTTGTCAGTGAGCGGCGGGCAGTCGAAACGAGCCAGCATGGCCTCGACCTCCTGCGTCATCGCCTCGAAGATCTCGGGCGTCACATGCTGGCCACCATGGCGTTCCGACAATGTGACGACGCCGACCGGCAGCGACGTCCAGTGGGTGATGTGATTGGCAAGCCGGCTTGAACGGTTCTCACCGATCGAGATCACAGCGATTTCCGACGATCCGCCGCCGATGTCGAACAGCACGACGGAACGGGCTTCCCGGCCTACCAAAGACGAGCAACCAGAGACGGCAAGCCTCGCCTCTGTCTCGCGGTTGATGATCTCCAGTTCCAGGCCGGTCTCGACCAGAACGCGAGAGAGGAATTCCTCGCCATTCTCGGCGGCGCGGCATGCCTCGGTGGCGATCAGCCGCATGCGGCGGATGTCTCGCCCGGCAAGCTTGGCGGCGCAGACCTTGAGCGCCTCGACGGCACGATCCATGGCCTCGGCCGAGAGGCGGCCATGGGTGCCGAGACCCTCGCCGAGCCTGACGATGCGCGAAAATGCGTCGACAACGCGGAACTGGCCCGGACGGGTCGGCTGGGCGATCAGCAGGCGGCAATTGTTGGTGCCGAGGTCGAGCGCGGCATAGAGATCGTCCGGCCAAGGCTCGGAGCCGGGCGAACGGAAACGCTCAACCGTTGCGCTGCGGCGCGGGCCCTGCGCATGATGGGTATTGTGCCCGGAGGCGACCGGAGCGATTGCGGGCGTCGACTTTGTCGCCTGCACCGGAGCCGCAGGCGTCAGCGGCCGACCTTGCGGACCGCGCCCGCCGCGATTGCGTCGACGCTTGCGTCCGGGCTTGCCGACGCCGGCAGACGCATTGGCGGCACCTGCCGACAATGGTTGGCTCACGGCGGAGGAAACACTCTCGGGCGGGGTCGAGGGCGACTGCGGCGCACGCTTTCGCCGTCGACGCTTGCGCTTGCGGGCCGGTCCTTCGGCGTCTTCGATTTCAGGACGTCGCGACGCGCGTGGCTCTGTCACCACCGCCTCCAAAGCTGGAACAGCAACGCCCGTATCTTTCGGAACGCCTTTTCCAGCCTTGCCGCGCCGGCGGGATCCACCGCCCTTGCGCTTTCCCGTCGACGCCCCCTCGCTTGACGGCTTGGAGCCGCGATCGGGGTCTGTCACTGAACTTTTCCGTTGCACCGCGCAAGGCCCTCAAAGGCATGCCGCTGGCGCCATTTTCGATTTTCGTTGAAAAAAGAATATCAGCGACGGGCGTTTTAGCCAAACTGTTTTTCCGCCGTCCCACCAATCCCGCCCGAACTTCTCCCGGACCCTATCCCTCTGGTCGCCCCACGCCCTCACAAGCGAGACGTTGTGCGGCTGCAAAGAGCCTCTCCACAGGCACGTCATTTTTTTTCGCAACAGGTATTTGCAAGTCGCCGGCTTTTGTTTATAAGCCCGCCTCACCGACGGGTCACACGCAAGTGTCACCCACTGCTGGGGAATAGTTCAACGGTAGAACGACGGACTCTGACTCCGTTAATCTTGGTTCGAATCCAGGTTCCCCAGCCAATCTCCGCAGAATTTCTTGCAAGCTAGCGGAACACCGGAAAAACTCTCAATAATTCAAACGCTTGTGCTGCGGCCAAGTTTTGGCAGACAGCAAAAGGCCGCGGAACGCTGCCATCTTGAGCCTTGAGTCTGCCCTCGCCATTTCCAGATTTGCAGTTTGAGAATGCCGCATCGGACGCGGATTGTAGAGCGTCGAATCTGAGGAGCAGCGCGGCTCACAGCGTCGTAATGATTTGCCGCTGGGCGAGCCAATCCGGTGGCATCGGATTGTTCGACAACCATTTGGTGGTCAAGCCCATCGGCTGGTCACCAGTTACGATCGATTGGACGATGGTTGGCGCCAGGAAGGCCAGGTCGATGATCTGCATCACCCGGCGCGTGGAAAGGTTTTCGGTTTTGGCGATCTCTTCGAAGCTTTGACCCTGCTTGATAGCATCGTAATATTGCTGCGCCTTGGCGACGTTGCGGATCAGAACTTCGTCGCGGGATTTCACGGGTCCGGCACCAATGATCAGTTTTGTTTCCACACCCCGCTTCCGGTATTGGAAACCTGTGGTGAAGGTCAGAGCATCCGGGTTGATCCAGTCAAGATGCACTTCAAGCATCTCAGCGATCCATTGGTCGATCAGCACCACATCGATCTTGCCCTGAGTAATCGTCGCTCGATCGATAGATTTCAACAGCGCTGGCAGATGGTGTTCGGTGTCGGATGCCATTGTCTCAAGCCGACGCTGCACCTGTTCCATCTCACCCACCGACGGGGAAACAGACAGGTCAATCGGAAGGCGATCGATGAGGTGCCGCACAATGGCATTGCTAAGCTGGCTTTCCAGCATCGGCGCCGGAAGCCGCCATCCCCGATCCATTGTCGCTTCATCCTGTTTCTTTCCGCTAATCAGACGGTTGGAGATGTAATAGCGCAGACGCGCGCCATTCTTGTTGGAATGACTCGGTGTGAAGCGGTCGCCGGTGTCGTCGATCAGTTTTCCGGCCAAGGGCGAGATCTTGGCACAATTGCTGACACCGCGTTGACGGGCCGCCGATGCCGCAAGCTGTTCCTGCACCAGATCCCACGTCGCAGAATCGATGATCGCCGGGTGGTTTCCTTCGTGGGTTTGAGCGCGGTGACGAATGCGCCCGGCATATACCGGGTTGGTCAGGATGTAATAGATATTGGTAGCCCCGAATGGCGCCGGGCCGATGACTGACGGCGCGGCGCCGTCTTCAGCGTCTTGGTATACACCCGAGCCATCAGGCCGACCTCGACCTCCCTTGGCGTTGCCTTTTCTGCCATTGCTATACTTCTTCGCCCCCAATCTCGGACGGCCTTTGGTGCGCAAGCCAAGGTCACTGGCTGCCTGCCGCACCTCATAGATCGACCCGAGTTGCAGGTAGAGGTCGAAGATGCGCCTCACCGTCTCAGCCTCGTCCTCGACGATCTTCAACGAGCGGCCATCCGGTTCGTAGCCAAGCGGCACCTGACCACCCATCCAGAGCCCCTTCCGCTTCGAGGCAGCGATCTTATCGCGGATACGTTCCGCCGTGACTTCCCGCTCGAACTGCGCAAAGGATAGCAGGACGTTCAGAGTAAGCCGTCCCATGCTGGTTGCCGTGTTGAAGGATTGGGTGACCGAGACGAATGAGGCATTGGCCTTATCCAGGCGCTCCACCAGTTTGGCGAAGTCCGCCAGCGACCTCGTCAGCCGATCAATCTTGTAAACGACGATCTGGTCGACCACCCCGGAGTCGATGTCTTTCAGCAGGCGCTTCAGCCCCGCCCGCTCCAGGGTACCACCGGAGATGCCCCCGTCATCGTAATACTCTGGCACCAGTACCCAACCCTCATGCTTCTGGCTGGCGATATAGGATGCGCAGGCCTCCCGCTGCGCATCGAGTGAGTTGAACTCCTGGCCTAATCCCTCCTCCGAAGATTTCCTGGTGTAGATGGCGCAGCGGACGATCTTCATGTTCTGGCCAGCCCGAAGAACCGAGGCCCCGACCAGATCGTGCCGGTGATCTTCTGAGCGATCGCCGAAAGCGACCCATAGGCCTTGCCGTCCATTACAAAACCATTCTCCGTCACCTCTACCCTGTAGGGTCGGCCGTTCCACTCGCGCACAAGATAGGTGCCTGGCCGCAGCGTCACGGGAGATGGCACTGCCTTTGAAGCATCCTTTGGCTTTCCCGTTTCGACCTCCTTCAAAATCGACCTGAGGACATGTCGAACCGCTTTCGAATGGCCGCCATAGATCTTGACCTGCGCCTCGAATGCAAACGCGCGGCGCATGAATTCCACCGACACGTAACGCGGAGGCTCGTGACCAAATTGCTTACGCCAGTGCTTGAGGCAGGCCTCACGTTCGAGAGCCTCAAACTTGGTCATAGGAGCAGACGTGACAGGCACCGTCGCGACTATGTTCACGATGCCACCTCCTCCGGCGCAGTCACACCGGTTTGCATCGGCGTCATCAGCCGATAGACCGCTTCACCCGTTTTCGGCGATTTGGATGCCAGGATCTGATGGCCCTGCTTGCGCAATCCCGACAGTGCTGCCCGCACCGTATGCGGCTGCCAGCCAAGCCGCTCAACCAGGATCGTAATGCGCACGCCATCAGGCTTTGATATCATCGCAGCGAGCTGATCTTTCTTGGATTTCTTGCCGGCGCGCGCCTGACTACCGGCCTTCGTCGTCACTGGCTTTGCGAACGACTTCGGTGACGTTGCCACGGTGGCCTCAGAAGTGGTCTGGTCTATCGATGATGTCATCTTGGTCTCCACGCGGTTGGACCCGGATATCGGGCCTTGCACCGCGTGAAGCCCGACGCTCGGGCTCGGGCATCCGCCGACCAGTGGCTCGCCTCAATGCACTACTGCTTCCTTGCCAACGGAAGTCCAGTCGCAAAGCGACGGGTCAAAATTGTTCGCTAACAATGATCGCCTTGAACAGTTTTCGCCGACAGGGGCGGACATAAAGAAATAATTCCACAGCCAATTCTTTTTCACACGTATTTTTCAATGACTTATCGGCGGGTCGGCCTCACTGCGCGCGCCAACATATCGCTCTGCGACGCCTGACTAGGTATCATTCATTTTGACACCACATATCGCCCCTGTAGCGCCGTTTAAGCATGCCCGCCAGTTGAGCACCGGCACGCCCTAGAACGCGCGTTATGGTCGTATTGGCCCAAGTGAAGAATGGGAATCCCCCGATGGCTGAGGCTTGAGAGCTTCGGGCTGCCGTCGTCTCAGCCCTTCTTCATCCGTGCCAACAGCGCCAGCGCCTCTTCAAAGCTTAGGTTCTCGCCGGTTGTGGGGTCGAGATAACGCGGGTGGAGGAGATAGGCGGCGGCAAAGATTTGCTCCACAGTCAGGCGACGGGTGCGGCGCGAGCAGGTCTCGCGATCATCGGTTGCGCCCCAGCCAGCATAGAAAGGCATGCCGAAACAGGTGACGGGTATGCCGCGGATCAACGCCTCTAGGCCGGACAGTGACGTCATGGTGTAAACGCGGTCGACCGTCTCGAAGGCATCGGCAAGCGCAACGTCCTCGCCGAGCACCAGACAGATGTCACGCACTTCGTCGGGACTGGATTGCACCGGCTTCTTGCGAATACCTCTCAACACTTCCGGATGAGGCTTGTAGATAACCTGTGCATCCGGGTTTTCCCTGACAACGGCGCGCACAAGATCATTGTTGGTCATCTGCCGGGTCATGCCCTTGATCATAGACATGTCGCCTTCGACCTGACCGACCACCAGGATGCGCGGTGTACGCTTGGGGCCATATAGCGCCTCAATGTCGGTATCCTGGCCGCTGTTGTATTTGCTCAGTCGCGACGCGATGAGGGCCGCAATGCCGGCCCGCGCGCGCTCCATCAGGCCGGCGTCGGCGACGAAATCGTAGGTCTGAAGCAGATGTTCCAGATCGCTTTCCACGGTTGCATCGAAATAAAGCGCTCTTTCCGCAAAACAAAGCGACAGCGGCGGCACATGCATCGCACCGAGCTGGACCGAGCGCAGAAAGCCGTCTTCCACCCGGACCAGCGGAACAGCAAAAAGGCGGCAGAAGATCTCGACCACGCGCGGCGACTTGTAGCTCCAGACATAGATCTGCGACCGCCGGTCGCGAAGAATACGTGGGATCTTGCGTACAAAGGAGGCAAGGGTTTTCGGCCCCGTGGAGAGGCGGATCACCTGATGATCTGGAAACCATTGGTCCATAAAAGTTTTCCACGAGATGAAGCCGACGAGGAATATCGGCGGCTTCAGGCTTTGCGCCTCGCCCGCCGCAGGAACGCCTGCCGTGCCGCCGCAGGGCCCCATCTCGGAGACCATCGTGTCGGCGGGGACCCCGGGGGGGGCGGGGGCGGCCAGGGGAGTCTTCATCGCGGTTCCAGTCTTCTTGCATTCCCCTGCCTGCGGACAGCAGGGACGATTCGGCGGCGAAAATGCCGTATGGCGGCGCGGGGGTCAAATCGACGGGGCCCCGAGACCTCCTGCATGCAGAATCTCTGCAGATGGCATGCGGCCATTATAAGGCTTGACGAAGGATGATTGTTCCGGGGAAGACTGGTCGCCATTTCTTTCACGCCCCTTCGCCACAAGCAAGACCCAGACCAGGACCGATGCGATGACAACCTATCCCGTTCTCCGTTTCCATGGTGCCGCCGGCACAGTGACCGGATCCTGTTTCCTCATCGATCTAGGCCAAGCGAAGGTACTGGTCGATTGTGGCATGTTCCAGGGCTCCAAGAGCGAGAAGGAACTGAACTATCGCGAGTTCCCCTTCGTCGCCTCCGAGATCGACGCGGTCATCCTGACCCATGCGCATATCGATCATTCCGGCCTCTTGCCGAAACTCGCCAAGGCCGGCTTCGAGGGACCGATTTTTGCTACGCGCGGCACCGTCGATCTGTGCTCCGTCATGCTGCCGGATTCGGCCCATATCCAGGAGAGCGAAGTCAACCAACTCAACCGTCGCAACCAGCGTCGCGGCCGCGACACGGTCGAGCCAATCTATGATGCGGCGGATGCCGCCCGGGCCGTGACGATGATGCGCTCCGTACCGCTGAAGAGCTGGCAGCAGGCGGCGCCCGGTCTGCGTTTCCGCTTCTGGAACGCCGGTCACCTGCTCGGGTCGGCCTCGGTCGAGATGGAGATAAAAACCCGCGACAAGATGCTGCGCCTGCTTTTCTCCGGCGACCTTGGCCCGAGCCATAAGCTGCTGCAATACGACCCGGAGGCGCCGCAGGATTTCGACTACGTGATCTGCGAGAGCACCTATGGCGACACCGACCGCGAAATCGTCGACGAGCGCACCAGGCGCCATGCGCTGGAGGCCGAGGTGCGCAAGGCGGCCAATCCGAACGGTGCGCTGCTGATCCCATCGTTTGCCGTCGAGCGGACCCAGGAACTGCTGGCCGACCTCGTCCAACTGATGCGTAGCGGAGCGATCGAGACTTGCCCGATCCTGATCGATTCGCCGCTCGCCACCCGTGCCAGCGAGATTTTTCGCCGCCATGCGCGCGAACTGGAAAACGGCAAGCTGCTCGCAGAGGCGATGGAGGCGCATAATGTGCGCTTCACCGAGAGCGTCGAGCAGTCGAAAGCGATCGACAACATGCGCGGGTTCCACATCGTCATTGCCGCCTCCGGCATGTGCGAGGCGGGGCGCATCCGCCACAGACTGAAAAACTGGTTGTGGCGGGAAGAGGCAACGGTGCTTCTGGTCGGATACCAGGCCGCCGGCACGCTCGGCAGGATCCTTCAGGAGGGAGCCTCGACCGTGCGCATCCAGGGTGACGAGATTACGGTGCGGGCCCGCATCCGCGAACTCGACATTTATAGTGGCCATGCCGATGGCCGAGAGCTGACCGAATGGGTGAAAAAGCGTTTGCCGATCCATGCCGGCACTTTCCTTGTCCACGGCGAAGAGGAAGCCCTCGCGGCCTTCGGCCAACGCCTGTCCGCGTTCCTGCCGGCCGAACGAATCCTCGTGCCGCGCATCGATTCAACCTTCGAGCTAGGCGCCGACGGGGCGATCGACAAATCCGAAACGAAGCCGCCACGCATCGATCCGGCGCGCCCCGGTCACCGCGACTGGCACAACGACCTGCAATCGCTGGTGCTTGATCTGCAGCAGGAGCTTGCCAAGGCCGGCGATGACAAGGCTCGCGGCGTCATCCTGCGCCGGCTCCGGCGCGCCCTCGAGGAATAGCGCGCAGAACGGCAAGGCGGCTCAATTACTCGGCATCGGCCGAGTGAGAACGAAAGCCGCGCAGGCGACGAGGATCACGCCAACGAGCAGTTTCAGCCAGAGCTGCGGCGGGCCGACGAACCAGACGAGCAGATAGCTTGCCGACATCAGTGATACCGAGGCCACCTTGGCCTTGCGGGAGATCGCCCCTTCCCTACGCCAGTCGAGCAGCGGCTGGCCGTAACGAGGGTGATCGATCAGCCATCGCTCGAAACGCGGCGAGGAGCGTGCAAACAGCGCTGCGGCGAGTATCATGAAGGGCGTTGTCGGCAGCACCGGCAAAAAGACGCCGACCACGCCGATGCCGACCATCAGCCAACCACCCGCCAGCATCAACATGCGCATTGCGTTCCTCCGTCACCTCCCGCGCCATGAATCTCGGGCGGTCGCTGGACGATACTTGATTTGATATGGCGAGAAAACAATGCAGCCGAGCGCGGCGACGCTGCGGCATTAGACCACGCCGTTTCCCTGCCCCCAACAACATCGCAAAACGGAAAGGCGCGGCGCGTATTGGTAGCATGCGACCGATGCGCTTCAGCCACAGGCAGAAAAAGCCTGAGACTGCCGCGGCACACCTCCCACATTTCTGCAACGCCCGTAGGGAAATCGGCAATTGCGGTATTTTTTCGTTTGCACAACAAGGAACGCGATTGCATGGTCCGGGTCTCATTATCCATACGGAATTCAGGGAACATGACTGCAGATACCATCGTGCTCGGCGCCGGCATTATCGGCGTTTCCACTGCCATTCATCTGGCGCGTCGTGGACGTTCGGTGGTGCTGGTCGATCGCCGTGGCGCGGGCGAGGAAACCTCCTTCGGCAATGCCGGCCTGATCCAGCGCGAGGGCGTCGTACCCTATGGTTTCCCCCAGGATCTCGGCCTGATCCTGCGCTACGGGCTCAACAACCGGATCGACGCCCACTATCACATCCGGGCAATGGCGAAGCTGGTGCCGTTCCTGTCACGCTACTGGTGGAACTCCAACAAGGCGCGTCACGAGGCCATTGCGCGTGCCTATGCGCCGTTGATCGAGAACTCGGTCAGCGAACACAAGGACCTGATCGAAGCCGCCGGTGCCGGCAACCTGATCCGCAAGGATGGCTGGGTCGAGGCCTTCCGCAGCGATTCCGTGCGTGACACCGAATTTGCCGAGGCCGACCGCCTTACCCGCGAATACGGCATCAACTACACCCGTCTCGACAAGGCCGAACTCGCCAAAGCCGAGCCGCACCTGAGCCGCGATTTCGTCGGCGGTCTGAAATGGAACGACCCTTGGTCGGTGCTCGACCCGCATGGACTGACCGCGGCTTACCTCAAGTATTTCGAGAGCCTCGGCGGGCGTTTCGTCATGGGCGATGCTACCACGCTCGCGCCGCGCCCCAGCGGGGCCGGATGGCAGGTGAAGACCGATGAGGGCATCGTCGAAGGCAAGGACGTCGTCGTCGCGCTCGGCCCCTGGTCCGAGGAAATCACCCGCAAACTCGGCTACAAGTTCGTGCTCGGCGTCAAGCGCGGCTACCACATGCATTACGCCCCCGCCGGAAATGCCACGCTGAACAACTGGCTGATGGACAAGGAGCGCGGCTATTTCCTCGCGCCGATGAACAAGGGCATTCGCCTGACCACCGGTGCGGAGTTCGCGTTCCGCGACGCACCGAAGTCGCCGGTTCAGGTCGAACGCGCCGAACGGGTAGCGCGCACCATCTTCCCGCTCGCTGGGCGGCTTGATGCAGAACCGTGGATGGGCGCGCGCCCCTGCACGACGGACATGATGCCGATCGTCGGCAAGGCGCCGCGCCACCAGGGCGTCTGGCTTGCCTTCGGTCACGCACACCATGGCCTGACACTTGGCCCGGTCACGGGCCGCTTGATCGCCGAGGCTATAACCGGAGAAAAGCCTTTCCTCGACATGTCGGCCTATCGCGCAGAACGCTTCAATCCGTAAGCACTGTCAAAGGACCTAACTCACGGCTTAAAATCCTATGCCCCCCTCCTCGGCATGGAGCCCGGACACCGCAAAAAAGGAAAATCTCGCACCAGGATTGGCCGAAAAAGGCACCGCGTGCCGCGACAGGCTGGAAATGCCGGTATTTTGCTGGTATGGTTATTTTGGTCAACCGACCAAATATCCGTCTCTGCAGACGGAGGACCGGACAACAAGCGGCGCACATGATGCGCCACCGGTCGAGGGGTTAGCAGGCACTGGCAAGGTTATGATACGTTTTTTGATCTATAACGCGAAGTCGGCACACCGTTAGCGGTGCACCCTTGTGTGCGCGTCTTCTCAACGCCTCCAGATCCGATCGACGTATCTTTTTTCCTTTTTACGGTGCCTCATGGACATTGATAGTTACGCACGAAACTTTTTTGCCGAAAATCCCGATATCGAAGTGCTCGAAGCCTTCGTCATCGATGTCAACGGCGTGCCGCGCGGCAAGTGGATCCCGCGCGAACGGGCGCTGGACGTCCTGACCAAAGGCATGGCGATCCCGCGCTCGGTCTATGCGCTCGATGTCTGGGGCCGCGACGTGAATGCGGCAGGTCTGGCGGAAGGCACGGGCGATCCAGACGGCATTTGCTACCCGGTGTGGGGAACGCTGTCGCGTGTCACCTGGCTGTCACGTCCCACGGCACAGGTTCTCCTGGCGATGAAAAACACGGATGGCACCGGCTTCTACGCCGATCCGCGAAATGTGCTGGCCGCCGTGCTGGAACGCTACAAGAAGCTGAAGCTGACGCCGGTCGTCGCCACGGAACTCGAATTCTATCTGATCGACCCGGTCCGCTCGGCGCTCGACCCGGTGCGTCCGCCGAATACGCGCGACGGCCGTTGGCATACCGGCCAGACGCAGGTGCTGTCGATTTCGGAACTGCAGGACTTCGAGGCCGTGTTCTACGGCATCGCCTCGGCGGCCCGCGCTCAGAATGTGCCAGCCGACACGACGCTGCGCGAAAACGGCCCCGGCCAGTACGAAATCAATCTCAACCACGTGCCGGACGCTCTGGCCGCCGCCGACTATGCGGTTCTCCTGAAGCGTATCGTCAAGGGCGTCGCGCGCAGCAACGATCTCGATGCGACCTTCATGGCCAAGCCCTATGGCATGCAGGCCGGCAGTGGCATGCATGTGCATTTCTCCGTCCTCGATGAGGACGGGAAGAACATTTATGTCGGCGAAGACGGTCCCTCGGAACGCCTGATGCACTCGGTCGGAGGGCTGTTGGAAGCCATGGGCGAGAGCATGGCAATCTTCGCGCCGCACCAGAACTCCTATCGCCGGCTCACGCCTTCGGAACACGCGCCGACCTATGCCTCGTGGGGCTTTGACAACCGCTCGGCAGCGGTGCGTGTCATCACCGCGCCGAAGGCGGCAACCCGCATCGAGCACCGCGTCGCCGGCGCCGATACCAATCCCTATCTGGTGATCGCAATGATCCTTTCCGCGGCCCTTGCCGGTATGAAGGAGAAGACTTCGCCCGGCGGAGCCATCTCCGGCGACGACCATGCCGTCAGCCACGAACCGCTGCCGACCAATTGGGACTACGCGCTTCAGCGCTTCGCCAAGTCGAGCTTTGCCTATGCGGCGCTCGGCCCGCAGTATCGCAGCCTTTACGCAGCCTGCAAGCATCAGGAACTGTCGGAATTCGCGCTGCGCGTAACCGATGTCGAATACGACGCCTATATCCGGACCGTGTGAGAGGAAAGCCACGATGAACACGTCAGCCACCAATCCCGGCCATGCACCTTCATGGTATGCAGCCTCCGCAAACGACAAGTCGGTGCGCCCGAGCCTCAAGGGTGAGCGTACCGCCGACGTCTGCGTGATCGGCGCCGGTTTCACCGGCATTTCGGCCGCCCTGCAACTCGCCGAAAACGGCTATTCCGTCATCGTGCTTGAAGGTGAGCGGGTCGGCTTTGGTGCCTCGGGCCGGAATGGCGGCCAGATTGTCAACGGCTACAGCCGCGACCTCGAAACGATCGCTCGGCGCTACGGTCAGCAAAATGCCGTCGAACTCGGAAAAATGTCGCTGGAAGGCGGGCAGATCATCCGCGAGCGCGTCGCCAAATACAACATCGCCTGCGATCTCGTCGACGGCGGCTTCTTCGCCGCTTTCACGGACAAGCAGATCCGCGAAATGGCGCATGTGAAGGCCCATTGGGAAAAGCACGGCCATACGGGCCTGGAAATGGTCTCCAAGGCCGAAGTCGGCAAATATGTGAAGGCTGATCGCTATGTCGGCGGCATGATCGACAAGCTCGGCGGCCATATCCATCCGCTGAACCTGGTGCTCGGCGAGGCCGCAGCGGTCGAAAGCCTTGGCGGCGAGATCTTCGAAAACTCCCGCGTCACCGGCGTCGACATGGGCGCCAACCCAGTTGTCCGCACGGCACAGGGCTCCGTCACCGCCAAATACGTTCTGGTATGCGGCAATGCCTATCTCGGCTCGCTACTGCCGAGGATCACCGACAAGATGATGCCGGTCTCGTCGCAGGTCATGGCGACCGAACCGCTCGACGCCAAGCTGATCGAGGAGCTGCTGCCGGCCAATTATTGTGTCGAGGATGCCAATTACGTGCTCGATTACTACCGTCGCACGGCCGACAACCGCCTGCTCTATGGCGGCGGCATTGGTTACGGTGGCCAGGATCCGGCCAATCTCACCGGCGTTATCCGACCGAACATGCTGAAGACCTTCCCACAGCTCGAAAACACCAAGATCGATTTCGCCTGGAGCGGCAATTTCGCTCTGACGCTGACGCGCATTCCGCACATGGGCAAGCTGGCCGACAACGTATTTTTCTCGCATGGCGACAGCGGCCATGGCGTGACCACGACACATCTGCTCGGAAAGATCCTCGGTGAGGCGGTCGCCGGCCACGCCGGCCGCTACGACGTCTGGTCGTCGCTGACCGCATTGCCCTTCCCCGGCGGTAAGACCTTCCGCGTGCCGCTCACCATGCTCGGCGCATGGTGGTACGGCATGCGCGATAAGCTCGGTGTTTGAGGAACAGGACATGAGCCGTATCATCACCGTCGCCGCGACCCAGATGGCCTGCACCTGGGACATTCCCGGCAATATTGTCCGGGCGGAAAGCCTGGTTCGCAAGGCTGCCGCTGACGGTGCGCAGATCGTGCTGGTCCAGGAACTGTTCGAAGCGCCCTATTTCTGTCAGGACCAGATCGCCGAATTCTTCGATCTGGCAAAGCCCTTCGAGGGCAATCCACTGATCCGGCATTTCTCCCAGCTCGCCGCCGAGCTGGACGTCGTGCTTCCGATCAGCTTCTTTGAAAAGGCCGGGCAGAGCTATTTCAACAGCGTGGCGATCATCGATGCCGATGGAACCGTGCTCGGGTTCTACCGCAAGAGCCATATCCCGGACGGACCGGGTTATACGGAGAAATACTACTTCTCTCCGGGCGATACCGGCTTCGAGGTCTGGCAGACCAAGCATGCGACGATCGGTGTCGGCATCTGCTGGGACCAATGGTTCCCGGAGGCCGCCCGCGCCATGGCACTGCAGGGTGCCGAACTGCTGCTTTACCCGACGGCGATCGGCAGCGAGCCGCAGGATCCGACCATTGACAGCGCCGCCCACTGGCAGCGCGTCATGCAGGGCCATGCGGCTGCAAACCTGATGCCGGTGATCGCGTCCAACCGCATCGGCTTGGAGCCGGGCCGCAAGGGGACGGAACTGATCTTCTACGGTTCATCCTTCATCACCGACCAGACGGGTGCGAAGGTCGCCGAGGCCGACCGCATCAGTGAAACGGTGCTGACCGCCAGCTTCGATCTCGACGGCATCGCCAGACAACGCGCCGCCTGGGGCCTTTTCCGCGACCGCCGGCCGGAGCTTTATCATCCATTGTTGTCGCTGGATGGGCAGGGCTGAGGCGAAATTCCTCTTGCGCAAGTGGCATGGACCGGTTGGCTAGCCCTTTAGCCCTGCCAATGCCTCGGCGACAATGCCCTCGATGCTTTGTCCGATATCCACAGTGACGACACCGGGCTCGCCAGTCGGCGCCTCCAGAGTGGCAAGCTGGCTGTCCAGCAGCGACAGCGGCATGAAATGGCCAGTGCGGGCGCCCATGCGTTCCGTCAACAATTGGCGCGAGCCGTGCAGATAGATGAAGGCGAGATTTCCGTCGGTCACGGTGCGCAGACGGTCACGATAGACCTCCTTCAGCGCAGAACAGGACACCACGATCCCCTCGCCCCGCTCCAGCGATGCGGCTATTTCGCCACCGATGATGTCCAACCATGGCCAGCGGTCGTCATCCGTCAGCGGAGTACCCTTGGCCATTTTCTCAACATTGGTGGCCGGATGCAGGCTGTCGCCCTCGATGAAGGTCAGGCCCAGTTTTTCGGCCAATCCCGCCCCGACCGAGGATTTGCCGCAGCCGCTTACACCCATGACAATGATCGCCGCCGGGCGGCTGGTCGAGATTTCCTGCAAGATATCGCATGCTCCTCATTCGTCGCGGTGCCGTTTCGCGGCGACCTTAATGAGCGACGCCGCGATTTCCAAGCCGTCGGACGCAGCAGGCCGCCAACCGTCAGACGCGACAGCCTAACCGGCCCGAAGCGCGCCCGCGATCTTCTCCGCCATGGCGATCACCGGCGCATTGGTGTTGCCGCCGATAAGGGTCGGCATCACCGAGGTGTCAACGACGCGTAGGCCGTCCACGCCGCGCACCTTCAGGTCCGTGTCGACGACGGAAGCATCGTCAGCGCCCATGCGGCAAGTGCCGACCGGATGGTAGATCGTCTCGGCCCTAGCCCGGATCGCCGCTTCGAGTTCCATGTCGGACGAGCCAGCTGGATGAAGTTCGCTCTTGCGATAGCGGGACAACGGGGCGGCCTCCATAATGTCGCGCATAACCCGTGCGCCGGCGAGCATGCCATCGACATCGCGCCGGTCGGACAGATAGGCCGGGTCGATCAGGGGGGATGCCATCGGGTCCGCGCTCTTCAAGGACACGCGGCCACGAGAATGGGGTCTGAGCAGACAGACATGGCAGGAATAGCCGTAGCCCATGTGCATCCGACGCGCATGATCATCGACCATGGCGGTGACGAAATGCAGCTGGACGTCGGGCCGATTCAGCGCCGGATCGGTCTTGAGGAAACCGCCGGATTCGGCAAAGGTCGAGCGCAGGATGCCTGTGCCGTCGCGTCGCCATTCTCCCGCCGCCCGCGTCATGTCGCGTGCACCGGTCAGGCCGATCCCCATCATGTCGGTATCGGCGGAACGGTAGACGCTGGTATAGTCAAGATGATCTTGCAGGTTCGCTCCGACCTCCGATCTGTCCGCGACCACCGCGATACCGTGACGCTGCAGCGTCTCGGCCGGGCCGATGCCCGAGAGCATCAGCAACTGCGGCGACTGAAGCGCGCCGCTTGATACAATCACCTCGCGCCCGGCCAGCGCTTTTTCCTGCCGCCGCCCGAGGCGATAGGCGACACCGGTCGCCCGGCCCTTGTCGGTGAGGATACGGCTCGCGCGCGCGCCAGTGACGATCGTCAGGTTCGGCCGAGCCAGATGATCATGCAGGTAGGCGGCCGACGCCGAGCAGCGCTCGCCCTTCTTCGGCCCACGCCAGAACTGCGTCGCCTGGTAGAGTCCCAGCCCCTCCTGGTTGTCGCCGTTGAAATCCTCATTGTGCCGATAGCCCCGCGAGACACCCGCCTCGATGAAGGCCTGGTTGATCGGCCGTGCCCAGTCGGCGTTGGAGACCTGTAACGGGCCACCTGCCCCATGCAGAGGGGAAGCGCCGCGCTCATTGTCTTCGGATTTCACGAAGAAGGGCAGCATGTCGGCAAAGGACCAGCCCTTGCAACCGGCCGCGGCCCAATCGTCATAGTCACCGGCGTGGCCGCGTACATAGAGCATGGCATTGATCAGGCTCGAGCCGCCCAGCCCGCGACCACGCGGCTGATAGGCGCGCCGGCCATTGAGTTCGGACTGCGGTTCACTCTCAAAGCACCAGTTGGCAGAACGGAGCCATCCGGGCACGACCGCCGCGGCCCCGGACGGAACGCGCAAGAGCAGATCACGGCCATTGCCGCCAGCCTCAAGCAGGCAGACCTTGATGGCCGGATCCTCGCTCAGCCGCGCCGCCAGCACCGAACCCGCCGATCCACCACCAACAATCACGTAATCGAACATGTGAGTTGCTCCTCCCAAAGCTACTCCTGAGCACCAACGCGCGCCCTCCCCGCCCGGTCGATCGAGTCGACCTTCCGTTTACGTGAACGTACGTTTCTTGATGCTGACGCTCAAGGGTCGACGTGATGCGAAACGCGGTTTTTCAGCGATCAGGTCGGCGCCGGGGCAAAGAAAAACCCCGCCGCTTGGGATGAGCGACGGGGTCGAATGGAATGCAGGATACTCAGGAGGCGGAAAGGGGCACGACCGGCCTCGGAGCGCTGGGCCCCTTGCCAAATTCGTCGATGCCGAGCAGGAAATTGATTTGCGGCCGTGTCTTCACCAGATCGTCGATCGTGTAACCAGCCAAAACATCGAAGAAGGCGTTAAGTGCCTTGCGCAGAGCCGAGTTGAGGCCGCAGCTGTCGATCAGTGGACAATCGCTGTCACCGTCATCCTCGAAGCATTCCGCCATGGCGAAACTATCCTCGGTGACCTTGACCACGTCAAACAGAGTGATCTTGTCGGCCGGGCGTCCGAGCCGGATGCCACCATTGCGGCCTCGCACGGTCTCGACCAAGCCGGCCTTGGTCAGCGGCTGGAGAATCTTGAACAGGAAAAGCTCCGATACGCCATAAGACCTGGCGATTTCCGGAATACGGCTGAGATGATCCTTGTTCGCCGCCGCATACATCAGCATGCGAACCGCGTAATTCGTCTGTTTTGTCAAGCGCATGCGGATCTCCCTAGGCTCGTCGTGAGTCTCATATAGCGGATTTCGTAGTTTTGAACAATTCCAAAACACTCAAGTTCAGCCATCACGTGTCTGTGACGAAATGACGACGCCGTTGACAGCTCGGACCAATTCATGAATATGCCACTCAACAAAAAATAGGGACCCAAGGAAGGAGTTACCATGTTTTCTATGAGAAGCCTGCGCGCCGCATTGCTCGCCACCGCTGCGATCGGGGCCTCCGCCGCAGCCGCGCGGGCCGATGGCGAGGTCAATATCTATTCCTATCGTCAGCCCGAACTCATCCAGCCGCTGATTGACCAATTCACCAAGGAGACAGGAATCGAGGCCAACGTCCTCTTCCTCGACAAGGGCCTGGTCGAGCGCATCACCGCCGAGGGTGCCAATTCGCCAGCCGATGTCATTCTGACCGTCGACATCGGCCGTCTCGTCGAAGCCAAGGATGGCGGCGTTACCCAGCCGCTCGTCGACGAGACCATCAACACGAGAATACCGGCGCAATATCGCGATCCGGCCGGCGAATGGTTTGGACTGACCACCCGCGGCCGTGTTGTCTATGCCTCCAAGGAGCGCGTGCCGGAAACCGCGATCACTTATGAAGAACTCGCCGATCCGAAATGGAAGGGCCGGCTCTGCATGCGCGATGGCCAGCATTCCTACAACATCGGCCTGTTCGCCTCGATGATCGCCCACCACGGCGCCGAATACACCGAAAAATGGCTGACCGGCCTCAAGCAGAACCTCGCCCGCAAGCCGGACGGCAACGACCGCAGCCAGGCGAAGGCGATCATGTCCGGCGAGTGCGACATCGCACTCGGCAATACCTATTACGTCGGCCTGATGATGACCAACGACAAGGACCCGGAAGAGAAGGAATGGGCGGCCGCCACCAAGATCCTCTTCCCCAACGCCGCCGACCGTGGAACACACGTCAATATTTCCGGCGTGGCCCTCGCCAAGCACGCGCCGAACAAGGACAATGCCATCAAGCTGATGGAATTCCTGTCGTCCAAGGAAGCTCAGCAAATCTATGCCGAACAGGTGTTCGAATATCCGGTAACGCCGGGCGCGGAACCGTCCGAGATCGTCAAGTCCTTCGGGCCAATCAAGCCGGATACCTTGCCGCTGACCGACATCGCCGCAAACCGCAAGACGGCGTCGGAACTTGTCGACAAGGTTGGCCTGAACGACGGACCGTCCAACTGATTGCCGCTTCAGCAAGCAGACATGAAAACGGGCCTCTTCGGGCCCGTTTTTGTTTTGTCTGATTTGTGAAGCGCCAGCTCCGACCAAGGCCGAAGAGCGGATCGCCCCTCCCTGTGCGAAGAGAGGGGCGATCCGAGGGGCAGCAGGCTTACTTCATCGTCGGAATGGAAAACTCTGCGCCATCCTTGATACCCGACGGCCAACGCGAGGTGACCGTCTTGGTGCGGGTCCAGAACTTGATCGAGTCCGTACCGTGCTGGTTGAGGTCGCCGAAGGACGAGGCCTTCCAGCCGCCGAAAGTGTGGTAGGCGAGCGGAACCGGGATCGGAACGTTGATGCCGACCATGCCGATATTGATGCGGCTGGCGAAGTCGCGGGCAGCATCGCCGTCACGGGTGTAGATCGACACGCCGTTACCGTATTCATGCTTCATCGGCAGAGACAGGGCCTCCTCGTAGTTCTTGGCGCGAACGACCGAGAGAACAGGTCCGAAGATTTCGGTCTTGTAGATGTCCATGTCCGGGGTGACGTCGTCGAACAGGCAGCCACCGACGAAATAACCGTCTTCGTAACCTTGAAGTTTGAAGCCGCGGCCGTCGACGACGAGCTTGGCGCCTTCTTCCACGCCACGGTCGATCAGGCCGAGGATGCGGGTCTGAGCCTCCTTCGTGACGACCGGGCCGAAATCGGCCTTCTCGTCATTGTACGGGCCGATGCGCAGCTTCTCGACCATCGGCGTGAGCTTTTCGATCAGGCGGTTGGCGGTTTCCTCACCGACCGGAACGGCAACCGAGATCGCCATGCAGCGCTCGCCAGCCGAGCCATAGCCGGCGCCGATCAGCGCGTTTGCGGCCTGATCGAGGTCCGCGTCGGGCATGATGATCATGTGATTCTTGGCGCCACCGAAGCACTGGGCGCGTTTGCCGTTGGCTGTGGCGGTAGCATAGACGTAGCGGGCGATCGGGGTCGAGCCAACGAAGGAGACGGCGCCGATCTCGGGATGATTGAGGATCGCGTCGACCACGCCCTTGTCACCGTTGACGACGTTCAGAACGCCGGCCGGGAGACCAGCTTCGATCATCAGTTCGGCTAGGCGGATGGGCAGCGACGGATCGCGCTCGGACGGCTTGAGGATGAAGGCATTGCCGCAAGCGATCGCCGGAGCGAACATCCACATCGGGATCATGCCGGGGAAGTTGAACGGGGTGATGCCCGCGCCGATGCCGACCGGTTGGCGGATCGAATACATGTCGATGCCGGGGCCGGCACCCTCGGTGAATTCGCTCTTGGAGAGGTGCGGAATGCCGATGACGAATTCGCAAACCTCGAGGCCGCGGATGATGTCGCCCTTGGCGTCGTCAATCGTCTTGCCATGCTCCTTGGAGAGCATTTCCGCGAGTTCGTCCATGTTGTCGTTCAGCAACTGGACGAACTTCATGAAGACGCGCGCGCGGCGCTGCGGGTTGGTCGCAGCCCAGGCAGGCTGGGCCGCCTTGGCGTTTTCGACGGCGGCGTCAAGTTCGGCGTCGCTCGCGAGCGCGACGGTCGCCTGAATCTCGCCGGTAGCCGGATTGAAGACGTTGCTCGAGCGTCCGCTCGTGCCGGCGACGTGCTTGCCGCCAATGTAATGGCCGATTTCTCGCATGGATATGCCTCCTCAAGGGTCTTTTGATGGTGGGAGCATCCCACTTCGATTTGTACAAAGCAATGTTCTGGAATACAGAACCGTTGTGCATTTTTCGACATAAGGACTACGAAATGAACTGGGACGATGTGCGCATGTTCCTCGCCGTGGCGCGCTCCGGTCAGATCCTCTCAGCCTCGCGCCGGCTGGGAGTGAACCATGCGACTCTGTCGCGCCGTATCACGGCGCTGGAGGAATCGCTCAAGACCCGCCTCCTCGTGCGCCGCACCAATGGCTGCGAGCTCACCCCCGAGGGCGAGGTGTTCAGCCGGGCGGCAGAGCGCATGGAGACCGAGATGCTGGCGGCGCAGTCCGACATCGGTCGGGTCGACAGCGCGGTGGCGGGCACGGTCAGGATCGGCGCGCCCGACGGCTTCGGCGTGGCTTTCCTGGCCTCGCGTCTCGGCACTCTCACCCGCCGCTATCCGGCGCTGAAGATCCAGCTCGTGCCGGTGCCACGCGCCTTCTCTCTGTCCCAGCGCGAGGCCGATATCGCAATCACCATCGAGCGGCCGGAACAGGGGCGCCTCATATCCTCCAAACTCACCGACTATACGCTTGGCCTCTACGGCTCGCAGACCTATCTCGCCGAGGCCGGCAGCCCGGCCAATGTCGAGGCGCTTCGCGAACACACGCTGATCGGCCACGTCGAGGACCTCGTCTATTCCGCCTCGCTGTCCTATACTGGCGAAATCATGCGCGGCTGGGAATCCTCGTTCGAGATTTCCTCCGCCATCGGCCAGACCGAGGCCGTGCGCTCGGGCGCGGGCATTGGCATCCTGCACGACTACATCGCCCGCCAGCACGACGAACTGGTCCGCATCCTGCCGGAGATCACCATCCGCCGCGCCTACTGGACGACCTATCACGAAAGCGCCCGCGAGCTGGTGCGGGTGCGCACAGTGGTGCAGTTCCTACAGGAACTGATCGACGAGAGCCGGCAGATCTTTGTCTGATCAGGAGCAACGAGTCTAATGGCCCGGGGTCAGACATACGCCCCAGCCGCTGCCCTTGCGATAGTGCTTCTCGTTCTGGCACGGTGCGCCGGTCGTCGTGTTCCGGGATCCGCATTTGCGCACCTCACCGCTCTTGCCGATCCCCTTGCTCCGTTCCTTGCGCAGATAGCTCAGCCATTTCCTCCGCCTGTCACGCTCGGCGGCCCAGGCTGCCTTGTGTCCGGGCAACAGCCGCAAGACTTCATTCGCCTCGGCGATCGCCTCTTGCGAGCCCTCGATGTTGGAATAGATCTCCGGCGGTATCTTGAGCCCCTTGCGCGTGCGCTCGGCGATCAGCTTGTTCTGCCGAACGATATATCGGGTTTCCTCTCGGATATGCTTGTTTTCCAGCTTCTCGGCATCCTCGTTGCGAATGACCTGATTGCGCGCATCCTCGACCAGCGTCTCATAGTGCAGGATCGCAGCATCGAAATCGCTGATCGATCCCGGAAATTTGGGCGGCTCCCCGACGTAATCACCCGGGGTCAATGACGGCCAACCTGGAATGGCGGGTAAGTTCGGCAATGATGTCACGGCAGTCCTCGATGTCACGGCAATCCTCGATGTCACGGCAATCCTCCCTCTTTTCGCGGAAGAGTGACGCACACCCTCCCCAGAGATCCCATACAAGTCGCACAAGAAATATCGGACCGAATTGCAACCGCCGTCAAATTATCTTTTGCATAGGTTGTATCCGCAGCCCCGCATGGCGGCGCGAATGATGAGCTTCAATGGCAGGAGAAGTCGATCGTCTGCGGCACCACCAGCCCACCGAAATAGGCAAGATCCAGCCTCTCCTTCAGCAGATAGGCACAGCGCCCATCGTCACCGCGGATGACCACTGGCGCCTGCTCTGCCAGTCTTAAAGCGACCACATAGTCCCGATCCCGCAGCAGCACCTCGACGGCGTGTCCCGGCGGCAGGTCGACCGGCGCGTCAAGCAGGAAAGCCAGGGTGACGGTGACAATTCCGCCTTCACTCGCCGCATGGAACGCAGCTGGCGTGGGCAGGCGGAGCGGTTGGCCGTTCGCGCTGACTTCGGCGAAGAAACCGAGGGGCTGGAGATCGGCGATCAACGATTGGCGCAGTGTAGCCGTTTCCGTTTCGTCAAAGGCACCATCCCCGTCCCGGTCATAGCGGTCGAGCAAGCGTCGGCTATAGCCGGCATCGAACGCGAGGCTTTCGACCACTGAGGACAGCCGACCGGCTTTTACATCGAAGAGCAGCCGAGCGGTGACTGCTATATCGGGGTGCGCGGCAGCCGCAAATGGCCAGGCACAGCAGAGCAGGAGCGTGACCAGACAGCGGCGGGAGCTTGGGCTATAGCGCATCTACTTTCCCGCCCCATCGAGTTGTTTCAGGATCGGACCGAAACCCTCATCTTCGTCCGCCCCCGACATTGCCGGGAAAGGCGGTGGCTCCGGGGCGGTCCGTTTCGAGGCGACATAGGCGCCGCCATAGAGCAGGCCGATGGCGATCAACCAGCTGGCAAAGATGCGCACCGCGATCGCAAGCCAGGGGCGGTAGAAGCCGGAGACAAGAAATGCGATGCTGACGATGAGCCATGCCTCCACCGCAAGCGCCGAAGGCAAATAACTTCTCGCATGCAGGGTCGGATCGCCGAGCAGCGTCGCGATGGCGAGAACGGCAGCGGCCGGCGCCAGCAAGGGAAAGGCGAACCAGGGCCGTATGGCGCGAGGCAGGACGAGCGGAACACCGATCAGCACGCAGGCGATCGGCCCCGTCAGGAACATGTGGGCGCCAGCACCCGGCAACCGTGCGGCCAGGACGAAAAACACCTCGCGAAACGCTATACCCAAGCCTGCTCCAACGACAAACAGCGCCATGGCGACGGCCATTCCGCCCCCTCGCATCTGCCCGAGAAGCAAGCCAAGACCGACGAGCGGCAGCAGCCGTTCGGCAGTGATCAGCGATGCGAGCGGAAAATCCACCCAACGCGCTTGGCCTGAGAGAGCGTATGCGACCGCGATCGCAACGAGGCCGGTCAGCGCCAGTGCAGAGCCTGCCCGCAGCATGACCGCACGCAACATGGGAGCGCGCCCTCCCTGATCAGGCAACGAGGAAATAGAGACCTCCGAGACCGATCAGCCCCCCCAGCGCACGGGACAATTCGCCCTCCCGGAACCGCTGAAAGGCCAGGCCAACGGCGATGCCGGCAATATGGATGAGGCCTGTGGCCACGACGAAGCCGATGGCAAAATCGGCTGGGTCGCTCGCTGCCGGCAGTTCAGCGCCGTGGGCATAGCCATGGAAGATGGCGAAAACGCCGATCACCAGCACGGCCAACCATTCCGGCGGGTGCCAGACGAAAGCGATCGCCGCGCCGAGCACGATAATGGAAAGGGCGATGCCGCTTTCAACCGCCGGCAGCGGCAGGCCGGCAATGCCCATCATTCCACCCAGCACCATGATCAGCGGAAAGACGATCGGCAACGACCAGACGGCACGCCCGCCCATCTGCGCGCCCCACAGGCCGACGCAGAACATCGCAAGAAGATGGTCGATGCCCGACAACGGATGTTCGAAACCGGAGAGGAAGCCGCCCGTCTCGCCCTGCAGGATATGGGCCTCGGCATTGCCCGGCACGGCAACCATCACCAGTACGGCAAAAAGCGAAGAAACAGCAAAGCCAATGGGCAGTCTAGAAAACGGCATTGTCCAAATCTCCAAATCGGCTGGCGCGTTTGCGGCGTTGCTTAGTCCTTGGTCTGGTCGTCGCCCTCGCGACCGAACATAAAACTGGCGCTGCGCCCAACCCCGCGCCCACCTCGACTATACCCGAATCGCCGTTGATTGTAGATGGATCTGTGTCGCAGACGAGGCAACAGGCCGTGCTGACGGCGAAAATACCGGAGATCCCACCATGACCCATTGTTCGAGGTCCGACCGTCACCGCCCGGCGACGGACAACCCAGGTCCGCGTCGATCGACGGTCTCGACCGCACTCGGCTGCCTTGCCCTCATCCTGGCCTCCAGCCCCCCTTCTACGGCGTTCGCCCATGACCTCGGTGGCGTGATGGGCGGCTTTGGAAGCGGCTTCGGCCACCCCCTTGCCGGGTTCGACCATTTCCTCGCCATGTTGGCTGTCGGGCTCTGGGGCGCGCAGATGGGCGGGCGGGCCGTCTGGTCGCTACCGGCCACCTTTCCGCTGATCATGTGCATAGGCGGAGTGGCCGGCATGCTGGGCCTCATGCCGGACGCGACGATCAAGATCGCCATCGCCCTTTCGCTGATCACCCTTGGCGGCGCCATCGCGGCGCGTTGGAAAGCGCCGGAGTGGGCGGCCCTGCTGATCGTCGCCCTCTTCGCGATCTTCCACGGCTACCCGCACGGGCAACTGACGCTGCGCGCCGCAGATCCGGCCGCCTTCACCGTCGGCTTCGTCGTCTCAACCGGTGCGATCCATATACTCGGTATCGCTGTCGGCTATGGCCTTGGCCGTATCTGGAACGGCATGCTGGTGCGCGCGCTCGGCCTCGCCATTGCCGCCAGTGGTGTCTACTTCCTCATCACCTGAGCGTAATCACCCTTTCGGCTAGGCTTTTCAGGCTGCGGACCGGTCGCGTCTTCTGACCGGCACCAGTCCGAGCACCAGGGCGCAGCCGGCGATAATGACGCCGCCGCCTGCCAATTGCATGATCGACAGCGGCTCGCCCAGGAAGACCGCGCCGACCAGAACGGCAGTGGCGGTGACGGCGAATTCCACGCTGATCGCCCGTGTCGCTCCAATCGAGGCGACCAGCCCGAAATAGAGCACATAGGTCATTCCGCTCATAACCATGGCGGCGATCAGCAGATAACCATAATCGACGAGCCGCGGAACATGCGGCACGGGCACGACGAAGAGCAATGGAAGGGTCATCAGTCCGCCGAGCAGGAAGGCGCCGATCGTCACCTCCCAGGCACCGACGCCCTTCAGCTTGTGGCTGGCATAATTGCTGCCGAAGGCGGCGCAAAGGCACGCGAAGATCGTCCCGGCACAGCCGAAGACGAAGGTGGCTGTCACCGGCACCGCGGGGAAGCCGACCAGCAGAACCACGCCGGTAAAGCCGATCAGCAGGCCGGCGAGCCGCTGCGGCGTGATCCGCTCCAGGCCCCAGACCTGGCCGATCAGCATGGAAAACATCGGGATGGTGGCGACCAGGATCGCCGCCATGGCCGTGCCGATCAGCGGCGTGGCATAGGAAAGCCCGATCAACTGGCCGGCAACCGTGGTCGCCCCGACGACCGCATAGGCCCACCAGCCACCACGAAACTTGAGGCCGCGTCCCGTTGCCCGCGCCAGAAGAAAAAGCGTCATCCCGGCGATAAAGGAACGGAAAGTCACCGCGCCGACCCAACCGAAGGCCGCAACGATTTTGAGCACCAGCAGGAAGGACAGCCCCCAGGCGATAGCCAGGAACAGATAGACGGCAACATCCTTGGGCTTCATCGGGCGTCCTGGGAAAGCGCGGAGGGAAAAGATCGCAGTGAAAAACCGAACGCTGCCTATCGCCGGCCGAGGAACCGGTCAAGGTGGACACCGCGTTAACACGCTTCGGAAGCCGGCCCGCCTCAAATCGCTCGCTGCCTGACGCATGAGTCCAAAACCGCTTACCTCAGCCGCTCACTTTTCCCGAGCCACCTCCAGCGCCATGGTTCACCGGCTAAGTCAGGTAACTTTGATGTTCTCTGTACCAATTGACGAATGCCTCGACGCCAACATCCAGACGCGTGCATGGCTTTCGATTGACAAGTGCAAGCAACAAATCGGGACTTGCGAAGGTCTGCGGTACGTCCCCCTTCTGCATCGGCAACATCTTCCGTTTTGCAGATTTGCCCATGCAGTTTTCGATTGTTTCAACGAAGTCCAACAACCCCACGGGCTGACCACCGCCGATGTTGACTATGCGGAACGGCCCTTGTTGTGACAACGTGTCGATACCGGCGACCCGATTTTCCTCAGCGGGGCGAATGAGTGACAGGTCGACAATTGCATCCACGAGGTCATCGACAAAGGTGAAGTCGCGGCTCATCTTGCCTTCGCCGTAGATCTCGATCTCCTGGTCCTCGATCATTGCCTTGACGAATTTGAAAAGCGCCATGTCGGGTCGACCCCACGGGCCATAAACCGTGAAGAAACGGAAAGCGGTCGTCGGCACCTTGTAGAGGTGAGCGTAGCTGTGCGCCATCGCCTCCATCGCTTTCTTGCTCGCGGCATAGAAAGTCAACGGCTCGTCAGCTTTGTCCGTTTCACAGAACGGCACTTGCGCATTGGCGCCGTAGACCGATGACGTCGAGGCAAGCATCAGGTGCCCCACGTTCAGCTTTCGGGCCACCTCAAGCACGTTCCATGAGCCGATCAGGTTTGAATCGAGATAGGCCTTCGGGTTTTCCAGACTGTAACGAACACCGGCTTGGGCCGCGAGATGGATGATCACGTCTGGCTGGAATGCACGCGCGGCATCCATCAGCGTGTCCTGGTCCTCCAGCATTGCCTCGACGGCGCGAAACTGCGGAAACTGCACAAGGCCGGCAACCCGCGCTTCCTTCAGACGAAGGCTGTAATAGGGCGTCATCCCGTCATAACCCAGCACCTCGTGCCCCTCCTGGAGCAAACGCCGCGCCAGGTGAAAACCGATAAAACCTGCCGTGCCCGTGATGAAATAGCGCATGTCCGTTAGGCTCCTTGCTTTATTCTCTTCCCACGCCAAAGCAGCATGAAACCATAGGCCTCTGGCTCAGATGCTCGGTAGACGTTGCGCGGGTCGACAAACACTGGCGTTTTCCTTAGCCCCTTCAGGCGGTGAAGATCCAGTGCGCAAAAAAGCACTTCACGCGATGATCGAAATCGCCGCGATCGCGTCTTGCACCGCTTTGTCGGGACGTACGGCGAAGTCAATTTCCGACGCAGGATATTCCGTAGGCATTCCGCAGAATTCGAAACCAGGATTTCGACTTCTCGAACCCGTCGAAATCTCTTCGGAAGATCTGATTTTCTGTGGAAGAAATGGTACGGTTGGGGGGTCTCGAACCTCCGACCTCAGGTGCCACAAACCTGCGCTCTAACCAACTGAGCTACAACCGCACATTCGACGCTCGAAAACGTCGTGAGGCGTCACATACGGGCAGCCGACTTTTTTTTCAAGCCCTTTCTGCACGCAACGCAAAAAGGGCCGGGCGAATGCCCGGCCCTTTGATCCTTGGGAGGATATTGACTTGAAATCAGGCGGCCTTGAAGGTCGACATGACCTTTTCAGCGGCTTCCTTGCCCGGCTTCACGACCGTTTCAGCCACCTTTTTGGCGGCTTCCTGCATGGCCTTGGCCTGTTCGACGGTGACTTCGGCCTGCTTGCGGATGAAGGAGGTCTGCAGTTCGACGAGTTCGGCGATCGACTTCACACCGAGCAGGGCTTCCATGTGCGACAGCGACATTTCGGCATTGGTGCGCAGCGCGTCGATGGCCTTGAGGCCGAGTTCGACAGTGCCAGCCTGGGCAGTCTGCATCGTGGTCTCGACGGTCTTCGTCGCATCTTCAGCGGCGGTCTTCATCTTGGCATAGGCATCCTTCGACTGGGCTGCGCCCTTTTCGGCGAAGTCGCGGAAGGTCTCGGTCACCTTGGCCGGATCGAAGGCGGTGGCAGAGAAGGAAAAGACGTCCTTGGGGGTATTGGCAGCCATTGCAATTGCTCCTTGTTTTGAGCGGGTCGCTTTCGGCGCGCTCGTATCGGTTCGATGACTTCTATATAGCACCGCCTGTTGTGCGTTGCAATATATTTGTGCAGTGCACAATGCTATTGTTACGCGTGTCACGCCGGTTAACCGTGTTCGGCAAAAGGCTCACGCTTTGCTGGACCCAAAAGCCGTGCCTAGCTATTAAAAATCTGTTAATTTGCTGTTTGTGACGGCAACTATTGTGACAGGTTTAACCATGCCCGCTCCGTACCCGTTCATCGATGTCGCTGTTCACGACAGCATTCGCCCGCGCTTTGCTCGCGGCGAAGCGCTCGTCGTGTTCTCGCCCGCGCTCGACCGGGTCTTGTGGGCCAATGGCGCGGGGGCACGCTTCTTCGGCAATGCCTCCATCTACGACTTCCTCGAGGAAGGCCCGAACCGCAGCGACGTGACCTTCCGCCAGATCGAGGCGGTCGCGCGCCAGCTCGGCTCGGTTGGAGACAACCGCACGCTGATCCTGCGGGTCGCTTCTGGCTTCCAGCGCGTTCCGGTGACGGCGAGCGCCGAAATGGTCGAGATCCGCCAAGGCGAGCCGGTGGTGCTGCTTTCCCTGCCGACGCTCGGCAAACCCGGGGGGCTCGCCGAGCGCGCCGCGGAAATGCTGACCGGCTTCGACGATCCGGACACGCATATGGCCGTGCTCGGCGGCGACGGCGAGGTCATCGTCGCATCGGCAAAATTCGCCGCGCTGGAGATCACCGCGCAAACTACCCGTACCCTTGTCACGCTGGCCGGCACCGATGCGGATCATCTGGTCAAACGGCCGATTCCAACCGGGCGGGGTTACCTGCCCGCCGCCATAGGAAAGCTGTCCGCCGATCCAGCAATGCATCTCCTGTTTGCGGTCGAAACAATCCTCGGCACCATGGATCCGACCGACCACTTCGAGTCTGCCGCCGATAAAGCGCCGGCTGACGATCTCCCTGCGGCCGTTGCAGAGCCAGTTGCCGAACCAACCGTCTCGACTGAGACCGAAATGCGCATTGCCGCCGGCGTCGCGGCGGCAGCGGAATCCGGCTTTGCCGAGGTGGTAGACGCCATCGGCGACATCGAGGAATTCGACGGAGACGAGATCGAGGCGCTGGATGAAACGAACGATGAAGAGAGCAGCCAGGCAGCCCCCGTGGCAGAGGCAACCGCCCCTGCACTGAGCGAGGCGGCGGACGTCATCGAGGCCTTCGAGCCAGAGATCGGCCCGCTGGCGGAAACGGAAATCGACACGATCCCGAACCTCCCCGACAGTGCGGCAGAACCCGAGGGTCGGCCTCCGGCCGCTTCCGCCCTGGCCGGCGACGTCTCAAACGCTGACGCAAAAAACGAGTTGGAGGCCCAAGCCGAGCCGCTTGCCGACGCTTTGCCGACCTCTGCCCTTGCGGAGGACACGGCTGAGGCAAGAGCGCCGGCGACACCGGCCGCCGCGATACACACAGGCGACGCGCCAGCTGGCAGCTTCGCCTTCTCGCCCGAACGCCGCGCCACCCGCTTCGTCTGGAAGATCGATGCCGACGGCCGGTTCTGCGATGTGTCCGGCGAATTCGCCGAGGCCGTGGGTCCGCGAGCCGCCGCCATCAACGGCGTTGCCTTTGCCGATCTGGCCGCCCTCTTCAACCTCGATCCCGATGGCAAGATCGGCGAACTGCTGCAGAGGCGAGACACCTGGTCAGGCAAGACGATCTATTGGCCAGTCGAGGGCACGACTCTGATGGTGCCGGTCGATCTCGCCGCACTGCCGACCTATACCCGCAACCGCGACTTCGACGGCTTCCGCGGCTTCGGCATCGTGCGCATGGCAGATGCGATCGAGGACCCGAACCGGACCGGCCTGACCTTCGTGGAAAGCGCGCCTCACGCTGTCTCGACAGAGACCGAGACCCGCGAAACGCCGACGCAACCCGCCCCGGCCTTCTCGCTGCTCGACGAACTGCCGGCGGACGAAGAGGAAACCGACACCCTCATGGTCGAAAGCGGGATCGACGATGAGCCGGAAACGGAGATGGCGTCTGGCGAACCAGAGATGTCGTCATCCGATACGCCTTCATCTGCCGAGCTGACGCAGGGCCCCTTGCCATCCAGCACGACCGATGATCAGACCCAGACGGGAGAGCCCGAAATCTTTGCGCCACCGGCGGATATGACCGACGTGACCCGTAGCGCCGCTGTGGCACCGCCCGCACTGCAGATCAGCGAAACGCCCGGCCGCCGCCATTCCGACAAGGTGGTGCAGCTTGAGTTGCGTCGCGCGCACGGCAGGGACGGACTGACCCCCGGCGAGCAAGCCGCTTTTCTCGAGATCGCCCGCAAGCTCGACCCGCAGGGTCTGAGGGAAAAGGCTGCGGAGGCACTGGGCGAAATTCGCCGCCACGAAGCCGCCGAAGCGACCCGCCATGCGGTTGAGTCGGAGAAGGTCACGCCCTTTGCCAATGCCGACGAAAGCGACCATGAGCATGTAGAAGTATCCGCAGAAACACCGGATGCCGGTGCTGATGCAGCCGCTGCGGCAGAAACAGTGCTCCAGGCGCCTCACACCTTACCGGCGCAAGACGAGCTCGCCGCGGAGCCTGGGCTGGGCCAAGAAGACGCCGTGGCCGAAGATTTCGCCACTCTGCGGCTCAAGCGCGACAATACGCTAAGCGCGGAGATCGTCGACCTGATGCCGGTCGCGCTGCTCGTCCACATCGGCGAACGGTTGATCCACGCCAATCCGGAATTCCTTAACCTCACCGGCTACGCTTCCGTCGAAGAACTCGACACCGCCGGCGGGCTCGATGTGCTAATCCAGCGCCAGGACCTCGAGGGCGCGAGCGAAGAGGCGGGCCGGGTGGTGATCGTTCGCGCCGACGACCGGCTGGTGCCGGTCACCGCGCGCCTGCAATCGGTCCGTTTTGAGCGGGCGACCGCGCTGATGCTGGCGCTGATCCCGGCAGCAGCCGCCGTGCAAGGCACGCCGGAAAAGCCAGCCGAGGTGGAAGCTTCGACCGTGGCACCGCTTTCCGGTGGCGAGCCCCAGGGTCAGACCGGTCAGGCCGGCGCAGAACACCTCGCCCGGCTGCAGGTCGAGGTCGACGAATTGCGTTCGATCCTCGAAACCGCGACGGACGGCGTCGTCATCCTCGAAGCCGACGGTGACATCCGCTCGATGAACCGGGCGGCAAGCGCCTTGTTCAACTTTGACGAGGCGGAAACGCGCGGCAAACCCTTCGTCATGCTCTTTGCCCACGAAAGCCAGAAGTCGATCCTCGACTATCTCGGCGGCCTTTCCGGCCACGGCGTGGCAAGCGTGCTCAACGATGGGCGCGAGGTGATTGGTCGCGAGGCCTCCGGTGGCTTCCTGCCGCTGTTCATGACGATCGGCAAGCTCACCTCGTCGAACGGCTATTGCGCCGTGATCCGCGACATCACACAATGGAAGCGGACCGAGGAGGAATTGCGCAACGCCAAGCGTGCCGCCGAAACGGCCAATGCACACAAGAGCGACTTCCTCGCCCGCGTCAGCCACGAGATCCGCACGCCGCTCAACGCGATCATCGGCTTTGCAGACATGATGGCGAATGAGCATTTCGGTGCGCTCGGCCATCCGCGCTATGGCGAATATGCCAATGACATCGTGCGCTCTGGCCGTCACGTGCTGGATATCGTCAACGACCTGCTCGACATTTCCAAAATCGAGGCCGGCGAGATGGATCTCGACTTCACCGCCGTCGGTCTCAACGAGACGGTGCAGGCGGCGGTCTCGATCGTCCAGCCGCAGGCCAACGGGCAGCGCGTCATCGTCCGCACCGCCCTGTCGCAAGCCGTGCCCAACGTCGTCGCCGACATGCGCTCGATCAAGCAGATCGTCCTGAACATCCTGGCCAACGCCATCCGCTTCACCCCATCGGGCGGCCAGATCATTGTGTCGACGGCCTACGAGGCCAACGGCAGCGTCGTGCTGCGGGTCCGTGACACCGGTGTCGGCATGACCCGGACCGAGCTGGAACAGGCGATGAAGCCGTTCCGCCAAGTGCATACGGGCAGCCGTAATCGCGGCGATGGCACCGGCCTTGGTCTGCCGCTGACCAAGGCCATGGTCGATGCCAATCGCGCCAATTTCTCGATTTCCTCGGCCCCCAACGAGGGCACACTGGTCGAGATAACCTTCCCGTCACAGCGCGTCCTGGCGGATTGAGGCGACGGGCGGGGCAGCAACCATGAGCGTTCGCCCCCTCTGCTGAAGGGCTTGTCCAAAGGCCAAGCCTCGAAGCATCCGCTCCAACTGCAAAGGCTGGCGATCGTTGCTTGTGACATTGCTCGCCACAGGCGGACAGCGACGTCCTTTCGTGCGCACAGGGCCGGAATGACAACCCATTGCCAGATCCGCAGCAGCACAGCCGTATCTGGCACCTTGCCCAAACCCGTTTCCTTCCCCGTCGGTTTCGGTTAGACCGGCTCAAACACGGTCGCGTATGAAGCCGGCCAATAGGAAGAAGCAGGGAGACGAAGCCTTGGCAGCGGACTTGCACGGCGCGCAGAGAATGGACTTCAGAGCGGTGCGGCGTCGCCTGCCTGCTCCTACGGTCGCCGCGCTGGTTGTCTCGGCCTTCGTCGCCATGCCGATTGTCGCCATTTTCCTGATCGGTATAACCGGTGGCAGCGATAACTGGCAGCACATGCTCACCAACGTCGTGCCGCGCGCCACCGGCCGTACCCTGTTGCTTCTGGCGATGACAGGCGCGCTCACTGCCGTGATCGGCATTGCCAGCGCCTGGCTGGTGGCCTCGTGTGATTTTCCGTTCCGACGCCTGCTCTCGGTGGCGCTGGTCTTGCCACTCGCCATTCCGTCCTATCTTGCGGCCTATGCCTTCGGTGAATTCCTCGATTTCACCGGGCCGGTGCAAACCTTCTACCGCAGCTTGTTCGGCTTCCAGTCGGCGCGCGACTACAGCTTTCCCGACATCCGTTCGCTCGGAGGCGCCGTGCTGGTGATGACGGCCGTGCTCTATCCTTATGTCTATCTCGCCTGCCGGTCGATGTTCCTGATGCAGGGCCGAGCCGCCGCCGATGTCGCCCGCACGCTCGGCGCCGGCCCCTGGCGTGTGTTCGCGCGTGTGCAGATCCCCATGGCGCGCCCCGCCATCATGGTCGGCCTGACACTGGTGATGATGGAGACGCTGAACGACATTGGTGCCGTCGAATATCTCGGCGTCCAGACGCTGACCTTCTCGATCTACGACACCTGGCTCAACCGCGGCAGCCTCGCCGGCGCCGCCCAGATCGCCAGCGTTCTGCTGGTCTTCGTCGTGCTGCTCCTCTGGATCGAGCGTCAGGCGCGTCGACGGCAGCGCTTTGCCAGCCAGAAGACCACCGCTGTCACCATTGATGCCGTGCGTCTCAAACTTTCCGGCTGGCGCGGTTTTGGTGCCACCCTGATTTGCGCGTTTCCCGCCCTCGTCGGCTTCGTCATCCCGGTCGCCGTGCTCGCGGGCTTTGCCCTGCGCCGCATCGGCGATTTCACCGAACCACGCCTGCTCAGGGCCTTGGGTAACTCGATCACCATCTCCTCGGCCGCAGCTTTGGCAACCGTGATCCTCGGTTTCGTCTTGGCCTATGCGGCGCGCAGCGACCGCTCGCGGCTGACAGCGAGCGCCAGCCGGCTTGCCTCGCTGGGCTACGGCATTCCAGGCACCGTGCTCGCTATCGGCGTGCTGATCCCGCTCGCCAGTCTCGACAATTTCATGGACGGCGTGCTGCGACAGAGCCTAGGAATCTCAACAGGCCTGCTGCTCTCCGGCACCGGCTTTGCCATCGTCTACGCGGCAACCGTCCGCTTCCTGGCCATGGCCGAGGGGACGATCGACTCCGGTTTCCAAAAGCTCTCGCCCCATCTCGACATGGCAGCGCGCACGCTCGGACGCAACGCCCTGCAAACGTTCCGCCAGGTTCTGTTGCCGAACATGCGGCCGGCCGTACTGACCGCAGCCCTTCTGGTCTTCATCGAAACCCTGAAAGAACTGTCCGCGACGATCCTGCTTCGACCGTTCAACTTCAACACACTCGCCACCCTGGTCTACGAGGATGCATCCCGCTCAAAGGTTCAGGATGCTTCGGTGGCCGCCATCATCATCATACTGGCCGGTCTGATCCCGGTCATTCTGGTGTCGCGTTCGCTCGATCGTGGCCGCTGATCCGGGAAAAAAGGCAAGAAAAAAGGGCAGCTTTCGCCGCCCCTAAAAGATCATGCTGTTCAACCGGAGTTAGGCATCGATCAACATCATGTGTTCGGAACCGGAAGGTTCTAAGCCGCACGTTCATGGTGGGCCTCCAAGTTGGTTAAGGTATGCCAAATCCGGCTTAACAAGTCGTTACCGGCAGTGGCGGATGTCATCCCGGTAGACGCGATCATCGAACCGGAGGCTCCGCTTCGGCACTAAAATCCCTTGGGGGTCAGGACTGAAGCTCAATGAGGCCGACGAATAGATCGAGCGCCTCCGGATTGGCGAGCGCCTCCTTGTTCTTGACCACCCGTCCATGCACCACATCGCGCACAGCAAGCTCGACGATCTTGCCCGACTTGGTGCGCGGGATGTCGACGACCTGGAGCACCTTGGCCGGCACGTGACGCGGCGAGGCGCCGACGCGGATGCGGTTCTTGATGGCCTTGACCAGATCCTCATCCAGCACGCGATCGGTCGCGAGACGAACAAACAGCACGACGCGCACGTCGTCGTCCCAGTCCTGGCCGATGCAGAGCGCCTCAAGCACCTCTTCCATCTGCTCAACCTGGTTGTAGATCTCCGCCGTGCCGATGCGCACTCCGCCCGGATTGAGCGTGGCATCGGAACGGCCATGAATGACGATGCCGTCGTGGACCGTCCATTCAGCGAAATCACCGTGGCACCAGACGTTCTCGAAGCGCTCGAAATAGGCGGCACGGTATTTAACCCCACCTTCGTCGTTCCAGAACATGATTGGCATGGAGGGGAAGGCCTTGGTGCAGACCAGTTCGCCCTTCTCGCCGCGCACCGGCTGCCCCTCGTCGTCCCAGACATCGATCGCCAGCCCAAGGCCCGGCCCCTGGATCTCGCCACGCCAGACCGGTTTCAGCGGATTGCCGAGCACGAAGCAGGAGACGATGTCCGTGCCGCCGGAGATCGAGGCGAGATGAATGTCGGACTTGATACCCTCATAAACAAAGGAAAAACCCTCCGGCGACAGCGGCGAACCGGTCGAGGTCATCATCCGCAGCGACGAAAGGTCATGGCTGGTCTTCGGCGTCAGCCCGCCCTTGCGTACAGCGTCGATATATTTCGCCGAGGTGCCGAAGAAGGCGAACTGCTCCTCGGCCGCATAGTCGAACAGCACGTTGCCATCCGGATAGAAGGGCGAACCGTCATAGAGGCATAGCGTCGCGCCCGAGGCCAGGCCCGAGACCAGCCAGTTCCACATCATCCAGCCGCAGGTGGTGAAATAGAAGAACCGCTCGCCCTTCTCCAGCCCGCAGTGGAAGCGCTGTTCCTTGAGATGCTGCAACAGCGTGCCGCCGGACGAATGGACGATGCACTTGGGGACGCCCGTCGTGCCCGACGAAAACAGGATATAAAGCGGATGCGAAAACGGCAACGGCTCGAAGGCGATCTCGACACCCTCAAAGGGAGCAACGAAATCGGCCAGCGTCTTTGCGCCCGGCACAGCCGCGGCAATCGCCGCTGCGTCTCCGGCGTAGGCGATGACGACGAGCGGCACGCCGAGCTTGGCGGAAACCGCCTTCACCTTGTCGGCCACGTCCTGCCGCTTGCCGTTGTACCAATAGCCGTCGACCGCGAGAAACAGCTTGGGCTCGATCTGGCCGAAGCGGTCGAGCACGCCCTGCTCGCCGAAATCGGGAGAGCAAGACGACCAGATCGCGCCGATCGAGGCCGCCGCCAGCATGAGCGCCACCGTTTCCGGCATGTTCGGCACCATTGCGGCGATGCGGTCACCCTTTTCGATACCCATGGCACGGAACGCCTGTTGCAGCCGCGAGACGGCAGCGCGCAGCCGGTCCCACGACCAGCGGTCTTCGGCCTTGTCCTCGCCGCGGAAGATCATCGCATCGCCTTCGCCGCTCTGGCTCAGCAGGTTTTCGGCGAAGTTCAGCCGGGCATCGGGGAAGAAACGCGCCTCCAGCATGACGTCGCCGTTTTCCAGCAGACGTTCGCCCTTCTCACCCCTGACCTCGCAATAATCCCAGACCGCCGACCAGAAGGCGGCACGATCATCGACCGACCATTGATGGAAGGCATCGTAGTTGGAAAAATCGCGCCCACTTCGCTCACCACACCACTGCATGAAGCGATACATCGGCGCCTGCTTGATCTGCTCCTCAGATGGCGTCCAGAGCGGCATATCCTGTTGCATTCGGTCCTCCTCGAAAAACCCCGCCTGTATAGCAGTTTGCGGCGCAATATAAAGACCGGGAACGCGTGCCGGTTTGCATGGTGGCGGCAATTCCTATATCCGGCAGGAACGACGCAGCCGAGCCCGGTGCCGGGCCGATGACAAACCCTGGATCGCCCATGTCCGACAAGCGCAGAAATGGCGGAAAGATTCGGTGCCGTACGCCGGTCACCCGGCGCCTCCTCGGTGCGGCGCTGGTTGTTTTCGCCGTCGTGGCCGCGATCTTCCTCGTCTCGCGCGCGGCAGCCCCTTATCTCGTCTCCTCGACGCTGGTGCGTTCTGCCATGGAACGGGCGGTCGCCGAGTGGACCGGCCACGACGTGAACATGTCCGGCATGCCGGAAATCGCGTTCTGGCCAAGGCCCCATGTGACGCTGAACGGCGTGACGATCAGCAAGCCGGATCGGGGAAAAGCCAAGATACTGGGGCAAATCGAACAGGTGTCGGCAAGCTTCGGGCTGCTGTCCGCCATGCGCGGACGTCCGCAATTTGACGCATTTGATCTCGTGCGGCCACGGTTCCATGTCGACCGGGACAGCGATGGCAGGCTCGACTGGGCAAGCGAAGGATTGCTGAATGCGGCCGTGCGCAAGGCAGAACCGGGCAATGACGGCGTCCAGTCCCTTCCCGCCGAACTCGATGCCGCTGTCGGTTCAGTGACGATCGAAGACGGTACGCTGGAAATCGAGGATGAGGCCTCCGGCCGGTTGATCACCGCCCGTCGAATTACCGCAGATGTTTCCTGGCCGCGACTTTCCTCCCCCTTGAAGGTAAGCGGGCTGGTCGACGTTGGCGGGTTTTCCATGAAGCTAGACTTCGCCTCGCCACACCCCCTGCTCCTCTTCGGTGGCAAAGACGCGACCGTCAACACGACACTCACCTCGGCGGCCTTCACCGCCCGATTCGACGGTGTCGCGAACCTGGGGAACAGCTTGTTGCGAAGCGGCGCGATCGCGCTCGGCACCAAGGACTTCGCCGCCCTGAAGGACGCGACCGGGCTTCGCCTTGTCGGTCTCGACAGCCTGAGGCAGGCGCAACTGACCGCCAACATCGAGCGCGTCGGTGAGGAACTGCGTTTCGAAGGTCTCGAATTCGACATCAACGATACCCATGGCACGGGCATCCTGTCGCTTTCCCGGCCGGCCGACGGAAAGCCGCGCATCAGCGGAACGCTCGCCTTCGATCGGTTGAACATCACGCGACTGCTTTCAGCCTTCTCGCTCGATCTCCCCTCCACCGACGAGTCCCCCGACACGGCCCAGCGCCCGCCCCGCTTGCTGCAATGGCTGGATTTCGACCTGACGCTCTCGGCCGCCCGCGCCGACCTGCCGCCCTTCGAGCTCGGCGATGTTGCCGCCAGCATCCTCGCGACCGGCAAAGCGGCGCAGTTCGACATCGCCGACGCCACTTTCGAAGGCGGCGATCTGACGGCGCGTTTCGTGGGCGCCGGCAGCGGATTCGCCCGTGGAGGCGATCTGACACTGTCGATCCATGACGCGGATTTCGCCGCCGTCGCCGATCATCTGAAGGTCGCCGGTCCGGTTGCCCGCGGCAAGGGTTCAGTGGAACTCACGTTGACCACAAAGGCCCCGGTCTGGGAGACGGGCCTGTCCGATATCTCCGGAACTTTCGCCTTTGCATCGCAGAGCGGAACACTGACCGGTGTCAATACGGCGGCGCTCCGCAAACTGGCCGCGACCAGCGCCTATTTCCAGCTGAGCGCCGGCGGCGACGGCTCGATGCCCTATGACCGACTGGATTATCGCGCACGCTTTGCAAAGGGCACCGCAGAGGTGCTGGAAGCCCAGCTTTCCGGTCCGGACGAAAGCCTGACGGTGTCCGGCGTCGTGCCCTATGCCGACAACGCGCTGGCGCTTTCAGCCGAACTTTTCGCGACCGACCCGGCGGCGAACTTGGCCTTCCCGCGCCTGCGCTTCTTCATCGGCGGCGCCTGGCCCGATCCTGTACTCACACCCATCTATCTCCCGCCGGCAAATCCCCTAAAATAACGGCGAATCAACCGTGGGACGGGGAACATCGATCCGTCCGTCCGAGCTGGGGGCTTGCGGTGTATCGCTTTTTTACGGGTCTCTTCAAAATCGCGCTGGCTTCGCTACTCGCCGGCAGCCTCATGTCGTTCATCGGCATCACCACGGACAGCATTCTTGCATTCCTTGGTCTGACTATGGACGAATTCTGGTCCGGCCTTACGTCGGCCGGCGCCTGGGCAAGCCCGCGCATCCTGCTCGGGGCGATTATCGTCCTGCCGATCTGGTTCCTAACCTACCTTCTCCTGCCGCCACGCGACGGCTGACGCGACAAGCGGTCACGCGGACCGGCACTCCGCTCGGAAATCGTGACTCACAGATCACGCAGTCTGAGCCGCCACGTGCTCGTCGCGCTGGCGTTGCAATTCATGCCGTTTGGTGGTGATCGAAGCGATGATAACCCCGATAGTGACGAGGCCGATCAGGATTGAGCATACCGCGTTGATTTCCGGCGTCACGCCAAGCCGGACCTGGCTGTAGATCTTGATCGGCAGCGTGGTCGCCCCCGGACCGGTGGTGAAGGAGGCGATGACCAGGTCGTCAAGCGACAGCGTGAAAGCCAGCATCCATCCAGAAACCACCGCCGGCATGATCAGCGGCAAGGTGATCTTGAAGAAAGTCTTGAATGGCGGGCAACCGAGGTCGAGAGCCGCTTCTTCAAGACTCATGTCGAAGGTCAGGAGCCGCGATTGCACGACAATCGCCACATAGCACATGGTGAAGGTGGTGTGGGCGATGGTCACCGTCATCAGACTGCGGTCGATACCGAGCGCCACGAACAGCAGTAGAAGCGACAGGCCGGTGATGACCTCCGGCATGACGAGCGGAGCATAAACCATGCCGGAAAACAGCAGCCGGCCGGGGAAACGGCCATAGCGAACCAGGGCCAGGGCTGCGAGCGTGCCGAGCACGGTGCCGATCGAGGCGCTCAGCAGGCCGACGCGTAGCGTCACCCATGCGGCGCTCATCAACCCCGCATTAGACCACATCTCACGATACCATTTCAGCGAGAAGCCGCCCCATACCGTCACGAGCTTGGACTCGTTGAAGGAATAGATCACCAGGATGATGATCGGGATATAGAGAAAGGCGAAGCCGAGGGTGAGAATCGTCGAGTCGAATTTTCCGGATTTCATCGTTTGGCCCTCACACCTTTTCCTGCTGGTTCTGGAAGATGGCGATCGGAACCACCAGCAGAAGCAACAGGAGCACGGCAACGGCAGAGGCCAGTGGCCAGTCGCGGTTGCTGAAGAACTCGGTCCACAGCGTCTTGCCGATCATCAGCGTCGAGGCTCCCCCGAGCAGATCGGGGATGACGAACTCGCCGGTAATCGGAATGAAGCAGATCATAGAGCCGGCGATCACGCCTGGGATCGACAGTGGAAAGGTGATCCGCCAGAAGGCCTTCCATGGCGGAGAGCCGAGGTCGCTCGCCGCCTCGAGCAGCGTGCCATCAAGCTTTTCCAGCGCCGAATAGAGTGGCAGGATCATGAAGGGCAGATAGGAATAGACGATGCCGATGAAGACGGCCGTATCGGTGCGGAAGATCTGCACCTGGTCGTCGGGGCCGTAGAGCCCGATGGTCTGCAACAGCAAGGTCAGCAGGCCTTCGGGCTTGAGAATGCCGATCCAGGCGTAGACGCGGATCAGGAAGGAGGTCCAGAATGGAAGGATGACCAGCATCAGGAGGGTCGGACGCATGGCGACCGAAGCGCGCGCCATGGCGAGCGCAATGGGATAGCCGATGATAAGAAGCAGAAATGTCGAAATCAGCGCAATCCTGAGCGACGACAGATAGGCATTGTAATAGAGGGAGTCCTCGGTCAGGAAGACATAGTTCTCGAAATCGAGTTTGGAAAAGAAATCGCCGATCGTCGACAGGCTCTCGAACACCGGCGTGTAGGGCGGCATGGCGATGGCTGTCTCCGACAGCGAGATCTTCACGATGATGAAGAAGGGCGCCAGGAAAAACAGGAACATCCAGGCATAGGGTATGAGGACCACCAGCCAGCGGGCTGGTGAGGTCAGCGGGGCTGGGGCTGCGGTTACGTCGCTCATCGGTTCGTTCCTCAGCGGGTCAGCACGAGGCCGGCATCGACCGGCCAGGTGAGCCAGACTTTGTCGTCCACAGTGATCGGGCGGTCGACGAGACGATGCGTGTTCGCCTGCGCGGCGCGGAAAGTGGAACCATCGGCAAGCTTGACGATGAAGACCGAGAAGTCGCCGAGATAACCAATATCCCAGACCTCGCCGGATAGCGCGTTGGCCGAGGGATCGGCCGGCGGATCGACGCTGATGTGGACCTTCTCCGGACGGATGGCAAAGGCCACCGAAGCGCCGGGCTCGGCCTTGCAGGACAGCTGCGCGACGACCATCTTGAGACCATCGTAGCAGGTCACGGTGGCCAGATCGCCGTCAGCGACCGTCTGTACGCCTTCAAGCTTGCCATCGACGATGTTGATGTCCCCAATGAAGTCGGCGACATAGCGACTGTTCGGCGCCTCGTAGATTTCCGCCGGAGTCGCCACCTGCATGATTTCGCCCTTGTCCATAACCGCGATGCGATCGGACACAGTCATCGCCTCTTCCTGGTCATGGGTGACGATCAGGAAGGTCAGGCCGAGGTTCTGCTGGATGTCCATCAGTTCAAACTGCGTCTCCTCACGCAGCTTGCGATCGAGCGCACCGAGCGGTTCGTCGAGCAGCAGAACCTTGGGCCGCTTGGCCAGCGAGCGGGCGAGCGCCACGCGCTGGCGCTGGCCACCGGACAACTGATTCGGCTTGCGCTTGGCGAATTCCTCGAGCTTCACCAGCTTCAGCATCTCCGCCACACGCGCGTCGATCTCGGACTTCGGCAGGTGGTCCTGTTCCAGACCGAAAGCAATATTCTTGGCAACGGTCATATGCGGAAAGAGCGCATAGGATTGGAACATCATATTGGTCGGTCGCCGATAGGGAGGCACACCGGAAATATCCTTGCCCTGCAACAGGATGCGGCCTTCGGTCGGCTCCTCGAAGCCGGCGAGCATGCGCATCAGCGTGGTCTTGCCGCAACCGGACGGACCAAGCAGCGAGAAGAACTCGCGCTCGTAGATGTCGAGGGTGAGATCCTTGACGGCGGTGAAGTCGCCGAAGCGCTTCGTCACATTCTCGAACCGGATGAAGGGGACCGACGCCGGGTCGGTCCATGGTGAAAATTTACGCTTTACCGGCCCCAGAGATTTCGCCATCGCTCGATCCAAATATCCGTTACAAAATGCAGCCCAAAAGCAACCGGGCGCCTGAAGGCGCCCGGTTAAACTGTCAGCCGATCACTGACCGGTCTTGATCTGCGTCCAGACGCGGTTCAGGACACGCTGCTCCTTCGGTCCGTAAGGCGAGATGGTGAAGAGCTTCTTCATCGTCGCCTCGTCCGGATAGACTGCCGGATTTTTGAACACTTCCTCGTCGAGCAGGGCCTGCGAGGCAAGGTTGCCGTTGGCGTATTGAACGTAATTGGAAGCCTTGGCGATAACCTCCGGCTTCATCAGAAAGTTGATGAAGGCGTGGGCCTCATCGACGTTCTTGGCGTCTGCCGGGATCGCCAGATTGTCGAACCACATATAGGTGCCTTCCTTCGGGATCACGTAATTGATCTCGACCCCGTTCTTGGCTTCCTCGGCGCGAGCCTTGGCCTGGAGAATATCGCCGGACCAACCGATGGTCATGCAGATGTCGCCGTTGGCGAGATCATCGATATAGGACGAGGAGTTGAACGTTTTCACCGAGGGGCGGATCTTCATATAGACGTCGCCGCCGGCCTCCAGATCGGCGCTGTCCTTGCTGTCCGGATCCTTACCGATGTAGTTCATCGCGATCGCGAAGGTCTCATCGGAGGCGTCAAGGACATTGATACCGCAAGCCTTCAGCTTTGCCGCGTTTTCGGGCTTGAAAATGGCGTCCCAGCTATCGACCTTGAAATCGGCGCCGAGGGCTGTCTTGACCTTCTCGACATTGTAGCCGATGCCGGTCGTACCCCACATGTAGTTGACGGCATATTCGTTGCCGGGATCGTACTTGGCGAGGCGCGCGGAGACGTCCGGCCAGAGATTGACGAGGTTCGGCAGCTTCGACTTGTCGAGCTTCTGGAACACGCCGGCCTGGATCTGGCGCGCCAGGAACGGCCCGGTCGGCACGACGACATCATAGCCCGAACCGCCGGCCAACAGCTTGGTTTCCAGAATTTCGTTCGAGTCAAAGACGTCGTAGACGACCTTGATGCCGGTTTCCTTGGTGAAGTCCTCAAGCACCGACTCGTCGATATAGTCGGACCAGTTGTAGACATGCACCACGCTCTCAGCCTTGGCAGCCGTCGCCATTGCCAGAGTGATCATTGCGGCGGATGCCAAGAAACGGATCATGTCGGTCTTCATTTTTTCTCCTGTTCCAGCCTTCAGGCAGGTCGCCCAATCAGCCATTCCCTCGTTTTTTTAACAGACTAGAAAGGAAATCGACAGGCGACAAGGGGTAATCTTCGCAGTCGCAACCGGATCGACTGCTACTGAAAATCGAAAGCGGAAAGGCCGGTGACCATCTCATCGAGGCCGAGCGGACGCGTGACCGGCGGCTCAGCACGGGCGAGACAACCCTGCCTTTCGCACAGCCGGCAGGCGGTTCCGACAGCGACCGGCCCGAACGTCGCGCCGGCTACCACCTGACCATACACCACCTCGTCACGATGGGCGATGTCGCAGGCGACAAGCAGCGCCGTGCGCCTGACCCGCTCGTTGAAGCCGGCCTGCGGACCGTCGAGCGTGCGTGATATCGTCAGGAAGCCCGTGCCGTCCGGCATCTCGACCCCGTCGACCAGCACTTGGCCCGGCTGGGCGAAGGCGGCATGAATGTTGAGCTTGGGACAGCCGCCGCCGAACCTCGCCTGGGGATACCCTTGGGCACCGGCCTTACGGAATCGGTGGCCGGCATTGTCCACCTCCAGCATGAAGAAGGGCACGCCCGAAGCACCGGGCCGTTGCAGCATGGTCAGTCGGTTGGCCGCCTGTTCGTAGGAAACGCCAAAGCGTGAACGCAGCATGTCAATGTCATAGCGCGCCCTTTGCGCGGCCGAAAGGAAGGCGCCGTAGGGCATGATCACCGCATGCGCCGCATAGCGTGCCAGCTCGAAACGGCCGAGACGCTTGGCCTCGCCGGTCGAAAACGAAAGCTCATCGAGCGCCGCGGCGATCTCCTCACCAAAGGCGAGCAGACTCGCTTCCATCGCCACCTCGCGCAACTGATCGAAAGGCGAAAGCCGCTCGGAGAGGAAGAGGCGCATAGAATGGCGGTCATAGCGCCGGCGAAGGTTCGGCATGGTGTGGATCGGCAGCGTGCGCACGACAATACCATGCTTGGTGCGCAGCCACGCCTTTAGCGCCGGCGCAAGATCCTCGCCCGGTGACAAGCCGAGGCTGGCATGGAAAGCCTCGGCCGCATCCTCGATGTGCGCATGAAAGTTCGGCCGCTTTTCGAACCTTTCGCGCACCTCGTCGATCGGCAGGCGCGCGCCCGAGATCGAGGTCTCGTGCCCTTCGCGCGCCAGAAGCTCCGCCAGATCGGTAAGGCGCGCCGCCTGCTCGCGATAGGCGCGGTAGAGCTTGACGACTGCGGCCGCCGCGTTTGGCGCGGCTTCAGCCACCTCGATCAGCTCCTGATCTCCCGGCACTTCGCCGGACAGGAGCGGATCGCCGAACACCTCGCGTAACTGGCCCGCCGTGCCGCCCGCCTCACCCTGCAGCTCGTCCAGATCCACCTTATAAACGGTCGCGAGCTTCAGCAGCAGCTGCACCGTCAACGGCCGCTGGTTACGTTCGATCAGGTTCAGATAGGAGGGCGAGATTTCCAGCGCTTCCGCCATCGCCGTCTGGGTGAGACCCAGACCATTGCGGATGCGGCGGACTCTCGGGCCGGCAAAGATCTTATTCTCAGCCATTTTGACACACCTTTTACAACTTTGATCAACAAAGCACCCAACAGGAATATTTACAATTTTTACAAATTTACACGACGAAAATGTCAAAGGCAATACATGCTAACCTCTTTCCAGGCATCGAATTCGCCTTTCTTCTGGAAGTTTTGTGCAGCGCGCTGTAAATCAAGTCACATCGAAAGCGAGATTTCTGGTGCCAAAAGGACAGAGGTTTCGTGCACCAGAGCAAGAGGGAGTTTGTTATGACTGATTTTTACAACGTCGTTCCGAATGCGCCGCAGGGCCGCTATGACGGCATTGAGCGTCCATACACCGCCGAAGACGTCAAGCGCCTGCGTGGTTCCGTCGAAATCAAGTACTCTCTGGCTGAAATGGGCGCCAACCGCCTGTGGAAGCTGATCAACGAAGAACCCTTCATCAACGCTCTCGGCGCACTTTCCGGCAATCAGGCCATGCAGATGGTTCGCGCCGGTCTCAAGGCCATCTACCTCTCCGGCTGGCAGGTTGCCGCCGATGCCAACACCGCGTCTGCCATGTATCCGGACCAGTCGCTTTATCCGGCCAACGCCGCGCCGGAACTGGCCAAGCGCATCAACCGCACGCTGCAGCGCGCTGACCAGATCGAAACCGCTGAAGGCAAGGGCCTTTCGGTCGACACCTGGTTCGCTCCAATCGTCGCTGACGCGGAAGCCGGCTTCGGTGGTCCGCTCAACGCCTTCGAAATCATGAAGGCCTTCATCGAAGCCGGCGCCGCAGGCGTTCACTTCGAAGACCAGCTCGCTTCGGAAAAGAAATGCGGCCATCTCGGCGGCAAGGTTCTGATCCCGACGGCAGCCCATATCCGCAACCTGAACGCCGCACGCCTCGCCGCCGACGTCATGGGCGTACCGACGCTGATCGTCGCCCGTACCGACGCTGAAGCCGCCAAGCTTCTCACCTCGGACATCGACGAACGCGACCGTCCCTTCGTTGATTACGACGCAGGCCGCACCGCAGAAGGCTTCTACCAGGTCAAGAACGGTATCGAGCCCTGCATCGCCCGTGCGATCGCTTATGCTCCGCACTGCGACCTGATCTGGATGGAAACCGGCAAGCCGGACCTCGAACAGGCCCGCAAGTTCGCCGAAGCCGTGCACAAGGCGCATCCAGGCAAGAAGCTGGCCTACAATTGCTCGCCGTCGTTCAACTGGAAGAAAAACCTCGACGATGCGACGATTGCCAAGTTCCAGAAGGAGCTGGGTGCGATGGGCTACAAGTTCCAGTTCATCACACTCGCCGGCTTCCACCAGCTGAACTACGGCATGTTCGAACTGGCCCGCGGCTACAAGGATCGCCAGATGGCGGCCTACTCGGAGCTGCAGGAAGCGGAATTCGCCGCAGAGGTCAACGGCTACACCGCCACCAAGCACCAGCGCGAAGTCGGCACCGGCTATTTCGACGCCGTCTCGCTGGCAATCACCGGCGGCCAGTCCTCGACCACGGCGATGAAGGAATCGACCGAAACCGAGCAGTTCAAGCCGGCCGCTGAATAATAGGGAAAGGCCTCGCTTGCGCGGCCTACCCCCACCTTAACCCTCTCCCCGCCCGCGGGGAGAGGGGCACTCGCCCGGATCAACACTTCAAGAACCCCGCATATAAGAGGAGAAATGCCATGACCCCGCAGACCCGAGTTAAAGAACGCGCCGAAGAACAGGCATCCGCCATGAGCGCCGACCAGCAGGCCATGATCCGTATGGTCGCCAACGACCTGCATCGTCTCAACCAGTCCGTCATGAAGGCGGTTGATGCTGGTGTTTCGGTCGAGCTCGTTCGTTCGGCCCGCCATCACGGTGGTGAAGGCAATTGGGGCGATCTGCTGATCCCGGTCATCGTGACCCAGGGCAAGTAAAAAGCTTCAAGGACCATCTGGGGCGTCCAAGCCCCGGGTCGGCTCCCGCGCAATGATCGCTGGCTTCGGGGGGAGCATGTGCGGTCGCTGCGCGGGATTTTCGTTTGCGAACCTGCCAGCAAAGCTCACCCGCCGTGACTCGGCCGCTTGCCGGCGAAAAGATCAGCATGGGCGATCATTAGTTTGCGCATCCTCTCGACCACGATGCGGATTTCCCGCCGGTGCCGATCGTCATTGTTCATGACGATCCACTGGCGATGACGCAAATCCTTGATCTCGCCACCCATGCGCTCCAACCTAGGCTCGAGGTCACCGACGAAGCAAGGCAGCACAGCAATGCCGGCGCCTGACAAAGCCAAGTCGCGTAGAGAACGCGGCCGATTGACGGTGACGACGATATTTCCCGCCTGATTCTCGTGCGGCCAGCGCAGATAAGCCGAGATCGCGTTCTCGGTATCGACCGCAAGCCACCGGCCCGGACCGACGTCCACGCTGTAACGGGCGCGATAGGCGGCATAGGCCACCTCCCCGACCATAACGGCCGCAAGATTCCCTTCCTCCGCCTCAAAGGCACGGATTCCAATGTCCGTCTCGCGATGTGCAAGGCTCGCGCGCCGTTCGGCAATGTGTAGATCTATGCGAAAATCGTCACGCTCCGTACAGATCGCCGGAAAATTATCGGCGAGCAGCCAGCCGTTCCAAGTGCCGGCGACGATCCGGACCAGCGCCTGCCCGGACGCTCCGCCGCGCCAGATCTCGACCTTGCGGGCAGCAGCCTCCAGTTCGGTCAAATGATCGAGCAACTGCCGGCCGTCAGCGGTCAGCCGATAGCCGGTCTGGCTGCGGATGAAGAGTTCCCGGCCAATCTCCCGCTCGAACTCGACCATGCGCCGACCGAGCGTCGCCGGACTGAGGGCCGTCACGCCGGCCGCCGCCGTCAGTCCGCCATGGCGAGCGACGGCGAGGAAGATCTGATAGTTGTCCCAGGCGATATTTTTCATCATTGAAAAATGTAGCCCGTTTTTTCGGGTTTAGCAGTTAAAATTGACCGTATAGATCAATTGATGGCTCACCGGAGGAGAACCATCATGGACGGCCAATATGGATTGTTGTTTCTTTTGGCGCTCAAGCGGCCCGCTTCCCGCGACTGCAGCGCAAAGGCCGAAGATGCCTACTATGCCTGCTTCGGCGAGAGCCCGCGCCGGCGACTGGCAAGGCTTTTCAGGTCGCTGCCTTTGGCAACGAGGCGTTCGGAGCCAAGGTATGCGGAAGCGTTTTGTTCAGAACCGCAATCACCAGCCGTTGGGGGGATAGCCGCGGAGACAAACGTGCAAGCGGTGCCGCTCAGCCATGGGACCCGCAAAGGCGCGTAAGGAAGAGGCGGTTCAACCGAACAGGGCTGCCGCACTGACGAGCGCAAGCGCGCTACAAGCGCCGAGGCTGAGGAGGGCTAGATGCCAAAGGCGAGCGCTCTCCGCTTCGCGGGTCTTGGCAATGGCGATGGCCCGTGGCTTGCTGTTTTTCATGTTCATCGACGCGATCCTGGAGACTGCCGTTGAAGAAACAATGCCGACTTAACGCGGCGATCCGGTCCGACCTCATGTCCCATCCCGCAAGGGATACCGGCATCGAACCAGCATGACTGGAGCGCGTTAACAATAGCTAAATTATGGCGATAAGCCCACACAAATCAACGCGCTCGGAAATAAAGGGACACGCGCCGCGGGCGGACGTCGCAAGTCAGACACTCTCACCGGTTGCGTGACCAGAGGCCCAGGCCCATTGGAAATTATAGCCGCCGAGCCAGCCGGTGACATCGACGCATTCGCCGATGAAATAGAGGCCGGGCACGGCCTTCGCCGCCATGGTCCTCGAATCGAGGCCAGCGGTATCGATACCTCCGATCGTGACTTCGGCTGTGCGATAGCCTTCCGAGCCGGCCGGCTTGATCGTCCAGCCATGAAGGAAAGCGGCGAGCATCTCCAACGCCTTGTCGGACAGATCGGCGAGCGGCCTGTCGATCTTCTGGCGCTCGACGACATATTGCGCGAGCCTTTTCGGCAGATGCTGCGCCAGCACGGTCTGCACGGCCTGCCGACCGTTGTCCCGCTTCGCCGCTTTCAGGACGGCCGCGAAGTCGACGTCGGGTTCCAGCGACAGGGTGACTTCATCTCCTTCGCGCCAGTAGCTGGAGATCTGCAGGATCGCCGGGCCGGACAGTCCCCGATGGGTGAAAAGCAGTGCCTCGCGGAAAGCCGTCTTGCCGTGGCGCACCTCCGCATCGACTGCCACGCCAGAGAGCGGCACGAGTTCCGAAAGCAACCCGGGATCAAGCGTCAACGGCACGAGGCCGGGCCGGGTATCGGTCAGGGCGAGCCCAAACTGTTCGGCGACCCTGTAGGCAAAGCCGGTCGCACCCATTTTAGGAATCGACTTGCCGCCCGTGGCGATCACCAGCGAACCGGCGTGGATCTCGCCGTCGCCAGTCGACAGCCGGAAACCGCCCTCCCCCTTCCCGACATCCGAGATCTCGACGCCGAGCCGCATATCGACGCCGGCGGCCCGCATCTCGTCCAGCAGCATACGGATAATGTCCCTGGCGCTGTCGTCGCAGAACAATTGTCCAAGCGTCTTTTCGTGCCAGGTGATGTTGTGTTTCTCGACCATGGCGAGAAAGTCGGCTGGCGTGAAACGGGCGAGCGCCGACTTCATGAAGTGCGGATTGCCGGACAGATAGTTCTTGGGGCCGGCATGGAGATTGGTGAAATTGCAGCGCCCGCCGCCGGAAATGCGGATTTTTTCGCCCGGCGCCTTGGCATGATCGACGAGTACGACCGAGCGTCCACGCCGGCCGGCGGTCAGCGCACACATCATACCGGCAGCACCGGCGCCTATGATAGCTACATCGAATATACGCGCCAATTTCCGGTCCCTGCGACAAATATTACCTGTCTTTTCTATCACCCGACCAAAGTCAATGCCGTTTCCCCCCTCGCCAAACGCCGAAGTCGGGGTATGATACCGTCATCAACAACCACATCGGTGAGACATGCCTCCGAAGAAAAATATGCTCAGACCCAAAGGCGCGGCTGCGAAAAAGGCGAGCATTCCTCCGGACCCCAAGTCGACCCGCGGCGTCAAAACCTGGAAAGAAGCGACTGCCTGGCTTCGTGCCCGCGGCATCGAGGACATCGAGTGCATCACCCCGGACCTTGCCGGCGTGCCGCGCGGAAAAATGATGCCGACTTCCAAGTTTACCGGCGACTCCTCGCTCGCCTTGCCCTCGGCGCTCTACCGCCACACCATTTCAGGCGAATACCCGGAGGAGACAGAGAACTTCCGCTACGAGCCGCGTGACAGCGACCTGAAGCTCTTGCCCGATCTGTCGACCCTTTCGGTTGTGCCGTGGGAAACCGACCCGACTGCGCAGGTGATCTGCGACGTCGTTGGTTCTGACGGCCAGCAGACGTCCTACACACCACGCAACGTCCTGAAGAACATCCTTAAGCTCTATGACGACAAGGGCTGGAAGCCGGTGGTCGCGCCGGAGATCGAGTTCTACCTCGTCGCGATGAACGACGACCCTGATTACCCGCTGCATCCACCGAAGGGCCGTTCCGGCCGCTCCATTCTCGGCGGCCAGGGCTATTCAATCGCCGGCATCAACGAGTTCGACGAGCTGATCGACGACATCTACCACTTCTCTGAAAAGCAGGGACTGGAGATCGATACACTGATCCACGAGGAGGGCCCGGCCCAGCTCGAGATCAACCTGCGCCACGGCGACCCGATCGAACTTGCCGATCAGGTGTTCCTGTTCAAGCGCACGATCCGCGAGGCCGCTCTGAAGCATGGCATCTACGCCACCTTCATGGCCAAGCCGATGCAGGGACAGCCGGGTTCTGCTATGCATATTCACCAGTCGGTAGTTGATGCCGAGACGGGCAAGAACATCTTCTCCAATCCGGACGGCTCGCCGTCAAAGGAGTTTTTCCACTTCATCGGAGGCATGCAGAAATACGTGCCGAGCGCCTTGGTCATGCTGGCGCCCTACGTGAACTCCTACCGGCGCCTGACCCCCGACATGGCGGCTCCCGTCAACAATGCCTGGGGCTATGACAATCGCACCACGGCCTTCCGTGTTCCGGTCTCGAATGCGGCGGCCCGCCGCGTCGAGAACCGCCTGCCGAGTTCGGACGCCAATTCCTATCTCGCGCTCGCGGCCTCGCTCGCCTGCGGCTACCTCGGCATCATCAAGGCGATCGAGCCGACGGCTGCGGCAGAAGGCTCGGCCAACGAGGGGTCCGTCGACCTGCCACGCGGCCTGCTCGAAGCGGTGTCGCTGATGGAGAACGAACCCGATTTCCTTGAGGTCTTCGGTGAGGAATTCATCGGCATCTATGCCGGCGTGAAACGCGGCGAGTTCGAGACCTTCATGCAAGTGATCAGCCCGTGGGAACGCGAATTCCTGCTGCTGAACGTCTGAGGGGGGCTTACCATGGCATGGCAAAGCCCGATCGCGCCGGGGATTTCCTGGTATCAGGCAGGTATTGACGAGCGCCCGGACTATCCAGCGCTCGACGGCTCGAAGAGTGTGGACGTCGCCATCATCGGCGGCGGTTTCACCGGAATGCAGGCGGCATATAATCTCGCCAAGGCCGGCCTGTCCGTCACCTTGATCGAAGGCGCCCGCATCGGCGACGGCGCCTCCGGCCGCAACGGCGGGCAAATGGGGACCGGCCAGCGCTGGTATCCGGAGGAACTGGAAGCCGAACTCGGCTATGAACGGTCCAAGGCGCTGTTCGACCTTGCTGAAAACGCCAAGAAGTATGTCCTCTCCTTCGCCGAGACCCATGGCATAGACATGGAGTTCATGCCTGGCCAGATGAACGTCTCCCACAAGCCTGGGCATGACAAGGAATACCAGCGGACAGCGGAAATCGCGGCAACCCGCTACGGCTATCCGCACTTCACCTACATGGACGGCAAGGAGACCGCCGAACGCGTCGGCTCCAGGCGTTTCTATTGCGGCGTTCGCGATACGGGAACCGGCCATATCCATCCGCTGAAGCTGATCGTCGGGCTCGCTCGTGCGGCCAAGGCGGCGGGTGCGGACATCCATGAAATGACCGCGGCCTCGGCAATCCGCCAATCCGGCGGCAAGACTCTGATCGATACGCCGACCGGCACGATCACCGCGGACAAGGTCCTGATCGCCACAAATGCCTACATCGGCAATCTCGAACCGGTGACCGCCGCGCATGTCATGCCGATCCGCTCCTTCATCGGAGCGACCGTCCCGCTGGATAAATTCCCGTCAGTGATCCCGGGTTCGGAGTCGATCGCCGACTCCCGCTTCGTCGTGCGCTACTGGCGCCGCACGCGCGACGGCCGCTTGCTGTTCGGCGGGCGCGAGGCCTACACCTCGGATACGCCGCGCGACATCTCCAGCCATATCCGCCGGCAGATCGCCGAGATCTATCCGGAGCTCAAGGATATCGAGATCACCCATGGCTGGGGCGGATCGGTCGGCATCACCATGCCGCGCAAGCCGTTCGCCCGCGAGGTCATGCCCGGCGTCACCGCGATCGGTGGCTATTCCGGCCACGGCGTGATGCTGTCCAATTATTGCGGCAAGCTCTACGCCGATGCCGTGACCGGCCAAGGGCGTGAGCTCGGTCATCTGATTGACATGAAGATTCCACCTTTCCCCGGTGGATCCCGCCTGCGCACGCCTCTGCTTTTCCTCGCGCTCACCTGGTACGCCCTACGCGACCGGTTCTGATTTTTTGCAGCGCGGGCGCGGTTTTCGCGCCTGCCCACTGGTTTTTTTAAATCGATTAGATTACAGGTAGTCGCAAACATCGCGATTGAGAGAAGCCTGTATGAGCAGCCAGATCATCCCCGTCGAGCCGTTTGACTATGTCGTCTTCGGAGGCACCGGCGACCTTGCCGAGCGCAAGCTTATTCCCGCGCTCTACCACCGCCAGATCGCCGGCCAGTTGACCGAGCCGACGCGCATCATCGGCGCATCGCGCACACCGATGACAGACGATGAATACCGCCAATTTGCCAGGAACGCGCTTAAGGAGCACCTGAAAGCCGCCGAATACTCCGAAGACGAGGTCGCCAGCTTCTGTGCCCGCGTCCATTATGTCTCGGTCGATGCCAAGTCGCCGGACGGCTGGAGCAAGCTGAAGTCCCTGCTCGACGAAGGCAAGGACCTGGTGCGCGTCTTCTACCTCGCCGTGTCGCCGTCGCTGTTCGGTGATATCGCCGACAAGATCCGCGATTTCAAGCTGATCACCAAGGCAACACGCATCGTCGTCGAAAAGCCGATCGGCCGGGACCTGGCCTCGGCGCAGATCCTGAACGACACGATCGGCAAGGTGTTCAAGGAAGAGCAGATCTTCCGCATCGACCATTATCTCGGCAAGGAAACGGTGCAGAATCTGATGGCGCTGCGCTTCGCCAACGCTCTTTATGAACCTTTGTGGAATTCCGCGCATATCGACCATGTGCAGATCACGGTGGCCGAATCCGTCGGTCTCGAGGGACGTGTCAGCTATTACGACAAGGCTGGCGCACTGCGTGACATGGTGCAGAACCACATTCTCCAGCTCCTCTGCCTCGTCGCCATGGAAGCCCCCAACTCGATGGATGCCGAAAGCGTACGTGACGAAAAGCTGAAAGTGCTGCGCTCGCTCAAGCCGATCACGCCGGCCAACATCGAGAAGCTCACGGTGCGCGGCCAGTACAAAGCCGGCGCCTCGGCGGGCGGCCCCGTCAAGGGCTATACGGAAGAGCTTGGGGGGCCTTCAGACACGGAGACCTTCGTCGCCATCAAGGCCGAGATCGCCAACTGGCGCTGGGCCGGCGTGCCCTTCTACCTGCGCACCGGTAAACGGCTCGCGGCCCGCGTGTCGGAGATCGTCGTCGCCTTCAAGCCGATCCCCCACTCGATCTTCGACGAGGCAGCCGGCCGGATCGAAGCCAATATGCTGGTTATCCGCCTTCAGCCGGACGAGGGCGTCAAGCAGTGGCTGATGATCAAGGACCCCGGTCCCGGCGGCATGCGGCTGCGCCACGTTTCCCTCGACATGAGCTTCGCCCAGGCTTTCGACGCGCGCAATGCGGACGCCTACGAGCGGCTACTGATGGATGTCATTCGCTCGAACCAGACGCTGTTCATGCGCCGCGACGAGGTCGAGGCCGCGTGGAAGTGGGTCGATCCGATCCTCAATGGGTGGGAAGACACCGGACAGAAGACGCAGGGCTATACTGCCGGCACCTGGGGGCCGAGCCAAGCGATCGCTCTGATTGAGCGTGACGGCCGCACGTGGCACGAAGCGGATTAGGACGAACGCCATGGCTTACAGGATGCATACCTTCGAGAGCCGCACAGCGCTTGCCGAGGCGATGGCTGACCGGGTCGCGGCCCAGTTATCCGCAGCGATTGCGGCGCGCGGGACCGCCTCGCTTGCTGTCTCCGGCGGATCGACGCCGGGACCGTTCTTTGAGACCCTCGCCACCCGCGACATAGGCTGGGACAAAGTGACGATCACGCTGGTCGACGAGCGCTTCGTGCCCGCAGACCATCCGCGTTCCAACCATCTTCTGGTCGCAACCCATCTGCTGAAGAGCAAGGCCTCCGTGGCCCGCTTCATACCGCTCTATCATGCGACAGAGAACGTCGAAGAGGCGGCATCTCTTGCGACACAGGAGACCGCAGCGCTCGGCGCGCCCCTCGATGTCGTGATCCTGGGCATGGGATTGGACGGTCATACCGCCTCCTTCTTCCCCGGCGGCGACCGGCTTGAGGGGGCGCTCGATCATACCGGTCCACGCCGGGTGATGACCATGAAAGCCGAAGGCGCCGGCGAGACTCGCCTTACCTTCTCCTATCCCACGCTCGCCGATGCCCGTCTTCTCCTCCTTCACATCGAAGGTGCGGAGAAGAAGGCGGTGCTCGATCAGGCGATCGCTGGAACCGACGTCCACGCAATGCCGATCCGCGCCATTCTTAACGGCGCGCCGAGCACGCCCGACATCTACTGGGCGCCGTGACCTCCGGGCGCTCCGGCGCCCGCGCTACACCCCCAGGCGTCAACGGGGGCCGACATACGCCCGCCCCGACGGCGGGTCCTGCGTGGCCTTCCGCTCAAGCGCCGCGCGCATCTTTGAAGGAGTGACATCCGATGTCCGCAGACAGCCGTATCGAAGCCATCACCCGCCGCATTATCGAGCGCTCCAAGCCGACCCGAGACGTCTATCTCGAGCGCGTTCGCATGCAGATCGGCAAGGGCGTGCACCGCTCGGTGCTCTCCTGCGGCAACCTCGCCCACGGCTTTGCCGCCTGTTCGGTCGGAGACAAGGCGGCGCTTTCCGGCGACCAGGTCGCCAATCTCGGCATCATCACCTCCTATAACGACATGCTCTCGGCCCACCAGCCGTTCGAGACCTATCCGGCATTGATCCGTCAGGCGGCGGCCGAGGCCGGCGGCGTTGCCCAGGTCGCCGGCGGCGTGCCCGCCATGTGTGACGGCGTTACCCAGGGCCAGCCGGGCATGGAGCTTTCGCTGTTCTCGCGTGATGTGATCGCCATGGCGGCCGGCATTGGCCTGTCGCACAACATGTTCGACGCCGCTGTCTTCCTCGGCGTCTGCGACAAGATCGTACCCGGTCTGGTGATCGCAGCCCTTACCTTCGGCCACCTACCGGCCGTCTTCATCCCCGCGGGCCCCATGACCTCAGGTTTGCCGAACGATGAAAAGACCCGCATTCGCCAGCTCTATGCAGAGGGCAAGATCGGCCGTCCCGAATTGCTCGAAGCAGAGTCCAAGTCCTATCACGGCCCCGGCACCTGCACATTTTACGGCACGGCGAACTCCAACCAGATGCTGATGGAGATCATGGGTTTTCATCTGCCTGGTGCCTCTTTCATCAATCCAAACACGCCGCTTCGAGACGCACTGACCAAGGAAGCCGCCAAGCGTGCGCTGGCCATCACCGCTCTGGGCAACGAGTTCACGCCCGCCGGCGAGATGATCGACGAGCGCTCGATCGTCAACGGCGTTGTCGGCCTGCATGCCACGGGCGGCTCGACCAATCACACGCTGCATCTGGTTGCAATGGCGCGTGCAGCCGGCATCCAGCTCACCTGGCAGGACATCTCCGATCTCTCCGACATCGTGCCTTTACTCGCACGGGTCTATCCGAATGGCCTTGCCGACGTGAACCGCTTCCATGCCGCCGGCGGCATGGGTTTCCTGATCAAGCAACTCCTGAAGGCCGGATATGTGCACGACGACGTGCGCACCGTCTATGGCAAGGGCCTTGCAGCCTACACCATTGATCCGCGCCTCGGCGAGGACGGCAATGTTGTGCGCGAACCGGCACCGGAAGACAGCGCCGACCCAAAGGTTCTGGCCAAGGCGGAGGCCCCTTTCCAGCCGAACGGTGGCCTGAAAATGCTCAAGGGCAATCTCGGACGCGCGGTGATCAAGATCTCAGCCGTGAAGCCAGAGCGCCACGTGATCGTCGCACCAGCGGTTGTCTTCCATGATCAGGAAGACCTGCAGGCCGCCTTCAAGGCCGGAAAGCTTGACCGCGATTTTGTGGCCGTCCTACGCTTTCAGGGACCGAAGGCCAATGGCATGCCGGAATTGCACCGCCTGACGACGCCGCTCGGCGTGCTTCAGGATCGGGGATACAAGGTTGCGCTTTTGACAGACGGTCGCATGTCGGGCGCCTCGGGCAAGGTCCCCGCTGCAATCCATTTGACGCCGGAAGCCGTCGATGAAGGTCCGATCGCGCGGGTCAAGGATGGCGACATGATCCGGATCGATGCGGTGGCAGGTACCGTCGAGGTGCTGGTGGATCCGGCGGAATTTGACGCACGCGAGCCAGTCCGGCCGGATCTTTCGGCCAATGAATTCGGTCTGGGCCGAGAGATCTTCGCGCCACTGCGCCGTATCGCGGGACCGGCTGATCAAGGCGCAAGCGTGCTTTACTAAGCATCAATGGCTTATGGTTTTGGGCGCTTAAGATTGCCTCGCATCTTTCCGTACGCTTAGGGTCAAGCTCTGCCTCAATGGAAAACGGCCCCTTGCGGGGCCGTTCGGTGCGTTACATCATCGCCACGTATTTGGGCAACTCGGTCATTCTCGGCACGACAATCAACGTCCTCACCTGACCGCGTTTGAACGCGTTGAGGAAGCGGTTGTAGTCCTCAAACACCACGCAGCCGGAGGAATCACCACGTTTGCGCAGCAGATAGGTGTGGGTGAGGAAACCGTCGCGGCCATACATGCTGGAATCCCCGACCGGCGTCATACGGATCGCCTCGACTCCATGGAAACGGCTTTCACGCATCCGCAGATTGTAAACATTTGGCGGCGTCGGGCCGCGATTCTTGACATTGACGAACTTGGGGTTGTCGCGCATATGGGCGCGGCCAGAGTGGGCCTCAAGCCGCTCGCCGTTTGGCATATGCACAACGCCAGCGGAAATATCGTAAACGGCGACACCGCGTCCCGGCAGTTTTGGCTTGCTGGAGAAGAGCGAGGGCCGCTCTTCGTCGCTGCCGGTCAAGGACGGACGTTCAGGTTTGGCATAGGCAAGAAGCGTCGCCGGTTTCTCGCTCTTCGTCTTGTCTCCGGAGCGAGCGCCGGGCTTTTCCGTTATGCGTGCCGGCGCGTTCGGACGGGCGGATGGCAGCGGCACCTCGTCGGGAAGCGCGCTGTGATCTTCCGTTTCCGGCTCTGAAAGAAGCTCGACGAAGGGTTGCTCGCGCGGATCGGGACCAGGGCTTACGACCTCCCTCGCCAACGGCGGCGTGGCATAGGCAAGGGCAACCGGGCCGCTGGCGAGTGTCTCAGTACTGTCTGACAGTCTGGCACCGGGGGCAAGGGCTGCAGGATTGATCGAAGCGGTCTGAATTGGCGTACCGGTGGCGAGAATGCGGTTCTTGTCCTGTGGCCCCAGCCCGGCGATCGCCTTGGCATTGCGCTCGGCCACGGATTCGGCAAGCGCCAGACGCAGCATGTCACGGGCCTTCGGATCCGTGGAGGCGCGTGCGCGACGCTCCAGCATTCGGTCGCCCTTGTCGATGGTCGCCAGCGCCATGGAGGCCGGAAGCATCAGCAGGCTGACGTCCTCGGTCGCGGCGATCGCCTCGGCGATACGCAGGCGAGCAGCCTCCGCTTCGGTGGCGGAAGTAACACGGTCGCCGCGCTTCAGCGCCTTGCCGACATCGGCCGGCCGCTCGGAGAGCGCCAGTCTCGGCGCCTCGAGCTTCGGTGGAGACATCACTGAATGCAGGGTCGCGATCCCGGCCGTCGCCCAAAGGGCGGCAGCCAGCCCGACGCCGATGACGATGGGTTTCGCGGTGGCCTTGCGGCCCTTTCCGGATCGGGATTTGGAACCAGCGGACAGCTTGTCCTTGGTGTGTGTCTCGGTCGAGAACGCCATACTCTCACTCGCTACCAGAGGCCTATCGGCCCGGCGGGGTTGATCGCCGCAGCCTGAACGCATCCGGTAGGCCAAGAGCCCTCTCCCGAGGCCTCCGCTATTCCGGATGCCCTAAACAATGAAGAATCTTGGTAACCAAGTGGTTTACGCCGCGTGATTCTTTTATCGCTGGCAGAAATGGCAAGAAAAAGGCAAAAACTGCCACTAGATCGAGCGCATCAATCCGCCGTCAACCCGGATACCCTGACCGGTGATGTAGGCCGCCCCCTCGGAAGCGAGGAAGGCAATGGTTGCGGCGACTTCCTCAGCCGTGCCGTAGCGCTGCATCGGAACGCTGTCACGTCGTGCCTCGGTGGCCGGTAGGCTGTCGATCCAACCCGGCAGAACATTGTTCATACGGACATTATCGGCCGCGTAGGTATCGGCGAAAATTTTGGTAAAAGCAGACAAGCCGGCGCGGACCACAGCCGAGGTTGGGAACATGGCGCTCGGCTCGGCAACCCAGGCGGTGGAGATATTGATGATCGCCCCGCCCTTTTGTGCCTGCAGGACAGGGGTTACCAGCCGGGTTGGACGAATAACGTTGAGGAGATAGGTATCGAGGCCCCTGTGCCAATCCTCATCGGAGATTTCGAGGATCTGCGCGCGCGGACCATGGCCAGCGCTATTAACGAGGACGTCGATCCGGCCGAAACGCTCCATCGTACCGTCGACCAGACGCCGCAGGTCTTCATTCGACTGGTTGGAACCGGTCACGCCGAAACCGCCGAGTTCCTTCGCCAAAGCCTCCCCTTTGCCGGAGGAGGAGAGGATTGCAACCTTGAAGCCATCGCTTGCGAGACGTTTCGCCGCAGCGGCTCCCATGCCGCTTCCGCCGGCGGTAATGATGGCGACTTTTTCTACAGTCATTTTCGTGTCCTTTGGCTATAAATTGGCCCTGGCGCTAGCCCACGTGCCTGCTGACACATTTTCTAGCATCTATTGCGGCAATCACCGAACGCGTTAAACTCCGTTCTACCTGTAGAAAAACTCTCGTATGAATGAGAAATCCAACCGCCTGCCATCGCTCAACGCCCTACGTGCCTTCGAGGTCACGTCACGGCATTTGAGCTTCAAATCCGCGGCAAGGGAGCTTGGCGTGACCCAGAGCGCGGTCGCGCAATTGGTGCGCGGCCTGGAGAGAGAACTCGGAGTGAAGCTCTTCCTGCGGCTGCCGAAACAGCTTGCCTTGACGGATACGGGGCGTGTCTACGGTTCCGACATCCGGCGAGCATTTCAACTCATCGGGGACGCCACCCTCGCAATCAAGCCGCAACAGTTCAGTCTCACGATCAGCACCACGCCAACGTTTGCAGCGAAATGGCTATTGCCGCGACTTGCTAGCTTCACTGCCGCCCATCCAGAATTTGAACTGCGTATTCTGGCCAGCGAGAGCCTGGCAAGTTTCCAGACCGATGGCGTGGACATCGCCGTGCGCCAGGGGCAGCCGCCGTTCGGTCCGGGCCTCAAGGCCGAACTGCTGTTTGAACAGCATGTGGTCGCGGTGTGCAATCCCGCCCTACGGCACGCCGCCGCCGACGCGCATGCATCGGAAAACCTGGAGGGTCTGACGCTTCTGCGCGACACGCACAATCTCTGGCCACAATTCATCGAAACCGGATTGCACCTGACGCCGTCGAGCGACGTCAAGGGCCTGCGCTTCAATCACACGTCTCTGGCGATCGATGCCGCCATAGCCGGTCAGGGCATCGCACTTGCCAGCGACTTTCTTGTCGAGGCGGATATTGCGGCCGGAAGGCTGGTACGGGCATTCAGCGCGAGTGTGCGCGGCCGGCATGATTTCCATGTGGTGGTACCGCGTGAGCCGCGCCACCCCGGGCCGACCGACATCGTTCGCGACTGGCTGCTGGCGCAGCGCACCGGGAACTAGCCCCTTTACCAGGAACGAACGTCGAGCACCCGGTCGCGATGCGCTGGATGGGTCGAGAAGACGAAGATGCGGTCAAGTTCCTTCTGCGTCAGCATGCGCAGGAAGCGGAGTTCCGCAGTATTGTTGGCATAGGCCTTCATCAGAAGGCAACCGATCTTGTTGATGCGCGCATCGGGAATGTCCAGATAGAACTGTTGCGGCAGATTGTACTGCGTCAGCAGACTGATCACAGCGCCGCTGACCGAGATGCGGATGATGTCACAGCGACGGGCGGCCATGTGCATCACACCTTTCTCGGTGTATTCGATGCGCGCCGCATTCATCGTGTCCTCCATCGGAAACCGCCCTTCGCGGTCGTACATGAAGGATTCTTCACGCTTTAGAAAATGGTTTCCGCTCACCGCCTGTCTCATTCGATGTCCCTGCCCTGGTTTCCAGTTGTTATGGGAGGGAAAATAGCAGGACGGGATTTAACAGATGGTTTTGGCGACCGAACTGCCTGTGGAAGCTGCGATCCCGTCTGCTGTCAGGGCAAACGAGATCTTAATTTTCGCGGATCACTTCCTGTAGGTGTGTCCCGTCTCATCAAACAGATGAAGCCTGGACCGATCGGCCGAGAAGCGCAGTTTCTCGCCTCTCTTCACATCGACAGTGCCCTGCAACTTGACGGTGATAGGCTCCTCCTCGACCGGACCGTCCACATAGACGAGCGTCACCTCGCCGAGTGCCTCGACGATGTTGACGGTTCCCTCGAACAGGAATTCATCGTCGGTGGCAATCGCCAGATCTTCGGGCCTGACGCCGAAACTCGCGGCCTTGCCAACATCCCCGGCGGGGGTTTCGATGTCGACTCGGAGGGATGTGCCGTCCATCAGCTTCAGCGTGGTCGGATTGCCGGCAGAAGCGATCGTAGCGGGCATGATGTTCATTGCCGGGGAGCCTATGAAACGGGCGACAAAGAGATTGGCGGGCCGCTCGTAGAGTTCGAGCGGTGGCCCCACCTGCTCGATCTTGCCTGCCGACAAAACGACGATCCGATCGGCCAGCGTCATCGCCTCGACCTGGTCATGAGTGACATAGATCATCGTCGTGTCCGGCATCGACTCGTTGAGTTTGGCGATCTGGATGCGGGTCGCGACGCGTAGCGCCGCATCGAGGTTGGAGAGCGGTTCGTCGAACAGGAAGACCTTGGGATCGCGGCAAATGGCACGGCCGATCGCCACGCGCTGGCGCTGGCCGCCGGAAAGCGCCTTAGGAAGACGGTCGAGATAGGGAGTAAGCTGAAGCATATCGGCGGCGCTCTTGACGCGGCGGTCGATCTCTTCCTTGCTCTCGCCGGCAATCCTCATGCCGAAGGCCATGTTATCGTAGACCGTCATATGCGGATAAAGCGCATAGGACTGGAATACCATGGCGATGCCACGCTTGGACGGTGGCACATTGTTGACCACATGGCCGTCGATGATCAACTCGCCTGAGGTGACGTCCTCGAGCCCGGCGATCATGCGCAGCAACGTGGACTTGCCGCAGCCGGACGGGCCGACGAAGACGATGAACTCGCCCTGGTCGATCGTCAGATTGATGCCGTGCAGGACCTTCACCTGCCCGTAGCTCTTGCGGATATCCTTGAGGACCAGGCCCGTCATCTTATTTCCCCCCAATCAAGCGTAGCGCGCGAAATAGGCGCCCCAGGCCGGCAGTTCAACCTTGTGATCTTTAACCTTGCTTGAGAAGCCGTGTCCTTCAAGCGCCGCCCACGGGCCAGTCGGTAGCGGGACTTCCGCAGCTTCGGCGCTCATGTTGAAGGCGCACAGCACCGTCTCGTTTCCCAGCATGCGGCTGTAGACGAGCGCGGTATCACCGACGGTATGGAATTCCATTGCACCTTTGACCAACGCCGGATGGCCGCGGCGGAAGGCGAGGAAGCGGCGATATTGCTCAAGCACCGAGTCTTGCCTGCCCTCCTGCACGCTCACCGCGTTGATCGCCTGTTCGACCGGGATAGGCAGCCAGGTCTTCGGCGCCGTCGAGAAGCCGGCCTGCGGCGCGCTGGCGTCCCAGACCATCGGTGTGCGGCAGCCGTCGCGACCCTTAAACTCCGGCCAGAACTGGATACCATAGGGGTCCTGCAGATCCTCGAAGGCGATGTCGGCTTCGGTCAGCCCCAGTTCCTCGCCCTGGTAGATGCAAATCGAGCCGCGCTGGGTCATCAAGATCGCCGCCAGCAACTTAGCGAAGGCGGCGCGGTCCGCAACATTGGCGCCCCAGCGGCTGACATGACGGACCACGTCATGGTTGGAGAAGGCCCAGCAGGCCCAGCCTTCCGGCGCCGCCTTGCCAAAGGCCTTCTGGGTCTCGGAAACGACCTTCGGCGTCAGCGGTTCGGGTGCCAGGAATTCAAAGGCGTAGCACATCTGCATCTTGTCATTGCCGGACGTATACTGACCGACGATCTCCAGCCCGTACTGGCTGTCGCCCACTTCACCCACGGCGGCGATCGCCGGATATTCCTCGAGAAGGGCACGAAACCGCTTGAGAAACTCCAGGTTCTCCGGCTGGTTCTTGTCGTAGAGATGTTCCTGGAAATTGTAGGGATTGACCGCCGGCGCGGTCGAGGCGTTACGCCGCTCCGGGGCAAGCGCCGGATTATCGCGCAGGAGTCTGTCGTGGAAATAGAAGTTGATCGTGTCAAGGCGGAAACCGTCGACGCCCCGCTCCAGCCAGAAGCGCGTCGCGTCGAGCACGGCGTTCTGGACCTGCGGGTTATGCATGTTTAGGTCCGGCTGCGAGGTCAGGAAGTTGTGCATGTAATACTGCATGCGGGTCGGATCCCAATGCCAGGCGGACCCGCCGAAAATCGACAGCCAGTTGTTGGGCGGCGTGCCATCAGGCTTCGGATCAGACCAGACATACCAGTCCGACTTCGCATTGATGCGGCTCGACCGGCTCTCGACGAACCATTCATGCTGGTCGGACGTGTGGGAGATCACGAGGTCGATCATCACCTTGATTCCGAGGCGGTGGGCGTCGGCGATCAACGCGTCGAAATCGGCGATTGAACCGAACATCGGATCGACATCCGTATAATTCGACACGTCGTAGCCGAAATCCTTCATCGGCGAGGTGAAAAAGGGGGAGATCCAGATCGCGTCGGCACCAAGGGCGGCGATGTGCGGCAGGCGCGCCGTGATGCCCTTGAGGTCGCCGATCCCGTCGCCGTTGGAATCCTGATAGGAGCGCGGATAGATCTGGTAGATCACCGCGCCGCGCCACCAGTCCTTGTCCGGCACACCGGCCGATTGGGTCATTGTCGTCATGGTCAGTCCTTGTCCAATGCGTTGTGCGGGTCCGCCCGTCTCAACCGCCCTTGACCGAGCCGGCCAGCAGGCCGCGGACGAGATAGCGTTGCAGGGCGAAGAAAACGGCGAGCGGAACGATGATGGTGACAAAAGCGGACGCCGTGAGGATCTCCCAGTTGCCGCCGCGCGATCCGAGAAGCTCACGCAGCCGCCCGGTCAAGACAATCGTCTCCTCGCTGTTGCCAAGGAAGACGGTTGCGACGAGCAGGTCATTCCAGGTCCAGAGGAACTGGAAGATGGAGAAGGAGGCGAGCGCCGGGTAAGAAAGCGGCAGAACGATCCGGACGAAAATGGTGAAATCATTGGCGCCGTCGACACGGGCCGATTCCATGATCTCACGGGGCAGGCCGGCGATATAATTGCGCAAAAGATAGATGGCGAGCGGCAGGCCAAAACCCATATGCGCCAGCCAAATGCCGAGATAGGTCTTGGCCGGCACCCCGAAGAAGGCGCCGATCTTGTTGTACATCTGCAAAAGCGGAATGAGCGACATCTGCAACGGCACGACGAGAAGGCCGACGATCACGGCAAGCAGCAGCGAGCGCCCGGGAAACTTCATCCAAGCCAGCGCATAGGCCGCGAAGGCGGCAACCAGGATCGGAATAATCGTCGAGGGAATGGCGACCGTCAGCGAATTGAGAAAGGACTGCCCGATCCCCTCGGCCGTCAGCACCGTTCGATAATTGTCCAGGGTGAAGCGCGGCGGAATTTCGGCCGTGTAGAAAATGCGAATGCCACGTTTGTTCTCAAAGCGAACCGGCGATTCGATGCGGAAATCGCCGTTCTCCTCAACCGTCAGCTTTGTGCCGTCCCCGGCATCCACCGCCTGGCCGGGCACATAGGCCGTCGGCTCACGGATCGACGTGCCGAAGGCGCTGACGCCGCCCTTGCCGCCCTCAAGCACATTGCCGGCAATGACGAAGGCACCATCACGCTCCACCTGAGCCTCGGCGGCCGGTGCGCGATAGATAATGTTCTGAGTCGAGGTCGAGAGCGCTGTCCACCAACCGGAGGCGACAATCTGGTCCTTGTCGCGGATCGCGGTGATGAACAGCCCGGCCGTCGGCAGGGTCCAGAGGATGACGAGGAAGGCCACGGAGATATGGACAAACCAGGTGAGTGGCGAGCGAGCGCTGCTCTTGTGCATGTCAGCGTCCCTCCATCTCACGACGGGCATTGCGGATGTTCCAGATCATGATCGGCACGACGAGCACCATGATGACGATGGCGATCGCCGCGCCGCGACCGAAGTCGCCCCCGCCGCGGAACATCCAGTCGAACATCAGATTGGCGAGCACTTGTGTGTCCCACTGGCCGTTGGTCATGGCCAGCACGATGTCGAACACCTTGAGCACAAGAATGGTGATCGTAGTCCAGACCACCGCGATCGTGCCCCAGATCTGCGGGACCTTGATCTTCATGAAGATCTGCCAGGGATTTGCCCCGTCAATGACGGCCGCCTCGATCGTCTCCTCGGGAATGCCACGAAGGGCGGCCGACAGCAGAACCATAGCAAAGCCCGTCTGGATCCAGACGAGAATCACCATCAGAAAGAAATTGTTCCAGAACGGCATGGCGATCCAGATCTGCGGTTCGCCGCCAAGGGCGACGACGATTGCGTTTAGCAGACCTATCTGCTCGCTTGCGGCATCACGATAGTCGTAGACAAATTTCCAGATGACCGACGCGCCGACAAACGAGATCGCCATTGGCATGAAGATCAGCGACTTGGCGATGTTGCCCCACCAGATGCGGTCTGTAAGTGCGGCAATGATCAGGCCGAACAAGGTCGAGGCGGCAGGAACCACGATCAGCCAGAGCATATTATTGAAGATCGACTCGCGAAACTCGCTGTCGAAGAACATCCAGCGATAGTTCGCGAGGCCGACGAAATGCGTGCCGGAGCGGTCGAAGAGCGAATAGGCAAGCGAGGAAAAGACCGGATAGACCAGATAGATGCCGAGCGACAGAAGAGCCGGGGTGAGGAACAGCCAGGGACGGATCAACGCGGCGCGGCGCAGATTCTGCGATGCCCTGGCATGATCAGGTACATTGGCGGGAAAGATGCGGTCGAGCAGCAGATTGCTGCCGTAGAAATAGGCGATCGCGCCAACCACGCCCAGCACGATCGTCAGCAGCGCGAACAAGAGCTGTTCCACCGTAAGTCCTCCCCGTATCCATTTTGCGCGCCTGTCCGGGCAAGAGAAAAGCCCCTGGCGCGTCTATCGGACCGTCCGCGCGAAGCCCTTTGACTCCGCGCGGTTCGTTCTTGAAATTCTACTTCAAAGCGTCCCAGGACTTCTGGATCTCAGCCGTGACCTCGGCTGCGGACTTGCCGCCGACGTAGTCGACCATTCCGGTCCAGAATGCACCCGCGCCGATCTTGCCCGGCATGAGGTCGGAACCGTCGAACCGGAAGGTGGTGGCGCTCGTCAAGATCGCACCCTGCTTCCTGAGCGCTTCGTTGGCATAGGTTTCCGGGTTCGCTCCCTTGTACGGGGTCAGGAAGCCGGACTGAGCCATCCAGATTTCGTGGGCGATCGGCGTCTGCAGGAACTCGATGAAGGCCTCGGCGGCCGGGCTGTCCTTGGTTATGCCGAACAGCGTACCTGCGCCCAATACCGGCTTGCCGAGATCTTTGCCTTCATAGGCAGGGAAGTAGAAGAAATCGGCATCGACCCCAAGCTTCTTGCCTTCCGGGAAGAAGGAGGGAATGAAAGAAGCCATCTTGTGCATGTAGCACTTCGGCGGAGAAGTGAAGAGACCCTTCGGGCTGTCACGGAAGTCGGTGGAGGCAACGCCAGCTACACCACCATCGACGAACTTGTCGTTCTTGGCAAACCAGCCGAATTCATCGATCGCGCCGATGACGGCCGGATCGTTGAACGGAATTTCGTTGGAGACCCACTTGTCGTAGGTTTCCGGGGAGGCCGTGCGCAGCATCATGTCCTCGACCCAATCGGTCGCCGGCCAGCCGGTGGCTGCGCCCGAACCTAGGCCGATGCACCAAGGCGTACCGCCATCGGCGACGATCTTCTCGGTCAGCGCCTTGAGGTCCTCCATTGTCTCCGGCACTTCATAGCCGGCATCCGCGAAGTTTTCCGGGACGTACCAGACCAACGACTTCAAATCGGCCTTGTAGGGGAAGCCGAAAAAGGCGGTCTTGCCGTCCTTGCCCTTGTAGGACCCGAGATCGACCCAGGACTGGCCGGCCGCATAATTGTCCTTCAGCCATTCGGCGGTCGCGGGCTTGAGCGGGGTGAGGAAGCCCTTGGCGGCGAGATCGGCGGCAAGGCCGGGTTGCGGGAAGACCGCAATATTGGCTGCGCTGCCGGCCTGCGTGTCGATGACGATCTGCTGCTCGAAACTATCAGAGCCGGCATATTCGACCTTAGCGCCGGTCGCATCCTCGAAATAGGCGAGCACGCTCAACACCAGATCGCGGTCAGGCCCGAGCCAGGGACCGAAGATCGAAAGGGTCTGGCCCTTCAGGTCATGGGTCTTCTTGAAACTATCGAGGCTCGCCCAGTTGAACTTGGCGTCTTCGCCCGGCTTGAACTTGAGATCAGCGGCGCCGGCGGCACCGGCGAGAAGGGCGGCCGCAGCGACCGTCATCAGGAAAATTCTCTTCATATGATTTACCTCCCATCACATTTCGGACGAGCAAACCCCGCCTCGCAGATTGAAACCCATTTCATTCAAAGCGCTTTGACGTCACAGTGTCTTCACATTGAGTTGGAAATGGAGTCAAGCACAATTCGGGAACTGCCGCAAACGGTTGCAACACCAAGGCGATGCTTTCGGCAGATGTATTGCCTTCGACCAATTTCCTGTTTGTGGTGGCTGTATCGGCTGGTAGATAGGCTCCAAACGCTTTGGCTCGATGAGAGCTGCATTCGTGCGACCCATCGCAGAGCGCAGGGAGGAATGTGCCTTGAACCTTAAGCAATTGTCGCAATTGCTGGGCCTGTCCCAGACGACGATCAGCCGGGCGATCAACGGCTATCCGGAAGTCAGCGAAGAGACACGCCAGCGCGTGCTGAAGGCAGCAGCGGAAACAGGCTACCGGCCGAACCGCGCGGCGCAGCGGCTGGCGACTGGCAAGGCCGGTTCGATCGGTCTGGTCATGCCGATTGAACCGAACGACACGTCTGACATCCATTTCGCCGAGTTCCAGCGAGGATTGGCCGAAGAGGCCCTCCGGCACGACTTTCACCTCGTAATCATGCCGGCGGCGCCGCGCGACGAGGAACTGGCAATCCGCTGGCTGGTGGCGAGTGGCAGTGCCGATGGCTACTATCTCGCCTACATGCGGGAAAAGGATCCGCGCATCGCCATGGCGAAATCCCTGCCTGTGCCCTTCATTGTCCACGGTCGGTCCTTTGGACTGGAGACGGATTATCCCTTCCTCGACGTCGACAACGAGGGCGCCTTTCATGATGCCGCCCACCTGCTCCTGCAGCTCGGCCACCGGCGTTTTGCACTGCTGAACGGTCCGGAGGAGTTCGACTTCGCCATCCGCCGCCGGATCGGCGCGGAGGCGGCGTTGCAGGAAAAGGGCATCGACCTGGCACCCGACTCCATTCGCCATACGGCAATGACCGACCAAGCGGGGTTTTGCGGCATGTCCGAATTACTGGAGCGGCCTGACCGGCCGACGGCGGTGCTGTGCGCCTCGACCGTGTTGGCGCTTGGAGCGGTGCGCGCCATCAACCGCGCCGGACTGCGGCTCGGCGAGGACATTTCGCTGATCGCCCACGACGACGTGCTGCCGCTGTTGAAACCTGAGAATTTCACTGTGCCGCTGACGACGACGCGTTCCTCGCTGCGTGCGGCCGGGATCCGCATCGCCCAACGGCTTATCGCAGCCATCAAGAAGAGCGAGCCTCAGCCGCAGCAGCACGAATTATGGAAAGCCGATCTCGTGATTCGCGCCTCGACAGGACCGGCGCCGCGCTAGCGGCCCTCGCCCCGAGCAATCAAAAGCAACCTGCCGGACATCAGAACTTCGGAGCGGGCTTATTCTGCGCGCGGTAGGCGGCGATCACGGTATTGGCCATCAGCATGGCGATCGTCATCGGCCCGACGCCGCCCGGAACCGGACTGATCGCGCCAGCAACGGCTGCACATTCGGCAAAGGCTACATCGCCGACAAGCCGAGTCTTGCCCTCGCCTTTTTCCGGTGCCGCGACCCGATTGATACCGACATCGATCACCGTCGCGCCGGGCTTGACCCAGTCGGCCTTGACCATTTCGGGACGACCGACCGCCGCGACCAGGATGTCCGCCTGGCGGGCAAGCGCGGGCAGGTCACGGCTTTTCGAATGGCCGATCGTCACCGTGGCATTGGCGGCCAGCAAGAGTTGCGCCATCGGCTTGCCAAAGAGGTTGGAACGGCCGATCACCAAGGCGTTTAGGCCGGAGAGATCCGGGCCACGGATCTGGCGTACCAGGATCATCGCACCGGCCGGTGTGCAGGAAACGAGGCCGGTCTCCGCATCGCCGGTCGCGAGCTTGCCGGCATTGACGACATGCAGGCCATCGACGTCCTTTTCCGGAAGGATCGACTGGATCACTGCTTCTGAATTCAGATGTTTCGGCAAGGGAAGCTGGACGAGCACACCGTCGATTTCTGGATCGGCATTGAGCGTGGCGACGAGTTCCATCAGTTCCTGCTGGCTGGTCTCTTCCGCAAGCGTGTGTTGCACCGATTTGAAGCCGCATTGCTTGGCCATCCGGCTCTTGGACGAGACGTAGGCGTGACTGGCCGGATCATTTCCGACGATCACCACAGCAAGCCCCGGCCTGCGTCCCGTATCGCGCTCCAATGCGGCTGCCGCCACAGTTACCGCCTCGACCACCGAAGCGGCCGTCTTCTTGCCATCAATCACCGTTGTCACGATAGCATCCCTCACTTGCGTTGTGACGACAACCTAATCGCCGCGCCGGGCGGAAAATTGCCTCTCCCCGCCGTATGGTGTCAAAAGCGTGGTTTTTGCAAGGGGCAACAGCGGATTTCCGCGACCGTCCTTGGTCTGATGCCCCTAGCGAGGGGCGGCGCGTCACTCTGCCGCGCCGGCGGACGGAGGAGCCGGATCTTTGCCACCTGGGTGGCGCGGCGGTCCAAGGAACTTGTACCTGACGACGTGGCCGAGAAAAACCGGGATGCCGACGACGTAACGATACCAGAGACGCCGCGGCTCCAGCCACAGGCGGTAGACCCATTCGCAACGAAGGCGGCGCATCCACGGCGGCGCGCGCGGCACTTGACCAGAAATGAAGTCGAACAGGGCGCCGACGCCTACCACCAGCCGGGCATGTTCGGGGCGGATGTTGCGATCGATCCAAACCTCCTGCAAGGGCGTGCCGAGAGCGACTAGAAGAATGTCGAGCCGCGCTGCCTTGAGGTCGTCAAGCACAGCGGCGCAGTTCACCTTGTCGAAGAAGCCGTCGGAAATCGCGATGAACTCGTGCCAGGGCGCATGGCGGCGGAAGTTGACAGCCGCCTCAGCGAGAACCTCGGGACGCCCACCGACCAGGCCGATCCGCCGGGGCGTATCCATGTAGCTCAGCATGGCCGGAATGAAATCGGTTCCATTGAGATTGGCGACAAAGCGTTCGCCGTTCAGCACATGTGAGGCCAGGTCGACACCAATCCCGTCCGGCAGCAAGATCGTACGACCAAGCGCCGCCCGATAGTCCGAGTCGGACATCATGAGGTTGGCATTGTTGGCGTTGAGAAAAGCCACATGGGTCTGACCGAAACTCTGAGCGGTCAACTCGTTCACATAGGAAAGCGCATCGCGCCAGGTCAGGTCATAGACCGGAACACCGAACACCGGTAGCCGCGCCTCCGGCAAAGACAGACTCGGTTGCATGGTCATGCGCGCCTCCGAAGGCTGTCAGACGGGAAAGGCCACCTGCCGCCAAGAAACCGACCACTCCCGTCAAGGCACCAAAGGTCGGCCGTGAGAGCCTGGCGAACAGCCAGGAGGGAGAAAGGCAAGATCAGAAACTGCATAAAACCACACAATACAGGAGTTGACGCCACCCGTATATCAGCAAGAGATCAAGTCCATTTTAAGGGAAAGTCTCGCGTTTACCGCATGGTCTTCACACATCATTTGTCATGATTGCGGGCAGTCCCCCACTCTATTCCAATAGAAGCGGCACGCGCCGTAAAACGAAAGGTGGCAAGCGGGCCCGCCACTCTTTCGGTCGGTTGACGACGATTTGATGATAGCCGCGATCAATGACCGGTCTTCGCCGACTCCTCGACCTTATCTCCCTCAATCACCTTGACGGGTTGTCCCGGCGGCTTGGCCTTTCCCTCGCCGGCGGTCCGGACATCATCCTTCGAGAGATAGTCGAGCTGCTCGACCAGCACCTCATCGATGAAATTATCGCCGAGATGGGTGTTGATGTCGGTCTTGACCTTCTCCTTGAAGGCCACGACGTCAAAGGCGGCCATGTTGGAGATGTCGACCATCTTGTTGCCGATCAGGAGCGTGAACAACTCGTCGGTCATCAACTCGGTCAATGGTAGTTCGACACCCTTGATCTTCTCCTTGTCCATCATAAAGGAGACACGACCGAGGAAATAGCCGCTCACGCTGCCATCGGCGATCATCGGAACGGTGATCGCCTCGCCGCGAACCAGCTCGAGCTTCGCTTTGCGGGCGTCCTCCTCGCTGACTTCCGCGGGCGCGGTCGCCATGTGTACGGAAAAGTAGACCGCGCCGAGTGCAACGAGGCAGACCCACAATCCGGCGGCCAGTATCTTGACCATCAGACCTCGCTGTACAGAAACTGTTCCTGGGAATAGGTGCCGTCACCGTCGGCTTCCCGCACCGCATTCTTCAGGAGATCGGCTACCGCGCGCACAGCATTCATGTGCGCCTCGACACGACGGGCGTTGATCGCCAGCTTCTTCTTCAAGGCGTGCATCTGCTCCACATAGCCGACCGCCAGTTCGCGTGGATCTGTGTCGCGAAACAGCATCGTCAGCTCGTACAGGCAGCGGCTCTTGTGGGCGTTGGAGACCTTGAGGTCGAATTCCGGATCCTTGCCGATCCGCGTATTTTCGTTGTCGATGATCATCTCAAGGCGGCCGAGCACCGTCTTGATTCGATAATCGCTATTGATGATTTCCATTGTCCCTGCCCCGGGTGAGTGTTGTTATGTTGTCTGGCCGTCGGTGGTGGAAACACCAAGCGTACGACGCTCGAGGTCCGTCACCATATTCAATGCAACGCGCCGGTCGGTTTCGTTGGTGGCAGCATTGACCGTATTGCCGCCACGCTTGCGGGCGAGTTCTTCCGAATACATCTGGTCGGCAATGCCGACGCCGCCGCTTTCGGCGATGGTTCCGCCGATCTGTTCGGCCATCATGCTCTTCCAGATCTCGCCAGCATTGCCCTTGCCGTAGACGGCCTCGCTGTCGTCCGGCATCATCGACTTGACGAAATTCTGCAGGAAGACCGCTTCAAAGTCGCGGTAAACCTTTGGGGTTTCCCCGGCTTCGGTCTTCTTCACGTTGCCGAGACCGGCATCGAAGGCGGCGCTGTTCAGCACCTCAACCGCAGCACCGAAACCGGCGCCCTTCTCGGCAAGGTTCGTCGCTTCAAGAGTTGCGCGATTGGTCTTCAGTTTTTCCTGGGCTGCCGCCAGGACCATTGGATCTGCCGCGCGGACGACGTCCAGCACGAGATCGCTCGGAGGTGATATGGCCACGTTTCTTGTCCCCGATGCTTTGGTTAGGTGACGAGTATCACTCGTGAACCTTGCTGGAGGCTGTCGTGGCGAACGTCATATCGACCAGATCGTAGATGGCGTTGTCGTCCGCCTCGCGATCCTCGTGCACACGGGCCTTCTTCATGTTTTCCTCCAGTCGGTCGCCCTTGGCCCGCTCGCGCATCATCTTGACCTCCTGGCCATGCTGAAGACTGGCGAGCTGCTTGTCGGTATTGGACAAGCGATTGAAACGTTCGGCATAACCTTGTGCAAAGAGCCGATGGACCGGCTCGAGCGAGCCGATCGCCGCCATCACGGAAACCATCGAGGCGGCATTCTCCTCACGACGCTTGGCGGTCACCGCAAGATCACTTTCAGCCATGCGCTCCATGTGACGCTGAACGGCGACCAGCCTTTTCAGTTTGTCAGATTTCTTCGTCGGCCCCATCGGCGCTCCTCAAGCAAAGGCTTCACACGGGCTCAGCCCAGGAATATCCGGAAAAAATTCTCGGCAAATTGCCGAACGAGCGCAGCAATGGAAAAATACAGGAGAAACAGGCCACCCATCAGCAGATATGGCGTAGAGATGAAATAGATCGGGATCTGCGGCGCCAGTTTGTTGATCAGGCCAATCGAAAAGTTGAACATGAGGCCAAAGATGATGAAGGGGCTGGCGAGCCGCAGCATCAGCAAGAAGGTGGCGCTGAGCGTGTCGGTCAGTGTGATCAGCATTTTCTGTACATCGGGAAAGGTACCGAGCGGCATCAGACCATAGGAATCGATCAAGGCTCGTAGGATGACATGATGGAAATCCATCATGAACAGCAGCAGCAGGCCGCCGAAGCTGATCATGTTGGTCAGCTGGTTTTCCGGAGTATCCTCAATGACATCGGGAGCACCTGGCGAGTTGAAGCCGATCGACATCGAGATCGCCGAGCCCGCGAATTGCAGGCCAAGCACGTAGAGCCTGGCAATCAAACCGTACATGGTGCCAACCAGCGTCTCGCCGAGAACGAGATGGATATAGGCATAGTCACCGCCCGAAACGCGCGGGTAGATCGTATCCCACAACATGGGCAGGATCGCCAGGGACACTGCCGCCGACATCAGCAGACGGAACATGACGGGAATACGGGCCGAGGAGAAGCCCGGAAGCACCATGAAACAGGCGCCGATCCGGCAGAAGGCCACGAACATGGCCAGAACTGTCCCCTCGGGGTCGGTGATCATGAAATGGAACCCAGGATCTTTATCTCTATGCCCTTGGCCAGTTCAACATGCGACAGCACCGGCAGGGTAGCGAACAGACGCTCGATAATCATGCGGACATAGGAGCGCGTTTCCGGCGAGGTGACAAGTACGAAAGGCAGACCGCGGTCCATGAATTCGCGGATGACCTTGCTCGCCTGTTCGGAGAATTCCTCAAGGCTACGCGGGTCAATGTCGAACTCGACGATTTCGCCCTTAGCGTCGCGCTTCAATGCCTGGTGGAAGACCAGGTCCCATTTCGAGCCGAGACGCAGAACACGCAGGACACCGTTGTCGGTCAGGTCGCCACAGAGCTGCTGGGCCATGCGGACGCGCACGTGTTCGACGATCTGCTCGGTCTTCCTGACATGCGGAGCAAGCTCGGCCACCGCTTCGAGGATCAGATGCAGGTTGCGAATCGAAACACGTTCAGCGAGCAGCAGCTTCAGAACCGCCTGAAGACCCGAATAGGACATATGCGACGAGCAGATCTCGTCTGCGAGCTTCTTGTATTCCGGATCGAGCCGATCAATCAGGATCTTCACATCTTTATAGGAAAGAAGCTGCGGCAGGTTGTTTCGGATGACCTCGCTGACATGGGTCAGCACGACCGAGACATTGTCGATCGGATGGAAGCCTTCGCGCTTCAGGTCCTCGGTGAAGGTTTCGAGCACGGAGACCGCCGGCATGCCGAAGGCGGGTTCGCGGATCTCGTCGCCCGGCACCTTGGGCTTGCGGCCGGAGCCGGTGACGACAAGAACCTCGCCGACGCGCAACTGGTTGGATGCGATCGTCGTGCCGTGGATGCGGATCTGGTAAGACTTTTCCTGGATGCCGATGTCGTCGGTGACCTTGATCTCCGGAACAACGAAGCCGTACTGGCTAGCGAACTTCTTGCGCATCTTGCCGACGCGGAAGGCGAGTTCCTGATGGGCACCGAGAAGCCGGGTCGAAACGAGCTTGCCGAGCGCCAGCTCGATCTCAGCGGTCTTCAGCACCGACTTGACCGAGTCCTTTTCGGCCTCCTTGGTCTGGATGACCTTCTTCTCTTCCTGCTCGCGCTTGACCTTGTTCTCGGCCTCGATCTGGCGCGGGATGAACCAGCTGCCGAAACCCATGATGCCGCCGAGCGTGAGGAAGGGGATCATCGGCAGGCCGGGCACGATCGACAGAAGAACCATGAGCGCGGCGGCAACCGAGAGCGCGCGCGGATAGCCACTCAGCTGATTGACGACCGCCTGGTCGGTCGAACCGGGATTGCCGCCGCGCGAGACCAAGAGGCCGGCAGCGAGCGAAACGATGAGCGCAGGGATCTGCGAGACGATACCGTCACCGACCGAAAGCTTGACGAAGACGTCGGCCGCTTCGCCGATTTCCATGCCGTGGCGGAAATAACCGATGATGATGCCGCCGAAAATATTGATGGCGGTGATCATCAGGCCGGCGATCGCATCACCGCGGACGAATTTCGACGCGCCGTCCATGGCACCGAAGAAAGAGCTTTCCTGCTCCAGTTCACGGCGGCGGAACTGCGCTTCCTTGTCATCAATCATCCCCGCCGAAAGGTCGGCGTCGATCGACATCTGCTTGCCGGGAATGGCGTCAAGGGTGAAGCGTGCGCCGACTTCGGCGATACGCGTAGCGCCCTTGGTGATGACGATAAAGTTCACCGTCACAAGGATCAGGAAGACGATCAGACCGATGACGAAGTCGCCGGACATGACAAGGCTCGAAAAGCCGGCGATGACGCCACCGGCAGCGTCATGGCCGTGATTGCCATTGGACAGGATCACGCGCGTGGTCGCGATGTTCAGCGACAGGCGGATCATCGTCGAGATCAGCAGAATGGTCGGGAACGACGAGAAGTCGAGCGGGCGCTGGATCCACAGGGCGACCATCAGGATCAGCACCGAGAAGGCGATCGAAAAGGCGAGCCCCATGTCGATCAGAAACGGCGGGATCGGCAGGAAGAGGATACTGAGGATGACAACGATGCCGAAGGCAAAACCGATGTCGCGACCCTGCGGACTGACCTTCGGAATGGGAATTGCAATTGGTTGCGCCATTTATCGTTCCGTCTCTTCATGAGAGGCGACCGTCCCCCGAGGGGAATACGGCCATGTTCATGGAAGCGATAGCGGGCGAAGCTTGCGCGAGGGTGGCACTACCACCGGCAGCATGACTGGATTCGAGCGGTCAGAAACCGGTCTGGACGCGAGAGAAAACCAGATTGGCAAATAGGGCGATCTGTCCGCCGACGAAGGGGGCAGTAATGCCGATGGTCACCAGGATGGCAACGATCTTGGGAACAAAGGTCAGGGTCATTTCCTGAACCTGGGTGAGCGCCTGGATGAGCGCGATGGTGACGCCAACGACCATGGCGGCAAGCACAGCTGGACCGGACGCGACGAGCACGGTCCAAACGGCTGCCTGCATGATGTCGAGAGCGTCAGCCTCATTCATGGTTCAACTCTTCTTCCCTGTACCGGGGAATCGGCCTCCCGGCCCCGTCAGGTTGCCGAGTCCGTATCAGTATCGGTTGTGGTCGTCGAGACCTCGCCGACGCGGACACCGACCACGATCGGGATTTCGTCACCATCGGTCGTCGTCGCGACCATGGTGTCGCTGTAGACGCGGACCGACGCGATCACGCCGGAGAGCTTCTCGTCGGCGCTGGTGATGGTCTGGCCGATATAGTTCGATGCATTGGTCAGAGCATTACCGGTAATCAGGGTCTCGAGATTGGAGTTGACCTGGATAGTCTGCTCGACCTGTGAGAAAGTGGCCAACTGGGCAACCTGTTCGCTGGCGTCCATGGGATCAGTCGGATCCTGATTCTGCATCTGGGCGATCAGTAGCTTCAGAAAGCTGTCATAGTCCAGCGAAGCCGACGCCGAAGCGCTTGACGCGGAGGACGAACTGCTGTTCGACGTCGTGCTGGTAGCAGAGGTGGTTGGATCTACTACCGCCATGGTGCCATTTCCTTGCGAATCTGCTCAACGGTCGCCGGGGTCATTTCCTGGCTGTTGAGGATCTGATCTTCGAGTGCGTAGAGCCCGCGAATCGCCTTCAGCGCATCGAAAGCACGACCGGAGGACACCATGCCGTCAACCCGCTTCAGTTCCGCGAGGATCTCCTCGTTCTCGAAGCAGGTGAGCAGCATGATGATCGACTTGCGGAACATCGCCATTGACTGTTCGCGGCCGTCGGGGTTGATCAACATCATCTGGGCAATGAAGTAGAGCTGGCGCAGCGGCGTTGTCGCCTGCTCCGGCTGCAAAACGTGGTTCTCCAGAAGGAAGGTCACGTCGTTAAGGAACTCCAGCGCAACCTTGCGGTCGACGCGCAGAACCGCTCCGTTGATGAAAATCCGTTCGCCCGACTTGAGCGAGATGCGCAAAGTGCTCTTCATTTCAGTCCATCCCTGATGATGGTTGTCACGTCGATTATGCCCTGGAAATTGGTGGACTGGCGCTTCCGGATCCGGTCGCACTCCTTCAAGATCCATATGGCGATTGAGATCAGATTGGCACGCAATTCGGCGTCCAGCTGATTTTCCGGCTGCTTCAAATCCTCAATGAGACGGATCCAGACCCGTCGGGTGTAAAAGAGGGCTTCAATGGCTTCCCGGGTATAGCCCTGCTCGTCCCGTGCAAGCGTCAGCAGCTCGATCGAGCGCGTCAGCGCCTGCCGTTCACGATCCTTGGCGTCGGCAACGCCATCTTCCATGATTTCGGCATATGAAAACTGGTACATTCATCTGTCCTTCATTTCCATTCAGTCCCTTTGGTCATCAAAGGTAATTGACGAGGCTCAGTGCCTGAATTTTCGCCGTCAAGGTGTAGGATGCCTCGACCAGAGAGAGGAGATTATTAACCCGGGTCGAGGCGTCATAGGCATCGACCTCGGTCTTGCTGGCGAGCGTCGTGTCAATGATGTCGATCTGGACCTGGAGCGAATCGCTGGCCTTCTCGATACGATTTTGCGACAGGCCGAGTGTGGTTCGCGTGTCGTTAATACCCGTCGTGGCAACGCCGGTATATTCAATCGCTTTCTTAGTCACCACGACACGGCTCGCATCAGACAGATCAAGCGCCAGCAGCTCCTTGGCGACCACTGCGGCGAGCGCGAAATGGCGCATTCCATCGCTATTGGCCGAGGCCGACGTATCAACCGTTTCGGATTGACTGATACGGCTCGTCATCACCTCGTCGGTCGCATTCGACCAGTCAGTTGTCCAATTGGTGCCAGTATACATCGGCTCAACCACGTTGGTCAGAAAGTCTTCCATGCTGGGCGCCGTGCCGGAGGCGGCGATATTGGCCGTTTGGGAATCAGACTGGTTGAAACCGAAATAGCTCAGGAATTCAGCATCGAAGGCCGACTTGGCGGCTGAAGTGTCAGTGTATTCCGTCAGCGGCTGGACATCGGTATTAATGCCCGCGAACAGGTATTCACCACCAAGCGAGGTATTGGCCATGCTGGTGAAGGTATCGAGTGAATTGGAAATCGTCTGGATTGCTGTCTTGAGGTTGCTGGCGTTAGACGTTCCGGAGAGCGCGATAAGCGCCGTGTTCATCTGGTCAGCCGCGGTGGCCATCTGCCCCAAGGCCTCCTGGGAGGCCTCGAGTCGTTGGGTGGCGATGGCGTTGGTGTCCTTGATCGATTGCAGCCGAAGGCCGTCACGCGTCAAGTCGACCACCGTCGAGGTGGCGCCCCCGAGTTCCGCACCGATGTCGGAGAAAACACCGGTAGAGACTTCCTGCTGCGCAACGATCAGCTCATTCTGGGCCTGCCGGATGGTCAGGCGCATCGAAGTCTGGATCGAGAGATTGGAAATATTCGCCGTCGACATATCTTAGCCCGCCATATCCAGAACCGCCTGAAGCATCGCATCCACTGTCGAAACGAGCTTGGCCGAAGCCTTGTAGGACTGCTCCACATCGAGAAGCAGCGAGAGTTCTTCGTCGAGATTGACGCCGGTCTCCGACGAATAGGTCTGGAAGGAGCGATCGTAGAGCGCGACCTTGTTGTCCGAGGCCGTGGTCGCGTTGGAACGCAAGTCCTCGAGCCAGCCGATGGAGCCGCTGGCAAACGTCATGACGCTCATCGACGTCTTGAGGTCGGCTGTCGCATCGAATGCACGATCCGCATCCAGCGCATCGGAATACCCCAGCAGCAGCGTCGTGTAGCCGGAATTGCCACCGGTGTTCCACTCGTAGGTCGCGCCGTTGATACCGCCGTCGCGCAGCAGCATAGGATTGCCGCCGGCAGAGGTGATAACCGAGGACGAAACCGTAATGCTTCCGGCGAGACCAGGCTCGACCACCCCTGAGGTCAACGACGTTCCGCCAGACCAGGTGAAAAGGCCAGGCATGTCAGCAGCAACACCGAGCGGATCGGTTTCGGCGAAGGCCTCGATCAGGCCGCGAGCCACTTCATCGAGTTGGGTCTGGAAGGTTGGAGCAATCTCGTCGCGCAGCTGCAGCAGCGCACTGAGTGAACCATCGCCATCGGTATTGCCGCCCTGACCGGGCTCGATCGCCACGCCGTCGACAAAGACCGAATTGCCGGTGACCGTCGCATCATAAGCGAGCGTTCGCGTGAACGTCACCGTGCGCGGCACAGTCTCAAACAAGGTCGTGCCTTCGGACGTATAGATTACCATGTCACCGTTGGCGCGCGTACTGGCATCGATACCGATGATTTGCGAGATGTCCTTGAGCAGCGTGTCGCGCGTGTCGAGAGCATCACTCGGATCGCCGCCGGTTGCCGTCGCCTTGACTACAGCGTCGTTGACGACCTGGAACTCGGAGAGGAGCCGGTTCAGGTCGCTGACCTGGGTGACGATTTCGGCGTCGGAATCCCCACGAAGCTTCTGCACCGCCGCGGACGTGGTATTCAGCGAGTTCGCCAGATCCTGCGCATCGGTCACAACCGTCGCGCCCAAGGTAAACTCACCCGGAGAGGCAGCGAAAGCCTCAAGGCTATTCTGCAACTCTGCCAGATAGGTTGACGGGGAAAGCTCGTAGTCGTTCCCCCCCAGAGCATTGGAGAGCGTCGTCAACCCCTCAAGCAGCGTATCCTGAGCGCTGGACGCCGAGGCGGCTCCGGTGAGCTGCCGCAGCAGAGCCATCTGTTGGGAGCGCTCGTTAACGACTGTCGAGGCGCCATAGATGGTGTTGGTTACGACAGCCGAGCGCCGCACATAGTTTGCATTTCCGTCATTGGCAATATTCGTGGAGACGACGGAGGTCTGTTCCCCCGTGTTCCTGAAAATGGCTTGAGCCGTATTAAGTGCAGAAGTAAGCGACATGTGGCTGCCTTAACCTTCCGGTTATCTCTTCAGGTTGACCAAGGTTTCCATTAGTTCGGAACCGGTCTGAAATACCTTCGAGTTCGCGGTATAATTCCGCTGGGATTCGATCATGGCGGTCAGCTCTTCCGCCACATCGACATTGGAGTCCTCAAGCGCGCCGGAGACGATCGAGCCAAAACCACTTGTACCGGCATAGCCCATGACGATAACGCCGGAGTCATTGCTCTGGGTGTAGAGATTGCCAGCAATCGGGTTCAGATTGTCTGGGCTCTGTACGCTTGCCAGTGCGATACGAAACTTCGGCACAAGCTCGCCATTATCATAGACAACCGAGACAACGCCCGCCTCGTTGATTTTGTAACCAGTGACCGAAGATGCTGCATTCCCGTCGATCTCACCCTCCTCCACAGAGAAGTCGGCAGCGAGCTGGCTCGACGTACTAATGTCGAGTGTCAGCGCACCCATTTCGGCGCCATCGACAGTGAATGCTGTCGTCAGCAGCGAGGTCGGAGAAACGATCTGCCCATCGCTATCAAAGGTGACAGTCGTCGCCGCAATGACCGAAGTTGCCGGCGGTCCAGCATACTCTGCCGAGACTTCCCAAGTATTGTCGGCCATCTTGGTATAGGTGAATTCAAGCAAACGGCTGTTGCCCTGACTGTCATAAGCGACAAGCGAGGTCGTTTCGGCGTCACCGACTTCCGCGTTGGACGGCAGATTGACGTTCAACGCCCCCACAGTCGAAGCCGTCGCCGAAATCGCGGCCGAGGAGAGGTTGATCGCCTCGAGGCCATCGAAGCCGTTGACGACGATGGTCGGATCGACGGTAGAGGAATACTCGTACCCCATAAGCGTGTAGCCGGCCGAGTTCTGAAGCGTACCGTCGTCCTGAACGACAAAAGAGCCGGCCCGGGTCAGATAGTCGACGCCGTCGGACCCCTGGACGATGAAGAAGCCGTCGCCATTAACAGCCAGATCCGTTGACGACGTTGTATAGCTGAAAGTGCCTTGGCTCGAGATCGAATAGCGCACATCCGTCTCGACACCACCGGAGTTGTAGGAGCCAGCCGTTGTCGGAAGGATCATCGAAGAGAACTGGACGGAGGCCTTCTTGTAGCCGACCGTGCTCGAGTTGGCGATGTTCTCAGCCACTGTGCCGAGCCGGTTTGCCTGGGCATTCATACCGGAAACACCGGTTCGCATCGTTCCGTAAAGGCTCATGAAAAATCCTCGTTTTCGTAGTCATTGCAGAGAATAGGAGGTGGGCCTTGCGTGAAGCTGTCTGGGAATAGCGGACCTTCGCGAATTCGATCGGGAGGCCCGCACGCACGCCGGCAAAAGCTGAAAAAATCAGCTCCAGTCGATGCAGTACCCAAGGAAACGCTTGGAATCGACCGGATCAAAACCGAGCTTCTTGCGCAGCTTCTTGCGCAACTTGGAGATATGACTTTCCACCACGTTTTCTTCGACCTCTTCGTCGAAGATGCCGTAGATGGCATTGAAGATCTGGGTCTTGGAGACGCGGCGACCGCGGTTAACGACCAAATATTCCAGGATGCGACGCTCACGCCGCGGCAAGGGGAAGACATCACCCGAGATTTCCGGATCGCGACCGTCAGAGAACACCCGGATCGGGCCGATCTCCGTGAAGTTCGTGATCGCCTTCAGCCGTCGACGGATCGCCGCCGCCCGCGCCAGGATCTCCCTGGGATGAACCGGCTTCCTAACGACATCATCGACGCCACAATCGAACAAGGCCAAAGTGGCCTCGAGCGAGGGCTGATCACTAACCGCAATGACCGGCGCCTGGGTCCGATCACGAATCGCCCTTGGCAACTCATGCGTGCAATCACCTTGCCCCAGCAAAAAGGCTTCGACTGCAGCGATATCAGAATCAGCTGCCGTGTTCACCCATTCTCCAAATTCGACCGGATCAAATCCGGTCGATGGAATCCCTTCACGTCCAAATAAGGAAGTGTACCCTTCTTTCACGAGCTCACGCTCATCTACCACTACGATCATTCGTCCGCCTCCGAATCAGTGTGGTGCCTCGATGTACTATCGGTACGAATCGAGCGAATCAGGGACAACTAGATGATGTTAATGGTAGGTATTAACAATTGATTAACACCCCCCTGCCGATTTGAACTACATGTAGTATCATCTTAACTTTAATGGCACTATTTTCTTAAGCAAAAGTTAACACATGGTTAACAAGCAGGGGGCGCCGCCCCTTTGCGTCCACATTCTGGACACATTGCGCAAATCGCCACCTCAGCGTCTGTCTAGTGCAAAATCTTGCTATTCACCGCAAAATTTCCGGGCACTGGCCGTCCATTTTCCATAGCCAGTCGCCACCAGATTTGCGATCACCCGACACACGTAGCGCTTCTGTGCCGGGTCATTGTTCGGTCCCGCATGGTACCTGGCCACGGCCATCGTCCACGTTTCATGACGATCGTGTAGGTTGCGAAGAAAGCGGGCCGCATATTCAACATTGGCCTGAGGATCAAACATGGCTTGCACGGAGGCGAAATGCTCACCGTGAAAGTGCTGGTTAATCTGCATGCAGCCGATATCGATCAGTCTTGCACCCTTCCGCCGCTCGTCAACGAAAGCCCGTAGCGCGTCGGCTTCGCTGTCGAAGAACATCGGCTTTCCCTCGACGTTCATCGCAAAGGGTTGCAACGTTCCTTTCTTGCCTGTCTCCGTCAAGCCGACGGAATAAAGGATACCTTCCGGGACCGCATATTTTCGCGCGGCGGCCTGGATCTCCCGTTCGCAGGCGCCCGTCGAGGCCTCTGCATCAAAGGTAGACGTCGCCAGAGCGAGAAGCACCAGCCCCGCCAACGCCGGCCTGAGCCGCACTCGTGTCATCTGACGTCTTCTCCGCCCCGCTTGCCCTTGAGGTTCCAGCCTGCGTCTGAGCTTCACGACGCTCGCCGCTGCCACTACCACCCTGGGCCCCGCCATTAGCCTGCTGACCGGTCTGCTGCCCCTGGGCGCCCGTCTGGCCACCGTCGGCACGGTCACCGCTGCCAACGGCGAGACTGATCTGCACCTGGTCCACGGCGAAGCCATGCGCCTTAAGCGCCTTGAGCATATCGCCCTGATCATCACGTAGCGCCTTGTAGGCTGCATGGGTCTCGACCGTCAGCTGGACCGAGAGCTCGTCGCCGGTCAACCGCAGCGTCGCGGTCACCTTGCCAAGCTCGATCGGACTCATCTGCAGCTTCAGGGTATTGACGACCTTGCCAGAACTTGACTGGCTCGCCGCGTTGGCAAGCTCCGACCCCGGCAGCATTGCGCTAGCCCATTCGCCATCACCCATGATCGCCGCAGTGATCCCGGCGGCATTGGTCGAGGCCGGTGCGATATAGCGCCGGGCGTCGAGGACGGTGACCGTCTGCCCGGCATCCTTCGCCGCGCCAATATCGTATTTGGTCATTTCGCCATCGGACGAACCAACGCTCATCTGCAGCGTCTGGCCTTTACCGTCTGCTCGCTGGAAGCGAAACGAACGATCCGCATCGGCGGTCGTGGCTTCAGTCGTGGCTTCAGTCGTGGTTTCGCTCGCGGTGCCGGCGTTCGAGGACAGCTCACTCCGCACCATCGCACGCGTGATCTGGATCTCTTCGGTGGCCTCTGTGACAACGGCCCCGTCAGTGGCAGCCGCAATGCGGGCGGGCGCGGTGAAGGCTGCCTGCTCTGCCGACACTGCTGTGCCGTTCAGTAGCGTCAGGACATCACCGATCTCCGACACCTGGGTTGCGGACGTCTCGTCCGTCTCCGCAGTGATCGTGGTTTCGACCTCACCCGTATCCGCGGGTTCATCGCTCTTTTGGGCCTTCGCGCCCTTCGTTGTCTGGGCATGTTGGGCCACGGTCGCAGCCTGACCGGCGCCAAGCGCCTCTGCGGTTGCCGTCGCGCCGATGGTGATTGGCGCGCCATTGCCCCCCTTGGTCGTCTTGCGGACAGCGACCGGCGACGCGTCCGCTGTGGTCGTCTCCTCGGCACCGGCGTCACCTGCCGTTGCAGTTTCCGCACTTGTCACGCTTGCGGCTCGGGACAGAGAGGTTCTGGAGAGATCGATCAGCGGACGGCTCGGCCTGGCACTGTCGGCCTCGGTGGCCTTGACTTCCGTCTCGGCACCATCGCCGGTGGCCGGCGACGCGACGTCTCCTTTGTCCTCATGCTGGGCGCCTTTGCGGCCACTATGCCCGGCGTTGGAGAGGGCATTGAAGAACCCGTTTCCCGCTTCCGTGTCAGCTCGTTGCGACGCGGTGTTGCCCGTGAGTGTGGTTTCCGCGCTCGTAACTTTCGGAGCCAGGGCCGTTTCGATCATCAGTTTGTGCCTTCTTGCTTCAAGAGGTCGTCGATGGCATCAAGCTTGCTGCGGCCACTATCGACGAAAGACCGGAACTCCGGATCCTGATCTTGCTTGCTCACTGCCGCTGTCACAGCGTTACCTGGCGTTGCACCGACCGGAAGCGGAGCAAGTGCCGTCGGGTCCTGCTGTTCCGTTGCTGACGCTTCGGAAACGGAAGCATCATTCGGAGTGGATACCGTCTGGAAAGCTTGCACCTGGCCGTCCGGTTCCAATCCAAACTGCGGCTTACGCACGACTTCCTCGGCGATTGCCGCCGCCGCGTCGCGCAGGGCACGATCGGAGGGCGAGAGGATTTCGTCGGGGATGGCGGCAATCGCGGCCATAGCCGCGCCGACCTTTTCCGTCGGGATGCCCGCAAGCCCGCCATAAAGGTTAGCGAGAGCGTCTGCCCCCTCTGCTGTGCCTGACAACAACCTTGCCCTGTCGGCAGCCTGACGGGCCATGTCTTTAAGTCCTTTGATCGCCGCCTTGCGAGCTATTCGCAGATAGACCTCCCGCTGACGCTCATTGTCCATGTAGGCGAGTACCGAATCGATCCCCGAGTCATCAAAGGCCTCATGGTGCTCGACCACCAACTGAACAAAAAGGTCCGCAAACTGGCTGGCATAGGGCGAATGCAGGAAACGACGGGCATAGCGATTGGCATAACCCGACGCCTTGCCGACCATGCCACCCTCGACAGCGACGGCGAGTGAGCGGCGCAACGCTGCCTCTTCGACGATCGTGCCCGGCGCGGTCAACCTTGCCCAGTCATAGAATTTCAATGCCTGCACCGGATCCCGCGAGATCATCACGTTGCCGGCGACAAGCGCAAGATAGGGGGCGATCTTGGCATCGCGGTATTCGGTCACCATGTCGCCGAGGGTCTTGGCGATCAGCGTCCCCTTGCCGGATAGATATTTGCGCAGCGCATCGGTGACCCGGCTGTCGAAATTGCCGTCGATGTCGCGGGCGACGAGGAACTCAAGGGTCGCAGGATTGCCGCCGCTCATGGCATATACCAAGGTGGCATCGACATTGCGCGGCTCGGCGAAGATCGACGGATCTGCACCGCGGAGCCGTTTGTCGATCGTCTCCAGCATGAAACGCTGCATCTCTGCGGCGGAGTGATCGCCGAGCACAACGGAATCCTGCACAAACTGTAACGAGCGCAGCATCTTGTAAGGCTCGATCCCGTCCATGTCCTCGGCCCGCGAAACGCCGGCCGAAACGAGGCCGAAGAGCGCAAGGGCCGGAAACAGACGCTGCAGTTTCACGCATCCCATAATTTCACCCCTGATCTGCTTGAATCAGGATCTCGATGCGGCGGTTGGCGTCGGCGAGCGGATCGTTCGGCACCTGAAGGCGGCGGTCGGCAAAGCCCGATACCTGCTCCACCCGAGCCTCGCTAAGGCCGCCGCGCACCAGCATGTAATAAGCACTGTGGGCACGCGCCATGGAGAGGCGCCAGTTGTCGTTCTCCACCCCCTTGAACTGCCGACCGTCGGTGTGCCCGCGAATGACGATCGCTCCCTGGCGTCCGGCCAGGAGCTTACCGATCCGCTCCATCGCCACGACCAGGTCCTTGCGCGGCACGGCAGAGCCAACGTTGAACATAGGCGCATCCTGCTGGTCGGTAATCGTCACGAGCAAGCCACCCTCTGCCGGAGTGACAATCAGCCCCTCCGCAAGCTTGCCGGACACGCCGCCGATTTCCTTTTCGATATCGGCCTTCAATGCCTCGGCCGCCTTCATCTTGGCATCAACAGCTTCGGCTCCAGTTTTCTCGGACTTACCATCCTTAGTCATCTCTGACTTACCGACCTGCGCCACTTCAGCGAGAGGATCAGCCGGTTTCTGCTTCGGCGTGACAAGCGCGACCTGCTGCTCACCGTCGCTGGGCTTCACGTTCTCGACCGTCGTCGGGGACGTATCCTGCTTGCCTGGCTTGCCCTTGAGGTTCTGCACCTGCTGGGTCCAGAAATCCGGATCGAAGGGGTCCCGATATGCCTCGCCGCCCTCGGCACCAGTCGAAGGTCCAGAGTCGGACGCGCCGCCCTCGCCCTTGGCGCTGACATTCGCCTGTTGCCCAACTTCCTGAGCGATCTCGGCAAGGACAGAGTAGGGGTTCTCGAAGAGATCTGCTTCCGAATAATTGGTCTGATCGCCCGAACTCGTGGTTTGATCCTCACCGGACGCCGCGGCAGACCCGACTGTTTCTGCTTTTCCGTCGACCTGGGATCGCTCTTGCTTCTGTTCACCGTCTGCCTGATCGACGGGTTTCTTCAACCCTTTTTCGGTCGGCTTCTCGTCCGAGAGCTTGATCGGGTTGAAATAGCTGGCGACCGAGGCTTTCGTCTCTTCATTGGCCGCATTGACGAGCCACATCACCAGGAAGAACGCCATCATAGCTGTCATGAAGTCAGCATAGGCGATCTTCCAGGCACCGCCATGGGCACCATCGTGGTCACCGCCGCCATGGCGCTTGATGATGATGATCTCGTTTTTTCCGTGATGATGGTTTTCGCTATCGCTCATCCCAGAACCTTCTTCAGGCTAGCCGCAAAGGCCGAAATCCGCGTCACAAGCACAGTGCCTTCGACGTCGGCGGAAAGATCCAGATCCTCATCCTCGACATGACGCAGGCCTTCGGCCATCTCCGGCATGCGGGCGACCAACAGGTCAAAGAGCACTCGCGGTCCTTTTAGCGTAATCGTGGCACCTTGGCCGTCAGCGACCGCGGCCGTCAGCAGATCGGCAAGATCAGCCACTGCCTTTTCAGCGACCGCCTGCGACAGGAAGGGGGCAATCGCCGTCGCAGCATGTTCGCTGACGGCGAACGCCATCTCAGCGACTGCCCGCTCAAGGCCGGCGGCCAACCGGCTGGCGGCCTCTCCCATCACACGAGCCTCAAGCGCCGCCATGGCCTCCGCATGAGCCGCTTCCAGGGCGGCCAGTTCAGACGCGTGTTTTTGGCTAAGTTCGGCGGTCGCCGCTTCATGGCCTTCGGCGTAGGCTGCTCTTCGCTCCGCCTCAAGGTCGACCGGCTCTGCTTCTGGAATGGCTGGAAAATCGAGATCGAAGGACGACTCGGCAGGCATCGAAAAGTCGCTGCCAATCACGCCCGCCGGGGCGGACGCAGGCGCGGAAAAATCCTTCAGATAGTGGGCGAGCGGCATGCTCATCGGCGCGCATCTCCCTTGGCAAGAATTGCCGGTATCCGGTCTCGGCAATACGAACCTCCCCTGAGGGGCTTACAAAAATTCGGAACACGCATAGTCATCATGCCATCCAGTACCGGTTTCATTTATCCGGATCGAACCACGTGGCGCCTGGCGAAAGTGCCAATTGCCTTGAGCGAGACTAGGAGCCCAAACTTGTGCGAGGATTAAGGTGTTGGACCGCGCCAGGGCAGTTGCGCGGTCCAACGGTTCCACCTTATGCCGATGACCGGTGGCACGGTAGAAAGGAAGAGATTCAACGCCGGCCCGTTGTGACACCTCACTTGAACAGGGTGAGGATGTTTTCAGCGTTGGTATTGGCGATCGACAGCGCCTGAATGCCGAGCTGCTGTTGGGTCTGCAGAGCCTTGAGCCGCGTCGACTCCTCATTCATATCGGCGTCAACCAGACGACCGACGCCCTTGTCGATCACGTCCATCAGTGTCGAGACAAATTCGTCCTGCAATTCGATACGGCTGGTGATCGCGCCGAGAGTCGAGGCCGAGTCGGTCAGCTTCTGCAGCATCGCGTCAACCGCGCTGATCATGCCATCCAGTTCATCGTCGCTCATAGACGTTGTCAGGATGACTTCCGAACCGGTTGCAGCAGTCGTCGAGCCCGCGTCAATCAGGAAGTAGGTTGCAACCGTGGTCGTGGCGCCGGAGGGTTGCTCGACCTCGAAGCCCTTGGTCAACACACCATAGTTGGCGTCGTTGGTATCAATCAGCACGGATTCTGAGGTATCGAAGGCAAGTGTCGTGACCGAAACCGCACCATCGGCGGAACGGTTGAAGGACGCGACGATCTCCTTGGTGCCAGGCGCGGTGATGGATTCGTTATAGAGCCAGTTCTCGCCGGAGAACGAGGCGGACTCGGAAATTGCCGCTAGCTGATTCTTGAGCTCGGTCAGTTCCTTGTTGATCTTGCTCTTGTCGACACCAGGCTCGCGAGCGGCGACCAGCTTGGACTTGATCTCAGTCACCACCCCAACCGCGGATTCGAGACCCGTATAGGCGGTGTCGGTCTTGGCGGCGCCAAGGCCAAGGGCGTCTTGAACGGTGGAGAGTGCGGAATTGTCCGAACGCATGGTGGTCGCGATAGACCAATAGGCGGCGTTGTCGGCGGCGGTCGCGACACGGTAGCCGGAGGATACACGCGCCTGCGTCTCCTCCATGTTCGAATCAATTGTGCGGAGAGTTTGCAATGCCGCCATAGCGGCGGTGTTGGTCATGATGCTGGTCATCTTGCGCCCCAAAAAGTGTACGGGACATGCCGGATTTCCAAAAATCACCGGCGACGACGGCTTGCTTCATGCTTATCGGCCAGCTGTTTGCCCTGGTGACCGACCCGACGTTCTTAACGAATGCTTAATGATATTAGAGTTAACAATTGGTTAACGCAATAAGGATTTGTTAATCCATCTAAACAAAACGTAAAGAAATTGGTGCGAGATTTCGCGCCATACATTTCCATCATCGGGAAAACGAAAAAGCCGCGGTCCGAAGACCGCGGCTCGAGGTTTGTGCTGCAAGGGTTGGGCCAAAGAGCCCGCCCTTCCCCTTATTACTT
>NZ_BJZP01000009.1 GCF_007992095.1 Paenirhizobium naphthalenivorans
GCTTTTTTCCACGAGCTCTGAGTCAATGGTTGCTCAACGGTGCCATTGGACGAAAATCGCCGGGCCGCAGCATCGTTTTGTTAGCAAAATTCCATCAACATGCTCTGACGCGCGTGGAGGAGTGTATCGCCGGCACGCGTAACCCGTTGGAAAACGAAGCAACAGGACAGTCGGCCCGATCTCCCAAAGCGGGGGAAGACGGACGAGTCCAGTCAGTCGATACCGAGGTTTTCATGAACGCTGATGACGCCCCCATATTCGGCCTGCGACACAGGCTTACACGCATGGCTTGGGGTATTACGTGGATGCTTCTCGCGTCCTGGACGCAACCATTCCATGGCTGGCGTCGGTTCCTCCTCAGGGTTTTTGGCGCGAAAGTAGGCCGGGGCGTCTATGTCGCGCCGTCAGCCCGGATCTGGTATCCAGGCACACTGACACTCAAGGATTTTTGTGCCATCGCCGACCATGCCGATATCTACAGCATGGGAGAGATCGTGATCGGCAGGCATGCGGTGATCTCCAAGAGAGCGCATATCTGCACCGGCACCCACGACATCAACGATACGCGTTTCCAGCTCACGACCGCTCCAATTCATATCGGTGATTACGCCTGGATCGCCGCCGATGCGTTTGTCGGGCCTGGCGTTACGGTCGGAGAGGGGGCGGTTCTAGGCACGCATGCCGTGACAGTGAAAGATCTGGCCCCATGGACCGTCTACATTGGCAACCCCTGTCGCGAGATCAAGAAGCGCAAGTCGTTTGAGAGGCATGATGAGCCGGTTAGAGGTTGGCGCGAATCGAGACGGCCGGCCGGAGGCTAGGAGAGTTCGCATCGGCGATCTCAATCGCGTCAACGGCCCGTCGACTGGAAAGTTGGTTGTCGACACCGGCGAACATCGCGAGTCTGACAAGGGTGTTGGCCGCAGAAATGCGCCGGCTCTCTTATATCCATTCCTCCATCGGTTCCTTACGAAGGTCCTCTCCGCCGTTTCGCACCCCTCGCAAGGTTGCAAACAGCAGTTTGGCATTCCGCAGAAATCCGCTAGATCCTAGTGGAATGAAGCGGTCGGGGTTACGACCTGAGCCGGGGGAGAGGCGATTATGGCAGTGAATGCAAAGAAGACGGCAAAGGCGGCTATGGTGGCCAAGGTGGTTCTGGCCCAGGATCCGCACGCTGTCCGCGAGCCTCGTGCAAACAATCTCGAGATGGCGATCGGTCACGAAGTGCGTGGTTATCGCAAGAAGCTCGGCATCACCGTGGCCGATCTCGCGGTGGCCACCGGAATGTCCGTCGGCATGCTGTCAAAGATCGAAAACGGCAATATCTCGCCGTCGCTGACAACGCTGCAGGCGCTGTCAAAGGCCCTCGGCGTTCCGATCACCGCCTTCTTTCGCGGGTTCGAGGAGCCGAAGAGCGCGAGCTTTGTCAAAGCGGGCGAAGGCGTCAATATCGAGCGGCGCGGGACGCGGGCCGGCCACCATTACAGCTTGCTCGGTCATATCGAGAACAACACCTCGGGCGTTGCGGTGGAGCCTTATCTGATAACGCTCAACGCGGAATCGGACATCTTCCCGACCTTCCAGCACCAGGGCATGGAATTCCTCTACATGCTCGAAGGCGAGGTTGTTTATCGCCACGGCGACAGTCTCTACAGGATGGAGCCCGGAGACAGCCTGTTCTTCGACGCCGATGCGCCGCACGGCCCGGAAGAGCTGGTGAAATTGCCTGCCCGCTACCTGTCGATCATCTCCTATCCTCAGCAGCGATGATTGCCTTATAAGAAAAATTATTTCTTCTTGATTGATTTTTCCTGAGGGTGCTGCTACCCATGGCTCCATCGAGAAATGGAGATGGCAGCCATGTGTGGCATTGTTGGTTTGTTCCTGAAGGACAAGGCTCTGGAGCCCCGGCTCGGGGCGCTGCTTTCGGACATGTTGATCACCATGACCGACCGGGGTCCGGATTCGGCCGGCGTAGCCATTTATGGTGACCTGGCCGCCGGCAAGGCGAAGGTGACCGTTCAATCGGCGGACCCGCAGAGCGATTTCGACGGTCTCGAGACCGCGCTTCACAAGGCCGGCATTTCGGCCTCCGTAATGGTCAAGAGCACCCATGCGGTGATCGAGATCGATGCGGCGCAGCTTTCCGAAATCCGCACCGTGCTGGCCGAGATCCGTCCGAATGTGCGGGTGATGGGATCCGGGGAAAGCGTCGAGATCTTCAAGGAAATCGGCCCACCGAAGGACGTTGTCGCGCGCTTCGGCGTGCGCGCTATGGGCGGCACGCACGGCATCGGCCATACCCGCATGGCGACCGAAAGCGCGGTGACGACGCTTGGCGCGCATCCCTTCTCCACCGGCGCCGATCAGTGCCTGGTGCACAACGGCTCGCTGTCCAACCACAACAATCTTCGCCGCGAACTGATCCGCGAAGGCATGACCTTCGAGACACAGAACGACAGCGAAGTCGCCGCCGCCTATCTCACCGCTGAAATGGCCAAGGGCAAGAATTTGGGCGAGGCTCTGACCGGAGCGCTGGATGATCTCGACGGCTTCTTCACCTTCGTTGTCGGCACCAAGTCGGGTTTTGGCGTGGTGCGCGATCCGATCGCCTGTAAGCCGGCGGTGATGGCTGAGACTGACCAGTATGTCGCCTTTGGCTCGGAATATCGCGCGCTGGTCAACCTGCCGGGCATCGAGAATGCTCGGGTCTGGGAGCCGGAACCGGCCACTGTTTACTTCTGGGATCATGGGAAAGCTGCCTGATCCACTGTCTGATGCTTATCGAGAAAGTCCGATCATGCCTGTTTTCGATCTCTCCCAAACGCCTTTGCGCGAACTCAACAGCGCCCTCCACAATCTCGGTTCCGGTGCCAACGACACCGCCTTCGAGGTCGTCAATCCGCGCGGCAGCCACGCCGTCGCCGTCGGCATCGACAGCCCAATCACCGTCGAGGTGCGCGGCTCCGTTGGCTATTACTGCGCCGGCATGAATGACGGTGGCACCGTGACTGTCCATGGCTCGGCCGGTCCGGGCGTCGCGGAAAACATGATGTCCGGAACCGTCGTCATCGAGGGCGATGCCAGCCAGTATGCCGGCGCCACCGGGTGCGGTGGTTTGCTCGTCATCAAGGGCAATGCGGCGTCGCGCTGCGGCATTTCGATGAAGGGCATCGACATTGTCGTGCATGGTTCGATCGGTCACATGTCCGCCTTCATGGGCCAGTCGGGTCATCTCGTCGTGTTGGGCGATGCCGGCGAGGCTCTCGGAGACAGCCTCTATGAGGCCAAGCTCTTCGTGCGCGGCACGGTCAAGAGCCTGGGCGCCGACTGCATCGAGAAGGCGATGAAACCCAAGCACCTCGAAAAGCTCGCCGAGCTTCTGGAAAAGGCCGGCGTCAAAGATGTCAAGCCGGAGGAGTTCAAGCGCTATGGGTCGGCCAGAAAACTCTACAATTTCAATATCGACAACGCTGACGCGTACTGAGGCGAGGAAAAGCCATGAGCTATCACAATCCGTTCACCCCGCCTCGCAAGTCCGCCACCTTCGATGACTATACACTCGCCGAGATCCGCCGGGCTGCCGCTACCGGCATCTATGACATCCGTGGTGGCGGCACCAAGCGCAAGGTTCCGCATTTTGACGACCTGCTTTTCCTTGGCGCCTCGATCTCGCGCTATCCGCTCGAAGGCTATCGCGAGAAGTGCGACACCTCCGTTGTGCTCGGTACGCGTTTTGCCAAAAAGCCTATAGAGCTGAAGATTCCGATCACCATCGCCGGCATGAGTTTCGGCGCGCTTTCGGGCAATGCGAAGGAAGCACTCGGCCGCGGCGCGACGCTTGCCGGTACGTCCACCACTACTGGCGACGGCGGCATGACCAATGAGGAGCGAGGCCATTCGCAGATACTGGTCTACCAGTATCTGCCGTCGCGCTATGGCATGAACCCCAAGGACCTGCGGCGGGCAGATGCCATCGAAGTCGTGGTCGGCCAGGGCGCCAAGCCCGGCGGCGGCGGCATGCTCCTCGGGCAAAAGATCTCCGACCGCGTGGCGCAGATGCGCAACCTGCCGAAGGGCATCGACCAGCGTTCGGCCTGCCGCCATCCCGACTGGACCGGGCCGGACGACCTGGAAATCAAGATCCTCGAACTGCGCGAGATTACCGACTGGGAGAAGCCGATCTATGTGAAGGTCGGCGGGGCGCGCCCCTATTACGACACGGCGCTGGCCGTGAAGGCCGGCGCCGACGTCGTCGTGCTCGACGGCATGCAGGGCGGAACGGCGGCAACCCAGGACGTCTTCATCGAGAATGTCGGCATGCCGACGCTCGCCTGCATTCGCCCGGCCGTCCAGGCGCTTCAGGATCTCGGCATGCACCGTAAGGTGCAGCTCATCGTCTCCGGCGGCATCCGCTCCGGCGCGGACGTCGCCAAGGCGCTGGCGCTCGGTGCCGACGTCGTCTCGATCGGCACGGCGGCGCTGGTCGCCATCGGGGACAACGACCCGCATTGGGAAGAGGAATACCAGAAGCTCGGCTCCACCGCCGGCGCTTACGACGACTGGCACGAAGGTCGCGACCCAGCCGGCATCACGACGCAGGATCCGGAGCTTGCCAAGCGGCTCGATCCGGTGCTCGCCGGTCGCCGTCTGGCCAACTACCTCAAGGTCATGACGCTCGAGGCGCAGACGATTGCGCGCGCCTGCGGCAAGAACAAATTGCATAATCTCGAACCGGAAGACCTATGCGCTCTCACCATGGAGGCAGCCGCAATGGCCCAGGTGCCGCTTGCCGGCACCAGCTGGTATCCGGGCAAGGGAGGTTTCTGAAACTGCCGGGCCGTCTGCTTCTCCCAGGCAGGCGGTCCTTTTCCATCAACATGTGTCTCAATCCATAAAAAACAGGGGAACGACGTGACACAGAACCTTTCAAAATTCGCTGCCGAGCGCGGCATCAAGTATTTCATGATCAGTTACACCGACCTGTTCGGTGCTCAGCGCGCCAAGCTGGTGCCGGCTGAAGCGATCGCCGACATGCAGAAGGATGGCGCGGGCTTTGCCGGTTTCGCTACCTGGCTTGACCTGACGCCGGCTCATCCAGACCTGTTCGCCGTGCCGGATCCGTCGTCTGTGATCCAGCTTCCGTGGAAGAAGGACGTCGCCTGGGTCGCGGCGGACTGCGTCATGGAGGACAAGCCGGTAGAGCAGGCGCCGCGCGTGGTGCTGAAGAAGCTCGTCGCCGAAGCGGCCGAGATGGGATTGCGGGTCAAGACCGGCGTCGAGCCGGAGTTCTTCTTGATCTCCGCTGATGGTGAGAAGATCTCGGACGAGTTCGATAACGCCGAAAAGCCCTGTTACGACCAGCAGGCACTGATGCGCCGCTATGATGTGATCGCCGAGATCTGCGACTACATGCTCGAACTTGGCTGGAAGCCCTATCAGAACGACCATGAGGACGCGAATGGCCAGTTCGAGATGAACTGGGAATATGACGACGCGCTTAGAACCGCCGACAAGCATTCCTTTTTCAAGTTCATGGTGAAATCGGTCGCCGAGAAGCACGGTCTTCGCGCCACCTTCATGCCGAAGCCCTTCAAGGGCCTGACCGGCAATGGCTGTCATGCGCATATCTCCGTCTGGGACACCGACGGCAAGACCAATGCCTTTGCCGACAAGGCCATGCCGTTCGGCCTCTCGGCCCAGGGTAAGACTTTCCTCGGGGGCATCATGAAGCATGCCTCGGCGCTGGCCGCTGTCACCAATCCGACAGTCAATTCCTACAAGCGCATCAACGCGCCGCGCACGATTTCCGGGGCGACCTGGGCACCGAACACGGTAACCTGGACCGGCAACAACCGGACCCACATGGTGCGCGTGCCAGGGGCGGGCCGTTTCGAGCTCCGTTTGCCCGATGGCGCGGTCAACCCTTATCTGTTGCAGGCGATCATCATTGCGGCGGGCCTAAGCGGCCTGAAGACCAATGCTAATCCGGGCCCCCACTACGACATCGACATGTATCGCGATGGCCATCTGGTCAAGGATGCGCCGAAGCTGCCGCTCAACCTGCTCGACGCTCTGCGTGCCTATGAGGCGGATACAGGCCTGCAGGAGGCTCTCGGTTCCGATTTTTCGGCTGCCTACCTGAAGCTCAAGCATAGCGAATGGCATAGTTACTGCGCGCAGTTCACGTCCTGGGAGCACCAGACGACCCTCGACATCTGAGCGTCCGATACATGTTTGAGAGATCGATGAAGCGACAAGGTATGCAAGCCTCCTGCCGCCATGCGGTCACACGCGCTCGAACACCCCCAACGGCTCGAAAGCAGACGCGCTGTTTTGCTCCCTGTCAGAATTCAAAGTCGTTCTAAATCGATCATCATGACCGGTGTCGGGTTTTGACCGTATGTCTCGACAATCAAGGAGGGTCTGTCGTGAATAATTTCGTCCTCACAGTCAGCTGTAAATCGACGCGCGGCATCGTCGCCGCACTTTCCGGCTATCTGGCCGAACAAGGTTGTAACATCGTCGATAGTTCCCAGTTCGACGACCTCGACACCGGCATGTTCTTCATGCGCATCAGCTTCATGTCCGAAGAAGGTGCCGGCCTTGCTGCGCTGGAAGAGGGGCTGAAGCCGATTGCCGAAAAGTTCGAGATGAGAACCGAAATCCACGACGGCAGCGAGCGCATGAAGGTGCTGTTCATGGTCTCGCGCTTCGGCCACTGTCTGAATGACCTGCTCTATCGCTGGAAGATCGGTGCCTTGCCGATCGACATCGTCGGCGTGGTTTCCAACCACTTCGACTACCAGAAGGTGGTCGTCAATCACGACATTCCTTTCCACCATATTTCGGTGACCAAGGAGAACAAGGCTAAGGCCGAGGCGCGCATCATGGAAGTCGTGGAACAGACGGGCACGGAACTCATTGTTCTGGCCCGTTATATGCAGGTGCTCTCCGACGCGATGTGCAGCAAGATGTCGGGCAGGATCATCAACATCCATCACTCCTTCCTGCCGTCGTTCAAGGGCGCCAATCCTTACAAGCAGGCCTATCAGCGCGGCGTGAAACTGATCGGTGCGACCGCTCACTATGTCACGGCTGATCTCGATGAAGGTCCGATCATCGAGCAGGATATTGCTCGCGTTACCCACGCGCAGAGCGCCGATGACTATGTTTCGATTGGCCGCGACGTTGAAAGCCAAGTGCTGGCCCGCGCCATCCACGCTCATCTGCACCGCCGGGTCTTCCTCAATGGCAATCGGACCGTGGTATTCCCCGCAAGCCCCGGCTCCTACGCATCGGAGCGCATGGGATAAGCGATGATGGTCCGATCATCGAGGAGAGGCAGGTCTCAGCCGCGATCACATCGTCACGCGTAACATGACCAAGGTCTCACGGTGTCTGGGCAGACCTGAAAGGCCGCTTGCTCAAGGGTTTCCATACTTGCTGGTGTGCCAAAGCGATTTCTTAATCAGAGGATGTTACTAGACCCGTGCCTTGATGGGAGTATTGTGGCGACTTCTGCTTAGAGGATCCAATGAGATTGCTTGCCGAGAAACCTAATCGCGCGGTGCCGCGCATTTTGCACATCAGCGCCGACTACCCCAATCCTCATCGCGGGCGGACAACGACAGCAATCGAACGTCTCGTAAAAGGTGCCGGCGTTGGTGAGCAGGTGGTGATGTCGCTGAACCGCACGGTTTTACCCTGGAAAACCTATTTCCGTGATTGCGGCGAGGTGGATGGCGTCCATCTTTATGCCTGTCGCTACCTCGGCCTTCCCATGGGTATTGGGCTTGCATTCACCATGCGGGGTGTCGCACGCAAGATCGCCCGAACCTTGGAGGCTAGAGGCTGGCGGCCCGATCTGGTGCACGCGCATAAGTTCGCCTTCGAAGGAATAGCTGGCCTATGGCTGGTCGAGCATTTTGGTCCGAAGATCCGGTTCTTTGTGTCGGTGCGCGGGGAGTCTGAACGTAACGTCCTTCTGTACAAACCGAGTTATCGCTCCCTCATGCGCCGTATCGCGGAGCGGGCTGACATGATCTATCATGTGTCCGCTTGGTTTCGCGCCCAGTATCACCAATATCTGCCAGATCAGCCGGAGAAGGAACGGTTGTTGCCCAATATCGTCGGCAATACCGTGGCGACCCTTCCGTCCGCCGCCGCTGAACGGCGTTTCGTTACGGTGCTGCATCTGGACCTGCGCAAGCGCAAGGGCCTTTCTGACCTGCTCGAAGGGTTCGCGGATTTCCACAAATCGAACCCGGATGTCGGGCTTGATATTATCGGACCAGGTGACGCGGGGCACATGGCGGCGGTATCCAGGCAGATCGACGAATTGGGGCTTTCTCAGTCTGTGCGGCTCCTCGGCGCCATGGATGGCAAGACGTTGTTCGCCCATCTTCCGCATTATCTGGCGCTGGCATTGCCCAGTCACCAGGAGACTTTCGGCATGGTGTATCTGGAAGCTCTGTTCGCAGGTATCCCCATTCTCTACACCCGAGGAACGGGCATCGACGGCTATCTCGACGGCATCCAGGCTGGCGTTGGTGTCCGGGCCAAAGACGTTGCCGAAATCTCGGCGGCGCTTTCCGAGCTCCTCACCAATAATGCATCTTTCAGGCAAGCGATCGCCCAATCCGGTGAAGCGCTGCACGCCCAATTCGACCCGGAAGCGATTGTCGCCGGTTATCGCAAGGATATCGAGCGTTTCTTTCCCGACGTGAAACTGCAGAGGGCGGCGAAATGAAGCAAAGTGTTCGATGGATCGCTTTTGTAATCTCAGGCGTGGCAATTCTCGTCCTCGCTCTGCTCCTTCTTCGCCCCGCGCTTTGGCATGACGACGTGATGTCCGCTCATGCGGCAACCCCGCTTCCGATCCCGCACTTCAAGCGTGGCATCAACCTGGCGCGCCTGCAGAGCTTTGCATCCCGCGACCCGGCCAAACCCGGTGCCTATCTTTGGCCGCCCTTTCAAGGAGGGATGGCACGAATGTCCGACAGTGAAATCCGCCGCCTTCGGGCGCTTGGTTTCGACTTTGTTCGTCTGCCGGTCGACGCAGGGCCTTTTCTTGCGGCGTCGGAGCCCGATCGCCGGTTGTTGCTGGACGATCTGCGTGCGCTGGTTCTTCGCCTGCTGAAAGGCGACCTGACCGTAATGGTTGATATCCACCCGGCCACCTACGCATCCGTCTGGCGGCCGGAGGATATTCTCAGGGATCCCTCCGGGCCGGCCTTCGCGGCCTACCAGAGCCTGCTGTTCGATGTCGCCCGGCGCATCAAGGATCTCCCTACGACGCAGGTTGCGCTGGAGCTGATGAACGAGCCCCAGCCGAAATGCGTTCGCGAAAACGGTGAGGATTGGACCATTTCACAAAAGCGTCTCTATTCGGCCGTCCGAACCATCGCGCCCGACCTGCCGATCGTTTTGACTGGTGGCTGCTGGTCATCCATCAACGGATTGGCGACCCTGGATGCCGATGGTTACGATAGCCGCACACTGTTCGACGTTCATTTCTACGAGCCCCATTTCTTTACCCACCAGTCGCAGCCCTGGACGTCCCCACCCACACGGTATCTCGCGGGTCTCAGCTATCCTTGGACCAATGGCTCTGTGGAACTGGCCGAACGCCTCACCGAGGAACATTTGCGTCAGCAGGCGAAGACAAGCACACCCCCGCCCGAGGAGGCTCTCGCCATGGCACGCGACTACATCAGTTCCTACTACAGGAGCACGAAGCCGGACCTCACCATGATCGAGAAACGGTTCGCGGAGATAGCGGATTGGGCGAAAGAGCATGACATTTCCGCCGACCGGATCGTGATTGGCGAATTCGGAGCCGTGCGCCGTCCTGCTTACATTCCGGATGATGGCAGCCGGGTAGCCTGGTACCGGGATGTGCGCCTGACTACGGAGAAAGACGGCTTTGGTTGGGCAGTCTGGGATGACCACGTCAATTTTGGACTGATGACCGGCGACGGCAATGGTGCATTCGATATGGATGTTGCCAAGGCCTTGGGGCTGGACATCCCCGTGCCCGACCAGTGACGGTGCTGCCTTGAACTGTACATCCACGCGCTGACTTGTGATAAGGCTGCGCGTGGATGACGACAGAAAGCGCAGATTCGCCTGAAGGAGCGGGTGCCCTATGACACACCGGGCGGCATTCGAGGAAACCTCTATCCTCAAGAGGCGCGATTTTGCAGGTCTCGTGCTCAGCTGGATCCCGACCGTCATATTCGCCTATGCCATGCTCATCGCGCCTTTCTGGATGCGGGCGTCTGGCGGCATGGAAACTGATATCAATATCGCCGCCTCGCAGCCCAATACCTTCAACCAGATCTTTTGGTTGGCAACTTTTGGCATAACGTTTCTTGCGTCGCTCAAGCGCCTTGATCGCTTACCAGGTATCCTTGCTGATCCGGTGGTGGTGGTCATATTCGCCTATCTGGCGCTGGCTACGCTGAGCATATTCTGGTCACCCGCTCCGGGCGTGGCACTGCGAAGACTTGTGCTGCAGGTCATCCTGATCCTGTGCTTCATTCTGTCTATCGGACTGGGCGATAGCAGGGAGGCGACGCTCAACCGGCTTATCGCGTTGGTTATCGTGACTGTCGCGGTGAATTGCGTAGCCGTGGTCCTGATCCCGCCGAGCGAAATTGGATATGAAGGCATTTACACCCAGAAGAACGGCCTGGGTGGTGTCATGGCCTTCGCCTTACTGATCCTGCTCGGAAGCATTCCGATGAAAAGAGGCTTATCCCGACTGGTCCTTCTGGGAACGGCCTGTGCCGCCTTTGTTGTTCTGGTGCTAAGCCAGTCGAAAACGTCGCTCGGGCTTGCGGTGATGGTGCCCGTTCTGGTCTTTGCTTTTGTCTCGCTCGCCTATCATCTGCGGATCAATGCCTTCGCGCTTCTGCTCCTGCTGGCGTCGACGGGCCTCATACTCATTGCCTTTCTCTCCGCTGTGACCGGGTTTGGCTTGGATGACCTCTCCATGGTTCTGTTTCACGACACGACGTTCACCAACCGGACGGTGATCTGGAACTTCGTTCTGGACGTTATCGGCCGGTCCTGGTTGATCGGGCAGGGCTATTCGTCCTTCTGGGGCATCGGAGCAGATTCGATCGTGTTCAGGGAAGCACCAAGTTTCGTTTCGACCTTGCTGCAGTCGCACAACGGCTATCTCGACGTTCTCATTGAAACAGGAGTGATCGGTTTTGCCCTGTTGATGATACTGATCTTGGCTGCCCTCCACGCAGCAGCGCGTCTCGTTCAGACTGATCGGGCCATGGCCCGGATATGCCTGATGCTGGTCTTGTTCGCCGTTTGCCATAATCTCCTCGAAAGTAGCTGGTATCGCAGTTTTTCCCAAGTCTGGATGCTGTTTATCTGCGCCGCGCTATTGCCGCAGCTGCCGTCGAGCCGCAGCGTTCGGTCCGGTCAACGGGTGGGCAACACGTCTGGAGCTGGCAATTAATGTTTTGCTAACCATGGCGGGTTTACATAGGGCCGTAAGAAACGGCGCTCATGAGGTCAATACCGTGGACTATCCCGCCGCCACAGGTCGCACGGGCAATCAAAATCTCCTGGATCTACTGGAGATTCTCGCCGTGCTTCGCGCGCGGGCCAAGTTCATTGTCCTGACCGCCGTTGCCGTTGTCCTGCTCAGTGTTTTGGTCGCGCTCTTCCTAAAGCCGGTTTATAAGGCCACGAGCGCGATCCTGATCGATCCAACTGTCCAGCAGCCGTTCGACACGAAAAACCAGAGCCGCGGGTCTTCGCAGGATAACAGTCAGTTCATTGACAGCCAGGTTACCTTGTTGACGTCCGATTCCGTGCTTCGGCCGGTCGTCGTATCGCAGAATCTGGTGAAAGATCGAGAATTCGGCACGGTAGAAGCCTCCGGCTTTCTACATAGCCTCATGCAGATGTTACGCCCAGGCGCTGACAAAGGTGCTGCGGCGGCCGAGCTGGCCGAGAGCAAGTCCGTTATCGCGCTGGCCAAAGCCACGACCGCAAAGCGGGACGGCCAAACCTTCGTGCTGACCATAGCGGTCCAATCGCGTGATCCGGCCAAGGCGGCGCAGCTTTCCCGGGCGGTTGCCGATAGCTATCTGAATGACCAGAAACAGCAGCTTGAGAAAGCCTCGAGGCAGGTCGCGAACGAGATTGATGATCGGCTTATCGGCCTGAGGGAGCGGCTGCGACTTGCCGAAGACAAGGTCCAGGAATTTCGCGCGCAGAACAATCTGCAGGTCGTCGGCGAGGCGGGGCTGGTAACGGAGCAGGAGCTGTCGGGCGTAAACAGCAGCCTCATTGAGGCCCGGGCTGCTCTGGCCGCTTCCGAGGCCAAGAACTCGGAAATCCAGCGTCTCTTGGCGCAAGGTGCGAATGCTGATGCAATCGTAGCCACCATCGATTCGCCGAACATTCAGCATCTCTACGAGCAATATACCGAAGCGTCGCGCTTGGAAGCGGATCTTCGCGCAGATCTCCTCCCCTCCCATCCCTCTCTGCAGCGAGCTCAGTCGCAGGTTGCTCAGGTCAGGCAGATGATCCGCGATGAAGTTACCCGCATCGCCCAGTCGACGGAGCTGGACCTTGAGGTCGCTCGCGGGCGGGTGGCCAATCTGGAAAAGCAGCTGAACAGCACACGCACGCTGAACAACGCGGATGATGCTGCGCGCATCCGCCTGAGGGAACTGCAAACAGAGGCTCAGGCCACTCGTGCACTTTACGAGAATGCACTGGGTCGAGCCAAGGAAATCCTCGAGCTTGAACAGGTTGTCGTGCCGAACGCGCGTATTATCTCCCCGGCTGTTGTGCCGGAGAGCCCGACCTGGCCCAACAAGAAGCTCATCGTCGTTTTGGCCGGCATTCTCGGGCTATTGATCGGCTCCTGCCTGGCTGTGGGAGGTACGGCATTCCGGCTGCTCAAGGCGCGGCTCTTGCGCGAAAGCGCGATGCTGGCGGAACCTCTGCCGGAACTTGCCCCTGCATACGAACAGGTGTCCCGTCCCGTTCCGGTCGGTTCAATGTCATCGGGACCTTATGAGTCTCCTGTCCGAACGACTGTCCAAGATAAGTTCTCATCGGAGCCGGTCCTCGGCTATTTGCCGCAATTTCCCTTGATCGAGTCCGTTCAAGGTGATTCTGCCCATTTGAGCGAGGATGCCCATGCCATCCATCACGCGTTGCAGCTTTTCTATGACCACAAGGCGTCTGGAGCTACTGCTACGTTCGGTCAGGCGGCCGAGAATATCCATCTGAGCCTCGACAAAATGTTGAAGCATGACGGTCTCCGTTCTGTGCTGATTACCTCACCCGACGCGGGGTTGGAGCAATCGATGACCGCGTTGACCCTTGCCCTCGCGGGAGCCTGCCGCGGCATGAAAGTGCTGCTGGTGGATGCGGAAGCGCTGAACAGGGATCTCACGCGCGGTTTGGATCCGAGGCCCTTCATCCGTCAGCTTTCCATAGCGAAGCGCGTGCGTAACGATCTGGGACTCGGAATTTCTTTTGTGACGCTCAGTGCCGGCCAAAATCGCGACGGGCAGTTTCACTTGAGTGAACAGGCAAGCCTGGAACTCAAAGAGATCATCCGAGATCACGATCTGACCATCATCAACGGCCCCTTGATGCGCGATCTCTATAGTGCAGCTCTGCTTGCGGTTTCGGATCACATCATCGTGGCTTCGACCGACGGCGGCGCTGTCTCTCTCTCCACCTTGTCGACCCCACACGACTGATTGGCTTTGGGCTCGCGCCCTCTTCGTCTCTTGTGGATCTCACGCGATCGTGCTGTCGATCCTGGCGGCGAACTCCAGCAGTTTTCTGGTTACTTCAGCCCGGGCGGGGAGCGGACTCAGATTGTGATCCGCGTCCTTCAGCAGCGAGAAGCTGGCATTGGGATAGGATGAACGCGCGGCGGCATCTCCGACGAAGCTATGGAAGTCGGACAGACCACGATCACCTTCGCTATAGATGAAGGCAATTGGCGCATGTCGTCTGGACAGCGTCTCCAGCCTCGATCGCACAATACGGCTCAGACGGTAGTGATTCGATAGATTTCGCAGAACCGGGACCCGAGCCAGCTTCCTGTCCGCAGTGGAGGCCAACGCCTTTGTTAGCCTGCCAAGGACACGCGAAATCGGCAGATCGCCGGAGAGCAGCCGCTTGAACTGGTTTGGATCGGTCAGTTTGCTGCCATAGGTTTCGAGCGACTGGATCGGCTCGCGTATGGCCTGGTCGACATCTTCTCGCGGATCCCAGACCAGCTTGCGTGGATTGATGAGAACAGTCCCGTCGACACGCTCGTCCAAGGCGGCGAACGAGAAAGCCAGATACGCGCCGCTGCAGCGCCCCATAACGATGATGTGCTCGATTTTCATCTCCGATTTCAGCCAGTCGATGGCACAGCGGACATCGTTAAGCGCGCGGGTCGAATAAAGTACGGGCTCTTGCTGTCCTGGCCACAAAGGCGTTTCGCCGATGCCCGCAAGATCCATGCGGAGAACCGACAGACCTTTCGGCGCTACTTCCCGTGCCAGGTCAACCGTACAGCGGCCCCATCCGCTGGAATGATCGTTGCCGGCATTCAGGACGAGAAGCGCAGTCTTTGAGGTCCTGCCCACCGGGCTCGTACAGCCGCCGAAGAACATGTTTCCAGGGCCAAACCGGAACAATTCTTCCCGCCAGTTCGCAGTCTCAAGAATGGCCGGCGCCGGGGCTGGCTTGGCAGATGGCATCGTGGACGGGTTTGGAGGGAAATGCTCCGTGAGCCACGCGGCCAACTCATCGATCGTATCGAGCGGAGGCTGGGACAGGGTCGGGCTGGAAATATAGTCCACATAGCCTTGGAAGGGGATTCTGTCGAGCGCCGCGCCCGAACTGGCCAGATGCTCGGCCAGCTTCACATCTCCCGGGTTTTCGGGACGTTCCACCAGCAGCACTCGGTGAGCCTTGGGCAACGGTCCGTCCAAGAGTTTGAGGCCTTTTATCTCGTTGACGGTCGCGGCGGCCAGCATAAAGCCGCCTGCCATCAATCCGCCTTGCGGGCCATCCGACGAGCGCACTAGGAAAGTCGGTTGGGTCATAGCCGTCCAGGCCGTGACTTCGCGCAGATATATGCGCCCCTGCGTGGCGGAACCAAACAGGACAAGTCCGCTGACGGAACGCCTTTGGGTCAGGTCTGCCGCGATCAGGCCGCCGAGCCCCTGCCCGATGACGATGACTTCGCGGGGTGCGCAAAGTGAAGTGAGATAGTCGAGTGCCGTTTCGGTGGCTTTGCGCCAGGCCCATTCATCCTGGATTTCGCCACTCGAGCCAGCAGAATGGCAGGTGCCGGGAAGATCAAACCTGAGGCAGGGATAGCCTAGCGATGCCAGATGCTCTCCTATCAGTCGATAGCTCTGGCGGGCGCATAATTCTTCGTATCCCCAAGGCGAGATGAGCAGGACCGCTGTGGAACCCGGTGCGGCATGGTACATGCCTGCCAAGCCATCGAACATGACCGGTCGGGCGAGGGGCTCCTCTAGCGGGCTGGTATCGTGTGGTCGGTCGTGTTGGGGCAATTGAGTGCTGGTCATGATCTTGGGGCTAGGCCTTGTACGCAACGCAAGGCGTCATTGCCCTGCGGTTTTACCGAGAGGAACACTAGCGTTTTTCCATTAATGCTTGTTCAACTGCGCAGCGCTACGGTGGCTGTACATGTCCCCGCACGGGGCGGAAGCGGTAAGGAGACAGACGGTTTGGAAAGCGTGGTAGTTGCAATCGCAAGCCTTGGTCGCCCGAGCTTGGCCGAGACTGTTCGCTCTCTCGCTGCCGTTGTTCCTGGGGAGGGGCGGTGCCTGTCGGTATTAGTCGCCGATGATTCTCGTGATGGTGCTGCCACCCAGCTGGTCGCAGGCCTGGAGTTGCCAGGTCTTGAGGTCGTCTGTATCCCCGTGGCTGCGGGAAATATCTCGGCTGCCCGCAACGCACTTTTGGATGGAGTTAAGAGCGACTGGCTTGTTTTCATCGATGATGACGAATGGGTTGAACCTGACTGGCTTGAGCGCCTTTTCGACTGCCAGAGGGAATATCAGGCCGATGTGGTCATCGGGCCGGTGTTCCCAGCTTATCCTAGCCACACACCTGACTGGCTGGTGAGAGCCAACGCGCTTTATGCCGACTGGGGGCATAGGGGGAAGCGTCTCCAGACCGGTCGGGGCGGAAACACTCTGGTCCATATGCCGTTTTTCCGTAAGCACGGCCTGAGGTTCGACCCTGCTCTTGGTCAGTCCGGTGGCGAGGATACCGCGTTTTTTGCCGAGGCGGCGCACCTTGGGGCGGTCATCGTGGCGACTGACGATGCCATCGTTCATGAAGTCGTACCGGACACACGTCTAAACCCGCGATATATTCTTCAGCGCGCCCTCCGTTCCGGCCAATCCTACGGCATTTCCCGCAAGGCCAAGAAATCCGGTCCGCTTTGGTCTCTTCTGTTTGGCGCGAATGCCGCGGCCAAGTGCGTCATCGCGGCAGTGCTTGCAACGATCTATCGTCCGCTTGACCGTGGGCGGTCCTTCCGTATGCAGCAGAAGTTCGCGCTGAACCTTGGAAAGCTACGGGCTGTGTTCAATCTCCCGCTCGCCCAGCTGTATTCCCGGCCGGACTAAATCCGATAACGCAGTCGGCGAAGCTGTGCGTAAGCGGTGCCTTTCAGAATGCACCGCCAGTCAAGGCGTGGAGGCAAATCCTGCTCCGGAACGAAGTGCCGGGTGGCCGACCAGCGCGGACGGAACCAACTGCTGTCATGGCAAAGGCCGGATGTGCTGGTGTTGACGTGTTCATAGTCTGCCCCTTTTAGGTCATGCAGCACTTGGTGATCAAAGGCTCCGAACGGGATCGCAGCCTCTCGCACGGCAACACCAGTCTCGTCCTCGATGCGACGGCGCGCATCGAAATACTCCCGTTGGCGGCCCTCGGCATCCAGCTTGCGCCAGTCCACATGATCCCAGCCGTGGCTGCCGATTGCCATTCCGGCGGCAACCATCTCGCGCATCTGCGCGCCGCTCAGATAACCCTGTTGTCCGATACGCCCAGCCAGCACGAAGAAATGACCTTTCCGGCCGGCATCAAGAAGAACGGGCATGCCGATTTCATAGTCGGACAGGTTGCCGTCGTCGAAGGTCACCAAAATGCGGCAGCCCGAGCGGGCCTCCAGCGCATCCAGGCTGGAAATCGTGCGCCGGAAGATCTCCTCGGATACAAAGTAATGCTCAGCCCCTTCCTCGATGGAAACTATCGGCTTGTTCAATCCGTGGAACGTCAATACAAGAGTCTTGGCGAGCATTCTCAGCCTCAAAGTAAAGTTGCGGAGCCGCTCTTTTAACATTGTTTGATTGAAGAAATGTTGAGCTTACTGAGCTGCCGGAAACGCGGTGCTCGCTATCGACGGCCTTCAAGCTCTGCTTGGCGGGGCAAAGCGTAGCCTCTCGCTAAAGTCCGGCGGCTTCGCGGGTGATTTTCTCCAGAAGTGTGTTGATCTCATCTCGCCCGTCACCAGCGGGCAAGCGGCGAAAGCCGAGCGTAACCTTGCCCGGTTCCTTGGCCGGCTCATAGACAAACAGAACATAGGGACAATAGGCGATGTTTCCGATGTCGGCCTCCATCGCCTGTCTCGACATCGTGGCAGAGCAGAATTGCAGGATCTCGGCCGCCTTGTAGAGCGGCTTGGAACCCGGGACATCTGCGGCTGTGCGGGCCAGCATGTCACCGATATGACCGTGGTAATCGATGACATAACCTCGATTAACCACCGCATCCTCCAGATCGGCAACGACCTCGGCAAAGGGGGCATCGGTCTGGAAGCTCGTGACGCCGACTTCGGCTGCGCTCAGCGGCATTGAAAGCAACACGGCCGATGTGGCAAGAATTCCAATTCTCAGCAAGCGCATGCGATTTCCTCCCAAAAATCAAAAGCGACGCTACAGCTTATCGCGAGTTGTAGAAATATGCAAAAAAAGATATATATTTTGCGTTACGGGAGGAACAACATGACGCACCATCAAGATAAAGCAAACAACGCGTTGGACCGCACTGGCCGCCGCAGCCTCTTGTGCGGCGGGCTGGGTCTGCTTGCCGTCACCGCATTGCCTCGCTCTGCCTTGTCACTGGGCCGCATTGCCGCAGGGGATGGCGAGATCATGACCATCAGCGACGGACATCTCAGTCTGCCGATGGCTTTCCTCTATCCGGATGTACCGAAGGAGGAGCTTGAACCCTTCTTGGTCGCGAACGGCCTGCCGGCCAATGTGCTCACACCGGATTGCAATGTCACCGCGTTCAAGCGGGGGGACCGGGTCGTCTTGTTCGATGTGGGTTCGGGGTCGAACTTCATGAAGACTGCGGGCCGGTTGGGTGAGAATCTGGCGGAGGCCGGGATCGATCCGGCTTCGGTCACGGATGTGGTGTTCACCCATGCGCATCCAGACCACCTCTGGGGTGTGACGGACGATTTCGATGAACTGGTTTTTCCGTCCGCCGCCTATCACATCAGCCAGACGGAATGGGATTTCTGGTCCTCTGCGGAGACGCTGACAAAGGTTCCGCCGGAGCGCCAGAGCTTTGTCGTTGGAGCACAGAGTCGGTTCAAGTTCATTGAGGACAAAGTGAACTTCATCAAGCCCGGGCAGGAGGTGCTCTCCGGGGTCGAGGCGGTCGATACGGCCGGTCACACACCCGGTCATCTTTCCTTCCTCGTGCATGGCGGCAGCGAACCGACATTGATCATCGGCGACGCGCTGAGCAACACGGCGATATCCTTTGCCCACCCGGAATGGCGAACGGGAAGCGATCATGACCAGGAGATGGGCGCGAAGACGCGGGCCGCGCTCCTTGACAGGCTGGCCGGCGACAAGGTCACGATCATCGGCTACCATTTCAATCATACGGGTATTGGTCATGCCGAGCGCAGGGGGAGTGCCTACGCTTTTATCCCGGCCTAACCGCGCTCCGTTCTGCGTGGTCGGCGCGAACTTGCCTCGTGATGGTCTGGCGTATCAGGAACGCGGGACCGAAAAGACGGCCAGCGGGGAGCCCTCGATCAGATAGGAAAGCCCCATTCGGGCACCAATGAAGATCGAGGCGAGCACGAGCGGAGCGGAAATCGCCATGGCCGAGACCGCCGTCACCCCTTGGCCGATCGTGCAGCCCATGGAGAGCACGCCACCGACGCCCATCAAGAAGCCGCCGAGCAGGTGTCGGCTCAATTCGCGGGCATCGTCGCAGGCTTCCCATCGCACCTGGCGCCGGAACAGGGCATTGAGGCTGGAGCCGATCACCACGCCGATGACCAGCCCGACACCGTAGTCGGGCACGGAACCGGTGAAGGTGACGAGATGCAGCAGGGTGTCGGCGACCGGCACGACGAATGAACCCGCTTCGATCTGAACGACCTCAAAAGAGGTTTCCGCTGCCCAGGCGGTGATGAACCAGCCGAAGGCGATGACGCCGCCGATGACGGTTCCTGCGGCGATGGCCCGGTATTGCCCGCGGTAGCGGGCGTCGGCGAAGATCCACCAAAGCAGTCCGCCGGCGACGAGCGCGGCCACGAAGAACTGCAAGTCGACGCCTGCGAGATAAGACAGGATGAGACCGAGCGATTGGCCGCCGGCAAAGCTCATGTCGATCGCCACCGCGTCGACGAAGGGTACGCGCGCTTGGGCAATCAGTCCCTTCTGCGCAGACAGCGCACTCAGCGCCAACACCATGAGTACGATCAGCGAGCGCAGGCTCCCGCCGCCGAGTCGCACCAGAGCGCCGAAGCCGCAGGTTCCGACGAGCGCCATGCCGAAGCCGAACATCACGCCGCCGAGAATAGCCCCGCTCCAGGCGAAGCCGGAGCGGACATAGAAGCTCTCGTTGGGAGTGGCCCAGCCGAAGGCATGCAAGGTCTGGGTGAAGATGAGGGCGGTTGCCGCGGCCAGCATCCACGTCCTGACACCTGTCCCGTCACCCGCGTACCAGAGCCGTTCGAGCGATGACATCGTACAGAATCGCTGGCTCCGGGCGACGTAACCCATCACAATGCCGGCCAGCAGACCGGCGAGCGGCAAGAGCCACGGCGATGCGGCGAAATCCATTTCTCTCCTCCCGTGGCCATATGGCCCGCGTGTTGCGTCGCCTGGCGCTCCCCCGCCGGCGACGGCTGCGCTATTCGTCGCGCCGTACCTCGGCGCAGAAGAGGTCGTACAGGTTCTCGATCACGGACGAGACTTCCTGACCGGCAATCGAATAAAAGACCGTTCGGCCTTCGCGCCGCGTATGGACCAGCCGGTCGAAACGCAGGCGAGCCAGCTGCTGCGACACGGCGGCTTGCGGCATGTCCATGATTTCCTCAAGTTCCGAAACGGACTTCTCGCCCTCCGTGAGCAGGCAAAGGATCAGCAGGCGATCTTCATGCGACAGGGCCTTGAGCAACTCACTGGCCTTGCGCGCCTGGGCGAAAAGCCCGTCCCGTGTTTCCGCTGATCGTAATGCGCTAACCTTGGGGAGGTTCATTCCGGAATTCCTCTTTCGTCATGCTCTTCACTTGCCGCTATCGGTTGTTGCGGCAGCTCGGCGATCAGTTCCGCAATCCTGAACCAGAAGAACTGGTCGCCAACATAGCCTCGCAATCTACCGATTTCCTTGCCGCCATGCATCAGAATAAAGCTCGGCGTGAACCGTTCTCGTTGTACGGCGGCAAGATCTTCCGGCCATGGCTCGGTGATATCGACGCGCCGAAGCGGTGCGACATGTCCCTCCGGCGTATTTGGCCAGGCGGGCGCGATCTCTTCGTTGAACTGTTTGCACCAGGGACATCCCGGCTGTTCCAGGACGATCATCTCCGTCGCCGGAGCCGCGAGCAAGGGCGATGCGAGTCCGAGGAAGAAGAGCAAGTGAAAAACGATGCGCAAATGACAACCCTCAATTTGCCGTTTGCAATATATAGATAAATTTGCATACATGTGAAGCTATAATTGATGCGTGCGTTGATCTTGGGAGGGGTCGGATGCTTGATGTCGGTCTGGGGGGCGCCTTCATTGCGGGATTGCTCTCCTTCATTTCCCCGTGCGTATTGCCGATCGTGCCGCCCTATCTGGCTTGGCTTGCCGGTGTGAGTTTCGAGCGGCTGAAGGAGGCATCGCCTGGTCCTGCCGAGCGCCGGCAGATCGTCTTGTCGGCTTTTTTTTTCGTGCTCGGATTCTCCACCGTCTTTGTCGCCCTTGGCGCCACGGCGAGCCTGATCGGCAAGACGATCGCCGAATATTTCGATATTCTCTCGGTCATCGCCGGCGTCGTCATCATCGCCATGGGACTGCATTTTCTCGGTGTATTCCGGATCGCCTTCCTCTATCGCGAGGCCCGAGTGCAGGTGGACAAGAAGCCTGCGGGGCTGGCTGGTGCCTATGTGCTCGGGCTGGCCTTCGCGTTCGGCTGGACGCCCTGCGTCGGACCGATCCTCGCGGCGATCCTGTTCATTGCCGGCAGTGAGGGAACGGCGGGCCAGGGCGCGCTGCTGCTTGCGGTTTATTCGCTCGGGATCGGCATCCCCTTTATCCTTGCCGCGGTGTTCGCGAGCCGTTTCCTGGATTGGGCGATGCGCTTCCGCCGCCACCTGCGCAAGGTCGAGATCGCGCTCGGTCTGTTTCTGATTGCCACGGGGCTGCTGTTCATCACTGGCCAGATGTCGCGAATATCCTTCTGGCTGATCGAGACTTTCCCGGTGTTCCAGGCGATTGGTTAGGAGGAAATCATGCTGAAGTCGTTGGGTTTATCATGCATCCTGTTTGCGCTTTTGCTGGTTTCGGCTCGTGCTGCCGAGATTGGTGACGACGGTTTGCACAAGGAGGATTGGTTTTCTGTGACATTCCGCGATGTCGCGGAAGACGTCGCTGCCGCCACTGCTGAGGGCAAGCGTCTGGCGATCATCTTCGAGCAGCGCGGCTGCATCTATTGTCGGGAGATGCATGAGAAAATCCTCTCCGATCCCGAAGTCCGCGATTACATCAAGGCCAACTACATGGTGGTTCAGTACAACATGTTTGGCGACGAGGAGGTCACCGACACCGATGGCGAGGCGCTGACCGAGAAATCCGCGGCGCGTAAATGGGGCTATATCTTCACCCCGACGATCGTCTTCCTTCCGGAACGGCTCGACAAGGCGATCCCGGTAGGCAAGGCGGCGGTGGCGACGATGCCCGGCGCCTTTGGAAAACTGACGTTTCTCAACATGTTTCGCTGGGTGCGGGACAAGGGCTATGAGGGCGATGAACACTTCCAAGTTTATCACGCAAGGATCGTCAACGCGCTCCGAGCTGCCGGAAAACTTCAGGAATAACGTTTAAAAACAGTGTGATAGATACACATGCAATAATATAGATTTTTCTATTGATGTAGATCAAAGACAGGACTATCGTTTGATTTGAGGAGCGGATCGCTAGCCGGTTCGGGAGTTTGGGAGGACTCGAAGAATGAAGTTAGTCGCAGCTTGCCTTGCCGCTGCCACGGCTCTTGCGCCTTTTCCGATGGCTGTTGCCGCCGAGATCGCGCCGGCAGACGTGAAATACGACGGCGCTACCATCACCACCTCGCTGACGGGCACCCCGGGCAATCCGGAGGAGGGTGCAAAGGTACTTGCCAACCGCAGCCTCGGAAACTGTCTTGCCTGCCATGTGGTGACACCATTGGCCAAGGAGCAGTTCCATGGCGACGTGGCGCCGTCCCTCGACGGCGTTGCTGATCGATGGTCTGCCGAGCAGCTTCGCGGCATCGTGGTCAACGCCAAGCATTCGCTGAACCCGGATTCGGTTATGCCTGGTTTCTACACCCTCGAAGTCGGGATCAATGTGCGGAAAGACCTCGTCGGCAAGACGATCCTGACCGCCCAGCAGGTTGAAGATGTGGTGGCCTATCTGGTCACTCTGAAGGACGCCAAATAGGTTTGGTGATGGAGGAGAGAAACATGAATTTGACAAGGCGACAGGTCCTGGCCCTGACGGCGGGTGCGGCGGCCGCCTCCACGACCGGCGGGCGCTTGGCCTTTGCGGATGTTGCTGCGACGGACAAGCGGATCGCCGACTTCGCTGGCGGTAAGACGCCGGAGGCCGGCAAGATCACGCTCACCGCACCGGAGATTGCCGAGAACGGTAACACCGTGCCGATCTCGATCGATGTCGATAGCGCCATGAAGGACGGTGATATGGTCGAAGCGGTCATGATCGTGGCGGAGGGAAATCCCAATCCGGAGGTGGTGACGTTCCATTTTACCGCGCTCAGCGGCTCGGCGTCGGCGACTACGCGCATTCGTCTGGCCAAGACGCAAAATGTTATTGCTGTCGCCAAAATGGCGGACGGTTCGGTCTACATGGATAAGAAGGAAGTGAAAGTCACCATTGGCGGCTGCGGCGGTTGATCGGCTTTTACCAGGGAGATTGAGAAATGGCAGCAGCACCCAAACCGCGGATCAAGGTTCCCAAGACCGCTAAGGCAGGGGAAGTCGTGCTGATCAAGACGTTGATCAGCCACGAAATGGAATCCGGTCAGCGCAAGGACAAGGACGGCAAGCCGATCCCGCGCAAGATCATCAACAAGTTCGTCTGCGAGTTCAACGGCAAGCCTGTGTTTTCCTGTGACATTGATCCTGCGGTCTCCGCCAACCCGTATTTCGAGTTCAGCGCGATCGTAGGCGAGACGGGCACCTTCAAGTTCACTTGGACCGATGATGATGGATCCATCTACACAGACGAGCAGCCGATAACCGTGAACTGACGGCGCTTTCGCCATCAGTCAGCGTCCTTTTTGGGGCGCGGCCAGCCATCTGTCTTCGCGTCATGCGCGAAGACACGCAGTCGATCCGTCGCGGACGATGAGGAGCGTTCGCCGTTATCTTGGGAGGGGTAACAATGAAAAGACTTTCGTTAGCGCTTGCAGCTGGCCTTTTGGGGCTGAGCGGTTCCGTGGGCGCCGCATTCGCGGATCCCGTGGATGACAAGCTGGTCATTGATGGCAAGGAAATGATAACGCGGACCAAGGCACCGGAAGGTCATCCGTTCGACGAAGTCTATTCGGGCTGGCTGTTCCGCGAGGCGGAAACGCGGGCGACCGAGGCGGATTCCTTCGCCAACCCCGGCATGCTGACGGTCGAGCGCGGTGAGGAAATCTGGAACACAATCGATGGAACGGCGGGCAAGTCCTGCGCCTCCTGCCACGGAGACGCGTCGGTTTCGATGAAGGACATCGGCGCCAACTATCCCAAGTGGGATGCGACGGCCAAGAAGCCGATCAACGTCGAACTGCAAATCGACAAGTGCCGGACCGAGAAAATGGGCGCGGAAGCCTACAAGTTCGATGCCGAGGAGCAGAAATCGCTGACGACCTATATCAAGCATCAGTCGCTCGGAACCCCTGTCGCGATCGACCTTGGGGCGGGCGAGATGCAGAGTTGGTGGGAGAAGGGCAAGACGCTCTACTACACCCGCACCGGTCAGCTGAATCTGTCATGTGCAAACTGTCATGAGAACAGCATGGGCAAGTTCATCCGCGCCGATCACCTGAGCCAAGGGCAGGTCAACGGTTTCCCGACCTATCGGTTCAACACCGGCGGCATGGTCTCGCTGCACAATCGCTTCCGCGGCTGCATTCGTGACACGCGCGCGGAAATGCCAAAGGCGTTTTCGGACGAACTGATGGCTCTCGAAGTCTATGTCACTTGGCGCGGTCTTGGCCTGTCGGTCGAAACACCGGCCGTCCGCCAGTAAGAAACCTGGCGGCGAACGCGCCGCCTTTGCACAAACCATTGATGAAGATAGCGCGAGATCTGCCGGCGGCGGCACTCGTGTTAAAGGGAGAAGTGAATGTTCTCGAGACGTGAATTGCTCATGGCAGGTGCCGCGCTGTCTGCGATCGCAGGTTCCGGGCTTGCCGGCCGCTGGTCGCAGGCGGCCGCGCAGCAAGCCTTGACCGAGGATGGCCTTCTGGACTTTCAGTCGACCGGCAATGTCACCATCCTGCATGTCACAGACCTGCACGCCCAGCTGGTGCCGGTCTATTTCCGCGAACCCTCGATCAATCTCGGTGTCGGTGCCGTCGCCGGCCTTCCGCCGCATGTGAGCGGTGCCGATTTCCTCAAGCTCTACAACATCGAACCGGGCACGCCGGAAGCCTATGCGATGACCTCCGAGGATTATGTCGCGCTCGCCAAGAGTTACGGTAAAATGGGAGGGCTCGACCGCATCGCGACGATCGTCAAACGCGTCCGTGCCGAGCGCGGTGACAGTGTTTTGCTGCTCGATGGAGGGGACACTTGGCAGGGCAGCTATACCTCCCTGCAGACAAAGGGGCAGGACATGGTCGACGCCATGAACATGCTCCAGCCGGACGCCATGACGGGGCACTGGGAGTTTACCTACGGGACTGAGCGCGTTCAGGAGATCATCGAGGGACTGCCCTTCGCCTTTCTCGGCGGAAATATCTTCGATTCCGAATGGAACGAGCCAGCTTTCGAGGCCTACAAGATGTTCGAGAAGGGTGGCGCGAAGATCGCTGTTCTTGGGCAGGCCTTTCCCTATACGCCAATCGCCAATCCGCGCTGGATGTTCCCCGAATGGTCGTTCGGCATCCGCGAGGAGGAAGTGGCGAAGAATGTCGCGGCGGCACGGGCCGAGGGAGCCGATATCGTCGTGCTGCTGTCGCACAACGGCTTCGACGTCGATCGCGCCCTGGCCGCGCGTGTTCCGGGCATCGACATCGTCCTCGCCGGTCATACGCACGACGCGTTGCCCGAGCCGGTGATTGTCGGCCAGACACTGGTGATCGCCTCCGGCTCGCACGGGAAATTTCTCACGCGGCTCGATCTCGACGTGCAGGATGGCAAATTGAAATCCTATCGTCACCGCCTGATCCCCGTCTTCTCCGACGTTATCACGCCGGATGCCGACATGACGAAACTCATCGAGGGTATTCGCGCGCCGCATATGGCAGAGCTCAGCCGTGAACTGGCGACGGCGGAGAGCCTCCTCTATCGACGCGGCAATTTCAACGGCACGTTCGACGATCTCATCTGCGACGCCCTGCTTGAGGTCCGCGAAGCCGACATCGCGTTGTCGCCCGGCTTCCGCTGGGGCACCTCGGTCCTGCCGGGTCAGAAAATCACGGTCGAGGATGTGCACAATGCCTGCTCGATGACCTATCCGAGCGCTTACCGCTCAAACATGAGCGGTAAGATGCTGAAGGACATCCTAGAGGATGTTGCCGACAACCTGTTCAACAAGGATCCGTATTATCAACAAGGCGGGGACATGGTTCGCGTCGGCGGCATGGGCTACACGATCAATCCAAACGGTGACATGGGCAGCCGCATCTCGCAGATGACGATGCTGAAGACCGGCGAGGCGGTCGATCCGTCGAAAGACTATGTGGTTGCCGGATGGGCGTCGATCAACGAGGCGACCGAAGGTCCGCCGATCTGGGATGTCGTCGAGGATTATCTCAAAAACAACCCGGTGGTGAACCTGCAGGAAAACCGTTCCGTAAAGGTCGTTTGACGGTCGGGAATAGGGGCCGTGGAGCCGCGCAAGACTGCGACATAAAATATAGAAATAATGTGATGTTTGAATGTGAAGAAGATAAAGGAGGAGCCGATGGAAAATCCTGAAAACCCGAAACAGGTCGGGCGCCGCAGCTTCCTCAAGGGCGGGCTTATGGGGGGCGTCGCGCTCGCCGGTGCCGCGACCGCCGGGAAAGCGATGGCAGCCGGCGATCCGCTGATCACCGAAGTCCAGGACTGGAACCGCTACTTAGGCGATGGTGTCGATGCGAACCCTTATGGCACGCCATCTCAGTTCGAGGCGCACGTGGTGCGCAAGAACGTGCCATGGCTGACCTCGGATGCCATTTCGTCGATCAACTTCACGCCGCTGCACGCACTCGACGGTATCATCACACCGAACGGGCTGTGTTTCGAGCGTCATCACGGTGGTGTCGCGGTGATCGAGCCGACGGCTCATCGCCTGATGATCAACGGCCTGGTCGACAAGCCGCTCGTGTTCACCATGGATGACCTCAAGCGCTTCCCGCGCGAAAACAAGGTTTACTTCCTGGAATGCGCCGCCAACTCCGGCATGGAATGGCGTGGCGCCCAGCTCAATGGCTGCCAGTTCACCCACGGTATGTTGCATTGCGTGATGTACACCGGCGTGCCGCTGAGGACCATCCTTGCGGAAGCGGGCGTCAAGACCGAGGGCAGATGGCTGCTGGCAGAGGGTGCCGACGCCTCCGCGATGACGCGTTCGATCCCGATGGAAAAGGCGCTTGATGACTGCCTGGTGGCCTTCGGCATGAATGGCGAGGCTTTGCGTGCTGAGCAAGGCTATCCACTGCGTCTCGTCGTCCCCGGATGGGAGGGCAATATGTGGGTCAAATGGCTACGAAGGCTCGAGGTCGGCGATAAGCCCTGGCAGCAGCGCGAGGAAACCTCGAAATACACCGACCTTCTGCCGGATGGAAAATCGCGCCGGTTCACCTGGGCGATGGACGTGAAGTCTGTGATCACCAATCCAAGCCCCCAGGCGCCGATCAAACATGGCAAGGGACCGCTGGTCCTGAGCGGCCTTGCCTGGTCCGGCCAAGGCACCATCAAGCGGGTCGACGTAACGCTCGACGGCGGGAGGAACTGGCACACGGCCCGCCTTGACGGCCCGAGCCTGCCCAAGGCGCTGCATCGCTTCTACTACGAATTCGACTGGGACGGTTCCGAACTCTTCCTGCAGTCGCGGGCGATCGATGAGCAGGGCTTTATTCAACCGACCAAGGATCAGTTGCGCAGCGTGCGCGGCTCCAACTCCATCTACCACAACAATGGCATCCAGACGTGGTACGTCAACAAGGACGGAGGCATCGAGAATGTCGAAATTTCGTGATCCGCTGCTTCTGACCGCCGGACTGCTGCTTGCCTCGGCCCATCTCGCCGACGCGGGCGATGTCGACGCGGGCAAGAAGGTCTTTGCCAAATGTGCCGCCTGTCATGCGGTAGGTCAGAATGCCAAGCACAAGGTCGGGCCGGTGCTGAACGATGTCATCGGTCGCAAGGCCGGTACGGCCGAGGGGTACAACTACTCTCCGGCGATGGCGAAGGCCGGCGAGGGCGGGCTCGTATGGGATGACACCACCCTGCACGCTTACCTGGCCAAGCCCAGGGATGTCGTCAAGGGCACCAAGATGACCTTCGCAGGTCTGAAGAAGAGGGACGACGTCGACAATGTGATCGCCTATCTGGAGAGCTTCTCCACCGTCGCCGAGCCGGCTCAAAAGGCCTCGAAAGACGAAGAGGGCGCGGCACCGGCGGGAGCCAAATCAGCCGAGATAACGCAGGCTCAGCCTGCGGGCGGACAGTCTCAAACGGGCGAAAAACAACCGACCGAAAGCACTGGGACGCATTTCATGCTCGGCCGCGAGGCGACGCCGGAGGAGATCGCTGCCTGGGACATTGATGTTCGTCCCGATGGTCTCGGCTTGCCGGAGGGCCATGGCACGGTGGCTCAAGGAATGGCGATCTATGATGAGAAGTGCGCCGTTTGCCACGGTGACTTCGGCGAAGCCGTCGGACGTCGCCCGGTTCTGGCCGGCGGCCAGGGGACGCTGCAGGCCGATCGGCCGGAAAAAACCATCGGCTCCTTTTGGCCCTATCTTTCGACTGTCTACGACTATGTTCGTCGCGCCATGCCGTTCGGCGATGCCCGCTCGTTGTCCAACGACGACGTCTATGCGCTCACTGCCTATCTGCTCTACCTGAATGATGAAATCTCGGACGAGAATTTTGAGCTGTCGAAGGAGAACTTCGCCTCGATCAGACTGCCGAACGAGCCGAACTTCATCGATGACGATCGGCTTCAGGAGCCCTATTATGTCGACAAGTCGGAGCCTTGCATGACCGATTGCGCGCCCGGAAAGGCCACGATCAAGATGCATGCGGCGGTTCTCGACGTGACGCCTGAAGCTAAGGGCGGCGGTGAAGAGCCGACCGGCGGCGGGATCGAATAGCATCACCCAGCTGCGCGCGGCTGGACCTCCTAATGCGATCATGAAATGTCGCAGGCATCGGCGTCACTCCGCCAGCTTGGTCGCGCCGTCGATGATCTCCCGGGGAAGCGATAGGGACTGGCGCGCCGCGAGGTCGAAATAGACCGAGACGGCGAGCAGTTCGGCGCACAGCGCGCCACCTGCCTTGTTGGTCAGGCGATGGTGGGTCGAGAGTGAAGTGCGTCCGACCTTGACGATCGAGCTGCTGATCTCGAACAGGCTGCCGACCGGCAGCTCTTGGCGGAAATCGATCTCGTAGCGGCGATCGGCCCAGCCCTGTCGGCGTTCGCTGATCCAGGCTGCCGAATAACCGGCCGCTGCCATAAGATGCCACAGCGACTGGTCGAAGGCGGCGATGTAAAATTGCACGTTCATGTGCCCCATCGCGTCGCATTGCGCGGGGTAGACGACCCCTTGGTAGGTCAGGATTGTCATCGCCTTTTCTCCCTCTGTCTGGTAGCTGTGCCGGGCCCGGCTTGGATGATAAATCAATTTATGCAATAGTTGTAGCCACAAGCATTTTTGTAGGGAATGATGCGGCGATGGTTGGTCCGAGACGGCGTTTCGTTTGGGAATTGGACTGGAATCTTCTGCGCACCTTCATGGTGATCGTCCAGGAGAAGGGACTGACGGCGGCCGGAGACAAACTCTCGCTGAAGCAGCCGACCATCAGCAATGCCCTGCGGCGGCTCGAGATCCACATGGATTGCCGGCTTATCGAGCGCAATGCCTCGCATTTTTCCGTCACGCCGGCAGGCCAGCGGCTGTTTAGCGAGTGCGTCGCGCTGTTCGACATTGTCTCCGGCTTGCCGCAGCAGATGGAGGAACTGCCAGGCGATCTGACGGGGCATATCGATATTGCGCTTGCCAGCCATGTCGTCTGTCCTTTCTTCGACGAGGTTCTTGCCTCCTTCCACCGCGCCTTTCCGCAGGTGACTTTAGCGATGATGGTGGCGCCAAGTCGTGATGTAGCCACCGCCGTGGCGAACCGGGACGCCGGTTTTGGTCTCTGCCTGATGGAGGAGCGCCACCAGAAGCTCGAATATGAAGTGCTCTACCGCGAAGCTTTCGGATACTTCTGCGGCCCGCGCCATCCGCTGTTCGGTAGGCCCGACATTCCGCTTTCGGCGCTGCGCGATGAGCCCTATGTCTCGTTCAAGACTGATCAGATGACTGGAGCTCTCTGGCCTGTCGCGCTCCTGCGACAGCAAGAAGAATTCGCGGGTGTTGTCCTCGGCACCTCTTCCCATCTGGAGGAGGTCAAGCGCTTGATCATCGCCGGCTTCGGCTTCGGTCCGTTGCCGATCCATGTGGTCGAGGACGATGTCCGCGCCGGACGGCTCTGGCGATTGCCGCCCTATCAGAACGCCCCGGTCATCGACGTGCATCTCGTCTACGATCCGACCGCCCGCCGGGGACGGGCGGAGAGCATTCTTCTCGCCGAACTGCGCCAAGCGATCGGCTCGCAGCCGCTCGCCGAGCGCACCTATCCCGGCCCGGCGAGCGGTTCGGTTTAGCGCCTCAGACGGCTTTCGCACCGTAGCCGGTGAGAAAGGACGTGAGGTTGTCGCCGAGTTCGTCGCAAAGATAGCCGCCCTCCTGGACGATGACCGCCGGGCGTCCAAGCTTGGCAATCGCCTTGCCGATTAGCGCGAAGCCCGGTGTCGTGACCGAAAGCCCGCCGAACGGGTCTTTCTCGAAAGCGTCGAGTCCGAGTGCAATGACGATCGCGTCGGGGCTGAAGGCTTCGACCCGACGCAGGGCGGCGGACAAGGCTTCGAGATAGGCCGCATCATCTGATCTGCGTGGTAGCGGCAGATTGTAATTGTAGCCGAGGCCTAGTCCTTCACCGCGTTCGTCGGCATGGCCCCAGAAGAACGGATAGAAGCGGACCGGATCGGCGTGGATCGATACGGTCAGAACGTCGTTCCGTTCGTAGAAGACGCCCTGGGTGCCATTGCCATGGTGCAGGTCGACATCGATGATCGCCACCCGTTCAGCTGAGCGGCGCAGGCGTTGCGCGGCAATCGCCGAATTGTTGAAGAAGCAGAAACCACCGGCCACGTCGCGGAAGGCATGATGCCCCGGCGGACGGCAGAGCGCATAGGCCCAGGCGTCGCCTGCCATCACCGCATCGGCCGCCGATACAGCGCTCCAGGCGCTCCAGCAGGCGCTCTCCCAGGTTTCTGCCGAGATCGGGCAGGAGGTGTCGGCCATATGATAGCCGGCTTGGCCAACGGCCGAGGCCGGATAGGAACCCGCGCGGGCGATCGGATGAATGTTCGGGATGACTTCTTCAGAGGCGCCTTCGATATGCTGCCAGCGCTGGTAGATGCGCTTGAGGAAGTCGAGATATTCGGGCGTGTGGATAGCCGAGATTGGTCCCAGGCCATGGTCGGCCGGGCGGGCGACGTCGAGCCCTGCGGCTCTGGCGCCCTCCAGCAGGCGCTCGACGCGTTCCGGCTGTTCTGGATTGGGAAAACGACCACCGCTCGACAGGAAGAATTTCGGGTCGTGGCGTTTCTGTTCTGCTGCGTAAAAGGTCTTCATCTCTGCTCCAGTGGGTTTGTCGCCCGATGTGTCGCGCCGCCTGTTGCCGCCCTAGAAGGCAACCCGGTCGCCGCCCTTGAGGCCCAGCATCGTCCGGGCCTCCTCCGGTGTCGCCACGTCCAGCGACAGGCCTGCGAGGATGGCGCGAATTCGCCTGACCTGGGCGGCATTGGATGTTGCCAGTTCACGGCCGTCGTAGAGGCTGTCCTCCAGTCCGACGCGGACGCTGCCGCCCATGGTCGCCGCCATGGTGATCATCGGCATCTGGTGGCGGCCTGCCGCCAGCACGGAAAACCGGTAATCCTCACCGAACAGCTTGTCGGCGGTCCGTTTCATGTGGACGAGATTTTCCGGATCGGCGCCGATTCCGCCCAGGACGCCGAAGACGAACTGAATGAAAAGCGGCCCGGAAACGAGCCCGCGATCACGGAAGTGGGCCAGCGTATAGAGATGGCCGACGTCATAGCATTCGAACTCGAAGCGGGTGCCACAGCCTTCGCCCAGTCGCTTCAGGATCGCTTCGATGTCGGCGAATGTATTCTTGAACATCGTGCCGCGTGTCGCTTCGAGCAGTGCCGGCTCCCAAGCGTGCTGCCATTCGCGGGGCCGGTCAAGTGCCGGATAGAGGCCGAAATTCATCGAGCCCATGTTGAGCGAGCACATCTCCGGCTCGGCCGAAACGGCTGCCGCCAGCCGTTCGTCGACCGACATCACCGATGATCCTCCGGTGGAAATGTTGATGACAGCATCACAGGCCTGCTTGATCACGGGCAGGAAGCGCATGAAGACGGCCGGATCGGCCGTCGGGCGCCCGTCTTCCGGATCGCGCGCATGCAGATGCAGAATAGAGGCGCCGGCCTCGGCGGCTTCGATCGATTGCGTCGCAATGTCCTCCGGCCGGTAAGGCAGGTGCGGCGACATGGAGGGCGTGTGAACCGAACCGGTGACGGCGCAGGTGATGATGACTTTTTTCGATTTCATGATGACCTGATTATCGGCTGGAGGGATCAAGGGCGCGGTCGAGCACATTGCGGGTGACGCGCTCGACCATCGCGTCCTGGCGCAGGAGCCCGGCGATCCATTCGGTGGAACCGATATGGAAGACTTGGCCTTCGCCCTTGGGGAAATTGACGATCATGCCGCAGCCGCGCTTGACCTTCTCAAGGTTCTCGTCGCTGCGCGAACCGTAGAGGGTCTCGGCGACGAAACGGCCGTCCTCGTCGGTCAGGAACTGGTCCTCGACGGCGATGTCGGCGCTCTCCTCGACCAGCGAAGTCATGCCGAGCGCAAGGATCTCTAGGCCCTCCGGCACGATGTCCTCGCCACCTGGTTCGGGCAGGCCGTTGCGGATTACATAGTCGAGCCCGTCGACTTCATAGCCGAAGACATGGCTCTCCGCGCCGAGGAGATCGCCGTAATAGATGCCGGTCCCGGCAAAGGCCCAATGGCCGGGACGGTAGACCGGGAAACCGCGGGCGCCGCGCGGAGCGCAACCGCCCCAGCCGGCGTAGAGACCGCGGGTGGCATTGAGGCCGAAGCTCAGTGCGCCGGGGCGCCCGATTTCGGGAGCCTCCCAGGAATTCGTGGCGCGCGTGATGTCACCGCCTGCATAGGCCGGATCCTCGGCGCGCGCCCGATACTTGTAGCAGACCTGGGTGCGCCCCTCGTCTTCGAGCCGCGTCTGCCACATGAAGTTGCCGGCAAAGCGAGCGGCGAAGCCGCCGCGCTCGACAAAACGGTCGACCGCATCGCGCATTTCCCAGGTCCAGTATTCGTCATGGCCGACGAAGACGGCACAGTCGTAATCGTCGAGAATTTCCGGGCGGAAATGCAGCTCGTGCTGGCTGGCAAGATCGATCGCATAGCCGGCTCGCTCGGCCCAGCGGAAGAAATGGCTGTCATAGCTTGCCCAGCCTGAAGAGGCGTATTTCTTGGAATGGCCGGTCGAATAGGCCCATTCCATATGCGGATAGCGTGGTGCGACCGCCGGCGGCGTCTCGACCTCGAGCGGCACGCGCGGCGCTCCCTGAGGCAGCACGACGAAGCCGCGGCACCACGGTCGCTGGGTGCTGACTCGCGTCGCATACTGGTCGCGGTTCGGCCCGGTGATCCCCTGGTAGTGGTTGGAGCCGCCCCAGGTGTTGTAGGAGGTCCACGTGCCGGTGGCGGCGACTTGCAGGATGCGCCCCGGCTTGGCGCCAGCGGCCGGGCAAAGAATGAAAAGGTGATGAGCTTGGATAGGCTTTCCGTCGCGGCCTTCGGCTGTCAGCGTCAGCCGATAGGCACCGGACGTCCAGTCCGTCGGAATGCGGAAGGAATGGCTCTGCCGCCAGCCGCAGCCCTCGACCGAACATTGGTCCGGGGTCTCCTGCCAGGCAGTCGCAATGGCGGAAATGGTCAGCATGTGCTGCTCGGTTGCGCCATCGCGAAGGACGTCGATGTCACAGGATGCGGCCGTCGAGCTGATGAACAGCGTCACCTCGTCGCCGGGCACATAGGAGAAACGGTCGGAATAGCACCAGATTTCGCCGCGCTCTCCGTCCATGCCGGGATGTTCGTAGTAGTGTCCGAGCACCGCTTCGCGGCGCTGGGCTTCGGTCAGGCCGAAATCGGGAAACTCAGCTTTTGCCATGCTTGTTCTACCCTCCTGTAATCAGGCGTTGAGGAACTTGCGGAGGAATGTTCGGGTCCGCTCTTGTTTCGGATTGCTGAACAACTCGTCAGGCGTCCCCTCCTCAACCACCGCACCATCGGCCATGAACAGCACCTTGTCGGCGACTTCGGCGGCAAAGCGCATCTCGTGGGTGACGATAACCATCGTCATGTGTTCGCTGGCGAGTTGTTTCATCACCAGGTTGACCTCATCGACCAGTTCCGGATCGAGCGCGGAAGTGGCTTCGTCGAACAGCATGACCTTTGGCTGCATGGCGAGCGCCCGGGCGATCGCGACACGCTGCTTCTGGCCGCCGGAGAGACGTGCGGGATAGGCGTCGATCTTGTCAGCAAGGCCGACCTTGTCGAGCATTTTCAGCGCCAGTTCCCGCGCCTTGTCCCTGGCCATGCCCTTGAGCTTGACAGGGGCGATGGTGATGTTGTCGGCGACGCTCAGGTGCGGAAAAAGGTTGAAGTGCTGGAACACCATGCCCATTTGCTGGCGCACCTGGTTGATGTGGCGCTCGAAGGCGCGACGTTCGAGCTTCTGGTTGGCCTGCACGCCGTCGAGCCAGACCTCGCCGCCATCGAGCGTTTCGAGGTGGTTGATGGAGCGGAGAAGTGTGCTCTTGCCCGAGCCGCTGGGGCCGATCACCGCGATGATCTGGCCACGCGCCACGCTGAGATCAATGCCTTTGAGGACCTCCAGGGGACCGTAGGATTTGCGGGCGCCACGCACCTCGATCATCGGACGCATATCGTTCATCGCGAAAGCTCCACTTTCCGTTCGATCCGGCGCAGGACGGCCTCGAGGATCAGGTTGAGACTGTAGTAACAGGCGGCGGCCGTGAGGTAGAATTCGAATGGCCGGTAGGTTTCGCTGATGGCGAGCTGTGCGGTGTGCACGAGTTCGGCGATGCCGATCATCGAGACGATCGACGACTCCTTGAGAAGTGCGATCATCATGTTGCCGATAGCCGGCAAGGTGCTGCGTACCGCCTGCGGCACAACGATGTAGAAGAGCGTCTGCCAGCGACTGAAACCGAGTGAGCGGGCGGCTTCTGTCTGGCCCTTGTCGAGCGCGACGATGCCGGAACGGAAAATATCGGCATTGTAGACTGCGAAATGCAGGGAAAGTCCGATAATGCCGGACCAGATGGCCGGAATGTCGATGCCGATCTGAACGAGGCCGAAATAGATGAGGAAAAGCTGCAGCAGCAGCGGCGTTCCCATGAACATCCACATGAACAGTCGTAGCGGATAGCGCACGATTGCCGCGCCGTAGAGCACCAGCAGCGCGAAGACAACCCCGGCAATGATGCTGAGCGCCGCCGAGACCGTGGAGAGCACGACTGTCCACCACAGTCCTTCGAGGATGAGCGTCCAGTAGGGCGGAACAACGCTGAAATCGAGACCTTGCATTGTTCAAGCCTCTTCCGCATAGCGTCGATCGAGCGCGCCAGTCAGCAGCGTCAGCCCGTAGACCAGAATCATGTAGAGAACCGCAGTGACCGAGAAAATCTCGAACGGTTTGTAGGTCGAGCCGATGAACCGCTGCGCTGTGTAGGTGAGTTCGACCACCGAAATGGTTGCAACAAGCGCCGTCCCCTTGACCAGCGCCACAGCATTGACTCCAAGCGGGCGGATCATCAGCTTGGCTGCCTGCGGCAGCACGATCCAGCGCATAGCCTGGCCGGAGCCGAAACCGAGCGAGCGAGCGGCCTCCATCTGGCCGCGGTCGACGGCGAGAATGCCGCCTCGGATCGATTCGGCCATATAGGCGCCTATATTGAGACCAAGCGCGATCGCGCCGGCCGCGAACGGCTCAAGCTGGATGCCGACCTGCGGCCCGCCGAAATAGAGCAGGAATATCTGGATCAAAGCCGGCGTACCGCGAAAGATGCTGACATAAGCCGCGCCAAGAAAGCGGACTACGGCGATATGTGATAAGCGCGCCGCGGTGATGATCGAAGCAACGCCAAGACCGATCGTAATCGAGATCACCGAGATCTCGACCGTGGTCAAAGCGGCCTCGATGAAGACCGGAAAGATGCGGAGAATAAGAGCGAAGTCCATCCCGAAACCCTGTGTCGAGCGAGCGTCAAGCCCAGCCACACGCTATCTCCAACCGGAGCGAACGCGGCGGCCATGGGGCGACAAAGCAGGTTGGCGGGCGGGGCCCTATGGTCCCGCCCCAGTCGATGGCGATCAGCGGATATCCGCACCGATCCACTTCATCGAGATGGCCTCATAGGTGCCGTCCGCCATCATATCGTCGAGCGCCTTCTGCATAGCTGCCTTGAGCTCGGGATTGTTCTTGCGAATGGCGATACCGATGTTGACGGCGCCACCATCGATCTCGGAAGTCTCAAGTTTGCGGACCTTCGCACCGTTGTCCTTGATGGCGACCATGACTGGAATGCTATCGACGGCGATAGCGTCGACACGCCCGGCCTGCAGTTCCAGGAAGAGTTCCGGCAGACCCTTGTAGGTACGGATTTCCCAGCCGCCGCGCTCGCGCGCCCACTTCTCGTGGGTTTCTCCGAGGGTGACGCCGATGGTCTTGCCTTTCAGGTCGTCGAGGGATTGCACGGCAGAACCCTCGGCGACGAAGATGCCTCGACCCGAGCGATAGTAAGGACCGACGAAGTCGACGGCCTTTTCCCGTTCAGGGGTGATAGTCATGCTGCCGATGACAGAGTCGTACTTGTTGGAGAGCAGACCGGCAATGATGCCGTCCCACGCGGTGGAGATGTTCAAGCCCTTGACGCCGAGACGCTTGGCGATCTCGTTGCCGATGTCAACGTCGAAGCCGATCACTTCGTTCTGGTCGTTGACGAAACTGAAGGGCGGATAGGCGCCGCTATTGGCAAACTTGAACTCGCCGGCGGTCTTGATGCTCTCCAGGTCGTCGGCGGCGGCCATGGACGGTAGCGCGACCGCGGCGATCGAAAGGCCGGCAGCCAGGGCATAGGACAAAATAGCTTTTAACACGAACGTTCCCCTTTTTTGGTTTTCGGCGACCGCCAGTGTCAGCGAGACGGCGACCACAGACGGGTAGGATCTCTCGGGAGTATTCATTAATCAAATAGATAGACTAAATAACAAGCATAGGTTTGAAGAATGTTTCGCCTGGCGCACCGACGAAGCGTCCGACTGCAATACTCCCATGTAGCCCGGTCACGGCGACGGTTACGCCTTGCGCGATCCGCACGCGCCTGAAATAGCTGCCGCGCGAGCACGCGAGGCCGAAGTGATTTCGGAGGCGCCCATGCGCTCCCCGTGTCATTTCCGGCATCGCTTTCACATCGTCCCAATGGCGAGGCGAAGTCGGTCAGGCTCTCGGGAGCATGTTCGGAATTGACATGCAAGCGCAGTGCTGGAGGAGGCGAATGAATGAATGACAAGCTGTTTCTTTCGATCGGTGAGGCAATGGTGGAGCTGTCGCAGGCCGATGCCGGCTTGTGGCGCATGGGGTATGCCGGAGACACGTTGAACACGGCCTGGTATGTCCGGGCTTGCCTCCCGCCGGAATGGGAAGTCGCCTATTTCACGCGGCTTGGTGCTGATCCGTTTTCCGAAAGCATGCTGGAGTTCTTGAAGGCCAACGAGATTGCCACGCGCTTCATCACGCGTGATCCGGAGCGCACGGTCGGCCTTTACTCGATCGAACTGCATGATGGCGAGCGCAGCTTTTCTTACTGGCGTGGCCAGTCCGCGGCACGTCGCCTGGCCGACGACGAGGAAGCGCTCGCGGCTGCGATATCACAGGCAGACGTCGTCTATTTCTCAGGCATCACGCTCGCGATTCTCGAGCCGTCCCGCCGCGGTGCGCTCCTCCGGTTGGTGGGCGAAGCCAGGGCTGCCGGCAAGACGACGGTCTTCGACCCGAATATCCGGCCCAGACTCTGGGAAGATGCCGACGTGATGCGCGATGGCCTGTCGCGCGCGGCGAAGGTGGCATCGATCGCGCTGCCGAGCTTCGATGATGAGGCAAGTGTCTTCGGCGATGCCAGCATTGAGCAATGCGCGGCCCGATGGCTGCGCTCGGGTGCCGGCGAAGTCGTGGTGAAAAATGGCGGTGGTCCAGTCGCGATCTCAACGGCAGACGGTTCTATCTTGACCTTGAGCTTTGCCAGCGTGAAGCCGGTCGACAGCACCGGAGCGGGCGATTCCTTCAACGGCGGTTATCTCGCGGCGCGTCTCAATGGTCACGCGCCGGAGACGGCTGCGGTTCAGGGCCATCGGGTTGCGGCGCAGGTCATTTGCCGTCCCGGTGCGCTCGTGCCGCAGGATGAAATCCAGCTCTCATGAAGGTCGCACCGATCGCGTGCCTCCAGAATAGTCTTGACATGGGTCAATTGTGCTTCGCGTGCTTGTGATAGCTTATCCCCATTCCACACAGGAGAGGGGGATACCTCATGAGATACATCAAGACACTGGTAGCAACCGCAATTGCCGTTGTTCCGATGATTTTCGGCATGGCGGCCGTTGCGCCGGCGATGGCGCAGAGTGGCATGACCTGCGAACAGCTCTGGTACCAGCGCAACGCGATTTATGCGGCCAAGGGATACTGTTTCAAGACACAGCGCGCCCGCAATGTTTTTGGCCGTGGTTGCTTCCCGCCCTATGGCAAGCTGACGCCGAGTGAGCAGCGTCAGGTGAGCGACATCGAGCGCTGGGAGGTTTACCAGGGTTGTCGCTGATCCGCTTAAGCAAGGCTTGGCCCACGGATACAGCGTCAGTTGTGCTGGCGCCGTGTCCGCGCGGGATGGAGATCAAATGATGTTTGTCACCTGAGCGCGGGTGAGTGGTATTGCCCGATTTTCATTTTCCCTTAGGATCAATCAAAACGAAAAGGGGAGTGTCGATGCTGTTCACCAGCCGCCAGGCGGAAATCATGACTCTTGCGAAGGCCGAGGGGCGGGTCACGGTGGATGAGCTGGCCGCACGCTTTGCCGTGACGCCGCAGACCATCCGCAAGGATCTCAACGATCTGTGCGACGGAAAGGCACTCACCCGCATTCATGGCGGGGCGCTCTTTCCAAGCGGCAACGAAAACGTCAAGTACGAGGCGCGCCGTTCGATGGCTGCGCCTGAGAAGCAGGCGATCGGTCGCGCCGCGGCTGCGCTCATTCCTGACAACTCCTCGCTCTTCATCAATATCGGCACGACGACAGAAGCAGTCGGAGAGGCATTGGTCGACCACCGCGAACTGATGGTCATCACCAACAATATCAATGTCGCCAATCGCTTGCGCGTCTTTCCCTCGATCGAGGTGGTCATTGCTGGCGGCGTGGTGCGTGGCTCAGATGGCGGCATCGTCGGCGAGGCTGCAGTGGATTTCATCCGGCAGTTCAAGGTCGATTTCGCTGTGATCGGGGTATCCGCTATTGACGAGGACGGCGCCCTTCTTGATTTCGACTATCGCGAGGTCAAGGTCGCCCAGGCGATCATTGCCAATGCCCGCCATGTCATTCTGGTGTCGGATGCTTCCAAGTTCGAGCGCACCGCCCCGGTTCGCATAGGCCACATTTCCCAGGTTCATACCTTCATTACCGACCATTGTCCCGTCGAATCAATCCGCCGGATCTGCGCCGAGAGTGATGTGCAACTTATCGAGACCGAGGGCGTCTCGCTTCGGGTGACAGGAAGTTGAGAACTTTTCTTTGATCTTCGTTTGACATTCGTTTTTCTTTCGATTTAGATGCCCCATCTTTCGTAATTGCCTGCTGTTGTGCAATGCGAAAAGGGGGGGCGAATGCAGGTCGAGACAGTTTTCGACATTTTTGTCATCGGTGGCGGAATCAACGGCTGCGGCATCGCTCGTGACGCTGTCGGTCGTGGTTACTCGGTCGCGCTCGCCGAGATGAACGATTTTGCCTCGGGCACTTCCTCCGGCGCCACCAAGCTCATTCATGGTGGTCTGCGCTATCTCGAGTACTACGAATTCCGCCTGGTGCGCGAGGCGCTGATGGAGCGCGAAGTGCTGTGGGCCATGGCGCCCCACGTGATCTGGCCGCTGCGGTTCGTCCTGCCTTTCCAGAGGGGCGGTATCCGCCCGGCCTGGCTGATCCGCCTCGGCCTCTTTCTTTATGACCACCTCGGTGGCCGTAAGCTGCTGCCGGCGACAAGGACACTCGACCTTCGCCGTGATCCGGCAGGAAAGCCGCTAAAACCGATATTTTCCAAGGCCTTCGAGTATTCCGACGGTTGGGTCGACGATGCTCGCATGGTGGTCCTCAATGCCCGCGATGCGGCTGATCGCGGTGCGACGATCCTGAGCCGCACCAAGGTCACCTCGGCCCGCCGCGAGAACGGGTTGTGGGCCGTCACGGTGCGGGATCAGGCGACGGGCCGGACGCAGAGCTTCCGCGCGCGCATGCTGGTCAATGCCGCCGGCCCCTGGGTCGACCAGGTGCTTGCCGGCGCCTTCGGCCGCAACAATGTCCATAACGTCCGCCTCGTTCAGGGCAGCCATATCATCGTCAAGAAGAAATTTACCGATCCGCGTGCCTATTTCTTTCAGAATCCGGACAATCGCATCATTTTCGCAATCCCGTATGAAAATGACTTCACTTTGATAGGCACGACGGACCGTGATTATACTGACGATCCGAAAAATGTGAAAATAAGCGAAGCGGAAATCGCGTATCTCTGCAACGCGGCCAGCGAATATTTCGCAGAGTCGGTGAAGAAGGACGACATCGTCTGGAGCTACTCGGCCGTGCGCCCGCTCTATGATGATGGAGCATCAAAGGCCCAGGAAGCAACCCGTGACTATGTGCTGAAGCTTGACCGTGCGCCGGAAGAAGCCCCGCTTCTCAATGTGTTCGGCGGAAAGCTCACGACCTATCGCCGCTTGGCCGAACATGCGCTTGAGAAGATCGGCGAGGTGATCGGCGTCCGGGGGAGCCCGTGGACGGCGAAGAGCAGGCTGCCCGGCGGCGATTTCGAAGTGACCGCCTATCTGGCGGAAGTCGACAAGCTGTTGAAAGCCTATCTCTTCCTCGAGCGCAGCCACGCCGAGCGACTGGTCCGCTGCTATGGCACGAATGCAAAGGAAATCCTTGCCGGCGCATCGCGGGCCGAGGACATGGGGCGACATTTCGGCGGTTCGCTTTACGAATGCGAAGTCCGCTGGCTGGTCGACCGGGAATGGGCTCGTAGCGCAGAAGACGTGCTGTGGCGCCGCACGAAACAGGGGTTGTTCCTGACGGCTGGGGAGGCCGCGGAACTTGAGAAATACATGGCGGTTGCCATCGTTCATTGAGGATGAGCGACTGCCGGAAGATCGCTGAAGGTTCGGAGGAGGCCTAAGGAATACATGCTTGAATTGCGCAATGTGTCGAAGATGTCAGGCGGGGGTTATCATATCCACCCGACCGATCTCGCGTTCAAGCGGGGGACGCTGAACGTATTGCTCGGGCCGACGCTGTCCGGCAAGACCTCCCTGATGCGACTGATGGCCGGGCTCGACAAGCCGACGGAAGGCAGCATCCATTTCGACGGCGAGGATGTGACCGGCGTGCCGGTGCAGAAGCGCAACGTCGCGATGGTCTATCAGCAGTTCATCAATTATCCGGCGCTGACCGTTTACGAGAATATCGCCTCGCCGATGCGCATTGCCGGCAAGGACAAGGGGACGATTGACAGGGAAGTCCGCAAGGCCGCCGAACTCCTGCGCCTGACTCCCTATCTTGATCGCACCCCGCTTAATCTGTCGGGTGGTCAGCAGCAGCGTACGGCGCTCGCCCGCGCCATTGTCAAGAATGCCAATCTGGTGCTGCTCGACGAACCGCTGGCCAACCTCGATTACAAGCTGCGCGAGGAACTCCGCGAGGAACTGCCAAAGATCTTTGCCGAATCCGGTGCGATTTTCGTCTATGCGACGACCGAACCCTCCGAGGCGCTGCTGCTGGGCGGCAATACTGCGACGCTCAGCCAGGGCCGAGTGACCCAGTTCGGCGAGACCATCAAGAGCTACCGCAATCCGGTCGATCTGCTGACCGCAAAAACCTTTGCTGATCCACCGCTCAATACCATCGAGTTGGTCAGGTCCGGAGATGCCCTGACGCTGAACGGCCAGGCAGTTATTCCCCTGCCGGTGCATCTCTCGGGCATTCCCGAGGGGCCGATGACGATCGCCTTCCAACCGCATCACCTTTTCCTGTCAGCACTGGGGGGGGCATCGGCGGCGCTCAGCGCGCGAACCCTGGTGTCGGAAATCGCTGGCTCGGAGAGCTTTATTCATCTGGATTATGCCGGTGCCCGCTGGGTGATGCTGGCGCACGGCATTCACGATATCGACCCGGACCAGACCATCGAGGTTTATCTCGATACTCGGCATCTGATGGCTTTCGACCAGCAGACCGGGCGTTCGCTGGCCGGTGCCGGCCACGCAGCGGATTGAGGGAGACGGGACCATGGCACGCATCAATCTCGACCATATCCGCCACGCCTATAGCGCCAAGGCCAAGGCAGCCGGCGATTATGCGCTGAAGGAAGTGCATCATGAATGGGAAGATGGTGGCGCCTATGCGCTGCTCGGCCCGTCCGGCTGCGGCAAGACCACACTGCTCAACATCATTTCAGGGCTGTTGCAGCCGTCCGACGGGCGGATCGAATTCGACGGCGTCGATGTGACCCGGCTATCGACCCAGCAGCGCAACATTGCCCAGGTGTTCCAGTTTCCGGTCGTCTACGACACGATGTCTGTATTCGATAATCTGGCGTTTCCGCTCCGCAACCGGCGTGTGCCGGAAGCGGAGGTTACCGCTCGGGTCAACGAAATCCTGGCGATGATCGACCTTGCCGATATGGCGAGGCAGAAGGCACAGGGGCTGACTGCAGACCAGAAGCAGAAAATCTCGCTCGGTCGCGGGTTGGTGCGCGCCGACGTCAACGCCATTCTGTTCGACGAGCCGCTGACGGTCATTGATCCGCACATGAAATGGGTGCTGCGCTCGCAGCTGAAGCGGCTGCATCGGCATTCCGGCTTCACTATGGTCTATGTCACGCACGACCAAACCGAAGCGCTAACCTTCGCCGACAAAGTCGTTGTCATGTATGACGGAGAGATTGTGCAGATCGGCACTCCGGCGGAACTGTTCGAGCGACCCAGCCATACGTTTGTCGGCTATTTCATCGGCTCGCCCGGCATGAACCTGATGCCGGTCCGGATTGACGGGACGAGCGCCGTTGTCGGCGACCAGACAATTGCGCTTTCCGGGCCCCCGAAGGTTGCCGGTGCAGTCAAGACCGAACTGGGCATCCGTCCGGAATTCATCCGTCTCGGACGGGAAGGGATGCCGGTTTCGATCAGCAAGGTCGAGGATATCGGTCGGCAGAAGATCGTACGCGCCGTGTTTTGCGGCGAGCCACTGGCGATCGTTGTCCCGGAAGACAGCGAAATCCCGGCAGAGGCGCGGGTGACGTTCGATACGGATGCTATGGGGATCTATGCCGATAGCTGGCGTGTAGGGATGGGGGGCTGATTATGGAGAAGACCTGGAACAACAAGGCCTGGTTCATGGTACTGCCGGTGCTGTTGCTGGTGGCCTTCTCGGCAGTCATTCCGTTGATGACGGTGGTCAACTATTCAGTACAGGACACCTTCGGCAACAATCAGTTCTTCTGGGCCGGCACCGATTGGTTCGTCCAGCTTCTGCATTCCGACCGCTTCTGGGAGGCTCTCGGGCGCAATCTCATCTTCTCGGTGATCATTCTGGTGGTCGAGATACCGCTCGGCATTGTGATTGCTCTCAACATGCCGAAAAAGGGGCTCGGAGTTCCAGTCTGCCTGGTGTTGATGGCGCTACCGCTGCTGATCCCATGGAACGTGGTCGGGACCATCTGGCAGGTCTTTGGCCGCGTCGATATCGGCCTGCTCGGCAATGTCCTCTATTCGCTCGGTATCGACTACAACTATGTCGGCAATGTTTCGGATGCCTGGATCACTCTGATCGTCATGGATATCTGGCACTGGACCAGCCTTGTCGTGTTGCTGTGTTATGCTGGTCTCGTCTCCATTCCGGATGCCTATTTCCAGGCGGCCAAGATCGATGGCGCTTCGCGCTGGTCGGTGTTCCGTTACATCCAGTTGCCGAAGATGAAGCGCGTGCTGCTGATCGCCGTGCTGCTGCGTTTCATGGACAGCTTCATGATCTACACCGAGCCCTTCGTGGTGACCGGCGGCGGGCCGGGCAACTCGACGACCTTCCTGTCGATCGATCTTGTCAAGATGGCGATCGGGCAGTTTGATCTCGGGCCGGCGGCTGCCATGTCGCTTGTCTACTTCCTCATCGTGCTTCTGCTGTCGTGGATCTTCTACACGATCATGACCAGCAGCGACGTGCAGGTTTAAGAGGGAGGGTGAGCCATGAACACAAACACACAAGCAAAACAGGCCGAAGGACACAGCCTTTCCTGGCTCGTCCCGACCATCTACATCCTCTTCCTGTTGCTGCCGATCTACTGGCTGCTCAACATGAGCTTCAAGACCAATACGGAGATCACCGGCAGCTTCTCGCTCTACCCGCATAATCCGACATTGCGGAACTATGCGGTGATCTTCACCGATCCGTCCTGGTACAAAGGCTACATCAACTCGATCATCTATGTGGTCATGAACACCGTGATTTCGGTCACCGCCGCTCTGCCAGCGGCTTACGCTTTCTCGCGTTACCGTTTTCTCGGCGATAAGCATTTGTTCTTCTGGCTCCTGACCAACCGCATGGCCCCGCCGGCGGTGTTCGCCTTGCCGTTCTTCCAGCTCTATTCCGCCTTCGGACTGATCGATACCCATATCGCCGTTGCCCTGGCGCACTGCCTGTTCAATGTGCCGCTGGCGGTCTGGATCCTGGAAGGTTTTATGTCGGGCGTGCCGAAGGAGATTGATGAGACGGCCTATATCGACGGCTATTCATTCCCGAGATTTTTCGTGAGAATTTTCGTGCCGCTGATCGCATCCGGCATCGGCGTCGCCGCCTTCTTCTGCTTCATGTTCTCCTGGGTGGAACTGCTGATCGCGCGGACGCTGACGACAACCGATGCCAAGCCGATTGCCGCGATCATGACCCGCACGGTCTCCGCATCGGGCATGGACTGGGGTGTTCTGGCGGCGGCCGGCGTTCTCACCATCATTCCAGGCGCGATCGTCATCTATTTCGTCCGAAACTACATTGCCAAGGGCTTCGCGCTCGGTCGCGTTTGAACAAGGGGAGGCTTGTTATGGATTTCTCATGGATGGCCTGGACCCTGCCGACGGCTCTGTTCTTTGTCGCGATCTTCGCCCTGATCGCGGGCATGGCGGTCTGGGAATATTTCTCACCCGGCGGCAATCCGCGTGTCGGCATATTGCACTTTGAGACGACACGCGGCGATCGGCTGTTCGTGTCGCTGCTCGGTTCGGCATTCATTCATCTCGCATGGCTGGGGCTGGGAGGCCCCAGCCTGTGGTGGGCTCTCGCCCTTTCGGTGGTCTACGCGATCGGCGTATTCCGTTTCGTCTGAGAGGCAAGCCAAGACGGATGGCGGGGTTTGATCGTCATCCAAGACTGAAAACTGCAATCGCAAACCCTTGGGAGGAAACTAATGCGAAAGCACTTACTCACAACGACGGCAGCGATGCTGCTGGCCTATACCGGTTCGGCATTCGCCGGCATGGATGAGGCAAAGCAATTCCTGGATGCCGAGATCGGCGATATGTCGACGCTCTCGCGCGCAGATCAGGAAAAAGAAATGCAGTGGTTCATCGATGCCGCCAAGCCTTTCGCCGGCATGGATATCAAGGTCGCATCCGAGACCCTGACCACGCATGAATATGAATCCAAGACGCTGGCTGCCGCCTTCACGGCGATCACAGGCATCAAGGTGACGCATGATCTGATCGGCGAAGGTGACGTGGTTGAAAAGCTGCAAACGCAGATGCAGACCGGCGAAAACATCTACGACGCCTATGTCAACGACTCGGACCTGATCGGCACCCATTGGCGCTACCAGCAAGCCCGCAGCCTGACCAAATGGATGGCGAACGAGGGCAAGGACGTCACCAATCCGATGCTTGACCTCGACGACTTCATCGGTCTGAAATTCACTACTGCGCCGGATGGTGACCTCTACCAGCTGCCCGACCAGCAGTTCGCCAACCTCTACTGGTTCCGTTACGATTGGTTCAGCGACGAAAAGAACAAGGCCGACTTCAAAGCCAAGTACGGTTACGATCTGGGTGTTCCGGTCAACTGGTCGGCCTACGAGGACATCGCCGAGTTCTTCACAGGCCGCGAGATCGACGGCAAAAAGGTCTATGGACACATGGACTACGGCAAGAAGGACCCGTCGCTCGGCTGGCGCTTCACCGACGCCTGGCTTTCCATGGCCGGCAATGGTGACAAGGGTCTGCCGAACGGTCTGCCGGTCGACGAATGGGGCATCAAGGTCGATGAGAATTCGCGCCCGGTCGGCTCCTGCGTTGCCCGCGGCGGCGATACCAATGGTCCGGCTTCCGTCTACGCCATCCAGAAATATCTCGACTGGATCAAGGCCTATGCGCCGGCTGCCGCGGAAGGCATGACCTTCTCGGAATCCGGTCCGGTTCCGGCTCAGGGTGAAATCGCCCAACAGATGTTCATGTACACGGCGTTCACCGCCGACATGGTCAAGGATGGTCTGCCGGTGGTCAATGCCGACGGCACACCGAAGTGGCGCTTCGCTCCGAGCCCGCACGGTGTCTACTGGAAGGACGGCATGAAGCTAGGCTACCAGGACGTGGGTTCCTGGACGCTGATGAAATCCACCCCGGACGACCGCGCCAAGGCCGCATGGCTCTATGCTCAGTTCGTCACCTCGAAGACGGTCGATGTGAAGAAGAGCCATGTCGGCCTTACGCTCACCCGCGAATCGACGATCCAGGACAAGAGCTTCACCGAGCGTGCTCCGAAGCTCGGTGGTCTGATCGAGTTCTATCGTTCGCCGGCGCGTGTTCAGTGGTCGCCGACCGGTACCAACGTGCCGGACTATCCGAAGCTCGCCCAGCTGTGGTGGCAGGCGATCGGCGACGCATCCTCGGGTGCCAAGACCGCGCAGGAAGCGATGGACTCGCTGTGCGCGGAGCAGGAAAAGGTCATGGCCCGCATTGAGCGCTCCGGTATCCAGGGCGACATCGGCCCGAAGCTCGCCGAAGAGCATGATCTGGCGTACTGGAATGCCGATGCCGTCGCCAAGGGCAACCTTGCGCCGCAGCTGAAGATCGAGAACGAGAAAGAAAAGCCGATGACCGTCAACTATGATGAACTGGTCAAGAGCTGGCAGAAGTAGTCTCGCCTCGTTCGCATGACAAAAGACCGGGGCGCGAACCATGCGCCCCGGTCTTCATCCAAGGAGGCACATCCCGATGAGCGGATATATTCTGGCAATTGACCAGGGAACCACGTCGACCCGGTCCATGGTCTTCGACCAGGACATGCGTATCGTCGGGGTCGCCCAGCAGGAATTCACCCAGTTCTTTCCCGATTCGGGCTGGGTCGAGCATGAGGCCGAGGAGATCTGGCATAGCGTGCTTTCGACGACACGCATGGCCGTTGCCAAGGCAGGAATTACCCTGCGCGACGTCACTGCAATCGGCATCACCAATCAGCGCGAAACCGCCGTTGTCTGGGACCGCAAGACCGGCGAGCCGCTCCATCGCGCCATCGTCTGGCAGGACCGCCGCACTGCGCGCTTCTGCGAGGAGCTTAAGGCGAAGGGCCTGGAGCCGCTCTTCACCGAAAAGACCGGCCTGCTGCTTGATCCCTATTTTTCCGGCACGAAGCTGGCCTGGATGCTCAATTCGGTCCCAGGATTGCGTGCCCGCGCCGAGAAGGGCGAAGTGTGCTTCGGTACGGTTGATAGCTGGCTTATCTTCAAGATGACTGCCGGCCGCGTCCATGCCACGGATGCCACCAATGCGTCGCGCACGCTGATCTACGACATCGGCGAAAACCGGTTCGACGACGCGCTTCTCGACATTCTGTCCATCCCTCGCGCCATGCTGCCCGAGGTCAAGGACTGTGCCGATGATTTTGGTGTGACCGACCAGGAGGCCTTCGGCGCCGAGATCCCGATCCTCGGTGTGGCCGGGGACCAGCAGGCGGCCGTCATCGGCAACGCCTGCTTTGAGCCGGGTATGATGAAGTCCACTTATGGCACCGGCTGTTTCGCGTTGCTGAACACCGGCACGGATCGCGTCTCTTCCTCCAACCGGTTGCTGACAACGATCGCCTATCGCCTGAACGGCGAAACCACCTATGCGCTGGAAGGCTCGATTTTCGTCGCCGGTGCCGCCGTGCAGTGGCTGCGCGATAGCCTTGGTTTCATCGGCAGTTCGGCCGAGACAGACGGACTGGCTGCCAAGGCCGATCCGCACCAGCGTGTCTATCTGGTTCCAGCCTTCACCGGGCTTGGTGCCCCCTATTGGGATGCCGAGGCCCGTGGCGCCATGTTCGGCATGACCCGCAACACCGGGCCGGCCGAGTTTGCCCGCGCAGTACTCGAAAGTGTCGCCTACCAGACCTATGATTTGCTTGAGGCTATGAAGAAGGACTGGGACGGGGCGAGTGAGAAAACCGTTCTGCGCGTCGATGGCGGCATGGTCGCCTCGAACTGGACGATGCAGCGTCTTGCCGACATTCTTGCCAGCCCGGTCGATCGTCCGCAGATCCTTGAGACAACGGTCCTGGGGGCGGCCTGGCTCGCCGGCTCCCGCGCCGGCATATGGCCTGATCAAAAAGGCTTCGCCGAACATTGGAAACGTGATCGGCGCTTTGAGCCAGAGATGGCCGATAAAGAGCGTCAGGAAGCAATCGCCGGGTGGCGCGATTGTGTGTCACGCTGTCTCACCCAACGGGGCTGAAAAGTGGTACCGGCACGGCCATAAGGCTATTGCCGTGCGTGTCGCGAGGCGCAAACCACCTTGGTGGGCAAGGTGACCCTTGAGCCAGACTTAGGCGACGGCCACCGCAATGGTGATCAACAGATCGGAGCTTCAGGTTTCATCATCTCGTTGCGGTGAGTTCGGACCATGGTGCTTGCCAGAGGTGTCAGGTGGCAAGGCGCATGACGGCGAGATAGCCGGCGGTTGCGGCAATCCCGGTCAGGAAGCTGCCCCATGCCATGTCAATCACGGTAACCGGGATAGACCAGCCCCTGAGCGTCGCGAGATTGGTCATGTCATAGGTGCCATAGGCGATCAGGCCAAGCAGCGCACCGCCGGCGACTGCCGTCAGCCAGTTGCCGCCGGCGACGGCCGGTATGACGGCGAAATAGACGATGCCGGCGACATAGAAGAGGTAAAACAATCCGGCTGCGGCGAAGTTGGGCGCCGCCAGCAAAAGCTCGCCGATGTGGCGCCGGTAGAAGCCGATGGCGATCCGCGACAGCCAGAGATAATCCAGCCCGAAAAAGACGAGGGCGGTGGCAGCATAAGCGATGACATACATCATGGTCGATCCCGGGTCGTTGCTGGCGTGCCTGCCAATGATCAGATGCCGAGCACCGGCTGCACGAGCCGCAAAAGAAGGCTACGGAATTTCAATGGAGCATCGGTGACGGCCAGACAGATGCAATCCTCCTCCGATGTCGCTACCGGCTGATGCTGCAGGCTCTCGTCGGCCTCTTCCAGATCGCCGCGCCTGAACAGAGCCTCCCCATCGTGGAAGCTTCCCTTCAGCACCAGCGTCAGTTCGCGTCCGCCATGCGAGTGCTCTGGCACCGGCTTGCCGGCAGGGATCTTGAGGAGCCGCACGCTGGTTTCGCGATCGTCAGTCGGTATGCGAATGTGGTAGGCACCGCGTCCCAGCGCTTTCCATTTCAGACTGGCAAGGTCCCCGCCGAGATAGGATCGCAGCGGTTCCGGAATGGTCACGCCTCCGGCGGCTGCCAGCGGCTTGGCGGCGATCTCCGGCGAAGCCAAGGGCGCCACCGGCGCCCTGGCCTGCCCAAGCCGCGCCTTCATCACTTCCCAGCTGGTGTCGTCGGCCTCCTCGTTGCAGACCATTTCCAGCATTTCGCCGCCGGCATGCTCCATGAAGTCGAGGCGGCGTCGGCAGGATGGGCAGAGCGCCAGATGCGTGGCTATGGCAATGCTCCAGCCTTCGGCGAGTGTACCGGTCGCATAGGCCAGAAGCAGTTCGTCGCTGATGTGGTGCTGAATGGTCATCGGCGGTCCTCCAGCGCGGCGCGGAGTTTGGCGAAGGCGAGCCGGATGCGTGATTTGACTGTTCCCATGGGTAGGCCGAGTTCCGCAGCGATCGTACTGTGTGAAGCCTCGTTGAAGAAGGCGAGCTTCAGCAATTCCAGCTGCTCGCTTGGAAGGGTCTCCAGGGCGCGATGCAGCCGGTCGGCCTGCTGGCGTCCTTCATACTCAATATCTGCCGGTGGCACGTCGTCGGGTACGAAGGCGGGGTCGGTTGGGTCGAAGACAGGCCGCTTCTCCTTGCGATAGGCGTCGATCCGCAGGTTCCGCGCGATGGTGAAGATCCAGCTCGAGACATTGCCGCGCGCCGGGTCGAATTGATGCGCCTTGTTCCACACGGCGAGCATGGTTTCCTGCATCAGTTCGTCTGCGGCCTGACCGTCGCGGGCAAGCTTGGCCATGTAGGCTCTAACGCGCGGCCCATAGTGGCGGAACAGAGCCTCGAAAGCGACGATATCCTTTTTCTGCCCGACAGCTGTCAGCATGTGCGAAAGGCTTTGCTGTGAGATCTCGTCGTCGGTTTCGCGCGCCAAAGCCAATCGTTTCCCATGATTGAGCGGCACGGCTTTCGTCTGCCGCCCCATCTCCCTCATAGCATTCCCGCACGCTTCCGCCGATGTGAAAAATGCTGCTGTCATAATCTCGATTACGGACGCCCCTGCGTGCCGGATCACCATCCCGGGATTTTTCACGCGCCATCGATCCGGTCGCCGACCTGTTGCGTATTGATACGTAACAGGACAGCAAGAAAGGCCATTCGATGGATAACGGTTTCAGCAAGGCGGCGGTTTCGCAAAGGCGCAGGATCGCGGTTGTTGGCTCGGGGATTTCCGGCCTTTCTGCCGCCTGGCTACTCGGGAGAAATGCCGATGTCGTGCTCTTCGAAGGCGAAAGAAGGCCGGGCGGTCATGCCAATACGGTGACTGCAAACGTTCGAGACCGCGAGGTTGTGGTCGATACCGGCTTCATCGTCTATAATGATCGCAACTATCCCAATCTGGTCGCGTTATTCGATAATCTCAAGGTTCCGACGCTCGCCTCGAACATGTCCTTTTCCGCTTCGCTCGACAGCGGGGCGTTCGAATATTCCGGTTCGGGTCTCAAGGGGTTGCTCGGCCAGAAGTCGAACCTGCTGCGTCCGCGCTTCTGGTCGATGGTTTCGGATGTCATGCGTTTCTACAAGGAGGCGCCCGGACTTCTCGACCGTCCCGAGCTGGCGGACGCCAGCCTCGGCGAATACCTGGCGTCGAGCCGCTACAGCGCCTCCTTCATCGAGGACCACCTCCTGCCGATGGGGGCTGCAATCTGGTCTACGACGGCGAGGGAGATGCGGCTTTATCCACTTCACGCCTTCATTCGGTTTTTCGCCAATCACGGCCTCTTGTCGCTCGATAACCGCCCACGCTGGCGCACGGTGGCTGGCGGCAGCCGCGAATACGTGAAGCGGCTGCTTGACGATTTCTCCGGCGAACTGCGCCTGGGACGACCTGTGCGGCGGATCCGGCGAGACGCTTCGGGTATCGAGTTGACGGACGGGCGGGGCCATGTCGACCGGTTCCACGACGTTGTCATCGCGACGCATGCCGACGATGCGCTGGGCCTGCTTGCCGATGCCGATGATCTCGAACGCGAAACGCTCGGCGCCTTCCAGTACACGCCCAATGTCGCCGTGCTGCATTCCGACCCGCGCCTGATGCCCAAGCGCCGACAGGTCTGGTCAAGCTGGAACTATATGGCCGATCAAGGCGAGGATGGCAGCAAGGCCTTGTGCGTCACTTACTGGATGAACCGGCTGCAGTCGCTCGATCCGGAAACCCCGCTGTTTGTCACTCTCAATCCCGGCCGCGAGATAGACCCGAAGCATGTGATCCGGTCATTCGATTACAGGCATCCGCTGTTCGATTTGAAGGCCAATGCCGCGCAGCGGCGTCTTTTGCAGCTTCAGGGCCGCCATCATACCTGGTTCTGTGGTGCCTATTTCGGCAATGGCTTTCACGAGGACGGGCTTCAGGCAGGGCTTGCGGTGGCCGAAGCACTCGGCGGTCTGCACCGCCCTTGGAACATCGAAAACGAATCTGGCCGCATCGATCACTTGCGTCAGCGTGAGGCCGCCGAATGAGTTTCTCTTCCGCCATCTTTACCGGGCATGTGCTGCACATCCGGCACAAACCGATGAGGCATAGGTTCCGTTACCGTGTGTTTTCCTTGCTGCTTGACCTCGACGAATTGCCTGAACTGAACCGCAGTCTCAGACTGTTCGGCCATAATCGCCGCGCGGTCTTTTCCCTGCGCGATAAGGATCATGGAGACGGCAGCGCCGGAGGTCTCAGGGCCTGGTGTGAAGCTCATCTCGAAAGCGCAGGTGTTCTTGAGGCCGAGATGAAGATCCGCATGCTGTGCTATCCGTGTATCTTCGGTTTCGTCTTCAATCCGCTGACCGTCTATTTCTGCCACAAGCCTAACGGCCGGCTCGCCGCCATTCTCTATGAAGTGAGCAACACCTTCAAAGAGCGGCACACCTATGTCATCCCGGTCTACAACGAGGAGAGTGCGGTTAGGCATGCCTGCTCCAAGGAGATGTATGTCTCGCCCTTCATGCCGATGGAATGCACCTATCATTTTCGCATTCAGCCGCCAGGCCCGACGGTCGCCGTCAACATCAGGGAGACGGACGGCGAGGGTGTTCTGCTCTTTGCATCCTTCACCGGCGAACGCCAGGCACTTGGCGACCGTGCGCTGTCGGCCATGCTGCTGTCCTATCCATTGATGACGCTGAAGGTTCTGGCAGGAATTCATTGGGAGGCGCTGCGCTTATGGCTCAAGCGCATACCGTTCCATCGGCACGCACCCGCAGCAGCGCCGTTAGCCAGTACGATTGTTTTGAATGGGGGAATCGACAAGTCATGAGCCGCGCCGAACAGGGAAATCCGACCTTCGCCGGTGCCCGTCCGGTATGGCAAAGGATGCTGTGCCGCTCATCCGACCGGATCATCAGAGGTCGCCTTACGCTGCGCTTTGAAGATGGCTGCGAGCATGTGGCGGTCGGCACTGCGTCCGGGCCGGCAGCTGTTTTGAATGTACGCCGCCCGAGAGCGCTGCTGCGCCTCATCACCGGCGGCACGCTCGGCTTTGCCCGAGCCTATATCGACGGCGACATCGATAGCCCAGACATCGGCGTGGCTCTCGAGCTTGCGGTGGCCAACGAGAAGGCCTTTTCCCGGCTGATGGCGCCGTCCGCCCTGATCGGCGGTATCGCCCGCCTGCGCCATCGCCTGCGCCGCAATTCGGTAAAAGGCAGCCGGCGAAATATCTCGTTCCACTATGACCTTGGCAATACCTTCTACAAGCTCTGGCTCGATCGGACGATGACCTATTCATCCGCCCTGTTCGATGACCATACGCAGAGCCTGACTGAAGCGCAGGAGGCCAAATACACGCGTATCATCCGCGAGCTCGGGATCGGCCCGAATGACCACGTGCTCGAGATTGGCTGCGGCTGGGGCGGTTTTGCAGAGCATGCAATCCGCACGACGGGCTGCCGGGTCACGGGCCTGACGCTTTCCATTGAGCAGGCCCGCTTTGCCCGCGAGCGCCTGGAGCGCGCCGGCCTTGCCGATCACGCCGATATCCGCCTCGAGGACTACCGTCATTGCCAGGGCCAGTTCGACAAGATCGTTTCCATTGAAATGTTCGAGGCGGTCGGCGAAGAGAACTGGCCGGTCTATTTCCAGACGGTGCGCGATCGTCTCAAGCCGGGCGGCAGAGCTGTGGTACAGTCGATCACCATCCACGAGAACCGCTTCGAAAGTTATCGGCGCAATGCCGACTTCATCCAGACCTATATCTTCCCCGGCGGTATGCTGCCTTCGCTCGAAGCCTTCAGCGATGGAGCCCGAAAGGCTGGCCTCGATGTCAGTCACATGCTGGACTTCGGGCGCGACTACGATCGTACCTTGATTGCCTGGGATCAAGCTTTCGTCGCCAATTGGCCAGACATCGAGGCGCTCGGATTTGACCGGCATTTTTATCGGCTCTGGCGTTTTTATCTGCACTATTGCGCAGTCGGTTTCCGCACCGGTCGCATCAATGTCGCCCAATTCCGCCTCGACAAGCCGGTCTGAGTCTTCAGGCTGGCTCCCGCAGCATCCGGCGCGTCAGCCTGAACCGCAGGCCCGCCGGAAGCGTATGCAAGAGTTTCATCGCCAGCGCCATCTGCCAGGGAAAGACGATCTCGAAACGTCCGCGCGCAAGTCCTTGGGCGATTATGTCGGCAGCCACTTCGGCGGAGATCAGGAATGGCATCGGAAAATCGTTCTTGCGCGTCAGTGGCGTGTCGACGAAGCCGGGGTTGACGATCGAGAGCTTGATGCCGTGGCTCAGCAGTTCCGGATAGAGCGCTTCGCACATCACGTTGAGCGCCGCTTTGGTCGCCCCATAGCTTGCCGCACCCGGCAGGCCGATATAGCCGGAGATGGAGGCGACAACGGCGATCTGGCCGCCCTTGCGTGCTATCATGGCCGGCATGACCCGTTCCAGGCACCGGGCGGTGCCGACCAGATTAAGTTCGACCATGGTGTGGAAACGCTCACTGTCGAAATCCACGGCATAGTCGCGGAAATAGGTGCCAGCGGCGAAGACGGCGAGGTCGATGTCCCCGAGACGCCGTTCGATTGCCTCGACCGTTGCGTCGATGGCAGACTTGTCGGTCACGTCGAGAGGGAAAGAGATGACACGTCCACAAGACGCTGCCTCGAGCGCTGCCAGTTCATCGTTGCCGCGGGCGCTGGCCGCCACTGTCCATCCGTCGCGGGCCAGGCGAAGCGCGAGCGCTCGGCCGATCCCGGAGCTCGCGCCGGTGATCCAGGAGATGCGCGGCGGCCGGGCTTCGCTCCTTCGCTCCCCCATGGCGTTCTCGTCCATTGCAAACCTCCTCAACTTTTGCCTCATCTTGTGGATACGACAATCGGTTCCGATCGGTTCAGGTACAGGCGCCTCGGTCACCGCTCGCCGTTCAGGGCGAGGAAGCTCCCGCGCGCGGGCCAGTGGCCGACAGGTACGCATTCCGGCATCGCGGTTTTCCCGCCGTCTGTGTCGGCGACAATGTCGGCCAGGAGGCCGGTACGGGTGAAGGCTATGGCGAGCGCTTCGTCGTCGATTTCGATGGACCTGCGGCGCGAGACGCCTATCTTGGTGAGGTGGACATCAGAAGGCCGGTGCCAGTATCGTCGCCAATGCGATCGGCGGTCTGGGCGGCATTCTGGTTTATGACATCGAGATAACGGACTGAATTCGTGACCCTGACCTGCCCCCGCGCTTTCCTGGCATCGCTTTTCGACGCGGCCGTGCTCGCCGCCGACCCCTACGCGGCGATCAAGGCAAATCTGCCGGAGAAGCCGAAGGGCCGGACCGTCGTCATTGGTGCCGGCAAGGCGGCCAGCCAGATGGCTGCCGCCTTCGAGGCACTATGGGAAGGCCCGCTGGACGGTCTGGTGGTCGCACGCCACGGACCGGTCGAACATTGCGAGCACATCACGGTCATGCAGTCAGCCCATCCGGTGCCGGACGAGGCGGGATTACACGCCTCCGAGGCCTTGTTGAACGCGGTAGAAGGCCTGAGCGAGGACGATCTTGTCGTGGCGCTCATATCCGGCGGCGGCTCCGCATTGCTCCCGGCGCCACCGGCGGGTCTGACGCTGGATGACGAGATTGCTGTCAACAAGGCGCTGCTGGCCTCCGGCGCTCCTATCTCGGCGATGAACACGGTCCGCAAGCATGTCTCGCGCATTAAGGGCGGACGCCTCGCCGCGGCCTGCGCACCAGCCCGCGTCGTTAGCCTGATCGTCTCCGACGTGCCGGGCGACAATCCCGCCTTCGTTGCCTCCGGTCCGACCGTACCGTCGACAACCTCTCCCCACGAGGCGCTTGCTATCATCGCCGAATACGGCATGCGGCTCCCTGCCTCTGTGATGGCCCATTTGAAGACCAAGGCGGCCGAAGCGCCGGACCCGGCGGATCCGGCCTTTGCCCGAAATGAGGTTCACGTCATCGCCTCGGCCCGCGTGTCGCTTGAGGCTGCGGCGAAGAAGGCAAGGCAAATCGGTGTGCCGGCTGTCATCCTCTCCGACGCGATTGAGGGTGAGGCGCGCGACATCGGCCGGATGCATGCGGCTATCGCTCGGGAAGTGCAGGCGCGGGACCGTCCCTTTGCCAAGCCGGTGGTGATCCTCTCAGGCGGCGAAACGACGGTGACGATTTCCAGTGACCATTACGGCAAGGGCGGGCGCAACAGCGAGCTTCTGCTGTCGCTCGCGCTCGATATCGAGGGGACGGCGGGCCTTCATGCGCTCGCTGCCGATACAGATGGCATCGACGGTTCGGAAAACAACGCTGGCGCCTTTGCTGATGGTACGACAGCGGCGCGCATTCGCGCCGCTGGCGGCGATCCCCAGGCCTATCTTGCCGGTCACGACGCTTGGTCTGCCTTTTCGCTTGCCGACGGCCTTTTCGTACCGGGGGCCACCGGCACCAATGTCAACGATTTCCGCGCGATCCTGGTGACCGACGACTAGGCGGTCGGTTGCCAGCCAGCGAGTGTCTTCAACCCCTTGGCAAGCAGCGCTTCGGCAGTCGTCTGGTCGGGCGCCTCGACATAGCAGCGCATTTCCGGCGCATTGCCCGAGGGGCGGAAATGAACGACGCTGTCATCGGCAAGCGTGACCCGCAGTCCGTCGATGTCGCTCACCGATTTGACCTGGCCGAGCGGCGCCACAAAGCTTGAGAGATTGTCGGCTGATGCACGAAGATGCGCCATCAGGGCCGTACTGCGTTCGACGGCAAAGTCCTCCAGACGGTCACTGAGCGCGATCGGCAGACGGTAGGTAGTCGCGAGAGCCGAGAGTGACTGTCCGGCCCTGGCCGCCGTGCCGAGCACCGCAAGCGCCGGCAGAAAGCTGTCGCGTGTTGGCAGCGCCTTCAGCGTCACGGAGCCGATGGTAAAAGGCGATCCCAGCATGAGCCCACCATTTGCCTCGAACCCGATCACGCCCGACTTGCCGGCGGCAAGCGCTTCCTCCATCGCGGCGATGACGAAGGGAGAACCGACGCGGGTACGCACCACCTCGAAACCGCCCGCCGCTTCCAGCCCGGAATTCGAGGTGACCGGTGTCACCGCCACCTTTGCGCCGAGAAAACGGGTAGCGATGAGTCCGAGGAAATCGCCTCGCAGCGGCCGCCCGTGCTCGTCGGCCACCAGCGGCCGGTCACCGTCGCCATCGGTCGAAACGATCGCGTCGAGCGAAAGCGCGTTGCTCCACTCAGCCAGCAGTCGGATCGTTTCGTCGGACACGGCTTCGGTATCGACCGGTATAAACTGCTCGGAACGGCCAAGCGGAAAAACCTGCGCGCCATAATGCTCGAACACCGTCACCATCATGTCGCGCGCTACAGTGCTGTGCTGGTAGATACCAATGCGCAAACCCTTCAGCGTGCTGGCCGGCAGAATCGCCGTGTTCCGGGCGAGGAAGAGCTCAGTCGCCGCCTGTTCTTGGTTCTCGCCGCGCCCGGCTTCGACCTTGTTGGCCACCACATCGCCGGACAGCGTGTCGGCAAGTGCGGTGATCGCCGCCTCATCCGCCTTGGTGATCTCTTCGCCCGCCCGGTAGAACTTGATGCCGTTGCGGTCTGCCGGGATGTGCGAGCCGGTGACCATGATGCCGGCGGCGTTGATCTTGCCGCCATAGAGCGCCAGTGCCGGCGTCGGGATCGGACCGCAGTCGATAGGCGTCAGGCCCGCGCGCTTCAGTGCGGCCATGACGGTTGCGGCGATCTCGGGGCTCGATGGGCGGAAATCTTGAGCGACAACAACCGGGCTGCCGGGCGTGGCTAGGCCCTGATCAAGCAGGAAGCGGGCGAAAGCGGTTGAATAGAGAGCCGAGACGCTGCCGGCCAGTTCCGTGGACAGGCCGCGCAGGCCGCTCGTTCCGAATTTCACTGCCATAGTGCCCGTCTCCTCTTGTCGTCGTGTTTACCGCTGCGGCTGTAGGTAGAGCTATAGCAGGAATGAGGCAATGTTTACGCCCGTAATGGTGGATACGGCGCGACGCTGTCGAAGGTGCGTTTCAGGCTGCGGCGGTCTTCATTGGCCCGGGGTCCATTGCTGCGCGAAGGCCTCGAATTGCTCGCCCCGCATCATGTGGATTTGTTCGGCGCGTGAGTGGCTAAGCCCGACGCGTTCGTAGAAGGACTGGGCGGAGACATTGGCCTGATCGACCGAAAGCCTGAGGTAGCGGGCGCCGCTTGCATATCCCTTGGCGGCGGCTGCCTGCAACAGGCGCTCGCCGATCCGTCGCCCGCGAAACACGTTTTCGACATAGAGGTCCTGCACATAGATGCCGGGCTGTCCGCGCCAGGTGGAGAAGCTCGGAAAGCTGAGGCACATGCCAGCAAACCGCCCGTCTACCTCGGCGATCAGCGCCTCGAACGCAGGCTGCGCGCCGAACCCGTGGTCGAGCAGATCCTGTGGGGTACTTTCGATCTTGTGCTCATCGCCGGTGTGGCGTGCGAGCGCCAGGAGAGCTGCATGCAGCGTTCCGGTGTCCTCGGGACCCGCCTCGCGAATCGTCACTGTCGCATTGTCAGCCATCGAAACTCCCTCAAGATGGGCGGCCGGCCGTAGATGGTTGGGTCGGATCGCGTCAAGGCGTCCGAATATCCGCCATCACAGCGGATTTCCAAATAGAGCGGTCGAATGGTCGCCATAGATTTGCGAAATGAGGACAATCGAGATGCAGGCTATTACGCCAAAACGAAAAGAGCCTGGCGCGGGAGGAGGTGCGCCAGGCTCTTAAACTTGATCGGCAATTGGGAGGAGGAGGAGTATTGCCGATCCTATCGGGCGGCGCTGGGAGGAGGAGTGCGCCGCTTCGATGTTGCTAATCTACTCTATTGCGCGCCGATTGCGAGTCCTGTTGCTGCAATGCAGCAGTGCGTTTTATGCATGGCTAGTCCCGAAAAATAAAAACCGCCGTGCCCAAGCTCCCTCCAATTATGGGGGCAGCAAGGGATGGTGACCCGAAATTGAACATTCCTTGGGCGAACTTGTCGAAAGCCCTTGTTGGCAACGCAAGGAGAGGGACTCCTCGTCAAGAGGCGCCCTCGCGGCGGGCGGGCCGCACCAGCGTGTCTTTTCCATTTGCTTCTATCGTCGAAGCAAGGAAACTGCGGGCATGCGGTCGGTGAAATGACCGTGCGCAACACCAGCCCTGCCGGAGCCCGTCGCATGAAGCCGAATATGCTGCTTGTCACCGCCGATCAATGGCGCGGCGACTGCCTGTCGGCGGCCGGGCATCCGACGGTGAGGACGCCGAACGTCGATGCGCTGGCCGATGAGGGAGTTCTCTTTCGTCGCCACTATGCCGGAACGGCGCCCTGTTCGCCGGCACGTGCGACGCTCTATACCGGGCTTTACCAAGCGAATCACCGCGTCCGCCAGAACGGTTCGCCGCTTGACGCGCGCTTCGACAATATCGCTCTCGTCGCATGTCGCGGCAGCTATGATTCGACCCTGTTTGGTTACACAGACGTCTCGCTCGACCCACGCGCGGTCGACCCGAATGACCCGGTTCTGACCAGTTACGAGGGCGTTCTTCCCGGCTTCACTGTCGGTCAGATATTGCTGGAGCATGAGCGACACTGGCTCGCCTAGCTGCGCTCGAAGGGGCACAAGGACGCCTGGGCCCGTGACGTGCATGCGACAAGCGAGATCGGCGCGGCGCCCGCCTATTCAAAGGATGAGACGCAGACCGCCTTCCTCACGGATGCCTTCCTTGCCTGGCGCGAGATGCAGGATCGGTCTTGGTTCGCCCATGTCTCCTTTCTCCGACCACATCCGCCGTTCTGTGTGCCAGAGCCCTATAATCGCATGTTTGCCGCAGGTAGTGTGGCCCGGCTTACGCGCGCCGTAAGGCGCGAGGCGGAAACGTCTATCCACCCCTTCGCCCATTTCGCGATAGCCGCACAAGTGCAGTCGAGCTTCATTTATGGTGCCCAAGGGGGAATCGATGCGTTGACAGCGGAGGACTTCGTTCGCATCCGCGCCGTCTATTCCGGAATGATCGCCGAAGTCGACGCGCAGTTCGGCCGCATTGTGTCTGTGCTGCGCGACAGTGGCCAATGGCAAAGCACCATTGTCATCTTCACCTCCGATCATGCCGAAATGATGGGCGACCATTGGGCCCTCGGCAAGGGTGGCTATCACAAGGGCAGTTACCATATCCCGCTCGTTATTCGCGATCCGGCCACGGCATCGGTAGCCGGCAGGCAGGTCGAGGTCTTCACCAGCGCCGCCGATATCATGCCGACGCTTTGCGAGCAGCTCGGTCTGCTTGCCCGAAACCATCAGGACGGCCAGCCCCTAATGCCCTTTATCGCCGGAGACGAGCCGCGGCACTGGTGAGATGCGGCCTTCTACGAGTTTGATTTCCGCGATTTGGTCGGCGGTACGCGCGAGATGCACTTCGGACTGCGTTCCGACCAGTGCAATCTGGCGGTTCTGCATGACGAGGCTTTCAAATACGTGCACTTCTGCGGCCTGCCGCCGCTTCCGTTCGACCTGGGCGAGGATCCCATGGAACTGCACAATGTCGCCGAGGATCCGAACTATCTCGCGGTTCGTCTGCGCTATGCGGAGAAACTTCTTGAGCTGCGTGCCTCCCACCTCGATCAGACGCTGGCGTTCAGCGAACTGACGAACGAGGGCCCCGTGAGCCGGCCCCGTACCTTGAGGTCTGGCTATTGAGCCTGTTGGGCATGCATGGCCGAAAGCGGTAGTGCTTTGCCCTACTTTCCGTTATAGCCGCGGCAATGAAGTTGACCGCGATCTGGAGGCAAGAATGGCAGCGACGATCCGCTATCATGAGGGTGACATTTCCACAGCCGATGCGGCGCGCTATACAGGGGCGATTGCCATCGACACTGAAACGTTGGGTCTGATCCCGCGGCGCGACCGCCTCTGCGTGGTTCAGCTCTCGCCCGGCGACGGTACGGCCGATGTCATTCGTATTGCGGCTGGTCAGAAAGAGGCGCCGAACCTTGTCGCCATGCTTGCCGACCAGAGCCGCGAGAAGATTTTCCACTACGGTCGCTTCGACATCGCTGTCCTCTTCCACACCTTCGGCGTCACCACCACGCCGGTTTTCTGTACCAAGATCGCCTCGCGCCTCAGCCGAACCTATACCGATCGCCACGGGCTCAAGGACAACCTCAAGGAAATGCTCGAGGTCGACATTTCCAAGGCTCAACAGTCGTCCGACTGGGCGGCTGAAATACTCTCCCCGGCACAGCTTGAATACGCCGCCTCGGATGTGCTCTACCTGCATGCCCTGCGCGACAAGTTGACTGCTCGCCTTGTTCGCGATGGGCGGATCCAGCATGCCAAAGCCTGCTTCGAATTCCTGCCGACCCGCGCGAAGCTCGACCTGCTGGGTTGGGACGAGACCGACATCTTCGCCCATAGCTGATCGCCATGTGGTCAGGCCATCGCCAGAGTCAGGCGGCGCCCGCCCTTGTTCGCTTTCGCTTCGATCTGGACCAGCACCGCACCCGGAATCCGGTGATGCTATATGGCGCCCGCCTGGGTGTGGGGTCGCTGGGTCTTGTGCTGGACGGTGAGAGGGCAGAGGTGCCGCGAAGGCCCATTCGATGCGCTCGCGCAGATTTTGTTAACGTCTCCGGGGCATTCTATCGGTCAACCGAATTGAAGACCGAAGACATGAGTGCGGCCATCATGGAAGCATCGACAAAACCTGTAGAGGGTGCGACCCGCACTGCTCTTGCTCCAGCCGACCCCCGGAGTGTTATCGAAGACTCCGCGGCCGGCGACATCTTCAGTCAATGGCTCGGACAGGACGCAACTTCGACACTGCAACTCGCCGGCGATATCCGATGGGACGAGGCGGACGACCAGGACTTTTCCGGCGAGCCGGAGAAGCGCTACGTTCCCGCCACCTGGCTCGATGCGCTCGGCCATGACCACGCTGAGCAGCCTGCCGACAGTTCAAGCGAGATTTCCGCCGTCAACTCCGACGATAACGGGCTCTATCGCATGTTCAGGAACGTTTCTCCCTGACGTTTACCGTTGCATGGCCGCGTCGGCTTGGCGTCTGATTTCCTCGAAGCTCCAGTCCTTTATCAAGCGACCATCCTGCCAGACGCACCGCAGCAGATTCTCGCGGCGTCCAATGTCTCCGAGGCGTATGGTGAGGATATCGTTCCCATCGCGGACCACTGCCCGCCTGCCGACATCCAGCGTGCGTTCGTTCGGATTGGCCGGTCGCCGGCCGATATCCTGCCAGGTTCCGTCATCGTTCTGCATTGCGCTTGAAAGCATGGTAAAGGACAGGGTATCGCGACTGAGCTTCTGCAGCAGCGTTGAGCCGACGCCGAAAGAGATGTTCTCGGCGGCAAATCCCATGCCCTCGAGCCTGCCGAGGATCATCTGGATATCCTGCAGCGTCACGCCGTCCGACTGGATGACGCGCACATGCTCATCAAGCACCTTGAAGCCTCGAGCGTTGAGGCGGGTGCCGTAGGCATAGGCGAGTTGAGCGATGACCTGGACCGGGGTGTCGATCGGATCGCCGCTGTCGGGGCGGACAATCAGTGTGGCGCCGGCGGCGCGCACCCGGGTTTGCAGTGTCTTGCCCCAGACTTCGGCGACGGCATTGTGCAGGTCATAGCTATCTGACACCACCGAGTAGGCCCCGAAGCGCCCGAAACGGTCGATCATATTGGCAAAGGCCTCGCTCTCGCGAGCCTGACCCCAGGCGGTCATTGTTGTGTGCTCCGAAGCCGGCACCGTGTGGCCTGCCATCAACGCCCCGTAGGAGCGGCGCGCCTGGAGGATGGCCGGTAGCGAGTCGGACAGGTGGAAGTGCACGAGATGGGCTACGCCGCCGATTGCAGTCTGTTCGAGGCTCGTCGTGCTGCGGGCGCCGAAATCGCTGACCATGCGCGGCATCAGTTCATCGACCCGATCGGATGTGCGTTCGAGGAAGGGTTGGATCGTCTGGCGCAGACGCCATGCAAGCGTTGCCACCGTTGAAGGATACCAGATTGCCCGAAGCAGTGCGGTCTCCATGTAGGAAGTGAGCCATGCCAGTTGCGGATCGGTATTGACGACCTGCACCACAGGCACGCCCCGGCGCACGGCGATACCCTCCGGCAAGGCTTCGATCCTCAGCGGCAGATGTCCACCGTGGGCATTGAGAACATGGAGCCAGCCTGCCCGATCGAAGGGCTGGCCGTGCAATGTCGCGATCTCTTCGGCCTCGTCGATGTCGACCATCGTGATCGGCTGGGTCAGGTATTCCTTGAGGAACATCTGCAAACCGAAAAACATGACCTCCGGCTTGTAGGAATAGCCGCGGGTGGTCGCGTAGCTGGAGATCGCCCGCACGCCTTCCGGATATTGCATATAATGCCCGAGCTTGTAGCTGTCGGTGTTCAGAATGGGATTCTGGTGGTTCATCGTGCAGCGTCCAGGGATTCGTTGGCAGGGCGAAAGACCCGCCCTAGCGGGAATCGTTTCGGCAATAAGGAGTACGGGAGGCTGCTCCGGGCGGCAAGCTGCGTCACGGCAAATTTGGTTAACATCTTGTTAAGTCTTGTCCCGCACACTATCGAATCATCGATAGAGCAGATGCCTTCTTGAGGGCGCCGTCGGCTTCGACGGAAAATCCGGCCGCATGAGCGGTGCGTTATTGCCAGTGATTCTTCAGCAATTTTCAGGATAGGGAGCTGCCATGCTGCCTCCGGTCAACACCGCCGCCAATTCGTCCGCCAGCTTTCAGGATCCACGCGCCGCGCAGGAGGGCGCAGTGATGGCGAATGCCCGCCCGCAGGGCCTGGTTCCGCAGGCCGCGAACGGATTGGAACAGAACGCCGCGATCGCCGGCCGCCTCGGCATTCTTCTCTTGTCGGGCCAGGAGCGGATGTCCGACAATTTGGCAATTCTGGTTAATCTCTTGGGAAGCCGGCTTGGCATGGAGCGGGCCGAGGGGGAAAGCCTCAGCGGCTACGCCGGTCGTCTTGTTCAAGCAATCGGCGATCTGTCGCCCCAGACGCGGCAATCGGTGCAGCGTCAGTTGGCGCAGATGTTTGGTGGACTGCAATTGCACACCCTCATCGAGGCCTTCCGCAATCCGGCTGGACCGGAAGCTGCGACCCTTGCGATTTATCTCGAGCTGTATCGCGCCAAGGACAAGGATCTCGTTGCCAGGAGTGTGGTGACATCCTATCGCCAGAACGCGGGCGATCTGCGCCCCGCCTCTGTGCTGTCGAGTGCCTCGCCGGCAATGGCCGGCAATGGGTTGGGCACATCTGCGGCTCGGTCGCCTGGGCCGGCTCCTCGCGCCGAACTGGCGGCTCCAGAAACGCAAGGGGCGCTTGCCGCCGAGGCCGATCTCCGGGGTGATCTACCTGATGACCCATTTGCCTCGGTGGCTAAGGGTAGGCTGCTCAGCTCCCAGGATGAGCGGTCGCGCAAGATATTGAAGATCGCGGCGGCGCGCGCCCTCCAGACGACAATGTCGTTCAGCGCCGCGCATCCTGTGCAGGGCGAAGCCATACAGGATGCGCGCGCTGGAAGCTTTGTGGCAAGGGAGGGTTTCGAGCCCTCTCAGGAGCGCCTCTCGAAGCAGGATGCCGCACCGCCGTCCCAGGCGCCGACGGCGGGGAAGAGCGAAGCACCTGCGACTCGTGTGCCCGCGCCGCCAAGCCTCCCGGCAAAAGTTTCGGTCGAAGCGGCGGCCATCGAGGCGGATACCGGCGACGAGTTCCAGATTCCGTCAGTCCCCAGTTTGGTGAAGGTGCAGAACGAGGTAGCGCCACAGGCTGCAAGAACGACACAGACGCTCTTTGTGCTGAAAGGCTGGAAAGAGGAGGTTGCGACTGACTCCGGGAACCCGCCTCCCGCTTCCGCGACGCTCGAAGATCTCTTTCCCGGTCCGGAACGCCTGCTGCGTCCTTCCGGTCTCGGCCCTGTCGAGGATGAAAAAGGTTCCGGACCTCCTGCCGCGGCGGCTGATAAGCAACAGGCGCTTGCGGAGCGCGCGCCGTCCTCTGCCGAACACGAGAATGCGGTATTCGACGAGGCGGAAAGTTCCACGCTGCAAGCCGAAGGCGCCAATGACACCAGGGCCGAAAAGGCTAACCGTCTCGAGGACATTCCCAATTTGGAAAACACGCTCCAGCGGCAGATGCCCGTGAGCCGCGACGGTGTTCCGCTGCCGCTGGTCAATTACCTCTTCGCTGCAGATGAGGTCGTTGAGGAACAGGAGCTGAAGCACCGGTTCAACGAGGAGCAGGATGGCGACGGAAACAGCGAGCGTCAGTCCGGTGAAAACGCTGACGACCAGGGTGAGCGCGAGACGCCAGAGCCGGAGGAAACCGAGGCGCTATTGGGGCACGACGAAGACGACATAACGCCGGGCGAAGCGCGTGGCGAGGGCGAAACCCCAAATGACCTCTATTGGCGAATGGCCGGCTGGGCATGAACGGCCAATGATGTTCTGGGTCGCTTGCAGTGTCCCATCTGACAAAATGAAAGAGCCCGCCGGTCGATGACCGGCGGGCTCTCTTGTTTCAGTTGGATGAGGGCTTATTCGCCGCCGCGGTTCTTCAAAGCCGCGCCGAGAATGTCGCCGAGCGAAGCGCCCGAGTCGGACGAACCGAACTGTGCGACGGCTTCCTTCTCTTCAGCGATCTCGAGAGCCTTGATCGACAGCATGACCTTGCGATCCTTCTTGGAGAAGTTGGTGATGCGGGCATCAACAACCTGACCGACTGAGAAACGCTCCGGACGCTGTTCATCACGGTCACGCGACAGGTCGGCGCGACGGATGAAGGACGTGATGTCCTCATGATTGACCAGCTTCACTTCGATGCCGCCATCATTGATACCGATGACTTCGCAAGAAACGACAGCGTTCTTGCGCAGGTCACCCGAAGCGGCTGCATCGCCAACGGCATCCTTGCCGAGCTGCTTGATGCCGAGCGAGATGCGTTCCTTGTCGACGTCCACATCGAGAACGACGGCCTTGACCATGTCGCCCTTGTTGTATTCCTCGATGACCTGTTCGCCCGGACGGTTCCAGTCGAGATCCGACAGGTGAACCATGCCGTCGACGTCGCCTTCGAGGCCGATGAACAGGCCGAATTCGGTCTTGTTCTTGACTTCGCCTTCGACTTCAGTGCCAGCCGGATGGCTAAAGGCAAATGCCTGCCACGGGTTCTCGAGGGTCTGCTTGAGACCGAGCGAGATACGGCGCTTGGACGGATCGACTTCGAGAACGACCACGTCAACATCCTGCGTCGTGGACAGGATCTTACCGGGATGAACGTTCTTCTTGGTCCAGGACATTTCCGAGATGTGGATGAGGCCTTCGATGCCCGGCTCCAGCTCAACAAATGCACCGTAGTCGGTGATGTTCGTGACCGTACCGGAGATCTTCTTGCCAACCGGGTACTTGGCGGCAATGCCATCCCACGGATCCGACTCGAGCTGCTTCATGCCGAGCGAGATGCGATGGGTTTCCTGGTTGATGCGGATGATCTGAACCTTGACAGACTGACCGATGGACAGGATTTCCGAAGGATGGTTGACGCGACGCCATGCCATGTCGGTGACATGCAGCAGGCCGTCGATGCCGCCGAGGTCAACGAATGCACCGTAATCGGTGATGTTCTTGACGACGCCGTCGACAACCTGGCCTTCTTCGAGGTTCTGAACGATTTCAGAACGCTGCTCGGCGCGGGACTCTTCGAGAACCGTACGGCGCGATACCACGATGTTGCCGCGACGCTTGTCCATCTTGAGGATTTCGAAGGGCTGCGGGTTGTGCATCAGCGGGGTGACGTCGCGGATCGGACGGATGTCGACCTGCGAACGCGGCAGGAAGGCAACAGCGCCGTCGAGATCGACGGTGAAGCCACCCTTGACCTGGTTGAAGATGACGCCTTCGACGCGTTCTCCGGCTTCGAACTTGGCTTCGAGCTTGATCCAGCTTTCTTCGCGGCGAGCCTTTTCGCGCGACAGAACAGCTTCGCCCAGCGCGTTTTCGATGCGCTCGACATAGACTTCAACTTCGTCGCCAACTTTCAGCTGGCCGTCCTTGGCGCGGGCGCCGAATTCCTTAAGCGCGATGCGGCCTTCGACCTTGAGGCCGACGTCGACGATGGCGACATCCTTCTCGATGGCCGTGATGATGCCCTTGGTTACATAGCCTTCTGCCAGATCGGTCTTGGCAAAGGACTCTTCGAGCATTGCTGCGAAATCATCGCGCGAGGGAGTAGAAACAGACATGAAATCTCCTAAACGCATCCATCAGGACGCGGTATGCGCCGGGGGGGTTCGAGTTGTACAAGGCCGGAAGATCGTCCGCCCTCAAGGGGCTGTCCGGCGCGGGGACGATCATATCGGCTGGTTTGATCAAGGAAGCCGGAAGACCGGTTTCCGCAGTTCAATCTTTCTTCAGGGCAACATCGATCAGGTCGCAGGCCGCCCGGAATGCCGCGTCTATACTCATTTCCGACGTGTCTAGCAAGTGCGCATCGTCCGCAGGTTTCAAAGGGCTGTCAGCGCGACCCATGTCACGTTCGTCGCGCTTCTTCACGTCGGAGAATACCTCGTCGAACACCGCGGCTCCGCCGCCGCCGACAATTTCGTCGTAACGGCGCCGAGCGCGCACTTCCGGTGAGGCGGTGACGTAGAGCTTGATAGTTGCATCCGGGCAGACGACCGTGCCGATGTCGCGTCCGTCGAGGACCGTGCCGGGCTTCTTGGTGGCGAACTTGCGCTGGGCTGCGACTAGCGCTCGCCGTACGGCCGGCATGACGGCGATTTTCGAGGCGGCCTCGCCGATGTGGTGCTGCGCAAGAACCGAGCGATCGAGGCCGGCAAGCTCCATCTCGATCGCCATTTTCTCGGCCACGGTCTCGTCGTCGAGTGGCAGGCCAGCATCAAGCAATGCCTTGGCCACCGCTCGATAGGTTAGCCCCGTATCGAGATGGTGGAAGCCATAATGCTCTGCGATCAGCCGGGAAAGCGTCCCCTTGCCTGCGGCGGCCGGTCCGTCGATGGCGATGATGAACGGTGAAGTCATGCGGCTCTGCTTTCCTACATTTCGTTTCGGGCGCCCGGTCCTGCCGTGAGGCTGGTGAGGTCCGGGAAACTGATGGCGATCACGGCTGCCTAGCCAGCCGTTCCGGGGCACTGAATGTAAGCCCCATGATCGGCGCGCTTATGCGATACGCTTGTCGAGATGCGTGTCACAGCCTCGTCGCGCCATAGCGGGGTTCGACAGGGCTCCGTGCGCCATGCAGGTTATCCTCCCCTAGTCAGCTTTTCCCGGCGCGCCACGGGACGAGCGGCGGGCTAGGCCGCCACGCCATCGGCGCGATTTTCGGGCTCGTTAACACAAAGCGGAGATACGGTCATCCCTGGTCGGCCAAAAACCCGGCGTTGGCTGCGAAGTTTGCCTTTGACAGAAGAGATTGCAACGACTATGGGGACCCGCTATCAGTTTGACCGGGTAGAGACCGGATCGACCGCACGCGCCGGTATATTCTTCAGGACTTCAAGAGGCTTTGACAGTGGCGAAAGCAGAACTTGGCACCAAACGCACCTGCCCTGATACGGGGAAGAAATTCTACGATCTGGGCAAGGATCCGATCGTATCGCCTTACACCGGCAAATCCTGGCCGCTGTCCTATTTCGAAGAGACCTCGGTCGCTTCGATCATGGAAAAGGCTGAAGAGGAAGAAGTAGCCGAAGTCGATTCCGAGAACAACGAGGTCGAGTTGGTCTCGCTCGAGGACGCGGATGACAACGGCGGCAACGACGATATTCCGGACATCGGCGACGACGATGTCGAGATCGATGACGACGACGATGACACCTTCCTCGAAGCTGACGAGGATGATGATGACGACGACATGACCGGCATCATTGGTGTCACCGGCGACGACGACGAAGTTTGATCCAACCCTGTCAGGCTCGGAAAGTGAAAAAAACTCCGAGCCTGCATTTTTCGGCTTGCCATCTCCGTAACCCGGAAGTAATAAGCCGCCACCCCAACGGAAGCAGCGCTTCGGTCGGGTTCCCGGAACCGGCATCGCCGGACCCTTGATGGGGCTATAGCTCAGCTGGGAGAGCGCTTGCATGGCATGCAAGAGGTCAGCGGTTCGATCCCGCTTAGCTCCACCAAATTTCCCAGACATTGATTTTGGTATTCTTTTTTGTGTGTCTCGCACGGCATCGCTTTGACGTTTGACTGCTTTGCAACGGCGTGTTCGGCTAAAACAAGTCGGGCTTCTGATCGTCTCGACGTTTGGTGGCGCCCGAAATTCACTCTAGGAAATCCGCAATATGGATTTATTCGCGCGGTTGAAGACGGCGCCAATCGGCATTGCTATCGGGATCATCCTGATCGTGGGGGCGATTGTCGCGCTGGTGTGGAACGAGGGCGATCAAGGCCTATTGGACGCTGACGGAAGGCGCGGGCCTGGTCGTTTCCATCCTCGGCGTTCTTGCCGATGTGGTGCCTCTGGCCGGATCGTTGGTGCGCTTTGGCACGGGATTGACCGCCCTGATTCTCACGGTGGCCGTCGGGGCGCTGGGGATCGCTGTCGGCTGGTTCCGCCGTCGATCAGCGGTTCGCGTTGCGCCGTCGCCCTGATCTTGCGAGCGCGTGCCTCGTAGCTTCTTAGTCGAAGTGGCGAAGTGGGCCCGTCAATAGAATAGCTCTCCGCGGTCCAGACTTGTCGTCTGGTCGATCTGGAACCAGTCGGTAATGCGCTCGATGTCGAGTTCGGTCTCTCCGTTGCGGAGTTGAAGGCGCAGTTTGCCGCCAGAGCGGCCGAGCGGAACGCCGATATAGATGCGGCTGTTACCCGCTTCGTCCAGAGTATCGATCGCGAAGCGCATAGGGCCCCCAGATATAAGCGCGGAAAGTCTTTGTTTTCGAGTGCTGGAGGCTTAAGGGACCTGCCTTGAGCGAAGCTGTTGCAGGCGAGAGCCCTATGTCGTCGCGAGAGGGCGTAGGCCCGTTCCGGCGTCGCCGCGAGGGCGCCAAGAAGGAGAAAAAAGCATGTTCCTGATCTCCAAGCTGTTCTGGGTGGTTGCCCAGCCGTTGTCGCTGGCCTTCCTGGCGGTCCTCTTTGCCCTCGTCGCGCTTGGTGCCGGTCTGCGCCGGTCAGGTGTCGCGCTTGGGGCCATCGCTTGCGCCATCCTGTTCGTGACGCTCTATACAACAACCGGCTCCTACGTGTTGCAGGGGCTCGAAGCACGCTTCCCCAGACCGGCCGACGATCCGCAGTCGCTTTCCTGCATGATTGTGCTCGGTGGCTCTTTCGAGACGGAGGTGACGACGACGCGTGGCGGGATCGAGATGAACCAGGCCGCCGACCGTTTTGTCGAGGCGCTGCGGCTTGCCCGCCGGTTTCCGCAATCGGTCATTCTGGTTTCAGGTGGCGATGGCTCCCTGAGTGGCCGCTATGAGGGTGATGCTGTTGCGTCCGACCGGTTCTTCACGGTCTTCGGGATTTCGTCCGACCGATTGCTGCGCGAGACGCGGTCGCGCACGACTGCCGAGAATGTCGACAACAGCCGGTCGCTGCTGTTGCAGAATGGGTTGCAGAACTGCCTTCTGATCACATCGGCCTTCCACATGCCCCGTGCCGTCGGGCTGTTTCGCTCCGCAGGTCTTGCGATCGTTCCTTGGCCGACGGATTATCGCACCAGTGGGAAGGTGAGGCTTGCCCTGGATTTCACCCAGCCGACGTTGAACGCTCAGCAGATGGCGACAGCTGTGCGCGAGTGGACAGGCCTTGCTGCCTATTACCTGATGGGCCGAATCGGGGCCTTGTATCCGGCGCCCTGAGTGCGAGCGTACAGGAAGTTCATTTCTTCGAGATGGTCAGGAACTTAGTGCCTCGCACCCGCACGGTGATCTCACAGATTGCCTCGTCGGTGCGCTCGCAATAGCGAGGATGCATCTGCATCACGAAGACCATGTTGCCGAAGCGCTTGATGAAGTCGTAGCCATACATCTTGGCGGTGGCGATCATGAAGTAGCCACCTTCCTTCACCTGAAGATAGAAGTTGTAAGGGCAGCCGTCGTCGGTGCAGTCGGGTCCGCGCATGCCGTCGCACACGATCTCGCCTTCGTTAACCACGGCGTCGATGATGCCATCATTGTTGATGTCCAGCCTCGTGATGAAGTCGGGGCCAAACTTCACGGCATTGCAGCGCTTCTGGAAATGTTCCTTTTCGTATATTTCGGGATCGCTGATAAGCTGCTGCTGGCCCAGCGCTGCGGAGCTTGCGGTCAACAGAAACGCGATTTGCAGAACGGCAAGAAGCAGGTATTTCACGGCAGTCGCCCCAGGAAGATGAGTTCTTTTTCCTCTACCATATGTTTCCGTGCTTGTGCGGCCCTGACGCCGGTATGCTTGCCGAACGCTTTCGCAGGAAGATGCTGAAATGACGCTGCTCGGATTTCTAGACTATGCGGGAGTTGCCGTCTTCGCGGCGACCGGCGCGCTTTCCGCCTCGCGCAAGGAGCTCGACGTGATCGGTTTCCTCTTTCTCGCCGCCATCACCGGCATTGGCGGAGGGACCTTGCGCGACTTGGTGCTTGGCAATGTTCCGGTCTTCTGGGTGCGCGATCCCGGCTATATCCTGGTTTGCGCCTTTGTTGGTGTGCTGGTTTTCTTCACGGCCCATCTCTTCGAGTCGCGCTATCGGCTTTTGATCTGGCTGGATGCTATCGGGCTTTCGGCCTATTGCGTCATGGGCGCGGCCAAGGGGCTGGCGGCCACCGGTTCGCCGACGGTTGCGATTGTTACGGGCACATTGACCGCTGCTCTCGGCGGGATTCTGCGCGACATCATCGCCGGGGAGCCCTCGGTGCTCTTGCGTCCGGAGATTTATGTCACGGCGGCGCTTGTCGGAGCTTGTGCCTTCACTGCAGCGACCGCGTTGGGCACGCCGCTCTATGTCGCATCAATCTTGGGGGCGACGACCGCCTTTGCTATCCGCGGCGGTGCGTTGCGGTTTGGCTGGAGTTTCCCCAGCTACAAATCTCGTCCGGGCCGACCGCCGCAGGACGTCCTCTAGAAAAGGGCTTAAGCCTCATCCTTCTTCGTCCGAAGGCGAATCACAACGTCAACATGGGCAATCTCCATGCCTAGCGGAGGCTCGGGGAGATTGTCGATAACGATGCTATTGATCGGGATATCGAGAACTTCGTTCTCTCCCTCAATGAAAAAATGGTGATGATCGGACACATTGGTGTCAAAATAAGTCTTGGCGCCTTCGACCGCGAGGACCCGGATCAGGCCGGCTTCGGTGAACTGGTGAAGCGTATTGTAAACGGTCGCGAGCGAAACGGGAACCTTGGCGGCCGTCGCCTCTTCGTGCAGTTCTTCCACAGTCAGGTGACGGTCGCCCTTCGCGAATAACAGGCTCGCCAGCGCGATCCTTTGCCGCGTTGGACGCAGTCCATGATGCCGCAATTTCAATTCTGTACCGGTGCGATCCTCAACCGTCATGAAGACGCTCTCCGCATTGTCTGACTATGATCATCTGACTTCATAGACTGATATAACTTTTGCGCATCACCCTTTCAATAGATTCCACCGGCCGGCGATGGCACAAAGTGCCGAAAAAGCCCCGATCTGCCGGTTTAGGGTCTGGTCCTTGAGGTGTGCATCCTGTATGCGACGGCGGAAGCCACCCGATGCCAGTGGACCGTGAAGTCAGCGGTGCGGCTATTGTGGGACTTCATTTTATCCCTATCTTGCTCTAAGGGTCCGTTAACGAGACGCCTAGGGGGGAAAAGAAGAAAATGGCACCAAGACAATCCAGCTATAACTATGAAGAGATACTCGCTTGCGGTCGCGGCGAGCTGTTCGGTCCTGGCAATGCGCAGCTCCCCCTGCCGCCGATGCTAATGGTCCATCGCATCACGGACATTTCCGAGACGGGTGGCGCCTTCGACAAGGGTTACATTCGCGCCGAATACGATGTCCGCCCCGACGACTGGTATTTCCCCTGCCACTTCCAGGGCAACCCCATCATGCCCGGCTGTCTCGGCCTTGACGGCATGTGGCAACTGACCGGCTTCTTCCTGGGGTGGCTCGGGGAAGAGGGGCGCGGCATGGCCCTGTCGACCGGCGAAGTGAAATTCAAGGGCATGGTCCGCCCGACCACCAAGCTGCTCGAATACGGTATCGACTTCAAGCGCGTCATGCGCGGCCGCTTGGTTCTCGGCACTGCCGATGGCTGGCTGAAAGCCGATGGCGAAACCATCTACCAGGCAACTGACCTGCGGGTTGGTCTGTCGAAGGAAAAGACGGCCTGAGAGGCATTGTCCAATCGTTTTTGTAAGAAGGTCTGAGAAATGAGACGGGTAGTTGTAACGGGACTTGGCATCGTGTCCTCGATCGGCGCCGATGCGGCTGAAGTAACCGCATCGCTGCGTGAGGCGAAGTCGGGCATCACCTTTTCTCCCGATTTCGCTGAGCACGGCTTCAGGTGCCAGGTTTGGGGCAAGCCCAGCCTGGACCCGACGGAGCTCGTCGACCGCCGTGCCATGCGCTTCCTGTCGCAGGGCGGAGCCTGGAATCACGTTGCCATGAAGCAGGCAATCGCCGATGCCGGTCTCGAAGAGGCAGACTACGCCCAGAACGAGCGCGTTGGCATCATCATGGGTTCCGGCGGTCCCTCAACCAAGCAGATCGTCGATGCGGCCGACATTGTTCGCCAGAACAACAGCCCGAAACGTATCGGTCCGTTCGCCGTGCCGAAGGCCATGTCGTCAACGGCATCCGCGACGCTTGCAACTTGGTTCAAGCTGCACGGGGTGAACTATTCGATCTCCTCGGCTTGCTCGACCTCTGCGCATTGCATCGGCAATGCGATGGAGATGATTCAGTGGGGCAAGCAGGATATGATGTTCGCCGGCGGCCACGAGGATCTCGACTGGACCATGTCCGATCTGTTCGACGCTATGGGTGCCATGTCCTCCAAGCATAACGAAACGCCGTCGACCGCCTCGCGCGCTTATGACGTGTCGCGCGACGGCTTCGTCATCGCCGGCGGCGCGGGGGTACTGGTGCTTGAGGAGCTGGAACGCGCCAAGGCCCGTGGCGCCAAGATCTACGCCGAGATCGTCGGTTATGGTGCGACCTCGGACGGTTATGACATGGTTGCTCCTTCGGGCGAAGGCGCCGTGCGCTGCATGCGCCAAGCGCTGTCAACGGTGACGGGCGAGGTAGACTACATCAATACCCACGGCACGTCGACGACGGTTGGAGATTCGAAGGAGATCGGCGCGATCCGCGAAGTCTTCGGCGACAAGATTCCACCTGTACAGTCGACCAAGTCGCTGACGGGCCACTCTCTGGGTGCTGCCGGTGTGCAGGAGTCGATCTATGGCCTGTTGATGATGCAGGAGCGCTTCATCGGCGAAAGTGCCCACATTACCGAACTCGACCCGGAATTTGACGGCGTGCCGATCGTCCGCAAGCGCATCGATGATGCGAAGATCGATACCGTTCTGTCGAACTCGTTCGGCTTCGGTGGAACCAACGCAACCCTGGTCTTCCAGCGTCACAATGGATAACGGCATGATCGCCTCTATGCAGGGAAAGCGCGGCCTCATCATGGGCGTCGCGAACAGCCATTCGATCGCCTGGGGCATTGCCCAGGCGCTGAGCGGGGCAGGTGCGGAACTGGCCTTCACCTATCAGGGCGAAGCGCTCGGAAAGCGCGTGAAGCCGCTGGCGGCAGAGCTCGGATCCGACTTCCTCCTGCCTTGCGATGTTGAGGATCTCGCCTCTGTCGACGCGGTCGTCGCCGCGCTCAAGGAACGTTGGGGCAAGCTTGATTTCGTCGTGCATGCGATCGGCTTTTCCGACAAAAATGAGCTCAAGGGGCTCTATGCAGACACGACGCGGGATAATTTCAGCCGTACCATGGTGATCTCATGCTTCTCGTTTACCGAGATTGCCAAGCGCGCAGCCGACTTGATGTCGGAAGGCGGTGCGATGCTGACGTTGACCTATGGCGGTTCCGTGCGTCTCATGCCAAACTATAACGTTATGGGTGTCGCCAAGGCCGCTCTGGAGGCGTCTGTGCGCTATCTGGCCGGCGACTACGGCCCGCGCGGCATTCGTGTCAATGCGATCTCTGCGGGTCCGATCCGCACACTGGCTGGCGCGGGGATTTCAGATGCGCGCGCCATGCTTTCTTGGCAGCAGAAGAACGCGCCGCTACGTCGCACCGTCACGATCGAGGATGTCGGTAATTCCGCCCTTTACCTGCTATCCGATCTTGCGCGCGGCGTGACCGGCGAGATCCACTACGTCGATGCTGGCTATAACATCACATCCATGCCGACGCTTGACACGCTGCGCAGTTCGGACGTGGAATAAGCCCTCGACGGAGCAATAAAAAATGCCTGGCGCGACCTCATATCACGCCAGGCATGAACACGGAGTGGTACGCCAGCCGGGTTCTTTCCGGCTTACTCCGGTTTTGGGTCTTGCTCCATCGCGATGGAGCCCATCAACATCGCCACGCTGACCGCATGGAACCGATTGCGTGCACCGAGCTTTCGTTCTGCGGAATCCAGTGTGCTGTCCACCTCGATCTCTGACAGCAGAAGCAGGCTGCAGATGTCGAGTGGCCGCTTGCCCTCAGCGACCATCGTCAGACATTTCACTTCCGCCTCGGTCAATTCGACTGTAACGCCCGACGTCTCTTCGCCGGACATTTTTCTATTCGCCATGATGTTCTGAGGTCGCCGCCACGTTTTGCCAGCAGTCGTTTTTGACCACGGCGTCTGTATCGTTAGCGATATAGGGAAAAGAAACGCCATTGTAATTCGCGGCGGCCGCCAAAAACTTTACTTTACGGACGGAAGGCGAAAATCTGCACTCGTCAGATTCAATCAACCAGTACTATTCCGAACTGTTTCGAGGGCGATGTCAATAGACAGATCGAGATTGCAATTCTACTTCCAGATCGCATTCAGGCACCTCTGCGTCCGCGTAGTTCGCTCGGTGTGCGGCCGAACCAGCGCGTGACCGATCGGGTGAACGCACTCGGTGCGGAATAGCCAAGGCGATAGCAGATCTCCGAGATCGACAATTCGCTCCCGGTGAGCAGATTGAGGCTCAACTCGCGTCGGAGGTCATCGCGGATTTCCGCGAGGCTCGTATTCTCTTCCGCAAGTCGGCGCTGAAAGGTACGTTCGGATATGCCAAAGTGCGGAGAGATGTCGCTCAGCGACGAATTTTGTTCCGCCATGCGCAAAATCAGGAACCTGCGTACCTGATCGATGAAGTCTCCCTCTTGATAATCGGCATCCGGTCGCATGGACCGGCACTGGATATCCATCAACGTGAACAGCCGTGCATCGGCCTTGGGGTTCCTCGTATCGAGAATGCTCAGCGGAATACGCAGGGCATTCTCCCGGCAACCGAAGCGCAGCCTCTTTGTCAGGTAATCGCGAAAAACCTGCGGGGTCTTTGGTCGGGGTCGTTCAAGGTCTACTTCGACGAGATCGGTATGAAGCCCCACAATATCGCGCAGACGCTGCATCGTGAGGGCAACGCCCATGTCAACATATTGGTCGCGTTTTACGATCGCCGGGGCAAAAGACCATGAAAAGCATGCACCACGCCCATCAATGGTGATGCGCAGATTGCTGGCGTAGGTCGCGTATTGCATATGCAGGGCGAGAAAGCGCACAAATTCGCGCACGGTTGGCGCTGTCATCAGTCCGTAGCCGAAGGGGCCTGTTGAGCCCGGGACAAAGCGGTCGACACATTTCAGTCCGAATGCCTCGTCGTCTGCCAATAGCGCACAAGCCTCAAGAAGCCGGCAGAGTCGGTCGAGGCTGATGCGTGCCGTGAGACTCTGAAATATCTCCGGCTCAATCTCTAGCGCGCCGCAAATTGGCACAATATCAATGCCGTAGGACTGCGCATGAGCAGCGACCGCGGAGGCAACACCCGCAACGGTGGTGAGTTCGTCGGCAATAGATCTATTAGGCATCGAATATATGGCGTCCAATGATAAGCCAATGGCGTCATAAGCTAAGTCTCATTGCGCTGCTTGTCGAGAGACACGGCGTCCGGAAGACCCGGATGCCGTCAGATCACCAACGATGTCCTATGCTGCTCAGCCAAGCCTACTTCTTGGCCCAGAGCACCTTGAAGCGCGCATTCCGGCAGGTCTCTCCATGCTCGCGGAAGTCCTCGGACAGGATGTTCTCATAGGGCAGGCCCCGATTGGCAACGAGCAGCAGTATGCCCCCGCCGCGCAGCGCCTGGCTGGCAGCCTTGATCATCGTCTGACCAAGGCTCGGCTCAGCAGCATGTCCCTGATGGAAGGGTGGGTTCATGATCACGAGATCGTATTTCTCCTTGGCCGGTTCGCGGGTCAGGTCCTGCCAGAAGAAGCGCGCCGTCAACTGGGGGCAGTTCTCCGCCAGATTGGTCTTGGCGTATTCCAGTGCCTGGTAATCAGCCTCGAACAGATCGATACGGGCAGTCCGGGGCGAGCGCGTGGCAAGCATGGCCGAAAGATAGCCCCAGCCCGCTCCGAAGTCGGCGGCATTGCCATCAAAGTTCTCGGGCAGACGGCTTGCCAGAAGCTCGGAGCCATCATCGATACGATCATGCGAAAACATGCCAGGGCGTGTGTGGAAACGTCCTTCCACAAGCGTCTCGCGCGCGGCGAGCTTGGCGGCCGCCGGGCCGGCGTCTTCCGGCGTGTTGAACCACAGGGCGACGCCGTGGTACTTCGGCATGTGTTCGGCCTCGATGCCGAGGGCAGCGAGGCGCTTGCGCATCGGCTGGACGCCGTCCTCTTTGCCGCCGGCAATTACGACCAAGCCACCCGTCTTCACGCGGCTCAATGCCTCGGCGACACGATCGTCGTTCTCGCCGCGGTGCTTGCCGAGCAAGACCAGTGCGCCGTCATAGGCCTCGCCCTCGACGTGTGACAGGGGCTCGAGCCTTGCGGCCTGCAACCGTAGATATTCTCCCCTATGGCCCTGTACCGGGACGATCGTGGCGCCAAAGGCTTCGGGAGGGGCGAACCCGGCCTCGGCGCCGAGAAAGAGGAAGCGTTCGCCGGCCGCGGGTGCGGCGACGGTTTCGCTGGCAAAGGGGTGGAACAGGGTCTTCAGCGTATCGCGGCTCATGGCAGAGTTCTCCGAGCGAATAAAAAAGGCGCGGAATGGATTCCGCGCCTTGGTGCAAAGGTAGGGGGCCGATTATTCGGCGGCTTCGCCGTCATTCTTCTTTTCGGCGACGATTTCCTTTCCGGTCGTCTGGTCGACGGCCTTCATGGAGAGACGAACCTTGCCGCGCTCGTCGAAGCCCATCAGCTTGACCCAGACCTTGTCGCCTTCCTTGACGACGTCTGAGGTCTTGGCAACGCGCTCGGAAGCGAGCTGCGAGATGTGCACGAGGCCGTCACGCGAGCCGAAGAAGTTGACGAAGGCGCCGAAATCAGCGGTCTTTACAACCGTGCCCTCGTAGATGACGCCGACTTCCGGCTCGGCGACGATTGAGTGGATCCATTTGCGGGCCGCTTCGATTTCCTTGCCGGAAGAGGATGCGATTTTGATCGTGCCATCGTCTTCGATATTGATCTTGGCGCCGGTCTTTTCGACGATTTCGCGGATGACCTTACCGCCCGAGCCGATGACTTCGCGGATCTTGTCGACCGGGATGTTCATGACTTCGATGCGCGGAGCAAATTCGCCAAGCTGCGAGCGGCCTTCGGTGATGGCCTTCGACATCTCGCCGAGGATGTGCTTGCGGCCGCCCTGTGCCTGGCTCAGAGCAACCTTCATGATCTCTTCGGTGATACCGGCGATCTTGATGTCCATCTGCAACGAAGTGATGCCATCCGAGGTGCCGGCAACCTTGAAGTCCATGTCGCCGAGGTGATCTTCGTCGCCCAAGATGTCCGAGAGAACCGCGAAACGGTCACCTTCTAGGATCAGGCCCATGGCGATACCCGCAACCGGCTTTGCCAGCGGAACGCCTGCATCCATCAGCGCCAGCGAAGTGCCACAGACGGTTGCCATAGAGGACGAGCCGTTCGATTCGGTGATCTCCGATACGACGCGCAGCGTGTAAGGGAACTGTTCCGGAGACGGCAGCATCGGACGAATGGCGCGCCAAGCGAGCTTACCATGGCCGATTTCGCGGCGGCCCGGGGAGCCCATACGGCCCGTTTCACCGACCGAGTAGGGCGGGAAGTTGTAATGCAGCAGGAAGCGTTCCTTGTACATGCCGGTCAGGCTGTCGACGTACTGCTCGTCTTCGCCGGTACCGAGCGTAGCGACAACGATCGCCTGGGTTTCGCCACGGGTGAAGAGCGCCGAACCATGCGTACGCGGCAGGAGGCCGACTTCCGAGACGATCGGACGAACGGTTTCCAGGTCGCGGCCGTCGATGCGGCTTTTGGTGTCGAGGATGTTCCAGCGGACGATCTTAGCCTGCAAGGTTTTGAAGACCGAGCCGATGATTTCGGCCGTATATTTTGCTTCCTCGCCTTCAGGCTGGAAATGCGCCTTGACCTTGGCCTTCACGGCGTCGACGGCGGCGTAGCGCGCGGCCTTTTCGGTGATCTTGTAGGCGTCGCGCAGTTCAGCCTCAGCCATGGCCAGCATTTCGGCTTCGAGCGCGGAATAGTCTTCCGGGGTGAAGTCGCGCGGTTCCTTGGCTGCCACTTCTGCAAGCTTGATGATCGCGTCGATCACCGGCTGGAAGCCCTTGTGGCCGAACATGACGGCACCGAGCATGATCTCTTCGTTCAGTTCCTTGGCTTCGGATTCCACCATGAGAACAGCGTCCTGGGTGCCGGCAACGACGAGGTCGAGCACCGACTCATCCATCTCGTCGAGATGCGGGTTCAGAACGTATTCGCCATTGATATAGCCGACGCGAGCGCCACCGACTGGGCCCATGAAGGGAACGCCGGACAGCGTCAGGGCAGCCGAAGCGGCAACCATAGCCAGAACGTCCGGGTCATTCTCAAGGTCGTGCTGAACGACGGTGACGACGACCTGGGTGTCGTTCTTGTAGCCGTCCGGGAAGAGCGGGCGGATCGGACGGTCGATCAGGCGGGAAACCAGCGTTTCCTTTTCCGAGGGACGACCTTCGCGCTTGAAATAGCCACCCGGGATTTTGCCGGCAGCGTAGGTCTTTTCCTGGTAGTTGACGGTGAGCGGGAAGAAGTCCTGGCCCGGCTTCGGCGACTTGGCCGAAACAACGGTGGCGAGGACGACGGTCTCTCCGTAGGTGGCCATGACGGCACCGTCAGCCTGACGGGCAATCTTGCCGGTTTCAAGCTTGAGCGGGCGGCCTGCCCATTCGATTTCCACGCTATGGATATCAAACATCTATCTTGTCCTTTTCCCACGGTCTGCGGGCCCTTAAGCCGAGGCTCCAAGGGAGCCGTTCGCGACCGCGGAGATGCTGACGCATCACGGGCAAGACAGCGGGAGGCTTTGAGGGCAGGTGCCTTTGGCGGAGGCGTGGTGTCCTGCGTCTAAGCAAGAGAGATATAGGTCTCTCAGGCTGGCCGATCTTCATCGGCAAAGCGTCCGGCAATCCTGCCCCATGACAGGTCATCGGTTGGTTTTGGCAGCGCCGGCCCATCCGGTCTGCCATGCAGTCGTGGCCATGCAGCAATCCTGCCATTCATGACCATGTGGGACGTCTGTCCCGAAAGAGAGCCGGCGGACCGCCATGATGACGGTCCGCCGGGAGATTTTTAGCGGCGAATGCCCAGACGCTCGATGAGCTTGCTGTAGCGGGCTACGTCTTTCTTCTTGACGTAGTCAAGAAGTGAGCGGCGGGTCGAAACCATCGTCAGCAGACCACGGCGGGAATGGTTATCCTTTTTGTGGTCTTTGAAGTGCTCGGTGAGGTTGTTGATCCGCTCCGTCAGGATAGCAACCTGGACTTCCGGCGAACCGGTGTCGCCTTCGACGGTTGCATATTCCTTGATGAGGGCAGCCTTGCGCTCTGCAGTGATCGACATCGGAAATCCTTTCTGAATATCAGGAGAAAAAGTCGCCATATGCCGGGATGCCGTCCAGCAAAGGCCGTGAAAGCAGACGGCAAGCCGCCATGCTGGCGTGCCTATAGCTCATTCCGCGGTGAAATGAAAGCGTTGATTGTCCAGGCGCCGATCAGGTGAAAACGCGTCGTGGCCGGAATTCTCCCTCGCCAATCTCACCGATCGCGACAAGCTTACCGAAGCAGGTGACGAATGCGTCGGCTTCCGCGACAGGCGCATTGCGGCCGCGCAGCAGGATCGGGTTGCCCATTCGCAGGCGGTGTGCCTGGTCTTCGGTTATGGCAACATGCGGCAGACTGGACAACGCTTCGCCTGTGTCGATCAGGAATGCGTCCAGAGCGGCGAGTCGATCCTGCTTGTCCTCAATCGCCTCGAGCGCCTTGAGTTCCGCTAACGGTACCATGGTCTCTTCGGCAAAGGGCGCGACGAAGGTGCGCCGGAGCGAAGAAATGTGGCCGTAGCAGCCCAGCTCCCGGCCGAAATCGCGCGCCAGAGAACGGACGTAGGTGCCTTTGCCGCACTCGACTTCGAACTCGGCGCGATCGGCATCCGGGCAACCGAGCAAGGTCAGCCGGAAGATCTCGACTTCGCGGGAAGGGATCTCGACGGTTTCACCTTCGCGAGCTAGGTCATAGGCACGCTCGCCGGCGATCTTGATTGCCGAGAATTGTGGGGGGACCTGCGAGATGACGCCGGTATAATTCGGTAGCAGTGCGCGGATATCCTCCTCGCCGGGCCGCTGGTCCGAAGCCTGAGTCACCTCGCCTTCGAGGTCGTCGGTAGAGCGTTCCTCGCCCCAGGTCACTGTGAACTCGTAGATCTTGCGCCCATCCATGACGTAAGGCACCGTCTTGGTGGCGTCGCCGAGCGCAATCGGCAACATGCCGGAGGCGAGCGGATCGAGTGTGCCGGCATGGCCGGCCTTCTGGGCGTCGAACAGCCATTTGATTTTGGAAACGGCTTCGGTCGAGCCGAAATCCACCGGCTTGTCGAGGATCAGCCAGCCGGAAATCGGTCGGCCCTTGGGCTTGCGGGGTTTGGACATGCGTCTCTATTCTTGTTCGTCGTCGCTATCGGTGTGGCCGAGGTCGCGCTGGACCTCCGGCAAACGCAGGAGCGCGTCGATCTTCTTGTAATTGTCGAAACTGGTATCGTCGCGGAACCTGACCTCGGGCATGTATTTCATCTGTCTGAGTTGGGGGCCGAGCCGTCCACGGATATATTTGGCATTGTGATTCAGCGCATCGATCACCGATTGATGGTCGGAAACGCCCAGCGGCGTGACATATGCGGTGGCGATCTTGAGGTCCGGTGACATGCGAACCTCAGAGATGGAAATCACGGTCTTTTCGATTACCGGATCACGCACTTCGCCGCGCTGGAGCACCTGCGTGATCGCGGCTCTCACCTGTTCGCCGACACGCAGCATGCGTTGCGATGGAGCGGAAGAAGTTGGTCTGGTCATGTCTTTTCGCCTCAAACGAAGCGAGCGCCGGATCGTCCGGCGCCCGTATTATTGTCCCGTGCGGGTCGTCGCCTTAGAGTGTGCGCGTGATGTGTTCCACGCGGAAGCACTCAATGGTATCGCCAGCGCGGATGTCTTCGTAGTTCTCGAAGGCCATACCACATTCCTGGCCGACCGGCACTTCGGCGACTTCGTCCTTGAAGCGCTTGAGCGTCTTGAGCTTGCCTTCGTGGATGACGACGTTGTCGCGCACCAGGCGGACCCCGGCACCACGTTCGACCTTGCCTTCGACGACGCGGCAACCCGCGACCTTCCCGACCTTCGTGATGTTGAACACCTCGAGGATCTCGGCATTGCCGAGGAAGGTCTCGCGACGTTCCGGCGAGAGAAGCCCCGACATCGCCGCCTTAACGTCATCCACCAGATCGTAGATGATGTTGTAGTAGCGGATCTCGATGCCGGCGCGCTCGGCCGCCGTGCGGGCCTGGGCGTTGGCACGAACGTTGAAGCCGATGATGGCCGCATTCGATGCTTCTGCCAGAGTGATGTCCGACTCAGTGATGCCGCCAGCACCCGAATGCACGATGCGAGCACGAACTTCGTCGGTTCCGAGCTTGTCGAGCGCGCCGGCAATGGCTTCGATCGAGCCTTGCACGTCGCCCTTGATGACCAACGGGAATTCCTTCATTCCGTTGTTCTGAAGCTGGCTCATCATTTGTTCGAGCGAACCACGCTGACCGGACTGGCGGGCAGCCGCCTTGTCGCGGGCCAGACGCTGACGATATTCGGAAATCTCGCGAGCGCGTGCCTCGTTCTCGACAACCGCGAACCTGTCCCCGGCCGCCGGTGTACCGGACAGGCCAAGAACCTCGACTGGCATGGCTGGACCCGCTTCCTTGACGTGCTCGCCCTTGTCGTTGACCAGAGCACGAACACGGCCCCACTGATCGCCGGCGACAATGATCTGGCCAGGTTTCAGCGTACCCTTCTGAACGAGAACGGTTGCAACGGCACCACGTCCACGGTCAAGCTGGGCCTCGATCACTGTACCTTCAGCCGTCCGCGTCGGGTCGGCCTTGAGGTCGAGAATTTCAGCCTGCAGAAGCACGGCCTCGAGAAGCTTATCCAGGTTGACCTTGTTCTTGGCCGAAACCTCGACGTCGAGCACTTCGCCGCCCATGGATTCCACGAAGACTTCATGCTGCAGCAACTGCTGGCGCACCTTGTCCGGGTTTGCCTCATGCTTGTCGATCTTGTTGATCGCCACGATGATCGGAACACCCGCTGCCTTGGCATGGTTGATCGATTCGATCGTCTGCGGCATCACGCTGTCGTCAGCTGCAACCACGAGGATCGCAATGTCGGTCGCCTGGGCGCCACGGGCACGCATCGCGGTAAAGGCGGCGTGGCCGGGGGTGTCGATAAAGGTGATCTTATGACCGTTCTGTTCGACCTGATAGGCACCGATATGCTGGGTAATACCCCCGGCTTCCCCGGCGACCACATTGGCTTTGCGGATCGCATCAAGCAGCGAGGTCTTGCCGTGGTCTACGTGGCCCATGATGGTGACGACCGGCGGACGCGATACCAGTTCCCCCGCGTCGTCTGCCACGTTGAAGATGCCTTCTTCGACGTCCGATTCCGAAACGCGCTTGACGGTATGACCGAAGTCTGTGGCGATGATTTCGGCGAGGTCGGCGTCAATGACGTCGCCCGGCTTCATCATCTGACCTTCCTTCATCAGGTACTTGATGACGTCAACTGCGCGTTCGGACATGCGCTGCGACAGTTCCTGGATGGTAATGGTCTCCGGCAGGATGACCTCGCGCATGACCTTTTCGCGCGTCTCCTGCATCTGGCTGCGGCGGAACTTCTCCTGGCGGCGACGCATCGAAGCGAGCGAACGGCCACGCGAGGCGCCCTCTTCATCGACATTCGCGGTGGTTACCGTCAGCTTACCGCGGCGGCGTTCTTCTTCAGCCTTCGGGCGCGGCGGTACCTTGGCGGGAGCCGGGATCGCGACCTTGCCGCGAGTCGGCGCACCGCGAGGAGCAGCACGCTCTTCCTCCTCGTCGTTGGCCGCTTTGCGACCGCGCACGGCACTCGGCGGCACAGGGGCCGTCGGAGTGGTAGTCGGGCGAGCTGCGACAGCCGGCTTATCTTCGACGACCGGTGCCTCTTCCTCAGGTTCGGGCTGCGGTTCGGCAGCACGACGGGCCGCCTCTTCTGCCGCAAGGCGAGCGCGTTCTTCGGCTTCGGCCTGGCGGCGAGCTTCGTCAATGGCGCGCTGCTTGGCTTCCTCGACTTCTCGAGCCTGGGCTTCGATCAGGGCGCGACGGCGCGCTTCCATTTCGCTAGCCGAAAGGTCATGCAAGACGGCGCCGCGCGGACGTTCCTGGCGAGTGGGCTGTTGCGGTGCCGGGCGCTGTGGCTGAGTCGTCGGTTGGTGAGTGCGGGTTTGCGGAGCGGGCGCCGCCGGGCGAGCCTGGACAACCGGTGCTGCGGGAGGCTCGGGCGCGCGCACAACCACCGGCGCGACCGGCGTTACAATCTTTTCGTCTTCAGGGCGGGTCGTCCGGCGCTTGCGCGTCTCGACCACGACGGCCTTGGTTCGACCTCGACCCATATCCTGGCGCACGGTACCCTGGGCCACGCCTGACGGTTTCAGGGTGAGGGTCTTCTTGCCCGGTGCGCTGAGTGTCTTGTCGTCTTTGTTGTCGGTCATTCCGTTCCGTTCCTTGGACAAGGACGGATGCGGCGCATCAGACCTTGTCGTTCAATTCGTACATTCCGATAATGCGTCCGGCTGAAGCCGGTGAACGCGTCATTGCTTCGGCATGTCAACGACATCCTTTTTCTGGGGCAGCCCGCCTGTGCGGTACTGTTCAAGCACGTTTGCGCGTTTCACTACACCTTCACCGGCCTGCCCTGCAAGCGCGCAAGCATGGATAAACGCATTCTGGCCCATCAGTTCGTCCATTTCCGCCCCGGTAAGCAGGCGGTAGGAGGGGATTTCCGCCTCTGTCTCCATTCCGAGGTGCCAAGCCTTGCGTGCCTGGTCTATCTTTCTCACGCCGTCGGTTGCCGCTTCCGTCGAGTGGAAGACGGCAATCGCCTGGCCGCTGCGCACTGCGGCCTCGACCTTCGCCGATCCGGTAACAAACTGGCCCGCCTTGCGGGCCAGATTCATCATCCCGGCAAGCTGCTGTGCGAGCAATCGATCGACGGTCTCGCCAAGATTGGGGTCCGCCTTCACATCGCGCTTCAGCGCCCGGGCAAAGAGCTTCTTCGCCACTGCCTTGTCGACGGCCGCCCTGCTGGGGGAGACCCAGCAGCCCCGACCGGGAAGCGCACGCTTCAGGTCGGGGACGATGGACCCATCCGGCGCGGCCACGAAGCGGATCAGCGTTTCCGGTGAACCGCTTTCGCGCGTGGCGATGCACATGCGTCCGTTCACTTCGCCCACGTCGAAATCCTCTTCGTCGTGAGCCGTGTCCGGAGCCGGCTCGCTCATCACGCTTCCTGCTCGCCTTCGACTTCTTCCTCGGCGACCGTCTCGGTTGCCAAGTCTTCCTCGGTGATCCAGCCGGCCGCAAGGCGGGCCTGAACGATCATGTTCTCGGCTTCTGCGCGCGAAACTTCGAACTTCGAGAACAGACCCTCGAACTTCTTCGTCTCGCCGTCCTTGCGTTCGCTCCAGCCGACCAGGTCGTCGGCGGCGCAGCCTGCAAAGTCCTCAATCGTCTTGATGCCGTCTTTGCCGAGCGCGACCAACATCTGCGAGGTCAGGCCGTCGATCTGGCGCAGTTCATCGGACACGCCGAGTTCGCGGCGCTTGGCATCCATTTCGGCCTCGATCTTTTCCAGATATTCGCGAGCGCGGGTCTGGATTTCCTGAGCCGTGTCCTCGTCGAATCCCTCGATCGAGGAGATTTCGTCGAGATCGACATAGGCGACCTCCTCGACCTGGGCAAAGCCCTCCGAAGCGAGTACTTGGCCGACCATTTCGTCGACGTCGAGAGCATCCATGAACAGGTTGGTGCGCTCGTTGAATTCTTTCTGGCGGCGCTCGGATTCCTCGGCTTCCGTCATGATGTCAATGTCCCAACCGGTCAGCTGCGAGGCGAGGCGCACGTTCTGACCGCGACGACCGATGGCGAGCGAAAGCTGCTCGTCCGGAACGACGACTTCGATGCGTTCCGCATCCTCATCGAGGACGACCTTGGCGACTTCGGCCGGCTGAAGGGCGTTGACGATGAAGGAGGCGGGGTCGCTCGACCACGGAATGATGTCGATCTTCTCACCCTGAAGCTCGCCAACGACGGCCTGGACGCGACTACCGCGCATACCCACACACGCTCCGACCGGATCGATTGAGGAGTCGTTGGAGATGACGGCGATCTTGGCGCGCGAGCCCGGGTCACGGGCAACTGACTTGATCTGGATAATGCCGTCGTAGATTTCCGGAACTTCCATGGTGAACAGCTTCACCATGAACTGCGGGTGGGTACGCGACAGGAAGATTTGCGGGCCACGCTGCTCGCGGCGCACGTCGTAGACATAGGCGCGGACACGGTCGCCGTAGCGGAAAGCTTCGCGTGGGATCATCTCGTCGCGACGGATGATGCCTTCGCCGCGCCCGAGGTCGACGATGACATTGCCGTATTCGACGCGCTTCACGGTGCCGTTGACGATTTCACCGACGCGGTCCTTGAACTCGTCGAATTGGCGGTCACGTTCGGCTTCGCGCACTTTCTGCACGATGACTTGCTTGGCCGACTGGGCGGCGATACGGCCGAAATCCATCGGCGGCAGCGGGTCGGCGATGAAATCACCGATCTTGGCTTCGATATTGCGGTCGCGCGCCAGTTCGAGGGCTATCTGGGTCGAATAGTCCTCGACCTTCTCAACGACTTCCAGCAGGCGCTGCAGCCGGATCTCACCGGTTTTCGAATTGATGTCGGCGCGGATATTGGTTTCGGAGCCGTAGCGCGAGCGAGCGGCCTTCTGGATGGCATCGGCCATCGCGGCAAGAACGATTTCGCGGTCGATGACCTTCTCACGGGCGACCGCGTCCGCGATCTGCAAGAGCTCGAGCCGGTTAGCACTGACTGCCATTGTCTTAAGTCTCCGTCTTCCTGCCGGGGCCATGGCCCTCGAGGCGGTTAGTCAAACGTTATGCTTCGCTGTCTTCGTCATTCTGGTTTGCGGCTTCCGCCCGCGCCAGCTTGTCGGCCCTGAGCGCATCGCGGATGAGGTCGTCCGTCAAAATCAGCTTCGCTTCGCTCAGCGTGTTGAACGGAATCTTGACCCGCGGCTCCTCACCGTAGGCGACCTGATCGCGTTCCAGCGTGAAGCCATCGGCATCGACTTCGGTGATCTTGCCGCGGAACCGCTTGCGATTGTCGACCAGAATGGAGGTCTCGCACTTGACGATATGACCCTGCCACCGTTCGAAATCCGATATACGCACCATCGGGCGATCGATGCCCGGCGAAGACACTTCAAGGTGATAGGCCTTGTCGACGGGATCCTCGACGTCCAGTACCGGAGAGATCGCCATGGACACTTCTTCGCAATCCACGACGGTCATGGTGCCATCGTTCTTCTCGGCCATGACCTGCAGTGTCAGGCCATTCTGGTTCATCAGCCGGGCCCGAACCAGCTTGTATCCCATCGCGACCAGAACCGGTTCGATGATCTCGGCGATACGCCGATCAAGGCCCGTTTCTACGATGATACGCACTTCGCCGGCTTGCGGCGTGGGCATGCTGTCAGACAATCTAATACTCCCGGATAGGTCCGATCGCCAACAAAAAAGAGCGGGTCCTCGCGGCCCCACCCTTCATCTGTCGATCAAGAATTTAAAGGCTATATACGCGGGTGCCGGTGGAATTGCAAGCTTTTCACACGCAGCTGCATGTTTGTGCTCTCAGGTTGGGTGATGTTAGTTCACCAGAAAGACCATTCCTGCCATTGTATAGTCACTCCCGCCAGAGACGAGACCTAAGATAAGGTGTCCACGACGTGCCAGAGCGCAGATCCTTCCTGTCCCCATTGAGACATCCGGTTTACCGCAGAATATGGAGCGCCAGCATCGCCTCCAATCTCGGTGGTTTGATCCAAGGGGTTGGCGCTGCCTGGATGATGGCGTCGATCTCCCAGTCGGAAAACATGGTGGCGCTGGTGCAGGCCTCCACCACGCTACCGCTCATGCTGTTCTCGCTGCTTTCTGGGGCGATCGCCGACAATTACGATCGCCGCCGCGTCATGCTGACTGCGCAGGTCTTCATGTTCTGCGCCTCTACTCTGCTCGCGTTGTTTGCCTATCTCGGCCTGATCACGCCCTGGCTCCTGCTGTTCTTCACCTTCCTGATCGGCAGCGGCACGGCACTCAACAATCCATCGTGGCAGGCCTCCGTCGGCGACATGGTACCGCGCGATGATCTGGCTGGCGCCGTGTCACTCAACAGTGTCGGTTTCAACATTACTCGTAGCGTCGGCCCGGCGATTGGGGGCATGATTGTGGCCGCCGCAGGTGCTGCCGCTGCTTTTGCCGCCAATTCGCTCAGCTATTTTACCCTTGTTTTTGCTCTTTACCGGTGGCGGCCTGACCTGCCGAAGAGAACCCTGCCGCGCGAGGCGCTCGGCCAGGCGATCGCGGCCGGTCTTCGCTATGTCGCGATGTCGCCCAACCTCGGCAAGGTCCTGTTCCGCGGTTTCGTCTTCGGTTTTACCGCAAGCGCGGTCATGGCGCTGTTGCCAGTCGTCGCGCGCGATCTGATCGGCGGCGGCGCACTCACCTATGGCATCATGCTCGGTGCCTTTGGAGCGGGCGCGATTGCGGGCGCGCTGGCCAACTCGCGCCTACGCGAAATGCTGTCCAGTGAGGACATTGTGCGTTGCGCCTTCGCCGGATTTTCCCTGAGTGCCACGGTGATCGGTATCAGTCCCTATGCGGTGGTAACCAGTCTGGCCCTTGTCGTTGCTGGTGCCTGCTGGGTTCTGGCGCTGTCGTTGTTCAACACTGTTGTGCAGTTGTCTACGCCGCGCTGGGTGGTCGGACGGGCGCTCTCGCTCTATCAGACCGCGACCTTCGGCGGCATGGCAGGCGGCAGCTGGATCTGGGGCCTTGTGGCGGAGAGCCACGGCGTGACGAATGCTTTCTTCGCATCCAGCCTGCTGATGATCGTCGGTGTCGGGATCGGTCTCAGGCTCCCCATGCCGCCGTTCGCTTCACTCGACCTTGATCCGCTCAACCGTTTCGCCGAGCCGCCGCTCAGTCTCGATATTCGCCCGCGCAGCGGCCCGATCGTCATCAATATCGACTATGAGATCGCTGACGAGGATCTGCCGGAATTCCTGGCGGTCATGGTCGAACGCCGCCGCATCCGCCTTCGCGACGGCGCTCGAAACTGGGCTTTAATGCGCGACCTTGAAAATCCCGATATCTGGACGGAAACCTATCATACTGCGACCTGGGTCGAATATGTCCGCCATAATCAGCGCCGCACCAAGGCCGATGCAGAGACGACGGACAAGCTTCTGGCCCTGCATCGCGGAAAGGAGAAGCCGCGCGTTCATCGGATGATCGAGCGTCAGGCGATCCCGCCAACCGACGACGTCTTCCACAAACCACATGTCGAGCCGCATTGAAGAGCCAGGCGACCAGCTACTCTAGCGCAGCCTGCTCTTCAGCGATGCATCTGGAAAGCAGGTCGGTTTGAGGCCGTTCTTCTCCTGCCAGTCGCCGAGCGAACGACGCGTCTTGTAGCCCGGCAGGCCGTCGACATTGCCAACATCATAGCCCTTGGCGACCAGCGCCTTCTGCATGGCGAGCACATCGGAGCGCAGCATCTTGCCGACATCGCCCCAACTGCCGGTGAACGTGCCACTGCCATAAGCGATGCGGTCAGCCAGATTGCCGATAAACAACGCATAGAGGTCGGAATTGTTGTATTCTTTCAAAACGTAGAAATTCGGGCTGACGATGAATTCCGGTCCGTGCGTTCCGGCCGGCACCAGCATCATCATCGAGGCGGTAAGCTCGCCGCGAGGAAAGGGCTTGCCGGAAATGCGGTTAATGCCCTGCGCCGCCCAGTCGGAAAGCGGTTTGGCCTGATCGGGGCCTTCTTGGGCGCAACTGACGCCATCGGGGATTTTGACCTCGAAGCCCCAGTCGCGCCCCGCTTGCCAGCCACTCTTCTTCAGATAGTTGGCGATCGAAGCCAGGCTGTCAGGCACAGAGTTCCAGATGTCGCGATGACCGTCGCCGTCGAAGTCGACGGCATATTTCAGATAGCTGGTCGGCATGAATTGCGGCTGGCCGAGGGCGCCTGCCCAGGAGCCCTTCATCTGTGCCGCGCCGATATCGCCGCCCTCGATGATGTGCAACGCCGAGATCAATTCGCGGAGGAAGAGGTCCTTGCGGGTGGACATGAAGGCCTTGGTGGCCAGTACCTCGACCGCCGAATAGGGCAGTTTGGCGCCGCCGAAACCGGATTCGCGTCCCCAGATCGCGACGACGATTGAGCCCGGCACGCCGTAAGTCGCCTCGACCTTGCGCAGTGTCGAGGCATAGCGTTCAACGAGGTTGCGCCCGGTGCCGGCCAGTCCCTGCAGCCGCTTTTCCGAAAAATAGGCACCGGGCGAGGAAAATTCCGCTTGGCTCTGCTTGCGTTCCTTCGGTGGTGCCGTGCCGGGCGGCACCAGATCGGGAAGATCCCAGTTCAGCTTGAGCCCTTTCACCGCGACGTCGAAGGCGGGACGGGAAACGCCTGCGGCCTTTGCTTCGGGCCACAGGTCGTTAACAAGCCAGATCTGGAACTGTTGCTCGACCGTTGCCTTGGAAGGGGCGGCGGTGGCTGGTGCGCTCCACAGGAGGCAGGCTGATACGGCCGATGTGAATATACGGAGCATGGCCCCCTTGAGGGGGAGATGCCTGGCGGGGCACCGAGGGGGTATGCCAGTCATGCCGCGTCTCCCATGTCTGGACAGCGAATCAGATCGCCGTTCTGGCGCGCAAAGCGGCCGAAAGTGTGCCCTCGTCGAGATAGTCCAGCTCGCCGCCGACCGGCACGCCGTGCGCGAGCCGAGTGATCTTCACATCGAGGCCGGCCAGATGATCGGTAATATAGTGTGCTGTGGTTTGTCCCTCGACAGTGGCATTGACGGCGATGATGATCTCGCGAATCCCGCCCTTCGCCACGCGGTCGATCAGTCCCTTGATGTTGAGATCATCCGGCCCAATGCCGTCGAGCGGAGAGAGCGTGCCGCCGAGAACATGATAGGCGGCGTTCATCGCGCTCGCGCGCTCCAGCGCCCAGAGATCGGAAACATCCTCGACCACAATGATCACCGATTGGTCGCGCCGGTCATCGGTGCAGACCGTGCAGGGATCAACCGTGTCTACATTGCCGCAATGCGAGCAGACCTTCACCTTGTCGAAGGCCTCGCCCATGGCATGCGCCAGCGGCCCCATCAACTGATCTTTCTTCTTGATCAGATGCAGCGCCGCGCGACGCGCCGAGCGGGGACCAAGCCCTGGCACCTTGGCCAGAAGCTGGATGAGTTTTTCGATTTCCGGACCGGTGACTCGTTTTGCCATTGGCCGCCTCTACCCCATATCGTCGCGCAAAGGAATCGTCGAAAGGACTACTGTCGCATCACCATGCTCGATTTCATGGCGACCTATGGCAGGAAGCACTACGACGCCGAGCGTAACAGCTGTTTCGCCGCACCCATTCATTGGCCGCCTCGGGCTTTCCTGACGGGCTAGCAAAAACGGCCACCCGAGGGCAACCGTTCTCTGTATGCGCCTGAACCGGAAAGCCTCAGAACGGTAGCTTCATGCCGGGCGGGATCGGCAGGCCGGCGGTGACTTCCTTTGTCTTTTCGGCCATGACAACCTCGGCCTTGTCTTTGGCATCCTTGTGGGCGGCGACGATCAGATCTTCGAGGATCTCGACATCGTCCTCCTTGAAGAGTGACGGATCGATCTTCAAGCCCCTGAGATCGCCCTTGCCGGTCATGGTCACGGTGACCAGTCCTCCGCCGGACTTGCCTTCGACTTCGAGCGAGGCGATTTCTGCCTGCATCTTCTCCATCTTGGCCTGCATTTCCTTGACCTTGCCCATCATACCCATGATGTCACGCATTGTCGTGTCTCCTTGATGTCTCGGGTAAATTCGGTCTCGTCAGAATTCGATGTCGTCGCCGGGCAGAATGTCACCCTCGGCCGATTCAGCTGCCGCAGGAAGGCTCGGCATATCTTCCTCTACGATCGGCGCGCGGATCCGGACGTCGGTGATCTTCGCTCCCGGAAAGCGGGAAAGGATTGCCGCAACGTCGGGATCCTGCCGCGCGTCGAGAAGGCGCGCCTCGCGGGTCGAGGCTTCCGTCTCGACCAGCGTCGGCTGTCCCGTTTCGCGGCTCAGGATGACCATCCAGCGGATCTCGGTCCATTCCTCCAGCCGCTTCTGCAAGTCACTGACCAGCGTCTTCGGCGCTTCCGCCGGCAGGTTGATCTCCAGCCGCCCGGGCTCGACGCGCACCAGCCGGACGAAGTTGCGCAGCAATGCCCTCAGTTTCGGGTCGCGGTTCCGGGTGCAGAGTTCCGCCAGCTCTTCGAGCGAATTGATGTGCACCTTAGGTTGTGGCTGGGCCTCGGCTGGTTTCGCCTCCGTGCGGCCGAGCGCCATCGGTGCATTCTCCGGCTGGGGCACACTGTGCAAGCGCGCCACCGGCTGGGCGTTGCCAGAAGGTCTGGCCGAGACGTCGGCGGACTGCTGGGCCACGGCTGCCGCGCGATAGGCGGCAGTCGCACCACCGCCATTGCCGCCGCGTGGCGCTCCGCCAGACTGCGTGCTGTCGGCCCCGGCGGAGAGTTCCAGCAAACGGCGCGCCGCATCCTCGGGTGAGGGGAGATGCGCGGCATGCGACAGGCGAATGATGACCATCTCGGCGGCGCCGGCAGGCCGTGAGGAATTCTCAGCCTCGGGAATGCCTTTCAACAGCATTTGCCACATCCGCGAGAGTGTTGAGACCGAAACGCTGTCGGCAAGCTCCGCACCCCGCACCCGCTCGACTTCGCTCAGCGAAGGATCTTGCGACGCGGAGGGAATATACTTGAGCCGGGTCACAAGATGAGTGAAATCGGCAAGGTCGGTCAAAACCACGGTTGGATTGGCACCGGCCTCATACTGACTACCGAATTCGGCCAAAGCGGCCGAGGCATCACCACGAACGATGTGATCAAAGAGATCGACGATGCGGGCACGGTCGGCAAGGCCAAGCATGGCGCGCACGGCTTCCGCCATCACCACGCCGCTGCCATGCGCGATCGCCTGATCAAGCAGCGACAACCCGTCGCGCGCCGAGCCTTCGGCCGCCCGGGCGATCATGGCCAGAGCCTCGTCGTCGACCGTGATGCCTTCTTTGGCCGAGATCGTCGAGAATAGCCCGACAAGATCGGCGGCGCTGATGCGGCGAAGGTCGAACCGCTGGCAGCGTGAAAGAACGGTGATCGGAACCTTGCGGATCTCGGTTGTGGCGAAGATGAATTTCACATGCTCGGGCGGCTCTTCGAGCGTTTTCAGCAAACCGTTGAAGGCCTGCGTCGACAGCATGTGCACTTCGTCGATGATGTAGACTTTATAACGCGCCGAGACGGGGCGATAGCGCACCTGTTCAATGATCTCGCGGATGTCGTCGATCCCAGTGTGGGAGGCGGCGTCCATCTCGATCACATCGACATGTCGGCCTTCCATGATCGCCTGGCAATGTTCGCCGGGAATCTGCAGGTCGATCGTCGGTTTGTCGATTTCGGGTGTCTTGTAATTAAGTGCGCGCGCCAGAATACGGGCGGTCGTGGTCTTGCCCACCCCGCGCACCCCGGTCAGCATATAGGCCTGCGCGATCCTGCCCGTCTCGAAGGCGTTGGTGAGCGTTCTCACCATCGGCTCCTGGCCGACCATCAGGTCGGTGAAATCCTTGGGACGGTACTTGCGGGCGAGAACCCGGTAGCCGGTGGCGCTACCTTCGGAATTCGATGGTGTCGGCTCGAAATCGCTCATCGCCCTGCCAGCGTCTGTCGAAGACCCGATGCCCGGGCACGGTTTGGCCCGCGTTGAGGCCGGCCAAATGAAACGGAAGGTGGGAGGCTGGCACGATGACCCGTGCCGCGCTCGTTAGGGCTGCTTCCTTCCGGACCTGACCCGGTTGGCGAGTGGCTCGTCCACCACCAACCTCCCGACCCACATATCGGCAATTACACGATCAAATGCAAGCCAAGCCCGTAAAAAACTGTTATGAAGTGGAAAAACGCAAGGAGGGATGCCTTGGACAAATTCGTGCTTGATGAGCGGCTGGCGCGGGACAGCGTGCTTCTGGTCCATCTGGGCCTGTGCGAACTGCGGCTGATAAACGACTGCCGCTGGCCTTGGCTTGTGCTGGTGCCCAAGCGTCCCGGCGTGTCCGAAGTCTTCGAGTTGACGCCGCTCGATCAGGCCGTGCTGACCTTCGAACAGAATACTGTTGCCGCTGCCCTCAAATCGGCGACCGGTGCCACCAAGATCAATGTCGCGGCGATCGGCAACATCGTTCGCCAGCTGCATGTCCATGTCATCGCCCGCATGGAGGGTGATGCCAACTGGCCGGGTCCCGTCTGGGGCCACGGAACCGCCGCTCCCTATGGCGCCGACGAACGACGTGCCCTCCAGCAGAAGATACTCGAAGCCCTTCACTCATGAAAAAATCGATTTTTGACTTTGACGGCCCGCATCCAGAACCGAGCGATCTGACCGCTTTTTCCCGAAACGCCCTTTCTCGCGACAGTGAGCACCGCGACGAGACATCGCTTGAAAAGGCGCTCGCGGTGGAGGGGACCCACATCCTCGCCTTCTGCGACGCCAAGCTGGTCCTGAAGCACGACGGGCAGGTCCTCGACCCGCTCTTCGCGCCTTATGAACTGGCGGAACTCAGCCCCGACTTCGGCAATGCAGTGTTGCTCGGTTTCCAGACAAGTGGCGAGCCGAGGATTGCCGTGCCGGTGCAATGCCCGACCGAGGATCTGGCGAGCCATTACAAGCCGGCCGATGCCCGCGCGCTGTTTCGCGACCGGCTGATCGGCGAGGATCTGGTCGGAGAGGCGGCACAGGCACTCAGCCTTTTGCGGTGGAACGCCGACAACCACTTCTGTGGTCGATGCGGCTCGGCAATGGAGAGCCGCATCGGTGGGTACAAGCGCGTCTGCACGGCCTGCGGCCACGAGATCTTTCCGCGCACCGATCCGGTGGCGATCATGCTGGCGATCGATGAGAAGCGCGACCGCTGCCTGCTTGGCCGCAATCACCGCTTCCCCGAGGGCATGTATTCCAGTCTCGCTGGCTTCGTCGAGCCGGGCGAGACGATCGAGAATGCGGTGCGGCGCGAGACCCGCGAAGAATCGGGCATCGAGATCGGCCGTGTTCGCTATCACGCGTCGCAACCTTGGCCGATGCCACATCAGCTGATGATCGGCTGTTATGCCGAGGCCGTCTCTTACGACGTCCATGCGGATGAAGCCGAACTTGCCGATTGCCGCTGGTTCGGCCGGGCGGAGGTTGCCGAACTGATTGAGCAGGGCTCGGTCAAGGGGCTCAGCCTACCGATCGACGGAACGATCGCCCGCCGCCTGATCACCGACTGGCTCGATTGGAAGCGCTGAGGCTTCGGCCTCAGAATTTGCCGCGCATGGCATGGGCCTTGTAGACGCCGAGGATGTGCACCTTCTCCGAAAAGAAACGCAATTCTTCCAGCGCCCGCTTCACCGGGGCGTCATCCGGATGTCCTTCAATGTCGGCATAGAATTGCGTCGCGATGAACTTGCCACCAATTTGATAGCTTTCGAGTTTTGTCATGTTGACGCCATTCGTGGCGAAGCCGCCCATCGCCTTGTAGAGCGCGGCGGGAATGTTGCGCACATTGAAGATGAAGGTTGTGATAAAGACTTCGTCGTCGCTCTGCCGCTTCGGCTCGACCTTATCGCGCGACAATATGACGAAGCGGGTAACGTTGTTTTCAGAATCCTCGACATTTTCCGCGAGAATATCGAGACCATAGAGTGGGGCGGCAAGTCGCGGAGCGAGCGCCGCCATGCTGCGGTCGCCCATTTCCGCCACCAGTTTCGCCGCGCCAGCGGTATCGCCGGCGACGACTGCCTTCCAGCCGTTGCCGCGAATGATTTTACGGCACTGACCGAGCGCGTGGATATGGCTGTGGACGGTGCGAATCTCATCCATTTTCACGCCAGGCAGCACCATCAGCTGGAAGCGGATTGGCATGAAATACTCACCGACTATGTGCAGCCGCGATAGCGGCAGCAGATAGTGGATGTCGGCAACACGGCCTGCCAGCGTGTTTTCGATCGGGATCATCGCCAGATCCGCCTCGCCGGTCTCGAGTGCCACGAAGGCATCTTCGAACGTGGGGCAAGGGAGAGGTTCCATCTCCGGGAACATGTCGCGGCACGCCATGTCGGAATTGGCGCCGAACTCGCCCTGGAAGGCGATTCTGTTGGTCTTCGAGGTCATCGGGCTGTCCATTCTCTTAAGCCGGCGTTGAAGTCAGTGTTTGCCTTGCCTTCTCAAGATCGGCGGGCGTATCGACACCAAGCGGGATGGAGTTGACGATTTCGACGTCGATACGCATTTCAGCTTCGAGTGCTCGCAGCTGTTCCAGGGATTCGCGTCTTTCCAGGGAGGAGGGGGGAAGCTGGACGAAGCGCTCAAGCGCTGCGCGGCGATAGGCGTAAAGACCGATGTGATGGTAGAGCGGTCCCTTGCCGTGCGGTGCGGTGGCACGTGTGAAATAAAGCGCGCGCAGACGCGTGTCGGAAAGTGGCGAGCCGACGACTTTCACGACATTCGGATTGGTCTTCTCTTCCTCGTCGGTGATCTCGACAGTCAGCGTGGCAATGTCGACGGCGGGATCGTCGAGCGGGCGTAGCGCCGCACGGATGGTCTCCGGCTCGATCGTCGGCAAGTCGCCCTGCACGTTGATCACGGTCTCGACCAGGCCGTCAGGATCGGCCTTGGTGAGGGCTTCATGAATGCGGTCCGACCCGGACTGGTGGTCGACGCGGGTCATCACCACTTCGAAGCCGGCGGCCTTGACCGCATCGAAGACCCGTTGATCATCAACAGCGACGATGATTCGTCCGACATTCGCCTCGCGTGCCCGCTTGGCCACCTGCACGATCATCGGTAGTCCGCAGATATCGGCAAGCGGCTTGCCGGGCAGGCGGGTCGAGGCCATGCGCGCCGGGATCAGCACGAGGGTCTTACCCAATTCGTCGTTATTCATCCTCAGTCCCTTCAAAATGCGCCGGAAAAGTGTCAAAAAGTCCCGAATTGGGGATCACAATCGTGTTGCAACTGTCAAGCAAAAGACATAGGTTCCGCGCGATTTCAAGATCGTCCGGTCGCTGATCCGCCGGCTGCATGGGAGCGTTTGCAGATGAACTCGTATGTGAACATGGGTGTTGGTGCTCTTCTTGGCACCGTTTTCGTTCTGATGACCGTATCCATAGCGTCGGAAGGCATTTTCCGTTCGGAGGTTCCGGAGAAGGAAGGCTATGCCATCGTTGCTGAGGCTTCCTCCGACGCCCAAGCTGGCGCTGACGCCGCTGCTGCCACGGAAACGCCGATTGCCACGCTCCTGGCAAGCGCCGATGCTGCCGCTGGTCAAACGATCTTCAAGAAGTGCACGAGCTGTCATAACGCCGACAAGGGTGGTGCCAACAAGGTTGGCCCGAATCTTTTCGGCGTTGTTGGGCGTCCGGTCGCATCGCATGAGGGTTTTGCCTACTCGGCCGGGATGAAGGATTTTTCGCAGGGCAGTTCGGTCACTTGGACCTATGAAAACCTGAACCACTTCCTGACGGCTCCGAAGAAGTTCATCGCCGGAACGGCCATGGGCTTTGCCGGCCTGAAGAAGGAAGAAGAGCGCGCCAACCTGATTGCCTATCTGCGCACGCTGGCCGACACCCCGGTTCCGCTGCCGGCCGCCGATGCCGCCGCTGCTCCGGTTGAGGCTACCCCGACCACTGAAGCCGCACCGGCACCGGCCGCGAACAACTAAGGCAGGGTCTTTTCCGGCCGGTTTGTGAGACAAATGAAAAATGCCCGGCTTTGCCCGGGCATTTTTCGTTGAGCGACATATAACTGTGTGCCGGCTACTGCAGGATCCAGGCCCAAAGCGTCACGCTGAGCACCCCGACGGCGGTCGAGAGCGAGATGGCCGAAGCGGCCAGCCCGTGTCCGACACCAAAGCGGTTGGCGATCAGCCAGGCATTGATGCCGGTCGGGACCGAGGAGGTCAGTACGAGGGCCGCCGTCCAGTCGGCGCTCAATCCCAGGGCCCGGCAGGCAAGCCAGACACAGGCCGGCATCACGAGCAGTTTTAGGCTCGTGACGACCACCGCAATGCGGACATTGCCGTTGATTCCGTATTTGTTGAGCGCCATGCCGAGCGAAATCAGCGCGGCCGGCGCCGCCATGGCGGTGATTTGATCCACCACGCTTGCCAAAACGCCGGGAAATTCAAGCCCACTCACATGCACGACAAGACCTGCGGCAAGGCCGATGATCAGCGGGTTACGCACTAGATTGGTACCGACTTGGCGCAGTACGTTCACCAGCCCTCGAGCCTCGCCGCCGTTCACCTTGTGCTCGGCGCGCTCCATCAGTACCGTTCCGATAACCATCATCAGGGGCAGGTGCACGGCTAGCAAGATCGACACCGCGACGATGCCATCGCTTCCGACGGTACGTTCGACGAGGGGCAAGCCGATGAAGATGTTGTTGGCAAAGGCGGAGGATACCCCGGCCAGAACCCCCACGCGGGCATCTCGTCCAAAGAAACGCGTTGCCAGAAAATGACCGAGAGCCCAGGTCACTGCGACGCCGGAGAAGTAAGCGATCCAGAGGCGGAACGGCGAAGCCCCATGGAAGTCGGCATGGGAGATGGTCCTGAAGAGCAGGACCGGAACCGCGACCTTGAAGACGAATTCGCCCAAGCCGTCACCAATGTCGGCGTTCAGGATCCGGGTTTTGACGAGCCCCCAGCCAAACAGGATGAGGATGAAGATCGGAAAGACGTCTTGGGCAATTTCATACATGGGCGGAATGGCTCTCAAGGGGGGGCGAGGAGCCGAGATTTACCGTGATGCGGGCTGGACGGCCAGTACTGATCAGCGTTTGCGAGTACGGTTGTCTGACAAGAAAAAAGCGGGGTTTCCCCCGCCTTCCCTCCCGATCTTGCCGGGCCTGAAGCCGCGTCGCCAGTACATCCGTGGTCGATGCGAGTTCAATCGGGGACGAACATGTCCCCCCGCGGACGGCGATGCCTGTGAGCCGCTTCATGCCGTCTTCACTTGAGGGCTTTCTAAGGCGTCTGCATGACAAGGGAATGACGTCTTCGGATTTCTTCCCGCGTTGCGGTTTTCGCTTTCCTGCGGAGGAAAAACGGCTATGACCAAAAAATAACATTATCGGAGATCCGGAATTTATGAGCAGGTTCGATGTTCTCACCGTCGGTAACGCCATCGTCGACATCATTTCGCGTTGCGAGGATTCCTTTCTCGTCGACAACGGCATCACCAAGGGAGCAATGAACCTGATTGATGCCGAGCGCGCCGAGACACTCTATGCCCTTATGGGGCCTGCGGTCGAAGCCTCCGGCGGTAGTGCCGGCAATACGGCAGCCGGCATCGCCAGCCTTGGCGGCAAGGCCGCCTATTTCGGCAAGGTCGCGCAGGATCAGTTGGGCACGATCTTCGCACACGACATCCGCGCCCAGGGTGTGCATTACGAGACAAAGCCGGAAGGCACCTTCCCACCGACCGCGCGCAGCATGATTTTCGTCACCGAGGACGGTGAGCGCTCGATGAACACCTATCTCGGCGCCTGCGTCGAGTTCGGTCCCGAAGACGTCGAACCGGAAATCGTCGCCCAGTCGAAGGTCACCTATTTCGAGGGCTATCTCTGGGATCCGCCGCGTGCCAAGCAGGCCATTCTCGAATGCGCCCGCATCGCCCACGAGAATGGCCGCGAAATGTCCATGACCCTGTCCGACAGCTTTTGCGTTGGCCGCTACCGTGACGAATTCCTGGACCTGATGCGCTCCGGTGTCGTCGACATCGTCTTTTCCAACAAGCAGGAAGCCCTTTCGCTCTACGAGACTGACGACTTCGATTTTGCGCTGGAAAAAATGGCGGGTGACTGCAAGCTCGCTGCGGTGACGATGAGTGACGAAGGGGCGGTGATCCTCAAGGGCAAAGAGCGTATTCGTGTGGAGGCGACGGTGATCGACGAACTGGTCGACACGACTGGCGCAGGCGATCTGTTCGCTGCCGGTTTCCTCTATGGCTACACCCAAGGGCGTACGCTCGAAGACTGCGGCCGCATCGGCTGCCTTGCTGCTGGCATCGTCATCCAGCAGATTGGTCCGCGGCCGCTCGGTTCACTGTCCAAGGCGGCACGCGAAGCCGGGCTTATTTGAAGGCCTCGCCCGGATAGGCGCCCCAGATCTCGCCCTGCGCGACCCAGCCTGTGACGCCGCTGACCTCCGCCCGGCACCAGTTGCCGGTGCATTCGTCGAGCCGGATCACCACGCCCGGTTCGAGCTTGGCGACCACCTGTGCGGTCGATTGCGAATCGGCGCGCAGGTTCACGTAGACGTTGTTGCCACGCATCCACGGTGCGGCGATCGCGGTGCGTTCTCCCGAAAGAAGTGTCTGGCTTACCCAACCATCGGTGCCGTCCGCGTCCCGGATGCGTCGCCAGTTCTCGTATTCTTGGATGATTTCCACCGGTAGGCCGGATTTCAGGTAGAGCCAGGACACCGCATAGTCGGTGCTAGGGCCGATGCGTAGATTGACCCGCTTGGCTTTCAGGCTGACGAAGCGCGGCAACGGCAGGCCGCTCGATCCCTTGGAGACAGCTTGGGCTTCTGCTATCGGCCCGCCCATCGGCGAAAACCCGAGGGCGATCGACGCAATGAGGGAGGCACGAAGCACAAAGTGACGCATGGCGGTTCCGATCGCTCTAAGATTTCAAGGGCGTTTTCGCGGTCCCGACTGCGATCTGCCAGGTTCTGCCAGAAAACGGGCACCGACCTGCGAGGTTTTGTTTGTCTTCGCCGACGGGTTTGGTAGAAAATGCCCTGAACGGGGAAATTATCCCCCGTCTTGGTTAACGACCTCTGAACAAGGCATCGATTCTTCCCATGACGAACAGGAAAAGACCCAAGGTCTACATCACCCGGAAGCTGCCGGACGCCGTGGAAACCCGCATGTGCGAATTGTTCGAGACTGAGTTGAACGTCGATGACAAGCCGCGCAGCCAACCGGAACTGGTCGCCGCCGTGAAGAGCGCTGAAGTTCTGGTCCCGACGGTCACCGACCGCATCGATGCCGCCCTGATCGAGCAGGCGGGTCCGCAGCTCAAGTTGATCGCCAGTTTTTCCAACGGCTATGACCATATCGACGTCGATGCGGCGGCGAAAAAGGGCATTACCGTCACCAATACACCGAACGTCCTGACCGAGGACACCGCCGACATGACCATGGCATTGATCCTCGCAGTGCCGCGTCGTCTGGTCGAGGGCGCGCGCATCCTGATGGATCAGCCGGGTGAGTGGAGTGGCTGGTCTCCGACCTGGATGCTTGGGCGCCGCATATGGGGCAAGCGTATCGGCATCATCGGCATGGGCCGCATCGGCACCGCCGTTGCGCGCCGCGCCAAGGCCTTTGGCCTGTCGATCCATTACCACAACCGCAAGCGCGTCAATCCGACGACCGAGGACGATCTGGAAGCGACCTATTGGGACAGTCTCGACCAGATGCTCGCCCGCGTTGACATCGTCTCGGTCAACTGCCCGTCGACGCCAGCGACCTTTCATCTTCTCTCGGCGCGCCGCTTGGCGCTGATGCAGCCGACCAGTTACATCGTCAATACCGCGCGCGGTGACATTATTGACGAGGATGCGCTGATCCTGTGCCTGCGCGATGGCTCGATCGCCGGCGCCGGTCTCGACGTGTTCGAGAATGAGCCGGCGGTGAATCCGAAGCTGGTCAAGCTGGCGAATCAAGGCAAGGTCGTGCTCTTGCCACATACCGGCTCGGCGACGATCGAGGGTCGCATCGACATGGGCGACAAGGTGATCATCAACATCCGCACCTATTTCGATGGTCACCGTCCGCCGAACCGCGTCTTGCCCAGCCGGACCTGATTCGGTTGGCGTTCCGGGAACTTTTTACACAAGCTCCCGCCGCATCTCGATCGATGTGGTCCGATCAAAGCCGGCATGACGGTTTTCCGCGGTCTTGCTAAAACCCCATTGGGCGAACAACTGATGGTTTTCGGTGAGTTCTATTCTCGTTTCCAGCCGGAGTGTGGATAGACCGAGCTCGCGCGCGACCACTTCGGCTCTGGCGAGCATCATCCGGCCGATCCCCTTGCCTTGCGCCTCGGGCAGCACCGCGAGCTTGCCGATGTAGAGCATGTTGTCCTCCGGCTTCAGGAAGACGCAGCCGACAAGCTGACCGTTGTCCATCGCGGCGAAGGCGATTTCCAATGCGGCCTTTTGTCTGAGAGAAACGGGTGTCAGCGCGTGCGCGGAGGAGGGCGGCTCGATCCGCCCGTCCATGGAGGAAAAGGCCGACAGGATGACTGCCAGCAGTGCGTCATGGCGAGTGAAGTTACCGTCAATCCGGATAAGCTCGACACTCATGGCGCGGCGGTCGCCTTGCGCCGCTTGTAACGAATGGTGTCGAAGCGGGCCGAAAGGGCATCATAGAGCAGCAAACGGCCGATCAAAGGCTCTCCAATTCCGGTGATCAGCTTGATCGCCTCCATTGCCATCAGGGTGCCAATCACGCCGGTCAGCGCGCCGATGATGCCTGCCTCTGAGCAGGCGGGCACCAGGCCGGCCGGCGGCTGTTCGGGAAAAAGATCGCGGTAGCGCGGATTGGGTTCCCCCCTGTCATTCGCTTCATAGGGCTTCAGCACAGTGAGCGATCCGTCGAAGCGGCCGACAGCACCGGTCACCAGCGGGATCCGACCATGTTCAGCCGCATCGGCGGCGGCATAGCGCGTGTCGAAATTGTCAGACCCATCGACCAGAAGATCGAAGCCGCCCAGATAGTCCCCGGCGAACCGTGCGTCGAAACGCCCCTCAAACCGTAGGACTGTGACATGCGGATTGAGCCGGGCAATGGCTTGCGCGGCACTCCGCGTCTTCTCCTCGCCGATCGTGCCGTTGTCATGGATGACCTGGCGTTGCAGGTTGGATAACGAGACGCGGTCGTCGTCAACGATGCCGAGTGTGCCGACGCCGGCGGCAGCGAGATACATCAACGCCGGCGCTCCGAGCCCGCCGGCGCCGATCATCAGGACCCGGGCGGCCTTCAGGCGTTGTTGTCCTTGCCCGCCGATCTCGGGGAGCAGGATATGCCGATGATAACGGGATATTTCTTCGGGGCTGAGCGGATCCATGGGCACAATAATGGCATGGCTGGCTGGGGCGGGAAAGGCCGTCAAGCGACAAGCACGCTGTCGCGTACGGTTATGAACTGGGCGCGCTCGCCGAGCGCCGAAAACATCGACCGGTCCGTGCCAGTCATGAAGGCCTGACCGCCGAGCGCATCGATCCGGTTGAACAGCGCCGCACGCCGGCCTTCGTCGAAATGCGCAGCGATCTCATCGAGCAGCAGGATTGGCGCATGCCCGGTCATGGTGGCAACCAGTTTGGCATGGGCGAGGATCAGGCCAACGAGCAGAGCCTTCTGTTCGCCGGTCGAGCAACGTTCCGCCTCGATGTCCTTGTCGGCATGGCGCACCAGAAGATCGGCGCGGTGCGGCCCTTCGAGCGTCCGGCCGGCGGCCGCATCGCGGTAGCGGCCACTGGCCAGTGCTTCCCCGTAGCGGTCCTCAAGCTCGATCGCTGGCCCTTCCGTTTTGTCGAAAAAGCCTTTCAGCGCCAGCTGTGCCGAGGGAAAGCTCGAATCGTCCGGGCTTCTGGCCAGGCCGGCGAGTAGCCCCAGCATTTCCCGGCGGGCCAGCGTCATCGCCACGCCAAGGGCCGCCATCTGTTGCTCGATGCCGGTAAGCCAGGCCGGATCGAAACGGCCTTCCGACAGGAGCCTGTTACGGCTGCGCATGGCGCGCTCGAAATCACTGGCACGGCGTCCGTGCGCCGGGTCGAGTGAAAGAACCAGTCGGTCGAGGAAGCGTCGCCGGTCGGCGGCAGGTCCGGTGAAGAGCCCGTCCATCGACGGCGTAAGCCACAGGATGCGCAGGTGGTCAGTCAGTTCATCGACCGATCTGGTTGGCGTACCGTTGAGGCGCAGCCGGCGCACGACGGTTTCCCCTTCGCCCTCCGTTCCGGTACCGATTTCGACCACGCCCTCCATTCCTTCGACCTCAGCGAAGATCGAAAAGCCGCCCGTCGCTCCGACGCGAACGACATCGGCAAGAACGGCACGGCGAAGGCCTCGCCCGGGCGAGAGGAAGGACACGGCCTCCATCAGATTGGTCTTGCCGGCGCCGTTCTCCCCGGTCAGCACGACATGTCGCCCGTCGAGCGCGAGTGTCGCGGTCGGATAATTCCGGAAATCCGTGAGTTTCAGCCGGTGGATCGAGGTCTTGTGCGTCATTGTTGTCCGGTCTTGTACCCTCCTGAGCTAGGCTGAAAGGCCGGCAATGGCAAGGTAGTCCTGCTGTTTTCTCGGGCAAGCGTGGGGCGGTTGGAGCGGCGTGGACGTTCGGACGCATGGACCGGTACGGCACGCAGGTGTATCTGGACGTTGACGACGCGAATGCGGGGGTGCGAGATGAATTCAGATCGAGACGAACTGACGCCGGAGGAAGCTCGCCGCGATCACTGGGAGATGCTGCGCTTTCTTGCCGGTAATGCGCTGTTTGGCGCGGCGCTCGGCTTGGTCGTCGCTGGCATGCTTATGTGGTTTGACATCGGCGGGCTCGGCCGTCATCTGGCGCGGGCGCGCAATCCTGTTCTGCCGGCCGCTTTGATTGCTGTTCCGCTGGCGCTGACCTTCGCCGCTGCGGTCACCGCCTCGGCCATCATGCTGATGCCTTATAAGAAAAAGAAGCAGCGCTAGGCGGGTGTCCATGCGCTTTGCCGCCATTGACCACGCGGCCGGCATCCGTCACAAGCGCCGCAGCCTTGAAAGGGAGCGAGAGCATGACCGATCAGCAAGACCGCATCCTGCGGCTCGAAGAAACGGTGGCCCATCAGTCTCGGGTCATCGAGGAATTATCCGACCAGCTCACGCAGCAGTGGAAGGTGGTCGAACAGACGCGTGCCAAGCTCGATCGCTTGACCGAGCGCTTTCTTTCGCTCGAGGAGCAGGCTCTTGAGGCGCCGGCGATTACCCGGCCGCCCCACTACTGATGCTGACTTTCCGCGGCGACGCCGTCCACCACAGCCGAGACGATCTGCTCGACCTGCTGTCGCGTCACTTCTAGCCGGCTGGTGAGCAGCCGGCTCCAGGCGAAGCTGGAAAAGAGTTCGATTACCAGGTCGGGGTCGATGTCATTCCGAACCGTGCCGCGCGCTTGCCCCCGCCGGAGAATCTCGCCGGTCTGTAGGCATCTCGACAGGACGTAGCTCTGAAGGGCCTCAAGCGCGCCGGCATCGCTCTGAGCTTCGGCGATGATCGATCGGAAGATCGCTCCGCCTCCGTCGCGCCAGAAGCCCATGAGCCCAGCGAGAAACTGCACGAGGTCCTCACGTACATCGCCGGTATCGGGATGGGGAACGCCATCCTTCTGTCGGTGATAGACATCGAGCAGCAGCGCGGCCTTCGATGGCCACCAGCGGTAGATGGTCGGCTTTCCGGCCTTTGCCCGTTTGGCCACGGCTTCGATCGAGAAGGCCTGCAGGCCGCCTTCCAGTAGAATGGCCTGGGCCGCCTGGAGAATCGCCTCCTCGCTTGCCGGATTGCGCTGCGATCCAATTGATGTTCGTCGCGTGGTTGTCGGCTTTCCCATCCTATGGCCTTCCGTTGCTTCGCGATGCCATAGCACGATTGTCTATTGAACGAAACGATCCGTTCCGATATAGAACGAAACGTACCGTTCTTATGGAGCTTCCCATGTCCGACAATTCCGCCTCCCGCCTCGCCCCCTCCAGGTTTCGGCTGTCCATTCTCATGCTGGCCGCCATCTACCCCTTTGTCACCGCCATCCTCTATATCCTGATGCCGCTGACCGACGGTTGGCCGATCTGGCAGCGGACCGCAATTCTGGCGCCACTTATGGTTTTCAGTATCGTCTATGGCATTGCGCCGATGATCCAGCAGCGTTTCGCCTGGTTTATCCTGCGCCAGTCGCGCCCGGTGACCATCGACTGAGGTCCGATCAAAAAAAAGCGAGCCGGAGGGGGCCCCTCCGGCTCGCGTGAACTATTCCGCGCTGTCACGACTGAATCAGTCGCTCAAGGTATCGAAGAAGTCCTTCATCCGGGCAAAGAAACCGGTCGACTCCGGGTTATTCTCCTTAGAGGACAACTGGTCGAATTCCTGCAGTAGTTCGCGCTGTCGCTTGGTGAGCTTCTGCGGCGTCTCGATCTGGATCTGGATGTAGAGATCGCCCATCTGCGTCGAGCGCAGCACAGGCATGCCCTTGCCTTTCAGGCGGAACTGCTTGCCGACCTGGGTGCCCTCCGGAACCGTCACGCGGGACTTGGCGCCGTCGAGTGTCACCACATCGAATGTGCCGCCAAGAGCCGCGGTCGTCATGGAGATCGGCACGGAGCAATAGAGATCCGCACCATCACGCTGGAAGAACTCGTGCGGTGTGACCGACAGGAAGATGTAGAGATCACCCGAGGGTCCCCCCCGCATCCCAGCCTCGCCTTCGCCCTGCAGGCGAATGCGCGTTCCGTCCTCGATACCGGCCGGAATATTGACCGACAGTGAGCGCTCCTCTGTCACACGCCCCTGACCACTGCACTTGGTGCAGGGGTCGGAGATCGTCTGGCCACGACCGTGGCAGGTCGGACAGGTGCGCTCGATGGAGAAAAAGCCTTGGGCTGCGCGAATGCGACCAGAGCCCTGGCAGGTGGCGCAAGTGGTTGGCTTCGTGCCCGGCTTGGCGCCGGTGCCGGTGCAGGCCTCGCAAGTGATCGAGGTCGGAACCCGGATCTGTGCGGTCTTGCCAGTGAAGGACTCCTCGAGGGAAATCTCCATGTTGTAGCGAAGGTCGGCGCCGCGTTCGCGACCGCCGGTCGAACGGGCCCGGCCGCCACGGCCGCCACCCATCATCTCCCCGAAGATATCCTCGAAAATGTCGGAGAATCCGCCGCCAGCAAATCCGCCGCCCGGATTGAAGCCGCCGCCACCTTGCTCGAAGGCTGCATGGCCAAAACGGTCATAGGCTGCCCGCTTCTGCGGGTCCTTGAGCATCTCGTAGGCCTCGTTGAGTTCCTTGAACTTCTTTTCTGCTTCCGCGTCTCCGGGGTTCTTGTCCGGATGGAATTTCATCGCCAGCTTACGAAAGGCGCTCTTCAGCTCCTTTTCGTCGGCGGTCTTCGTGACCCCGAGGGTTTCGTAGAAATCTGCTTTTACCATGGTTTTACAAAGCTCTCAAAGCTCTCTCCACGCTCGCGTGGCTGCCAGTCTTCTTGCCGGCCTGTTTTTCGCAGGCGGACATGTCCTTCTGGAAGTCCGAAGCCGCAGCGCGGGCGTCTTCGATCAGTAAACGGCGCGGCTCGCCCTTGTTGGCCAAGCCATCCGCGACGGATACAGCAAGATAGGCCAGTGAATGGGCCGCCATGTCGCAGGAAGTCACGCGGCCGCCATCCTCGCGGCGCTTCAGCGCCGCTTCGATGATCCGGCCGAGTTCACTGCCTGTCTTGGAAAGCTGCCGGCTGTCGCCCGCACCGATCGCCTTGACGATGGTGGCCTCTGCGGCGCTCACCTTGCGAAAGACCGTTTCCATCTGACCACTATCTTGCGCCATAGCGGCGCTTGCGCAGAGGGCCAGCGAAAATACGACTGGCCCGAAGGCCAGCCCTTTGAAGGTAATACGTCGCTCAGGCCGCTGCATCAGGCCGACTTCTTCGAGTCGTCGTCCTTGACTTCCTCGTAATCGGCGTCGACGACATCCTCGTCGCTGCCACCTTCCGAGGCGCCTTCGCCCTGTTCGCTCTGCTGGGCTTCATAGATCGCTTGGCCGAGCTTCATGGAGACTTCCATGAGGGTTTGGGTCTTGGCCTGGATATCCTCGGCATTCGGCTCGGAGGCCTCCATTGCCGACTTGAGGGCCGCAATCGCGTCCTCGATGGCCTTGCGGTCATCTTCCGAAACCTTGTCGCCAAACTCGGTCAACGACTTCTCGGTCGAATGCACGAGGCTTTCGGCATGGTTCTTGGCTTCGACGCCGGCCCGGCGCTTCTTGTCCTCCTCGGCGTGTGCTTCTGCGTCCTTCACCATCTTCTCGATGTCGGCGTCGGAGAGGCCACCGGAGGCCTGGATACGGATCTGCTGTTCCTTGCCGGTGCCCTTGTCCTTGGCCGAAACCTGCACGATGCCGTTGGCGTCGATGTCGAAGGTGACTTCGATTTGCGGAACACCGCGCGGTGCCGGCGGCAGGCCAACGAGGTCGAACTGGCCGAGCAGCTTGTTGTCAGCAGCCATTTCACGTTCGCCCTGCGATACGCGGATGGTCACGGCCGACTGGCTGTCTTCCGCGGTCGAGAAGGTCTGGCTCTTCTTGGTCGGGATCGTCGTGTTGCGGTCGATCAGACGGGTGAAGACGCCGCCGAGGGTCTCGATGCCGAGCGACAGTGGGGTCACGTCGAGCAAGAGGACATCCTTGACGTCACCCTGCAGAACACCAGCCTGAATGGCGGCACCCATGGCGACTACTTCATCCGGGTTTACACCCTTGTGCGGCTCCTTGCCGAACAGCTGCTTGACGACTTCCTGGACTTTCGGCATGCGGCTCATGCCGCCGACCAGAACCACTTCGTCGATTTCCGCTGCGGTCACACCAGCATCCTTGAGTGCTGCCTTGCAAGGAGCAACGGTACGCTGGACGAGGTCATCGACCAGGTTTTCGAACTTGGAACGGGTCAGCTTCAGCGTCAGATGCTTCGGACCGGATGCATCGGCCGTGATGAACGGCAGATTGATTTCGGTCTGCTGCGACGAGGACAGCTCGATCTTGGCTTTTTCGGCGGCTTCCTTGAGGCGCTGAAGGGCAAGTTTATCAGTCTTCAGGTCGATGCCCTGATCCTTCTTGAACTCAGCTGCGAGATATTCGACCAGACGCATGTCGAAGTCCTCACCGCCAAGGAAGGTGTCACCATTGGTCGACTTCACCTCGAAGACGCCGTCGCCGATTTCCAGCACCGAAATATCGAAAGTACCGCCGCCAAGGTCGTAGACGGCGATCGTCTTGCCATCCTTCTTATCGAGGCCATAGGCAAGTGCTGCCGCAGTCGGCTCGTTGATGATGCGCAGGACCTCAAGGCCGGCGATACGGCCCGCATCCTTGGTCGCCTGACGCTGGGCGTCGTTGAAGTATGCCGGAACGGTGATGACGGCCTTCTCGACCTTCTCGCCGAGATAGGCTTCCGCGGTTTCCTTCATCTTCTGAAGGATCATAGCCGAAATCTGTGCCGGCGAATAAGCCTTGTTCTGAGCCTCGACCCAAGCGTCGCCATTGTCGCCTTTGACGATATGGAAAGGAACCAGGCCCTTGTCCTTTGCGACGGTCGGATCTTCATAACGGCGACCGATCAGGCGCTTCACAGCAAACAGGGTATTGGTCGGGTTGGTGACAGCCTGACGCTTGGCGGGCTGACCAACGAGACGCTCGCCGTCGTCTGTGAAGGCGACCATAGAGGGCGTGGTGCGTGCGCCTTCGGAATTCTCAATGACCTTCGCGTCCTTGCCGTCCATGACGGATACGCAGGAATTGGTGGTTCCAAGGTCGATGCCGATAACTTTAGCCATGTGATTCTCTCCTTGAAGCAGACTGTCTGAACCCTCGAAAGGCATTCCCTTGACAGCCCCTCGACGTGGATGGTCTGGGATCTCGCGGCCTTAACCGCGGTTATGTCGCGTATATAAGAAGCGGTTTTTCTGACTGCAAGGCTGGAAACTCGCTGTAATCCAGTAAAAAGAACAGATTGGCTCCGATTGCTCCATCACCTCGCGGACAGAAAATGCCCCGTCGGATTCGCACAGACCGGGAGTGGTCAAACCATACGCTGGGCTGCAGCACAAACATGGTTGTTGACCCGCGCCGTTGCAAGCCGGCAGTGCCGTTTCGGCCTCATTGACCCATAATGAGGTCGAGCAGCGTTGTGCGCCGGTTTGCCGGCTGAACCGGAGAGTCCCCGCCGACGTCTGCGGGCGGAATGGGACCACCCGCCTGAGGCCGATAGGGATCGCCCTGCGGAATCCCCGTTGGTGGCAAGTCCGACTGGCGTGCTGCCGGTGTGCCCGGGGCCGCCGGATAACGTGTCTCTCCGCCGGAGAACACGTCTGAGAGGATGGTGCCGATCGTCATCGGTTCCGGCTGTGGCTCGATATAGTCGCTGCCGGAGAGAGGGTCCGGCGTCAGACCGGCATGGGCGGCCGTCATGAAATCGTGCCAGGCCTTGGCGGGCAATCCGCCGCCTGTCACCTTCTTCATTGACTGACCGTCGTCGTTGCCGAACCACACGCCAGTTGTCAGGTTGCTGGTGTAACCGACAAACAGCGCGTCGCGGAAGGATTGGGTCGTGCCGCTCTTGCCGGCCGCTTCCCATCCGGACAGACGGGCTTTCTTGCCGGTGCCATCGGTTATGACGCCCTTCAACATACGGTTCATGTCGGCGATCAGAGGCTCGCCGAGGACACGCGGCGGTTCCGCGTAGTCGTTCTCGTAAAGAACTTTGCCGTCGGCATTGGAAATCCGGCGAATGATGTGCGGCGTCGCCTTGTAGCCGCCGTTCATGAACGGGGCATAGGCGGCGGTCAGTTCAAGCAGGGATACTTCCGAAGTCCCAAGTGCGATCGAAGCGTTGGCCTGCAATTCCGATTCGATGCCGAGCCGGTGGGCGAGCTTGATAACGTGATCGGGGCCGACCTCCATCACCAGTTGCGCGGCAATGGTATTGAGCGAGTTGGCAAGCGCTTGACTGAGTGTCACGGGGCCGCGGTACTTCTGGTCATAATTCTCCGGCGTCCACTTGCCGATCCTGACCGGCGCGTCATTGCGGATCGAATCGGGACGAATGCCGTTTTCGAGTGCTGCCGCATAGACGAACGGCTTGAAGGCCGATCCGGGTTGGCGCTTGGCCTTGACGGCACGGTTGAACTGGCTTTCGGCATAGTCCTTGCCGCCAACGAGGGCGCGGATCGCCCCGGTGCCATCGATGGAGACAAGTGCGGCTTGCGAAGCGTTGAGCTTTGCGCCGTCGGTATCGAGCGCCTTGACGATCACGGCCTCGGCCTTCTTCTCCAGCCCCATGTCGATGGTCGTCTCGACGACAAGGTCCTCGCTGATTGTGCCGACGAGGCGCTTCGTCTCCTCGACCACCATGTCGGCGACATATTGACTGGCCCCGGTCCAGTAGCGCTTGGCCGTTGTCGGCGTCTGGGACATCGCTGTCTTGATCTCGTCGTCCGAGATGTAGCCTTCCTCGCGCATCGCGCCAAGCACGACCTGCGCCCGGGCTTCCGCCGCTTGCGGGTCGCGCGCCGGCGACAGCCGCGACGGCGCCTTGAGCAGACCCGCCAGTAGCGCCGCTTCGCCTAGATTCACGTCGCGGGCCGACTTGGAGAAGTAGCGCCGTGATGCCGCTTCGACGCCATAGGCGTTGGAACCGAAATAGACGCGGTTGAGATACATCGCCAGGATCTGGTCCTTGGTGAACTTGTGTTCGAGCCAGAAGGACAGGAGCACTTCTTGGATCTTGCGTTCGATCGTCCGCTCCGGTGAGAGGAACAGGTTCTTGGCCAACTGCTGCGTCAATGTCGAGCCGCCCTGTACGGTGCGGCGACTGATGAGATTTGTCACCACCGCCCGCGCAAGACCGAGTGGATCCACGCCGAAATGCGAATAGAAACGTCGGTCCTCAATGGCGATGACAGCCTGCGGGATGAAAGGCGACATGTCCTCGAGCGCCAGCGCCTCGCCACCGGTTGCGCCGCGATTGGCGATCACCGTGCCCTCGACGGAGAGAACCTTGAGATTGGGTGGCCGCTCGGGAATCGACCAGGAACTGGCGCTCGGCATGCGCGCGCCGTAATACATCACGATCCCGCCGACACCGATCGCCCCCCAGATACCAAGCACGATGCACCAGTAGATCACGCGGCCGAGCAGGCCTGTGAGGCCTCTGGCGCGACGTTTGGGCTTGGCTCCGCCACGACGTTCGCGCGGCGTGGAGGCGGACTTGGGTGACTTCGGTGCCTGTTGTCTGGTGCTTCGGCTCGTGCCCTTGCCACCGATCCGGTCGCCGGCGTCGAGGCGAATCTCCTCATCGTCGTCGGGCTCGCCCTGAAAGGTCGGCTCGACGCGTTTACGGGATTTGCCTTTTAGTGCCATGGCCGGCGATCTTGCTCCAGAAAACTGTGCGCCTTCGATGCCGGCTTCCTCGGCGTCTCGTTTCGCGCTGTGAATGACAGCCGCATGACGAAAGCGAAGGCGCGGCCGGAGGACTGGACTCTAAATGCGGCGATTTAAGGGGGGGTTAAGACGCGGTAAACAATCCCTTGCAGCCGCGGCTTGCGCCAGTCGTTCAAAGAGATCGTTCGTGCGGTCTATTGGCAGAGATCCGCCCATTCGGCGTTCACCAGTTCTGCCATGCGTTGCGGTGCGATATGAACCGCCGAATTGGTAGCGCCTGCGGCAGGCACCACCTGGCCGAAGGCCTTCAGCGAGATGTCGCAATAGACCTTGAGGTCGGAAGGCAGGCCGAAGGGGCAGACGCCGCCGACCGGATGGCTGGTCACTTCGACCACCTCTTCCGCCCCAAGCATGCGCGGCTTGACGCCGAAACGGTCTTTGAACTTGCGATTGTCGAGCCGCTTGGTGCCGGCAGTGACGACCAGCACGATAGTGTCGCCGACCCTCAGGCAAATCGTCTTGGCGATCTGGTCGGGTTCGACGCCATGGGCTTCCGCAGCCAATGCGACCGTCGCAGAGCTTGCATCGGTGACGATGACGGTGATTTCGGGGGCTTTTTCAGCGAAGAAAGAACGGACGGATTCAAGGCTCATGATGCAATTCTAAGCGCATGTCCCGAAGCTGGGCAAGTGCGAAAAGGAGATGGGCCTTGATATCGCAACCGGGCCTACCCATCTAGGGTCCAACCAGTGCATGCAGCCATTGATTGATGTGTTGCAGCGTTTTGGATCAGGAATGCGAAGGGAATTAATCATCGGTTAATCACTTCACTTCATTCTAGTGATCATGGGACGCTGGCTGATACCGATAGGTAAAGGCCATGTCCGGAAATGCGCATTGCTCGTTTCCGCTCCTGACCACGGATGTACTGGCAGGGGCGTCGAAACGGGATAGGAAAGGTCGGGTATCCCCCGGCCTTTTTGCGTTTCTGGGCCTGAGCGGAGCGCTGCCGTTTCTGGCCTGAACAGGCGAAGCGCGCCGGCTGGCAAGGCGACGCGCCTTCAGTTTTCTTACGCCGAGGCCAGCGCATCCAGGATGCGGATCCACGACCGGATGCCTTTATGGAAGGACTTCAGGTCGTATTTCTCGTTTGGCGAGTGAATGCGGTCGTCGGTCAGGCCGAAGCCGACCAGCAGGGAATCCATGCCGAGCGTTTTCTGGAAATCGCCGACGATCGGGATCGAGCCGCCCATGCCGATGACGACGGCCGGCTTTGGCCATTCGTCCGACAGAGCGTTCTTCGCCTTGGTCAGGACAGGGGAATCGTAGGACAGCTGGATCGCGGGCGAACCGCCGTGCTCGTGGAAGTCCACCGAGCAGTCGGCCGGGATCTTGGAGCGTACATAGGCGCGGAAGCTCTCGCGGATCTTCGCCGGGTCCTGCTCGCCGACCAGGCGGAACGAAACCTTGGCCGAGGCTTTGGCGGCGATCACGGTCTTGAAGCCTTCGCCGGTATATCCGCCGGTAATACCGTTCACTTCCGCCGTCGGCCGTGCCCAGGTAAGCTCCAGCACCGAGCGGCCTTTTTCGCCCGAGGGGATCGACAGGCCGACTTCACCAAGGAAGCCTTCTGCCGTACGGCCGAGTGTTTCCCAGGATGCCTTGATATTGGCTGGTGTCTCCTCGACTCCTTCATAAAAGCCGGGCAGGGTGATGCGGCCGGTCTCGTCATGCAGGCCAGCCAATATCTCGACCAGGATGTGGATCGGATTGGCCGCAGCGCCGCCGAACAGGCCCGAGTGAAGGTCGCGATCGGCCGCCGTAACGATTATTTCTTCGCCGACCAAGCCGCGTAGTGCCGCCGCAATGGCTGGTGTTTCCGTGTTCCACATGCTGGTGTCGCAGACCAGCGCATAGTCGGCCTTCAGCTCTTCCGCGTTGGCGGACAGGAATGGCTTGAGCGAGGGCGATCCAGATTCTTCCTCACCCTCGAACAGGATACTGACCTTGATCGGCAGGCTGCCATGTACAGCCTTATAGGCGCGGCACGCTTCGACGAAGGTCAAGAGTTGTCCCTTGTCGTCGGATGTGCCGCGACCGGTGATAACCTTGCGGCCCGGTTCGATCTCCTTGATCGTCGGCGCGAAGGGATCCTCTTCCCAAAGGTTCAGCGGATCGACCGGCTGAACGTCGTAGTGGCCGTAGAACAAGACGTGCGGCGCGTCGGGTTTTGCCCCGGCGTGGTGGGCGACGACCATCGGATGGCCGGGTGTGTCGCGCATGGAGGCCTCGAAACCAAGCCCGGTCAACTCGTTGACCAGCCATTCTGCGGCTTTGCGGCACTCGGCCTTGAAGGCCGGATCGGTCGAAATCGAGCGGATCCTGACGAGATCGAACAGGCGCTCCAGGCTGCCGGGCAAGGTCTGGTCGGCGCGGTCGAGTACGGCGGAAATATCGGTCATGGCATTTATCCTGCAGATTGCAAATCGTCAGGACGATAGACCAAAGGCCAGAGCGTTTCGAGGGCGGGCAAAATTAAAATGCGTCAACCGGTCGAGGCGCTGTGGTTAGAGCTTGCGGGCGTTTTCGATCGCCCAGCGCATATATTCGAGCATCAGTTCTTTCTCGAAACGGCGAAATCCGGAGAAAAGCGCCTGATCCGCCTCGTTGGCAGCGGCGAGCGCCTCGTGCTCGAGATCACGGGCCTTGTCGGTCAGGAAGATGACTTGCGCGCGCCGATCGGAAGGATGCGGGTGGCGCTTGATCAGGCCGTCGCGCTCCATGCGTGACAGTGTGTTGGCCATGGTCGCCTGTTCGATATCGACCCGCTCGAGAAGCTGTTTCTGAGTGAGCCCTTCTTCGTTCCATAGCTCTATCAACACGGGCAGTTGACCGGCCGAAAACCCCAGTTTTGTCGCACGCACCTGAAGAGCGCGGGCAAATCCCTTGGCCAATTGGCCAGCAAGGTAGGTGGCGGAATCAGAACGATTTTGAGCCATGCCAATGGATAAGCCGGTTCTGATGTGGGCTCAAGAATAAATCGCAGGCGATCCAGTTCCATGGCGGGTCTTTTTGGGGAGGTGGCGGGGAACGAACAATGATCCGGACATAAAGAAGCCGCCATGGCTTGGGGGCGGATACCATGGCGGCTTCGAATGAGGGACAAAGGCCCGGAGAGGGGGATAAGGCCTTTGTCCAGTCTGAAGCGGCGGGGGACGAGCCTCATTCAGACCGCGGCGTGATCAGGCGCCGGTGACTATGAAATGTGTGGTGAAATGCGGCTTTTCAAGGGAAGGCTGGATTACAAATCTGTAACGTTTGTGTGTTCGGGACGACCGGCCTCAGGCGAACTTTATATGGACGCCCCGGGCGCCCCGCGCTATCCATGCCCACATGAAAAAAGGCGATCATCTCTTCCTCGTCGACGGCTCGGGTTTCATCTTCCGCGCCTTCCACGCCCTTCCCCCGCTGACCCGTAAGTCGGACGGCCTGCCGGTCGGTGCTGTCTCTGGCTTCTGCAACATGTTGTGGAAGTTGCTGATGGACGCGCGCGACACGAACGTCGGGGTAACGCCAACCCATTTCGCCGTCATTTTCGACTATTCGTCGAAAACCTTCCGCAAGGAGCTCTATCCGCAATACAAGGCCAATCGCTCGGCACCGCCGGAGGAGCTGATCCCGCAATTCGGCCTGATCCGTCAAGCGACCCGGGCCTTTAACCTGCCCTGTATCGAAGCAGAAGGCTTCGAGGCGGACGATCTGATCGCCACCTATGCCCGGCAGGCCGAGGCGGTCGGTGCCGACGTGACGATCATTTCCTCCGACAAGGATCTGATGCAACTCGTAACCCCCATGGTCCACATGTACGACAGCATGAAGGACAAACAGATCGGCATTCCGGAGGTCGTTGAGAGATGGGGCGTTCCGCCGGAAAAGATGATTGACCTGCAATCGCTGACCGGCGATTCGACCGACAATATTCCCGGCGTTCCGGGTATCGGTCCGAAGACGGCGGCCCAGCTTCTGCAGGAGTTCGGCGATCTCGATACGCTGCTGGCCCGGGCCGGCGAGATCAAGCAGGTCAAGCGTCGCGAGAACATCATCGCCAATACCGAATTGGTTCGTCTGTCGCGTCAATTGGTGACGCTGAAGACTGATGTGCCTGTCGACATGCCGCTCGACGCGCTGGTGCTGGAGAAACAGGATGGGCCGAGGCTGGTCGGTTTCCTGAAGACGATGGAATTCACCACGCTGACCCGCCGCGTCGCCGAAGCCTGCGATTGTGATGCGTCCGCTATCGATCCGGCGCCGGTCAAGTTCGAATGGGGTGCTGCGGCCCACGGCCCGGATCTCGATTCTGCGACGTCGGCAGATGAAGAGGCATCCGCTCCGCCGGTAACGGGGGGCGAAACGGGCAAGGCGACCACGATTGCCGCGACCGCAAACGGCGATCCGGCGCCGGCCGATCTTGCTGCCGCACGCGCTGCCGCTTTCCACGGGCGGAAAATCGACACCACCGCATATTTGACGATTCGCGATCTCGAGGCGCTGAACGCCTGGATTGCCGCGGCCCGCGAGACCGGCCTTGTCGCCTTCGATACCGAGACCACGTCGATCGATCCGATGCGCGCAGAGCTGGTCGGCTTCTCTTTGGCGATCGCCGACAATGGCCAGAGTACTGGATCGACCGATATTCGCGCCGCCTATGTTCCGCTTGCGCACAAGACCGGCCGCGATGATCTGTTCAGCGACGGACTGAAGCTGGCCGAAGGCCAGATCCCTATGCAAGCGGCGCTTTCGGCGCTGAAGGACCTGCTCGAGGATTCCTCCATCCTCAAGGTCGCTCAGAATCTCAAGTACGACTATCTGATGATGAAGCGCTATGGCATCGTCATTCAGGGCTTCGATGACACCATGCTGATGTCTTACGTGCTGGATGCAGGCAAGACGACCCACGGCATGGATGCGCTCTCGGAGCGCCTTCTGGGGCACACTCCGATCGCCTACAAGGAGGTCGCCGGCTCCGGCAAGTCATCCGTCACCTTCGACTTTGTCGACATCGACAAGGCAACGGCCTATGCGGCGGAAGACGCAGATGTCACGCTGCGGCTTTGGATGGTACTCAAGCCCCGCCTTGTGGCGGAAAAGCTGACGCGCATTTATGAGCGGCTGGAACGCCCGCTGGTGCCGGTCCTGGTCGATATGGAAGAGCGCGGCATTTCCATCGACCGCCAGATCCTGTCGCGCCTCTCCGGCGAGCTTGGCCAGAAGGCTGCCGCCTTCGAGGACGAGATTTACGAACTGGCTGGCGAGCGCTTCAATATTGGCTCGCCCAAGCAACTCGGCGACATCCTGTTCGGCAAGATGGGGCTGCCGGGCGGTTCGAAGACCAAGACCGGCCAGTGGTCGACCTCGGCCCAGGTTCTGGAGGATCTCGCTGCCGAAGGCGCGCCGCTGCCGCGCAAGATCGTCGACTGGCGCCAGCTGACCAAGCTGAAATCGACGTATACCGATGCGCTCCCCGGCTTCGTCCATCCTGAGACCAAACGGGTCCATACCAGCTATTCGCTGGCTTCGACCACCACCGGGCGTCTGTCTTCCTCCGAGCCCAATCTTCAGAACATCCCGGTGCGTACCGCCGAAGGCCGCAAGATCCGGACCGCCTTCGTCTCGACGCCCGGCCACAAGCTGTTGTCGGCTGACTACAGCCAGATCGAACTGCGTGTGCTTGCCCATGTTGCGGAGATCCCACAACTGCGCCAGGCCTTTGCCGACGGCATCGACATCCATGCGATGACCGCTTCCGAAATGTTCGGTGTTCCGGTCGAAGGCATGCCCTCCGAAGTACGTCGTCGCGCCAAGGCAATCAATTTCGGTATCATCTACGGGATTTCAGCTTTCGGGCTTGCCAACCAGCTCGGCATTGAGCGTTCGGAGGCCGGCGATTACATCAAGAAGTATTTCGAGCGCTTCCCGGGCATCAAGGACTACATGGAGAGCACCAAGGCCTTTGCCCGTGAGCACGGCTATGTCGAAACCATCTTCGGTCGCCGTGCCCATTACCCGGAGATCAAGTCGTCGAACCCGTCCATGCGCGCCTTCAATGAGCGCGCAGCAATCAACGCACCGATCCAGGGATCAGCCGCCGATGTCATCCGCCGGGCGATGATCAAAGTCGAGCCGGCGCTTGCCGCCGCCGGCCTTCGCGAGAAGGCGCGGATGCTCCTGCAGGTCCATGACGAATTGATCTTTGAAGTGGAAGACGATGCCGTGGACGCTGCCATGCCGGTCATCGTAAGGACTATGGAACATGCCGCCATGCCGGCCGTATCCATGCGCGTGCCACTCAAGGTTGATGCGCGCGCTGCCGACAATTGGGATGAGGCCCACTAAGCCGCGTTCAGAAGAGTGCGGTCCGCGCCGCGACGTGGTTGCGGATCGTCTGCATCATCAGCGCCAGGGCCGCGCTTGGCTCGACGCCCGCCTGCGTCGTCAGCCCAACCGCGCCGCGCGTTTCACTCATATCGATGGAAAGCTCGGCCAATCGGCCGCTTTCCAGTTCGTCGACCACGACACCACGCGAGATGAACCATACAGCATTATGCCGCATCACGAAGGCGCGGCCGAAGGAGGCCGAGACGGTTTCGAGCATCTTCGGCAGGTCCGGTATGCCATTCGTCAGCAGTAGCCGGTCAACGTAGGGCCGGATCACCGAGCCCTTGTTCGGCATCAGAACGGTATAGTTGGCAAGCGCCCCCAGTGTGAAATTGCGTCGCGCCAGAAGCGGATGACCGGGCGACACGATGATAGCCACCTCCTCGCTGTAGAGCGGCTCGAAGAAGAGCCCGGCCATCCGCTCCGGCGCGGCGAGGCGTCCGACAACGAGATCCAGCTCGCCAAGGCGCAAAGAATCCAGCAGCACGCGGTTTTCGCCGGTGGCGATTTTTACCTGGCTGCCTGTGCCGCTCGCCAGGAACTCGGCGACCGCGTCCGGCATGAAGGTCGCCGATGCGGTCGGCAGCGTGCCAATGCTGATTGGTGGCCCTTCCGATTTCATGGCTTGGGCGAGCGAATCCATCCCCCGCTGCACCGAAGCCAGGCTTTCGGCCGCGTGCTTGAGGAACACCTCGCCAAGGTGCGAAACGCGGATACCCCTTCCTTCCTTCTCTAGTAAAGCCACGCCGAGGATCTCCTCAAGCTCCCGCATCGTCCGGGTCACCGCCGGCTGGGTGATTGCCAGCGCATCGGCGGCCTTGCCGACGCTCCTCTGGCGTGCGACCTCAAGGAAGGTCTGCAAGTGTCGGAATTTGATCCTCTGATCCATAATTCATGCCATTTTTGTTATGCGTTGGAGAAGAAATATCATTTTACCCACCGAAATGCATCGAATAACACTCTACCCAGTGAGGAGAAAATCATGGCTTTCGCCACAATCAACGACATTCCCGTCCACTACGAACTGCTCGGCGAGCCGGATGCGAAGAATCTCGTCGTATTCTCTAACTCGCTCGGCACCGATTTTCGTATCTGGCTGCCGCTGTTCGATGAGCTTAGCGAGGATATCTCCGTGCTGCTCTATGATAGCCGTGGTCACGGCCTGACGGGTGGGGCCGATAAACCCTTCGGCATGGCGGATCTTGTCGATGACCTGATCGCCCTCGTCGAACATGTCGGCATCAAGCGGGCGGTCTTCTGTGGTCTCTCGGTCGGTGGTCTTATCTGCCAGGGCGTGTGGCAAAAGCGCCCTGACATGGTGAAGAAGCTGGTGCTGTGCGACACGGCGGCGAAGATCGGCGCGCCGGACGCTTGGAACGCGCGCATCGACGCTATCGCCAAAGACGGACTGGAAAGCATAGCCGACAATGTGATGGAGCGCTGGTTCACTGCGGACTTCCATCAGGAGCGTGCGGACGATCTCGCCGGTTACCGTTTGATGATGAGTCGCCAAGCCGTGGCCGGCTATTCCTCAACCTGCGCGGCCATTCGCGACACTGACTTCACCAATGCGCTGGCGACGATTTCCGTGCCTGTTCTCTGCGTGGTGGGTGACCAGGATGGCTCTACCCCGCCCGAGCTGGTCAAGGCGACAGCCAGCGCGATCCCCGGTGCGCGCTTCGAGACCATCGAGGGCTGCGGCCATATCCCCTGCGTCGAACAACCGGAGCAACTGGCGGCGCTCTTGCAGCCGTTCCTCAAGAAGGCATGAAGGACTGAGATGAGCGAAACCCCGGAAAAGTCCCCGCGTTATCATCAGGGCATGGCGACTCGCCGCAGCGTGCTGGGCGATAGCTATGTGGATCAGGCGCAAAAGTCGAAAACTGCCTTCGACGAGCCATTCCAGGATCTGATTACCGAGGCTGCCTGGGGTCATGTCTGGTCGCGGCCGAACTGGACCAAGCGCGAGCGCTCGATGGTTACCATCGCGCTGCTCGCCGCGCTTGGCCACCATGACGAAGTGGCCATGCATGTGCGGGCGACGAAGAATACCGGCGCGACGCCCGACGACATTATGGAGGCACTGCTGCACGTGGCGATCTATGCCGGTGTGCCCGCGGCGAACCATGCGATCAAGATCGCCAAGAATGCGCTTCGCGACATAGAGGCGGATACAAAGACGGAGGAAGGAAAATGAAGAACGTCATGCCCGAAACGGGGGGCTTTTTCCCTCGCGATCGTGATATGCAGCCGCCACCCTATACGCCTTGGTACAAGACGACCGTGCTGCGTTCGCCGCAGCGCGCGCTGATTTCGCTTGAGGGCACGAAGAGCGAGATCACCGGCCCGGTGTTTGGCCATGGCATGTTGAACGAGTTCGATAACGACCTGATCGTCAATTACGCCAAGCCGGGCGAGAGCCCGATCGGCCAGCGCATCCTCGTCCATGGTCGTGTTATGGATGAACGTGGCAAGGGTGTCGCCGGGGCTCTGGTCGAGTTCTGGCAGGCCAATGCCGGCGGCCGTTACCGGCACAAGAAGGACACCTATCTCGCGGCCCTGGATCCGAATTTCGGTGGTGTCGGGCGCACGATCGCCGACGAGGATGGCTATTACTGGTTCAAGACGATCAAGCCGGGTCCTTATCCCTGGCCGAACGGTGTGAACGACTGGCGCCCGGCGCATATCCACTTCTCGATCTTTGGCCATGGTTTCGCCCAGCGCCTGATCACCCAGATGTATTTCGAAGGCGACCCGCTGATCTGGCGCTGTCCGATCGTCAAGACGATCCCGGACGAAGAGGCGATCAAACGTCTCATCGCGCCGCTCGACATGAACGCCACCCTGCCGCACGACATGCGTGCCTACAAATTCGACATCGTATTGCGTGGCCGTCGCTCGACGTTGTTTGAAAATCGTATGGAGGGCAACTGACATGGTTCAATCGCTTGGCTACCTCAAGGAATCGGCCTCCCAGACTGCAGGTCCCTACGTCCATATTGGCTGCACTCCGAGCTTTACCGGCATCGAAGGTGTCTACGAGAAGGACCTCGGTTCCGGCCCACTCTACAACGATAAGACCCGGGGCGAGCGCATCACCATTCGCGGTCAGGTCATCGACGGCTCTGGTACACCGCTGAAGGACGCCATGGTCGAGATCTGGCAGGCCGATGCAGACGGCTTGTACAACAGCCCGTCGGAAACACGCGGTAAGGCGGATCCGGATTTCCTCGGTTGGGGCCGTTGCCCGGCCGACATGGTGAGCGGTGAATTCGTCTTCCAGACGATCAAGCCCGGTCGTGTGCCGTTCACCGATGGCCGGCTGATGGCACCGCATCTCACGGTGTGGATCGTCGCGCGCGGCATCAATATCGGCCTGCACACCCGCATGTATTTTGCCGACGAGGCCGAGGCCAACGCTGCCGATCCGGTGCTCGCCCGCATCGAGCACAAGGTGCGTGTGCCGACCCTCATCGCCACCCGCGAGGGGGACGGCTACAGGTTCGACATTCACCTTCAGGGCGAGAACGAAACGGTCTTTTTTGACATCTGACGCGAACCCGGCGTGCCCTCATCGGCGCGCCGGTCTTTCGGCGGACTTTACTGATCGGCTAGGCTATTGACTGGGCCGGGACGGAGATTTGAATGGACAAGACAATCGCAAGCGCGGCCGAAGCCGTCGCCGACATCGGCGATGGCGCGGTCGTGATGATCGGCGGCTTTGGCGGCTCCGGCGCCCCGATCGAGCTGATCCACGCCCTGATCGATAAGGGCCCCAAGGGGCTTACGGTGATCAACAACAATGCCGGCAATGGCCGTATCGGTATTGCTGCCATGATTGACGCCGGCATGGTCAGGAAGATGATCTGTTCCTTTCCGCGCTCATCCGATCCGCGCGCCTTCACCGACAGATATCTGGCCGGCGAGATTGAGCTGGAACTCGTGCCCCAGGGAACGCTCGCCGAGCGCATCCGGGCTGGCGGCGCCGGTATCCCGGCTTTCTATACGCCCACGGCTTATGGCACCGAGCTCGCTGAAGGCAAAGTGATCGCCGAATTCGATGGCCGTCCCTACGTGCAGGAGCGCTGGCTGAAGGCCGACTTCGCCATCGTCAAGGGCCATCTCGGCGATACGCACGGTAACCTGACCTACAACAAGGCTGCCCGTAATTTTAATCCGCTGATGTGCATGGCGGCTGCAAAGACCATCGCCCAGGTGTCGAGGCTCGTACCCGCTGGCGGCATCGATCCAGAGCATGTGATCACGCCGGGCATCTTCGTGAACTCCGTCGTGGAAATTGCAAACCCGCAGCAGGAAGAAGAGCTCATCCGAGCCGGAGTGGCCTACGTATGACCGTCGATACGCGCGAAGACATCAAGCTTTCCAACGCCCAGATCGCCTGGCGCGCCGCTCAGGACATCGCCGACGGCGCCTATGTGAACCTCGGCATCGGCTTTCCGGAAATGGTCGCCCGCTACCAGCCTCCGGGCCGGCAGGCAATCTTTCACACCGAGAACGGCATCCTCAATTTCGGCGAGGCGCCGCCGGAAGGCGAAGAGGACTGGGACCTCATCAACGCCGGCAAGAAGGCCGTGACCCTGAAGCCCGGCGCCTCCTTCTTTCATCATGCCGACAGCTTTGCCATGGTCCGAGGCGGTCACCTCGACGTGGCTATTCTCGGCGCCTATCAGGTCGCGCAGAACGGTGATCTGGCCAATTGGCGAGTCGGTTCCAAGGGTGTGCCGGCCGTCGGCGGTGCGATGGACCTTGTCCATGGCGCCAAGCAGGTCTTTGTCATCACCGAGCATGTCACCAAGAAAGGTGAGCCCAAGCTCGTTGAAAAATGTGCTTTCCCGCTGACTGGTGTCGGCTGTATTACGCGCGTCTACACGAGCCACGCCGTCATAGATATTGTTGATGGCCGTTTCGTAGTGCGCGAGAAGCTTGCCGAAATGTCGATGGAGGAACTCCAGGCGATGACCGGCGCTCCCTTGCATGTGGACGGCCCGGTCGCCGATCTCGTGGTCCCTGAACTTTGAGGAAGACAGAAATGACCGAAGCTTTCATTTGCGACTATGTCCGCACCCCGATCGGTCGTTTCGGCGGTTCGTTATCTTCGGTGCGTGCCGACGATCTCGGCGCCATTCCGCTGAAGGCGCTGATGGCCAGGCATGCCGGACTCGATTTCGAGGCGGTGGAAGACGTAATCTTCGGCTGCGCCAACCAGGCGGGCGAGGATAATCGCAACGTCGCCCGCATGTCGCTACTCCTGGCCGGCTTGCCGGTCAGCGTCACGGGCACGACGATCAATCGTCTGTGCGGCTCTGGTATGGATGCCATCATCAGCGCCGCCCGCTCGGTGAAGTCGGGCGAGGCCGAGCTGATGATCGCCGGCGGCGTCGAAAGCATGTCGCGTGCGCCCTTCGTCATGCCGAAGGCCGAGACAGCCTTTTCCCGCCATGCCGAGATCTACGATACGACGATCGGTTGGCGCTTCGTCAACCCGTTGATGAAGAAGCAGTACGGCGTCGACAGCATGCCGGAGACCGGCGAAAATGTTGCCGAGGATTACCGCATCAGCCGCGAGGACCAGGACGCCTTCGCCGTCCGTTCGCAGGCCAAGGCTGCGGCTGCGCAGGAAAACGGACGTCTCGCCAGGGAAATCACCCCGGTGACAATCCCGCAGCGTAAGGGCGATCCGCTCGTCGTCGATCGGGATGAGCACCCGCGTGCCACGACCATGGAGATCCTGGCCAAGCTGGGCACACCCTTCAAAAAGGAAGGTGGTACTGTGACGGCCGGTAATGCTTCCGGCGTCAACGATGGCGCGGCGGCCCTTATTGTCGCCTCGGAAGCAGCGGCGAGGAAGCATGGCCTGACGCCGATCGCTCGCATTCTCGGCGGCGCGACCGCCGGCGTTGCGCCGCGCGTCATGGGTATCGGTCCAGCGCCCGCTTCGCAAAAGCTGATGGCCCGCCTCGGCATGACGCAGGATCAGTTCGACGTCATCGAGCTGAATGAAGCCTTCGCCTCCCAAGGTCTTGCCACGCTGCGCACGCTCGGCATTGCCGACGACGACCCGCGCGTCAACCGCAACGGTGGCGCAATCGCTCTCGGTCACCCGCTCGGCATGTCCGGTGCCCGCATCACCGGCACGGCGGCCCTGGAGTTGTCCCTGACGGGCGGGCGTTATTCGCTGTCGACCATGTGTATCGGTGTCGGGCAGGGCATTGCCATCGCACTGGAGCGTGTCTGAGTGATGGCGTTGACGGCTCTGCCTTACCATGCCCGCCTGCTCGGCGATGCCGACATCGCCGACATGCTCGGGGAAAAGGCGGATCTTGCAGCGATGATCCGCTTCGAGGTCGCGCTTGCGCGTGCCGAAGCTGTTTGTGGGTTGATCGACAAGGCCCATGCCGCGACCATCGCTGCCCGCCTTGACGGCTTTCAGCCGGATATGGCGCGTCTCACCCAGGCAACCTTGCGCGACGGTGTCCCGGTTCCAGAGCTGGTCACACAGATGCGTGAGGCGATTGGCGGCAAAGCGGCGGCGGCTGTCCACTTCGGCGCCACGACCCAAGATGTGATTGACACCGCCCTGGCGCTGAAGCTGAAGCCTGTACTTGGCTTGCTTGCTCAGCGCTTGGAGACTGTTGACGATCTTCTCAGCAGTCTGATCCAGCGCTTCGGGAGCCGTCCGTTGATGGCTCGTTCGCGTATGCAGGCTGCCATCATGATCTCCGTCGCTGACCGCGTCGCGGTCTGGCGCAAGGCCTTGGCGCAGCTTGCTTCAGTGCTTCCGGGCGTTGCCGATCGGCTGTTGATTCTGTCGCTTGCCGGCGCCGCCGGCACGGCCGACAAATTTGGCGACAGGATCGGTCCTGTACGGGTAGCGATGGCGACCGAACTCGGCCTTACCGCGCCGGCCTATGTGCCCCATACGGATCGGGACCGGATCGCAGAATTCGCGTCCTTCCTGTCGCGGCTAACCGGTGCTCTGGGTAAGGTCGGCATCGATGTCGCTCTTATGGCCCAGAACGGTATTGACCAGATCGAGCTTTCGGGCGCTGGCGGATCTTCTGCCATGCCGCACAAGCGCAACCCTGTTCTCGCGGAAATTCTGGTGACGCTGGCTCGCTTCAATGCCTCGCAGGTAGCCGGTATCCATCAGGCTTTGATCCACGAGCAGGAACGCTCTGGAAGCGCCTGGACGCTCGAATGGCTGATCCTGCCGCAGATGATCGAAGCTGGCGGTACGGCTCTCTCGCATGCCGTCGCGCTGCTTCAGTCGATCGAACGCATCGGCGAGGCGGGCTGACGTCAGGTTTCAGCCTGCGAACGCCCTGCCAGTACGCGCTCGAGTATCGAAATCAGCTTGGCTCCGGCCTCGGCCAGCACTCCGCTGTTATCGATCGTGACGACATCATAATTGCCCTCGATCGTCAGCGAACTGCGGTTCAGTCGATGGAGGATTTCGTCCCGGGTTTCACGACCGCGAGCGACCAGCCGTCCCGCGAGAACTTCCGGCGAGGCTGTGACGTTGATGATCAGCAGCGGCGAAAAGGCTTGCGCCCAGCGCGGCAGCGCCGAGCGCGAGCCGTTGGCAATCACCATATGGCCAAGAGCCAGCTTCTCGTGCACCGATGCGGGAATGCCGTAGCGAAGCCCATGGGCATCCCAGTCTACCGCGAAGGCGCCCTGCGCGCGCATTGCCTCGAACTCGGGCGATGAGACGCAGATGTGCTTCTCCCCACCCGCGTCCTCAGGCCGGGTGATAACCCGCTGAACGAAATGAACATCCGGCCGCCCGGCGAAATGTGCCATGGCTATGGCAAGCAGGCTGTCCTTGCCGGCGCCGCTCGGGCCGACCACGGCAACCATGGTGCCGGTGGAAACCTTGTCTCGCACTATGCCAGAATGGCTGTTCATTAGGTGACCCTGCGGCCTTCCCGCCAGACTGAGCGCACCACCGGAACGCCTTCGTCCCGCCGCACGCGGACCAGGTCCGCGCGTAGGCCCGGAGCGATCCGGCCCCGATCATCGAGGCCAACGGTACGGGCTGGCGTCGAGGTGACCATGGCGAGTGCCTGCGGCAGGCTGATTTCGTCGCAGTCGTCCGCCAGCACGAAGGGCGCATGCAGTAGGCTGAGTGGTACATAGTCGGACGAAAGGACGTCGAGTACACCGAGGCCGGCAAGATCACGAGCGGCAATATTGCCGGAATGCGACTTGCCGCGCACCACGTTCGGCGCACCCATCAGCACGCTCATGCCGGCCTTGTGTGAGGCCTCGGCGGCCTCGAGGCTGGTCGGAAATTCTGCAAGCCGCACGCCATAGCCTTTGGCTTCCTCGACATGGTCGAGCGTGGCGTCATCATGGCTCGCCATCGTGATGCCGCGCGCGGCGCAGGCCTTCGCCAGCGCATCGCGATGTGGGCCGGCATATTGCGCGGAGGATTCCTGTCGGCGGGCGACGAAGTGGGCGAAGGCATCGTCTGACAGCCCGCGCTTGGTCTTGTAGTAGAGTGTGTATTGCTCCATCGTCTGGAACTGCCGCTGGCCCGGGGCATGGTCCATCAGCGAGACGAGGCGCACATAGGGATCAGTCTCGAAATCCGAAAAGTGGTCGAGGACATCGGCGGAGGAGACCTCGCAGCGCAGGTGGATGAGGTGTTCGGCCCGCAGACGATCCTCGCGCTCGGCGGCCTGGATGGCATCGGCCATCTCGCGCATTTCGCCCTTGGAGAAGCCGCCTTCCTCGTCTGACCCCATGCGCAGGCAGTCGAATACCGTGGTGATGCCGGCTGTCGCCACCTGGGCGTCGTGCGCCTGGATCGCCGAAGTTTTATGCCAGCGCACGCCGGGTCGGGGTGAATAATGCGATTCGAGGTGGTCAGTGTGCAACTCGATCAGCCCGGCGATCAGATAATCGCCGCCGAAATCCTCGCCGGAGCGCATCGGACCTTCCGAAATGTCGGCGATACGGCCGTCGCGGATTTGGACGGCGCCTTCGATAACCCGGTCCTCCAGAACGATACGGGCATTGGAGATAATGGTCTCGGCAGACATGCGATAAACTTTCAAGGGTTCAGGCGCCTGCAAGCGGCTGCCATGTGTGGACGGTGAAGGGTGCGCCGCGCTCCTGCTCGACGAAGAGTGCGAGGCCGGAGACGTGCAGTGGCTTGCCAGTGAAGGGGGAAAAGCGGGCCTTGGCCAATTGACGCATAACGTCGGCCTTGGCCGGTTCGACCGGGCCGCTCAGCGTCATGTGAAAGCGAAATTCCTCCATGACATAAGGGTAGCCCCAGCGCATGAGATAAGTGCGTTGCGCCTCACTCAGTCGCTCTGGCTTGCGCCGGGCAATGTCGGCTTCGGAAAGTGGAGCGCGAAAGGGCTCGAACGTTTCGACCACACAGGTGGCGAAATCTTGAAGTGTCTGGCAGGGCTCGGCCGGCACCAGTGCGAAGAAGGGCCCGATCTCACCGACCGTGATCGCGGGAATGTCGAAGGCCGGTTGTTCAGCGCAAAAGGCGGAAAAACGCTGCATCAGTTCGAGCTCGGTCTTACCCTCGGCGAGCGCGAACGGTGCCTTGAGCGTCGCATGAAAGCCGTATCGTCGTGGGTCGGCGGTGAGTGCGGCGAAGTCCTCCGCCGGGAAAGCCCCGTCTGGGCCTCCGGTGTAGCGCTCTTCCGTAAAGGCGTCGCGGCCAAGCCAAGCGGATGCGGTCCGGGTCAGTGGATCGTTGGCGGGCGGTGTGAAATAGAGCGCATAGCGCAAGGCAGGTTTCCTTGGTGTCGATTCTCCACCCCACAATGACGGGATGGTGGGTCAAACTGCAAGTCGGTGTCGCTAGCCGATCAGCATGACAGATTGATGATGCAGCTGGGAGAAGGTGTGGAATTCAGTGCTTGTTTCCCATCAGTCGTGAGCGCAGGGCATTGGATATGCCGTCGAAAATGAAGACGACAATCAGGATCAGCACGACCATATAGGCGACGTTCTCCCAGTCGGCATTGGTTCGCATTGCTTCCCATAGTTTCAGGCCGATGCCCCCGGCGCCAACAGCGCCGATTATGGTCGCGGAGCGCGTGTTCGATTCCCAGAAATACAATGCCTGCGATGCAAAGACCGGCAGGACTTGGGGCAGCACGCCGAACCGCTGGACGGCGATGGTTTGCGCACCAACCGATTTCACACCCTCGCGCTGTTTGTCATCGATGTTTTCGAGCGCCTCTGCGTAGAGCTTTCCCAGTGTGCCCGTGTCGGTGAAAAAGATCGCCGAAATGCCGGCCAGCGGCCCGGGGCCGAAGGCGCGGGTGAAGAACAGGGCCCAGATGAACATGTCGACAGAGCGCTGGAAATCGAAGAAGCGCTTGATGAGCTGGTTGACCGGCCTGTTCCGGGTGATGTTGCGCGCCGCAATGAAGGAAAGCGGGAAGGCCACGATCATCGCGAACAGTGTGCCGACGAAGGCCATGACGATGGTCTGGAGCAACTTCGTCCATACGTCCAGATGCTGCCAGGACGGATTGTATAGGATATTGTCCAACGCCAGCATGAGATTGCTTCTGGCCGGATCGAGTCGCGGCCCGACAGTGATCAGTCCCACCACCTTTGTGAATGACATGCCGAAGAACGGAGAATCGATGTCGAAGAAGAAGTTCTCCCAGCCGAGGAAGCGCTTGTGGACCTTCACGACATCGTCGCGGACTTCCGCCCAGCCGGAAAATCCGAAGGCGAGCACGATCTTCTCGCCGGGCTGACGCTGGGTTGCCCAATCCGGCAGGTCGCGATCGGCGGTCACGCCATCATTACGGCTCAGGGATATGCCGAGTTTGTCAGCGCCCCGATAGACCTCGACCGCCTTTCCTGAAATGTCGATGCGGTCGGTGGAGTTCATGGCCACAACGGCATGGGTCACGACTTCCTCTGTACGGGTTTGCGTCCGTGCCTGCGTCGCTTCTTCCTGGGTGCCGGAATTGCTCGGGGCGACGAAACTGAATGAGGATTTCGGCTGCGTTGGCGTTTGCGATGTGGTCCCGGGGATTTCAATGGTGCGGGTTACCGTTTCCCGGTTCGCCGAGAGCCAGTCCGGATTGGGGTTGGGGCCCAGAGGATCGTAGCGCGGATAGCTGATCTGCATTGTGCCATCTCTGGCGATCTCGATATCGGGACGCACCTCATAGGAAATCCAGTCTGCCAGATAGGTGCCCGCGATCGGCCAGTTTGCCGATCCGAGAACCTGCCCGATCGCGAAAAACCACCAGCAAAAAACCAGGTAGAGAACGGTTGCGCCACCAATCAGGGGAAAGCGGAAACGCATCCAGAAGGATGGCTGAAGCAGGTGCGGGTGGCGAGCGGCAACGGCGGCCAGCTCAGCGGTTGTCAGTGTGTTCATGGCAGACTCCTACGTCACGGCCTGGAAAGCCTGGTCGCCGACGAACCTGCGTCGCAGCCATGCGGATAGATTGTCGACGGCGATGATCGTTAGGAACAGCAGCAGCACGATAGCCAGCGTCTTGGCCTCGTGCCCACGGCTGATAGAAAGCCGCAGTTGCTCGCCGATGCCGCCACCGCCGACAGCGCCGATGATGGTCGAGGCGCGCACGTTGATTTCGAGGCGCAGCAGAAAATAGCTGATGAAATTTGGCATGACCTGTGGGACCATGCCGAACCAGGCCCGCTCGACCCAATTGGCGCCGACGGCTTTCAATCCCTCGTCGGGCTTCATGTCGGCGTTCTCGATCACCTCGAAGAACAGCTTGCCGAGTGCGCCGATTGTGTGAATCGAAACCGCGATGATCGCCGGGATCGGGCCCAATGACAGGATAGCAAGGAAGAAACCGGCCAGTACGATTTCCGGGAACGCGCGCAGGATCTCCATGAAACGTCGGGCGCTACCGCGGATCCACACGTTCTGCGTCATGTTCCTTGCCGCGAAAAAGGAGAGGATGAAGCCAAAGAACGAGCCGATGATGGTCGAGAGCAGCGCGATGTTGAGCGTCTCGGTCATCTTGTAGAAATATTCCGGAACGTAGAGCGTCTCGGTGATGTAGTAACGGCCTTCCGGATAATCGTATTGCAGGCTGCCGTCGAAATAAGGGGATGGCAGGTCGAAGAGGGCGCGCCACACTTCGATTGGATCACGCGGTATCAGGTCGCCGACGAAGTCGAAGAGATGGGGCAACCGATCGAGAAACTTGCCGGAATTCGTCTCGTTGGCGAACCATAGCGATCCGCAAAGGGCGAAGGCCAGAACCGCGAGAGAAATGGTGGTGTAGAAGCGCCGGCCACGGGCGAGTTCACGCCAGTGGTTCTCTATGAGGGCGCCCTTTTCACTCAGCTTGGGCAGGGTGGTCGAACTCATGGCAGGGGGCCGCCTTCTGGCATCTCGCGCGGTCGAGGACTGCGATGTCAAAGTAAACCGGCGGACACTGCAAAGCGTCCGCCGGCTCGGGATAATCAGGGCTGGTCAGCCGCCGATGGTTGCCTTGCGGGCGTCGATGATCGGCTTGTAGAAGTCGACATTGACCTCGGCGAAGCCGGTGTAGTCACCACCCTGGATGGCGGCGAAGCAAGCCGGGTCAGACTTCGGCAGGCCCATCATGAAGTCCTTGAATTTTGTCTTCATGTCGTCGTTCATGGACGAACGCACAACGATCGGACCGTTCGGGATCAGCGGCGATTCCCACAGCTGAACGAGGTCGTCCATGTTCAGGATGCCCTTGTCGACCATCTTGCGCAGATTGCCCGAAGTGTAGCCGTCCTTGAATTCGCCAACGCCAGAGGCCCAGGTAGTGCCAGCGTCGAAAGTGCCCTTGAGCACTTCGAGAACGAGGTTTTCGTGGCCGCCCCCGAAGCCGGTTTCAGCGAAGAATTCCTTGACCGGGGCGCCGATGGCCTCCGGCAGGGTAACGGTCGGGATCAGGTAGCCAGACGTCGAATCCGGATCGGCGAAGCCGAGCTTCTTGCCCTTCATGTCTTCGAGCTTGGTGATGCCGCTGTCTTTGCGGGCAACCATGACAGAGTGATAGCCCATCGAGCCGTCGGTCTGGACGGTGGTGAGGATCGGTTCAACAGCCTTTGCGTCGGTAAGGTATACTTTGGCATAGCCGGCAGCGCCGAGTTCTGCGTAGTCGAGGGTACCGCCGAGCAGACCCTGGATTACACCGTCATAGTCGGCGGCCGGGAACAGCGCGACCTTTTCGACGCCAATAGCGGCCGGCAGCTTGTCGACCATGCACTGGAAATTGCGCAGACGGTCGGCTTCGTTTTCGCCGCCCAGAATGCCGATGCGGAATTCCTTGAGGTCTTCGGCTGCTGCGACGCCGGCGAGCGAAACGAGCGCCACGGCGGCGAGAAGGGTCTTCTTCAGCATGAGTTCATCTCCTTTGTTCCGGACAGTCCGGAGAGCGTTCTGATCAATGGGGTGCCCTTCACGCGGGCGGTCGATCGTCTTGATTTCAAGCTTCGGCGACGGCCAGAGCCTTGAAACCGGGGGATGCGGGGGCGCCGGATGCCGCCGGGGCACTCGGAATTCGAATGCTGGTCGACGTCATGCTTTCATTGACACCGTCACCATTCGCGTCTGCGCCATAGATTTCCTGGACCGTCTCAGCGGTCAGTTGGTCTGGCGGCCCGTCGAAGACGACGCAGCCTTTGGCCATGCCGATGATGCGGGAGCAGTAATTGCGTGCGGTGTCGAGCGTGTGCAGATTGGTGACGACGGTGATGCCCTCACGCTTGTTGATGTCCCTCAGGGCATCCATGACGATCTTGGCGTTCAGCGGGTCGAGCGAAGCGATCGGCTCGTCGGCCAGCACTACCTTGGGCCCCTGCATCAGGGCGCGGGCGATCGCAACACGCTGCTGTTGACCACCGGACAGCGTGCCGGCCGGCTGAAGGGCCGTCTGCTCGATACCGAGGCGCTCGAGCGCGGCGATCGCCATGATGCGTTCTTCACGGGTGAAGATGTTAAGGATACTGAGTGCTGTCGGACGATGGTTGAGCCGGCCGAGCAGAACATTGGTCAGCACGTCGAGACGGGGTACCAGGTTGAACTGCTGAAAGATCATCGCGCAGTCGCGCTGCCAGTTGCGCAGGCCGGAGCCGCGAAGGGCAGAGACTTCGACATCGCCGAAATGGATCGAGCCGGAGGAGGGATCAACCAGCCGGTTGATCATGCGCAGAAGCGTCGATTTCCCGGCGCCGGATCGGCCGATGACCCCGACCATCTCGCCGCGATCAATCTCCACGTTCACGCTGTCCACTGCGACATGCTGGCCGAACTTGCGGGTGACATTCTTCAGCTGGAATTTCATCTCGGCTCTTTCGACGTCCTATTCATCGGATCGCACTGGCTTTAGCGAGGGACCGTGAAGCGCGAATGTCAGATTTGTGTAGGAAATGTAAAATTACCTAAGATATTGAAAAATAATGATTAACGAACATATTTTTCGACAAATTCCTGGGCGTCGAGAGTGCGGAAATCAGAAAGCGCGGCAAACAGCCGGTCATGATCCCAGTTCCACCAGGAAAGTTCTTCCATGCCGGTGGCGGTCTCGGCGTTGAAGCGTTCGCGGATCAGTCTGGCGGGAACGCCACCGACGATCGTGTAGGGCGCGACATCCCTCGATACGACAGCGCCTGCGCCAATCACGGCCCCGTTGCCGACGGTCACGCCGGGCAGGACAGTGGCGCCATGACCGATCCATACGTCATGGCCGATCGTGACCCGGTTTCCCCGGCGCCATTCGAAGAAGTCGTGGTCGTTTGCGGCGCCGTCGAAATAGTCGGCGGCGCGATAGGTGAAGTGATGCAGTGTCGCCCGCCACGTTGGATGGTTGGTGGCGTTGATCCGCACAGCCGCCGCGATATTGGCGAACTTGCCGATTTCGGCGCACCACACCGAACCGTCCTGCATGATGTAGGAATAGTCGCCCATGACGACCTCGTCGAGCCGACAGCGCTCTGCCACCTCGGTGTAGCGACCGAGCGTCGCGTTTGTTACGCTGGCGCTCTCGTGGATAAGAGGCTCAAGCCCGAGTTTCTTGCTCATGCGGCAATCTTTCTGGGCGAGAACTGCGACACGTCGAGAATGCGGTCGGCAACAGCTTCCCGTACTTCCTCGTCGTGAAAGATACCAAGTAGGGCGATGCCGGCCGTCTTCTTGGCGCGGATCATTTCGACGACGACGGCGCGGTTGGCGGCATCGAGCGAGGCGGTCGGCTCGTCGAGCAACAGGATGCGGTGGTCGGTGATGAAGCCACGGGCGATGTTGACGCGCTGTTGCTCGCCGCCCGAGAAGGTGGCGGGCGGCAGTTGCCAGAGATCGCGCGGTAGGTTGAGCTTCGCCAGCAGCTCGGCGGCGCGTTCGCGCGCTTGCTCGGCCGCGACGCCGCGCGCCACCAAGGGCTCAGCGACGACGTCGATGGTGGCGACGCGCGGCACGGTGCGCAGGAACTGGCTGACATAGCCGAGCGTCGCGCGCCGAACTTCAAGCACCGAGCGCGGATCGGCGCTGGCGATGTCGATGATGCGGTTTTTGTGGTCGATCAGGATCTGGCCGGCATCGACGGCATAGTTGCCGTAGAGCATTTTCAGGATTGAGCTCTTGCCGATGCCGGAGGGGCCGCCAAGCACGACGCATTCGCCAGAAGCGACCGAGAAGGATACATTGGCCACCACCGGCAGGCGCAGGCCATCGCGCAGGTGCATGGTGAAGCTCTTGGAGACGTCCGAGACGACGAGGGGCGTTGCCATTGGAATTTCCTCTCCTGGCTATCAGACTTGCAGAATCGAAGAGACGAGCAGTTGGGTGTAGGGCTCGCGCGGATCGTCGAGGACACGATCGGTCAGCCCCTGCTCGATGACGTGGCCGTCCTTCATCACCATCATGCGATGGGACAGCAACCGGGCGACGGCGAGGTCATGGGTGACGACAATGGCCGATAGGCCGAGATCGTTGACGAGGCCGCGCACCAAGTCGAGTAGGCGCGCCTGCACCGAGACGTCGAGGCCGCCGGTCGGCTCGTCCATGAAGACGAGGCGTGGACCGGTCACCAGGTTGCGGGCGATCTGAAGGCGCTGGCGCATGCCGCCGGAAAAGGCGCGCGGCTGGTCATCGATGCGGTCCGTGCTGATCTCCACCCGCTCCAGCCAGTCGCTGGCGGTACGGCGAATGTTGCCATAATGGCGGTCTCCCACCGCCATCAGCCGCTCGCCGACATTGGCGCCGGCCGATACGGTCATGCGCAGGCCATCGGCCGGGTTCTGGTGGACGAAGCCCCAGTCTGTGCGCATCAGGAAACGCCGCTCGGCCTCGCTCATGTGGTAGAGGTCACGATAGCCACCGTCGCGCATGTGGTATTCGACCGTGCCGGTGGTTGGCATCAGCCGAGTCGACAGGCAGTTGAGCAACGTTGTCTTGCCAGAACCCGACTCGCCGACGATCGCCAGCACCTCGCCGGGCCAGAGCTCGAAGGCGACATTGCTGCAACCGATACGTTTGCCATAGAATTTCGACAGGTCGCGGACCTTGAGAAGCGGCATGTCGGTCATTCGGCGGCCTCCTTCGCAACGCCCAGGTGGCCAACATGGCCATGCTCGCGGCGCTCTTCACAGTGATCGGTGTCGGAGCAGACGAACATGCGCCCACCCTTATCGTCGAGGATAACCTCGTCGAGATAGACTTGTTCCGCGCCGCACAGCGCGCATGGCTTGTCGAAGGTCTGGACCTCGAACGGATGGTCCTCGAAATCGAGGCTCACGACTTCGGTGAACGGCGGCACGGCGTAGATCCGCTTCTCGCGGCCGGCGCCGAACAGCTGGAGCGCCTCCGACATGTGCATCTTCGGATTGTCGAATTTCGGCGTCGGCGAGGGGTCCATGACATAGCGCCCTGCGACCTTGACCGGATAGGCATAGGTCGTGGCGATCCGGCCATTCTTGGCGATATCCTCATACAGCTTGACGTGCATGAGGCCATATTCTTCTAGCGCATGCATCTTGCGCGTCTCGGTCTCGCGCGGCTCGAGGAAGCGCAAGGGTTCCGGGATTGGCACCTGGTAGACCAGCACCTGGTTTTCCTTCAGCTTTTCCTCGGGGATGCGATGGCGTGTCTGGATGATCGTCGCGTCCTTGGTGTGGGTGGTGACGGCGACATTGGCGACCTTCTGGAAAAAGGCGCGGATCGACACAGCATTAGTCGTGTCGTCGGCACCCTGGTCAATCACCTTCAGCACGTCATCCTGACCGATGATCGAGGCCGTTACCTGTACGCCGCCGGTGCCCCAACCATAGGGCATGGGCATTTCGCGTGAGGCGAAGGGGACCTGGTAGCCGGGAATCGCGATCGCCTTGAGGATCGCCCGGCGGATCATCCGCTTTGTCTGTTCGTCCAGATAAGCGAAATTATAACTCGCCAGTCCGGAATATTGCGAAACTTTCTGCGTCATCGAGCGTTGTCCTGGATCAGAAGGAGGTGCTGGAAATGGATATCAGTGTCATTCTCACAATCATTATTGCGGTCATGATCGCATCCACGGTCGGTAGCGCTTATTGGTTCAGCGCGCAGAACCGCGATTGAATATGGTTCTGTCATTCTGCAGCCTCGGCCAATGCGCTTTGCTGCTTGCGTTGCATCGCCTCGAACTCGCCACGCATGCGTCGGACCAGATCAAGCTCGGCTTGGAAGTCGACATAGTGGGGTAGCTTGAGATGCTCGACGAAGCCAGTTGCCTGGACGTTGTCGGAATGTGAAATGACGAATTCCTCGTCCTGCGCCGGTGCGACGATGTCTTCGCCGAATTCGTTGACGCGCAAGGCCCGATCGACAAGCGACATGGCCATGGCCTTGCGCTCGCTCTGGCCAAAGACGAGGCCATAACCTCGGGTGAACTGCGGCGGCGCCTTGGCTGAACCCTTGAACTGGTTGACCATCTGGCACTCGGTGACGCGAATCTCTCCGAGCGAAACGGCAAAGCCGAGTTCGGGGACGTCCAGCTCGACTTCCACCTCGCCGATGCGGATCTCGCCGACAAAGGGATGCGTGCGGCCATAGCCGCGCTGGGTCGAATAGGCCAGCGCAAGCAGGAAACCCTCGTCGCCGCGCGCGAGCGCCTGGAGGCGCGTATCACGCTCCATCGGGAATTCGATCGGCTCGCGTGTGATGTCGCCGGCGATGTGATCCGGCGGCATGTCGCCATCGGCTTCGATCAAGCCTTCTTCAGCGAGGATTTCTGACACTCGCATCACGGCTTCACCGAGCGGTTCCTTGTGCACGGGCTCGGTCACTCCGCCATCCTCCAGCAGCGAGGTGTCTAGCAGCCGGTGCGTATAGTCGAAGGTCGGGCCGAGCAGCTGGCCGCCGGGCAGGTCCTTGTAGGTGGCGGAGATACGGCGCTCGACTTGCATTTGCTCGGTGTCGATCGGCACCGAGTAACCGAAGCGTGGCAGTGTGGTGCGATAGGCTCTGAGGAGGAAGATCGCCTCGATCATGTCGCCTCTCGCCTGCTTGACGGCCAACGCGGCCAGTGCACGATCATGCAGCGAGGCTTCCGCCATGACGCGATCGACGGCGAGGCCGAGCTGCTCGACGATCTGCTCGATGGTCAGCGCCGGAAGCGAGCGGTCGCCGCGGCGCCGATCGGCCATCAGTCGATGTGCATTGTCGATAGCGGCTTCCCCGCCCTTGACGGCAACATACATGGTCTCAAACCTCCTTCGGCGTGATCTTGCAGGTGCGCGGCAGGCCGAGCATCTGGTGTCCGGCGGTAAGAACGACGTCGATGCCGCGCGGAAAGAGTGTGCGGTTGTCAGCCCACTGCCGCAGGAACATCTCGGGCAATCCCTGGGGAGACACCGCCGTACTGTCGCGGATGCCCGGTCCAGTCAGCCTGAGTGGTGCGCCATTCTCGAGACTGGTTACCTCCAGAACAATCGTCGTCGATCGGTCAGGGTATTCTTGGGTTCCGGTGGCGAAAAGGCCGAAAGAGGAGAGCGAGGCACCGGCCTCGGCAAAGGCGAAGCGCGCTTCCGACTTCTCGCGGGTGAGCGGCGCGCCGGTGTGGAAGGAGATCCATTCCGCCGCCGTCGACTTGGCGAGCCCCTGCGTCAGCCAGACTGGCGTATCATGATCAAGAAGCGTCAGCGCGATCGCGCCGGCGGCAATACCCATCGGCTTTGGTGGTTCAACCTCCGGCAGGATGGATTTGATTGTCCCGGGCCGCGACAGGCAGTCCATCATCATGCGGAATACGCTCTGGGCGTGATGCACCGGTTCGGCAAAACCGCCCGTCAGAGCTTCGATCTTCGCGTTCATCAGTCTTCTCCCCGTACCATGGTGAAGAAATCGACGCGCGTCGCAGCCGTCTCCTCCGATTTCCGCCGTTTGTCCGTGGCGGTCTGGGCCTCGATCGGCTGCAGCAGTTGGGCTTCGACCATTTCGCGATGGGACTGGTCTTGCCACAGCGCATCGAAAACCGCAGCGAGCTTGGCGCGCTTGAGATTGGCGCCGAGGACGTGGCCATGCCCAACCAGGCCATTGTCCAGCCTTACCGTGGCGCGACTGACAGTCGCCTCCCCCAGGTTGAAGGGAGATCCACCCCCGCCGATCCGGCCACGCACCATGACGAGGCCGGTCTCCGGCCCCCGCAGAATCTGTACTTCGGGTTGTTTGGATAGGCCGTTCCACGCGCGGCTCAGGTCATTGAGCGCGGCACGGGCCAGCAGGTTCACAACCCGCTTCCGCTCCGTCGTCGCCGATTCCGTATTTTCCTGTTTTGCTTCCATTGTCAGGCCTCTAAATGTCTAGTAATATAGACAATCATACAAGTTACTGTATGGCTACCAATCGGGCATGACAAGCGTGTGACATGACACAACAGAAATCCATGGAACGACAAAAGGGCGTGGCGCTCTGGCGGCAGATTGCCGACAGGATAAGAGCGTCGATCACGCAAGGCGACTATGACGCGACCGGCATGGTGCCGGCGGAAACGCAGCTTGCCGCAGCGTTCGGTGTCAACCGCCATACGGTGAGAAGTGCGCTCGCGGCTTTGGCGCAGGAAGGCATCGTCCGCGCCGCGCAGGGCCGCGGAACGATGATCGTGCGAAGGGACAAGTTCACCTTTCCGATCGCGCGGCGCACCCGCTTCACCGAGGGCATCGGCGCGCAGGCACGAGATCTGGAAGGCTTGCTGTTGTCATCAGGGCGGGAGCCCGCGAGTGAGGATGTGGCGCGGCGGCTCAAACTCGCCATCGGCGAACCGGTCATCCGCCTCGATGCCCTGCGCAAGGCAGACGGCCGGCCGCTCTCTCGCACTACGACATGGTTCCCGGCCGAGCGCTTCCACGGAATCGACGTGGCCTTTCGCCGAAGAGGCTCGATCACCTGTGCGCTCGAAGATCTCGGCGTGGCGGACTACCTGCGTGAGGTGACCGAGATTTCAGCCATTCATGCCGAACCAGACGATGTGGCCGACCTGGCGCTCACTCCCGGCGCTATTGTTCTCGTGACGCGCGCGCTCAACACGGATATGGACGGCATTCCAATGCAATACGCGGTCACACGGTTTCCCGCTGACCGCGTCGAATTCACCATCACCAATTGATGGAAGCTGGGCGCGTCAGTGTGCGCCCGACATGTCGCCCAGGACTTCCTTCGACTTGACGGTCGAGTCCGGGTTCAGCTTGTAGACCATCGGAACGCCGGTCGCGAGGTTGAGCTTGAGGATCTCTTCCTTGGACAGGCGGTCCAGCACCATGACGAGCGCCCGCAGTGAATTGCCGTGGGCGGCGACCAGAACGGTTTCACCACTGAGAACGCGCGGCAGGATGTCGGTCAGGTAATAGGGCCATACACGGGCGCCAGTATCGCGCAGACTCTCGCCGCCCGGAGGCGGAACGTCATAGGAGCGGCGCCAGATGTGCACCTGTTCTTCGCCCCATTTGGCGCGCGCGTCATCCTTGTTAAGGCCGGAAAGGTCGCCGTAGTCGCGCTCATTCAGTGCCTCGTCACGGATCGTCTCGAGATTGGGCTGGCCGACATTGTCGAGCACGATCTGGCAGGTGCGCTGCGCGCGCGAAAGTGCCGACGTGAAGGCGATGTCGAACTTGATGCCGTAGTCGGCGAGTGCCTTGCCGCCGGCATTGGCTTCCTGAACCCCGAGCTCCGTCAGGCCTGGATCCTTCCAGCCGGTGAACAGGTTCTTCAGGTTCCATTCGCTCTGCCCATGGCGCACGAGCACAAGAGTACCACTCATCGGAAATTCCTCCGCATTGTTTGTCAGATGGACGAAGATAGCCCGAGCACGTCGAGCATCGAATAAAGACCTGGTTTCTGGTTGCGCGCCCAGAGCGCCGCCTTGACCGCGCCGCGGGCGAAGATCGAGCGGTCGCCGGCGCTGTGGCTGAGTGTTACCAATTCGCCCTCACCGGCGAGAATGACCGAATGTTCGCCGACCACAGAGCCGCCACGCAATGTGGCAAAGCCGATCGAACCGGTCTCGCGTGCGCCGGTATGGCCGTCACGGACCCGTACGGAATGCGTGGCGAGATCGATGCCGCGACCGCGGGCGGCCGCTTCGCCCAGCAAAAGTGCCGTGCCGGATGGTGCGTCGACCTTGTGTTTGTGGTGCATTTCCAGCACCTCGATGTCCCAGCCGGCGGCGTCGAGCGCGCGCGCGGCCTGTTGTACGAGCACCGACAACAGATTCACACCGAGGCTCATATTACCCGATTTGACGATGCGGGCATGGCGCGATGCGGCCTCGAATTTGGTATCGTGTTCGGGCAGACACCCCGTCGTGCCAACGACATGGACGATGCGCGCCTGGGCGGCAAGTGCTGCGAATTCGGTTGAGGCCGTGGGCGAGGTGAAGTCGATGACACCGTCGGCGTTGAGAAAGGCGGCGAGCGGGTCATCGGTGACAGGTACGCCGATGGTGCCTAGCCCGACGAGATCGCCTGCGTCGCGGCCGACCAGGGGGGAGCCCTGGCGCTCGACCGCGGCATTCAGCTTCACCCCTTCGGTCGTCTCGATCATACGGATCAGCGTCTGCCCCATCCGGCCACCGGCACCCACCACGACGAGTTTCATAGCATCCTGCATGGGCGCGGTCCCTAGATGAAGTCGTCCGTGGTGGCGGTCGGTTGGAGTTGGTTTAGACGAGCGTAGAGCCCGTCTGGACGCTGTGCAAGGTCGTCATGCGCACCTTCTTCGGCGATTCGGCCGGCCTGCATGACGATGATCTTGTCGGCGCGGCGGATGGTCGACAGCCGGTGGGCGACGACCACCACGGTTCGGCCCGTCATAGCCTTGTCGAGGGCCTTCTGCACGGAGGCCTCCGACTCGGTGTCGAGCGCCGATGTCGCCTCATCCAGAAGCAGGATCGGCGCATTGCGCACCAGAGCACGGGCGATCGATAGCCGCTGGCGCTGGCCACCGGACAAGGTCACGCCGTTTTCTCCGACTGGCGTATCATAACCGAGCGGCTGAGCCAGAATGAAATCATGGGCATTGGCAAGCCGCGCGGCTTCCTCGATCTCGGCCACGGTGGCGTCTGGACGGCCGTAGCGAATATTGTCGCGGATCGTACCTTCAAAGAGATAGGGCTGCTGCGAGACATAGGCGATATGCTTGCGCAACGAAGCCTTTGTGACGTCGGCGATATTCTGGCCGTCGATCAGAATCGCGCCCTCGAGCGGATCGTAGAATCGCGGAATCAAGGTGATCACCGTCGACTTGCCGGCACCGGAGGGTCCGACCAGCGCGGTCGTCTTGCCGCCCTCGGCGACGAAGTCGATGCCCTTGAGGATCGCTTCATTTTCGCCATAGGCGAAAGTTACGCCGCGAAATTCGATGCGCGCCTCGGTCACCTTGAGATCGGCAGCGCCATCCTTGTCGCGCTGGTGGGTCTGCATGTCGAGGATCTCGTAGATCATCCGGGCATTGACTACGGCGCGCTCCATTTGCACCTGGAGCTTGGCCAGTCGCTTGGCCGGCTCGTAGGCCATCAGAAGGGCGGTGATGAAGGAGAAAAAGGCGCCCGGCAGGACGCCGCCATAGATCGACCGGAAGGCGGCATAGGCTAGCACGCTGGAGATCGCCACGCCGGCAAAGGTCTCGGTGATTGGCGAGGTGCGCTCGCTCAGGCGAGCGATCCGGTTGGAGCGCTTTTCCGCCGCGTCAATCGTGCCTTGGACCTTGCGCTCAAGCTCCTCCTCCATGGTGAAGGCCTTGACGATGGCAATCCCCTGGATCGTCTCCTGAATCGCTCCCAGCACGTGGCTGTTGAAAACGACCGATTCCTTCGTGGCGCTGCGAAGCCGCTTGGAAATATAGCGCATCGCATAGAGCAGTGGCGGCGCGACCACGAAGACGATCAGCGACAGAACCGGGTCCTTGAACACCATGACGCCGATCAACGCGATGAGCGTCAGCAGGTCGCGCGCCATCGAGGTTACGGTGAGGTTCAACACGTCGCGGATGCCGCTGATGTTCTGGCTGATCTGGGCGGCCATGCGCGCCGAGCGGGACTCGGTGAAGTAGCCGAGCGATAGGGTCATCAGGTGCGAGTAGAGCCGTCGCTGGTAGCGTGCAACGATGTTGTTGCCGATCTTCGACAGCGTGACCGCTTGGCCATAGCCGGCGAAACCGCGCAGTATGAAAGCGGCGAGGATCGAACCGCAGATCAGCCAGACGATGTCGGCGCGCTGGTTGGCGAAGGCTTCGTTGACGACCGCTTCCATGATCCAGGCGGTGAAAGCCGTCGTCAGGGCGACGGTTGCCAAGCAGGCAATGGCAAACAGATAGCCGCGCACATGGTCACGGCCGTTTTCCGCGATGATGCGCTTAAGGACCGATGTTACGCTTGTCGAGCTGACCGGTGTCTGGTTTGTCCTGCTGGCGTTCAAATGAGGGCGTTCCCGTTGGAAATGGGCTGCGGCATGCGCCATTGGCCCGCGCTGCGCGCTCTATAGCCAGTCGAATGCCGTTTGGCCATAGTCAATCCGATGCGGGCCGAAGCGGCAACTCAGCCTCGCCAGCGCCGTCCTTCGGTCGCCAGGCCGAAATTGGCGGGTGTCCGAGCAAAGGCTGCAAGGCCCGAAAGGGCGGCGAGGGGGTGGGTGACGACGAAGGTCGGGATCGTCTTCATCAGCGCGGTATGCGGAGCTTTGTCCTCGAAGCCCTGACGAAATTCCGGCCGCTTGAGGGCGGGGATGATTTTCTGGGAAATGCCGCCGGAGAGGAAAACGCCGCCGCGCGCCATAAAGATCAGCGCCATGTCGCCTGCGAGCCGACCGAGATAGGTGACGAACAGGCTGATGGTCTCCACGGCCTGGGTGTCCGCTCCTGACAGGGCTGTGGCGGTGATGTCGGCCGGGAGGGTGAATTTCGGCTCGATACCGTCAGTCGCGCAGACGGCATGATAGATGTTGACGATGCCGCGACCGCACAGCAGTTGTTCGGCCGAGATGCGGCCTTCGATCGGTGTCAGGTTCGGGAAGATCGCGAAGTCGCGCTCGCTGCGCGGGCCGATGTCGACATGACCGCCCTCACCGGGCACGGGAAACCAAGTATGCTGGGCATGGACGAGACCCGCCACGCCGAGGCCGGTTCCCGGCCCGAGCACGACACGCGAGGCGATCGGGCTGACGTTATTGGCGCCGATCGGCGCTCGGTCCTTTTCGGCAAGCGAGGCCACCGCGAGGGCTTGAGCCTCGAAGTCGTTGACCAGCAAAACCTCAGCGAAGCCGAGATCGGCGATCAGCGCCTTGGGTCGCACCACCCAGTCGCAATTGGTGAGCGGGATCTCGTCGCCCTTGATTGGTCCGGCGATGGCCAGGATCGCCGAACGGGGCTGCACCGAAGTCTTGTCGAGCACGGTCACCTGGATCGCTTCGTCTATCGTGGCGAAATCGGCAGTGTGTGCGATTGGGAACTGCCTCGGCTCGGCATAGGCGTCGATCAGAATGGAGAAGCGGGCGTTCGTGCCCCCGATGTCGCCGATCAGGATGGGAAAGGTCAGCTTGTCGTTGTCGATGGGCTTGGGCATGTCCGGTTCCGTTTGGGCCGCTGCGAGTCGGGCGGGTGGTTCAGTTTGCGTGGGTGATCATCAGGATTTCGGCTGTGGCGCGGTTGAGCGCCATGGGAATGTCGTAGACTGTCGCCAGTCGCATCAGCGCCTTCACATCGACATCATGTGGCATGGATGTCAAAGGATCGACGAAGAAAATCAGCATGTCGATCTCGCCTGTGGCGATCATCGCGCCGATCTGCTGGTCACCGCCAAGTGGTCCGCTCTTTAGCGGGGTCACTTCAAGGGAACGGCAGGCGGTCTGGATCCGGCCGCCGGTCGTGCCGGTCGCGACAATCCGCCAGCCGGACAGCCGCGCTTGATGACGATCGGCGAAGTCCGCCATGTCGTCCTTCTTCTGGTCATGGGCAATCAGGGCGACACATCGGGTCATAGTTAACTGTCTTTTGGATTTAAATCGATTTGATCGCCTTCTAACCCAGGACGAGGTGCTTGAGAAGAGTCTTGACGAAGCGTTTTGTGTGTCAATAGCCGGCAGGGCGCGCAAGTGGGATCGGCACGACATCGGGGAGCTCCGGCATTTGCGCCGCAAGGGCCGGGACCGCGCCGTTCGGGATCGCCGGCGCGGCAGTCAGCGCGGAGATCGGAGCGCCGCCGCCATAGGTCGCGGCCATTTCGCTCTCAGCTGCCGGCGCCTGCAAGACGACGGCGCAGGCCTTCGGCAAGTCGGACAGCTGCGTCGGCCGCGGCGGCTTCGGCGGTGGGGCGTTCGGGTCCTTCTTCGGCTTGGCCCATGGCTCGGCGGTAAACCACCATGCCAGTGACTTGTCGCAGCCGTCGCCGGGCGGAACCGCCGCCTGCGGCTTGCACCCCGAGGCACCTTGCGGACATTTGATACGGATGTGGAAATGCGCGTCATGGCCGTAGATCGGCCGCACCTTGCCGAGTGCCGTGCGGTCGCCGGTCCACGTGTCGCAGAGCTTCTTCTTAATCGCCGGATTGACGAAGACGCGCTCGACCTGCGGATAGCTCGCCGCCAGCATGATCAGGCGGGCGTGCGCGAGTGTCCAAACCTTGTCATTGACGGTCAGGAACTTGTTTTCCTTGAGCATCGTGGTGAAGGGAAGGTCCTCGCGCTCCTTGGCCGACATCCGGCGGTCCGGCATCGGTGTCAGCCAGATGTCGGCGTCGAGGCCGATTTGATGCGAAGCGTGGCCGTTGAGCATTGGACCGCCGCGGGGCTGCGATATGTCACCGATCAGGATGCCCGGCCAGCCGACACTGGGTGCGTCCTTCGACAGTCGCTCGATCAGCGAAATCATCTGCGGGTGTCCCCAGCGCCGGTTGCGGGATGGACGCATGGCTTGCCAGTTGGGTCCGTCGGACGGAATGGCGACAGCGCCGGCAATGCAGCCCTTGGCATAGGAACCATAGGGGGAAGGTGCAGCGCGCGCCGGTAGTTTCATGCCTCCGAATAGTTCTTTGGCCGGCCGGTTCTCCGCGGCAGCCCCGCCAGCGACCGCAGAGAGAAGACCCGCCGCCACGGCCAGCCCTCTTGCCATAGCCTTCAACCTTCCGCGCACCATTTTCGTCATATCGTTTTCCACCACATCAAGGACCACCCGTCCCCTCCAGGTGATTTGCCACAACGATACTCTGGAACGGGAATTTGGTGAATCCGTGTTTTCCGCGGCCCTTTGTGTTCTTGCGTGCGGCCGGTCTGTTTTTTGCCGTGGTTTGGCCTATTGTTCCTGTTATCCATAAGAAACGAGGGGTGATTTGGATGGATTTGGCACGTGTTGGATTTGGTGTTGCTGCGCTGTTGCTTTCGGTCACTGCGCCGCTTCAGCTTTCAGCGAGCGAAACTCAATGGCGCCACGCGATTGCGGTTCTAGGTGAGCCAAAATTACCTTCTAATTTCAAGCATTTACCCTATGTAAATGCCGATGCGCCGAAAGGTGGAGAGTTACGTCTTTCGGATGAAGGCACGTTCGACAGCTTCAACCCCCTGATCGACAAAGGCACCCCTGCCGCAGGCATCGCCTCCGTCTTCGACACGCTGATGCGGCAATCGGAAGATGAAGTCTCCGTCACATACGGTCTTCTGGCAGAAGCGCTTTCTTATCCGGAAGACCTGTCTTCGGTCACCTTCAGGCTACGGCCGGAGGCGAAATGGGCCGATGGCCAACCGGTGCTGCCGGAGGATGTAATCTTCAGCTTCAACGGTGCGAAACACCACAGCACGCTTTACGCCAGCTATTACCGGCACGTGATCAGCGCCGAGAAGACCGGAGACCGTGAGGTCACCTTCCGTTTTGACGAAAAAAACAACCGTGAACTGCCGTCCATCGTCGGCGACTTTTCAATTCTGCCGAAACACTGGTGGGAGGGCAAGGACGCGCAGGGCCGGCAGCGCGACATCTCGCGCACCACTCTTGAACCGCTGATGGGCTCGGGGCCTTATAAGATCGCCGCCTTTCAGCCTGGGTCGACAATCCGCTACGAGTTGCGCGATGACTATTGGGCCAAGGATCTGCCGATCAATATCGGCCAGAATAATTTCAAGGTGATCACGCACACCTATTTCTCTGACGCCGACGTCGAATTCGAGGCCTTCCGGGCCGGCACGCTCGACTACTACCAGGAGCAAAGCTCCAGCCGCTGGGCGACCCGTTATGACTTTGCCGCAGTCAAGGATGGCCTCGTGATCCGCGAGTCCCTGCCCAACCCATTCCGGGCCACCGGCATCATGCAGGCGATGGTGCCGAACATGCGCCGAGAGATATTCAAAGATCCCCGCGTGCGCGAAGCCTTGAACTATGCCTTCGACTTCGAGGATCTGAACAAGAACCTCGCCTACGGCGGATTGAAGCGTGTTGACAGCTATTTCTGGGGCACGGAACTCGCATCCTCAGGTCTTCCGCAGGGGCGCGAGTTGGAAATGCTTGAGGCCCTGAAGGACAAGGTGCCGTCGCAGGTGTTCACTACACCCTACACCAACCCGGTCGGTGGTGATCCGCAGAAGGTCCGGGACAATCTCCGCAAGGCCATTGCCTTGCTTAAAGAGGCCGGATGGGAGCTCAAGGGCAACCGTATGGTCAACAGCAAAACCGGCCAGCCGATGAGCTTCGAGATCCTGCTGAGCAGCCCTTCGTTTGAGCGATCAGTTCTACCCTATGTCGCTAGTCTCAAGAAGATTGGCGTCGATGCTCGTGTGCGCACGGTGGATGCTTCGCAATATATCAACCGCACCCGCAGCTTTGATTATGACGTGATTTGGGTCGTGTGGGCACAGACGATGAATCCCGGCAATGAACAGGCAAATTACTGGGGCTCGCAGTCGGTGGATACGGCCGGATCGCGCAATTATGCCGGCATTTCTGATCCGGCTGTCGATCAGCTGATCGGTATGATTAACACGGCCCCGAGCCGCGAGGAACAGGTGGCGGCAGTCAAGGCGCTGGACCGCGTTCTTCTAGCCAATCACTTTGTGGTGCCGCTGTTCTATTCCGGCGAGACCAAGATTGCCTACTGGAACAGGCTCACCCATCCGCAAGAACTCCCGACCTATGGCATCGGCTTTCCAGACATATGGTGGTCCAAATCTGTGGCTCAATAGGAGGGGCCTTGCGTCTCCACTATGAGCCGCTACCAATGGAACCCACGAATCAGCGCGGCTAGACGGCGCTTCCAAAGGCAACAAGGAGAGAACGTATTGGGTAGCAGAGCAATGGACGGTGTTCTCAGCCTATTGAGCGGATTTCATCGCTGATGGGTGCCTATATCCTGAGGCGCCTCCTGCTGATGATCCCGACCATCGTTGGTATCATGGCGATTTCCTTCCTGGTCATTCAGTTCGCGCCCGGTGGCCCGGTCGAACAGGTGATTGCCCAACTGACCGGCCAGGGCGACGGTGCCGACCAGCGCCTTTCTGGCGGCGGCGACATGCTCAACCAGCAGTTTGCCGGTGATGAGATGGGGGCGAAATATCGTGGCGCGCAGGGGCTTGATCCGGAACTGATCGCCAAGCTGGAAAAGCAGTTCGGCTTTGACAAACCGCCGCTCACCCGTTTCCTCGAGATGATGTGGAACTACATCCGCTTCGATTTCGGCGAGAGTTTCTTCCGCAACACCACGGTCATCGACCTGATCGTAGAGAAAATGCCGGTGTCAATCTCGCTTGGCGTATGGATCCTGCTCATTTCCTACGCGATTTCCATTCCGCTCGGCATCAAGAAGGCGGTCCAGGACGGCTCGCCCTTCGATGTCTGGACCTCGGGCGTTATTGTCATCGGCTATGCCGTGCCAAGTTTCCTGTTTGGCATCCTGCTGATCGTGCTGTTTGCCGGCGGATCCTTCTTCGACTGGTTCCCGCTGCGCGGCCTGATCTCGGACAACTTCGCCGAGCTCTCCTGGTGGCAGAAGATCCTCGACTACTTCTGGCACCTTACCCTGCCGCTGACGGCGCTCCTGCTCTCGGCCTTCGCCACGACCACGCTCTTGACCAAGAATTCTTTCATCGAGGAGATCAAGAAGCAGTACGTGGTGACTGCACGTGCCAAGGGACTCGGAGAACGTCAGGTGCTTTATGGCCACGTCTTCCGCAACGCCATGCTGATCGTCATCGCCGGCATTCCCGGCGCCTTCATCTCCGCCTTCTTCACCGGTTCACTGTTGATCGAGAACATCTTCTCCCTCGACGGCCTCGGCCGCCTCGGCTACCTCGCCGTCGTCAATCGCGACTATCCGATCGTCTTCGCCACGCTCTACATCTTCTCGCTCATGGGCCTCGTCGTCAGCCTGGTCTCCGACCTGATCTACACCTGGATCGATCCGCGCATCGATTTCGAGCGAAGGGATGTCTGACATGACCTCTCTCGACGTCACCCGTACCGATGCCGTGGCGCCGATCAGGAAGCCGTGGCTCTCGCCGACCAACAAGCGGCGTCTGGAGAACTTCCGGGCCAACAAGCGCGGTTACTGGTCGTTCTGGCTGTTCATGGTTCTCTTCGTGCTGTCGCTGTTTGCCGAGTTCATCGCCAACGACCGTCCGTTGATTGCCTCCTACAAGGGCGAGATCCTCTTTCCCGTCGTCGTCGACTATCCGGAGGAGAAGTTTGGCGGCTTCCTGGCGGTCACCGACTATCGCTCGCCCTTCGTTATGGACGAGATCAACGCCAATGGCTGGATGCTCTGGCCGCCGATCCGCTACTCCTACCGCACGGTCAATTCCGAAATCCCCCATTCGGCTCCGACCGCGCCCTTCTGGCTGATGGACAACGAAGAGCGATGCGCCGCCTATCCGCTGAAGACCGAGGATCCGAACTGCGTTGTCGGCAACCTCAACTGGCTCGGCACCGACGATCAAGCGCGAGATGTCGCCGCACGGATGATTTACGGCTTCCGCATATCGGTGTTGTTCGGCCTGATCCTGACCCTTTTCTCGGCGATTATCGGCGTGAGCGCCGGCGCCATTCAGGGTTATTTTGGCGGCTGGACTGATCTGCTGATGCAGCGCTTCATCGAGATTTGGTCGTCAATGCCCGTGCTCTACATCCTGCTGATCATCGCCGCCATCCTGCCGCCCGGCTTCTTCGTTCTGCTCGGAATTATGCTTCTGTTCTCTTGGGTCAGTTTTGTCGGCATCGTCCGGGCCGAATTCCTGCGGGCCCGAAACTTTGAATATGTGAATGCCGCCCGCGCGCTCGGCGTCGGCAGCTGGACCATCATGTTGCGCCACCTTTTGCCCAATGCCATGGTCGCGACGCTGACCTTCCTGCCCTTCATCCTCTCGGGCTCGATTACCACGCTGACCTCCCTCGATTTCCTTGGCTTCGGCATGCCGCCTGGCTCGCCATCGCTCGGCGAGTTGATCGCCCAGGGCAAGCGCAATCTTCAGGCACCCTGGCTCGGCCTCACCGCCTTTTTCACCATGTCGATCATGCTTTCACTCCTGATCTTCGTCGGCGAGGCGGTGCGCGATGCCTTCGATCCGAGGAAGACATTCAGATGACTGCGCCCCTTCTTTCCGTCCGCGGCCTTTCGGTCGTCTTCCACCAGGGGGATCAGGAAACGCTCGCTGTCGATCGGGTGTCCTTCGACATCGCGCCCGGCGAGGTCGTGGCGCTGGTCGGCGAATCCGGCTCCGGAAAATCGGTATCCGCCGCCTCCATCCTGAAGCTCCTGCCCTATCCGTCCGCGAGCCATCCCTCGGGTGAGGTCCTGTTCGAGGGCCGCGACCTGATGACCGCGTCGGAAGCCGAGCTGCGCGCTGTGCGTGGCGATGACATCACCATGATCTTTCAGGAGCCGATGACCTCGCTCAATCCGCTTCACAACATCGAGAAGCAGATCGGTGAGATCCTGGAGCTGCATCAGGCAATCACCGGCGAGGTGGCGCGCGTGCGCACGCTGGAGCTCCTGCGCCAGGTTGGCATCCGCGATCCGGAAAAGCGTCTTTCTGCCTATCCGCACGAGTTGTCCGGCGGCCAGCGGCAGCGTGTCATGATCGCCATGGCGTTGGCCAACCGGCCAAAACTTCTGGTCGCCGACGAGCCGACCACCGCGCTCGACGTGACGGTGCAGGCGCAGATCCTCGACCTGCTGCGTCAGCTCAAGGCCGATCATGGCATGTCCATGCTGTTTATCACTCATGATCTCGGCATCGTGCGTAAGTTCGCCGACAAGGTCTGTGTGATGACCAAGGGCAATATTGTCGAAAGCGGTCTGGTCGAGGACATTTTCACCAAACCGCAGCACGACTACACCAAGAAGCTCCTGGCCTCCGAGCCCCGCGGCGAACCGCCGGCCCTTGATGAGACCAAGCCGGTCGTCATGCAGGGTGACGACATCCGCGTGTGGTTCCCGATCAAAGCCGGCTTCCTGCGCAAGGTGGTCGATCATGTGAAGGCGGTCGACGGTGTCGATATGGTCCTGCGCGCCGGCCAGACGCTCGGCGTCGTGGGCGAATCCGGTTCGGGCAAGACGACGCTCGGTCTGGCGCTTGCCCGTCTCATCTCCTCCAGCGGCCGGATCAGCTTCATCGGCCAAGACATCGACAAATACTCCTTCGCCGAGATGCGGCCTCTGCGCGATCGCCTGCAGATCGTCTTCCAGGACCCATTCGGATCGTTAAGCCCGCGCATGTCGGTCGGCGAAATAATCGCCGAGGGACTGAAGGTGCATGAGCGCACGTTGTCGGCCGCCGAACGAGATTCCCGTGTCTGCTGGGCGTTGGATGAGGTCGGCCTCGATACCGCGACCCGCTGGCGCTACCCGCATGAATTTTCCGGTGGCCAGCGCCAGCGCATCGCCATTGCCCGCGCCATGGTGCTGAAGCCCCGCTTCGTCATGCTTGACGAACCGACTTCGGCGCTCGACATGACCGTCCAGGCCCAGGTCGTCGATCTCCTGCGCGACCTGCAGAGGAAACACGACCTCGCCTATCTTTTCATCAGCCACGACCTGCGGGTGGTCAAGGCGCTCGCCAACGAGGTGATCGTCATGCGCGCTGGCAAAGTAGTGGAGCAGGGCCCTGCCGCCGAGATCTTCCGTGCACCGAAGGCCGACTATACCCGTGCGCTGATGGCCGCAGCCTTCAACCTTGAAGCCGTCGAGATCGGCGGCATCAGTCAATAATGGATCTGTCACCATGCCTGACCGGAATGCAGTCGTCATCGACCTGAAATTCGTGCGCCAAAGCGTAATCGCAGCCCTGAAGGGCGCCTTTGCTGGTCGCACTGTCATTGACATGGCCGAGCCACAGAATGCTGGCCGGGACCTGTCCGGCGTGTCCTATGCCGTCGTCTGGAAGCCCGATCCGTCTCTGTTCGAGCGCGCTCGCGATCTGCGGGTGATCTTCTCCGGCGGTGCAGGCGTCGATCACATCCTCTCGGCTTACGATCTGCCGGACCTGCCGGTCGTCCGTTTCGTCGACCGCAGCTTGACCGACCGCATGAGTGAATGGGTCGTGCTGCAATGCCTGAGCCACCTGCGCGGTGTGCTGCCCTATGCTCGCCAGCAGCGCAACCATGTCTGGGACGAGGTCTCGCCCCAGCCGGAAGCCCGCGACGTGACAGTCGGCGTTATGGGCCTCGGTGTGCTGGGCCAGGACGCGGCCGCCAAGCTCAAAATGATGGGCTTTGATGTTGTCGGCTGGTCGCGTCGCAAGAAGCGGATCGACGGCGTCGAGACCTTCGATGCCGCCGGACTGGACGCTTTCCTCGCCCGCACAGACATCCTGGTCGGCCTCTTGCCGCTGACGCCTGAGACACACGGGCTTTACAATGCCTCGCTCTTCGCCAGGCTTCGCCAGGGGCGCGCGCTCGGCAAGCCGGTCTTTATCAACGCCGGCCGTGGCGGCAGTCAGGTTGAGACCGACATCGTTGCCGCACTGGAAAATGGTGTCCTTGGAGCCGCTTCGCTCGACGTCTTCGAATCGGAGCCGCTTCCACCCGAAAGCCCGCTCTGGGCCTTGGACAATGTTATCATCACGCCCCATGCCGCTGCCTCCTCCGATGTTGGCTCGCTTTTCCGTCATGTCGAAGGCCAGATCGCCCGGTTTGAATCGGGTCAGCCGCTTGAACATGTCGTGGATGCCGCGGCGGGCTATTGACGCAGCCTATGGGCCTACGCTTCGGAAAAATCGCGCGCTGCCTCCGTTTGATCTAAGACAGCGGCACTGCGGTGCCGCGTTTCAGAACCAGAGGGAGACGTCCGATGAACAGCAGAGTTGACCTGTCTGACAGCGCTAAGCGCCGCATGCGTTCATGGACTTTGACTCCGACCGAGGCCCGTCAGGGTTTTGCAGACGCCGGTCCAGCAGCAATTGGCCCCTATGGACTTTGCAGGGTGGATTTCCGATAAGTAACGCGGAAGCGGCAGGGGCGAATCTCGGCCGACGACGGCCCCACCGGCCGAGACCTGCAGGGCGGTCCCCCAATGACCAAGACTGACATAGCGACTCGAGTTTTCAACCACAGCTGGAAGCTCGATCCGATTATCCGCAGCCTGATTGATACTGATTTCTACAAGCTGCTGATGCTACAGATGATCTGGAAGCTCTACCCGGATGTTGACGCGACCTTCACCCTGATCAATCGGACCACGAGCGTGCGTCTCGCCGAGGAGATCGACGAGGGGGAACTGCGGGAGCAGCTCGATTTCGCCCGTTCCCTGCGCCTTACCAAGAAGGAAGGTATCTGGTTGGCCGGCAATACGTTCTACGGCACCAAGCAGATATTCGAGCCGGAGTTTCTCGCTTGGCTCGCCAACTTCCAGCTGCCCGAATACGAGTTGTCCAAGAAGGATGGCCAGTTCGTCCTCAACTTTCACGGCAAGTGGAAGGAAACGACGATGTGGGAAATCCCGGCCCTTGCCATCATCAACGAGTTGCGCTCGCGCACGGTGTCCAGGAACATGGGCCTTTTCACTCTCGACGTGCTCTATGCCCGCGCCAAGGCCAAAATGTGGGCCAAGGTCGAGCGACTGCGCGAATTGCCCGGCCTCAGGATCTCCGATTTCGGCACCCGTCGCCGGCACAGCTTCCTCTGGCAGCGCTGGTGCGTCGAGGCACTGAAGGAAGGCATCGGTCCGGGTTTCACCGGTACCAGCAATGTATTGCTTGCCATGGATTCCGATCTGGAGGCCGTCGGCACCAACGCTCACGAACTGCCCATGGTTACCGCCGCTCTCGCCCAGACCGATGCGGAACTGCTCGCCGCAAACTATAACGTCATGCGTGACTGGAACCGCCTCTATGGCGGCAATCTTCTTATAGTGCTCCCCGACACCTACGGAACCGCCGCCTTTTTGCGCAATGCGCCGGAGTGGGTTGCGGACTGGACGGGCTTTCGTCCCGACAGCGCCCCACCGATCGAGGGCGGCGAGAAGATTGTCGAATGGTGGCAGAAGATGGGGCGCGACCCCCGGAAGAAACTGCTGATCTTTTCCGACGGTCTCGATGTTAATGCTATCATTGATACCTATCGTCATTTCGAGGGTCGGGTGCGCATGAGCTTTGGCTGGGGCACCAACCTGACCAATGATTTCGCTGGCTGCGCGCCGCGCGAGATCGAGGGGCTGAAACCCATTTCGCTGGTCTGCAAGGTCAGCGAGGCCAATGGCCATCCGGCCGTCAAGCTTTCCGATAACCCGAGAAAGGCAACCGGCGATCCGGCCGAGGTCGAACGCTATCTGAAATTCTTCGGTGCCGAAGACCGTATCGAACAGGCCGTTCTCGTCTGATCGTTCGATCGTTGCGGCGGGTCCCTTGCGATCCGCGCGGCCGTCTGTAAGCTGGCCTTCTAAGAGCTGCCGTTCGGCCCGGGGAGGGGCGGAGCGCCAGTGGGACGCTCGCCCTGGGAGGAAAAGCATCATGGATATGAATGGCAGCGAACGGATCGAAGCACCGGTAGAGGCGGTTTGGCGGGCCCTGAACGATCCGGATGTATTGCGTCAGGCAATACCCGGCTGCGAAAGCCTGGATAAGACGTCCGACACTAGTATGACCGCCAAGGTGGTTTTGAAGGTCGGTCCGATCAAGGCGAAGTTCGAGGGTTCCGTCGAACTGCAGAATCTTAATCCGCCACATTCCTACACGATTGCGGGTGAGGGCAAGGGTGGGCTTGCCGGTTTCGCCAAGGGTGGCGCCGACGTTTCTCTTGCCGCCGACGGTCCCAATGCGACGATCCTCACCTACACGGTCAAGGCCGAGGTCGGCGGCAAGATTGCCCAGCTGGGAAGCCGGCTGATCGATTCGACTTCTAAGAAGCTGGCCGGTCAGTTCTTCGCCAAATTCGGCGAGATCGTCGCCGGAGATGGAGCAGGTGGGGAGCCGCAAACCGCCTGACCCCCCCTCGTCCGGCATGGGCCGAGCCGGGCATCACAGCCCGGCGCAAGCCTGCTGGCGTTAAACAGTCCCGAACGATGCAGACTGAATCGGCACCATGAGGGGACTGATAGAATGACGAATGAACCGGATCAATTCTTCGAGCGACAGGACGCCGCGATCCAGATGCTCCTGGTTGAGAACAAGGGCGATGAACTGACGGATATTCTCGTCGCCGCACTTGCCGAGGCTTTCAACCTGCTGCGCGGCGAATCGCCCGAAACCACCGTCCACTGATCTGTTTTCGACCGCCCGGTCGGTGCTAGGCGTCGGCAAGCCGCAGAACCGCGCGTCCGCTGGTGACATCGCTCACCAGCATGCAGGCCCTTTCCGCGCCTTCGGCGGGCAGGGCTAGGCTCAGGATCGCGCCGGTCGCGGTGAATTCCTCGCCGAGGATGATCAGGTCGGGCAGGGCTGAGAGCCTTGCCTTGAGCACGGCAAGGTCGGAAAAAACGGCGACAATCTCGCCCTCGACCCTTGCAATGATCTCGACTTTGGTCGCCGCCCGGAGACACATCGCCGCCGTGCCGCCATAGGCCCGCACGAGACCGCCGCTGCCGAGGAGAATGCCGCCGAAGAAGCGCGTCACCACAACCGCGACACCATCCAGCGCCTGGCCGTCGATGGCCTGCAGGATCGGCTTGCCGGCGGTCCCACTCGGCTCTCCATCATCGCTGAAGCGATAGGCTTGGCCGACGCGCCAGGCCCAGCAATTGTGATTGGCCGACGCATCGTTGATGGCGGCGAGGAAGGCCTTGGCCTCATCCTCGCTCGCGACCGGCGCCGCACGCGCGATGAACCGGCTCTTCTTGATGTCCTGGGAAAATGTCTCGGTGTGCTCGAGGGTGAACATGGCGGTCTCCTGTCGTCCTCATAGCGCGCCGTCGCCGCCGCGACCAGCGTTGCCGGAGACGAAAAACAAAGGCCTCACCCGCCGGCCGCCCTTCATCGAGGAGGTTCGCTGGAGAAAGGTGCTGGTCCGCTTACGCACCCTGATAATGGGCGACTAGGGATCGGTTTTGTCGAGGAAATGGAGAATATGGCGGGCCGTGCAGGTCAGACACACCATGACCTATATGCCCATCGCGGACCTGGTCGCATAGGCGACAATGATCAGCGTCACGAGGACAAGACCGACTATCACCGGCGCGGGAAACGATAGTCCGTCCAAGGTTTCCGAATTCGTTGCCTCGTGCCGGGCAAGCGTGATCGCCACCACGACCAAGGCCCCGCCGAGGCCGGTACCGAGCCATTCGAGTGTGGCCAAAAGAAGCGACATAGGGTTGGGCGTCACCGGGAAAACACGGATGAGGTCGAGCAGATAAACGCAGACAAAGGCGAGACCGGCAAGCGCCGACAAGCCATATCCTTTGCCGTTGCGTGCGAGGACAAAGGCGAGCACCAAGCTTCCCAGGCCAAGCACGGTCAGGAACACGTTGAATGCGCCGAGCACAATCGCAGGATAAGCGCTGAAATCGCGGGTCTCGACGAACCCTCCAGGCACCATCAGGCTCAGATTGAGGGCCGAAGCGACGAGAAGGGCGACGACGGCGAAACGGGAGATGGTCATGAGTTCAATCCTTCAAGGTGACGTGGCCGAACAGGCCAGCTCGGTGGCTGCATCCATCGGGTGCCAGCATGGCGATCACGAGGCCCACAGCCCTGTGGTTGAGGTCGAGCGCGCGTTGCTCGTCGAGGTCTTGCGTGTTCAGGGCAAACCACTGGTCGATTTGGCGCGCCACGGCGAAGGTCATGTCGGCCAGCAAGGTCAGGGGTAAATCCGAGCGGACGGCATCGATTTGCTGCCCGGTTTCGATCAGCCGCTCGAGGTGGTCGTGCAAGGGGACGAGCAGGTCGGCAATGGCGGTCTGTGCAGCCGCTTCGCGGTAGATGCCACGCCCGAGTTCGGCCAGACGATCATTCCGCTTGAGGATCGTCGTCACTTTGCCGAAGAGCGCGCCCGTCTGACGCCAGTAGCTCACGGCGGAATCCGGGGTTGGCAGGCGCGCGTCGATTAGCCCGGTCAGTTCTGTGATCGCCCGCTCGATCACAGCGCGATAGAGTTCTCCCTTGTCGGCGAAGTAATAGTAGGCTTGGCCCTTGCTGATGCCGGCACGCGTGAGAATCCGGTTCAGTGATGCGCTTTCGAACCCGCGCTCCCTGAACTCCTCTTCTGCCGTATCGAGCCAGGCGGTGCGTTGGCCGTCCGGCAGTTTCCGCAAGCGTTCGCGTGCCTGATGTCGATGGTCCATAAGATGATCCGCAGCTGTATTCACAATGCTCTTGACCTCGATTAGACTGCCGGTCTAATCGGGGTCAAGAGAAAATCAGCACTTCCCGCAAGGGTGATAGCGATGTTGACTTCCACCGAGACGTGGCTCTGACTCACATTTG